>NZ_JAAIWK010000020.1 GCF_011008565.1 Heyndrickxia ginsengihumi
TGAATTAATATCATTATTATAAGCTAAAAAGACAGTTAAAGGTTTAATTTATTCAACCTTTAACCGTCTAATAATTTAATGGACTTTTTCAGTGCCCTCCGTGCAGCGCCGAGGAGGCTCAGCATTCGCCCGCGGAAAGCGAGCATCCTGGAGCGGAAATGAATGTGCTTATACATAAAAAACTTTAATCCAGTTAATGAATATATTATCTTCAAGCATAAACCCATCTATTTATACATGATAAAGAGGGAGAAACTCTCATTTATAAATGAATTCCAGCAAGTGCTCTTAATAAGGGATGCTGACACTGAATATATAAATTTCTCGCTTGCAAGCAATTGAGCTATTCCTTATAGATAATAATTGAATAGTATTTTCTATAAAATCCTTGTTTTTTCAATAAATGTTGTTTACTTAATCTGTGTTCAGCAATCTTTATCTTTTCATCGCAAAAGATTTATTATATACTATCATTTCAATTTGATATAATAATTTTAAAAATAATGTCATTAGCTTTTCAAAATAAAAGGAAGAGATTCTTCTATTTTTTCTAGGGGGAAATTTCATTGCTTAACATTGCAAACAGAATGAATTCTGTAAAGACGCTAATTTTTAGTGAATTAAACAATTATAAAAAAAGAAAACAACAAGAGGGTATGGAAATGATCGATTTAAGTATTGGGAGTCCCGATCAGCCGCCACCATCTTTTGTAATTGAATCGTTGGCGGCTGACGTAAAAGATCCAGCACAATACGGCTATACGATTTCTGGAATTGATGCCTTTCATCATGCGGTTTCTTCTTATTATCAGGAACGTTTTAATGTAAAAGTCGATCCACATAAAGAGGTTATTCAATTAATGGGTTCCCAGGATGGGATTGTTCATTTACCACTTGTGTTCTGTAATCCTGGGGATATTATTTTAGTACCAGATCCGGGCTACACTGCTTATGAATCAGGTGTTCATATCGCTGAGGCTGAAGGATACCCAATGCCGTTACTTGAAGAAAATGGATTTTTACCTGATCTTTCGAAAATCCCTGAAGATATTGCTAAGAAAGCGAAAATGATGATTTTGAATTTTCCAGGTAATCCGATTCCAGCACTCGCAACGAAAGAGTTTTTTACAGAGGTTGTTGCTTTTGCGAAAAAATATAATATTATTGTTGCTCACGATTTCGCCTATAGCGAACTAATTTTTGATCAGAAGCAACCTGTTAGTTTTTTATCCATTGAAGGTGCTAAAGATGTAGGGGTTGAATTTAATTCCTTATCCAAAAGTTTTAATATGGCTGGTACTCGAATTGGATTTTTATGCGGAAATGAAGAAGTTATTCAGTTGTTCCAACGATTAAAATCGCACGTTGATTACGGTATTTTTGAACCGATACAAAGGGCTGCTGTAAAAGCATTAACACAGGGTCAAAACTTTTTAAAACAAAATGCTAAGTTATATGAAAGAAGACGAGATTTTTTAATCAATGGCTTGGCGAATATTGGTTGGAAAATAAAGCCGTCTGAGGCAACAATGTTTATATGGGCGAAAATCCCTGCCGGAAAACAGTCACTTTCATTTACATATGAATTGATGGATAAAGCTGGAGTTGTAGTGACACCTGGGATCGCTTTTGGTGAGCACGGTGAAGGATATGTGAGAATTGCGTTAGTACAAGACGAGAAAACATTGTTAAAGGTTATTGAACGGATTGAAAAGAGTGGGATTATAGCATAAAAAATTTTCAAAACGAATGTTCTAAACGGTAACGTTAAGGACATTCGTTTTTTTCGATTACGGAAAAAGTGGCAAAGGCAATAGAGGCTTGGATCTAAATGAAGGCCATCACCTCAAGACGTTGGCCGGCAGTATAGGCTTATAGCCTCTATGATGTTTATCCGCTACCTTATCCGTTTTGAAAAGTTCAAAAAAAATTAACAATATAAAATGAAATCAAGAAAAATAGCTAGACGATTTATAGAGATATCAGTTATGATAGTAAGTGAAAATAATTATCATTATCGTCATTTTTCGATCGTGGTTAGGAGGTCATCGAATGATCTTGACAGAGTTAAAACCAGGTGACAAAGGTATTATTACTGATTTATCAAAGGTAAATGAATTAATTCAAAGAAGACTTCTTGATTTAGGGGTTATTGAAGGACGAGAAGTTTGTTATAAATGCTCACTGCCATTTGGCGGACCATGTATGCTTGAAGTGAGCGGTCAATGTATTGGAATAAGAAAGAAAGAAGCAATGCAGATTAAAGTGGAGTGTTCATAATGGAAGTAGCTTTATTTGGTAATCCCAACACAGGTAAAACCTCTCTCTTTAATGAATTGACAGGCTCTTATGAGTATGTTGGGAATTGGACAGGTGTGACAGTTGAGAAAAAGGTCGGGCAGTTAAAGGGTAACTATGGTATTCTTATTGATTTACCTGGAATCTATACGTTAAATCCATTATCGAAAGATGAAGCCGTTGCTTCGAGATTCTTATTGGAAAATCAATTTTCAACGATATTGAATATTGTAGATGCTTCACAGCTGGCTAGAAATTTACATTTAACAATTCAGTTACTGGAATTCGGAAAACCGGTTATGATTGGCTTGAACATGATAGATGTTGCGAAGTCGAGGGGCATGCGCATAGATGATCGTGTAATGATGGAACGGTTAGGTATTCAAGTCGTTCCTATCGTTGCGAGAACAGGAAAAGGATGTCAAGCAATTCATAAACAGTTTGACATGAATATACATAATGATTTGAATTTTCAAATAGATTATGGAGAGCTCATCGAAGCAGGAATTAGTAAAATTGAACAATTACTACCGGATATTCGTTCATTAAATAAGCGTTGGTTGGCGATACAATTTCTTGAAGGAAATGATGTTATCTGTAATATGCCTGAACTTGACACGTGCAAGCAAGCTTTATTGGATATATCTAGACAACTAGAACATCAGCTTTCTGATGACAAGTATCGGCTTAAACAAGCAATTTATAGAAAACGTCAGCAATTTATAGATGCCGTGATGAAAGATGCAGTACAGTTCTCTAATTTAGAAAAACGCACTTTTTCAGAAAAACTAGATTCGATTGTGACAAACAAATATCTCGGCATCCCAATTTTTATTCTTGTCATGTATTTCATTTTTTGCGTTACATTTAATTGGGGAGGATCACCACTATCGGATTTGCTTGATCACTTTTTTTCTGGACCGTTATCGGACTGGATTCAAATAGGATTAACGAAAGTCCATGCAACGAAATTTATTCAAGATATTATTTTAAATGGAATAGTCGCTGGTGTTGGCGGAGTGCTTGTGTTCGTACCACAAATATTTGTGCTTTTCTTTTTTATTTCGTTTATAGAAGACTCTGGATATATGGCGAGGGTCGCAATGGTGATGGATCGGTTAATGGAGGCTGTTGGTCTCAATGGGAAAGCATTCATTCCATTAATTATCGGATTTGGATGCAATGTTCCTGGTGTTATGGCAGCAAGAACGATTGAACAGCCGAAAGAAAGATTGCTGACAACACTGTTGACCCCTTTAATGTCTTGTTCAGCAAGATTATCGGTATATAGTTTATTTGTCGCTGCTTTTTTCGAAAAATACCAAGCATTAATTGTTCTTTCTCTTTATTTACTTGGCATTGTTGTGGCACTCATTTTAGCAAAAGTATTTTCTCTCTTTATAAAAACAGAAGGATCTGTGTTCGTGATTGAATTGCCGCCATATCGTGTTCCGAATGCTCGTAGTCTGTTTAGAAGTACTTGGGATAAAGGAAAAGGATTTGTTCGAAAAGCAGGTACATTTATTTTTGGCGGTACTGTTGCGATATGGTTATTATCTTATACGGGGCCAGGCGGTGTGAATGTACCGATCGATAAAAGTTTTATGGCAGTGATTTGCAGCTATATTGCGCCAATTTTTACACCACTCGGTTTTGGTACTTGGCAAGCTGCTGCGGCCTTAATAACTGGATTTTTAGCTAAAGAGGTTGTTGTATCCACGATGAATGTGCTGTATTTTGTTCCCGACAGTTCATCACTTGAAACGGTTATTTCTCATACTTTTACACCAATATCAGCGTACAGTTTTATGGTATTTATTCTTTTATATATTCCGTGTTTATCAACTGTTGCGATTATTCAAAAGGAAACAGGCTCAAAAAAAATCACCATATTTTCAATTATTTACGCACTAATGATTGCATATATTCTTTCTGTCTTGGTTTATCAAATAGGACGTTTACTATAAATCTATAAAGGTGGGCTTTTCAATGATTTTTAGCATTGTTGCTAGTGTGCTTATTTTCGGTTATGCTTGCTGGACGTTAATACGATTTGTAAGAAAGAGCAAGGAAGGTCAATGTGCGGCATGTTCATTAAATAAGCATTGTGCAAAGGCAAGCTGTAACTATACCCCAATTCAAGAAGAACAGATTAATAGATCATTTAAAGAACATCATGCATCATAATGAAATGTATATACTTATCCCGATAAAGAGATATTGCTTTGTCGGGATTTTTTAGTTTTTTAAAAGACAGATGGGAATTGAGCAGGTTGTTGTACAACATCATTAAGTTTGTGTTAAAACTAGTGTGAGTCATATAAAAATAAGCTTGAAGTTTTGTCAAACTTACAAACTATAAATCATATATTTCGTAATACGAATATTTTGCTATGGGTATGATAAGGGGAGGAACGTTATGACAGATCAAGATTTACGTGTGAATGAAGCAAAAATATGGACTCGCGATTTTATTTTTATTTGCTTAGCGAATTTTTTTGTTTTTTTGGGCTTTCAAATGACACTTCCGACGATTCCTTTATTTGTAAAGCATTTAGGTGGAACTGACCAATTAATTGGATTTGTCGTCGGTATTTTTACCTTTTCAGCATTATTATTAAGACCGTTTGCTGGGCATGCTTTAGAATCTAAGGGCAGAAAAATTGTATATTTATTCGGATTGCTCATTTTTGTTCTTTCAGTTGGATCATATTCAATTGCGCCTAGTATTCTTTTTCTATTTTTAATGCGCATTATCCAAGGCATTGGGTGGGGATTTTCGACAACAGCTGCAGGGACAATTGCTACAGATATCATCCCCGCAAGTAAAAGAGGGGAAGGTTTAGGTTATTATGGACTATCTGGAAATCTTGCACTTGCATTCGGTCCATCGTTAGGGCTGTTTCTTTCAAATGCTATACCGTTTCACATTTTATTTCTAATCTGTTCATTTCTTGGTTTATTAGCATTCATTCTTGCCATTCAAATTCGCTATAAAAAGGTCGAAAAAAAGGAGAAAACTGAATCAACGACATTTAAAGTAGATATTTATGAAAAGAATGCGTTAATGCCATCTGTGCTTTTATTCTTTGTTACAGTAACTTTCGGTGGAATTGCAACGTTCCTGCCGTTATATACAGCAGAAAAGCATATAGCAGGGATACAATGGTATTTTCTAATATACGCATTGGCTCTAATGGTAACAAGAACGTTTGCGGGGAGTTTATATGATAAGAAAGGACATCAGGCAATTTTCATTCCAGGTGCATTCATGATTATTGTTGCAATGATTTTATTATCATGGCTCCCTAGCACGTTAGTTCTTTTTGTTGCCGCTTTCTGTTATGGCCTTGGTTTTGGATCAGTACAGCCTGCGTTACAAGCATGGGCGATGGAAAAAACACCTATCAATCGTAAAGGGATGGCGAATGCAACATTCTTTTCTTTCTTTGATCTTGGCATTGGAATTGGTGCGATGGTATTTGGTCAAATTGGAGATTTGTTTGGTTATTTCAGCATCTATATTACATCTGCATGCTCCGTAACACTTTCAATATTGCTTTATATTGCCATCTTATTGAAAGATCGACGTAAACATATCGTTCGTGCCCATTTATAAAATTATAAAGGTGGATAAAAATGGAAAGGTGGATAAAAATGGTTTCTGCAATAAAAATAAACGATAGGACGATAAATATAACACAATTTCAAGAAGAATATAATAAACAATCAAAGTATACCATTCGCTTTTCTTTTCATGTAAAAGGTGGGCTTGAATATCATGATATCACAGCCCTTTTATATAATGATTCCTTCCATATCGTTATACCAGACAGAAAAAGAGATTTTACAGCGGTGATTCAAGAATATTATACATCAATTGGTGATTTTGCTGATGAAGATACGACAGCAACATTTACGCTTACATTGTTGGAAATATGACTGAATAGAACTTGTTCTTTTTAGATTTTTTATTTAGAATATGGTAATATTAAGTAAAATATCTTAACCTTATCGAACTACTGTGTTCGATAAGAAAATCTGATATAAAATGGATGGTTGATTTAGTAATGAGTAAATTTACAAAAGATTATATGATTACAATGAAAGATATAGTGAAAGAAGGAGCCCCGATATTAAGAAAAGTGGTAGATGAGGTGCAAATGCCTCCAACCGAAGAGGATAAAGAAGAATTGATGTGCATGCTTCAGTTTTTGAAAAACAGTCAAAATCCGGAAATTGCAAAAAAACATCATTTACGAGCTGGTGTAGGCTTGTCCGCAAATCAAATCGGCCTCAATAAACAAATGTTTGCTGTATATATTCAAAGTGAACAAGAAGAACTTGCATATACTTTATTCAATCCGAAAATCGTAAGCCATTCTGTATCAATGACTTACCTGCCATCTGGAGAGGGATGTCTATCGGTAGAACGTGAAGTTCCAGGTTATGTTCCTCGCTATGAAAGAATTAAAGTGAAGGCATTTGATATTAATGGAGAAGAAGTAGTAATTAGACTTAAAGGATATACAGCAATTGTTTTTCAGCATGAAATGGATCATTTAAATGGGATTATGTTTTATGACCATATCAACAAAGAAAATCCTTTTAAGCTTCCTGAAAATACCGATATCCAAAGTCTTTATTAATGAATCTAGGCTGCATGCATTGTCTGACGCTATCTTGCAATATACGGTGATAGCCTATTCTTAGGTGATTAGCTTTGTAATAGTGTCAGACAAATGATGTTGCCTATTTTTAACTTCTTTTATTGAAATAAGCGTTTATTTGACCGCGGATAACCTTTTCCCGCAATGTTTTTTCATCATATTTTTTTTCTTTAATAAACTCTTTTCTGATTTCTGATGTTTGAATGCCTTCTTCTCTTTTATTGGCGATATCAACAAGTTTTTCAACGTCTAGGAATGAATATTTACGAATTCCGCTTTTTGATCTGTCGGGAAAAATGAGCTTTCTTTCTTCATAATAACGGATTCGCCGTTCGCTTAATCCTGTCAGTTCACAAACTGTTCCAATTGAAATTACCTTTTTCTCCATATATGATTCATTAGCTGCCACCGTATTTCCTCCCCTTGTGAGATGTTATTACTAATATATAATAAATTCCTTGCTAAGTATACAATAATGTTAGAATTCCTAACGCAAGAATTAAGTTTTTTACTAAAAATGTTATTTTATTTTACGCAGATATGTTATATAAAATTGATTGCTCATTTTAAGTGTTATTTAAGAATTTTTATGTATAATACTCAGGAAATAAGTAGAAGCTGGTGTTTATTAAGGAAAAACGAAAAACTATTGATATTAAGGAAAGATACATTTCGTTGAGTAGATGAAATAGCTTACGCCATTCTGAGCTAAAAAAGTGAGACCACATGGACACGGAAAAAGAACAATTCAAATGAGGAGTTATTTTCATTTCATTTGATTAAAATTTATTCATTTTTGGAACTTCTTCAATTATGTTTTACAACAGTTGAGTAATTAATAATTTATTACTATAATAATTCTCATGAACTGTTTGTATAACAACTAAGGAGAGAAAAATGAAGAATTTTTGTATGGTCGTTCTGGGATCAGTTATCGTTGGTTTAGGGTATAACTTCTTCTTGATCCCAAATAAAATTTTAAGCAGTGGTTTAAGCGGGATTGCAATTATGTTAGGACTTATTACACCAATTAATACTGGAGTATTAAACTTTGTTTTAAATTTACCACTGTTAATCGTTGCAATTTTTAAATTAGGGAACAAATTCGTTTTTTACACCATTACATCTGTTGTTGTTTTATCTGTTAGCTTATATGTGATTCCTGTTATACAGCTTTCCACTGAACCAATTCTTTCTTCCTTATTTGGCGGAGTATTAACAGGATTAGGTATTGGCATTATCTTTAAAGCGTCAGGTTCTTCTGGAGGTTTTGATATCATTGCCATGTTGTTAGCAAAAAATAAAGATTTCCCTCTTGGATCTATTCTTTCTGCTTTAAACGGTATTGTTGTGATTATTTCAGGTTTTGTATTCAATTGGGATGCTGCTTTAAACACATTGGTAGCTATTTATACAACAGGTAAAGTAATTGATACTGTACATACGAACCATATTAAACTAACGTTAATGATCATCACTAATAAAGGTGATGAAATGAAGTCGAAATTATTACAAAGTGTTTATCGTGGAATTACGATTATGGATGGTGAAGGGGCTTATTCTGGTGAAAGCAGAAAAGTTTTATTAACGGTTATTACTCGTTATCAATTAACAGATGTTAAAAAGTTAATTAAAGAAGTTGATGAAAATGCTTTTGTCAATATAACCGAAACGACGGAGGTAATGGGTTCTTTCCATCGGAATTAATATCTCTGAATGAGTAAAGTAAGTGTACAAAGCAAAAAAAGTGGTGACTGATCTTGAAACAAGCTTCACGGTTCATATTGTCTTTACTGCTTTTAATTAGTTTATTATTAGTACTTAATTATTATCATCATTCTGATCTAAATAAAAAAAAGTCAGATAACGTTGAAGCAGATGTAAAGACAAGTGAAAAAAAGGAAAAAAATCATGCAAATGCAAATGTTAAGGCGCAGCAATCGACGTCCAAGCAAACAACTATAGAGAAAAAGATACTTGATGCCCCATTAATCAAT
This sequence comes from Heyndrickxia ginsengihumi, assembly GCF_011008565.1. Classification (GTDB taxonomy): domain Bacteria; phylum Bacillota; class Bacilli; order Bacillales; family Bacillaceae_C; genus Weizmannia; species Weizmannia ginsengihumi. Next base: position 8,966 of record NZ_JAAIWK010000020.1, read on the forward strand.
CAAATGTCATCACCAAGACTTTATAATGGCTGTGAAGTCACAAGTTTAGCTATGCTGCTTAATGCAAATGGTATTAAGGTAACGAAAAATGAATTAGCAAATCAAATTAAAAGGGTTCCGCTAACATATGATAATGGGTTACATGGTAATCCAAATGTCGGCTTTGTTGGAAATATGGAAAACGGACCAGGATTAGGGGTTAATCACGGACCTATTTATGATCTTGCTAAAAAGTATGCTGGCAATAAGGTGAAGGATATTACAAATCATTCATTCGATGAAATTATAAAAAATATTCAAGCAGGCCATCCTGTTTGGGTCATTATTAATACAAAATTTCAGCCAATATCAAACTTTACGGAATGGAATACTCCGCAAGGCAAGGTGAGAATCACTTATTCTTGCCACAGTGTATTAATTACTGGCTATGATAAACAACATATATATGTAAATGATCCATACGGGACAAAAAATAAACAATTAGACCGTGATCAGTTTATTAAGGCGTGGGAACAAATGGGAAAACAGGCAATTGTTATGAAATAGTGATATAATCATAATGTAAAGAGTCCAGATGATGATTGAATCATTATTTGGGCTCTTTCATTGTTTATTTATCATATAAATCATACTTTGAGGAAGACGAACTGATCGATAAAGTTCATAAAGTAAATGTGTTCAATTGTTTGAAGGAATAACATCTTATGAGATAATAGTTGATATAGTGGAATGTATTTTATATGTAGGGAGGCAGTATCATGATTCAAAAGAAACTCGCTGGTGAAAAAGCAGCCGAATTTGTTGAAGATGGGATGATCGTCGGTTTAGGTTCCGGATCGACTGTTTATTATACGATTCAAAAACTAGGAGAACTCGTGAAAAATGGTTTACATATAAAAGGTGTTTCAACGTCATCAAGAACGTCATCATTAGCAGCAAGTTTAGGAATACAGCTTGTCTCTTTAAATGAGGTTGAAAAAATTGATTTGACAATAGATGGTGCCGATGAAGTAGATCGAAATTTTAACGGAATTAAAGGCGGTGGCGGTGCATTATTATTTGAAAAAATGGTTGCGAAGGCGTCAGCAAAAAATATTTGGGTTGTAGATCAAAGTAAACGTGTAAATGCTTTAGGCAGCTTTCCACTTCCTGTTGAGGTCATTCCGTTTGGCTATACACATGTAAACAAAGCCTTGCAAGAAAGAGGATTTAAACCAGTGTTACGGACTGAAAATGGGGAACCCTTTCAAACAGATAGCCATCATTACATACTAGATATTCATACAGGATCAATCGATGACCCTCATGCATTACATCAATGGCTTAAATCATTAACAGGGGTTGTTGAAACCGGTTTGTTTATTGATATTGCTGATGCTGTAATTGTTGGAGAAAAGCAAACAGCAAGCATTGTAACAAAATAACAAATATTAGGGATAACATATAAATAATGGATAATCGCGACCTTTAGTGAAAATATAAATGAGAGAGTAAAGAATTATATATGTTTTGGAGGACTTATTAAATGTACCGATTATTGACGCATAATGATTTAGATGGGCTAGGATGCGGTATACTGGCACGTCTTGCTTTCGGTGAAGAAGTTCATGTTCAATACAACTCTGTTGCTGGTCTAAATCCGCAAGTAGAGATGTTTTTAGCAAAAGAAGATAAGGAAGAAACTTTGTTTATTACAGATTTGTCCGTAAATGAGCAAAATGAAAAAAAACTGAATGACTATGTCCAACATGGTGGAGAAGTGTATCTTATAGATCATCATAAAAGTTCATTGCATCTTAACGAGTATTCTTGGGCAGCTGTCGAGGTTGAACAGGCTAATGGAAATCTAACTTGTGCAACATCTTTATTTTACAAGTTTTTAATCGAAAAAGGACTATTACATGCTAAGAAATCACTTGAACAATTTGTAGAACTTGTCCGGCAGATGGATACGTGGGAATGGGAGAAAAATGGAAATCTTACGGCGAAAAGATTAAATGATTTATTTTTTCTTTACTCAATCGAGGATTTTGAACAAATTCTTTTACATAAAATTTCTAGCCACGAAGACTTTACATTTAATGAGTTGGAAGAAGCAATATTAGATATTGAAGAAAATAAAGTGGCCAGATATATTAGAGGTAAGAAAAGAGAGGTATATCAGGCTTTCATCGATGGCTATTATGCTGGGGTTGTTCACGCCGATTCAAATCATTCTGAGCTTGGAAATGAATTAGCAAAAGAATTTCCGCATCTAGATTATATTGCAATCCTCATGGTAGGCAGAAAAAAAATAAGCTTACGAACAATTTATGATCATGTAGATGTATCGGAAATTGCCCGAAAATATCATGGCGGGGGACACCAAAAAGCATCAGGCTGTCTATTAACGACAGAGGCGTACAAACAGTTTGTTGAAAATACTTTCCATTCTGAACCGCTGAGAAGAGATTTTATGCATAACAAGCATAATCTGAAAGAGCAAAAAGAAGGCTGTTTATATAAAAATCATAGTGATGAAACATTTTTTATTTATTATAAAGATGAAGGTTGGTTTATTGAAACAAAGGGAAAAGAGAAGCATTCATCCTATTCAACATTTCAAGATTGTGAGAAATTTGTAAAACGTCAATTTAAAGCATGGCTTGTGCAAGACGATGAATATTTTCAGTATTTATTACAAACTGGTCGTATTGCTGAACGGCCATAAAGTTTATGAGAATCTCAATCGATTATTGATTGAGATTTTTATATGAAACGTTTTACGAAAAAAGGAGTATTACATGAATTCAACAATAGCTTATATTCATAAGTGGCAAGAAGCATTACAAGATGAAATCAATTATTTGAAAAAGTTTGGCAGTACGAGTTATAGTTTGACGAATGGAAAATTGATTTCAAGATCTGAGACGTACAACTACTTTTTTGAGTCATCTTACTACTTAAACGTCCCAATTGGTTCACTTGTTAAAATAAAATGGGGAAGTGAAAAAATTTCGGGACGTATCATATCATCTGAAGGAAAAACGATTATTATTGAATTGCAGGAGTTTATCGGTGATGACGTTTCGGATGTTTATATTAACCACGATCCATGGGAATTACTAGAACATTTGATTGACCGTCTTAATGAGCTAAAGAAAAATAAAAAGAAGCGGATCAGAATTAAAAGATTGATGAATCCAACAATGCCGGCTAAGCATCCAATCGGGAAAATGAAAAACCATGTTCATGAACTTGTTTTAAGATCTAAATATAATCCCGTCACATACGTATGGGGGCCTCCTGGAACAGGGAAGACGTATACGTTGTCCCGGGTAGCTGCACATCAATATTTTAAACAAAAAAGAATTTTGATTCTCTCCCATAGTAATCATGCTGTAAATGTGTTAATGCATACTTTATTAGAATATATTAAACGCAAGGAAAGATATCATGCTGGTGATATTATCCGCTATGGCTCACAACTTGAAGCAAATAATCAGCAACTGTCGATGCAGCAGTTAATCGAAAAACAGGATCCCGATTTAATAAAGAAGAGGGAGCAGCTTCTTTTTGAAAAGAATGGTCTTCAGCAACTATTAATATCCTCATATAGTAAAAGAGATTCAGAAGCATTACTAGAAATCGAAGCAAAATTAGCAAAAATTATGATGAAAATCCGCAACAAGGAAATGAATTTGTTAAAGGAAGCATATGTAGTAGGGACGACATTAGCAAAAGCGGCTACAGAACAAGCGATATATGAGAAAAATTTTGATATTGTAATCGTGGATGAAGCAAGTATGGCTTATGTTCCGCAAATTGCTTTTGCAGCGAGTTTAGGAAAACGGATAATCGTATGTGGCGATTTTAAGCAGTTACCGCCGATCGCATCTTCACATTCGCTAATGGTAAATGAATGGTTGAAAAAAGATATTTTTATCACTTCAGGGGTAGCGGACACAGTAAATGATGGTGAATTACATCCTCATTTATTTTTGTTAAAACAGCAAAGAAGAATGCATCCAGACATTTCCTCTTTCACAAATAAATATATTTATTACTCACTCGTCGATGATCATCAAAGTGTGTTGCAAACAAGACAAGCAATTGCGGATCATGCCCCATTTGAAACATATGCTTCGATATTAGTGAATACAAGCGGAAGTGGACACTATTGCATAAAAGAAGCGGGGACAAATTCACGAATTAATATTTGGCAATTGCTGCTATCGTTTCAAATGATACATGAAGCATATTTATCTGGTGTACGATCGATTGGTTATGTAACGCCATATCGTGCACAGGCAGCTTTAATGAGTAGCTTGATAGACGATCTTTATGAAAACGAAAAAATGACTGCTGATATTATATCCGCAACAGTTCATCGTTTTCAAGGTAGTGAAAGAGATATGATGGTCTTTGATATTGTTGATAGTGCCCCTTATGCACGTCCAAGCTTTCTCCTCTCTGGTAAAGAAAGTGAGAAATTGATAAATGTAGCGATGACAAGAACAAAAGGGAAGTTTATCCATGTAGCTAATACTGATTTTGTGCATCATTTACGGGCCGATCAAACTCTTAAGAAACTTGTTCAGTTTCAGATGAAACATCAACGGGTCATTACACAACAACAAATTGGTACATGGATTCGCCACCAGCATCCTAACTTGAGGTGGGTCCATGCCCGTAAATTAGATAGTATTTTCAAAGATATGGAAAACGCCCGACACTCGATTACGATTTCCTTACCAGATCAAACAGTTTTACCAGATTATTGGGAAAACCAAATGAAAAAGAGCAGTAATAGGCTTCAGCTTAATCTAATTACTCAATATAAACTAAAGGCGTTTCCTGATGCTACATACTTAAATGTGGCAGTTCCATTTCCTTTTGTACTAATTGATCAACATATATTATGGCTTGGGCATCCTTTGGAAGGAATGAAACAAGTAAATCCCCCATATATTGCTGCAAGGCTGCAAGCCAATGCCGTTATTCAACAATTGATCAAACAATTAAGTATCCCAGCTTTAATATAAAAAGGCTTGAGCCATAGAAAGCGGCTCAAGCCTTTTTTCATATTAATCGTCACTTTCAATTATTCCAAGTAATTGAAGAATATACGTAAACAAATTAATAAAGTCTAAATATAAATTTAATGCTAAGAGCGGTACCATTTCCTCAGAAATTCTATGTTGTTTCATTTGGTTAAAATCATACATGATATAAAGTGAAAAAACGATAGAACCTATTGCTGAAAATGCAAGTAGACCGCCTGAGTTTAACGGACTAAAAATATTAAAGAGACTAATAAACACAAGTGCTAATAAAGCGACAAGCAAAAATGTGCTTAGAAACGATAGATCTTTTTTCGTAATAGCCCCAATAATCCCCATCACTGCGAAAATACCAAATGTTGAAGCGAAAGCTAGAAGTACAACTTGGGCACCTGCGATAGATACATAATGGCTTACGATTGGAAAAGTTGTAATGCCCGAAATAAAAGTAAATACATACACGAACGTATATCCAACACTTTTGCTCTTTCTAATCCAAAATGCTGAAATGATCAGTATTAATTCAAGAGCAGCTAATGGAAACATCATGATAGGTGGTATATATTGGCCTACATATAAACCAACTGTCGCAATTAACAATGAAACGATAAATGTACCAAGTACTTTTTGAAACATGGATCTTTGATTCACTTGAATAGTTTCCATTTTAATACATCCCTCCTAATAAATATTATACCGTTTTCGTATGAACATTGCATGTCATTTTAAATTGGGGATCAAGGCATGAAAAAAGGAAGAGGGGAGGTTATTAAATAAGCAGCAATAAACTGCTCCTTACTAGGAAATCGTTATTGCTGCTTATTGGTAAATAATATTAATATACGATACTAAATAGTCCTTTAATATGAGATAGATAACGAATATTACTTGCTTCTTTCATAGCAGACGCAGGGAATCCTTTTAATTGCGTTTGGTTTGCACCAATTGTTGCAATGGCATCTTTACGTCCAAGACTAGCAAGTGTCCCAGAGTTAACTGGATTGAATGAATTCATCTTACTATTGTTGAAATATGCAAATAAGTTATAGCCTACTAGTTCACCCATTTGCCAAGAATTTTGAGCAGTCGGTGGGTATGGACGGCCGCCTTCTGGAGGGAATACAACTGCACTGTCACCAACAACAAATACATCTGAATGGGAAGTAGATTGTAGATATTCATTAACAGTTGCACGGCCACGATCAACAGCAAGACCAGAATTAGCTACAACTGTATTTCCTTGAACGCCACCGGTCCAAACAAGTGTATTTGTCTCGATTTTTTGTCCATCTTTTAATTCTACTACACCATCTTCGTATTTTGTTACAGGGATACCTGTTAAAAATTCAACCCCACGAGCTTCCAAGCTTTCTGTTGCACGTTCAATTAAGTTTGGAGCAAAAACTGGAAGAATAGAAGGTGCTGCTTCTACACAAATAAGACGTACATCGCTTGCATCAATTCCTAATTCTTTTGTCCAAGTTGGCATTTGGTCAGCTAGTTCACCAATTAATTCAACACCAGTTAAACCGCCGCCGCCAATTACGAATGTAGCGTTTGCTTTGTTTTTTGTTTTTGCGTACTCTTTAAGTTCGCTTCTTACGTGTGCGTAGATGCGTTTCGCATCATCAACAGATTTTAAAAGGAAGCTGTTTTCTTGAAGACCTGGAATACCGAAGAAAGCAGTTTCACTTCCAAGACCTACAACTAATACATCATAGCTTAATTTATCGCCGCTTTTTAGTTCAACTTCTTTTGCATCAGGTGAAATTTTTGTTACTTCATCAACTTTAATGTCGATATCTTTACCTTTAAATAATTTTTTCAAAGGTAAAGCAACTCTTTTTTCAGTTACATTTCCAGCTGCAAGGCGGTGCAACTCAGTAATAATTTGATGATCTGGAACACGATTGACAACCGTGATTGAAGCATCACTAGCATTAAGATATTCACGTGCAGTTAAAGCGGTAAGTACGCCGCCATAACCAGCTCCTAAAATAACAATTTTTTTAGACATATTGATCCTCCGTTCATTACTTATTCCGTAAAATATTGAAATTAGTTATGTTGTTGCTTGTTCCGTTCTTCTGAAACAGCTAAAAATGCGTGTAAAAAACGGAATAATTTTTGTGCTTGTGGATCTTTCATTAATCTTAATAGGCCAAAAAGGCCAATTGTTTCATTAGATTCTTCTGCACGGTCTTTTGCTTCGATGACTGTTTGAGCGATTCCTTTTGCTTTATCAGCTACAGGATCAATAAATTCTTGGAATCCACCTTTAAAATCATTCATTAATACTTTGTCTGTCGCAACAGATTGGCTGAAATCGTACACTTTGTTTAAAATTGTTACAAGTTCAGCGATTTTTGGTAAGCTGTCAACAAGAACCGTTAATGATTGTTGAACTTCAGGGTTTAACAATTGATCTAGAATGTCTTTTTGAGCTTGTGTTACTGTTGGTTCTTGGCTAGCCGTTTTTTGAATTGAACTTTCTGCCATCTCCTATTTCTCCTTTACTGATGAGATTCCGATTACAATTATGTAATAGGTGAAAAAACTTTTGATGTGTTATTACTATTTTTCTCAACCACTCCTTTATCTTATGTATAATAATTTAAAGTAAAGCGTTTGAAAAAAATAAAGTAATAATGAAGAAACAAAAAAGCTCCTTCAAGGTTAGTATTGTGAAATTACTAACATAAATAATCAAATGACTACGAGATTAGTATAACAAATTTTTCCGCATTGTGCAGTAGTTAACTTAGGAAACATAAAATTTCTATAAGTGAATTAATTTAAAGGGATGATGAACGTTTATTTTTCATCATATTTCAGCTAGCTTTTACGATTTTATGCTTTTTTATGTATATAAAAAACTACTTGTCATTTATGCGTGCACATAGTAATATAGAAAAAAATAATGAGCGGTAACGAAGGAATAGTATGCGTGTATTGATGTAAAAGAGAGTGAAGTTTATAAGCTGAAAGACTTCATTACATACGATCCGCAGAACCTACCTTCTGAGCCCTATGGAAAACCATAGGCGCAAATGTTGCGTTATCAAACAAAGTGGGATAGTTTTTTACTATCCAATTAAGGTGGTACCACGGATAAACAGCCATTTCGTCCTTATATTATAGGATAGAAATGGCTGTTTTATTTTTATACAGATTCAGATTAAAAACTGGAATATAGATGGATTGCGTATTGTTTCATAAGGAGGGGAAAAGCGGTGGAAAAGAAAAGAGTAGTCATAAAAATTGGCAGCAGTTCGTTAACAAATGCAAAAGGGGAAATTGATCATCATAAATTTTCGGATCACATAAGGGCCATTGCTGCGTTAAAACGTATTGGCCATGAGGTCATTCTCGTGTCTTCGGGTGCGGTTGCAGCTGGCTTTAAACGTCTAGGGTATCCGTCGCGCCCTGTTACTTTAAAAGGTAAACAAGCCGCGGCTGCCGTCGGACAAAGCATACTAATTCAACAATACATGGATGAATTAGCGCAGTTCGGATTGACTCCTGCTCAAATTTTATTAACTCGCCAAGATTTTTCTAAAAAAGACCGATATCATAATGCTTATTCAACATTAACGGAATTATTGGCAAGAGGTATATTGCCAATCATTAACGAAAACGACACCGTTTCTGTTGCAGAATTAACATTTGGTGATAATGATATGCTATCTGCTCTAGTTAGCGGCTTAGTTCATGCAGATGAATTGATTATTTTAACCGATATTAATGGTTTATATAATGCGAATCCAAAATTAGAGCCAAATGCAAAACGTTTCGATTTTATTCGTGAAATTACGGATGATATGCTGGCTGCTGCTGGAGCTGCTGGTTCAAAAGTAGGGACTGGAGGAATGAAGTCAAAGCTGATTGCGGCAAATACTGCATTATCGCTTGGTGTCCATGTATTTATTGGAACAGGCCAAGGAGCCAATAAATTGATTGATATTATGGAAGGACACGGAGATGGAACGTATTTAGGTGAAGATTTATCTACCATTAATAGTCGGAAGCAATGGATTGCTCTTTATTCAGAATCACGTGGGAAAATTTATGTTGACGAAGGTGCAGAACAGGCAATTATGGAAAAAGGGAGTAGTTTGTTGCCTGCAGGTATCTACAAAGTTTCGGGAATTTTTAAAAAAGGTGAAGTAGTTGAAGTATGTGGATTAAAAGGTTTATTGGGAAAAGGGGAGGTAAGCTATTCCTCAGAAGAATTGCAGCCATTGATCGGTAAACGTAGTGATGAGATTGAACAACAACTATCACACGTTGAAGTCATTCACCGGGATAAATGGGTACCGTCATTAATAAGGAGTGATATTTATGAATGAAGTAAAAGAAAAAGGAAAACTAGCAAAGGAAGTAAGTTATACTTTAGCAAATGTTTCAACGGAAGAGAAGAATGACGCCTTATTAAAGATTTCTGAACAGTTATTAAAGGATAAAAAACTTTTAATTGCAGAAAATCAAAGAGATATTATTCATGGCAAAGCGAAAGGTTATCTGGAAAATATTCTAGATAGAATGTTGCTGAATGAAAAAAGAATTGAAGATATGGCTGCAGCGATCAAACAATTAGTAGAGTTACAAGACCCAATTGGGCAAACGATTGAAATGATTGAAAAAGAAAATGGTTTAAAAATCGAAAAGAAAAAAGTACCATTGGGTGTTATTGGGATGATTTACGAAGCGCGTCCAAATGTCACAGTAGATGCAGCTACATTAGCATTAAAAACAAGTAATTGTGTTATTTTAAGAGGAAGCTCATCCGCCATTCATTCAAATAAAGCATTAGTACAAACGATCCATCGGGCGCTGGAGAAAACCTCGATCCCTGTAAATGCAGTACAGCTAATTGAAGATACAAGCAGGGAAACAGCGAAAGAATTATTTCATTTAAATGAATATTTAGATGTATTAATCCCACGCGGAGGAAAAGCACTAATCCAAACTGTTGTGAATGAATCAACTGTTCCTGTTTTAGAAACGGGTGCAGGAAACTGTCATTTATATATAGATAAAACAGCTAAGAAAGAAATGGCGATACAAATTGCTTTAAATGCAAAAATTCAACGTCCTTCAGTTTGTAATGCAATTGAAACGATTTTAATCCATGATGATTGGTTCAAACAATATGGTATTGAACTATTGGAAGCATTGACACTGCAAGGGGTTGAGATTTATGGCGATGAGAGAGTAGTGCAAACATATTCTGAAGTTGTGCTGGCAACGGATGAAGATTGGTATGCGGAATATTTGGCATTAAAAGTAAGCGTGAAAATCGTGAGTAGTACCGAAGAAGCAATCAAGCATATACATCAATATGGAACAAAACATTCAGAAGCCATTATTACCGAGGATAATAAGCAAGCACAAATATTTTTAAACACTGTTGATGCAGCAGCAGTATATCATAATGCATCTACTCGTTTTACAGATGGATTTGAATTTGGCTATGGTGCAGAGATTGGGATTAGTACCCAAAAGCTCCATGCGCGCGGTCCAATGGGATTGGAAGCTTTAACATCAAGTAAATATTTTATTTATGGAAGCGGACAAGTAAGACAATAGTTAAGAAAAGTATTTGGCACATGCGTGTGGACATCATTTCACACGCTCTTTTTTTATGCAATCATAAGAAGAGACAAGTATCCTTAAAGCAAAAAACACATGTTTTCAATAACTTATATCCTATTATATTGGAACGGAAAAGGAGAACCATACAGGAACAGCAAGTCAATGGGGAATCTGCAGCATCCAGATAGCCTGGAAAACGAACTCCGGCAGCATCCATTGCCTTCCTCTGAAGTTAATAAATGTTTTTCGCTTTAAGTGAAGCGATGATTTCTATTAATGAAGGATTATCTTGGTCAAAAAAATCATTCATTGGACAGGATTTGTCTGTAAGTCGCTTTAATACAGACGGAATATTAAAATCTTCTATGCGTAAATTTTCATTAATCTCTTCCCAAAAGAGCGGTGCGGCAACAGTTGCATATTTTTTCCCTCTCGTTGAGTATGGACATATAATCGTTTTTCCTTCTGCATGTTGTATATAATCAATGTAAAGCTTATTCCCTCTGTTTTTTTTCATTCTTTCAATCGTAAAATCATTTGGGTGCAGTTCAACTAAATAAGTCGCGATAAATGTAGTAAATATTTTCGTGTCATTATACGTAAGGGATGTATTGTTAATCGGAATATGGATTTGTAGTCCTTTACTTCCTGAAAGTTTTGGATAACTTTTTATGTTAAAACGTTCAAAAATATTTTTGATTTCTAATGCTGCCTTAATCGCCAAAGAAAAATGGTCTTTATTTGGTGGATCTAAGTCAAAGACAATTTCTAACGGTTTGCTTGAATCAATTGTTTGAAAGGGGACATGGTATTCGATCGCTAACTGATTCCCAAGCCAAACTAATGTAGAGAGATGATCACATACGATATATTGAATATCATCTCTTTTTTCAGTCTGCACAAAGCTGGGGGCGTAATTTGGACAGTTTTTTTGGAAAAAGGCTTCCCCTGGTACTCCATGTGGGTAGCGAATGGTCGTAAGTATTCGATTTTGTAGAAAAGGTAGTATGAACGGTGAAATTTGAATTAAATAAGAAATAAATGCTTCCTTTGTAATAAAAGGCTCTTCCCAAATCGTTTTGTCGGGATGAGTAATATTGATTTCATTATAAACTGGAGTATTTTCCACAATAAGCCTATCCCATGTACATCGCTTCCAATGTTGTTCGAGTTGAAATGAATCAAAATAAGGATCGATCAATTGATTGTTTTCAATGGCTCGAAAGTATAATGTGATACATATGCCTGGATCAACCGATACGAGATCATCTTCCGTTTGTTTTTTATTGCTTAAAATTGTTTTTATTAAAGTATCTGCTTCATGTTTCCCGATACCTTCGGAAAATGAGCCGATTTCTATAATGTCCTTACCTTTACAAATGCCTACTCGAAAGTGATAATTCTTTTTATTTAATCCTACAATAAAAAAGCACCCTTTATAGTGCGAGTCTTTGATTGGAAATAATGTTTTTAAATGATCCAATTTCATGTCTATCTTCCCTTTATTGATTTAGTTTGCAGTCTTGTGGATCATAATCTACAAATGCTTGTATACTTGGCTGTCTTAATGAAAGACCTGCTGTCCATTCCATATATTGAATTTTGACTGTTAATATTGGTCGAAGCCATTGAACGTGGTTTATATTTTTTCCTAGATTCACAAAGGGCATCGTATCACTTTTGAGCGGGTTTATGATCTCTGTGAAATATTTCCATTCATCTTTTGTTAATTTTCCTGTACCAACATCCCCAATATACGTTAGTTGATGATCATCATTATAAAGACCTAAAAGCATTGCATTGACAATTCCAGAACGATATGTAACACCACAAATAATTGCGATCAAATCTTTATAGTTTTTAATTTTTTTCCAATTTCCGTTTTTTCCATTTATGTGATAGTTGCTGTTCATGTCTTTACAAACAATACCTTCTAAATCATATTGTTTTACTATTTCAAATAGTGACTTTCCGTCTGTATATGTAGGGACTAATTGAACATATTCATTTGGATGAATAATGGAATTTAGGAGCTCCATTCTTTCTTGAAGTGGATACTGGTGAATCCATTCACCGTTGTGGAAAATGATATCAAAAATCATATACGAAATCGGAACTGCTTCCATTAATTCCTTCACTTTCTCTGGGCGTTTAACTGCATCTCGTTTCATTACTTCGTGAAAAGATGGTTTTCCGTTATGATCAAGTGCAATGACTTCCCCGTCTAATATTACGGATTGACAGTCGGCATAATCCTCTATTTTTAATAGCTCCGGAAAAATGTTCGTACGCTCATTTAATTTTCTATTATAAAGTGTTGTTTTTTCTCCGTCATAATATGTTAACACTCTAACCCCGTCCCATTTAATTTGTGAAATCCAGTCATCATCTTCAGGGATTGTTTCTGAAAGTATCGGTTCAAATGGCTTTATCGGTTTAAGATTCATGTTATGCTCCTTTTTACTTTATCTTTTACAAAAAAACGCAGATTATTTGATAAATGTTTACTTAATATTGATACGAAAGAGGATGATCAAGCGGGTAGTATGCTTTAGGGAAGGGCCATCTCTTCTGAATAAAAAAGACATTAGACAAATAATTTGTCGATAGTCGATATTTATTGGACAACATTCGAGGAGAAAATTGGAAAACATAAAAGAAATTCGTTGGGAACATAATGATATTGAATTTACAAAGGAGGTAAGACATTCATGACTGTTATTAATAACGTTAAAACAACTCTTGCTGGCTTAAAAAGTGCTCAAGCAAGCTTTGAAACCTTTGCACTAGGTACAAATAATAAACAAGCAAAACAGTTATATCAAGATGCGGCAAAACAAACGCAAGCGATTGTTGATAATCTTTCAAGCCGTGTAGAACAGTTGGAGCAAGAAGAACCACAATACAAACAATAATAAGCAATGAAAAAGGTTGGTTTCAACAACCAACCTTTTTATAAAATGGGCATTCTGAAATACATAAGATGCACAGGACATTCTAATTCTAAAACAATGAAAAGTTGACTCATTTGTAAGCAACCTGCAATGGTTAGCGAATATCCTTTCATCCAGAATGAAGAAAACAGCTTATATTTTCTTCATTTTGGATGAAAGGATATATGAGCAAAAAAAGTTAGAAAGCAAAATAATTCATAACAAAAGAAGGGTATACACATGTCAAATAAGAAAAATAAAAAATTAACTTTGACGCAACAGGAATATCAGCAAATACAACAACAACGGGAAATTAAGAAACCAGTTTTTAAAAATTGTATAAAAGCATTTTTAGTTGGTGGACTTATATGCTTAATTGGGCAACTTATTCAAATGTTTTATATTCGTTATTTCAATTTTACAGAGCAGACTGCTGGAAATCCAACGGTCGGAACGTTAATTTTTATTTCATTACTTCTTACAGGATTTGGAGTCTATGATCGAATCGCACAATTTGCAGGAGCTGGAACAGCTGTGCCAGTAACAGGATTTGGTAATTCGATCATCTCTTCTGCTATAGAGTATCGCAGCGAAGGCTATATATTAGGAATCGGCGGTAATATGTTTAAATTAGCCGGATCAGTTATTTTATTTGGTGTGTTTTCAGCCTTTGTCATCGCTACACTTAAAACAATCTGGATCATTTGGGGAGGTCTATAAAATGTTAGTTGGTCATCATACATGGGTTTTCGAACAAAAACCGATTATCGTTGCCACAGGAACTGTTGGTGGGCCTTTTGAAGCAAATGGCGCTATTCCTAATGATTTCGATCTTCTTCATACTGATTTATGGTTAGGGGAAGACTCATATGAAAAAGCTCATAGAGTCTTATTTGAAGAAGCCTGCCAAAAAGCTATCGAAAAAGGCGGAATTAAAAAAGAAGACGTACAGTTTTTGCTTGGAGGCGATCTTATCAACCAAATTACGCCGACAAGTTTTGCAAGCAGGACAATTGGTGCGCCATATCTCGGGTTATTTGGCGCCTGTTCTACTTCAATGGAGGGATTAGCATTAGGTTCGTATATTGTAAATACAAACGGGGCGAAATATGTATTAACAGGTGCTTCAAGTCATAATACGGCGGTCGAAAAACAATTTCGTTATCCAACGGAGTATGGGGGACAAAAACCGCCAACGGCACAATGGACAGTCACAGGTGCAGGTGCTGCTCTCTTATCAAATGTTGGCGAGGGTCCACGTGTTACTTCAGCAACAATTGGACGAGTAATTGATATGGGCTTGTCAGATCCCTTTAATATGGGCGGAGCGATGGCGCCTGCCGCTGTAGATACAATTGAAGCTCATTTTAACGATAGAAATCTTGAACCATCCTATTACGATCTAATTGTTACTGGCGATTTAGGTAAAATCGGACGAGAAATTTCCCTTGATTTATTTAAAAAGCATAGGTTAGCAATAAAGGAATCTCAGTTTCAAGATTGCGGTTTAATCATTTATCGGGAAGACCAGCCAGTTTTGGCGGGGGCTAGCGGAGCAGGATGTTCAGCAACGGTTGCCTACGGTCATTTATTGAATCGCATGAAAAAGGGGGATTTTCAACGAATATTAGTGGTTGCAACTGGTGCGCTTTTATCTCCTTTATCCTTTCAACAAAAGGAGACAATCCCATGTATAGCACATGCAGTATCAATAGAATACGGGGGAGAGCAAATATGATTTTGTTCTGGGCTTTTGTAATGGGCGGATTAATTTGTGTCGTCGGTCAAATGATGTTTGACGTGTTTAAGCTTACACCAGCACATACAATGAGCATACTCGTTGTTGCAGGAGCCGTTCTAGATGGATTTGGTTTGTACGAGCCATTTATTAAATTTGCGGGAGCTGGAGCGACAGTCCCAATTACGAGTTTTGGAAATTCTCTCGTTCACGGAGCAATGCAAGAAGCCGAAAAACACGGGCTAATTGGGGTTGTTACAGGAATGTTTGAAGTAACAAGTGCCGGGATTTCTGCAGCTATTATTTTTGGAGTAATAGGGGCTTTATTTTTTAAGCCTAAAGGATAAGGAGGGATTACGATGACTGTAGCATCGAATGTTAAACAATGTTTAGCAAATCTTAAAGGAATTGAAGCGAATCTTTCAAGTTTAGCTTTGCGTTCTCAGGATGATGATACTAAGCGTACACTGCATGAAACAATGATGACAGTTAATGAAATTGTAACTGACTTAAAAAAAAGAGTAGGCGAATTAGAAAGAGAAGAATTTCAGTATAAAGGTTTGTAAAGGGGGTGTTTCATAATGCCGGATTGGTTAAGTGTATTTTTTCGAGCAATATTATTCGTTGTAATTCTTTTTTTAATTACTAAATGGCTAGGGAAAAAACAGATATCCCAACTTTCATTTTTTGAATATGTAACTGGAATTACAATAGGAAGTATTGGCGCTGAAGTTGTAACTGGACTTGAGCAAAGTATATCATTGGGGATTATTGCGATCGGAACAACAGCTGCTATTCCGTTTGTTGTCGGTGTTATATCTTTGAAAAGCAAAGCCTTTCGTAATTTTATTGAAGGAAAAGGATCTGTTTTTATTAAAGATGGAAAAATTTTAGAAGATAATTTAAAAAAAGAACGATATTCTACAGATGAATTATTAGAATTACTGAGAAAAAAAGATGTTTTCCAAGTTGCTGATGTAGAATTTGCTGTATTAGAAGCAACAGGTGATTTAAATGTATTGTTGAAAAAGGAAAACCAGCCGTTAACTCCAAAAGATTTAAATATGAAAGTAGCCTCAACAAAGGAACCGCAAACAGTTATTATGGATGGAAAAATATTGGATGAACCATTATCCACGATTGGTTATAGCAGGGGATGGCTCAATACTGAACTTGAAAAACTTGGCGTTTCCCTTGATAACGTTTTTCTTGGTCAAGTTGATTCGTATGGACAATTAACGGTTGATTTGTATGATGATAAACTGCAAGTGCCATCCCCTCAAGAGAAGCCATTATTGTTTGCAAATATGAAAAAATGTCAGGCTGATCTCGAAGTGTTTGCATTAAGTACGATGAATGAACAGGCTAAAACAATGTATGAAAAAAATAGTCAAAAATTACAACAAGCAATAAATAAAGTAGAAGCAATTTTGAAAAATTAACCTGAACCAAAGTTATTCTTTTGCCAAAAATTGATGAGTATCAAAACCTTCTTTTCAAACAAATATATGGATAAGAAAGGGGGGTAATGATGCATACAATTTGGAAAGGAAGCATAAGCTTTGGGTTAGTTAATATTCCGATTAAGTTACATGCGGCAACCGAAGATAAAGACATAAAGCTTCGGTCATTGCATAAAAAATGTCATACACCTATTAAATATGAAAAAAAATGCCCTGTTTGTGAGGAAGAAATCACTGCAGATGAAATTGTCAAAGGGTATGAAATCGCAAGCGGAAAATTTGTTATATTAGAAGATGCTGAATTAGAACAATTGAAAAAAGCAACTGAAGAAAAAGCAGTTGAAATTATAGATTTTATGAAAATGGAAGAAATTGATCCCATTTATTATAACAGAAGCTATTACATGTCTCCGAATGAAGGCGGTATGAAGGCATATGGATTGCTTCGAAAAGCTTTAGTGGAATCTAATAAAGTCGGTTTAGCAAAAATTGTTATGCGCTCTAAAGAACAATTAGCGATTATTCGTGTATATCAAAACACTTTATTAATGGAAACTATTCATTTTCCCGATGAAGTCAGAAATGTTGAAGAAGTCCCGAATGTACCTGCTGAGGATCAAACTTCTGAAAAGGAACTTGATACAGCTATTTTATTGATTGACCAATTAACTACAACTTTTCAGCCGGAAAAATATACAGATGATTATCGTTCTAAGCTAATGGAAATAATTGATTCAAAGCGGACTGGTCAAGAAATGGTGACTGTTGCGGAGAAGAAACCGACAAATGTAACGGATTTAATGGCGGCTTTACAAGCATCTATTGATCGCACAAAGCCAGTAGAAGAAAAGAAAACAACGAGAAAAAGGAAAGCTACGACAAAAACGAAAAAAGCTCAATGAATTTTAAGAGGCTGGGACAAAACTTAAAAGTGGTTAGCTAAAGACGAACATTGTACAAAATAGTTCCGGAAAGCGAAGGATATTTCCGGTGCGGGGGTTAAGCGCAATATTTCGGTTTTCTTTAGTTAATGTACTTAGTTTGGTCCAGTCTCTTTTATATAAGTTTTTTATTCAATATTGAATTGATTATACAAGTGAATATTTACACATGTCTTTACAGATGGTATATTACTAGTTGACATTTGTTTTACAAATCTTAAATATTGGGGAGTTAGCATTCATATGAACGGGATTAGGAAGATATCAAAAAAAAGACTGCTTGCATTGACTGGGACAAGTTGGTTGTTTGATGCTTTGGATGTTGGTATTTTGTCATTCATCATTGCTGCTTTAGAAAAAGATTGGCATTTATCAGCAGAACAAATGGGCTGGATCGGCAGCGTCAATTCCATTGGTATGGCAATTGGTGCATTTGTATTTGGTGCATTGGCCGATCGTTTTGGCCGTAAACAAATTTTTTTGTGGACACTTTTATTTTTCTCAGTTGGAAGTGGTCTATCAGCTTTTTCGCAATCATTTATTGTTTTTATCATATTCCGATTGATCGTTGGAATGGGTCTTGGAGGAGAACTCCCAGTTGCATCAACACTCGTTTCTGAAAGTGTTGAAGTAAAAGATAGAGGGAGAATTGTTGTTTTACTTGAAAGTTTTTGGGCGGTTGGCTGGATCCTTTCTGCATTGATCGCATATTTTATTATTCCAAAATTTGGCTGGCAAATTGCATTAATTTTAACTGCGCTACCAGCATTTTATACATTATATTTACGCAAAGGATTGCCTGATTCACCGCAATTTCTTGCAAAAAAGCAAAACAGAGGAGAAGCTTCAATTTTTGTAAAAATAGCACAAGTATGGTCAAAAGAGTTTGCAGCACGTACTTGTATGCTATGGATTCTTTGGTTTAGTGTTGTTTTTTCATACTACGGAATGTTTTTATGGTTACCAAGTGTCATCGCGATGAAGGGGTTTGATTTGATTCATAGTTTTGGGTATGTCCTTATTATGACCATTGCGCAATTACCAGGCTATTTTACTGCAGCATGGTTGATTGAAAAGGCTGGTAGAAAATTTGTTTTAGTAACCTTTTTAATTGGAACGGCAATTAGTGCTTATTGGTTTGGCCATGCAGAATCTGTTTTAATGTTAATTATCTCTGGTATGCTGCTATCATTTTTTGATTTAGGTGCATGGGGGGCATTATATGCTTATTCGCCTGAACAATACCCAACTGCAATTCGTGGAACTGGGACAGGGATGGCGGCAGCATTTGGAAGAATTGGTGGAATACTAGGACCGCTCCTTGTTGGAACTTTAGTGGCACGTCATATACCAACTGCATACATCTTTACGATTTTCTGTTTATCCATTTTCGTAGGCGTACTGTTTCTAATTTTCTTAGGAAAAGAAACAAAAGCAGGGAAGCTGAGTGAGGAGTACTGAGAAGATCATGTTTCCTTCATCGATCTAAATGATTAAAAATTGTGGAAGAGGAGGCTGGGACCAACACTCAAAAGTGGTTAGCTAAAGACGAACATGTACAAATCAGCTCCAGAAATAGATGTAGACTCCTGCGGGGAGGCTTAGCAGCCGTCCGCGGAAAGCGAAGTTTATTTCCCTGAGCGGGGTGAAGCGTAATATTCGGGTTTTCTTTAGTTATTATCCTTTTGTCACAGCCTCTCTTACTTTTCGTAAACATATTTTTTGTGAAGTGTGTTAAATAGTTTTTTATGTTGATCAGGAAGCTAATTACTAGCGGAAGTGGTTTGACTTCGGGGGATCAGTGTTACAGGAGAGTATTAGCAACAAGAAGGCTCGGTGAACGCCCCTAGGAAAGCGAGTACATGGAGGAAGCACTTTATCACTATCTAAAATGACAAAAGGTATCAAAAGTAAGTTCTTTCGATACCGCAATGACCCATTCTTTAAAGATTTAATTCTAACCATCCATCTGTTTCAGTAAAACCAAATTTTTTATATACTGGTCTGCCTAGTCTTGAAGCCCCGAGCCATAATTTTGATATGCCTGCTGCTTTTGCTTCTTCTGTTAATTTCTCTAATAAACTTGTTGCAAGTCCTTGCCCGCGATAGTTTTCTTTCGTATACATATTTGTTATATACCCTTTTTTTCCACTCTTATTCGTGTATGACGGTGGAAATTCATAAAAAATAATTGCACCACAGGCAATGATTTCTTCATGATCTTCAATTAACCATTGGATTAAAGAGCCATCACTTAATTTATTTTTAAAGAAGAGATGTAGTTCTGCATCGATATCTTTATTCGCCTTTATCCCCTCATCAACTAATTGTTTTTTTCTTAATTCAACCAATTGATCAATATCCTTTATCGTTGCTTTACGATATTTCATTCATATCACTCCAAATCAAATAGACCTTTAATAAACTTAGGAGATAACCATTGTCTTACGTACATCGTTTTGCCAACTCTTTTAACAAACGGAATGCGCTTATGATTGATTGTTTTTCTACATCGTTTGCTGTTTCAAAAATCGTCTTGAGTTTTGCTTCATCTAAATTTGAGTTTCTATGCAGTACATCTTTTCCAATGTCCGTTAATTTAATTATTACTTTTCGTTCATCGATACTACTACGCGTTTTATATAAGTATTGCTTTTCTGTTAAACGCTTGATATGTTCAGAAGCGGTGTTATGTGACACAGCAATTTCTTTAGCGATATCTTTAATGGTTACTTCCTTTTCTTTTTGAATGACTTGCATAATTCGTACACCTATATGTGTCACTTTTTCACTATGTTTGTACCGCAGTAAGTAATAAATATCTGTCCATAGGGCGTTTAATTCCGAAACGTTCTTACTCATTTTGTAATCTCCTCAATATATATATCGTTAAAAGCGATATAATCTTAATATACGATAAATATAAAGAATGTTCAACTTAATTTGAATTGTAGCGATGCGAAGTGATGAAAAGGACATATTTGTAGCTTCAATAAATGGTCATAAGAAACATGTTTTTACACAAACTAAGTAAAACGATGGTGGAGGTGAATGAAATGAAATATAAAAAGGGGTTTCTAATTGGGTTATGTATTTGTTCATGGCTAACTTTACCTCTCCTTGGAAAAAGAGCATTGTTGAAATTTCTTCCAGCATCCATTTTAGTTTCGTTATTAGTGAAATTAGAATTTATTATTGCAAGAAAGCGAAAATGGTTTTGGTTTTATCAAACAAAAAAATTTGATGGTTTGAATCCAATTTATTGCGGCCCATTTTTACTAGGTTCCATGTGGTTTCTTAAATTAGGCAACGGCCATTTCGTTAGATTTATGTTCATGAATGCGATTATGGATGCTTTATATGCATTTCCAGGTGTCGTCTTATTTCGAAATTGGCGTGTAGCTAATTTGATTAGAATGAAGAGACCGCAATTTTTAGCATTATTGCTATCAAACGCTGTCCTTTTGTACGTTTTTCAATCACTGTTAGAAAAAGGGTTTAATAAATTAAGAATTCGATGATGATTATAAGTGTATGCAGTCTTTTATTTTGGATAGTCAGGCGTTGACAGTTAGATTGTTAGAAAACCTGTTGATAGGATCGGAAAGATGGGAGACTCCTGCGGGAATAACGGGATAGACCCTACAGGCGTGCAGCGAGGCCACTGAAAAAGTCCAAGAATGGTGTAAAAAGGGATTTCCTTGAAAACATATCCCCCACTTTATAGGTAAAAAAATAGTGTATTTTTGGTCGTTTCTTTTTTAACCATTCATATTTTTTTCTTTAAAAAAACTTTTTCAGTGCCTTCCGTGCAGCGCCGAGGAGGTTCAGAATCCCCCCGCGGAAAGCGAGCATCCTGGAGCGGAAATCAACTCCTTTTTGATGAGAAAGCAATAAAGTTTACACAAACAGCCATATAAGCAAAAGCTCATTTTTAAATACTTAACGATGGTGGTTTGCCGAAGCTTACCACTCATTTCTGCGGGCAAGCGCCGATCTGTTTCGCGGCAAGGTCTTGTTCATCTTTACCTTTCCCATAGGAGTCGAGCGCGGACACTTTAATGTTCAATTTTCTTTTTTACTTGGGATAAACATAGGTTATATATTAACCAACTATTAGATTCAATGGTGGGGCAACACTTTGAGAGTATCCTTTATTGGATACTCTTTTTGCTTTAAGGAAGAGGAGGGGATGATAGCCCAGTAGCGATCATGTTGAATTTAACGATAGGGAATAGGATTTGCGATTATTTGTCTTTTTTCATCTCCTCATATTTTTGAAACCACGAAGGAAAGGCTTTTGCAAAGGAAATAGGTCGAAAACTATCTTTCTTAACGACAAGGTGTGTTGTTGTTCCTTCTGCACATATTTCGTTTTTTTCATTGAATACTCGAAACCCATAAATAGTTTTTGAGCGTTGATTTTCTTCAATCCATGTATGCACGAAAACTTTTTCTCCAAAGCGAATGGCATGTTTATAAGTAATATCAAGATGATATACTGGTGCAACATAACCTGCTTTTTCCATTTCTAAATAATCAAATCCAGCATCTTCAACCAATTGCTGTCTCCCTATTTCAAGCCATTTTATATAATTTCCATGATAAATAATGCCCATCATATCTGTGTCGGCATAAGATACTTGTATTTCAATTTTTGCAATATGCATGTTTTTATCATCCTTTTCTTGAAATGCTATTCATATTATACTTGAGGAAGGGTCATGTTAACAAAAATAAGTAATCGTGCTTTTTTGAGGACCTTTCGCACTTACTAAGAAGAATGTTCATGATTCGTGTTAAATATAGAAAATTTGATATAATGAACGAAAAGAAAACCATTCGAGGTGTATAACATTGAAAATAGCTTTTATTTCGGATATTCATGGCAATGCCGTTGCGTTAGAGGCCGTTTTGGAAGACATCCAACTTCAAAAAGTTGATCAAATTTATGTACTGGGGGATATATGTTTTCGAGGTCCTGAACCACAGCGTTCATTGGATTTAGTACGCTCATTACATACGGAAGTAATTAAAGGAAATGCTGATGAATGGGTAGTTCGTGGTATTCGAAAAGGTGAAGTGCCAGATAGTGCTTATGAGATCATGAATAAAGAGCGAAATTGGATTGTTCATCATTTAACAAGTGAAGCGATTGAATATTTACAGCAATTGCCAACTAATCTAAAGGTAGTTCATGAAAACATCAGCATTCACGGTTTCCACGCAACACCGATCAGTTTGTTTGAAAATATTTTTCCAAATGCAAGTGATGAGGAAATTGAAAATAAACTACTAGTGGAAGATGCAGACATATCTTTATACGCTCACATACATAAACCGTATATTCGTACAATCAATAGCAAAACGATTATAAATCTAGGAAGCGTCGGTTTACCATTTGATGGCATAAAAAAGGCTTCATATGCTTTAGTTGAAGTCGATCAGCAATTTGTACAATCTTCAATTAGACGTGTTTCTTTCGATGTAGATAAAGTTATTAACCAATTCAAGCAATCAGATTATCCAAATAAAGAAAAACTAATTGATATTTTATCGCGAGCAAAAAATGATTAGAGTAAAGATGCCTATACTTTTTTGGCAAAAAAGTATAGGTTTTTAATTTCCAAAAAGCACCTGTTTCTATCTCCTTTGTAATTCGTTATAATGAATTTATACTCTCCTACCTACCTTTTTAAGAGAAAGGAAGGTTATTTGTTATGGCAAAAAAAGCACTTATTATGAAACGGAACCGTATACAAACGTTTAAAGTACGTGAATATACTCGATGTGAGCGATGTGGACGTCCTCACTCGGTCATCCGTAAATTTAAACTTTGCCGTATTTGTTTCAGAGAACTTGCCTATAAAGGTCAAATTCCTGGAGTAAAAAAAGCAAGTTGGTAATATTCATATAGATTGCTCCCTTTTAAAAGGGGGCTATTTTTATTTTTTTAGGAAATCGCCGCTTGTTTCTGCCAGAGTCAATGTATACATGTAAATAAATGTTTAAAAGAACACGTTAACGTGAAAAATAACATTGACATATGAATACATTTGCTAAAAGGAGACAAGGAATTCATGTCAGCAAACGAAGATGTTCCTTATGATAAAACAATTGATAATACTGTAACACTTTTAAAAGAGGGATACTTATTTATTCCGAACAGAATCAGACAGTACCAATCAAATCTATTTGAAACGAGACTTTTGGGGCAGAAAGTGATATGTATGAGCGGAAAAGAAGCGGCAGAACTATTTTATGACTCTAAACGATTTCAAAGGCATGGTGCGCTTCCAAAACGGATACAAAAAACATTGTTTGGTGAAAATGCTATACAGACGATGGATGGGGAAGCACATCATCATAGAAAACAGCTGTTTTTGTCTTTAATGACAGAAGTAAATCAAAAGCAATTAGCTGAACTAGTAACGACGGAATGGACAAATTCAATTCGTAAATGGGAGAATGATAAGGAAGTGATTCTGTTTGATGAGGCAAAAGATATACTATGCCGTGTTGCCTGTCAATGGGCGGGAGTTCCCCTGAAGGATTCAGAAGTAAAAGAGCGGGCAAATGACTTCATCGCGATGGTATATGCCTTTGGAGCTGTTGGACCACAGCATTGGAAGGGAAGAAATGCAAGAAGACAAATAGAAGATTGGATGAAAGGGATCATTGAGGATGTGCGTGATGGAAAATTGAGTGCAAAGGAAGGATCAGTACTTTACGAGATGGCTTTTTATGATCAAGAAGATCATCGCCATTTAGATTCACATATGGCTGCAGTTGAACTGATCAATGTCATACGTCCGATTGTCGCGATTGCCACTTTTATTACATTTAGTGCGTTAGCTTTACACGAACATCCATCCTATAAAGAAAAGCTCCAACAAGGTAACAGTGATGATTGTCATTTTTTTATACAAGAAGTGCGGCGTTATTATCCATTTGGTCCTTTTCTAGGGGCAAAAGTCAAAAATGAATTTGTCTGGAATCAATGTGAATTTAAGAAAGGAATGCTTGTTATTCTTGATGTGTATGGTACAAATCATGATCGACAGTTATGGGAAAATCCTAATGAATTTAATCCGGAACGTTTTAAAACTTGGAACAACAGTTTATTTGATTTAATTCCGCAAGGTGGAGGAGAAGCCGCTACCGGCCATCGTTGTCCAGGAGAGGGAATTACAATAGAAGTAATGAAAGCAAGTTTAGATTTCCTAGTCAATAAGATCGAATTTGATGTGCCAAATCAAGATTTAAGTTATGATTTAAGCGAAATGCCAACACTTCCAAAAAGTGGTTTTATGATGAACAACATTAAAAGAAAGTAAGAAATGATTTACAAAAATCTGCAAAAATGTCACTTTGCAGATTTTTATTTTTATGCTTTAATTTGTACAGATGTACAAATAGCATTGAATCGAATAAATACCGAATTATGTAACAAAAAAAAGAAGTTTTTAATTTTAATAGCTAGATATTCATTGCTCATGATGAGACATGATAAACAACGATCCATTTAATTTATTAGAAAGGTGTATAAATGATGTCAAAAGAAAAGCTAGAAACTACACATCCTATATTAGAGGCATTTTTGCAAGTGGCACCATTACTGAATGAACTATTTCCGGAGGATATTACCATCGGCATCTGTGATACGGAGAAGTTTTTGCTAAGTGTTCCAGGAAAAACATTCTCGTTAGAAATTGAATTTGGGACTCCGCTTCAAGAAGGCGATGCCATTACAAATGCAATCCGCAATAAAAGAATTGAACGAGCGTTTGTCCCTGAGGAAATATTTGGGTTTCCAATTATAGCAAGTGCGATTCCTCTGTTTGATGGTGATCAAGTGATAGGGGGCGTTGGAATTGGAATGAGCATGAAACAATATAACACACTATTTGCCATTGCTTCAAAGCTCTCACAAGCTGTTGAAGAGGTTACGACTTCAGTTGAAAATCTTGCAAACTCTAGCTCTGTATTTGCCGAAAATATGAATGAAATAAATGATCAGTCAAATCATGTTTTACTAAGTGTAAAAGAAATAGAAGAATTGGCAACTTCGGTTGGGAAAATTTCCAATTATTCGCATATCCTTGGTTTAAATGCTTCCATTGAGGCAGCACGCGCAGGTGAGTATGGGCGAGGTTTTTCGGTTGTTGCAAAAGAAATACAGCAGTTAGCGGGAAATTCGAAAAAGCATGCGAATGTTATAAAAGAGTCAGTTCAAAAGATTGATCAATTAATTAAAAACTTGGACTGTTCTATTTCTAATATGAATAATGAAACAGAAAATCAATCGAATGTTACGCGTCAGCTTTTGGCTACGATGCAGGAAATTAGTTCGAGTGCCGCTGTCCTTACCGAGATTGCGAAACAAACATTAGAAGGCAATTAGGAAAATATTTGGAATGAATAAGAAAGTAATATGAAACTCCACCTTGTAACATGCTTGGAACGACTGGGGGCAAACTCCTTTATATGATGCTGTTGTCCACATGTTTTTACATGCAGAGAGATTTCCGCTATAGAGGTTTGCTTTCCGCCGGCGTTCTGGGGATCTCCTCGGCATGAGCCTGCGATGTCTCCCATGGACGCTCGTCCTTTGCGCTTTAGTATATTAGTCATTTAATTAATAAGATAAAAAGGAAGTGTTCCATATTACTGAAACACTTCGAAAAGATTGTTACGCCGCAACATTGCGTTACGCCAATCATATGAACAAATATGTGTAGTAAAAGCACTACACCGCATTGTTCTAAAGATACATTAATTTATGGAATCGGTTTCAGGTCAAGGAAAATATTTTGCAAAAATGAATTTAAGCAAGTTTTCGTTATTGACATGAAATGCGTTTCATCATTTACACTCAAATTAAGCATCAACGTTCACATGAAAGGTGAGTATATGACTAACATTAGAGATTTAGCACAGATGGCTGGAGTTTCTGTTACAACCGTTTCTCGTGTATTAAATCAGCATCCATATGTAAGTGAAGAAAAAAGAAAGGCTGTTTTAGAAGCTATTAAGGTTAGTAATTATCATAAAAATATAAATGCCGTCCATTTAAGCAAAGGGAAAACACAGCTTATGGGTGTTGTGATTCCATTTTCTGATCATTCATATTTTGCAATGCTTTTAAAAGGAATTGCGAAACAAGCATTGGAACATAACTACAAATTAGTTCTATTTCAAACTGAATACATAGAAAGCAAAGAAATGGAAGCATTGCAAATGCTAAAACAAAAACAAATTGATTCCCTAATTATTTGTTCGAGAAGCTGTGATATTTCCATAATTGAAGAGCACTTGCAATTTGGTCCTATTGTATTATGCGAGGATAATCCTAGGAGTAAGATTTCATCTACCTTTGTAAACCATTATAAAATATTTTCTGATGCATTAGACTATTTGTATCAAAAAGGTCATCGCCAAATTGGTTATTGCATCGGGAGAAGATCGGGAACGAATAGCCAAAATCGCGAACTTGCATATCAACATTTTCATAAAAAATATCGCTTGCCATATAATTCTGACTATATTATTGATCAATGTCTTTATTTTGAGGATGGAGAAAGGGTGATAACTCGTATAAAGGAAATGGATACACCTCCATCGGCATTACTCGTTACAAGTGACCAGGTTGCAGCAGGAATTGTAATTAGTTGCCAAAATCAGCAGCTTTCGATACCAGATGATATAGCCATTATCGGTTTTGATAATGAGCCTATCGCAAAAATGTTAAACATTACAACAATCGAAATTCCACTTGTAGAAATGGGAGGGAATTTGTTTCAGCAAGCATTAAATCGAGCATTAACAAATAGGGAAATATCGGTAAAACTTATTGAAAGAGGAACAGTTTGATGGTGCTGTAATTGCTGGAATAACATATGGATCATCGCCGAAGCCTTGTTAACAATGGAAAGCGGGGGAGGATAAATGGATGTGCTTGAACATGCAAAAGCCATGGTTTTAAAATTGTATGCAAATGTGTGCAGTAAAGTAAGCAACGACCAATTAACAAGTCTTGCCGAAGCAATATTAAATGCAAACCGTGTATTTCTTGCAGGTTTTAGCCGTTCAGATATGATTATTCGTGTATTTGCGAATAGATTAGCGCATCTCGGGATCAATGTAAATATAGTTGGGGATGTTACGACTCCAAAACCAACAGCAGGGGATCTATTCCTCATAAGCTCTGAATTTGGTGAGATCCAAACGCTAATAAAGATGGCTGAGCACTGCAAAAAACAGCATATAACAATCGCTGTGAATACAGTCTCTCCGTTTTCTACTCTTGCGAAACTAGCAGATATGAAGATTGTGTTACCATGTGTGTCACAAAACATTGAAGAGAATGATTTTGTGGACATTTTTCCGCAATCAAAAGAATATTCATTTGAGCTGCTTAGTTTTTTAATCTATGATGCTGTCATGATATCTTTAATAAAGAAATTGAATAATCATGCGCAATGATGCTGTTCCATATAGAGAAGATCAATACATCTAAAAGGAGAGACGAACATGATAAAAAGAAGTGTGATATTTTTTGATATTGATGGAACTTTACTGAATCATGAAAAGCAATTGCCTATTTCTACTAAAGAGGCAATTTTTACTTTAAAGGAACAGGGCCATGAAGTAGCGATTGCAACAGGTCGTGCTCCCTTTATGTTTGAGGACTTAAGAAATGAATTAGGGATTCATACTTTTGTCAGTTATAACGGTCAATATGTCGTTTTAAATGGGGAAGTATTATACTCGAATCCATTAAACATATCCTCCCTAGAAGCTTTAACTGCATTCGCGTTGCACAACAATCATCCTGTTGTTTTTATGGATCATGAAGACATGAAAGCGAATGTTCCTGAACATCCTTATATTAAAACGAGTATTGAAACATTGAAAATTAGTCGTTTTCCTACATATGATCCTCATTATTATAAAGGACGCGAACTCTATCAAAGCTTGCTTTTTTGTCTAGAAGGGGAAGAGAGACAGTACGAACAGAAATTTCAAGATTTTGATTTTGTAAGATGGCATCCTTTCTCGGTCGACATAGTTCCAAAAGGAGGATCGAAAGCTAAAGGGATTGAAAGGATCGTTGAAAAACTAGGATTTCAGCAAGAACAACAGTATGCATTTGGAGATGGCCTAAACGATCTAGAAATGTTGGCGACGGTTAAAAATAGCGTTGCAATGGGAAATGCAGAAGATACAGTAAAAAAGGCCGCAAAATATATCACGAAATCTGTTGAAGAGAATGGCGTTTTTCATGGATTGCAGATGGTTGGACTGTTGTGACTAGTTACAACAACATTATTATAATATGAAAATCAGCTCCAGAAATAGACTCTTGCGGGAGTATAGGCATCGGTGAGGCTCCGCAGTGTGCTAGCACGAGGAGCCTCACCAGCCGCCCGCGGAAAGCGAAGTTTATTTCCGGAGCGAGGTTGGAGCGTAATATTTGGTTTTTCTTTCGTTATCATACTTTTGTCCCAGCCTCATTAGAAATAAACATCATGAAACTGTCCAGATTGATATAGTTAGAATCGTTAATCTATCTGCTTTAATAAGTCGCTACCACTTTCGTTTGACAATGCACGACGGCGTTCAAATTCTATATCCATCTCTGCTCGTTTATCATCCAATTTATAGAACCATATCGAAATACCGATAAGTAGGCAAATGAATAATGGAACCCAAATAAAAGTAATTTCGATATATTTTAGAGCTGTAGCCGTTTGCGTAGAATTTGGAACGTAGCCGCCCATTTTCAAAATGATGCCTATAAATGCACTTGCAAGACCCATACTTGCTTTGACAAAAAAGCCTTGAAAAGCTGCGATCATCCCAGCAATACTTCTCTTTTTTTTGTACTCTGAATAATCAATAACATCTGGTTGAATCGCAAATGTTATTCCGAAAATTCCATAAATTCCAAGACCTGTTATTGCCAAACCTGCTATAAGGAGTATAGCAGATGAATTTCCAACATACATGAGTAAATCCCCAACGATATATATTAAAACACTTAAAAGTAAACCATTTTTTTTTGAAACCCTTTTTTGAAGCCAAGGTAAAATGAGGAGCATTGGCAATCCTGAGAGGATGCCGAAAAGCCCAACAAATGTTAGCCAATTCGTACGTCCTAGATTATAGGTGAAATAATAAATCACTGTTGTATTTCTAATTACAAATAACGCGAAATAAAGAAAATTTACGATAAAGAAAATAATACTTGGTCCCGTTAACCCTTTTAAATCCTGTATAAAGGAAGATTTTTCGTGTTTAACAGACGGTGGTACAACCTCTTTCGTATTTAAGAAGGTGAAGAAGAAAATTAACATGGAGAAAATGCCATAAATACTCATTGTAATTAAAAATCCTCTTTGTGAATTTCCTTGACCGAAGAGATGTACGAGCGGTGTTGTAATCGACATGACTAAAGCTGTCCCTAATAATGCACAAATCATTCTAGTAGTTACTAACCAGTTTCGTTCATGAAAATCTGATGTTAACCTTGGGACAATTGTATTTAATGGGATATTTACAACAGAATAAGCAATATTTAATAATGTAAAAGAAACATAAGCCCACATAAGTTTTCCTGTTAAACTGAAATCAGGAACGATAAATGTTAGGATCGTAAAGACGGTAAAGGGAATTGCCCCTATTAGAAAATATGGTCTCCCTTGACCCCATCTCGTATGAGTCCGGTCAACTAATAATCCCATCCCAGTATCGGCGAAAGCGTCAATGATTTTTGTTACTAGCATTAAAGTGCCTGCAGCAGCTGCGGTAATGCCAAAGACATCTGTATAAAAAAACATTAAGTAAGATGCCATTGTACTAAAAACTAGATTGCAGCCTAAATCTCCCACACCATATCCAATTCTTGTTTTCCATTTATTCATTAGCTTCACATTTCCTTTTTCGCAATTTTTTCAAAACATAAGGTTACTTGAAATATTTAAGAAATAGTTGATAACGTTTTCATATCAGTCTTTAAATGATGGTAAATAGATTTATAAACATTGTAATAGGCATTATATTTTTCATGATTTTGTTTATTCGGCATAATCTTTTTATCTAGAACTTGCCATTTCTTTACATCTTCATAGGATAGGAGGCCTGTTCCAATGCCAGCAAGCATGACATCTCCCATATTTGCTTCTACATCATGAACTGGACAAACAACTGGATAGCCAGTAACATCTGCGAAAATTTGTCTCCAAAGTTTCGACTTTGTGACTCCGCCGGCAATCAATATCGATTCGCCGAGATTCTCTCCAGTCGCTTCCATCGCATCCCTTAAAGAAAATGCAACCGCTTCTAAAAAAGCACGGTAAATATGGGCTTTTGTATGTGCCAATGAAAGTCCCACGATCGTTCCTTTTGCATCTGAATCCCATATTGGACTTCTTTCACCCATAAAATAGGGGAGCACGATAAGACCTTCACTGCCAACAGGAATGTTCGCAGCCTGTTCATTTAAAAGATCATAAGTATTTTTTCCACCATGTTTTTCTGCTTCAATTTCGAACTGACACATCGTCTGACGAAACCATTTAACAATTGCGCCTGCTGTAGCACCGCCAGCAAAGTAATAGGATAATTTTTTCGCATCATATAAATAGGGCCAGACAATTAGATTCTTACCTTTAATTGGTTTATCCGAAATGAGTGCAGCACACATAGAAGTTCCAATTGCCGCTGCATAAATGCCAGATTCAAATACACCGAGACCGATATTAGCCGCGCCACAGTCAATTCCGCTTGCAATGACTGGCATTCCTTCCGAAAGTCCCAGTTCAGCGGCGGCTTGTTTTGTTAATCCACCGACGATATCTGTTGACTCCACAATGTTTTCAGGCATCATTGACATTGGAATGCCTAACGCCGCCATCATTTCTTTCGACCATGTTCTATGATTCATATCAAAAATACCGCCAATATTTCCTGCAGAAGAATAGTCAATCGCAATCTTTCCAGTCAGTTTATAGATCACATAATCATTTGGAGGCAAAAAGAGCTTTGTCTTTTCCCAGTTTTCCGGTTCATGATGTTTCATCCATAATATTTTTATAAAGCCGTAATAAGGGTCTGCTCCATTATGGGTAATTTCTAGAAGTGTTTCTTCGCCAATATGGTCCAAAACCCATTCCGCTTCTTGTTCTGCTCTGCGATCCATCCAAATCATACATGGCCTAACTGGTTCCATATTTTCGTCTAAAGGAATGCCAGAGCCACCATAAAGACCACTAATTGCAATCCCATAAATCTTTTCCTTACGAATACCAGATTTCTGTACTGTATTTTTAATAGATAATGTTGCTGCCTGCAACCATACGTCAGGCCATTGTTCCGCCCATAAAGGTTTAGGGGTCAATACATCATATTCTTGCAAATCTTGAGCAATTAAATTGCCATCTGTGTCCATCAACACAGTTTTCGTACCAGATGTACCAATATCCGTTCCGAGTAAATAGTACATAGATAATCTCCAATCTCCTTTAAGCATAAAATCAAAGTCTTTTAATCTATTAAATACAAGTGAAAGCGCCATCAATAACAAAATCAGATCCTGTTGTAAAGCTGCTCGTATCACCTGCAAGATAGACACAAATCGATTGAAGTTCTTCTGGTCTTCCCATTCTGTGAAGCGGTGCCATTTTGTTCCATTGTTCAATTAAAGGTTTCAAACTTGGTGAATTTAATGTCAATTCTGTTCCCATATATCCCGGGCTAATACAGTTAACGCGTACATTTTTTGTTGCCCACTCAACTGCCAATGATTTTGTCAATTGGATCACGCCAGCTTTAGATGCGTTATAGGAACATTGTGGTTGTGGCACATTTACAATATGCCCGGACATAGAAGCCGTATTGATAATAGAGCCGCCGCCTTGTTCGATCATAACCTTTCCTGCAGCTTGTGCTGTTAAAAATACACCAGTAAGATTAATGTCGATCACTTTTTTCCATTGTTCAAATGTCATTTCTTCCGCTGGTATATTCATGCAAATTCCGGCATTACAGAAGGCGACATCTAAACGTCCGAAAACATCAAGTACCGTTGCGATCATGGCATTGACATCATCCGGCTTTGTAACATCTGCTTCGATTGCAATCGCTTTAATAGAATGGTTTTTTTCAAGCTCCATGGCTGTCTTCTTCGCTTCGTTAATGTCTAAGTCTACAATCGCTACATTTGCTCCTGCTTCAGCAAAGGCAGTTGCAACACTTTTGCCAATGCCTCTTGCACCGCCTGTTACAAATATGTTCTTTCCATCTAATCTCATTTTTTCAATAATTCCCATATGAAACTCCCCTTTGGTTAAAATCATTTTATAAAATGATTTTATAAAATGTATTTATATAATATAGCGTTTTTTTGTTTACGTCAACATAAAAAAT
Organism: Heyndrickxia ginsengihumi; assembly: GCF_011008565.1. Lineage (GTDB taxonomy): Bacteria > Bacillota > Bacilli > Bacillales > Bacillaceae_C > Weizmannia > Weizmannia ginsengihumi. Next base: position 42,107 of record NZ_JAAIWK010000020.1, read on the forward strand.
AGAGAAGTGTGAAAATTGTTGAATCTATCCAGCCGATGTTGTGATGCGATCTGCTAATGTGATATATTTAAAATGAATTTAAATGAAATCTTTTTATAAAATTATTTTACTTAATGGGGTCGTTTTATGGACAATAGCATCACCTTTAAAGATATAAAAAAGAATAATTATTCGTTAATCTATCATCTTATTTACCAGCATGAAAAGCTTTCGAAGCAGGAAATTGCAAATCAGCTTCATTTAAGTTTGCCGACAGTAACGCAAAATTTAGTACGTTTAGAAAAGGAAAAACTGATCGAAAAAAATGGATACTTTGAATCATCCGTCGGCAGAAGAGCGACAGCTTATACAATCTGTCCGCAAGCCCGTATTAGCATCGGTGTCGAGATTCAAAAAAAGAAGGTACGCATTTTAGCAGTGGATTTACTTGGCACTGCATTCCAACAAAAGGAATTATCTCTAAGCTATTCTAATGTAAATAGTTATTACGAACAGTTAAGCCTTGCTGTACAATCGTTTATTACCTCTCTAAATATTAGGAAAGATCAGGTTCTTGGCATTGGCTTTGCCGTACAAGCATTAACATCAACAGATGGACAACATATTACTTATGGAAAAATATTGGATTGTACAGGGTTGGATATTCGCGTTTTTTCCCAGTATCTCGATTATCCATGTATGTTTGTTCATGATGCAAAGTGTGCGGCAACAACGGAACTTTGGGTTAGAAACGATATCGGAGATGCCATCTATTTGTCGATTGGTACACATCTTGGCGGGGCTATGATTATCAATGATCAGATTTACATGGGAAAAGAAGGATATAGTGGAACAGTGGAGCATATGACGATTAATCCCAACGGTTCTTTTTGCTATTGCGGGAAGCGAGGGTGCATGGAAACATATTGTTCAATTAGTGCGCTTCTAGAGGAAGATGAATCATTAGAGCTTTTCTTTCAGAAAGTACGTTCTGGAGATCCTTCATATTCGGAAAGATGGAATACCTTTTTAGATTATCTAGCATTTTCAATCAATAACATTCATCTTGTCATTAATAGAGATTTTATTCTAGGCGGACATATTTCCCCTTACTTGAAAGAAGAGGACATTACGATTCTTCATGAGAAAGTGTACGAAAAAACTGCATTTCCAAGTAATGAAACGTTTATTTATATCAGCCGTTCAACCGACAATGGTGTTCCTATCGGTGCGGCGATCCCATTTATTCAATCATTTTTAAATCAGATTTAATAAGCGATAGAGCAGCTGAAATATGGGTCTCTGTGAGGCCGTGTTAGACAGTGAAAGGGGGAGCGGAATGAAGTTATAATATAGTGTCAGTCATAAAAAGCATCTAAAAAATCTAGATGAAATACTCTATTGTTCTGTTTGTATATGTTTATTTTGACATCATCGAGTGACGTCTGTTTTACTGGATATTCGATAATGTTGTCTGAGCACATTTTTGTCGGGAGGATCGCCATTCCTTTGCAATTTTTGATCATGGAGAGAATTAGTTCGAGAGAATCAATTTCAACAACTTTCCAATGTCTTTTTCTCTTCTGAAGAAAATGAAGGGTCGCTTTTCTATATGGGCAATCAGCATCTCTGCTTACAAAAGCAGTCATATGCCTGAAATCGCTGAATCCTATATTTTTTGCTCCTAGCCAGCTAATCTTCTCATGAAAAGTATGCACTAATTCAAATTCGTTTTCTTGAAGATCTCTATTAATGAAAATTATATCAAGTGTAGAAGTTTTTAATAAAGATAAAAGTTCATGCGCAGGACGAGTGTATAACGAAAATTGATCGCTGCCGTTTAATAGATAATGAGAGAGGTAGTTTGTCGTAATTGTTGGTGTAGCCCCAATTTTTAAAAGCGAGGGAGTGTGAGTTATTTTTTCCTTTGCTTCGGATATTAAGTTGATGACTTGAGAAGCATATTCAAATAGAACTTTTCCTTCAGGAAGAAGGGAAACTCCTCTATTTGTTCGCTTAAAAAGTGGCGCTTGTAATTCGTCTTCTAATATTTTAATTCGCGCGGTAACATTTGGTTGCACATATCCCAATTGTTCAGCTGCTTTAGAAAAAGAGCCAAGCTCAGCAACTTTAAGAAATATTATTAAATCATTTGTCTCCATTTATCGGCCACCCCCAGATATCATTATGAATGATATCAGTAATCATTTATCGTTATTTTACCTTGGCTTAGCATAGGAGTAAACTATGTTTATGAAATTGAAACGAGGGATCGCCATGATTGGAATGCAATACAAAGTTATGTTACCAAGTGATTACGATATGAATATTATTAGAAAGCGCGTCAAAGAAAACGGTGCAAAGACAGATAGATTTCAAGGCTTACATTTTAAAGCTTATTTAATAACTGAAAATGGCAACGACAATAATATCTATAATTCCTATTCTCCACTGTATATTTGGAACAGCCATAGCGGAATGAACACATTTCTCTTTGAAGGCTACTACGATAATATTCTAAAATCCTTTGGCTGGCAGCGGATTAACATTGGAATCCCTTTATATTGCAAATTGAATAAAAACTTTCCAGATAGTCTATATGCTATTGAGATCACAGGTTCAATTCAAGAGACTACCAGTTTAGCTGCTTCATTGATGGAAAACCAACCAAGTTTAGAATTAAAAAATGAAATTGTTGGGGAAACATGTATCTATAATCCAGATAAATGGTGCTACAGCCACATATGCTTTTTTAGAGAAAAACCTGAAAACCTCCAGAATATAGGTACAATTTATGAAGTGTTACACGTATCTATTGGAGAGTGATGAATGAAATTGAATACGTCCTCCTGTCATTTTATCAGGAGGATGGGGATTAAAGTATTGTTAGTAGAATTAGGACAAATGTTTGCTCATATTATACCAAACAGCACCACCATGCTGAGACTTCGAGACCCCGTTGTGTTGAAATCCGTGATGTTCATAAAAGGGAATCAAGTATTCTTTACATGTTAGTGTTATCGTTGTCCGTTTTTTCTTAAGCGCTTCTTTTTCAAGATGCGCAAGTAATGTTGTTGCGATCCCTTGATTTTGATAGTTCGGGTCAACAGCTAGTCCTAAAATGCTTTGATGACCTCCGAATTCAGGATTTTTCTCGATTTCATCAAATAAATCATCTGTTATAACATCGGTTTTAATGACGGGGCCATTCACGAGGCCGACAATGACACCGTTTTTCTCAGCTACAAAAAAACTATCCGGAATTAACTCAATTCGTTTCTTGAAGGCTTCCTCTGTTGCAGCTTCTTCCTCGGAAAAGCAATGTTGTTCAACCACGATGAGTTCAGATAAATCTTCTTTTTTTACATTTCGTATTCTTAACATCTAGTAATTCCTCCGGGTCTCAATGAAACGATTTCTTATTGTTAAAATATATCATATTTTACACTGTTCATAATCTGTTTTCTGATTAAAAACAATGATTAAAATCGGAAACAAAAAAATATGTATAATAAATGGGGGGATAAATAAAAAATATTCGAAGTGGAAAAGGTGCTTTATATCCGAATGTAAAGGAAATATTTTGTTATTTAAAGGAGAATAACTATACAATATACATAGCAAGTAATGGGTTAACAGAGTATTGGCAAGCAATAGTAGACAATTATCAATTGAATAATTGGGTTACTGAAACATTTAGTATTCAACAAATACAATCGCTGAATAAAGCAGATTTAGTCAAAACGATTATCATCAAATATCATATTAAAAAAGCGGCTGTTGTTGGAGATCCTCTACCTGATATCAATGCCGCTAAAGATAATGGCTTAGTTGCGATCGGGTGTCATTTTGATGTTGCGCGCGAAGATGAGCTTTTACAAGCTGATTTTGTCATAGATGATTTACTTGAATTAAAAACAATATTACTTGAAATAGAACATGTTTATTGAACGACATACATAAGCGAATTGGGCAATTTTTTATGAAGCAAATGAATAGGAGGTACATATATGAAACAAGCACTCATTATTGTTGATCTGCAAGAGATCTTTTTTTTAGAGGAAAAAAAATTTCTTGTACGAGCATGAACAATTACTTACTAATGTAAATCAGATGATTGATTGGGCAAGGTTGAAGGGGATTCCTATCGTGTTCATCCAACATACAGACCAAAACCCGTCAGATGAAATGGCGAAAGGAAAGGACGCCTGGCAATTACATAAAGGGCTCCATCGAGAAAGCAGTGATATTGTTATTGAAAAGATTACATGGGATGCCTTTTATCGAACGAATTTAGAGAAGACATTAAAAGCATTGGGAATTGAACAACTCATTTTTGCGGGTGCACAAACCGAATTTTGCTTAGATACGACAATGCGAATTGCCTACAGTAAAGGCTATCAACATAATCTTTTAGTAGAAGATACGCACAGTACATTAAATAGCAGTCAACTTAGTGCAGCGCAAATTATTAAACATCATGAATCTGTATGGCATAATCGTTTTGTGAAAATCCAACCGCTTGAATTGTATCGAAGGTCACTTACTGAAACAAGATTACAATTGTAATTGTATAGGAAGTGATGATCAAGAGCTAGATTACAACATTGCAATATTGTACATATTTTAAATGATTTTTCTAAAGCATTTCTCCGTAATGAGAAGTGCCCTTTTGTTTGGAAATATTTATAAAACAATAAAAACATCATAAAAATAAATAAAAATTTATTGATAAACGATAAATAATGGATTAGAATCAAATTTATATTAATGATGTGAGGTGCTTTTTATGAAACGTGGAACAACACTCTTTTTAAAGATAGCTGTTTTTTTTATTGGTCTTCCAGTTCTTGCCTTGTGCATATTTGTGGTGCCAATGATAGGAAGTTTTGCAAGAGGATTGTATCCAGATCTTGCTTACATAAAATATCTCGTTTTCATCGTCATGTATGGAGCTGCGATTCCTTTTTACTTTGCTCTGTATCAGGCTTTTAAGCTTTTGCACTATATTGACAAGAACATCGCTTTCTCGGATTTTTCTGTGCGAGCTTTAAAGAATATAAAATATTGTGCGATGACAATCAGTGGTATTTATGTGCTAGGAATGCCACTTCTTTATCTTATGGCTGACAAAGATGACGCTCCAGGTATCATCGTACTCGGATTAGTCATTATTTTTGTTTCAATGGTGATCGCGGTCTTTGCTGCTGTTCTCGAAAGGCTTTTAAAAGAGGCAATTGATATAAAATCAGAAAATGATTTAACGGTCTGAGGTGAAAAAGATGGCGATTATAATCAACATTGATGTGATGCTGGCTAAAAGAAAAATGAGTGTAACAGAACTTTCGGAGAGGGTAGGAATCACGATGGCGAATCTTTCGATATTGAAAAATGGAAAGGCAAAAGCAATCAGGTTTTCAACTTTAGAGGCAATCTGTAAAGCGTTAGACTGCCAACCTGGAGATATTTTAGAATACCGCGGTGATGAAGGTGGCCAAGATGAATGAAATAACAATATTTTTCGTTGAAAGAAAGAGAAGTTTGCTTTTCCAGTAATGAATGGCAATGAAGCAAATCTTAAAAGAGGAGTTACTTATGAATTTCATCATTCAAAATGATTCTCAAAAAAAGCCTTTAAAGGCACAGATGATAAGAGCGTTCAAGCAACTCGTTCGTTTTGGTTGGGAGCAGGCGCTATCATGTTTATTTCCAGTCGTTATTTTTGCCTCGTTAGCTTTGACAAAAATGATGCCTATTCCTTTCCTGCCGCGGTATGACTTACTGCTCATCATCTGCCTTTTAATGCAGTGGTGGATGGTACATTTTGGACTTGAAACACGGGATGAACTAAAGGTTATTACATTGTTTCACCTTATTGGACTTGCGCTTGAACTTTTCAAGGTGCATATGGGGTCTTGGTCTTATCCAGAGAAAGGTTATTGCAAAATTTTTGGAGTGCCTTTATATAGCGGGTTTATGTACGCAAGTGTAGCGAGTTATCTTTGCCAAGCGTGGAGGAGATTAAAGGTCGAGCTTATTAAATGGCCGCCGTTTCTATTAGTTGGGCCTCTTGCTGCTGCGATTTATTTAAATTTTTTTACTCATCATTACTGGATTGATATTCGTTGGTGGCTATCAGGACTTGTCATCATTGTCTTTTGGAAATCATCGGTTACTTACGAGGTTGACGGAAGCCGTTATCGTATGCCGCTTGCACTTTCTTTCGTACTTATCGGATTTTTTATATGGATTGCCGAAAACATCGCAACGTTTTTTGGAGCTTGGGAATATCCAAATCAAACCGACGCGTGGAGTCTCGTTTCGCTAGGAAAGGTAAGTTCATGGCTTTTATTAGTCATTGTTAGTTTTCTTATCGTAGCGACGTTAAAGCAGGTAAAGGAAAAAAATTCTAACGGAATAGGTACTAATCATTTTTTATCATGATTAAAAGCGCTCTTCATTTATTTCCTTTGCCTAAACATTAATCTAAACAAAACAAGTTAAATAAAATAAGCGCATTTATAAACGCATGAAAAAGGTAAGCGAATGCTTGAAAATAGTTTATGTAAAGTTGGAAAAGAAAGTATATTAACTAAACAAATCCTGAATACTGCGCTCCAACCCCGTTCAGGAAATATCCTTCGCTGGCTCGTGAGCCTTCTCGTGCTTATGCACCGTGGGATCTCACCGATGCTTATCCTCCTCCGCAGGAGACTACGTATATTTCCGGAGTGGGTTTGTCAATGTGCGTCTTTCGCTACTACTTTTGAGTGTTGTTGAGAGAGAGCAATTAGCAATGATCACAATGGACCAGTGAGTATCGCAAGAACATTTGCTACGTAAACTTAAGCTGCTATCAATTTCTTCTTCATTTATTAGCTGAAAATCTCTACTCACCACTCATCCAATATGTGTTTGGTATTCGTTCTATGCGACAAACCATTAAAGATATAGGAACAAACATGGCAACTTACTTGAGTAGGACTTAGACTAATTGATTGGTGCGGAAGTTGCTTGACTCCTGGGGATTAGCGTCAAGTCCCGGCGAACGTACACGGAAAGCAAGTACTTTGAGCAGATATCAACGGCTTTTTACCGGAATTCCATTCAAAAATGATAAAGGTATCGAGAGTAAGTATTCTCGATGCCTTTTGTCGACAATCTGAAACCATTTAAAATGGTTGTTAATCACGCATTGCTCCCGCCTCTCGAGATGTCATTGCGCCTTGTCCTTCGCTCACATCTTTTTGAATTTCTTGTTTTACTTTCTGGGCATTTGTTCCGGCAAACTCTGGTTTCATAATAGAACCTGTATTTTCTTTAGCCTGTTCCTCCTGCTGCATATAAACCCTCCTTAATATATTATTGAACAATCTTATTATTTACAAAAAGACATCTAATATGTTCCATGAATTACGGAAAGTGCAGTTGATTCAGCTAAACAATGGAATGCTAAGGCGCTCCTATTTTCTTGTTTAATAAACCACTTATAATAAAAAAATGAAATTGAAGTATTCTAACTCTTCACTCTTTGTTGAAGAGGCTGAGTGAAAAAGGTAAAATTTTGGTAACTAATGTTGTTGAGGTGATACGGTGGATAGTATTATGAAATCATATTTTGAAAATCTAGAGGCAAAGGACAAAAATGTACAATTAGAAGCCTTTCAACATATCATGAATGCTACAAAAGAGAAAGTAGACTGGTCGTATGAAGTTTGGGATCAATTAATCGATTGGCTTACCGATTCCGACAATCACCGGAGGGCTAGGGCAGCACAGTTTCTTGCTGGGTTAGCAATAAGTGATCCTGAAAAAAAGATGCTGCACGATTTTCCAATGCTATGGGAAGTTACAAAAGAGTCTAAATTTGTGACAGCTCGGCATACAATACAATCAATTTGGAAAGTAGGCTTAGCTGGAAAAGAACAGAGAGAAATGTTGCTAAATTATATGATTGATCGATTCAAAAATGCAATAGATGAAAAACATTATACGTTGATTCGATATGATATGATTGTCGGATTAAAGAAATTATACGATGAAATAAAGGATGAACATATTAGGGAAATAGCAATGGATTTAATTGAGTGTGAGGAAGATAACAAATATCGAAAGAAATATTTGTCTGCATGGAAATAGTTTTGGCATAAAATAATATCTCCTTTTTAAACGCGGAAAAGTATAAGAAAAGCTCATGTGCCTGCTGAAATCTGAATAGGGTTATTAGTAGAGGAATAAGATTATTTGGATATGGACGTGATGCAAATACGAAAATTTACGTGATTCACTGGGCGCAATTCTGAACCCAATTACTGGTGTAAGTAGAGGGTATTCGTAAACATTTATGTTGAAGGCGCTATCATCCTCCTTTCATCTAATTTGAACATTTCTCCGATTGTAATAGGGTGGCTGATTGCTGCTTTACTTTCTCATAATGTGTGAACACCGATTTCTTTTCCAAGGTGAAATCACGGCGATGAAGAAAGTTAAAACAGAAATCTTAGTTCGTAAGATTAGTTTAAATATAGATAATACAGTTCTGCATTGGTATAATTTACTATGGATAAATCTATAATCGGAGTTGGTCAGGTAATGAAGGTTCTACAAAACGCACAAACAATTGTTCGCTATCAAAATGATAACGGAAAAGTATATTACGGAATTTTAGAAGATGATCAAATTTTACAATTGGCTGGTGATTTTACTGATATTATAAACAATGAAATAAAATATGATGGTGTAAAGGTTAAATATGATGATGTAAAAATTTTGGAGCCTGTGGCACCTTCAAAAGTAATAAATTTCGGTTGGACATACTCTGGACATGCAATTGAGACGGGGGGAAAGGCAAATCTTAAAGAACCATTTTTGTTTTTAAAACCGGCATCTTCCTTGATTCCAAATGAAGAAGATATCGTTCTTCCGTCAACTGATTTGACTACACAGGTGGAAATGGAGGGTGAAGTCGCAATTATTGTCGGGAAACGTGGGAAAAATATAAAAGAAGAAGAGGCATTAGATTATGTCTTTGGATGTACGATCTTTAATGATGTAACTGCAAGAGATTTGACAAAAACTGATCCTCAGTTTACACGTGGAAAAGGTTTTGACACTTTTGGCCCATTGGGACCATGGATTGTGACGGGGGTAGATCCAACTAATTTACGAATAGTGACAACTTTAAATGGAAAAGTCGTACAAGAGGGCAATACGAACCAAATGTCATTTTCAATTCCTTTTCTTATTAGCTGGATTTCACAGATTATGACACTAGAGCCGGGTGATGTTCTAGCTACGGGTTCACCTTCCGGCAGTTGTCCAATGAAAGCCGGCGATGTCGTGACTGTGGAAGTAGAGAATATCGGGAAATTACGTAATTATGTAATAAAGCAGAAATAAGTTGCTGTTTCAGCTCCGGGTAGCAGCAGGAGAAACTATAAGTATTAGACTGGATCCAATAAAGGTCCAGTTTTTTCTTGTTCTTATATGTCTTAATTCCTCATCCGGTAGTGCCCAGTCAGAATAGGAAATTTATGTTAAATTATAAAAGGGTTCTTTTTCTTGTTTCAGTCAATGGGCTGGATTGTTAAAAGAATATAAAGATTATTTTCAAAACATAGATTATAAAAGGAGAGAGGCATTGTTTTAATGGGGAACAATCGTAAACTTTTAGTGGGAATGTTAACAGTATTATTTATTATATTAGCTGCATGTGGAAACTCATCAAAAGAGTCAAGTGCTACGCTGGACAACCAGTCAAAAAATAATAACTCAGCGCAAAACACAAATGACGAACCTGCAAAGACGAATTCGAAGGAAAATTCTTCCTATACTAGCAATCATGATAAAGGTGAAAATGACACAGATGCACAAACGAGTACATCAAAGAATAAAGCAGAAAAAGAAGATGACTCCCGCACGAACAATACTCAAGCGAGTTTGAAAGAAGAATATCTCAACAAATTAAACGATACAAAAAAGAAGATAGAAGAGGAACGAAGCAATCTAAAAGATGATTCAACATATGCTTTAAAAAACGTGGAAGGGGATAGATTCGACGCTTTGGATGGATTATTAAATGAAGTTTATGAAGTTCTAAATAAGCAACTTCCTTCAGAAGAGATGACCAAGCTAAGAAGAGAAGAACGTGGGTGGATAAATTACCGGGATAAAGCTGCAAAAAAAGCATCTTTAAAATATAAAGGCGGTACGATGGAACAATTAGAATATACTGCGGTCGAGAATGATCTGACAGAAAAAAGATGCTACGAATTAGTTGGAAATTATATGAAATAATTTTTTAATCCCAGATAGGGAAACGATTTTCCATTAATGATCCGTAATGGAATCACTATGATGAGGCGATCTGGGTTTTAAAAAAGCTATCATAAATGCTACTTTAATGGGATAGAAACAGAAAAGCTCAGAGTTTTGATATGCTCCCAATAAAGTAGACAGATGAAATAATAAAAATCTGTTTAGTTTATTGGGGGCTTTTTCTATGGATCAATACAGTGTAAGGCGGGTGTTGCTTAGCGCCTTTTTATTGCTAGGTTACATATATAAACAAACATAAAGCACCTGATCAGTCACACTAAATATGAAAATGCTGTATATGAAATGGTTTGTTAAATAAACTATCTTCAGCTGTTATTATCCGTGGAAATCACCTGTATTTTGATTGACCGTTACATAAGGATTAACACCAGTGTCAATTTCCTTGACCCAAACTTCCCAATTGCCATTCCCAATATACTTATAGCGACTAGGAGTAACATGATAATTTTTGTATAGCTCCTCTTTGAACGTTTTCACCCAAGCTCCATTTGGCTGGTTTACAGCTTGATCGTTCGCAACAGTTAAGCTTGTTGCATAAACAACTTTTTCAGTTGTAGAATCTAGCAATGATAAAATGTTTTTGCTGTCTATTTTATACTGAAATAACGTAGCATCGTGTGTCTCATCTTTATTGTTTACAACTTCTTTCACAAAGCCTTCTTTAAAATCATCTTGATGGTCTGAAGTGGGGACAATTGTTAATTTAACTTTTTTTCCACTTTGCGTCATTGTATATGATTTAAAGTCAACCGTCGTATTCGGTTCGTTACTCTCATATTTTAATGTGGCGGTGAAGACGTCATCTATTCGTTCTTCTAATCCACAATTTTCATTAGAAGAAGTTGAGTTTGAGCTGTTATTAGATGTATCATGAGTAGAATGATCGGATGTGTTTGTAGACTGATTTGATGGAGAATTGTTCTCGGCATTTTTAGTCGTTTTGTTCGTTTGTGACTGATGTTGTGTTGTTGGACTCTCTAAAGCCCCCCCTGAAGAATTTCCACAAGCCGATAGTGAAAACAATAATAAAGCTGTGAAAAAGGTAGCAATTATGTTCACGTTTAACCCCCTGTTATCCAAAATATGCAAACCTGTTATTCTAACAAAAGTCGAAGAAACCGTTTTAATTATTTTAACAAATAATTAAAAGCAATCACAGAAGAAGTTCCGAGAAATGGAAAAGGTATCTCGGAGCTTCTACAAGCCTAGTTTATGTTAACTATTCAAAAGTTTTCCAGTCTTTCTTCTTTGCCCACTAATCCTAATGGTCTAGCTCCTGAAAATATCGTGAAGGATTATCTATTCATTGTAGACGAAATGGATGCGCAGCCAAAATCTGTTTTACCACTAATTAAGCCATGGCTTTTAAAAATTTATTGTAACAAAAAGTTAGTGCCTGCACATGTCGAGAAAAAATAAAGAAGTTAAATTTGTTTTTTCATTTCCATATTAAAAATGGTATCAAGGTAAAAGATAAGGGGTTCAATACTTATGTACATTTCCATAATTCATCTGATAATAAAGCAGTCTATCAATAAAAAATGGACTGGATTCAATAAGAGATCCAGTCTCAATTTATTATTTCAATTCGCTCTCGTGTATATCGTAAGTATCATACATCTTTGTTTTGGAACGAATTTAACAACAGAGAAAAGAAGGTTAAGAGGGAAGGGGAGTGAGAATGTCACAACCCATTGGTTTAATGAATTTACAAACTAGACTTATAATCTCGAGTATAAAGAAAAATTTAATCTCACTTAATTTGCTTGCTTATTTAAACTTAACACCTTCCAAACGACAAAAACAAAATAACTGATGAAATAACTGATAAACATTGCAAAAATTAGACTTGTCCATGTATCACTTGCCGAAGTAGAGACTTGTGATTGCCAATTAAAATGTTGTAAATTGCTAGCTGTAAAATGTTGTCCTTTTTCAACATTATATAAATGATAAAGATGCGTCAGTTTTATGATAATCCTAACAAGGACAAGCATTACGACAATTGTACCAAGGAAGGGGTTAGGACGGTAATACCAAACATGATTGCGGCTTTCGATTTTTGTCCATTTGCTCGATAGTATAGCGAGCCCTAAACCTAAAATGACTCCAATACTTCCCCACAACAAAAACAATACATTGATATGGCCAATAAACGGTGTGGCACCATGTAATGCTTTAGTGATCAAATGTAAATGAGTAAAAATCAATGTTAAGAGAGCGCCAAGAATAATAGTAACCAGCCCAATTGCAATCTTTCGTAACAATTGGGAGGTTTTAAGCAACATGAGTATATATATAAGTGGCTGCGGGATCGACCGCCAACTGGCAGCCTTTTTAATTTTTCTAAACAGAATAAAAACAATGAAGAGAATTGTAATCATGATTCCAACTGTAGGGCTTTGCATTTTGTCACCACCTTATTTTAAAAATTGACCGCCATATTTTTACGTGTTCAGTATTATTTCATTTTTTGCTAATGGTTTTGTCTATAAATAGTTTTGTTATCAAACTGTTTGTTTCGCAATCCATATGCTATAATGATTTTAAAGGAATGTCAACCCTCCATTTGAATGTCTATTTGAGGTGATGGATAATGTCGAAAAATGAAGAGTATAAAAACGGAGAATTAACAATGGATCAACATACAGCAATGAAGATGAGCACTGGCTATCTTCTTTCCAGAGCGGGGAGAATCATTCATGAAAAATTTGAAAAGGCTATTGAACCGATGGGAATTCGTGCCCGCCATTTCGGTTTGTTGATAAATTTAAGAAGCTATGGTTTTCTATCTCAAAGTGAAGCAGCACAGAAGATGTCAATAGATAAATCAACAATCGTTGCAATAGTAGATGATCTTGAAAAATGGCATTTAGTTGAACGAAAACGAAACGCAAAAGATCGGCGTCTCTATGATTTAACCTTAACAGAGGAAGGGATAAAAAAATTACATGATGTAATCAATTTTGTTGAAGAAAGTGAATGGTTGAAAGCGTTGAATAAAGAGGAAAACGAGCAACTAAACAAATTACTGTCGCGGTTATTATTTGGGCCGAACGGTTTGCTTTCTAATCCATGATCCTCAATATATTGCTTTCGTTATAGTACATATAGAAGAGAAACAGGATACTTGTATTTTAGAAATTTCAAATGAAGAAGAAATCCCGAATTTAATTGATTGATTACATCATCATCATATAAGAGTATATGAACTAAATATCTACGAACAAACATTAGAGGAAGTTTTTTTATCAGTTTAGATAAAAGGAATAAAAATGAATGATCAGTATTTTTTTGAAAAAGCACTAACCATCTGTTTACATAGATAGTCCATTTAATAAATCCTAACCTTAACGGTAAAGATCTTAATAATCATCTGGTACCTAAAAATATATGAAAACTGGTACTGCCAAAAATGATCAAGCTCCATTACGATAGTGAATGAAGCAGGTATAAATATATTATTGGAAGGATGAAAGAAAATGGATGAAGGATTATTTCAACAACCACCAACGCTAGAAAATGGAAGAATTCAGCTAATACCAATGGAATTGGAACATGTGCAGCCGCTTTTTGCCATTAATCATCCCAGTATTTGGAAATTTATGCTTACGGAAGTAAAGACGGAAACAGATATGTATAACTGGGTAGCGCGAGCTGTTCAACTTCGCCAACAGCAGAAAGCTTTGCCGTTTGTTGTGATATTAAAGGAAACGAATCAAATTGTTGGTACTACTCGTCTTTACGAACTAAATAAGGAACAGAGGTCATGCGAGCTTGGTTCTACTTGGTATGATCGTCATTTTCAAAGAACATATGTAAACTCTGATTGTAAATATTTATTATTACAATATTGTTTCGAAGAATTAAAATTAATTAGAGTCCAGTTGAAAACAGATGAGCGAAATCTTCGCTCACAACAAGCAATTGAACGGATAGGAGCTGTAAAAGAAGGGCTGTTACGCAATGAGAGAATTCTTGACAATGGTTATATCCGTAACGCTGTTCTATATTCGATTATAAATGATGAGTGGCCTTCGGTTAAGCAAAGGTTTTTCGAAAGAAACGGCAAATATGCTCAAAAGCAATAACGAATGCTTATATCTTTCATGATAAATGGTCGTACTTAAAGACACTGGCTTGGATCACTCCAAGCTTTTTCTGTATAAAGTAAATATATTATGTAAACTAAATGTATGTGTTAGCTTTCAGTTTATCTGTACACCTTTTTGACCTTTAATTTGCGAAATCTTTTTGTAATACAAGTTCATCTCGTAAAGGGATTCCGTCATTTCCGATAAGGGGGATGGATGGTTTCAGTTTTCTTGCCCGATCCACTGCATGTTGCAGCACCTTAATGAGACGATAACCTCGTTTTTGATAAAACTTTAAGGCGTGTAAATTATCATTTGTGGTGATTAATTTAATCAATCTACAGCCATTATATTTCGCAATGTTTTCTACTTGCTGTAAAAGTTTTGACCCTATTCCGTTTCCCTCAACGATACTATCTAATGATATAATCTCACACTCGTTATTTCTAATGACGTAAGTAATGAGTCCAATAATATCTTGATTTTCATTTAAATAAACAAATCCATCTAACTCATTACAATGATAAATTCCACTTGAAATAACCATTTCTGGACTGCCCCAATGTTTTTCAAAAAATGCACTAATTTTATGTTTCGCTAATTCACTTACTTTACAAATACACATCGTTTGCTCCTTGAAATAAATGAAATTGTTTTTGTTTAATGATTATTTTATAACAAGTTCTAAAATCCTTTATATCGTAAAGGTTGATTAGAAATTATTCAATAAAATTGATTGGGAGAAAATGATTGGTAGTAATCACACTGTTCGTTATCAGGGAAAGTTTACTTTATTTTTGTTCATAGAGAAAGTTTAACAACCATTGCTAGTTTACTAGAAAAGAAATTTCATGATCATATTTAGATGGTGAAAAGGATCATAGTTTAGAAATTGCGTGTTGAGTCGTCCATGTTGCACTGCTAAAGGCATGATAATTTGTGATCGCTGCTTGAAAATCCCAATCGCTTATTGTGGCGGTAGCATCATAAACGACAGCTGTTTGGAAGCCATTCTCGATTAAGTCCCTCATATGCGATTCCACACACACGTTTGATAAGACACCTGCTAAAATTACTTTTTCTTTCTTTTGTTGACGTAATTGATAAACTAAGTCATTTGTTTGTGGGCTTGCAACTTTATGAGCAGTTGCAATGATTGTTCTTTTATCTAGAATGTAAGGTGTAAGTGAAGGGACCCAGTCACCACCTTCATTCGGCGGAGTATAGGCATTCTGTTTCTGATAGACTCCAAGTTTTAATAACATTTCTTGTTCGGCCCCTGTATGTTTCCAACGATAATCATGCGGAAAGATATAATGAGGGGAGATAAATAGTTGATAGCCTTTGTTCATGGCTGTGCTCATAAGCAGTTCCAGATTACCAAGTGTATTGTATTGTTTAATGATATTTTCAGTTAAATGGTAGCCTTTGCCGCCGGGAGATAAAAAGTCATTTTGCGGGTCTGTGATGACAATCGCTGTATTAGCGGGATTAGGATTAAACATGTTTTACCTCCGGTTAAAAAGTTTTGAAATTACATTGATTCCAACCAGTATTCTCATTCATATATATAGAAGATAGCTAAGACACATTCCAGTTATTCCATTTGTTTTAAAAAAACAGTTTCCTCGCTCGTATCAAGTTGTGAAATTGAATGAGGGAAACATTTATTTTATGATGGGGGAATCAACATGAATTAAAAACGTGTTTATATATATTGAGAGCGACAGTTGATAGATTCTAAAACGCATACTTTCATAGCAAAAGCCGTATTTTTCACATGGAAATACGGCTTTTTAAATTTTTTTGTAAGGGCATGATAGATTTTTAAAACGTGTGAGTCGTAATGGTCCAATCTATTGAATTCTTAATAAATTGATTATAATTTTGACATATCATATAACCTATATTTTAGTTAATATACATCAATTTTATAATTATCTCCCCTTAATATTTCTATCAGAATTTTCTTATCAATATGTTGACGAATAGTTATATATTGTGATATTTTATAATTATTATTTTTAAAAATTGCAAAAAAATACTGGATGTAGTTCGATTAATATTATTCTATATTTCTTTACAGTTGTCATATATTAATCGTATTACCACGATGTTAGTGATGAAAATGTAAGTGTTTACATCCTGCTTGTTGAGTAAATGGTGTTGTTCAGACTACAGGCTTAGGTGAAAAAGTAAAAGCAGTAGTGAACGCACACAACCTATCAGCATACTCTGCGCTAAATTGCAAAAGTCCTACTCATACATCTCATCAATGCGATTATAGAGTAGGAAGCTATTTGAGTTAGCTGTTAAGAAGAAGAGTGCTTCGATTTTTAGGGAGGGAGCTATTATGGGAAAGTTGTCAGGTAAATACGCTATTGTTACTGGCGGTGGAAAAGGGATTGGTGAATCGATCGTCAAATGCTTCATAAAGGATGGCATTAATGGCATTGCGGTACTTGATTATGATTTAAGTCTTGTGGAAGACATGGTGTCGAAGCTCGATAAAGCAACTGTCGAAGTTCTACCGATCAAATGTGATGTATCTAATGAAAAACAGGTAGAAGCGGCTGTTTCTCAAGTCGTGGAACGTTTTCAGTCAATTGATATCCTTGTCAACAATGCTGGCATTACTCGCGATAGCATGTTTCATAAAATGCCTAATGAATCTTGGGATGCAGTATTAAATGTGAATTTAAAAGGTGCATATAATCTTTGTAAATATGTCGTACCGATTATGCGAAAGAATGCTTACGGTAGAATTGTAAACATCTCATCAATCTCTGCATTTGGGAATGTCGGTCAGGCGAATTATTCAGCATCAAAGGCTGCATTAATTGGATTTTCTAAAACGCTCGCAAAGGAAGGCGGGCCGAAAAATATTATTGTGAACTGTGTTGCCCCTGGTTTTATTGAAACGGATATGTACAAAGATGTTCCTAAAGAAATTATAGAAGAACATATGAAGCTAATCCCTGTCAGAAGACTTGGACAACCGAATGAAGTCGCAAAAGCTGTATCCTTTTTTTCCAGCGATGATGCAAGTTTTATATCAGGACAGTGCCTGCTTGTGAGCGGAGGGGTTTCAGCTTTATAACCTTTAAAGGATTCTCAAAATCATAGTCATTCATGAATCACCGTTTGTCTTGTAATATAGTATTATCGGCATCAATCAGTCAAATATAACTTTAGTGGCTAGACTAATAGTTTTGGTTAGGACTGGAAAAAGATGCAATAATAATATTGGGGTAATGAAAGCAGATTATCGACATTAAAAAAATTTTTTTGAGTAGTTGCCACCAATAAATAAAAATAAAAAAGACAAATATTATAAATTTAAAGGTGATCGTGTAATGAATAATACTATGATAAATATACTTTGGCTTGCAAAAAGTGAATATCCATCAGGGAGTAGACTTGAACCCCATTCACATGATTATTATCAAATTTACTACGTAACTAGTGGAGAGGGCGATTTTATTGTAGGTAATGAAATAGTCACTTTAGGCCGCGGAATGTATCTTTTTACAAGACCTAACGATATCCATGGCATCTCTGACACACGCGAAGTAGATGGCAAACCATTAAGAATGCTGGAAGTAAAGTATGTGGTTTTTGATCGTGAATTCCAAGAAAGTTTGAACAAACTTCCAATTGTATGTCAGGGATCAGAGAATATTGAGAACATGCTGGAGCTAGTTTTTAATGAAGCGATCGACACACTGCCTTGGTATTTGGAGATTTCTACACACACATTTATTGCTGCACTATACTATATGGTTCGATACCAAAGAATCGAAATTTCTACGAATTCTCAAAAGTCCCAGGTCGTAGAGAAAATTAAGGAGAATATACAAGAAAATTATAAGAATGAAGTTTCTTTAGATAAACTCTCCCAGTTTGTTGGACGAAGCAAAAATTATATCTGTAAAGCATTTAAAGAGAGTACAGGAATGACGATCAATCTCTATCTAAATAAAGTGCGGATCGATAAAGCCGCGGAGTTACTCGTTAACACCAATTTAGATATATCAGAGATTAGTAATGATGTTGGATATAATAACATTTACCATTTTATTAAATCGTTTAAAAAAATTGTTGGTACCTCACCTGGAAACTTCCGTAAAAATGAACTTAGTGGTAATGCATTGGTAAGTTCCAAAGTAAGGGCAATCGCAACCATTCCTGCGCAACAAACGAGGAATGATGTGTAGATGATCGTTATTTAATCCTTTTCTGAATGAGAATAAATGCTATCTAACGTTTAAATCACGCGAATGTTAACTTATTTTTTCGCCTTTCATCGAATCCACGGACGGATCGTTTTACTCTGCATTGATCGCCCAATAATCATTAGAGTAGTAATTTCATAATTCGTAATATGACTTGAAAATGGATGAAAGGTTCAGCGTTTCTTTATAGTGGTTTTAATCAAATGAATTAAAAAATGGGGTGAGATTAATGTCTGTGTTATCTGGAATAAAAGTGTTGGATTTAACCCATTATATCGCGGGGCCGTATTGTAGCCAGATCCTTGCTGATTATGGTGCCGACGTAATTAAAATTGAAAGACTGGAAGGTGAAATCGGGAGGACATCTCAGCCAATACATGATGATATCAGTTTGTATTTTGCCGCAGAAAATCGTAATAAAAGAGGACTTTCATTAGATTTAAAAAGTCAAAAGGGTAAAGAAATTCTTCATCGTCTAGTAGAAACGGCAGATGTTTTAGTCACTAATTACGGCACTAAAGTACCTGAAAAACTAGGTTTTAATTACGAAGCCATTTCATCGATCAACCCTAAAATTAGCATGGTTCACATTACTGGATTCGGAACAACGGGCCCTTACAGAGATTATGGAGCGTATGATGGGGTCATCCAATCAATGAGCGGATTAGCTGAATTAACGGGACACCCCGATGGTCCACCTACCTATGTTGGCTTTTTTATAGCTGATCATTTAGCTGGTTTGCAAGCAGCACTAGGTGCAATGTTCGCTATATTTCATCGAGAAAGGACAGGTAAAGGACGTTTTGTTGATATAAGTATGCTTGATGGCTTGGTTTCTTTATTAGGATTTAGCGTTGCTGAAGCAGACTTACATGGGATTATAAACCAAAGGTGGGGAATGAGCGACCGTTTTCAGTTATCAAAAGCCTTTCCAACAAAAGATGGGTATGTATTCCTCGGATCCTATTTAAATGCCCCTAAAAAAAAGTGGATTGCATTATCCGAATTGATAGGTAAAAGTGAATGGGGACGAAGGGATTCGCCATTTTATACGGAAGAGGGAAGAAGAGAAAACAGAGAAGTTTTGGATCAGGCAATTGCTGATTGGACTATTCAATATAATAAAGAGGAAGCTTTTCAACTTTTACAGCAAAGAGGCATTGCCAGCAGTCCAGTAAATAATTTAGAAGAGCTATTAAAAAATCCTCAAATGAAATATAGAGAAATGATTCAAACTGTAAAAATGGGAGGGAATTTAGAGGTGGCAGTTCCGGGTGCGGCAATTAAGATTTCAGAAAGTCCTATTAATCATTTCAAGTCCCCGCCGACTCTTGGTGAACATTCGGAGGAGATTTTAGCCGAACTAGGCTTTTCAGAATTAGAAATTGAGGATTTAAAAACAAATAATATAGTTCGCGTTGAGAAAAAGATAGCGGAGTTCTAGTCAATTGAAAGTAAGGTGCAGCACGAAATATGTCTTTTGAAAAACACTTTTTTAAAGCGCTTACTAAAAATGACGTTATTCATAGACGGATGTGATGAGGGGGGATTTTATGAAACTTGAAGGGAAAGTCGTTATTATTACTGGGGGAGCTGGCGGTCTTGGAAAAGAATCAAGTTTTTTATTTGCTAGTGAAGGCGCACAAGTTGTTGTCGCTGATTATCATGAACGTTCAGCAGAAGAAACAGCTAGAGAGGTCAACGGTGTCGGATTAGGCGTCGATGTGTCTAAACGGGACCAAGTGGAGCGAATGGTCAGTGAGGTTATCCAACAATTTGGTAAAATCGATATTTTAATCAATAACGCAGGAATTACGATGGATTCCACTCTTGTAAAAATGACACAGGATCAATGGGATACGGTTATATCCATTAATCAAACAGGTGTCTTCCATTGTACACAAGCAGTCATCCCTCATATGATTAAAGAAGGTTTTGGAAGAATTATTAATACAAGTAGTATAGTAGGAAGAATGGGTAATTTTGGTCAAACAAATTATGCTGCGAGTAAAGCAGCTGTTATTGCGATGACCCAAACGTGGGCAAAAGAGCTTGGTAGAAAAGGAATTACTGTTAATGCGGTCGCTCCAGGTTTTATTATGACCCCAATGACGGAGAAGATGCCTGAAAAAGTTCTTCAAGGGATGAAAGAAAAAGTATCCCTTCAACGGCTTGGCACACCAAGAGATATAGCTAATGCCTATTTATTTCTAGCAAGCAATGAATCTAGTTATATAAACGGAGCTGTTATTCCGGTTGATGGCGGTCTTTCAATATAAGCAGTTCACTTTGCTGATTAGATCATGTAGCAATATCGAGTATAGATGATTACGCTTCAAAAGGAGGAATTATTAATGAATGAGATATTGATTTTAGAAGGAGCAAGAACGCCATTTGGTACTTTCGGCGGGTCATTAAAGGATACAGATTCTACACAACTTGGGGTGATAGCCAGCAAAGAGGCGTTAAAACGGAGCAATGTTGATGCAAAGGATATTGATTTAACAGTTGTTGGAAACGTGATTCATTCAGCTAAAAATTCACCTTATATTTCGAGGCACATCGCGTTGAATGTCGGTATACCTATTACAAGCCCTGCGTTAACGGTCAATCGACTATGCGGGTCAGGCCTTCAAGCTGTGGTTTCGGTCGGACAATCGATTCGCCTAGGTGAAGGTGAAACTGGACTTGCGGTAGGTTCAGAAAATATGAGTATGGCACCCTTTGCATTAAGAGGGAGTCGATTTGGAATGAAAAAGCCTGATTTAGACGATACATTATGGTCCGCATTAACAGATGAATTTACTGGAGAAGGTATGGGAATGACAGCTGAAAATCTATCAGACCAATATGAAATATCTCGAGAAGAGCAGGATCAATTTGCTTTGGAAAGCCATCTTCGTGCTGCGGATGCAAGAAAAAATGGAAGGCTTGCAGAAGAAATCGTCCCTGTTGAAATTCAAACGAAAAAAGGCATTTTGATAGTGGATCAAGATGAACATATTCGAGAGAACTCCACTATTGAAGGGCTTGCAAAGCTTCGTCCAGCCTTTAAAACAGATGGAACCGTGACGGCAGGAAATGCGAGTGGGATTAATGATGGTGCAGGTGCTGTCGTCCTTGCTTCTGAGACTTTCGTAAACAGCCACAATAGCAAGCCGATTGCCCGAATCGTTTCTTGGGGTGTAGCAGGGGTTGATCCTAGTATTATGGGAATTGGTCCTGTGCCTGCCATTCAAATGGCATTAAAAAGAGCGGATATGACGATACAAGATATCGATTTATTTGAAATTAATGAAGCGTTTGCCGCCCAATATCTTGCCGTAGAGAAAGAGTTAGGGCTTGATCGTTCAATTACAAATGTAAACGGAGGCGCTATAGCGCTTGGCCATCCTGTTGGAGCAAGTGGAACAAGAATTTTATATTCGTTGATTCTTGAATTGAAGCGTCGTCATAAAAAATATGGAGTTGCATCACTATGTATCGGCGGTGGCCAAGGAATAGCAACAGTAGTCGAAGTTTTTTAAATATTTACTGCGTTTTAAACGTCTAACTATTAGTGCCTTCTATTAGATAGAAGGCTCCTATGAAAATTTTCAATATTCAGTAATATAAGCAGTGAAGATCACAATCTATTTTATAAAAGTAGTAAAAACGAATGAATTTATTATCTATGATATCAATTATCCTGCTAATCATACAAAATATATTTGTAAGCGGTTTCTAATTGGCTAAAAATACCGCACATCGGTGTACAAATATTAGTTTAACTAATATGCTAAGCGCTATTTGCTTAATTCGAAGAAAGCAGAAATACATTTATTAATCGAGAATGGGAGTGTTTTATATTATGCCGCTTATAGCACTTGCTTCGGGGATACTTATATTATTTATTTTAATCATAGTCTTTAAGCTTAACGCTTTTCTATCTCTAATGATATCAGCAATATCTGTAGGACTTATCCAAGGGATGCCCCCATTAAAAATTGTTACATCAATTGAAACTGGACTTGGGGGAACTTTAGGACATTTAGCTATCATTATCGGCCTTGGTGCGATCTTTGGAAAAATAATATCAGAAGGTGGGGGAGCTCACAGAATTGCAAGCACTTTAATCAATATATTTGGTGAAAAAAGAGTCGATTGGGCGATTTGTGTTGCCTCATTTCTTTTGGGAGTTATATTATACTATGAAGTCAGTTACATTCTAATTATCCCAATCGTCTACACAGTAGCAATTGAAGCAAAAGTGAAACTGATGAAAGTTGGTATCCCGTTTCTGGCATCAATATCTATAGCACATGTCTTTTTACCACCACACCCAGGACCTACAGCAATTTCAGCAGCTTTAGGGGCAAATTTGGGGCTTGTTCTATTGTATGGAATTATTCTAGCGATTCCAGCCGCAGTTATTTTCGGACCACTATTCTCTAAATTATATAAAAACTGGAATATTGAAATACCAAAACATTTAGTAACCCAAAGAGAGTTCAACATGGATGAAGTACCGTCATTTTCAACTTCAATTCTAACAGCTGTGTTACCAGTTATTCTGATTTTGGTAGGAGTAATTGCGGAATTTTCACTTTCTAAAACCTCTATCATATATAAAATTTTAACCTTTATCGGTAATGCTGATATTGCATTGCTTATATCGCTTCTTATCGCGATTTATGTATTTGGTTTATATAGAAATCGAAAGCCGATGACTGACTTAATGAAAATTGTAGAACAATCATTAATCTCAATGGGCGGGATCATATTCATTCTCGGCGGTGGTGGTGCATTTAAGCAAGTCATTCTTGATAGCGGAATGGCAAATTACATCGCTGACTTTACTAGCGGCTGGAATATATCACCCTTTATATTAGCGTGGATTATTGCAGTGATCATTCGGATAGCGGTAGGATCTGCTACAGTAACAGTGTTGACTACCGCAGGAATTATGGTGCCAATTTTAAAGGCAACTGGTGTTAGCCCTGAGTTGATGGTACTTGCAATTGGAAGTGCTTCAATAGCTTGGGCGCCTCCAAGTGATGTGTCTTTCTGGATGACAAAAGAGTATTTTAATTTGTCAATTGGCCAAACAATCAAATCTGTATGTTTCATGTATACTATCGTAGCTATTTATGGACTACTTGGTGTATTAGCATTAAGCACGGTGGTTGGATAATCCTCTGTAGACTAGTTACGAATAACACTATTTTTAGTAAGCGCTTTAAAAAGAGCGTTGCTGAATTTTAAATAATAAACTTTATTTAGGAAGCAAAACATTAATGAGGACGTTTTCAAGGGCATTTATGGTGCCAAGTATTGATGTGTGGACTAGAAAAAGGCTGATTAAAATCGGCCTTTGTTTTTCATATTTAAATACGGTCCCCTCTTTAATGCATGGGGAACAGGGATCGGCGCTTTCGGGTATTTGGTTTCTGCATACTTAGGTAACAAATTTGGAAGACGTGAAATCATTTTGATTTGGTTCCTTTTAGGTGGAATTGCAGGGACATGTTTTGCTTTTGCCCTCCATACTGCTGGACAAATGTCATTTTGGTGGGCGATGTATTATTTCTTTACCGTAGGTCATACGGGGGCATTTATCCCTTATGTGATGGAGAGCTTTCCAACTCGTTCTAGAGGAACAGGTGCATCTTTTATTTCTTTTGCCACTTGGGGCGGATTATTACTTGCTGGTCTAACATCTCAATTTTTTGCTAGCCCATTTGGCGTGATCATTGCCACATTTCTGTGGCTTGGAATTGGTAGTTGGGTTGCCATATTGTTCAATCTTGGAACAAAAAGAGTAAAACTAGGTCTGGAAATGGAAGAAATTATTACGCGAGTACTTAATGACTATAATATTTCAAAACGATTCATCTGAAAGGAAATGATAAATATGAAAGAAAAGTCAATTCCAGCTTTAGTATACAATGAAGTCTCAGAAAAGGAAGTACCTATTTTGGCAGAAGAGAAAAATCTTCAAACGATAACTGCCGAACCATGGTTGAAAATATCTGACAAAGGAATGCAATTAGAGGGATTGTGCTTTGACCGCGAGAGTAATCTGTTTTTACTTGAAGTTTTTGGTGGTCAAGTATTTAAAGTTACTTTGCCAAAAAAAGAAATAACTACTATCGTAGGAGCAAATAATTTGAATCTCGCTGCGCTTAAAATTCATAAGGATGGAAGATTGTTTTTATGTGCGCTTGGTGATTTTGAATCTAAGGGCGGCATATTTTCAATCCAGCCTGATGGATCTAACATGGAGGTCATAATACCTGATAGTGCAGGATATTGTGTTGACGATTTAGTTTTTGATAGTAAAGGAGGATTTTATTTTACTGATTTTAGAGGACATTCTTCTAATCCAGTAGGAGGAGTATATTATGTGTCTCCTGATTTCCAGACGATTACACCAATCTTACAAAATATGGCAGGCCCGAATGGAGTCGCCTTAAGCGTAGATGAAAGACGTCTTTGGGTAGCAGAAACAAATGCGAATCGTTTGCACCATGTAGAGCTAATGGAAGATGGAGTGACAATCCCTCCATTTGGAGCATCAGTACCTTATCATTTTACTGGTTTATTAGGACCTGACTCATGCTGTATAGATAGTGATGATAATTTATATGTTGCGATGTATGAACAAGGAAGGGTATTAATCTTTAATAAGAAAGGTTATCCGATCGGTCAAATATTAATACCTGGCAGAGAATATGGTCATATGTTGCGTTCCACACATCCTGCTTTTATCCCGGGTACAGATCAATTGATCATATGTTCAAATGATGGAGATGGCGGCGAAGGATCATGGCTTTATACTGCTAAAGGTTTTGCCAAAGGGAAAATGGGGTACCAGTTTCAACAGTAAAGAAAGTTAAAGAGGGTATCGCTATGTGCGTTTTCATTGATCAGCTTTTTCATTATATTATGGAGCGCGATTCTAATTGAATCGTGCCATTTTTCATATGCATTTCTTCTACAATAGTTTAGTGGATTTATAAACGGTGAGATGACAGTATATTAATGCTTAATTATAAGAAAATCTATTTATGTAAGAAATCTGTTTAAGTGGGTTGAAAATGTTGATTTAACTGTATCTTGAGACTAAGAAATAGGGTACTGGTTTCCTCCGCGATCTTCAAAACCGCTTGAGACCTGCGTGCCAGGTCTGGTGAGTTCGATTCCCACGTAGTCCCGCCAACCCATTCATATCAAGGGTTTTAGAGAGTTTATATTGAAGTTAGACATAGGGTGAATTGTTCGCGAATAAGTGAAAATTACTCTTCTGGTAACAGGTTGGTCACAGCATTGTTTTTACATTTTACATAGGTTATTTTATGAGCTGCTCAAATTGCAGAGCGACTTCTTTTTGCATGTTTTGTAACATATGGGGGATGTGTCCATGTGATTCCTATTGTCGAATGTCCGAGACGTTCGGAAACTACTTTCAGATGTATACCTCCTTGAAGCATTAACGTTGCATGGGTATGTCTGAAATCGTGAAATCTTATATAAGGCAATCCGCTAGTCTCAACAACTTTCCAAAGTGTCTATGTATTTCTGGTGGTTGGATGGGCTTACCGTTCCGTTGAGCCAATACTAAATCTAAATCAAGGTACTCACTTCCAAACAAATCTTTGTCATTTGATTGGTAATTTAAATACGTTTACATCCTAATGTTGAAAAACGAACTGCTTTTGCTTTTCCATTCTTTAGAATAGAAAGATTTGCCATAGTAATTCCAACCCTCTCCGAAAGCTCCGTTACGCTCATTTTTCGTTTTACTAGCATCACATCAATATTAATAATAATTGTCATATCCTCCAACTTAGACCGTCAAATCATTTTCTGGTTTTATGTCAATCGCTTCTTGTAGAAGTCGTTGGAGGACAGCAGCGAAAACGGCAATAATGAACAAAGCAAAAATGATGATGATTCCTACTATTCCAATAGGAGGGTCAACTTTCTTCGCTATAAAAAGAAAGAGTGGCATTCCTAGCACATATATACCACTGATTGTCATTGCACAGTATTTTATATTCTTTAACGACTTTACAGATAACTCAGAGAATACCGTGTTCTCGTCAATGTATCGTAAAAGATTGAAAGGTTGATACAGAGCAAAGTAAAAAGGTACAGCCACTCCATACATCACGAAAAAACGAGATATTTCTTTGGGGCAAAATTTGGATACAATGTTACTGCAAAATTGGCCATATGGGGAACTAACAATAAACATAAAACACGAACTGGGATTACTATAATAAAAACACCTATTTTTAAAAAGAGTGTTGAAGCTTAAACTTGTTTCATAAAAAGTACCTCGTTAATTAAACTTTCTCAAACCGTTAATCATTTTTTTAACTTAATATCTGGGATATTGTTTAATGGTTTTTGAAGTACATCCACTATGGCTGCGAAGATACTTGTTGCTAAAATACCCATTAGACTTAGTGATATAGGACCTGCTGGGTCGTCTCCTGTGATTTTAGAAATCACCTTTAAACATATTATCATTAACACAATGAAGAAAATGGCTGTAAAAGCGCATTTTTTTATAACCTTTAAAGATTTAAGAGATAACTCGGAGAAAGCGTTGTTCCTTTCGATATAGGTTAATAGTTTATATACTTGATACAGCGTAAAAGAAAATGTAATACAGATTCCATACGCACATACTAAAAGGGGATAAAGCGAGTAATCTCCACCTGAATGTGCTTTTACATCTTTAATGGTTAACATAGGCATCCAAAAAATACACAAAGTAAGTACTGCAATTCCAACTAGAAAAATAATGACCTTTAAGAAAGTGCTAGAACCTCGTTTAACATTCATTTAAAATACCTCACTGAATTGTATTTAAATACATTTTAAATGATTATTTATCGTTTTACAATAAAATAATATCGTTTTCTATTATATTATTATTGTTAATGGAATATCCTTTTATTTTAAGTAAAAAATAAAGAACATTTCCCACTACAATAAATGCTCTTCCAACAATTTTATATCGGCTGGTCTTGTATTCTAAATCCTGAATCTTTTTTGGGGGATTCGCCAAACCATTGCAGAAAGGGGTACAACGATTAAATTAAATGAGGAGGGATTGACCTTTGAAATCCTAATTTAATAATTCAATAAATCTATATGATTTATAGCTATCCAGGCACTATAAGTAGGCGAATGTTTATCTTTAGCGCCTGGCATACTTAGGGTTTTTATAAAACGATGATGTTGTTTCACCATTTCTTCTGATATCAGTCTTTTCATATGAAAAACCACCTCTCTTTTTTACTAGAGAAGTGGTTAGAAGAATATTTCGATAACTTGGAATCCAGAATGCAAGCACTAGATCCGTCTTGTTATATTTCTTGGATAAAATAGTTGTCATAATATGTTTCGTTGGCCAGTTAATGAATACTTCAAGCCATTTATAATAGTTAAACATTATGTCTATCCTTGATATTGCGTTTTTATTCTAATTCTGCCAAGCACTTTCTCCAGTTCATCAGGCTTTAAAAATTCAATCGGTGAAAAGCCTTTTTCAAAAAGAATGGAATCTGATTCTATCACTGTGACATAGCGGTCGCCAATCTTTGTAATATGGACAGCCTGACCGAAATCAGAAAGCAGTCCACTTAATGAAATATGGTCCATCTTCATTTTTAGCTCTGCTTCTGGTGTATGTTCCACAATTTGTGCCGTGGCCTCCATTACTTGTTCGGTGGAAAGCCTTTCGTGCAGCTCCCGTTTTGGACTGGCTTCCCAAACTTCCATCTCCTGCTCAAATTCTTGAAATTCAGGACTGTTTTCATCAAGGATTTCATAAAAATGTTCCTCTATCATTGATTTCACTTGCGTTTTCATAATTTCCGGCATCGATTCGCCGTACTCAACAAATTTTAAAAATTCTTCAAAATAGCGGGCGTGGGAGGCTTGGTGAATTTTAAGTTCGCCTTCTTCGACCATCCCTTCTTCGGGCATATGCGGGTATTGGATTGATTTCATATTTTTCGTTGTGATTGCCATTTCAACAGTGCGAATGAGCGTTGAGGCATCGGTAATGGTCGCAACTTTAGGTTCAAAATCGCATTTCATAATAAAGAGAAAAGGTTCATCAAAATATTTCCTCATCTTTGCAGCAGCAATGAGGAAGGCACCGCCGCGGACAGCATTCGTATCTAAATATGTGCGAATGATTTCTTTGCTTGCGGTTGTAAAATGTTCCTTCGTTTCAGCAAAACGAGCCCGAGAGAAGAGATTATAATTTGGATTGGAATCTAGTTCATAGCCAGGCTCGACAATGAAATGTCCAAGTTTCGTAGGGACCTGTTCTGATTTTGGATGACGGTCAACTTTTCTTTTGACGATTTTCTCAAGCTCGCCATCAAGAAATTCTTTAAGATTGCTAGATTCATATTCTTCATTATTTAATGTTTGAAAATGCTTTGACTGTTTTCTTGCTTGGTCATCTTGACCTTCTACTTCAATCACGTAGAAGGAAATATAGTTGATTTGAAAATCCATATACTCACCTTTATATTCAAAAATAGAATCATATTCTATATTACTGGAATTGAGGGAATGAAACAATCGAAAGAAAGAATTCCGTATGATAGAATGAAAAAGATCATAAAGTTGAAAAAGTTAATGTTCAATCATATAATATTTGGTATTCGTTCAAGTATTTAAAGAGTTTTTGAAAGGAAGAGCCATGCTGGAAACGTTTTTACATATATTGTCATTAAGTATCATTGAATTGATTTCATTAGTAGGGGTAATGATTGTTGTTGGACTGCTATTAGGGTATTTAGAAATGTGGTCTTCACAAAATGTTGGCCGTGCGTTTGGCTGGAAGGGGATTATGATGACGGCCTGGTTTGGGACGCCAATTCATGAGCTAAGCCATGCATTCATGTGTGTCATTTTTCGCCATCGCATTACGGAAATAAAATTAATTCAATGGAAACGTGCTGACGGAGTG
Organism: Heyndrickxia ginsengihumi; assembly: GCF_011008565.1. GTDB lineage: Bacteria > Bacillota > Bacilli > Bacillales > Bacillaceae_C > Weizmannia > Weizmannia ginsengihumi. The sequence goes on from NZ_JAAIWK010000020.1 coordinate 71,737, forward strand.
TTGGGATATGTTCGTCATGAATATAATCCGGGAAGCATTTACCAACGTGTTGGGAATTTTTTCATTGGTATTGCTCCTGTTATAGTCGGGATATTAGTGCTGATGTTTGGCATGTATGAGCTTTTACCGTCGTCATACGACCGTTTTATTGATACGGTTCATGCCAATATCGACTTATCACTTACTCCAAATGCTGGTGAGATTTTTCATATTATTGCGTTATCGATGGGGACGGTTATTACTAGCTTGTTTACATTAAATAATGTCTTGAATCCGCTATTTTGGGTGTATCTTATTTTAGCGATTTGCTTGTCTTCACATATTGCATTAAGCTCTGCTGATTTAAAAGGGGCTTATAATGGGATTATCGCAATCTTTATGGTAATTGTCGTGATCAATGCGTTTGCAATGTTTCTTAACTATGATACGCTTACGATTGTTGAAAAAGTTGCAAAATATAATATTTATGTGCTGGCATTTTCAAGCGTTGCGATCGTGTTTTCTTTTATTACATTATTAATTAGTTTGTTGCTTATAACGTTAAGAAGAAGGTAACAAGTAAAAGCTTTCGCTGTAGATCCCTTTCTAAAAGATTAAATAGATATTTGTCTTCTTAAAAAAGAGTCATTGATTTACGCTTCAGGATGCTCGCTGTACGCCTACGGGATCTCATCGATTCTGCTTCAGTCAATTTTATAATAATCATATTTCCGAAAATAGTTTTTTATCATATAAACGTAGAATATCATTTGATGTTAATATGTTTGGATAGGGGAATTAACTATCGAATCTTGATGGAAGAGAAATGAATGATCAATATTTTGGTTCTACGTCAAATGTTGGGGTATGAGCTCTCGCTCCTACCCCTAAATTACCGGAATTCCTTTAACCTTAAATTGATGATGTAATAAAACACGCA
>NZ_JAAIWK010000021.1 GCF_011008565.1 Heyndrickxia ginsengihumi
CGCCGCCAGCGTTCGTCCTGAGCCAGGATCAAACTCTCCAAAAAGATGTTTGATATAAGCTCATAAAAAAATTGACGTTTCGTTTTGTTCAGTTTTCAAGGACCAATTCCTTTTACAGTCACTTTTTTCATTTTACCAAAGTAACTTATCATTGTCAACAAGTTTTTAAAATTATTTTTTAAAGTTGTTTGTCTCTCTATCGGACGAATATTAATATACCATGCATTTTTTTCTGATGCAATAGTTTTTTACATTTTTTTTAAAGAATGTAATCAGATTGCAAACTTTGCATTTACGTTAAGAAACTTACTTTCTAAAAATACATGTTTCACGTAATGATTTCATATTGTTTATCAAAATGATTTTCATGAAAAGGAGGCTTGTTTGCATGACTATTCTTGCCTTTATTTTAACAATTTTAATGGCTCTTTATCTATTTCTATACTCGTTTCTTATTATTAAGCAAAAGCAACAAACGAACATTATTCCTTTTATCATCATTGCCTACTTATTCAGCGGTCTATCCTATCTCTTCATTGGATAAACAGTTTTTTTATGATGTCGCTTTAACATACGACCATTCAACATATAATAAGAAACAGTTAATAGGATTGTAGTTCCTCCTATCGCCTGAAACATAGTGATTTTTTCCCGGAAGAAAACATAAGCTAATAGCGAGTAACAGAAAATAGGTCCAATTTCGAAAGGAATAAGGATAAAACGATTCTTTCGTACAAACAACATAAAAAAACAAAAAGATCGTAGAGGAAAAATATACGATGAATGTGTATGAAATAAGATCTTCTCTTTTTCTTATATATTGTCCAATCATTCAATATCCTGTAATGAGAGCACAAGAAATAAGAGATAATATATCGCCCAGCAGCGCTTTCCCACTAATATAGAAATCTCCCCAACTAAGCACTGCCCAAAATCGCCAGTCCCCCACACAATTGAATTGAAGGAAATTGCTTCTTTAAAGACTATATATGTACCTGTGAACGCAAAAATCGGCTGCAATGTGACAAGAACTGTTGAACTTGCAACCGAAGTATAGTTCAGCGATTCAAACCAAAGGATAAAATGAAAGGCTGATAGCCCTCCCGCTATACAAGATAGTAGCAGATCCTTCTTTTGCATATTCCTAACTTGTTTCACATATTTTATAAGAAAATCAGCGGTAGATAATCGAGAAAAAAGCGATAAAATGCAATCACTCCAACATCAGCAGTACTTAACTTCACAAATATGGCAGAAGTGGTCACGGCTAAAACGCCTGCAACTAGGGCTATGTATGGATTCAAAATGATTTTCTCCTTTAAGTAAATCAAGCCTTTGATAAAATATAATTACTATTTTTTAATATCGAAGCATTTATTTGACTAGTAAATGAGGTGAATAATTGACTTGTTGCATTTTGAACATGTTGAAATTTTTCTAAAGCTTGGAATATCAGCGATATTAGGGTTAATTATTGGACTAGAACGAGAGCTAAAAAGAAAACCTCTCGGATTAAAAACAAGCCTTGTCATTTCTATCATAAGTTGCTTATTAACAATTGTATCGATACAATCCGCTTATCTTTTTAAAGGCTCAAATTATATTCAAATCACGATGGACCCATTAAGATTAGCAGCACAAATCGTATCAGGAATTGGTTTTTTAGGGGCAGGTGTCATTTTAAAGAAGGATAACGATACGATTACTGGCCTTACAACTGCAGCGATGATTTGGGGAGCTAGCGGAATCGGGATTGCTGTAGGCTCAGGTTATTATATAGAAGCAGTTGTAGGTGTCATCTTAATTATAATCAGCGTTGAAATCATTCCATATATGCTAAAAAAAATAGCGAGAAATCATTTCCATAATACTGATTTACAAATAAAATTAATCATATATGATAGAAGCTCGATAGATAAAGTCATTTCATCGATTGAGCAAAATAAAATAACCATTGAACAAACAAGAATTAAAGATTTGGATGACACCTCCCATCTATTAGATTTAAAAGTTCGCACAAATTCCTATCAATCTACTACCGAAATCTATCAAAAAATTACAGCTATACCCGAAGTAAGGCGAACAGAAATTATCAATTAAGATAATATGTAATCTTGTTCTTCTGCCGTCATAAAGTAATTCGTTTATCGCTTTTTTATATGAGGATAATAGTTCCGATAAATAAGGATAACTTTACTATTGATTTCAAATTTGATTATATGTAATATATAAATACAAGCTGCGTTGTACGTAACGATAATAAAGTTTTAACCTTTAAGCTGTTATAGGGAGTTTTACATCGAAACTGGATTGTCATACCTCTGTCTAAATGACAAGGAGGCAGACGAGAACGTTTTTGCGAGCACCCACTTTGAGGAGTGTGGTTAAAAACTTTCTTACTCAAGTTACGGCAAAGGCGGCCATACATAGCTTACAAAAACCAGTTCTCACAAAGAACTGGTTTTTTATTTGAGTATGGAAAAGGAGTTTAGACTATGCAAAAAGGAATACTAGGATTGCTTGGCGCTGTTGTCGTAATTGTTCTTTCAGTATTTTTTAATCATACACAACATCAAACGACTACTAATTCAAGTGCGAATCAACAATCTGCACAGCAAAATACAAATGAGGATACGGTCTCTAATACTGCAGATGGAAAACAAATACCTGTTACACTTGTCTCGGCCGTAGATGGAGACACGATTAAAATTATGTACAATGGAAAAAAAGAAACAGTTCGATATTTATTAGTTGATACACCTGAATCAAAAAAAGTTGGCACATGTGTACAACCATACGCAAAAGAGGCATATTACCGCAACGAGCAACTCGTTAAAAGTGGGAAATTAACGATTGAATTTGATAATGGAAGTAAAAGAGATAAGTATGGAAGATTGTTGGCCTATGTATTTGTAAATGGGAAATCTGTTCAAGAATCGTTATTAGAAGAGGGATATGCTCGTGTTGCTTACATATATGATCCTCCTTACAAATATCTCTCACAATTCAATGCCGATGAAAAAAAGGCTGAGGATAAACATTTAAAAATCTGGTCCCGCCCAGGCTACGTAACGAGTAAAGGATTTAACGGATGTGCCTCTGATAGCGGATCATCCGCATCTGACAATCAAAGCAATTCTAATACAACGCAATCTTCTTCAGCAAAACAACAGAATCAAACAGGAAGTAATGAATATTTTCGGAATTGCACAGAGTTGAGAAAGAAATATCCAAATGGTGTTCCAAGCTCCAGCCCTGCTTATCAAGCAAGTATGGACGGCGATCATGATCATTACGCATGCGAAAGGTCTTCCAGGTAATTGGAAGACTTTTTTGTTATCTATATAAAGTGCCAGATCATTCCGATTTCTAACAACTTATTCGATAATTTCCGCGGGCTTACTAAACAGCCCGCGGAAATAACTATTTCTTAAACAAATCTTTCATAAAAGAGCGTTTTCAAAAAAGCGGTCTTGTTAAAATGCTGTCTATCGTTTTGCCAGACGAATAACATTCCACGATAATTTAGGTATTTGAGCTGTGATGATTCCATTTTCTAATACTGCATTTCCATTAGAATGTGGGGCTACATTTGCCTTCTTAGCTGCATTCGTTTGCTTTACATTTTCATTTTCAAGGACAATATGCTCTACTAATTGATATCCATCAAAATTACGAATATTACATTCCATTTGAAGCGCTTCCTCTAAATCCCTATTCACTGCAAAGATCGTCAATTCTTCTTTTTCTTCATTATAAACTGCCGTAGACTCCAGATAAGAAACATCTGTAAAATCTTTACTATCATACTTAGGACTAGAGATAATTGGGTTTAATGCGATGCCACGACCATATTTCGAAGCGTGCATAAATGGATAATAAATGGTTTGTTTCCAGGCTACACCATTCTCCTCTGTCATGATCGGCGCAATGACATTTACTAATTGTGCAAGACATGCAATTTTCAATCTGTCTACATGTTTAAGCATCGTAATCAACATGCATCCGACCAATAAAGCGTCCTCAAAATTATAATGATCCTCTAATTGCGGAGGAGCTATCGCCCATGGTTCAATTAATTTATCAGCTTCATTTGAGTGATACCATATATTCCATTCATCAAATGATAGATTAATTGTTTTCTTACTTCGTTTTTTCGCTTTAATATAGTCCGCAATCGAAATCACTGAACGAATAAAATCATCCATCTCAAGTGATTGTGCTAAATAATTGGCAATATCGTTATCTCGATTGCCATAATATTGATGGAGAGAAATATAATCTACATGCTCATAAGTATGATCGAGGACAGTCGCTTCCCACTCAGCAAAAGTAGGCATAGAACGATTTGAACTTCCGCATGCAACTAACTCAATTGTAGGATCAACCCATTTCATTACCTTTGCTGTTTCACATGCAATTCTCCCATATTCTTCTGCTGTTTTATGACCAATTTGCCAAGGACCATCCATTTCATTCCCAAGGCACCATGTTTTAATGTTATACGGTTCTTTCACACCATGAGAAATACGTAGATCACTATAATATGATCCTGAAGGGTGATTGCAATATTCCACTAAATTCCGTGCAGCGTCAATTCCACGCGTCCCTAAATTGACTGCCATGTTCACTTCAGCATTGACGAGCTTCGCCCATTGCATAAATTCATTCGTCCCAATTTCATTTGTCTCTGTTGTTCTCCATGCTAAATCAAGTCTTCGCGGTCTATGTTCTCTAGGTCCAACACCATCTTCCCAATTGTAGCCAGAGACAAAATTTCCACCAGGGTAACGCACTAACGGAACACCCAGTTCCTTTACCATTTCAATGACATCTTTTCGAAATCCATTCTCATCTGCTAGCTGATGACCCGGCTCATAAATACCGCCATAAACAGCACGGCCAAGATGCTCAATAAAAGACCCATAAATCCTTTCATCAATCTCAGATACTTTGAAATCCTTTTCTAAAATCATTTTAGCCTTTTTCATATTCATGCCGTCCATCCTTTCATTCTGATCATATTTTTTAAGATTAAGAGACTCTTACCATTTCAAATTCCTGAAAGAGCACAATGCTTATCTGGAAATTTAGCCTTAAACTGAACAAAACACCCGCAATATTGACGAGTTGTTCCATTGATAAGAGAAGAACATTCGTGACATAACTTTAATCTACTTTCGTAAATTTCACCCGATACAATTACTGACTGGTCTTCTGCATAATTACTAATAAGCTGTTGAATTTTTTTCTTAGAAACGACTAATGATTCTAGACAGCCTTTACATCTTTTCATTTTTCTCTCTCCACACATTACCGATTACAGGATGGATCATATAGAAGCCCCGTCTCATGAGTTTATCTTCAATATAGTTATGGACATCGGCGGCAGTTGAACATCAATCGTATCGTTTTCTAATTGAAATTGCCGAAATTCGGCGGGGCTTACATTTTCCGGCTGATCAAATGTATTATGCGCATTTTGAACAGTTGCTGTTAGCACCGTTCCTGAAAGCTCTAGATTCCCCTCTATTCCTTGCAAAAATAATTCAACATTCGCACTATTTTCTACATCAATATTTACTAAACTTACATGGCATATCCCGCTTGCATCTTTTGAAGCTGAAACTGTTACTTTCGGTATTTCTATTTCACCCCGCTTTATGATCTCAATATCTGATTCTATTGCTAATAATGTTGCATCTTGATGTACTTTAAAAAGATCAAACACATGATAAGTAGGGGTTTTAAGCATTTTATCTCCCTCTGTTAAAATCATCGCTTGCAAAACATTTACAGTTTGAGCAATATTCGCCATTTGCACGCGATCACAATGTTCATGGAATATATGAAAATGAAGCGCAGCAATCACTGCATCTCTAATCGTATTTTGCTGATACAAAAACCCTGGATTTGTTCCAGGCTCAACATCGAACCAAGTCCCCCATTCATCAATGATCAATCCTACTCTTTTTTCAGGATCGTATTGATCCATAATTGTGCTGTGCTTTGTAATAAGTTCATCCATATAAAGCGCTTTATTCATAGATATAAACCATTCATCTTCAGTGAAGTTAAGTGCTGATCCTTTTCCTTTCCAGAAATCTCCTGGAATCGTATAATAATGCAAGCTTAATCCATCCATGAATGCTCCCGCTTGTTTCATTAATATCTCTGTCCAATTATAGTCATCGACATTAGGCCCGCCCGCAATTTTATAAAGACGATTTTCACCATAATTTCTTGCATAAGTTTGATAGCGTCGATAAAGATCTGCATAATATTCAGGGCGCATATGTCCTCCGCATCCCCAATTTTCATTTCCTACTCCAAAGTACTTTAAATGCCACGGTTCAGTTCTCCCATTTTCTTTACGCCAATTTGCCATGGGTGATTCTCCATCGAATGTCATATATTCAATCCACTCCGACATCTCTTGAACCGTCCCGCTACCAACATTTCCACATATATAAGGTTCACAGCCAAGGAATTCACATAAAAGCATAAATTCATGTGTGCCAAAATGATTATTTTCAACTACACCTCCCCAATGTGTATTGACTATTCTTTTTCGTTCTTCTCTTGTTCCTATGCCATCTTTCCAATGATACTCATCAGCAAAGCACCCTCCCGGCCAACGGAGAACAGGAATATTTAATTGTTGCAGAGCGTTTAAAACGTCATTCCGAATCCCTTTTGTATGAGAAATATTTACGTCCTCTCCAACCCAAATTCCCTCATAAATGCATCTGCCTAAATGCTCCGCAAAATGCCCATAAATATTTCTATTAATCTTTCCTTTTTCAATATCCGTGTTAATAACTATTGTATTTTTCAATCACCCCACCACTTTCTTTTAATCCCATATTGTTTAATGATCTTTCACTTATACTAATAAGAACGAATGCTACGAAGCTTCCTATTATAAATAATAAAAAAGGAAGCACATATACAGTGATTGCACATAATAATAAGAATGCTATACCTGCTATCGTCCACTTGAATTGAGCAGCACTAATTAATAAAGCATTTTTAAATAATATAACGATACTTATTTTTTCAAACTGGATATAAATATTGAAGATATGAACAAGTACACTAAACATTAACAAAGTTGAGAGCAGAATAAATGATATTCCTAAAAACAAGAGAGATGATTGTATACTTGTCATTAATGTTAAGTCTTCATAAACTACGATAAAAAACAAAATAAAAATGAAATTAATTAAGATTTTTTGGAAAATGGATTTTTTCATAGCCCCGAAAAATTCGGATAAAATTCTTTCATCACCACCGTTCCTCCAATTTTTAACAACAGAGAACATTGAGGTCGTTGCCGCAAAAATTGTCATAACGGGTAGACAGCAAATAATCCAGAGTAAACTAAGTAAAATATAATTGGTGAAAATCAGTAAATTCCCATAAAATTTACTATTAATCCAGTTCAATTATCTTCACCCCTTTTTCAGATCAACAATTATTCTTTCATTCCAGACATTACAACTCCCTGTACAAAATATTTTTGTGCAAATATATATACTAATAATAATGGAATCATTGAAATAACAGTCCCCGCCATTACAGGACCATAAAAAGATATATGTTGTCCTGTAAACAATGCTAAACCAGCTGGCAACGTTCTCATTTCTGTTTTACTCGTTAATAAAAGGGGATAAAGTAGATCATTCCAGTTGTTCATTAATGTAAATATGCCAAGGGTTAAAAGAGCAGGCTTACATAATGGCAGCATGATTTTATAAAAAATCTTAAATTCATTTAGTCCATCAACTCTGGCTGCCTCTTCCAAATCTTTTGGTAATGAAACAAAAAACGATCTCATCATAAAAATTCCGAAGGCACTGGTCATTCTAGGCAAAATCAGTCCGATATAGGAATCTAATAAACTCATTTTGTTAATCTCTATAAAAAGAGGAATCATAAAAACTTGAAAAGGGATCATCATCGTAAGTAAAACTAAATAAAACAATATATTTTTCCCTTTAAAATTCATTCGCGCAAAAGCATACGCTGCTAATGAATCGAAAAAAACAGATGTAATAACAACTCCACCAGCAAAAATGATTGTATTTTTGATGTAACTTAGTAATGGAATCGTTGTCCAAACCTTTAAGTAATTCTCAAATGTATATTTATCTGCAAATATTTTAGGTGGATAAGAAATAATATCTTTTTCCATTTTGAATGAAGAAACCAATAACCAAAAAAACGGGAAGATAATAATAATTAAAACAATTACCATAAAAATTTTATAACTGATATTTCCAATCGTTAGCTTTTTCATGATACCCCCCCTTATCCTAATTGTTTCTCTTTTCTATTAAGATAATAATTTGTACTTATCGCAAGAATGGCTATAAGTATAAATAAAATTGCGGAAATGGCAGAAGCATAGCCTAATTGATATGGCGCTGAAAAACCTCTACTGTATATATATTGTACTGCAGTCTCTGTTTTAAATTCCGGCCCTCCATTTGTCGTAATATACACTTGATCGAATACCTGTAAAGAACCTATTAAATTTGTAAGTATACAGAAACCTAACGATGGTAGTATTTGAGGAATTGTAATTTTATAGAACTGTTGAAATTTCGTTGCACCGTCAATTTCAGCTGACTCATAATAGGATTGTGAAATACCCTGAATACCAGCCATTAATATCATCATAGTTACCCCAAAATTTTTCCAAACGGTTAAAGCAACAATTGTCGGCATAGCTTGGTGAGGATCGCGGAAAAACTGCGGTGTCGGCATTCCAAATTTAGATAGCAAATATGGTATTGCTCCGATGTTTGGATCGAGCAACATAGACCAAATAATACCAATAGATGTTAAAGAACAGACAACAGGTATAAAATAAATTGATCTTGAAAATTTATTAAAAACTGTATTTTTCGCCAATAATGCTGCCATAATCAATCCGACAACAACTTGTACTGGCGTTTCCAGAATTGTAAAATATAACGTGTTTTTAAAAGCGTTCAATGCACGAGAATCATGAAAAAACGTTATAAAATTCTCTAACCCTACATACTTTGTATTTGTGAAAAAAATATTGATATCGAAAAATCCGAGAATAAACGTTCCGATCAATGGAACAAAAACGAATAAGATGAGGATTAGAAATGATGGTAATATAAACAAATATGCAGCATGGTTAGGTCTATTCCAATAAGCTCCTAGACTTTTTAATCTGGCATTCATTCGAATCCTCCTCATTTTTGTGCATGGATAATCGTATGAATACGGTTATCCATGCACAACTGAAAATGTTGTTTACTCTTTTAATGTCATTAAATATTAATTCTCGGATAATTTTTCATTGATATTTTTGTCAGCATCTTTTAATAATTTCTTCGGATCTGCTCCACTAAATAGCTTCTCAAGCAATGGATTAATAATATCATTATTAATTGTTGCCGTTTTTGTTGATCCACTCATAAACGGTTTAGCATATTTCACTTGTTTACCTAACTCAGAAACAATATGATTTTTCTTAATTTCTGGATCATTAGAAACACTCTTTAGATACGGAGGAAAGCCATTTTTAGTACTCCATTCTTTTCCGATTTTAGTTGTATTCCAGTACTTAATGAATTCATAAATTGCTTCTTTTTTACTTTCGTCAGTGCTTGACGGAATTGCAAATCCTACTCCATCAAGAATTGCGGTTTTCCCAGCCTTTCCTTCTGGAATAGTTGTAACACCATAATTGATTTCATTTTTCTTGAGTCCATTATTTAACCATGGACCGTTCATATACATGGCTAACTGACCAGAGTTCATTAAGTTATCAGCTTCAGCCCCAGAGATTGATTGCGGTGAAGATTTGTCCTTATATACAAGTTTTTGGATTGTATTTAAAACTTCCAAATTTGCTTTAGAATTAAAGGTCGATTTAGAGTAGTTACTATTTGTTAGACTTCCTTTATTAGCTAGCATCCAATTGTATAAAATAGCATTTCCATCAGTCGGGAAAGCAAATCCATATACTTTCTTAGATGGATCAGTCAACTTTTTAGCCATTGTAACTAATTCATCCCATGTTCTAGGCGGCTTATTTGGATCTAGCCCAGCTTTCTTAAATAAATCCTTATTCCAATACAAATACATTCCTTGTACCTGCATAGGAATAAAATATTGCTTTCCATCGATTTTTCCTAGTTTCAAAGCTGTTTGGCTAAAGTCACTCTTATTAACGCCTTTGTATTTCCAAAAATCATCCAAAGGTTGTACAGCCCCATTAGCAACATAAGATGCGAAATCCCCATAATTCATAAGTACAAAATCTGGTGCGGTTTTGGAGGAAATTGCTGGTGGTAATTTCTCATTAAAGTTCGCCCAAGTCATAACATCCATTTTTATTTTGATATGTTGATCATTTGTTTTGTTGAATCGGTTCACGATTCCTTGTAAAATTTCACCGTCCGAAGCTGTAAACCCATTCCAAAACGTAAGTGTAATCGTTCCATCTTTGCTAGTTCCTGAAGTTTGTTTGCTGCTGCCACAAGCCGTTAAAGACAGAACAAATGCTAGAACAAACATCAATACAAAGGCTTTTTTTATGTGTTTCATTTTAGACACCCTTTCTTTATGTTGGTTTCTAATTTAAATGACTAAATTGAATCATGTTCCAAGATAGTTTCGGCAAGATAAAATGAAAGTTAGAATCATTACTAAAATCTATACTGGTCTTTTTTAATATAATTTTTTCAGGTTCGTCATACGTATTTCCGGCGAACAAATCGTTTCCTTCTAATATCGCATGCTCTATTGGCAATAATTTACCGAATGATTGTAAATTGATGTCAACTTTTACATCATCATCCATACTATAATTTAGTAAAAAGAAAGTGACCTTTTTATCTTTTTGATTATAAATTGCCGATCCATAAACGATTGGCACGTCTCCATATTTGTTAGATTCAGCTTTAGCAGATTCTATTCTCGTGTATAAAGCGCTTCCATTTCCGTGTTTAATTAATTCTCTAAATAGAAGAAATGTGCCCTGTTTAATAGAACTTCCACCCTCCTGAACATTAATCAAACCTCCTTCATTGATTAACAATGCTTGGCACGCAATTTTAACTCGGTCAGAATTATTCATTAATGCGCATATCATCCCTGCCAGAGCTAACAAATCAATGAGAGCTGCTACGCTTTCTCCTTTTGGTTTCTCCCATTCCGCATTGTGTCGATCGTTTGATTTATAACAGGGTTCACAACGTTATATTCATCAAATGATATGTGAACGGTTTTTTTAGTTCTTTTCTTTGCCTTCACAAAATCAATTGTTGAAACAATACTTTTAATATAGTTATTCATGTCGATATAAGAATATAAATAATCAAGAATGTTATTCTCATAGAAGTAATACCTATGAATGGATAAATACTCAATATCTTCATAAGTATTTTCTAATACAACTCGATCCCAGTCTGGAAAAGATGCAAGAGCAGGATCAGAACTTCCACACGCAACTAGTTCAATCGATGGATCCACCCATTTCATAATTTTGGCTGTTTCTTTTGCTTTTTTTCCATAATCATCTGCAGTTAAATGGTTAATTTGCCATGGACCGTCCATTTCGTTTCCAAGACACCATAATTTTATATGATGGGGTTGTTTATGACCAAATGCCTTTCTTAAATCACTCCAATATGTTCCACCGCTATGATTACAGTATTCCACCATATTTCCTGCTTCTTTTGCAAATCCAGTTCCTAAATTGACGGCAGCCATTAGCTCTGTATTTACTTTTTTTGTCCAGTCTACAAATTCATCTATTCCTACTTCATTTGTCTCATGGACTTTCCATGCTAATTCTAATCTTGTTGGTCTTTTCTCAACAGGTCCTATTCCATCAGTCCAATCATAACCTGAAACAAAATTTCCTCCTGGATATCGGATAATCGGTATATTTAATTCTTTTAATAAATCGATAACATCTGTTCTGAATCCTTGTTTGTCAGCTAGTGGGTGTGTAGGCTCGTATATTCCTGTATATACGACCCGCCTCATATGCTCTACAAAAGATCCATATAAACGCTTATCGATTTCTCCAATCACAAAGTCTTTATTTACTATAAGTTTCGCTTCTTTCATCTCTTCCCTCCTTTGAAAATCCAATTGGTATTTATACTTCAAACCGTAATACACAATACTTTCTCAAACTTAAATGAGCTGAATTCAGTTTTGAAAATTTTCAACAACTAAGGGGGCGTCTTTTTTGAAAGCGTATTCTTTGTTTATTCAATAGTTTATTATAGTCATTCGTACATGTCAATTAATTTTTCTAAATTGTACGAACATATAAAAAATTAATTATTTTAGGTGATCTTACAATTTATTTAATCGTACGTTCGTGAGCTATCCCCTAAATTAACATGTGTTATTAATACATTTTTCGATACAATTCCACAATATCTTCCTAAAAAATTATACAAGTGAAATTAAATTCCTTTAATTTGTACGTACATGTTTTATCATATTTACGTCTATTTGCAGCCTTAAAGAGAATCTCATAAATCAATGAACTCTTCTTACTTTCATTAAAGCAATTAGTAAAAATTAGTTTCGTAGAAAAAAGAAAGACCCTTCGAGCAAACTCGAAAGGTCTCTTATCTCAACTAGTCATATACAACAACGCAGCTAGATTTTACATTCTTTCATTATATATGCATTATTCCGCACGGTTATTTTTAGTAATACCTGTTACTTTAAACTCTCCAATTTCGTTCTGTAAATTTTCTGTTAGCTGCGACAAATGTACGGTGTGTCTTGCCAATTCACTTGATAATGCCGCTTGTTCTTCCATACTAGATGAAATTTCTTCAGTTGAAGCAGCTGTTTCCTGAGACACCTCTGCTATATCTTCAATCATTTTGATCACGAGCTGCTTCTGCTCTTCAATAGATTGAATAGAAACTGTTTCCTCTTTAATTGAATGTAACATCGTATCCAATGATGTTTTTAACTCTTTCATTGCCTGACTAACACTTGTCACTGCCTCTTTTTGATTATGGCTAATATCATTTGTCTTTTTCATTACATTAACTAATTCAGCAGTATCTTCAAGAACATTGTTAATGATCTGTTGAATATGGTTTGTTGATTCTTTTGATCTTTCCGCTAAGTTTCGTACTTCATTTGCTACTACTGCAAATCCTTTGCCAGACTCTCCGGCACGCGCTGCTTCAATTGATGCATTTAAGGAGAGTAAGTTGGTTTGTTCAGCGATTTGATTAATTACACCTGTAACATCTGAAATAGATTTCGATTTTTCATTTAGTTGCTCAATCATATTTGTTACATGCTGGAACGCCTCTTCTAATTGGTGGTAGGAAGTTTGCAGATCCTTTACTCTTTCAGTTCCCAATTGCGTGCGCCCTGTAGCTTCGTCAACTTCAGCTGCAATCGCATTAGATTGATTAAATAATTTTTCAATTTCGGTGCTCAATTCTTGGATAATAGAAGAACCCCGATCAATTCGATCAGATTGATTTTCCGCTCCTACGGCAATTTCTTCAATAGCTTTAGAGACTTCTGAAATAGCCGTTTCATTTTCGGAAGTACTCATTTTTAAATTAGATGTTGTTTCATTAACGGAATAAATATTTTTCCCTACATTTATAATTAAATTTCTCATATGATGCAGCATTTCATTGTAGCTTTTTGAAAGATCCCCAAATTCATCATTGGAGTGAATAACAAATTCTGTAACCAAATCCCCTTTTGCCGTTTTTGCCAGCGTTTTTCGCAAATTTGTAATGATCTTTGTTAATCTACTTGCTAAGAAAAATGCACATATCAACCCGATCATTAATCCGATTATAATTGAGTACAATCCAGTCATTTGAACTTTATTTAATTGTACTTGGATTTCTTTCTGTGGATTGAATGAAACAACTTTCCAATTGACAGTAGGAATCGTCGTTGAATATAAATTATACTTTGTTCCAGCCCATGTTAACGTATATTCGCCTGACTGTTTCTTATAAGCATCCTCAACCCATTTAAACTGCGAACGGAGTTTAGAGGAAGATTCGATATCTTTAACACCCTCTACCTTTCCGCTATTGGACGGTTTAATATTTTTTCCGTCCGCTCCGTTTATAAATGAGGTTACAACTACACCTTGCGCATCTAAAATTGCTAGATGTGATGCTGTATCCTTTTCAAATTTTTTCCGTGCTTGGCCAATAGTAGATAAGTCAATATCATATCCTACAGCACCAACCATCTTTCCTTTGTACATGACAGGAGTTACGATAGATGTCATAATCTTCCCTGTAACCTTATCTTTATATACATCCATCCATTGGGTTTCTGGATTTGCTTTTAGTTGCTTATACGTTCTAGTATCCCGCACATCCATATCAAATTTTGCATATGGTGATATATGGAGCTTCCCGGTGTTCCAATCCATATAATATGCAGCAACTAGTGCTTTATTGTTTTTCTGAATGGTATGTATTGTTGCTTCAACATTTGCCATCGATTGCTTACGGCTTAAATCTGTTGAAACTAAATCTGCTAGTTGTTCAACCGAATCTTTATAACCTTTCAATTCAAGATTAATTTGCTCTGCTGCTTGACTAGCATTCGTTTCATTTTGCGTACGGTCATCTTTTTTTAATATTCCACTAATTGTAAAGTATGTAAATGCGACTGTACTTAATAAAGAAATGAGAATAGCGGTACAAATAAAAACACTCCATTTATACCGAATAGAAAATCGCCTTTTTGTCATATTATTTTCTTCCATTTATGTCCCTCTCCCCAGATGAGTAATTTTAATAGACGAAAGGTACCATCAATCGTCCTTTTTTGTCCAACTTTTTTATTATATCGTCATCTATTCAATTTCATAAAGGAATTTTTCTCGGTAATTAAGTTTCCAAACTATTTTTAAAATTTATTTTGCAGTCATTCCATTTAATATCATTGTGTTTCATGGTGTAAAATAGACTCCGGGACTATTTTTTGACAAAAAATCAGCTTATTCGGCACTTGCAAAAAAATGCTGAATCCGATAGAATTAAATGTATTCAATACAAGATATTGAAACATAATCAACAAAACAACACTATATATTGATTCATAAAGCAAAATAATACATTTTATGGTTAAGAGATTATTAGATTTAAAGTAAAACTCTTAAACAGATTGCTTTTATCTTCTTAGACAAAACATATGTGATGAAACATTATAACTTCTCTGGATTTGGGAAGGTGAGACAATGACTTTAAAACATTATTTAAATGTTAAAATCATCGTTCATCCGCTCAAGGTAACCTGAGCAGTTTTTTTATGCCACTTCAGATCAACTCTCTATTAACTAGATACAGATGGTAGGGAATTTTGGTGAATAGCTGTTCATTACATGTGGAAGATGGGAATTTTTTTAATCGAGAGGGGAAAAAACATGCCAGAACTGAAAAATGAATTACAAGATGTGTTAGAAATTATTCAAACTGCTGCGGAAAAATATAACCTTAATGCTACAGATATTATAGAACAAGTAAAAGATCTTAATGCAACTGCAAAAGATGCTAATCAACATGCATTATTCTACTCATTAAATCAAATTGCAATGGATCAACCTCAATGGACTTTTGTTGCGGCTCGTTTATTTTTAAATGAACTATATGAAAAGGCTGCGGCAAATCGTGGATATAGCCGCTCATTAAAATACGGGAGTTTTTTCAACTTAATCCAAACCCTCACAAATAAAGGCATCTATTCACCTGATTTACTGAATCTGTACTCCAAGGAAGAAATCGATGAACTTGCAAAAGGAATTGTTCCAGAAAGAGATCATTTATTCAATTATATTGGATTATTTTTACTTGCAGATCGTTACTTGGCGAAAGACCATGACGGCAATACATATGAATTGCCACAAGAACGCTTTTTAATCATTGCAATGACTCTTATGAAAAACGAACCAAAACAGCGTCGCCTTGAACTAATAAAAGAAGCATATTGGGCATTGAGTCATTTATATATGACGGTTGCGACTCCTACACTTTCTAATGCTGGCAAGAACTATGGCCAATTGTCATCTTGCTTCATTGATACGGTTGAAGATTCACTTGACGGTATTTATTTAAATAACTGGGATGTTGCAAGATTAAGTAAAGACGGCGGCGGTATCGGCATTTATTACGGTAAAGTTCGTGCATTAGGTTCTGATATTAAGAAGTTTAAGGGAAATTCTTCTGGAGTTGTTCCTTGGATTCGTCTAATCAATGATACAGCTGTTAGTGTTGATCAATTAGGACAAAGACAAGGCGCGATCGCGATTTATCTTGATATTTTCCATAAAGATATTATGAATGGCTTCTTAGATTTAAAAACAAATAATGGAGACGAACGTCGTAAAGCACACGATATTTTTACTGGTGTTGCAATCCCAGATCTATTTATGGAAAAACTTCAAGAAGTAGATGAAAATGGTAGAAGCATCGGTGAATGGCATACGTTCTGCCCGCATCAAGTCAAACAAATAATGGGCTGGAAAGATGAAAACGGCAATGCTTTAGGGCTTGAAGACTTCTATGACGAAACAGATAGAAAATATTTCACCGAGAAATATGAAGAAGCAGTCAATCACCCTCTTCTACCAAGAAAAACATATCGCGCAATGGATATTATGGCACGTATCATGGTGGCTCAGTTAGAAACAGGTACTCCATATATGTTCTATCGTGATGAAGTAAATCGACAAAATCCGAACAAACATTTACGTGGCGAAGGTTACACCTCCATCTATTGCAGTAACTTATGTACCGAAATTGCGCAAAACATGTCTGCTACAACAATTCAACGAGAATATCAAGATGAAGATGGAAATCTTGTCATTGTTCGTAAACCAGGAGATTTTGTTGTCTGCAATCTTTCTTCTATTAACTTAGCAAGAACGATTACTGCTAATGTATTAGAACGACTTATTAAGATACAAG
Source organism: Heyndrickxia ginsengihumi (assembly GCF_011008565.1). GTDB lineage: Bacteria > Bacillota > Bacilli > Bacillales > Bacillaceae_C > Weizmannia > Weizmannia ginsengihumi. The sequence continues at coordinate 16,986 of NZ_JAAIWK010000021.1, forward strand.
TAAGAATGTTAGATAATGTTATTGATATTAATACAATTCCTGTTGGTCAAGCACAAGCAACAAATAAAAAATTCAGAGCAATTGGATTAGGAACATTCGGATGGCATCATTTACTTGCTTTGAAAAAACTCCATTGGGAGTCTGATGATGCTGTACAATTTGCAGATGAATTGTATGAAGATATTGCTTACTACACTATTCGCGCATCAATGGAACTGGCGCAGGAAAAAGGTGCATATAGTCAATTTAAAGGATCTGAATGGGAGACAGGTAAATACTTTGAACGTAAACAGTATACATCTGAACGCTGGAACGAGCTAAAAAATGAAATAGCAAAGAATGGGCTTCGCAACGGTTGGCTCATGGCTATTGCGCCAAACTCATCAACAGCTAAAATCGGTGGTTCAACAGATGGAATTGATCCAATATACTCTGTCGAATACGCTGAAGAAAAGAAAAACTTTAAATTCAAAGTAACTGCCCCTGATCTTGATCATGTTACGTATAATTACTACCGTAAAGCTAGACATGAATTAGACCAAGTATGGAGCATTAAACAAAACGCTGCGCGTCAACGCCATATTGACCAGGCAATCAGCTTTAACTTATATGTACGTCATGATATTAAAGCAAAAGAACTTCTAAACTTGCACATGGAAGCATGGAAACAAAAACTGAAAACAACTTACTATGTAAGAAGTACTTCTCAAACTGAAATCGAAGAATGTGAAGCTTGCCATAGCTAAGCGATATTGTCGACAGGAGGCATTCGTCATGGAACGATTAACAAAAATAAAATTATTAAACCCTGAATTTCCTAATAAATCAACGGGAATTATCAATGGTCAAGCATCAGGCTTGCTTAACTGGAATGATATTGCTTACCCGCAAATGTATGATTTTTATCATACTTTGCTCGGTAACTTTTGGAAGGCTCAAGAAATCAATATGCAAGATGACATCAAACAATGGGATTCACTAAGTCCTAAAGAAAAAGATGTATTTCTAAGGATTAATACACAGCTTGCCTCACTTGATAGCCTGCAAACGCCAACGATGAGTCAAGTGATGGACTATGTAACCGATCCAAGTTTTAAAGCGATTTTTGCTGTTATCTCGCAGCAAGAAGCGGTTCATAATGAATCTTACTCATATATTTTGAGTTCACTCGTTCCATTAAGTGAACAAAATGCTCGTTTTAATGAAGCAAAAGAAGATCAAATTGCTTTAAAACGGATTAAGCCAATTTTAGATGCTTACGAAGAATTTAGAAATGATCCAACTGCAGACCGTTTATTTAAGCTAGCTGTTCACTCTATTACGCTGGAAGGAATATATTTCTATGCAGGGTTTGCTTTCTTCTATAATTTAGCACGTAGACAAAAAATGTTAAAAACGAGCACGATGATCAGCTATATTCAACGTGATGAAATGCAGCATGCTTATTTTATTTCACAGTTTATTCGCATTCTATTAACAGAAAACCAAGCCTTAAATTCTGAAGAAAATATTCGATATGCTTATGATACGATTGATCAAGCAGTCAAACGTGAACAAGAATGGGCACATTTTATTTTAGATGGAATTGAAGGTATTGATTTACATGAATTCGATGGCTACCTTGAATATTTGGCAAATAAACGATTACGTCAGCTAGGTTTAGATAATTTATATGAAGATAAAGAAAATCCAATGCCTTGGATTCACGTCTTTAGTGATGAAATGATTAATAATACAAAATCTGATTTCTTTGAACAAAAATCAAGAACTTATACAAAGGTAACGCAATCTAACGGTTTTGACGAATTGTAGGAGTGCTGAATATGAATATTGCCTTAGTGTATACTTCTAAAACAGGCAACACAAAAGAACTCATGGATATACTCTGCAATCTTTTTCGAGAGCATCATCAACAACAAGTGCAGCTCTATCATATTAATTCCTTCCCGCTCACGCGCTTGGATGATTATGATGCAATGATTGTCGGCACTTATACTTGGGGAAGCGGGGACATTCCTAAGGAAATGACTCCGCTCTACCATGCATTTGAACAGCAAAACGTAAAGCATCTTATAACAGGTGTAGTCGGAACAGGAGACCGCTTTTATCCAAATTTTTGCGGTGCAGTCGATGAATTTAGAGATATGTTATTCGTACATACAAATTTAGCTGTCACATTAAAAGTTGAGCTGACTCCCCAGACACAAGATTTAGAACGTTGCGAGAAATTTGTGAAACTCATGTTAAAAAGATTACAGGAAAAATAAGGTTCCAGCCTCCATGCATGGATATGCATTGTAGGCTGGAACCTTTTTCTGCTATTCATACCGTCTCCCCTACTAACATCTTTAAAAAAATTAATAAAAAAAGATATTTTTTTTAAACTTTTTATAAAAAACGACAGTCTATTTATTGTAGATCGTTTGCCGTAGGAAGCATTGCCATAAAAGAAATATGTTGTTGGAAAGGATTATGCTTATGGAACAAAGTAAAAAAGGCTTTCAGCATCCGTTTTTCAAATATAGCATACGCACGTTATACTATTTGCTCATTCTCATATTACTGGTTCTTGTATATGGATTTCATGATATGCGTGTAGGACCATTTATATATTCTGAGTTTTAAAGATTGGGAGGAGATATATGAGGCTACTAACAAATATTCGCCAAATTGCATTAGATCATCCAGAGAGAATTGCCTATCGTGACCGCAGCCGTACATTGACATACGCGGCTCTATGGCAAAGCGCAAATCAATTGGCTTCTTATCTTATTAAGAATTGCAAACAATCAAAGTCTCCTATTATTGTTTACGGTCATATGGAGAGTGACATGATTATTTCGTTTCTCGGAAGCGTCCTTGCTGGACATCCTTATATTCCGGTAGATTCTTCGATTCCGCTTGACCGAATTAAGAGTATTATAGACAGTTCAAACGCCGAATATGTGCTTGCCATTGAACAGTTGGATGAGCAAGGATTTAGCCAATATCCAATAACCTTTATACGCAATGAAGAGTTACAGCAAATTATAAATGAATCTATTGGGCAAGTTCCAGAAACCCTTTGGGTAAGTAATGAAGATTGTTTTTATATTTTATACACGTCTGGAAGTACAGGAAAACCAAAGGGTGTCCAAATTACGGCAAATAATTTACAAAGCTTTATCGACTGGATTTTAGCAGATCTCCCTCTGCGGCAGCAGATGATTTTTATGAATCAAGCACCTTTTTCCTTTGATTTATCTGTAATGGATCTTTATCCTGCTCTTTATACAGGTGGAAGAATTTTTCCAATTTCAAAAGATCTCATTGCAAAGCCAACAAATTTATTTAAAGAATTACAGCATTCTGGCATTCAAGTATGGACTTCAACACCATCATTTGCACAGATGTGCTTAATGGAACCGACATTCACAAATAAACTGTTGCCAGCATTAGAGGTATTTCTTTTTTGCGGAGAAGTACTTACGCCGGAAACCGCAAGGCATCTTCATGAACGGTTTCCAAAGGCGAAAATCGTTAATTTATATGGTCCTACTGAAGCAACGGTAGCAGTCACGATGGTAGAAATTACAAAGGATATGTATAACAACGAAGGCATGTTACCAATTGGTGCTTGCAAACAAAATGCAAACATTTTCATTGCTGATAAAAATGGACATCCCCTTCCTGATGGAGAAAAGGGCGAAATCACCATTGTTGGTCCAAGTGTTAGCAAAGGATATTTAGGAGAACAAACGTTAACAAAAAAGGCCTTTTTTATAAAAGATGGAGTGAGAGCCTATCGGACTGGAGATGTTGGCTTTCGAAAAGATGGCTACCTTTATTATCAAGGACGCTTAGATTTCCAAGTAAAAGTTCATGGCTATCGCATGGAACTAGAAGAAATCGAACATCATTTAAGCAAGTCACCGTATATTAAAGCTTGCGTTGTCGTTCCAGTAAAACATAATGGGGAAATTCATTATTTAAATGCTGTGATCGTTCCAGCAAAACATTCCTTCGAAAAGGAATATCAACTTACAAGTGCAATAAAAAAAGACTTAATGCAAGTGCTGCCATCTTATATGATTCCTAGGAAATTCTCGTATTATCAACAATTGCCGATAACAGCCAACGGAAAAATAGATCGTAAAGCCTTATCAATAGAGGGATTGCGATGATTCCATATGATACTTTTCTATTTTTCTTCATCATTGCTGTACTACTGCTTCCAACGATCATTATCGGTTTGAATGGAAAACGAGCAAGATCTTATAATATGGTGATTACGCTCGTCATGCTAATCATTATGTTTGCAAACAATCTCGTTGGCATCGTTTCTCTTATCTTATTTACAATATGGCAGCTTTTGCTTATCAAAGGTTATGTTTTCTACCGGCAACAGCAAAATAGTACTTTTCTATTTTGTCTTTGTGTCATTGCATCAATTTTACCTTTAGTTTGTGTAAAGATTTTTCCAATTTTAGGTTTACATGATTTATTTGGATTTTTAGGGATTTCCTACCTCACTTTTAAAGCAGTACAAATGGTGATGGAAATCAGAGACGGACTAATAAAACATGATATATCGACAATAGATTTTCTCTACTTTTTATTATTCTTTCCAACGATTTCATCAGGCCCAATCGATCGTTGGCGCCGATTTAAAAAAGATGACGCTGTAACGCCATCAAAAGAAGAATATCGGACATTCCTATATGAAGGAATTAATAAAATTTTTCAAGGCTTTTTATATAAGTTTATTATTGCATATTTGATCCATCACGATCTTTTAGTCTATTTGCCTACTAATCCTTTTGTCTATATAAAACCTTTTATCGCCGATCTTTTATATATGTACGCCTATAGCATGTACCTTTTCTTTGATTTTGCAGGATACAGTGCATTCGCGATTGGGGTCAGTTATATAATGGGCATTAAAACACCTGAAAATTTTAACTTGCCATTTTTAAGCAGAAATATTAAAGATTTCTGGAATCGTTGGCATTTATCGCTCTCCTATTGGTTTAGAGACTATGTATACATGCGCTTTGTTTTCTGGATGACAAAGAAAAAGTGGATTAAAAATCGTTATACCGTATCTAACCTAGGGTATCTATTGTTATTCCTAATTATGGGATTATGGCACGGTATTGCCCTCCAATATATTGTATATGGGCTGTATCATGCATGTCTGATGATCGGCTTTGACTATTTTGATAGATGGAATCGAAAACATAAATTTTGGCCAAAAAATAAATTAACTCACGTCCTTTCAGTTTTCATTACGTTCAACATTATTTGTTTCGGTTTTTATATTTTTTCAGGACAATTATTTAAATAAAGGAGATTAAATAAAATGGAAAAACAAGAGGTATTCAATATGCTCGCTGAAGTATGTCAAGATGACGTCGTTGTAAATGAACCAGATATTGATTTATTCGAACATAACCTATTAGATTCATTCGGCATCATTACCCTATTAGTAGAAATCGAAGGTCGCTTCGGTATTAGTATTCCTATTACAGAATTTACACGGGAAGAATGGAATACACCAAATCAAATTGCAAGGAAGTTAGCTGAACAGGAATGAAAAAATATGCATTTGCACCAATCATCATTGCCTTTGCACTATTTCTCGTATTTTTATTCTTTCCAAATCGTTGGATTGAACATTTTATTACGGATCAAAACGTGGAAAGTGCTGCAACAGAATTAAACCCGCTCATGTTTCAAGGGGAATATATTCAAAGTAAGATGCTTGAAAGCAAAAAATACTTTCCTATTTATGGGTCTTCAGAGTTGGCTCATTTTGATCCCTTCCATCCTTCTAATTACTTTGCAGCAAATTCAGATGGATTTACTCCCTTCCTATATGGGCGTGGCGGTTGTCAATCCATTATTCAATTTATGAATTTTGCAGCACATGCAAATCAATTAAAAGGAAAAAAGTTAGTATTTATTATATCGCCACAATGGTTTCATAAAAACGGTATAGATGATTTTCATTTTGATCCGAACTACTCAATGCTGCAAGCCTATGATTTGGCGTTTAATCGGGGGCTTGATCCAGCACTAAAAAAACAAGCGATCAAAAGACTGCTACATTTTGATGTTGTTACAAGGGATCCGATTTTGACAACTTTATTCAAAGGTGAGATCAGTGATTCATCATCCGCTCACTTTAAAGCTGCTGTTGTGAAACCAATCGCGTATATGACTAAGCAGCTATTGGTTAAGAAAGATTTGTACTTTACACTTGCAGGTCATTTTAAAAGAAATCGGCAGGAAAATACGCAACTTATTAAAAACAAATCATGGACTAGCTTAAAAACACTTGCCGATCAATACGGCAAAAAACGATCAACAAATAATCCATTTAATGTAGAAAATGGTTATTATAAAAAGAAAATTGCTTTTCGCGTCAAACAGTTAAAGGGCTCTAATACTAATACATCCTATACAAATTCTATTGAATACGAAGACTTCCAAATGGTCTTAGATTTGTTAAAAGAAAAAAATGCAAAACCACTGTTTGTCATTCTTCCTGTTAACGGAAAATGGTATGATTATACAGGATTATCAGAAGCAAATCGGCAAACCTATTATAGAAAAATTAAAGCACAAGTTGAACAAGCGGGATTCCCGGTTGCTGATTTCTCTAATCATGAATACGATCCATATTTCTTAAAAGACACAATGCATATCGGCTGGAAAGGCTGGGTGTATTTAGACGAAGCAATGGACAAACATTGGAAGCAATAATCGAAATAAGGACTGTGAAGCTACTCACAGTCCTTATTTATATCTTCTCACTATTATTTCTAATTTTTTCTTTTAAAAATTTCTTTTATTTATCCCCTTCTCTTCGATATAATCTTGATATGTGTGAAAAGAAATTTACTGAAAAAGGTGTATATATATATGAGTATTTTATCTGTTAAAAACTTAAGTCATGGATTTGGCGACCGTGCGATCTTTAATGATGTCTCCTTTCGCCTGTTAAAGGGTGAACATATCGGCCTCATCGGTGCCAATGGCGAAGGAAAGTCAACATTTATGAATATTATTACAGGAAAGCTGCAGCCAGATGAAGGAAAAGTCGAGTGGGCAAAAAAAGTAAGAGTCGGTTATTTAGATCAGCATGCCCAATTACAAAAGGGAATGAGCATGCGTGATGTCTTAAAAGGTGCCTTTCAATATTTATTCGATCTAGAAACAGAAATGAACGGATTATATGAGCAAATGGGCTCAGCAACTCCTGAAGAATTAGAAAGTATGCTCGAAGAAGTTGGAACGATACAAGATATTTTAACAAATAATGACTTCTATATTATTGATGCAAAGGTAGAAGAAATTGCCCGCGGTCTTGGACTTGATGATATTGGACTTGAGCGGGATGTCCATGACTTAAGCGGTGGTCAAAGAACAAAAGTACTATTAGCAAAACTGCTGCTTGAAAAACCAGACATTCTCCTTTTAGATGAACCGACAAACTATTTAGATGAGCAACATATCGAATGGCTTAAACGCTATTTACAGGAATATGAGAATGCCTTTATTTTAATCTCTCATGATATCCCATTTCTAAATAGCGTAATCAATCTAATTTATCATATGGAAAATCAACAATTAACCCGCTATGTCGGTGACTACGATGATTTCATGAAAGTATATGAAATGAAAAAACAGCAACTGGAAGCTGCCTATAAAAAACAGCAACAAGAGATTTCCGAGCTGAAAGATTTCGTAGCGCGCAATAAAGCAAGAGTTTCTACTAGAAATATGGCAATGTCCCGCCAAAAGAAACTCGATAAAATGGAAATGATTGAACTTGCCCAAGAAAGACCAAAGCCGGAGTTCAATTTTAAAGAAGGCAGAACGTCCGGAAAAGTGATCTTTGAAACAAAGGATTTAGTTATTGGTTATGATGAACCGCTGTCTAAACCATTAAGCTTACGAATGGAACGCGGTCAAAAAATTGCCTTAGTCGGAGCAAACGGTATTGGTAAAACGACTTTATTAAAAAGTATTTTAGGAGAAATCCAACCAATATCAGGTTCAGTAGAACGCGGAGACTATTTATTAACTGGCTATTTTGAGCAAGAGATCAAACAAGCAAACTACCGGACTTGCATTGAAGATGTATGGAATGAGTTCCCATCCTATACCCAATACGAAGTTCGCGCAGCACTTGCCAAATGTGGCTTAACGACGAAACATATTGAAAGTAAAGTAGAAGTACTCAGCGGTGGCGAAAAGGCAAAAGTACGTCTTTGCAAACTAATTAACAAAGAAACAAATGTGCTTGTGCTTGATGAACCGACAAACCATCTCGATGTCGATGCCAAAGATGAACTCAAACGGGCTTTAAAACAATACAAAGGAAGCGTCCTTATCATTTGCCACGAACCAGAATTTTATCAAGATGTCGTAACAGATGTTTGGAACTGTGAAAACTGGACTACAAAGGTGTTTTAATCCCCACCCCTACCTCCCCTGTTTATAGAATAAAAAATGGCAAAAAGGCTTGCACTCTCTATTATTTTTTATATACTAATAATAGAAATGATTCTATAAACGGGGCATTAGCTCAGCTGGGAGAGCGCTACGCTGGCAGCGTCGAGGTCAGGGGTTCGAGCCCCCTATGCTCCATCCCATTTAAAAAAGGTCAAACCCCTTATTTATTAAGGGTTTTGACCTTTTTTATTTTAAAATCAATTGATCCTCAAAACGTGCACATTGTCAAAACAACTTGCACAAAATCTGCACAATATAATTTATTGAGTAGAGGATGCAGTTCATACTGTCCCCTCCTTTTTTCGACTTTTTGTGCTAACCTGAACGTTTATTAGCAGGGAACTAGAGTTATTACAATTTCTTATTTATTGATGAAGATGGGATATTGATGGAATATCTGTACGAGAGTGATCTTCTACAAATAACTTAGTAAGGGTTCCTTAATCAAATTTATAAAGGTCCATTCGAATTGGGCCTTTTTTATGTTATGAAGATTACCTAACCATTTACTCTGTCCTATATGAAACATTATAGACGCAGTTAAAGTGATCAATTTTCAATAAATCAGATTAAAATCTGAACTGCCAAATTGAATCAAAACACCTTTGAAGCATAAAAACGGGCTTTTTTGAAGAAAATTTGATTGACAAATGGGGCTATTCTGTAATACTATATACTAGTAGTTAGTAACACTGAATATCGGTAACACAAAATACCTCTGTTACAGAGTATAAAACAAATAAAAACAAAATATAAATGGAGGTAATAAATTGGAAAATATCACAGAAATGCTAAAAGGGGTGCTTGAGGGGTGTGTCCTTGAAATCATCAGCCGTGGTGAAACTTACGGCTATGAAATCACGCAACAGCTGCGAAAACTTGGCTTCACTGAAGTAGTTGAAGGCACAGTTTATACGATCACCATGCGGCTTGAGAAAAACAATCTGGTGGACACTGAGAAAAAGCCATCCAATATGGGACCGCCGAGAAAATTTTACACCCTTAACGCAGCGGGTCAAAAACAGCTTGAAATGTTTTGGAAAAAATGGGATTTCGTCTCAAGTAAAATTAACGAGCTCAAAAAAATAAAATCAAAAGGAGATGTATTATGATGAGTTTTTTAGAAAAAATCTTTGGAGATTTTAGCGAAAAGAAAGTATGGCGCGAAATGGAAAACCGTGCAAAAGCCTTACCTGAAGACTACTATAACGCCTACAAAGCGATGCAAAAATATCTCTGGAACACTGGCGGCATGATGGATTGGCAAGAGACGAAATTCGTCTTTAATCACATCATCGATCTTCTTGAAGAAGCCGCAGCCGATGGCAAGCGTGTTAAAGAAGTTACTGGCAACGACGTAGCAGCCTTCTGTGATGATCTTGCCATTGATGGAAAATCGTGGGTTGATAAGCAGCGTCAAAAACTTAACGATTCGATTCAATAATAGAACTTTGCTGAACAGCATCTGAAAGGAGACTACAATGAGCTTTTTAGAAAAAATAACCGGCAGCGATATGACTAAAGAAATAAAAGGTTTTGAAGCACGAGCAAAAGTCTTGCCAGCTGAATATCAAACCGCTTGGAAAGAAATTAAAAGTAATCTTTGGATTCACGGAGATTTCACTGGTCGTAATCTGATGCCGATTCTTGACAGTGCTCTTGAACTGCTTGAAGTTACATCAGCAGACGGCCAGAGCATCGAAGAAGTACTAGGGGATGATATCAAAGGCTTCTGCGCAGCGCTTGCTGGTGACGAAGGCGCAAAAACTTATCGAGATAAATGGCGTGAACAACTCAACAAGAACGTAGCAAGAAAATTAGGAGGACTGAAATGAGTATCAAAGAAATCATCGAAGGCAAAAAAGTATGGAGAGCCCATGTTGCGCGTGTCAAAACGCTTCCACAAGATTACCAAATTGTCTATAAAGAGATCCAAAAATATCTCTTCAAAGTCGGTCCTGTTGAGTTAAACAAAGGTATCGGACTGCTCTCGGAAATTCTCAGTTTCTTTGAAGAAGGCGTAACTGCCGGGAAAGGTGTGCTTGAAGTTACAGGAACAGATGTTGCTGCTTTCTGCGATGCGCTGATTGAAGATTCTAAGACTTACGCTGATCTCTATCAAGAATCAGTCAATCAAAAAGTCGATAAGGCGATGAAAAAATAGAAGCAGCCTAGTACTTGACGGCAAAATACTATCGAACTTTTCCCTAAATATTGCACTTTAAAAGTAATTTCAATAGATAAAACCGACTGAATAGCTGGTTACAAATGTAAATTGCCACCTTCACTATTCAGTTATATTTTCAATCCAGTAGTAAGTATTACAGATTATCAGTATGACTAAGTAGAGGAGTAAAGGTAATCTAGTGCCTTGCTGGACTTTTATAAGGAGGAAAAAATATGAGCAATGTGGCGATTTCTGTAAAAGGGGTAAAAAAATCCTTTAAAGGCAAGGAAGTCCTAAAGGGGGTGGGGTTTGAGGTACAGCGTGGCGAAATTTTCGCACTGCTGGGCTCAAATGGAGCGGGAAAGACGACGACGGTCAATATCCTTTCGACGCTGATGAAGCCCGATGGCGGCGAAGCTGCTATTTGCGGCTTTGACGTCCAGCGTCAACCGGATCATGTTCGCCAGAGCATCAGCCTGACAGGGCAGTTCGCAGCTTTAGACAGCATGCTCACAGGTAGGGAAAATCTAATGATGATCGCTAAGCTGCGCGGAGTTTCCAATCCCGCTCAAGTCGCTGACCATCTGCTGGTAAGGTTCAGCCTGACTGATGCGGCCAACCGCCGGGTAGATACCTATTCCGGTGGGATGAAGCGCCGGATTGATATCGCCATGAGCCTGATCGGGACGCCAGAAGTCATTTTTCTCGACGAACCGACGACAGGGCTTGACCCGAAAGCACGGATTGAAGTCTGGGATACCGTCAAGAAGCTTGCCGGAGGCGGCACAACCATCTTGCTGACAACTCAGTACCTGGAGGAAGCTGAACAACTGGCGGATCGTATCGCCATTCTAAATGACGGGAAAATCATCACGACCGGCACTCTTGCTGAACTCAAAAAAATGTTCCCGCCAGCGAAAGTAGAATACATTGAGAAGCAGCCGACATTGGAGGAAATTTTTCTCGCGATCATCGGCAAAAAGGAGGAGATGTAAAATGAAAAGCAGAACAGGAGTATTACTAGGACGTTTAATGCGCAACATCATGCGCAGTCCGGATACAATTATCACGGTAGCGATTACACCGATTGCGATGATGCTGCTGTTTGTCTACGTATTGGGCGGCGCCATAAAGGCAGGAACGGATAACTACGTCAATTATTTATTGCCCGGAATCTTGCTGATGGCTATCGCATCCGGTGTCTCTTACACTTCCATGCGGCTGTTTAATGATGTAAAAAGCGGACTGATGGCGCGTTTCATTACCATGCCCATCAGGCGCTCGTCGATATTGTGGGCTCATGTGTTGACCTCCCTTGTTTCTAATGCGCTTACTGTCATCGTAGTAATTCTCATTGCGCTCTTGATGGGCTTCCGTTCCAACGCCGATATCCTGCATTGGCTCGCAGTAGCTGGGATACTCGGGCTGTTTACACTAGCGCTGACATGGCTGGCGGTCATTCCCGGATTAACTGCAAGGTCTATGGAAGGGGCGACAGCCTACTCATATCCGCTAATTTTCCTGCCGTTTATTAGTTCGGCCTTTGTCCCCACCAAAACCATGCCTAAAATTATCCGTGCGTTCGCCGAGAATCAGCCCGTGACTTCCATCGTAAATACGATTCGTGCCCTCTTGTATGGAGGAGCTGTTGGCAACGGTATCTGGATCGCACTTACCTGGTGTGTCGGCATCATGATCATTGCTTACTTCTTCGCCAGTAAAGCATTTAAACGCCAGTTAGGGTAAAGTACATCATTATGGGGATTGCTATATCAATAGTCAACCGTTGCGATGACTGCATTTAGTATGAGGGACAATCTCCCACTATATGGCTTTGAGATTGTCCTCTTTTACATGTATGAAATTAATCATTAGTTTCAACATATTGATTCACTATTGTTGGTGTTACTTAACATCCGTACTCGATCTACAAAAAAGCGGTGAGCCACAAATTCTGGCAGCGTCGAGGTCAGAGGTTCGAGTCCCCTATGCTCCATCCCATTAAAAAAAGGGCAAAACCTTTATTTATTAAGGGTTTTGCCCTTTTTACTTTAATATACATTTTCAAGATCCACTCAATACATGTTTGCTATTCCCCACAAATAAAATTAGCTAACATTTCAGATGTTTTCCTATGTACTTCTTCATCAATATGGTAGTTGATTTTTATAATGGGGGACACAAGGCCGAATAATTTTCTAATCTTTAAATAGACTACTCATTACATAACTTGTATTTGAAATTCATTACAATCGATAGTAAATGTTATAGTCCAATACATATAAGTACTGCAAATAAGCAAATACATAAAATAGAAGTAATCATTTGTTTTACAACAATTGAAAGAGCTGTTTTCCAGCAGCCCATTTGCCTAATTATAGCTGTTATCGTAACCATGCAACTTGAAAACGTTGATGCTAAAAATACTAAAGTGAATAGCTGGAAGCTACTTAATTGATGCAGAAACTGCCCACTTCCTTGATTAAAAAGCAGCATCCCATCTTTACGTATCATGGCAAAGACGATACCTAAAGACGCTTCTGTGGGAATATTTAACAAATGCAAAATTGGATAAAAAACAAAAGAAATCGTTTTTAATAAAGGCGTCAATGCTAATAAACTTGCAAGTACACATATTGAAGCGAAAATAGGTAAAGCCTGACAGAAAAATAGAAGGGATAGAAGGATTTGGAGAGGATCATGTCATTCATAAGCAATCTCTGTTTTCATTTAGCGAGCATACTCCTGTAATGATAGAGTCTATCGGTACAGGCGAAGTGCTTGAAAATCTTATCCCCATTTTGAAAAGCATTGTCGTCGATGGAATTGTATTTGTCACTCCTGTAAGTGTAGCTATGAACAATTAATGTAGCTGGTAACAATTAGCAAAGTCATTATTCTATTAGGGAATGATGGCTTTGTATCTATTTTTTTATACTCGTTCAATGCAAATGAATGTTCTTCTTTTAAAATCTGGAAGTTATCGTATTTCTTCTGATTCGTAAACCTCTAACAGAAAATAAATTAACACTTCAAAAATGATATTCTCTATTGTTTCATGTTTATTACATTAGATGGGATATCGATGTTCATGTTCGGAAGATGATATTTTCTCTCTAAGTTCTACTGCTATCAATAGTCATATCCTGCCATGCAAGCTATGCTTCATTTAGATATAGGATATTCAAGTATATCTATCTCTTCTCTTTAGGATTACTTACCAAGTTCCACCTCAACATGTAAAATATAGAAATAAAAATATGTTTGTTTTTTAAAGCCTCTTTAATAGAAATTTAACAATACTACGTTATCCTATTAATCAGTGAGGATAGCACGTGTGGCTATCATGGTATTTAGCGAAGGTGGGGCTAATACTGTTATACTCCTGTCGAATTGGCCAATTACTCAGGAAAAATTTTTTAATACAATAACGTACAATAATTTGTATTCTTGTGTTCTCAATCATTTCATAAGCTACTTTCTTGATCCTTATATTCATAACATATCTATTGATGCTTTTCAGAATACAACGGCTCTTATCATTAAGAAGCTTTATCGTTAGTAGATTGTTAATTACTACTTCTTTCGAAATTCCATATCTGATAATCGAGTAAACGAGGGGTAATGTTTGGATAATATTTTTTTAGTAGTTTAGTAGTTTCATCTAACAAACTTTGAGCTTCTTCTAACTTGACTTTTCTTTGAAGTACTTTTTCTAAAAATCGTGTAATCATTCTGTCAGGTTTTATCCATTGGTCGTCCCCAGCTAGCATATAAAAGTAAACAAGTGAAATGCCACTTTTTTGACCAGGTATAGTTCTAATTTCATTTTCAAATTCTTCATTACCGTATATTTTTTTTACATCCTGTAAATAATTCACTCCATACTTATTTAATATTTTGCAAAACAAATAAACTGCCTCAGCTTTTAATATCCCATTTGTTGGAGAGGTTCTTTGTTTATTTTTTAAAACATCATTCACAAATATTTCTAAACCTAAACTTTCAAAAGAACTTAGATATTCTTCAATTGAAAATTGCTCACTTATGTCTAGAATTTCAGTTCCACGGCGTCCTTGATTAAGATTAAAATAGCTACAAAACCTACTTACTGTATTTTTAACACTTTCATACCGAACTCCTATGGAAAATACCGAATCAATAACACAAAGGGGAAGACTAGAATAATAATATTCACTAGGGAGTTTTGTATTTTCTAGCTCTAAAACCTCTGCACAAAATTCAGTAATTTTATCATTATCTTTATGCGTTGTAGGGAGCATAACTTTTCTCCTTGTAATCTTTGATTTTATCAACTGTTCTTACCTCTAATTTAATACAAATGGATATTTTTGTAAATACTCAAAAAATTTCTAGCATTATAGCTAAAAATTTCTATACTTGATTGCTATATTTATAAAAACGATTCATCATGGTTAATCTTAAATAGTCATATGTATAGAACTGAGCCTCTTCCTCGTGATTTAACACGTTCTAAAAAAACACATAAAAATATTTACATAATTTTTATTCTATTATAAAATGATTATATATTCATAATCATAAGTGATTTGCTTAAAAATATTTATACATCGCTGACCAGACAGACTGGAGGCTAGTAAAACTATCACCTGAATGATAGTTCTACTAGCCTCTTTTTGTATAAAGATTTATTTAATGATTTGGAATAAAAATGTTTGACTATAAAATCAAAGATCTTTAAGGAGGAATACAGTTGACCACAAGAGTACGTCGTTCTGGATTATTATATGCAAATCATGAACAAGCATACCATTGTCTCATATGCTTTAGTGCAGAGGATGGTAAAACTCATTTAATAGATATGAATGGGCAGGAAGTTCATCAATGGAAATACCACGGACTTCCTGGTGAGGTTATCAATCCAACATTAATTAATGGCAAGCGTGGGCATATCCTAGTACAATACGAAATGCTAGAAGAACGTACTTTCGGAATATTCGGAAATAAAACAGTAGCCGAGGTGGATTGGGATGGACAATTAATCTGGAAATGGGGAGAACAAGCTCCTGGTGGGGCTGCAAGGCAGAATCATGACTGGCAGCGTCTCTCCAATGGCAACACTATGCTGATGATTACTCAGCCCCGTGTTATCCCTATGTTAGGTGATGTGGAGGTCGGTGATCAAGGTATATTTGAAGTCAATCCAGCCGGTGATATCGTATGGAGTTGGCTTGCAGGGGATCATATTGAAGAATTTGGGTTTTCACAGCAAGGGCTGAATTATCTACGGAACATACTGAACAATAAAGAGCAAGATCCATGGGGATACCTCGAACTTAACACTCTGCAGCTATTAGGACCAAACAAGTGGTATGACAACGGAAACGAAGTATTCCATCCGGACAATATCATAATTAGTTCAAGAAAAGGTAACTTTGTTGCGATTATCGAGAAAAAAACTGGAAATGTAGTATGGAAGATTGGTCCATACAGTAATGTTAATGCCAACCCTTATTATCGCCTTTTAAACAGAGCAGTTCCACGCCCTCTCGATCAAACTTGTGGTCAACATAAACCACACTTGATCCCTAAGGGGCTTCCTGGAGCAGGAAATTTGTTGCTATTAGACAATCAAGGTAGTTCAGGGTACCCGCCAGTTTCCCTTGGTACCTATGCTGGCTCAAGAATTCTCGAAATAAATCCAACAACAAAAGAAATTGTTTGGCAATATACTGCGGAGAATTCTGGAAATCCCGTTTGGTCATTCCATACATCTTTCGTTGGAAATACACAAAGATTACCCAATGGCAACACTTTAATCAACGAAGGAATGAATGGTCGCATCTTTCAGATTACGAATTCGGGTGAGATCGTGTGGGAATATATAAATTCATATCCGGGTTTCTTCTCTGCGGGTAAAGACACTATTGAAAATCCAATGGTTTATCGAGCTCAAGCAGTTCCTGTTGATTGGCTCCCTGAGCTATAAACAAGCGGGAAGCGAAGAAAAGTAAATGAATATTAATAGGAATACTTAAAGAACTCTGGCAGCTTGAGTTCTTTTTTTGCAAGTAGTAAGTTGTTACCCCCCCTTGTTCAGATAATGAACGATAAAGGAAAACCAATTAATGGTTCAATTGGGCATAAGAAGCAATGATAACTCTCGTATACTTCTATTTTTCAAAACAACTTACCAGCTGTAAACCTAAGAAATTGAACAATGACCTAACCTAAAAAAATTAGTATGGATAAAGAATCAAAATGCTCATTTAATATCAAAAAATTATATGCTTGTTAGCAACGCTTAATCAATATCTATATAAAAAGTGACTATGCTGCTTACTCTAACAATCTCTGATATCGAGTAAAGCGCATAACACTTCCTGAATTATATGATTTTTTAAATTTTTTATTTTTTATTCGGTAATAACTGTGATAAAATCATTTTAAAAAAATCTTCTTAATGGACAAATATTTAATTAGATGGCATGTTTGCATGATTTGAAATCATACCTCTCCTTTTTTCTTACTAAGTAAAAAAATATATTAAATTCTTTTTTAACTTTAATTATTATGCATATATTTAGCATAAATAGGAGGTTGCCTATGTACTTCAAATTTTCGTTCCTTAGCTTCATTACTGGCTTAATAATGATTTTTGTTATTCAATTAGCTACATTCTATAGAAACTTACAAATAAAAACAGGAAAAATGGATGGTGATACATCCTATACTCTATTAAGTTCAAGTTTAATAGTTATTCCCATCATTTTATTCAGCCTATCGTTGATCTTATTTCAATTACATATAAAAGAAAAACAAAAAATTTAGACGACGATATATGGCAAATTATTATTAAGTTTATTGTACTTGTTATTTCTACACATTTACTTATTCTATGAAAGGACTATCGTTGTCAGTAATATAAATTATTGTTAACGTTTTACTAAGTGCCATGTTGTGAAGCTTTGTTAAAAAGAGATAATCAACCCTGATATAAAAAAATTTTTTCAAAAATATTTTTTATTTTTTTATCCAAATATCAGAAAAAATGAAATATTGACATATTAATATACATTTGTTTAAAATTATTTATAAGAAACGTACTTTACACCCGTTAATTGAAGATAAATGTTCAAAAACAAGACTAAAAAATTTATCTTCTTTTCAAGAATGTTTACTGAACCTTTACCAAAAACTTAGCCAATTGGCTAAGTTTTTTAGCTACTAGCATGAGAGCTTCTATGTAGGGACTCCCAAAATCTTCAAACCAATTTAATTAAAGCTTTCGGAATACATATACGCTGCTACATGAAATGTTCAGTAAACAACTACAAAAGAATGTATTGTAGCTTTTAACCTTCATTGTATACGTTTGCATATTTGTGCCGTTATAGGGGAAACGATGCACATTTTAAAGCTGGGAGTTAGTTTGAACAGTCAACGCACATGAGCGTTATGCAATTAGCGTGATCAACACTTATGTGCTAAAAGGGGGATGTGGGAAAATGAAACAAACGGATAACCATGCAATATCAAGACGGATAACGAGTAATATCTTTAAAGGATCACTTGGGAATCTTATCGAATGGTATGATTGGTATGTTTATTCTGCTTTTGCTGTCTATTTTTCGGCTGAGTTTTTTCCAGCGGGAAACCAAACGATTCAATTGCTCAATACAGCAGGAATTTTCGCCATTGGGTTTCTGATGCGTCCAATAGGAAGTCTATTAATGGGACGTTATGCTGACAGGTACGGGCGGCGGGCAGCATTGACGCTTTCAGTGTCTATTATGGCAGGAGGTTCCCTAGTGATCGCTTGTACTCCGGGTTACAGCAGCATAGGTATGCTGTCTCCAATTATTCTCGTTGTCGCTCGTTTAGTCCAAGGAATATCCTTAGGAGGTGAGTATGGAACTTCCGCAACCTACTTATCGGAAATGGCCAATAGCGGTCGCCGCGGCTTTTACTCAAGCTTCCAATACGTTACGCTTGTTGCTGGACAACTCGTAGCACTTGGCGTTCAAATTATTCTTCAGCAAGTATTAAGTGATACTGACATGATTTCCTGGGGGTGGCGTATTCCTTTCCTCATTGGCGCAATAGGTGCACTGGCAGTATTATGGTTGCGAAGAACAATGGACGAATCAGAGCAGTTCTCGGAAATGAGTACAGAAACTCGTAAAAATGCTGGAACATTAAAAGTTTTAATGAAATATCCTAAAGCCGTTTTCACTGTAGTCGGATTAACACTTGGCGGAACAGTTGCATTCTATACTTATACGACCTACTTGCAAAAATTTATGATCAATACTGTAGGGATTAATAAAGAAGCTGTAAGCTGGATTAATTTTATTGCATTATTAATATTTGTAGTGTTTCAGCCACTGGCAGGAATGCTTTCTGACCGAATTGGTCGTCGTCCATTATTACTCGGTTTTGGTATATTAGGTACTTTACTGACAGTACCACTATTCCTACTCATGGAGCAGACAAAAAATCCTGTGATTGCCTTTTTACTAATGATGATCGGCCTTTTGATTGTAACCGGTTATACTTCTATTAATGCAATCGTAAAAGCGGAATTATTTCCAACTGAAATTCGAGCGCTCGGTGTCGGCTTTCCTTATTCATTAACTGTTGCTATATTTGGCGGGACTGCGGAATTCATTGCTTTATGGCTAAAGAGCGCCGGGGTTGAATCGATCTTTTTCTTCTATGTAGCAGCATGTATTGCCATAAGTCTTATCGCCTATTGGCGTATGGGGGAATCTTCAAAGACCTCTCAAATTGAAGCTGAACTCCAATCAGAATCTTCAAGTAGTGGAAGCAACACTAGAATTTTATAAAAATATCTTTACAGAAAAGAACTGGGAAACCTTATGATTTAGTTTCCCAGTTCTTTTTCATCAATAAATAAATTTTAATGCAGCCTTTAAACTCTTCAAAACATTCAATAAATATTTTCTGCGTTTATGTTCGACGCATATAAGCACGCACTGTAATTGGGGCAAAAATGATCACGATAACTGCTGCGCCTATTAAAGAAATACTAAGATCCCAGCCGACGGTTCCAGAATTTGTAAGATCCCGAACAGCAGTGACGAGATGTGAAATTGGATTAATTTTCACAAACCATTGGAGCCAGTTAGGCATAGTATCTGCTGGTACAAAAGCATTAGAGAGAAATGTTAGCGGAAATAGCATTATCATCGAAATCCCCTGTACACTTGAAGCAGTACGTGCAATGACACCAAAAAAGGCAAATATCCAACTCATCGCCCATGAACAAACAATAACAAGAAGGCCGGCAATCACTACATGGTCTAAACCACCGTCAGGGCGATAGCCCATAATGTAACCCATAGCAAAAGTGAGTACCGTCGCAATCGTATACCTAACAGTATCTGCCAAGAGAGCCCCTGCTAATGGTGCAATACGTGCAATCGGCAGTGACTTGAATCGGTCAAACACCCCTTTATCCATATCCTCGCGCAATTGAACACCTGTCACAACTGATGTCGTAATAACTGTCTGAACAAGGATACCAGGAATGATGACAGGTAAATAGTTATGCACATTGCCGGAAATGGCTCCGCCAAAGATATAAGTAAACATTAACGTAAAAATGATTGGCTGGAGCGTGACGTCAAATAATTGTTCTGGTGTACGCCGAATTTTCAATAGACCTCGATGAGCCATTGTTAATGAATTCAGTATCGATTGACTTAAACTCGTTTTATTTCGCAGCTGACGTTCATTAGCTGGTTTAATAGAAGTACTATTCATATGCTTACCTCCCCTACTTTCTTTGATTCTGTAAACTCTTTTGATGCATGCTCTTCCACACTATGACCAGTAATCGTCAAGAATACCTCATCAAGCGTTGGTTTCTGGACACTTAACTCAGCCAAGTTGATTCCTGCTTCACGCAAGGCAATTAATAAATCAGTCACCCGATCAGCCTCCGCCATCGGTGCGGTAATTTTCCCACCTTCAGATGATACATTTGATTGGACGTTAAGTACCTTTTCAACTATGTGACGGGCGTTCGTAATATCCTGTAAATTTTTAGTTCTTAATTGCAATGATGAACTGCCAATAGAAGCTTTCAATTCATCTACGGTACCTTCCGCGACCACTCGGCCACGATCAATCACTGCGACCCGATCAGCTAGCTCATCTGCCTCCTGCAAGTACTGCGTCGTTAGCAGTACAGTAGAACCCGATTTGACCAATCGGCGGATCGTATCCCACATTTGATTACGTGTTCGTGGATCGAGCCCTGTTGTTGGTTCATCCAAAAAAATCAATGGTGGCTGTGCGATCAAACTTGCTGCAAGATCAAGCCGGCGGCGCATACCACCGGAGAAATTTTTCAAAGGACGTTTTGCAGCTTCTGTTAATCCAAATTCTTCTAATAATTCAACAGCCTTCTGTTTTGCTTCTTTTCTGCTTAATCCTAAAAGCCGCGAGAAAATAATTAAATTTTCGGTCGCACTAAGTGATTCGTCTACAGATGCATACTGACCAGTTACCCCGATCAGTTGACGAACGACCTGGGACTCCTTCACAACATCATGTCCAAAGATGCGCGCCGAACCATTGTCAGGTCGTAGTAATGTTGCCAGCATCCTGATCGTAGTCGTCTTTCCTGCCCCATTCGGACCGAGTACTCCGTATATAGTACCTGCACGAACATTCAAATTTACTCCATCAACTGCACGATTGTTGCCAAACGTTTTAATAAGCCCTTCTGCTTCAACAGCCCACTCGCCCTTGTTTGCACTTCTTTGTCCACCATTCATTGCATTTCCTCCTTCTTCATATACAGTCATTTGTATATTTTCACATGAATCCTTTTTGCGAAATCCTTTTATTCAATCAGTTTTTTCATTTACTTCTTCTCACCTCAAGACGTTCGCCTGCATATTTTTATATAACTTTGATCATCTTGTTGGAATTATAAATGATCTTTATGAACTGAATATGAACAATGGATGAATATCGTACTAAATAAATTCTCATAGATAGATATAAATACACTGACTATCTCATTTCATAATAGGTTCTTTTCTAAAAGATTGTTATGTTAAATAAATTTTGTTCACTATTGTACTTATCATGAAAGGAGCATTTTTATGGAAAAACGACTGAACGAGCAATCCTTAAACAGGAATGTACCGCAGCCGATAAGAAATGATGGTGCTGGTGCAACTGATTTCGGTCCTCGGGATGTAATAAGAGACCTTGAGAATCCAGACATGTTAATATCACCTGCTACTGACGATGGAGCCGTTCCTAATTTAAAATTTTCCTATTCAGACACTCATATGCAGTTAAAGCACGGAGGCTGGTCACGTGAAATAACCGTTCGAGAGCTTCCTACTGCAACTGCTCTTGCAGGAGTGAATATGCGTCTGACGCCTGGGGGTGTACGTGAGTTACATTGGCATAAGCAATCTGAGTGGGCCTATATGATTTTAGGGCACGCACGTATTACATCAGTCGACCAGGACGGAAGGAATTTTATCGCTGATGTCAGCGCAGGGGATTTATGGTTCTTTCCCGCTGGAATTCCTCACTCAATTCAAGGATTAGAGGAAGGATGCGAATTTCTGCTCGTCTTTGATGACGGAAGCTTTTCTGAATTTGATACCTTCACTATTACAGATTGGTTTGCACATACACCGAAGGATGTACTAGCCGCAAATTTTGGTGTGCCTGAAAGCGCCTTTGCTGACATTCCAACAAAACAGCGCTATATTTTCCAAACAAAAGTACCCGGTTTGTTAGAAAATGATGAAGTATCAGATGCTTATGGCACTGTACCAAAAAGCTTCACATATCGCTTGCATGAACAACAACCGGTAGTAACACCGGGCGGAACGGTACGCATTGTTGATTCTACTAATTTTCCTATTTCTACTACAATTGCAGCGGCGTTAGTAGAAATCAAACCTGGCGGAATGAGAGAACTGCATTGGCATCCTAATGCAGATGAATGGCAATATTACCTTACAGGAACGGGGCGTATGACGGTATTTGCAGCAAATGGTTCAGCCCGTACGTTTAATTATCGGGCCGGAGATGTAGGATATGTACCGTTTGCCATGGGGCATTATATCCAAAACACCGGTAATCAAAGCTTATGGTTTTTGGAAATCTTTAAAAGTGATCATTATGCTGATGTGTCATTAAACCAATGGATGGCGTTAACTCCAAAAGAACTCGTACAAGAGCACTTAAATGTAGGACCAGAGCTAATGAACGCATTAAGGAAGGAAAAATGGCCAGTTGTGGATTACAGAGGTCAATCGGCATTCTTGGAATAAGAGTAGACACTGATAGAAAATGAATGATTCCGCTATTAAAAATCTTATTTATTTTTTAATCTAAAAAATAAGTCACCTTTCTATATATTGGTTATGGCTAACAAAAGGAAACCTGAATATTCCGCTCCAATCCTGCTCCGGAAATATACTTCGCTTTCCGCGGACAGCTGGTGAGCCCTCGTGCTCATGCAGCACTGTAGGGTCTCACCAATGTCTATCCTCCTGCAGGAGTCTACGTATATTTCGAAGCTGATTTTTGCAATATTCGTCTTTAGCTAACTACTTTTGAGTTTTGTTCCAGTCTCTACTTGAATAGTTATTTTATTGTTGATCGCTCTGAAATAGCAACCAATACATCGGAATAGTGAGTAGGAACATTGCCATGAAAGTAATTTTTCAAATTCATGTCAGCAATACTTTGTAATTTTGTTTTGACCGCCTTTGCCATCGTAGCATCCAGCTTCATCTCATTTAAGGTTGCAACAACTTCATTCATCTCAGTAACTCTTCTTTCAGCATGAATGGCTGTGCGTGTAATTAATAGGTTAGCCAATTCTTCAATTGTAGATCCAGAAAGCGTTTCTTGAACCGATGCTAAAATTTCTTTATCCACTCCTGCTTCATGACTAGCTGATAATGTTTCAAGCAATAAAGACGTAAACCCTTTCATAAAAATGCTTCTGAACATTTTCATGGCCGACGAGATACCTGCTGTTTCACTAATAAAAGTAATATCCATTCCAAATTGTTTCATTAATAATTCATATTTAGCAGCACCAGTTCCGCTTACGAGCATAGGAACTTTATGACCATAAGGGGGAACTGGCGCCATTACAGCAGCATCAACGAATAATCCTCCTACCGTTTCTATCACAGCAGCAACTTCTTTTTTTATACTTGGTGATGCTGAGTTTAAATCTATATACATTTTTCCCTTCATAAAGCTGTTTGCCACATCTTGTGCAATTTCAAGTGCATATTTAGCACTCGTTGCACAAAATATCACGTCGCAATTCTTTATGAGCACTTCCAACGAATTGTCTTTATTTACCTCAGCAGTTTCCATCCTTTCTTTTATTTTTATTCCTGCACTAGGATGATCTGCCATCACGTCAAAAGCATGAATCGCTTGAATACCATCTTGTCTTAGCCCCTTACTAATATGAAAGGCAGCTTCACCAAATCCAATGAAACCAATAATTGGTATGGTTGTTGTATCCATAAAAACAAGATCCTTTCTTGGTAATCTAATTTCTTCAATCACGCATTACATTATGATAAGACTGCAGTCATTTCAATCTGGACTCTAAGCCCTTCCCTTAAGTTTTGAACGGTACTATGTCTGGCCGGACGATTATTTTCATCTGGAAACATTTTAATCCACTCTACATTGACAACTTTTTTATATTCCCGATCTGTTACTAAAACACTTAAATGTGCAATATCATCGGTCGTTCCTCCAGCAAGCTCCATAATTTCTCTCATGTAATGAAAAAGATTTGCAACTTCTTCTTGAACACTTTCTGGCATTTCACCTGTCTCCGGATCCGAACCGATAATTGCTGAAGTATAAACCATATTTCCAATCTTCACAGCTGTCGGAATTGGATTTTGATGATTCGATCCTTTTACATGAAGAACCTCACGTTTTGCCATAGCCATTCACTCCTTTTTAAAAAGTCCTGCTGAGAACCAATTCATATAAGAATGGATGCAAAAAACTATTTTTTAATTGCTTGGATAAGTAAGCTAGCATGGGCCTTATTTAATGATTTAACAGCTTTTTTCAAGTTCATCCTCATTTTCATAATAAACAACCTGTTCATTAGCCAATGTCGGTCTGAGGTTGTAGAAATCTAAGCTCAATTCTCCTCTTAATATTTTTTCTTTTGTAGTCGTTTCTTTTAGGATTCTCTTTTTAGATAATTCAAGTGAAGCATGAATATCTCCTTTTTGTACAACGACTACACCATCATCATCAGCCATAACCAAATCCCCTGGACAGACATTTACACCACCGCAAACTGTTGGTGCGTTCACCCAGCCGCCCTTCGTTTTTGTTGTGCCTTGTGAATGAATGGCTCGAGTCCATATTGGAAATCCCATCTCTCTTATTTCAGCTACATCCCGAATAGCAGAATCAATAATAACTCCTTGAACACCGCGCTTCTGTAAAGCGGTTACAATCAATTCACCTATCATCCCTGCAATACATTCTCCGACTGTAGTAATAACTAATATATCACCCGGTTTGCATACTTCAATTGCGGCATGAATCATTAAGTTATCCCCTGCATAACAAACTGCTGTTACAGCTGGTCCGCATATTTTAGTATTTGAAATAATCGGTTGCAATTGTGGATCCATAATACCGCTCTTGCCTTGTGCTTCGTAAATTGTCGAGACACTTAAATCCATATATTCATCTAGTATTTTTAGCTCCGGTCTTTTAATATTTTTTACGATATATTTTTCCATCAAACAAATTCACCCCCAACATAAGGGAAGAAGCGACTAAATGCTTCAGCATATTTATATTCATTGTTACCTGAGCAGCGTCTTGCATGGTTACCACGTAATTCAGCTTTTGCACTATAATATTTAATTAAATGTTGTTGTGCTTTAAAGCAATTCATGGCAGCAACTTTCTGTTCATAGGTTTCGGTAATATCAATAATCACTTCTGGTTTAAAATCGCTAATTTCTGATTGGTGTGGTTCAAAACCGAACAATTTCGCCTGTTTTGCCGTCGGATACCCCTCTATTCTTACACCATTAGATGTTGATAAAACACTTGCATCAAATACGAATTTGGATACGGTTTCATGATCAGGATTAAAAGCGTCCCTTGGGCCATGACTCAATATTGATTGCGGCTTTACTTCTCTGATTTTCCGAACTAATCGATCCATCCTTTCCGGAGTAATTGTCATATGATAATCTTCAAAATCCCAAAATTCAATATTATTTACTCCTAAACACGCTGCCGCTGCTTCAATTTCACTGTGGCGAATTGACTTTACATTTTCAAGTGTTTGCCCATCCTGCTTCCAAAGATCATTAGATTCTCCTCTTGCACCATAACTTAAAATAACGAGTGAAACATTTGCATACTTCGCATACTTAGCAATTGTACCTCCGCCTCTCCAAACAAAATCAGCTGCATGGGCGCTGACAACCAATAAGTTTTCTTTGTTATCAATCATGCAATCTCCTCCTCGTATAGGTTTCATTTATAATTAAATTAAAACCTTTATATTTAATCTAAATTATCTGAATTTTAAACCGGAGCAAATACTTGATAAATACCTAGCCTCAATCAAAGTATAATATTGTTTTCTACTACTCCATGTCATTGTCTTTACATAACTGATTTTCTAATAGATTTGTAATTTACTAGATGTTAATTGATTTTGGTCGGAATGTAGTAACTCATTAATGTTCACTATCAAACGGTGAATAATCTGTATCCATTCACTTCGTTAAAATCACTAGACTTTCATTCGAACATTGAAGTTTCTTAACAGTTACTCACCCTTTTGTAAAACCTCTAAGTTACGTAGAAAAGTAAGGAACATACATATTAATATTCACCATTTGCCAATCAAAATTGTTCAACAATATTGTTTACAAATAGGATTTTATATCAAATCGATTATTCTGTCAACTGCGATTTTATTTAAAATTCAAATTACTCATTAAGATGTATCTTTATAGGTAAGCGTTTTCTAGAGGTCTTCTCTCATTAATGAGAGAAGATGAAAAGAAGTAAAATATTTATACTGATTATTGCAAAAGTGGAATCAAAACTAAATACATTATGATATTACATAAGAAAAGAATAATTCTCTGCAATTGTGCGTCTTACTTGTGAGATATGATATTTCACGGCATCTTCTACCCACTTCTCATCTCTCAGTTTTAACGCATTCAATATTTTTTGATGTTCTTTAAATGATTCCTCATGCCTTCCCGGAACCAAAATAGTTTTCAATTGAAAGCGACGAAGCTGTGTTTTGATCATTTGAACCATTGATACGGCTTGCGTATTAGAAGAAGCTTCGTAAATAATATTATGAAAAGATAAGTTGCAATTTGAATATTCATCGAAACGATGATTTTCCAAATGCCCTTTCATCTCTTCCAAAATATTTTCCATTAAACTTAACTTATCCTCACTTATATAAGGCGCGGCAGTTTTGGCAATAAGCCCCTCCAACACTTCACGAATTTCAAGAAACTGAACAATTTCATCTAAAGTGAATGACTTCACCGTTGCACCTTTATTCGTCTCAATACAAACTAAATTTTCTTGTTGAAGCTTTAATAATGCTTTTTTAATTGTGTTTCTACTGGCATTAATTAGATTAGACAGATCGCTTTCAATGAGCTTTTGCGAAGGTTGATAAGTACCGTCTAAAATCCTCTGCTTTATGAATTGATAAGCTACCTCCATTTGTGTACTCATTTTCTTAACCCCATTTTCTTTAGAATTCTAAATAAATAGCACCATAATTGTTGAAATATTTATAAAAAAAATATAACGTAAGAACTTTAAAACTGTCAATTTAAAATCCTCCCCCCATTTATTAGCAGTTCGTATTTTTGTTTAGAATTTTTAAACTATTATTGACATTGAATTTTATTATATTTATAATCAATATTGTTTAACAATTTTGTATTTATAAAGGGGAGTGAATTTCATGAGTTCTTATGAGGAACCAATACTAGATGTAGCCCATTTAGGACATATTGAGCTTTTAACGCCAAAAATTGAAGAAAGTGTAGATTTTTTTAAAAATGTAATGGGAATGGAAGTTGTCCATCAAAAAAAACAATCCATGTATTTAAGAGCGTGTCGAGATTATGAATCTTATAGTCTAAAATTAACTGAATCAAAAGAACCCGGGTTAGGTCATATGGCAATGCGAACTTATAGTAGTAAAACGCTTGAGCGTCGTGCTCTTGCAATTGAAGAAAGCGGTTTTGGAATTGGATGGAGTGATGGAGACTTCGGCCATGGTAAAAGTTATCAATTTACTGATCCAGATGGTCATACTATGGAACTCTATTATGAGACAGAAAAATATAACCCACCTCCGCACTTGGTCCCTGCTTTAAAAAATCAACCACAAAAGTGTACTTCAAGAGGAGTTTGTGTAAAGCAGCTCGATCATATTAACTTATTTGCTTCAGATGTAGATCAAAACTCTCAATTTATGCGCAAAACATTAGGATGCAAGCTTAGTGAACAGATTATTCTAGACATCGGTAAACAAGGAGGGGCTTGGTTACATTTAACGAATAAAGCTTATGAAATTGCCTATACATTGGACAGTACAGGTGCAAAAGGGAGATTACACCATATTACTTATAATGTCGACAGCCGTGAAGCAGTATTACAAGCAGCCGATGTCTTTTTAGAAAATGGAGTTTTTATTGAATTTCCTCCTAGTAAACATGCCATTCAGCAAACTTATGCGATGTACGTATACGAACCTGGTGGTACACGAATTGAAATATGCCACGGAGGATATTCGATTACTGCGCCTGATTGGGAACCAATTACATGGACTGAAGCCGAACGTGCCAAGGGGCAAGCATGGGGAAATAAAACTGTTCCTACCTTTCATACTTACGGAACACCAAATATTATATAAAATATTTTTGTAAACGCTGTCATTTTTTTGAATGGAAATTTCATGGTCAAAATCAATAAGGGGAGTGGAAACATGCCAAACCATTCAGTAAAAAATTTTTTAGACACAAGCAAATTTAATCGCTTTCATACTGTTTTATTGCTTTGGGGACTTTTCACGATTTCTTTTGAAGGATATGACTTAGTTGTTTATGGATCTGTGGTTCCAATCTTATCTAAAGATTGGGGCCTATCTCCGATCCAGGCAGGCATTATAAGCAGTTATGGTCTTTTTGGAATGATGTTTGGTTCAATCATTCTCAGCTTTTTAGCTGATAAGTTCGGACGTAAATTACTTATTATCATCTCTATTATCTTTTTCAGCCTTGCCACAGTAATATCGGGCTTCGCTAATAATGAAACAATGTTTTCTTGGTGCAGGTTCCTAGCCGGAATCGGATTTGGAGGAGCTTTGCCTTCTGTAATATCACTTCTTACAGAATATATTCCTAAATCGAGCAAAAATAAAGCGATTACATTAGCCTTGTGCGGAAATCAGGTCGGGGGCATCCTTGCACCGCTTGTCGGTATGATATTTCTTACATCATCCGGTTGGAGGCCTGTCCTCTGGTTCTCTATTATTCCTTTGCTTTTAATCCCTTTCATCATAAAATCATTACCAGAATCCCCACAATTTTTAATTCGTAAAGGGAAAATAGATGAATTACATCGTACTTTAAAAAGAATTGATCCAAATTATAAAAACCGTATGATTGAATCCATTCAGGAGCCTGAAACAAAAACTGAAAAAATTCCATTTATTGGACTGTTTCAAAACAAGTTGGCACTTACAACAATTATTTTCTGCATCGTATACTTTATGGGGTTGTTAATGATCTATGGCTTGAATACGTGGCTCCCTAAATTAATGGAAACAGCAGGATATCCATTAATCTCTAGTCTTGGTTTTGCGCTTTTTTTAAATGGAGGTGCACTACTGGGAACAATCGTAATTGGTGTTTTAGCTGATCGAAAGGGATCAAAAGTATTAATTACTTGTCTATATGTTCTTGGTGCAATATGCCTTGCCCTTCTCAGCATCAAAAGCAACGTATTCTTTCTCTATTTATTAATAGCATTAGCAGGTGTATGCACAATGGGAACGCAAAGTTTATTAAACGCATTTGTTTCTCAATATTACCCTGAAAATGTACGTTCAACTGGAATTGGCTTAGCAAACGGAGTTGGTAGGCTAGGCGGAATGGTTGGGCCAACTTTAGGTGGAATACTTTTATCGATGAAGGCACCGATTGGGATGTGCTTTATTGCCTTTTCTATTCCTGGCTTTATCGCAGCATTAGCACTACTTCTCATACGAAGAAAGAATAGTGAAACATCCACCATTCAATCAAAAACCAATTTAACACTAGAATAAAGTATCCTTTCTTATTTACTCCTTTTTATTAAAGGAGTTTTTTTACTAGTATCTAAAGCCAATTCATGTATTACAAATGAAAGGAATTCAGTACCGGGAACATATTGAAAAAACATCATCATTATTTCATACGATTCCAAAAAGTCATTCTATAAAGGATCTCTATATAAATTGTCTTAGTTATGCAAAAAACATTTTCTTCTATAACTCTTAAATTCTTAGATTCTACAAATTTAATTCTACGCCGCAGTCTTCTCCCTAACTTTCCCATAATAATGTTAATTTTATTTTAAGAAAACCGCATTATAATCTCTTTAAATCAAACTAATAAACTTTGGAGTGAGAAATAGATGGCAAAAAATAAGGGGTTAAAATGGATTGTCGGGCTTTCTAGTATGGCAATTTTTACAGGCTTTATCGGACTTGCGGAAAAATATGATCAATCAAGTGCAACGGCATCAACTAGTACTTCTAATGGGAATACAAACAATGCTTCAAGCTCAAACCAAACTTCCGACAGCAGCGAAAAGTTCTTCTCGAATCGTAGCAATGATGACAATAGTTCCGCCTATCAAGATCGATCCAACGAAAGCCCTGACAGTGAGGACTTTGGACAAAGTGGCGAGGATAGTCAAGTAGGCGGTCATTCTTCGTAGGACAGCTTAACAAAGAAAGGAGAATGATGATGTATCGTTTTCGCGCAATGAATACAAACATTGAAACTTTTTATTTAGGCAGCAAACATTGCCAACAGACTGAAGCATGGTTCCACCACGTGGAAAAAACGCTTAGTCGTTTCTTGCCGGAAAGTGAATTGTCCCAATTGAATAGAACTGAAAATACACCCTTTTTGGCTAGCGATGTCCTATATGAAGCAGTCACAACAGCAGATAGATTCTATCATGAAACAGAAGGCATTTTTAATCCATATCTCGGCCGTGAAATTTGTCAGCTTGGCTACGATCAAAGCTTTGAAAAAATTGCAGCTGGCAAAGCAACATCATATAACCGCGATCAGTTGTCCTGTACTAAAGAAAAGCCGATTGAAATTGATGACAAGATGAGGTTCATTACAATACACGGTGCACTTATTGATCTCGGTGGAATTGGAAAAGGATGGACCGCTCAGCAAGCAGCAAATCAATTGCAAAAGAAAAAAGTGGCATATGGCGGTATTGCCGCAGGCGGAGATATTATTGTCTGGGGAAAGCCAAAAGAAAAGTGGAATATTACTATTTCAACCCCGGAATCATGGGAAAAAAAATTATTTTCTTTCAAGCTCGATCGTCCAGCAGGGATTGCAACTAGCAGTACCATTAGAAGAAGCTGGAAAGATCATAACGGGAAAACGTTTCACCATATTCTCGATCCGCGCACATGCCAAAGCGCCAACACTGACCTAGTTCAAGCAAGCGTGATCGCTCCTGATCTGATCACTGCAGAAGTTTATGCGAAATGCATGATTATTTTAGGTTGGGAAAAAGGGATGGAATGGATCGCAGGAAAACGCACAGATCTAGGAATTATCGGTGTTAAAACAGACCACTCTATCGTAACTGGCGGGACAATCCGCTGCTATTCTTCGGAAGGACTGATTTACTTTGAATGAATTATTAAATAATGTTCACCACTTCATGCCCGTTTGGACGGTTTCACGTGCTGCCGGTATTACTTCATATTTGTTATTATTTGTATCTGTTATGACAGGAATGAGCGCACATTATCATTTTATGAAGGCAAAAACTAAAGCCAGAATGAACCTGATACATCAGTCAACAGGATGGTTCGGCATGTTATTCGGGATGACACATGGGTTGATTCTAATCTTTAGTACATATCAATCATTTTCGATTTTGGAAGTCATCATCCCATTTGCTTCTAAAACACATCCGCTGCTGATTGGAATTGGAACTTTGGCGCTTTATGTGATGATTATATTAATTGTGACATCGGATTACATGAAAGTACTTGGCCGAAAAACATGGAAGACGATACACTTTTTAGCCTTTCCAGCATTTATCAGTGCGTTTTTCCACAGTGTTTTGCTAGGCCCTGATTCACATTATCCCTTTATGATGTTTTTATACTGCCTAACAGCAATCATTACCGTTGTGGCGCTTATCTGTAGAATTGCTGTCCGTCCGCCAAAAAAAGAACTAACATCAACGCAAAAGTAAGAAAAAAATTGTCATTTTAGAATGAGCCTGAAAGAACTGCTTTCAGGCATTTTTTTGCATGGAAATTTCAAGAAGCAGACATTTATGGGGACAGTATCAAGTCCCCCAGCAATTCTCTCACTTTTCTTCAGGAGACTTACGATCTTCCTCAGACTTGCTTATACTCCTTACTTTCAATAGGACCATCTTGCTCAATCTCGTCTTGATGAATTTCAAATGATTGACTAAATTCATTAATAATCATTTCAACTGCTTTTCATTCTCCTACTAAAATAGGATTGATAGTTTGTAGTTCCGGTGATTCTAATTGTTATTTTAATGTTAACCGCTTCACATAATGTCTGTTTAAAAATTCAATCGCTCTTCCTCGACGAAATATTTTTGCACTACGAACATGTTCTTGCGCTTAGGACCGTCGCCGCCTGGATGGCGATTTTCTTCCAAACTATATTTCCCATCGAAATGCCTCTTTCTTTAAGAAGCTAGGAAAACACGCAAAAGTGGTTAACTAAAGACGACGAACGTAGACTCCTACAGAAAGCGGAGGATATTTCCGGAGCGGAGTGGGGCGCAATATTCGGATTTTCTTTAGTTAATATGCTTTTCCCAGCCTCCAGATTTTTCTAGAAATGACTCTATATAGTTAATCTATAGTATACCAACACGCGATGACTGCTTTTTTAATTCATTTTAGCCTTCTGATAGAGAACGGATTTTCCTAAGTGAAGGAAATAAATACATCCACAAGCAAGCGACTACGATAGTTCCAAGACCGCCGATAAAGGCAGCTGGGACAGTTCCAATCAATCCAGCGACCATGCCGGATTCAAACTCGCCAAGTTGATTGGAAGTTCCAATGAAAAGAGAATTTACAGCGTTCACTCGGCCACGCATCTCATCGGGAGTTTGCAGTTGCACAAGTGAAGACCTAATCACAACACTAATTACGTCCGAAGCACCAATCATTAGCAAAGCAATTAATGATATCATCAAATTTGTCGAAAGAGCAAAAACCATTGTAGCGATTCCAAACACAGCAAGTGCACCAAAAAGTGTAGGTCCAAAAGCTTTTTTAAGCGGAAAATAAGCGAAAATAATGGACATCAATAAGGCGCCAATTGCCGGTGCTGTTCTCATAAGTCCCAATCCCCACGGGCCCGTATGAAGAATATCTTGAGCAAATATCGGTAAAAGTGCTGTCGCTCCCCCAAGCAAGACGGCAAAAAGATCAAGCGATATTGTTCCTAAAATGACTGGATGGCGATAGACAAATACTAATCCTGATAAGAGCGAACGCATTGATACAGGTTCCAGCTTGCGGACACTTTTCTCCATACGAATTAAGATCGTCAGAAACCCAGCAATTAGGAGCGCTATCGTTGCTATGGCGTAAACGAAATTAGGTCCTATGGAAAAGAGCACTCCCCCAAGGGATGGACCTAAAATTTGCGCCGCTTGTCCAGCTGAAGTACTCCATGCGATTGCCTGCTGGATAACAGCTTGCGGAACGAGCTGTGGTAATAGTGCAGAAGATGAGGGACCTTCAAATGCACGACAGGCACCAATAACTGCAGCAGCCAGTAAAATTTGTTCCCGTCCAAGCCAGCCGCTAATATTTCCAAATAATAAAAGTGCAGCGATCGCCCCCTCCGTAATCTGGCATAAAAAAACTATTTTGCGGCGATCAAAACGGTCTGCGGCATGACCGACAACTAATGTTAGAAGCACCATTGGAATAAACTGGGCAAGACCCACGAACCCAAGACTAAAAGCATCATGTGTTAACGAATACATTTGCCATCCGATGGCAACAGAGAGCATCTGAAAGGATGTCGAGGACAAAATTCGTGAAACCCAGTAATTTGTAAAAGATGGCTCCATCAAAGCTGCATTCTTTACTTGAAACAAAACTTTACTCACTTCCTTTCCAAAAGAATAAAAAAATCTTCTTTAAGTTATTCAGCCACTGATTTATAAAACACGATATATTATACTATAAACTTCATAATCAATGGATTTAAATGAACTCATTGTTAAATTCCAAGCCTAATTCCTAATCTCAGTATTAGTTTTTAAACATTTATAGGTGAAAATATAGTGTTTGCGCATAAATAAAAACGGGATGACTTTCTTCATAAAAGAGAGTCATCCCGTTTTTATTTCGTATAGTTGCCTATTACTTTACTTATTAACTAATTATTCATCGCTCTTTTCTAACAAAATCTCATAAATAGCGTTAATTCAAATCGAAAGTGGGATACTCAAGCGGAAGTCCGCTCTACCTTCTTTCATTACAAGCATCGAAACGAAGAACCTATTCGAATTAATCCGCTTGCACTCAAATTGCTTTAGAAAAGAGTACTCCATAATAAGTAGGCATTCAACACAACAATAAGTGCCGTTACAAACCATGCTAACCATTTTATCCATGGTTTATTTACAAATTCACCCATTTTCTTTTTATCGCTTGTAAACATGACGAGTGGGACAACTGCAAAAGATAATTGAAGTGATAGGATTACTTGACTTAGTATTAATAAGTCACCAGTCCCTTTTTCCCCATACATTAATGTAACGATTACTGCCGGAATAATTGCGATCATTCTTGTTATCAGGCGACGCAGCCATGGCTTTATCCTTATGTTTAAGAACCCTTCCATTACGATTTGACCAGCAAGTGTTCCTGTCAATGTAGAGTTTTGACCAGAGGCAAGCAATGCAATACCAAATAAAATAGCAGCAGCACCTGAACCAACTAAAGGATCTAATAAATGATACGCATCTTGAATTTCAGCAACATTTTTATGACCTGATGAATGAAAAACGGCAGCTGACAGAATAAGGATTGCCGCATTTACAAACAAAGCAAGCATTAATGCAACTGTTGAATCGATCGTTGCATATTTAATTGCAGAACGTTTCCCCTCTGAAGTATCATCATAATTCCTTGTTTGCACAATAGAAGAATGAAGATAAAGATTATGTGGCATCACTGTTGCCCCTAAAATACCTAAAGCAATATAAAGCATGTCAGGATTATAAACAATCTCACTGCTTGGTAAAAATCCAGTTAATACACCGCCAATTTCGGGCTTAGATAAGATAATTTCTACACCGAAACAGACTGTGATCGTGGCAATTAAAGCAATAACGAATGATTCAATATAACGAAAACCTTTATTTTGAAGAAGTAAAATCAGTAAAACATCAAATGCTGTAATACATACGCCGTAAATAAGCGGAATGTTGAATAATAAATTTAAGGCAATTGCAGAACCAATGACCTCTGCTAAATCACATGCAACAATCGCAAGCTCACATAACACCCATAGTGCGACTGATACCGGTTTGCTAAAATGATCTCGACAAGCTTGAGCAAGATCTCTCCCTGAAACAATTCCTAATTTGGCTGCTAAAGATTGCAATAAAATCGCCATTAAGTTTGAGATTAAAATAACAGATAACAACGTGTATCCATAAGATGCTCCGCCGGCAATAGAAGTTGCCCAGTTACCTGGATCCATATAACCTACTGCTACTAAATATCCAGGTCCAATAAACGCCAGTAATCTGCGAAAAAAACTTCCTGTTTGTTTAACCGGAACAGACTTATGAACTTCTTGTAAACTTGGATTGTCATTGTTTTTTCTCCACGATTGCTGTTTCGAATCTTGTGCTTCTAATTCTCTTGCATTCATTTCCCCATCCTCCTTTTCAATCTGATTGCTGATCTGCTTTTATGTTGGTTAATACGTTATGATAATCCTCTTCATTAATAATTCCGAACTTTTTACACATATAAGAATACAACATCATTTTTTTCTTCATTCGCTTAGAAAGATACACGATTTCTCCACCTCTCCTGCCTTTTAATGTAATTATATTCTACATCACAAAAAAGTTTCCTTCAACCAAAAAATATTTATTAGGACAATATTATTGATCATACGAAAACAAAATCGATTATTAGCACGTTTCATACGGATAAATAATGCATTTAAACAATGTACGAACAGCACTTGAACAAAAAACTCTTCTCTGATGAGAAGAGTTCAACAAGACCACGCAGGAGTATCCCGCGGAAAGCGAACCCTTGCAGTGGAAATCAATATTATAAGCTCTTTACACTTGAACTTTTTTGTTAAATTGCTTTATTCTTTTTATCCCGTGTTATCTTCAACTCATTTCGGAAATACTAAACAAAGGATTTTTTTAAGGAGATGGGTCCATGCTACATACCGTATATTATCGATTTCTCCATTGGCCAATCATCGTTCGAATTTTACTACTTTCACTAGCCTTGATTTGCTGCTTTGGATTTGCCATACATTTGATCGAGCCAAAAACCTTTCCAACAGTATTTGATGGGATCTGGTGGGCTGTCATCACAACAGCAACAGTAGGTTATGGTGATTTATACCCAGTAACCTTTCTTGGTCGTATGCTTGGTATTCTTCTTGTGCTATCTGGTGCAGGGATATTATCTGCATATTTCGTCTCGCTGGCAACCGCGACTGCAACGAGGCAAAATGCTTTTATGGAAGGAAGAGGTTCCTATGGGGGAGAAAATCATATTGTCATCATCGGTTGGAATGAACGTGCAAAAAAAGTCATTCAGCAATTATTTGTCATTTCTCCTAATCGCCATATCGTACTTATCGATGAAACCCTTAATATGAATCCTTGTCCAGATAACAATGTCAACTTTATTCATGGCAAACCTTATCACGATGAAACATTAAAAAAAGCAAATATTAAAGTTGCTGACATGGTACTGATAACAGCTGATCAGCATAAAACGGAAACCGAAGCAGATATGAGCACTATATTAATATTAATTGCTGTAAAGGGGATGAATCCTAACACATATTGTATTGTAGAAATTTTAACAGAGGATAATGTGTTAAACGCCAAACGAGCTGGAGCAAATGAAATCATTCAGGCGAATACACAGACAGGTTATGTAATGATGAATAGCCTGTTAGCAAATGGAATGTCAGAAACATTGCTACTATTGTTGGACCGATTCAATAAAAATCATTTTCTTTATATTGGAGTTAAACCTGAATGGGAGGGTTTAACAATTACAGAGTTAAATCCCCATTTATTGTCAGAAAGAAAAATATTAATCGGTATTCAATTTAATCATGAAACGATCATTAACCCGCCTCCAGAATTTCAAGTAATAGCAGGACAGCGCTTATTTGTCATTTCAGCAGATCAATCAACATAAGAAAAAAGAGTAGAAACTGAAGTGTTCAAGCTTATAGACACATAAAAAAACGAAGAGGCAATTGCGGTTGCCTCTTCGTTTTTTTATTATAAACGTTTTTCAAGTTCAGCTTTTTTATCTTCATATCCAGGTTTGCCAAGGAGTGCAAACATATTTGTTTTATAAGCTTCTACACCTGGTTGGTCAAATGGATTCACACCATTTAAATATCCGCTGACAGCACAAGCTTTTTCAAAGAAGTATACGAGGTAGCCAAAAGTATAAGCATCAACTTTTGGAATGCTAACAACAAGATTAGGTACGCCACCATCAGTATGTGCTAACAATGTTCCTTCAAAAGCTTTATTATTTACGAAATCAACTGTTTTACCAGCAAGATAATTTAAACCATCTAAATCATTTTCTTCTTTTTCAATTGTTAAGTTTTCACGTGGTTGTTCGACTTTTACAACTGTTTCAAATAAATCACGACGCCCTTCTTGTACATATTGTCCAAGAGAGTGTAAATCAGTTGAGAAGTTTGCTGAAGATGGATAAATACCTTTTTGGTCTTTTCCTTCACTTTCACCAAATAATTGTTTCCACCATTCAGAGAAATATTGAAGACCTGGTTCGTAATTAATGAGCATTTCGATTGTTTTTCCTTTACGATAAAGGACATTACGAGCTGCTGCATATTGGTAAGCAATGTTTTCTGATACGTCCGGATTTGCGAAATCATCAACAGCTTTTGCTGCACCGTCCATTATATCCTGAATATTTACGCCGCTTACAGCAATTGGTAATAAACCAACAGGAGTTAAGACAGAATAACGTCCACCAACATCATCAGGAATGACAAATGTTTCATATCCTTCTTCATTAGAAAGTGTTTTTAATGCACCTTTTTGACGGTCCGTTGTTGCATAAATACGTTTTTTCGCTTCTTCTTCACCGTATTTTTCTTTAAGAAGCTTGCTGAAAATACGGAATGCAATTGCAGGTTCTGTTGTAGTACCAGATTTTGAAATAACATTAATAGAGAAATCTTTTCCTTCTAAGACATCCATTAAATCTTTCATATAAGTTGAGCTGATGCTGTTTCCAAGGAAAAAGATTTGTGGTGCTTGACGTTTTTCTTTTGGCAACACATTTGCAAAACTATGGTTTAACATATCGATTGCTGCGCGTGCACCTAAGTATGATCCACCGATACCAATTACTAATAAGATATCAGAATCATTTTTAATTTTTTCTGCAGCTTTTTGAATGCGTGCAAATTCTTCTTTATCATAGTCTTTTGGAAGAGTAAGCCAGCCAATAAAATCATTTCCAATTCCAGTTTTATCATGTAATTGCTGATGAGCCAATTTGATTGGTTCAGCTAAATATGTAATTTCATGTTCACCGAAAAATGAAAGAGCCTTTGAATAGTCAAATTGAATATGCGTCATGTTCATTTCCTCCAAAAATTATTTTAACAACCACTTTCACTTTAACGAAATTTTTTCATTTTATCAAGAAAAGTAACGTTTTTCTCACAATATATACATGAATAATTTACACCGATTAGAAACATCCTATTCTTGTACGAAAATAAAGGAGGTTAAAACCATGAGCATTATTCAAAGAATTGCTTTAGTGTTAACGATTATCGGGGCAATTAATTGGGGTCTTATCGGGTTTTTTAACTTTAATTTAGTAGCAGCCATTTTCGGTGATGGTTCAGCTCTATCTCGAATCATCTACGGTATCGTAGGGATCTGCGGTTTAATTAACCTTGGTTTATTATTTAAACCTGATGCAGAAGTTGAACGTTCTACTGAAGCAAGAACAACTAGATAACGACTTCAATAGCTATGGCGGATAGATATGAATATCTTCCGCCGATGTTTACATAATACACGTCAATTAAATCTTGAGTAGAAAAGAAAGCTTTTAGCTTTATTTTTCTCTCAAGATTTCTGCGCTCATTTACTTAAAATTTTCGTAATTCTTTCAAGTGCCCAATCTAGCTCTTCATCTGTTATTACTAATGGTGGAGCAAAACGAATGACATTTTCATGTGTTTCCTTACATAAAAGCCCTTCATCTTTTAAAGCTTCACAATATGGTCTTGCTGATTCATTTAAAACAACGCCGATAAATAGGCCCTTTCCGCGAACTTCCTGTATATGTTCACCTTTTATTTGTTGTAATTGCCGCATAAAAATAGCACCTAACTGTAATGAACGTTCTGCTAATTGTTCTTCTTTTAACACATCAAGGGCAGCAATCGAAACGGCACATGCAAGCGGATTCCCTCCAAAAGTCGAGCCATGTGATCCTGGATTGAACACACTTAAAATATCCGTGTTAGCGGCGACACATGAAATAGGGACAACCCCTCCCCCTAATGCCTTTCCTAAAATATAGACATCAGGAATGACTTGCTCCCAATCACAAGCAAACATTTTTCCAGTTCTTCCTAAGCCAGTTTGAATTTCGTCGGCCATAAATAATATATGATGTTTTTTACATAGTTCGTATGCTGCTTTTAAAAATCCTTCAGGAGGTAAAATAATTCCCGCTTCGCCTTGAATTGGTTCCAATAAGAATGCTGCTGTATTAGGGGTAATCGCTGCTTCCAATGCAGCAATATTCCCATATGGTACAAGCTTAATACCTGGTAGCATCGGTCCAAAACCTTGTTGATATTCTTTTTCTGAAGAAAGTGAGACAGCGGTCATTGTACGCCCATGAAAGTTTCCTTCGCATCCAATTATTTCTGCTTGATTTTCTGCAATCCCCTTTGTTTGATATGCCCAGCGCCGTGCTGCTTTAAAAGCTGTTTCAACTGCCTCTGCCCCTGTGTTCATCGGTAAAACCATTTCTTTTTTCGTTAAATCACTCACTCTTTTAAGCCATGGTCCAAATTGATCATTATGGAAGGCACGTGATGTGAGTGTTACACGATCTGCTTGTTTTTTTAATGCTTTAATGATTTTAGGATGGCGATGTCCTTGATTTAAAGCTGA
Organism: Heyndrickxia ginsengihumi; assembly: GCF_011008565.1. Classification (GTDB taxonomy): domain Bacteria; phylum Bacillota; class Bacilli; order Bacillales; family Bacillaceae_C; genus Weizmannia; species Weizmannia ginsengihumi. The sequence goes on from NZ_JAAIWK010000021.1 coordinate 57,451, forward strand.
GTACCCGCTTAACATATCCATATAGCGATTTCCCTCAGGATCTTGAACCCATACTCCTTCCGCTTGTGAAATCACAACAGGCAGAGGATGATAATTATGGGCGCCATATTGTTCAGTTTGTTTTATTAGTTGGTCAGATGTTGTCATGTTTTTGCCTCCTTTTCTAAAATGTTTAATATTCCTGTTCATTACCTTTATAAAGCTTCTGAAACGGTTTTTGCCTGCATATGTAGCAGCAAGTAGTCTGGCCCTCCAGCCTTCGAATCCGTTCCTGACATGTTAAAGCCGCCAAATGGTTGATAGCCGACAACCGCTCCTGTACAACCTCGATTAATATAAAGATTGCCAACATGAAAATCTTCGCGCGCCTTTTCAATATGCTCGCGATTCGTTGATATGACAGATCCAGTCAAACCATAATCAGTATTATTTGCGATCATGAGCGCTTCATTAAAGTCTTTCGCTTTACAAAATGCAACGACAGGTCCGAAAATTTCCTCTTGCATGATTCTAGCTTCTGGTTCCAAGTCAGAAAAAATAGTCGGTTGGACAAAAAATCCCTTCTCTGAATCACCTATTCCCCCAACATTTAAACGTCCTTCCTGTTTACCAATCTCAATATAGTTTAAAATTTTAGCAAATGCTGCTTGATCAATAACAGGCCCCACTGTATGTTGGAAATGAGTCGGATCCCCAACATGTAAGTTTTTCGTCAGTTCAATTGTTTTTTGCAATACTTGGTCATAGACATCTTCGACAACAACAGCACGTGAGCATGCTGAGCATTTTTGTCCTGCAAATCCAAATGCCGAGGCAACAATCGATTGTGCTGCTAAATCTAAATCTGCTTCCTTATCAACAACAATCGTATCTTTACCGCCCATTTCTGCTATAACTCGTTTCAGCCATATTTGACCTTCATTTACTTTTGCTGCTCTTTCATAAATTCGTGTTCCAACATCACGAGAGCCCGTAAAACTGATAAAACGTGTTTGGGGATGATCGACAAGATAATCACCAACCTCTGAACCACTCCCTGGAATGAAATGTAATACACCTTTTGGTAAGCCTGCTTCTTCTAACACTTCTACGAATTTTGCTGCAACAACAGGAGTTGTTGATGCTGGCTTTAAAAGGACAGTGTTTCCCGAAACAAGGGCGGCCACTGTTGTCCCTGCCATAATTGCAAAAGCAAAATTCCACGGGGAAATGACAACACCGACACCGAGTGGAATATAGCTGTAGCGGTTATATTCCCCTTGCCTGCTTTGAACAGGAGCTCCATCTTTTAACTTTAATATTTGCCGACCATAGTACTCCATAAAATCTATTCCTTCTGCCGTATCTGCATCTGCTTCAATCCATGGTTTCCCTGCTTCTTTCACTAAATACGCGGAAAATTCATGTTTTCTGCGGCGGACAATTGCTGCGGCTTTAAACAAAATATCTGCACGCACTTCAGCTTTTACCTTCCGCCACGATTCAAATGTCTGTGCAGCAGATACGATCGCTTTTTCGGCAAGTGCTCGATCTGTTTTACTAACAAAGCCGATCACTTCATTTTTATTAGCTGGATTAAAAGAAATAATTTTTTCATTAGTAAACACATGCTCTCCAGCAATTCGCAAAGGGTATTCTTTCCCTAATTCTCCTTCCACCTTTTTTAATGCTTCCTTAAACGCCATTTGATTTTCTTCTTTTGTGAAATCTGTCAAAGCTTCATGTTTGTACGGAACCATATGCCGCTCTCCCTTCATGAAAAATGAGTAAAAGACGTTCTATAAAAGGTCTCATATTATTTATAATGTAGAGGGTTTCGTATTATTCAATTACTTTATACAATCAATAAATTCCCGTATATTCAGAAAATATAATATATACTTATAAACATTCACTATAAAGAGCGGAAATAGAGAGAACCTAAAATGAATAAATATATGAGGCTGAAGTTAGAAAGGTTGGGGAATATACGTAGATCACCACTTACGCATAAAAAAATCCGAGCTCTACAAGCTCGGAAAAAAATCAAATTCGCTATTATTTTTTAATTAAATCTTTGCGTTCGGATTTTTCAATCCACTCTTGCAATTTTTCACGAAGTGTATTGAATCCTTCAGTACTTTCTTCAGTAGTTGCTTTTACAGCACCTTGGCGACGAGGCTTTTTCGGTTGACTTTTTGGTGCTTCTTCAGTCGCTTTAATAGATAAGCTAATTTTTCCGCTTTCTTCATCGATTGATAAGATTTTAACGTTAACTTCTTCACCTACTGTTAACACATCATTAATATCTTTAACGAATCCGTGTTTAATTTCAGAAATATGGACAAGACCTTGTTTTTCATCATCTAAAGCAACGAACGCTCCAAATGGTTTAATTGCTACTACTTTACCAGTTACTATACTACCTGCTTCATAATTTGTTGACATGCAAACACTCCTAATTATTATTATTACCATTATATGCAATGATTCATTATAGCATAGATTTAACGTAATTAAAACCGCCTAATCCATTTTTACTTTTCCCTACATATTATTAAATCTTTAAATTGAATAATTTATGAAAAATTCTTAAAATATATTTAATATGTGTTAAAATAATGGTAAATAATAAAAAATGGCGAATGATGTTGAATGATAATTTACATTTATATAGGATGGGAGCGATTTCTTTGTCGACCTTGGGAGAAAAACTCAAATTTTATCGTGAACAAAGAGGTTTAAGCATTGAAGAATTATCATTAAAGGCAAGAATTGGAAAAACAACTCTTGAAAATTATGAACAAAATAAACAAATACCAACTCAACAAACGATATTGAAACTTTCGACTGTTTTAGACGTTGCTGCTTCTGTCTTTTTAGAATCAGTTGAAAAAAAATAAATTTATATGTTTAAAATATTTTCCAAATGGTAATGATGTTATTACAATGCTTTCTTTTTAGTGGAGGCGCCTAACGGAGGCTTACACTATTCAAGTATTCCCCCTTTTAATATTTTTGACGAGCTTTTTATAGCTCGTCCTTTTTTTGTGAAAAAATGATTCCGTTTGAACAATGTAAAGAAAAAGTAGCTGAGATGAAGATGATTATTAAAGAGGCTTGGACAAAAGTATATTAACTAAAGAAAACCCGAATATTGCGCTCCAACCCCGCTCCGGAAATATACTTCGCTTTCCGCGGGCGGCTGGTGAGCCTCCTCGTGCTCATGCACTTCGGGGTCTCACCGATGCCTATCCTCCCGCAGGAGTCTACGTATATTTCCGGAGCTGATTTGTGCAATGTTCGTCTTTAGCTAACCACTTTTGAGTTTTGTCCCAGCCTCTCCATTTTTATAATACGACAATTTTTTCAATAATGACATCATGAAGCGGTTTGTCTTGCATTCCCGTTCTAACGTTTGCAATCTCATCGACTACGTTCATGCCTTCAATTACTTGGCCAAATACAGAATGACGGAAATCTAGCCATGGAGTTCCCCCTTTTTCCATATATGCCTCAACAATTTCAGCAGGATAGCCAGCTTGCTCCATTTGTCCTTTCATACTAGGATCAACTGTTTCACTTTGAACAATGAAAAATTGGCTTCCGTTCGTATTTGGGCCTGCATTTGCCATTGACAATGCTCCACGAAGATTAAATAACTGCGGCGTAAATTCATCTTCGAACGGTGCTCCGTAAATGCTTTCGCCGCCAGTTCCATTTCCGCTTGGATCTCCGCCTTGAATCATAAAGCCATTAATAACACGGTGGAAAATTAAGCCATCATAGTAACCATTCTCACTATGTTTAACAAAGTTTTCAACTGTTTTTGGCGCTAATTCAGGAAATAATTTGATTTTAATTTTCCCCATATTTGTATGCATTTCAACTACTTTTTCATTTTCAGACACTTCATTTGTCAACTGTGGATATGTAACTTGTTCTGTCATATGTATATAACCTCCAATAAATATTTTCAATATCCTGTCCTAACTTTACTAAAATTAACAATAAAAGTCCAAAAGCTTTCTTAGAAATAAGAAAAATTTTCTTTAAGCTTCCATACTTTTAGTTTTGGACAAGTTCCTTCATAATATAAATAACAATATTTTTCGTACAGGAGGAGTTATATTGAACGTTGGGGACAAGATTGTAACAAATAAAAAGACAGGAAAATATATCGGTGAAATTACCGAAGTTTTTCCAGATCATTATGTATTTAAAGTTCTTGCTGTATTGCGCCATCCTGCACAAGGTGACTTGCATCACCCAAACGAAGGGGATGTTCCCTTTTTTCATGAAAGAAAGGCTCTAGCTTACCTGGAGCAGACAAATATACCAATTAAAACAGTAAAACCATTTGATGGCGAAATTCCGGATTATAAAGCATCTCTGCAGGCAGCTGTAAAAGAATTAATAGAGAAGCTGCAACCCGCAGATACAGTATATGCGAAGAAAAGCATTGAAGCATTAAACAGCATTATAAAAGAGTATGAGTTAATGTACAATATTACATTTTAAGTTGATGGGAATCTGACAATTCGTTGTTAGATTCTTCTTTTTGCAGCCTATTTATTTCGATTTTCGAAACTTTTTCATTGAACTCTTGAATAGTTCATATATAATAATATTTAGGTTAACGAAATACTTTTGTGAGCTACTTACAAGACTATTTACGGGAGGAGAATACTTATTTCTATAAATATTGAAAAGCGAAATTTATGGATTATGTTCGTCTGCAACTTTCTAGTTGGAGCAAGTACAACAATGATTATCCCATTTTTATCGCTATATATTAAAACATTTGGGCATTTTCATGATGAATATGTTCAGAGATGGGCTGGATATATTTTCGGTGTTACTTTTTTGGTAGCCTTTTTTATGTCTCCTATTTGGGGACGCATCGGCGATCGCTACGGCTTTAAGCCAACTTTAATCATTACTGGATTTGGCATTGCCGCAAGTATCTTTTGCATGGGGTTCACCCATAGTGTGATTGGATTATTTATAACCCGCTTATGCATGGGAATCGTTACTGGATTTATTCCTACTTCTATGGCATTAATTTCTGCACAAACCCCTAAAGAAAAAGCAGGGAAAATTCTCGGAACTTTACAAATGGGGAATGTTTCGGGCAGCTTATTCGGTCCTATGATCGGCGGAACAATCGCAGATCAATTTGGTTTTCACTATACATTTATCATTACAGCTATTACAATTTCTTGCGCAGCTTTTGGTGTCGTATTCGGTATTAAAGAAAAGCGGCAAGCAGCCAAACAAAAAACCAATGTTCACGTTTCACCGATCGCTGTATTAAAACGGATTATTAACCGGAGAATTTTATTTACTGTTATGATAATCGCCTTAATCATTCAAATGGCCAATTTTAGTGTTCAACCATTGCTTGCTCTTTATGTTAGTCATCTGACAAGCGCTGGAAATGTTGCGCTTTTGTCTGGAATGGCTTTCTCCGCAACAGGTTTTGGCAATCTATTATTAACAAGAAAATGGGGTTCATTAGGTGATAAATACGGGCATGAAAAAGTACTACTCATTCTGCTATTACTAGCATGTCTTTTTATGGCGCCTCAAGCGCTTGTCAGCCATTTATGGCAATTAATCATCTTGAGATTTCTTTTTGGCATGGTCGTCGGCGGTATGAATCCTAGCATTGTTGCTTTTATTCGCATTGAAGCTCCGCTGAACATGCAAGGTGAAGTACTCGGGTATAACCAAAGCTTTCGTTTTTTAGGCAATGTTGCAGGACCATTGTTAGGGGGAGTAGTCTCTGGAATAAGTGGAATATCTTCTGTTTTCTATGTAACTGGAACACTATTTATTTTAGGATTCCTGTTATTATTCTATTCTGTTCGTCATGAACAACATCATGAATTACACCGTAGCTATCATCATTAAAAGTCCGGCATCATAATGAAGGATCGCACTTTGTTATGATACCAGACTCTTTTTATTTAGGAAGGGATTGATTTCCGCTGCAGGATGCTCGCTTTTTCCCGGAGGAGCCTCGCAGCTTCCGCTCCAATCACTTTATGAATAGCTTGATAAGGAGCACTAAAGTTTACGAAACCAGACTTTTATTATACAGTTAGCGCTTCGCAACGACTGCAATTGTACATCTTGATAAACAAATAAGGTTTTCTTCCTCATCTTGAATATGTATTTCCCACACTTGTGTACTTTTACCGTGATGAACGACTTTTGCAATTGCTGTAACGGTACCGTCCTTCTTTGAACGAATATGATTAGCGTTAATTTCCAAACCAAAACAAATTTCTTTGTCAAGATCAATCAAATGAGCAGCTCCTAAGCTGGCGACCGTTTCAGCTAAAGCAACCGATGCACCCCCATGTAAATAACCAAACGGCTGTCTCGTTTTTTCATTTACAGCCATTGTTGCAACAACTTTACCATTTGAATTTTCAATAATATTGATCCCTAGCACATCAATTAAAGTATTTTTTGTCTCCATGATTCCATCCCTTTTTTTAAATAGACTTGTCGATAACATATCAATGATTTTTACAGCATACATTAAAGTATTGAATGTTCTACGAAAGAGGGTGTGACATTTGTACCCATATTATTATAACATCTTCCCCCCATATCCTACATATACAATACCATACAGACAATATCCATCACCAGATACGAATCAATTTATGAATTCAGCTATGCGCATTCATGAAATGATGAATAGCGCCCAAACAATTGTAAATCACATTGCTCGTTCAAAAGACTTTTCGACAAGATTAATGAATGCGGCACAAGGATCTAATATTGCCGAGGTAAATCGACTTGTTAAAAGTATCCAGACGCCGTATAGTCCAATCGCTCATTTTAGCCCTGATGGTCTAGTTCTTACTTTTTTTTATCAAACAAAAGCTCATCCTACCCCTGATTCTTGCTGCCAATTGCAAATAAAAATGCGGTGGATATAAAAAAGTCTGACATCATCTTATGATTGTGAAAGATGATATCAGACTGCTTTCGCTATCTGTTCATTTTTTAGTAGCCGTATGGTGGACGCCCTCCTCCAAATGCTCCATATGGTGGATATCCTCCTCCATATTGCGGATAAGCCGGATATGGAACAGGAGGCGCTGCTGGAGGATATGGAAAAAACGGTCTAGGCCGAAGAACAAGTGCGCTCCCTAGTAGCCCTCCAAGAAAGCCGCCCACTAATGGACCACCAAAAAATGGGAAAAATCGTGTAGGATATGGTGTATGTGGGTTCATCGTATACCTCCTTTTTCTTACTCAATTTAATTTATGCATCTATAAAAAAATAGACTGGGCTTCTATAACCTAGTTTACGACATTGTCGACTGGGCACCTCTCTGTTTAACCTTCCTTTTCTTCCATTTTACTTTAATAAAAATTGTAACTAACAGGATAACCGGGATGATGATTTGAAAAGGAATATGAAAATAAATTGGAACAAGTCTTAAACCTTCTTCTATATGTTCTGCATAACTTGTTGCCTCCATAATTGACATACAAAGAACAATGAGCGTAAGGGGATATGCTATATTCTGATAACGATCAATTTTAAATAATTGTGCATAAAAAGTGAGCGATGCATAAAAGTATATCGATATTTTAAAGAATCCTCCTACTACTAAAGCAAGCATGAAAAACACATCTAGTCTTTCTAAAAATTCAGCAATTCGTATTTCTTGGATCGTTGACAGCAATGGGAATGGAGAGCGCTCGTTAGCATCAATACCTAAAACGGCAATATTAATCACCATCGTAAGCGCTAAGTTAATGCCGCTTAATGTTATTGCTGATATTCCAATTGGTTTAATTTTTTTCGTTTCTTTAATATATGGAAATAATGCCATAAAGACAACTGTTTCTCCATATGGAACATATAATGTTTCGCTATATATACTTTTTAATACTGGTGTCAGACCATGTTCTAAAACAGGTTTCAGTTTACTGACATCAATTAGCTGGGAAAAAATGATGAGTATGAACCCGACAACAGCTAAAACATAGAGAAAAGAAAAGAGAATTTCACCTGTTCTGGCAATCACTTCAATTCCCTTTCTAACACCATAAAGCACGCCGCAAATCATGATAAAGTTTATAACTAATAAAGGCGTCTCTGAATATGAAACAGTAACAAGCATCTCTCCCAAATCTCTTAATACACGTGCAGCAATATAAAGAAAATAACTTGCATATGCAAATCCAATTATCCACCCAAGGAACTTACCGAATGCCGTTTTATAAATATCAAGTGGGGATGTCCCTGGGTAATACTGATAGATTTTATAAAAAATCAGAAATAAAAACAGACTTCCTACCATTCCTCCTAATGTTGCTAACCATGCGTCCTGTTTTGCCGAGATTCCAGTTCCAATCACAAGAGAACTTCCCATTTCAAATAACAAGATCAAAACAAATAATTGGTAAGTTGATATTTTTGCATTTTCCATATGTCACCAAACCTTATTCTTTAATATTGGAAGTAAAAGGATCACTACGCAACTCAGAGTGGCGGACGAGAGATTGAACATGGACTGATACTGATAAATTAGGAAAACCCTCATCATCCCAATTTTTACTCATTGTTTTCCAAACACCCGGATATTTACGATAGATTAGTTCTCCGAATCCAAATACATCGGTCTTCTGCCCCTGGACATAATGAACGGTGTCCTCTAATTGGTTTTCTAATTTATGATTAATCATCATTTGTAATTGAGATAATTGTTTTGGATCTTTTAAACTAATAGGACGAGTTGCTTCTTCAATATTTCCAATTACTTTTAGCGTCACATTGACATGTGGTTTTCCATTTTTTAATGTAACACTTATGTTTGGTTCACTTTCCTTTACTTTATAATCTAATGCATATGGACTTCCCTTCCATTTTAATGGCACCGTCGTTCCTTCTGTTTTCTTTAACATCCACGTAATCGCTCGCGCACGATAACCTCCGACCCAATCAATTAACTTGCCATGTTTGAAAAGACCGAGATCAGAACTTACTATATGTGCGGGAGTATCTGTATAGTTTAAACTGTCTTGTGACTCTCCTTTTTTCATATTCCCTACCATTTCGAAACTTCCAATTATTGGTTCTATCCCTTGTGTAGTAGCATCCTCGATGATGCCACTAACAACTGATTTTAATTTTCCGCCTGATAATTCTTGAGCATTATTTAATGTTTTATTCACTTTATCTGTCGGTATTTTATCGATTGGTGTCAGCACTTTTAAAAAATTAGAAGCCCTTCCATTCCGTGCAATAATTACCGTTGTCGTATTCCGAAATTCTTTATCTCTTTCAAATGCGTCTAACAAAGGATAAATGCCCTCTTTCGCTAATTCCTCGCCAATCACAAGTAAGTTCGCATGTGAATAATACATGATTCTTGAAATCTTATTCGTTGCTTGGCGATTTGCTTCAAGGAGATTTCCCCCTTTACTTTGATAAATTGTCACAGTTGGGCCTTGTGCTACCCCTCCCCCTTGGACGCTCGCAATATTTTGCGCATTAATAATTTGAAAAGTAATAAGGATCTGCCCATCCTTTGTCCTATCTATCCCCATTGCATTAACGAGTGCCAAATTAGACAATTCATTTTGTCCCCAACAGCCTGACAATAAACTAAGCATGCAAATCATCATAATGGATAGTATGAATGGTCTAATTTTCATTTTGATCACCTTTCCCTTTATGAAATTGGTGTTTTCCAATTGGCGGGAGCGGCCTTTGATCATTCGCTTGGCGGACTACATTATTTTTACTAATATCTTGTGGCCTTTTTTGTAGCTTCCAAAGTGGTGATCGAATAACTGTATCATTCAAATTGGCTTTTCGGAATGGTGCAAATGGCGTCATATAATTAACGCCAAATGATCTTAAACTGCAGAGGTGAAGGATCATGACGATTAGTCCCATAATAATGCCATAAAAACCGAAAATAGCCGCAAGCATCATATACAGGAAGCGAATAAGGCGCGCAGATATCGCAATTGCGAATGATGGAGTAGCAAAGCTTGCAATTGCTGTAATTGATACAACAATAACCATCGCTGGAGAAACAATCCCGGCCTGTACAGCCGCCTGCCCAATAACAAGGGCACCAACGATTGAAACTGTTTGTCCAATCGGTCTCGGTAAACGCAAACCAGCTTCACGCAATATTTCAAAACAAATTTCCATCATGACCGCTTCGACAAAAGCTGGAAAAGGAACCAATTCCCGTTGTACAGTAAGTGTAAAAATGAGCGATGTTGGAAGCATCTCTTGGTGAAAGGTTGTCGCTGCAATATAAATAGCTGGACCAATTAACGAAATGGCAAACACTAAAACCCTTAAAAAACGAATTGCTGTTGCAATATCAAATCTTGAGTAATAATCCTCAGCGGACTGGAAAAATTCTATGAAAATGGCAGGAGCCGTTAATACAAATGGTGTACCGTCAACGACGATGGCAAACCTGCCTTCTAATAAATTGGCAGCAACCACATCTGGACGTTCAGTGTGATATAGGGTAGGAAAGGTTGTAAATGTCCGGTCTTCAATGAATTGTTCAATATACCCTGATTCTAAAATAGAATCAATACGAATTCCCTTTAACCTTTTCCGCGCTTCATCGATTATTTCTTCATCCGCAATGCCATTTATATACATTAATGCAATATCGGTCTGTGTTACCGTACCGATTTTCATTGACTCTACCCATAGATTTGGACTTTTAATACGTCTTCGAATCAACGTAGTATTTGTTCTAAGTGATTCCGTAAAACCATCTCGTGGACCGCGAACCGTTACTTCTGTAGCTGGTTCTTCGATCGAACGTTTATCTCCGCCCCTTGTACTAATGTTTAAAGCTCCAAAAACATGATCAACTAACAAAATCGTGTCACCTGAAGCCAATTGATGAAAGAGATCATCCCAATTGTATACAGTATTTACACTGCCAATATTGATCGTCCTTTTTTGTAGTTCATTTAAAAACGTATGCTTATTAGTCCAACAATCATCAATTTCCTTTTCGTCCATAATATTTTTTAACAGACTTATATTAATGACGGGACTATCCACAAGTCCATCAATATAAACGATTACTGCCGATATATTCGTTTTTTTTCCTAAAGTAAGTTCGTGTATAACAATATCTGAACTATTACCCGTTATCTTTTTAATATGATCAATATTTTTTTTAAGGTCCGTGCTCATTTTTTCATGAGGAAGGTTCGTTCCGATATCAATTTTTTGTGTGTCTTCAGTAGTATTCTGTCTATCCGCTTTCTTTTTTGCAGATCGTTTCCACCAGAATGGCATGTTGATTCCTCATTTCATAATCCAAATTTTACCCTTTAAGCCACTAGTCATCATGTGTACGAAAAGGATATATGCGCAGACTATAAATAGTGATCTTGAAAATCAAGAATGTATTAACTAGTATGGTTCATTTTGTAAGAATTATGAAAAGGATTGATTTCAATTGAAAATCCTAGAGGTATTCCTTGTTGCAAGTGTAAGTTCTTATCTTTGTTTAGCTTTTTTTGACTTCATCATTATTCACTCATTTATGTACGCGCTAAAACATCCATTCGGGCTTTTTTCTACTATGCACACGAATGCAAAAATGATTGTAGTGCTTTTATTTATCATGTATGTGTTAAGACTTCTATTCTCAATCTTTGGTAAAAATTTAGGTGAAACGCGATAAATGAAAACAATAAAAGGTCAAACATCTTCTTTACAAAAGTAAAGAGGTTGTCTGACCTTTTTAAATTTAATCTATAATATGTTCTAATTAATCTAAGCGGAAAATACGAGAACTTAGAGAAGGGCCGCAGAAAGCGAGCATCCTGAATCGGAGATCAACAACTCCTTTTTGATGAAAAAGCAAGTTAACGAAAACAAAGAACGTTGACTGACATTACTTTTGTTAATTAAAACCGTTGATTGAAGCGAAAGGATGCGAGACTCCTGCGGGAAAAGCAGGATAGATGAGACCCCACAGGCGTGCAGCGAGGGCACTGAAAAAGTCCATTAAATTATTAGACGGTTAAAGGTTGAATAAATTAAACCTTTAACTGTCT
>NZ_JAAIWK010000022.1 GCF_011008565.1 Heyndrickxia ginsengihumi
TTTTTTAAACGGTTATTCTTGGATACTTATTGTTTTTTCGTGAATCAAGAGGTTAATTTCCGCTCCAGGATACTACCTTTCCGCGGGCGAATGCTGAGCTTTCTCAGCGCTTCTCGCCTGCGGGGTTTAGCTATCTCGCTTTTCCGCAAAAGTCTCGCATCTTTCGCGCTAATCGTCAAGTGGGAGCACATTATTTTCGTAAATAGGAGATGTACTAGGGAAACGATTGAATCATGTTTTCGGTGTAAAAGTATATTGGATTTAGGTAATTCAAATATAGATCAAACATAAGGACTAAAAAAGGTTTCAGAGTGAGACCACTCTAAAACCTTTTTTTGTGATAATCATTTACTATTTCCTGACTTTGCATTGTTAAATAGTGAATATGCCTCATTACTAATGCTAGCTTGGTCTTGAGACATATTGAGATTACTGTCCGCTGTCGTTGTCGTACTCTCATTCTCATTCTTCATTTCAAGCTTTTCAATTTCTGCTTCAATTTGTTTTAATTGATTTTGTAAATCTTTAAGTTGTTGACTGCTATCAGCCGAATTACTTGAAGATGAAGATGAAGATGAATTTAATTTCTTAATTTCAGCTTCTAACTGTGATTTTTGTTTTTCTAATGTCACTAACTGTTGAGAAGATCCAGAAGAGGATGAACTGCTCGTTGACATTTGCGTTGTTGAAACCGAACTTATTTGCATAATGATCACCTTTCTATTTTTTATATATTTATTTTACTCCTAGAAATCTTACATTTTCCTTAAAAAATTTCAGATTTTGCCATTTAGTTTAAAGCACGAGTAAACATTGTTAGGTTGCTTGCAGATTTTGCGACCTCTTCAAATGCTGTACCTAACTCATTTAAGACATTAATAAAAGAGACAAGTTTATTATCAATCTTATTATTTTGTATTTTTGTCTCTTCCATCGTTAATAATATTTGCTCAAAATGTTCTTCTGTTTCTTCCATGCTTTGCTTGCCATCCTTCACTTCTGCTCTAATTTTTTCAAGTGATCGCGTCAATTTTTCCGTTTGACCATTCATACTTGAAATTAAGGAAGCTACATTTGCAACAGATTTTTTCGTTTCATCCGATAATTTTCTCACTTCATCAGCAACGACAGCAAAGCCAAGACCGTGTTCGCCTGCCCTTGCTGCTTCAATAGCCGCATTTAACGACAGCAAATTCGTTTGATCTGAAATATCTGTTACGATATTAATAATCTCTTGCATTTGTTTCGTGATTCCCAGCAGAATTTGGACATCATCAGAAATATCATTAACAGAAGTATAAATGTTTTGCATATTCACATGTTGCTTACTAAGCTGTTGTTTCCCTTGTTTTGCTCGTTCCTCCGCTAATACTGACAAATCTGCGCCTTTATTTGCAAGATCAATTATTTCATTTGATTGTGCGTTCAATTGATGAAAAGAAGCATTTGTTTCTTCAGATAATGCTGCAAAATTCTCTACCTCCTCTACATCATTTTCCATTATCTTCTGATGTTCTTCTACTTTTCGCTTTTGCTTCTCGGTTTCGATATCGTATGCTTCAACAACCAATTGCTGTTCCAAGCTAAATATTTTAGATACAGACCGAATTAACGATGCATGTTCTGCTACATTTGTTATATTTTCTTCAATAATATTGCAAATTGAAAGAAACAAATCTTGAAACGCACACATATACCACTTTGTTGGCAGTCCAATTTTTACATGAACATGCGCAATACGGATTCTTTTTTCAAAATAAGTTTCATTTATTTTTCCATCAAACATTTCAGAAATATGGTTTTTCAGTGTAATCTTTAGTCTTTCAATCGAACTATGATCGTTAATGATCGCAAACAATGAGGGTTCATTTTCTAAATTTTGATAAAAGCGGTCAACAATCACATCTATTTTTTCAATCACCAAAGGCTTTATAATCAACATTTTTTGTAAGTCATCGATCGTAAGTCCTATCATTTGAATTTGTTTGAACACTTCACTGCTTTTATCTACAGTTAATTCTACATCTCTTAATGCCGCTTTAACTGTTCCTCTTCTATTTCTAACCATTTTTAACATCCTGAACTCATCCTCCTCTATTTTCCGATTGATTCAAGTAGTAATATTTTACTATGTTAAAAGAAGTTTTTCACTATATTTTTCGGGTATTTCTAACTATATTTATCTGTAATTTCATTAAAATGTTAATTTTTCTGTTAATATCCGTTATAAATTAAAACTCTTTTCCAAAGTTGATTGTTTTAAAGTGGGGATTGTCATTCATTTACGTGTTTCAATGTCCATAAGAAGTTGATCGGAGAGAAAGGGACAAGACTCCCGCAGGTGTATAGCGCCGAGGATGTTCAGCTTCCGCCGGCGGAAACGAAAATTAGCAGCATATTTAATCATGTATTTGCAAAAGTGAACATCACTTTCATTCTTTTTAATCGAATAATTTATTCCCATTAAGTACATAATTCAATTAAAAAATAAGGAGTCGTGAGAAGGTTGATTGATAAAAATCCGTTAAGTTCATCAGAAGTAGGAACACTTTGGCTGACATACCAAGAAAAAACAATGATCCTACGCATATTGGAATACTTTATAGAAAAATCTGACGACCAAGAAGCAATAAATATTATGGGCGGTCTTTGGCAAGAACTCCACTATTATGTGCAGCAAATAGAGAAAATTTTTGAACATGAAGGGGCGGCAGTTCCTATTGGATTTACAAAAGCTGATGTTCATTTAGATGCGCCAAAATTATACGATAACGGCTTTGATATTATGTTTATTCGTATTTTAAAAGAAATCAGCATGGGCATGTACACCATCAATATCAATATGTCATATAGAGATGATATAATAAATCTTTATGAAGGGCTTACGACCATTACGCAAAATATTTATAAATTGGCTACTGTCTATTTACTTGAAAAAGGGTTTCTTACTCGTCCACCAAATGTGACGATGCCAAAAAGCAATGAATTTATTGAAGATAAAAACTATTTACAGGGATTAATGCCATTTCGAGAGAAAAGATCATTAAATGATATCGAACTTGGTTGTTTACATCACAGCATTGAAACAAATAATATAGGACTGCAGTTAATTACCGGGTTTGCTCAATGTGCAGCAAATAAGGAAGTTAAGGAATACTTTACAAAAGGAAAAGAACTTGCTAAGAATCAAATAAGAATGGTTGAAGAAATCCTTCTAGAGAGCGATGTTCCATTTTCTGCAACTTCGGGAAGCACTGTCACCACTTCTACAATCGCTCCTTTTTCTGATAAGCTTATGATGTTTTGCGTATACCTACTTAATGGTTACGGAATAGTTGGCGGAAGTTTCGGAACGATCTTCAGCTTAAGAAATGATATCTCAATGAAAACAGCTTTATCGACAAAAAATGTTTATTTTTTTGCCCAGACCGGAATTAAAATTATGATTAAAAATGGATGGTTAGAGGAACCACCTCAAATGGAAGATCGAGCTAAAATCATTAAAGACTAGTCAATAGTTCCCCTTCAAGGAAACCTTTGCAACGAACGCGCAGTAAACCTCCCCAGGGGTCACTCAGAATTCCGTATATGATATCAATTTTGCTATGAACAAATATTTTAGCAACTTCATACAATAATCCAAAAAATGGAGTTGATTCTCATGGCAAAATGGATTGATATATCAGCGTCACGGCATAGATTAAAACTATATGATGGCAACCGTCTTATAAAAAGCTATCCAATTGCCGTTGGAAAAATGTTATCACCAACACCTGCTGGAACATACACGATTATCAATAAACAGCATCACCCTGGGGGGCCATTTGGCGTACTTTGGATGGGACTGTCAAGAGCTCACTACGGTATTCACGGAACTAATAATCCAGCTTCAATTGGTAAAAACGTCTCCCATGGTTGTATTAGAATGTACAATCATGATGTTCTAGACTTATCATCTCGCGTTCCAGTTGGCACTAGAGTTGTAATCCATAAATAATGACAAATTGCCTACGTTACTTTATCGTGCTTTTAAGTTTCCTCAGCTAAAAAAATTGAACCATTACATTTGTTATGTAAATCCAAGACTTTTTTTACAGCTGGCGATTGCATCATTGATTTTTTTGTTTGGATGCTCAAGCATTTTCCCATGTCCGGTTGCAAGCAGTGATGGTTTATGGTCCCGTATTTTATAAGCACTATCCAACGTAATGCTTTTATTCCATGTAGCCATTGCCGGAAAAGGAAACAAAGGCTTTACATGTCCCGAAACAGCAATGCCCCCTCTTGTTTGAAATAAGTCCCCGACAACACATGAATGATTTCTTGTATCTAAAAATGACATCGATCCAGGTGTATGTCCAGGTGTAGAAAGTGCTAACAATGAACCAATTTTATCTCCGTCCTTCAAAAAAATATCTGCTCTAGTCTGTAATTTTTTAGGTACACTGCCGCGAATAGGTGTATTAGGTTCATCCTCATTTAACGAACGATCTCCTAACATCAAACGACTGTCCCGTTCTGAAATATACACAGGGATATGCGGAAATTGCTTTTTAAGATTGTCAAGCGCTCCTACATGGTCTTCATGTGCGTGAGTTAGAATAATCCGCACAATAGGTTTTCCTATAGCTTCTGAGGCCTTTATAATCGCTTTTGAACTATAAGGCAATGCCGCATCAATTAAGGTTAAACCATCATTTTCATTAACGAAATAGCAGTTCACAGGGAAAAGACGCGGTAAGAAAGTCAGCTGATAAATTGTTTCTTTATGGGTAATCTTCATAATCATCCACCTCATGATCATATAAACTTTGAACATTGCAATTATGATAATATCTAAAAAATAAGACTATAGTTCACCCAATTGACAAGATCTACCATTATGAGTTCATCCAACAGAATATATGATTTAAAAGCCATCGATATTCTCATATAGATTGATTAAAAGGTTCCGTATGAAATTTTTTTCATGACAACTATTTGATGACATTAGTTGCGCACCTAAAGACCAACCAAGCACTGAAAAGTAGTTTCGAAGTATTGAGCTTAATCTTATTTACACATAATTTTTACAAAAAAATACATTATAAATCACGTTATGCTATTATAATTCTTATGGGCAAATTTTACGAAAGTAAGAGACGCAAAACCACGGGCCTAAGGCATTCGCTATGGCAGCCGGGTTGCACATCAAAATCATTGTTTTTATAACTTTATATTATTATTCTTTATTCTCAATTGCCCAAAAATCCAATGAAAAAGGGGATGTAATTGAGTACACATAAGTCGATTTTACTTGTAGATGATTCACAATTCATGAGAAATTATCTCAAAAATCTCATTTTGAAACATTGCAAGTATGAGTTCATTGAAGGTAGTAATGGTCATGATGGCATTCGTTTGTATAAAGAGCATCAACCTGATATTACAATTATGGACATAACAATGCCGCACCTAAATGGCATAGCCGCATTAACAGAGATTATGAAATATGATCAACATGCGAAAGTAATTATTTGCTCTTCATTAGGCGAAAAAACCTTACTTATGGAGGCAATACAATTAGGTGCCGTTGATTTTATTGTAAAACCTTATTTCAATAATCTTATTTCAGTTTTAAACACATTATCTTAGAGACTAGGACAAAACTCAAAAGTGGTTGACTAAAGCCCGAACATTGCACATCAGCTCCGGAACTACACGTAGACTCCTGCGGGAGGCTCACCTGCCGCCCGCGAAAAGCGAAGTATTGTTCCAGAGCGGGATTCAAGCGCAATATTCGGGTTTTCTTTCGTTAATATACTTTTGTTCCAATCTCTTTTTTGCTTTTACAAAATACAAATTCTATATTTAATAAGCTAAATCACTTTTCACAAGTTTAAAATTAAATCTTCCTACTAATTCTTGCTCTCTAAGTAAATTTTAATGTTTTTGTTATATCCTATTAACATGATGTACATATGGGGGTGTATGAAATAATACTTTCAATGTTGGTTAACACCTTCGCATTAATCGGACTAGCTATTATATATTTTTTATTTACCCATTTTGAAAATGATTAAAAGTTCAGGAAGCTCTTCTCTGTTCCTCTCAGGCTATCAATAAACTTATTATTTTTAAGTTTATCGATAGTCTTTTTTATGATCTTTAGATGCTGTTTTCCGAAGCGTCTGCTCACTTTTCTGCGGCGTTCATATTTCAAAAAACATTAGAAAGAATATTTGCAGATACGAAGGAAAAGCATCGCATGCATTTGTAACTTACCTGCTCAATAATGACATCATTCAAGAATTGGCGGAAAATGTTCACTTTTGCATATTTCTTCACTAGCAACAAATAATATGAAGCGGAGATCAAAACAAGAGAACGATCTCCAAAATAGAATGGCCTTAACGAAAGTTTATAAAGATAAAGAGAAGGAAAGGAGATGTAGAGAATGAAAACAAAAGATAATTTTCTTGAAGGTGCTAAAGTAACAAAGGATAACCAAATATACGGAACACCGAATAGTAAAAGTAAAAATGGAACTGGCGACTCACCAAATGATAATGTTAGAAAGAAAAAGTAAGATTGGGGATTTATTGACAGCCAAGCACTTCTTGGCTGTCTAACAAAATCTCTTTAACGTACATAGCCGTAAATAAATTTAGACATCATTCAATATGCTGTCGTGTGATGTTGCCCACAATTATCAATTCTCTTACACGTAACTCCTATCTTATTTACATCCTTTCAATGTTAAACACAATATGTGAATAGCTAGCTCTCTTTATACTCCCATAATCCTAATTTTCCCTTCGCCTCAATCATTTCAGGCAATTGCTGTACATTTGCCAGTTGCCAAACATACCGTCCAACGGAAAAATCCCCGAAAGCAAATTCCTTTCCTGTTATCAAATGATTGGTTTGCAGTATCGCATGATCATCATTTTGGTACTCTACCTTTAGGCATGCTTTTAACTTACATACAGCAAGAATGACGCCTGTTGGTAGTTCTTCAGCTTTCTTTATTCCATATTTAGCAAGGATTGTGGAAACGGCATTATCACGAAAAGCTTTATGATCAATATTTTTACTTGCATGGATTCCTAAAATACCACGATATTTCACCTGCCATGAACGCGTTTCATATTCTTTTTCACCGAGCGCAATTAACGTAACCCACGGTTGTCTAATTGAAATAACTTTCATTTTACACACCTATTTCTTTTTTCTCTGTTGAATGGCTCATCATCAAGCGATATTTTTAAAAAATACATTTGCGAAAGATCATCCATATTGCCCTTTCATTATAATACTGCTTCTGTTTGAAAACTTCCCTAAATACAAAAAAACGAATGATAGTAAATGAATATTTACTATCATTCATAAATATCATTGAATATATGAATTAATAGTAATATAATATTTACTATTATAGGAGGATTATGATGATTGAAAGCATTGCAAAAGAGTATATTTCATTAATACCAAACCTCTTTGATAGTTTTAGCGAGTTGAACAAAGATTCCGGAGCATTATCACATATGCAAAATCATGTGATCGAGTTTATGTATTTTCAGCAAAGAGCTTTGAACCTCAAAGAAATCAGTAATGGATTAAACATCGCAAAACAGCAATTAACAAATATTATGAAAGATTTAGAAGCGAGCGGCTATATAGTGAAAACACCTGACATCAAAGATAAACGCGCTGTTTTAGTATCGTTAACAGCTGCAGGCAAAGATATTCAAGAGAAAAAATGGACGAATATTTATCATCATTTTAGCGAACGTCTTACTAAACTAAGTGATGAGGAGAGAATAGATTTACAATTTGCCCTTCACAAAGTAAATATCCTATTAAAAAAGATGAAAAATTAAAGAAACAAAACTTTAGGAGAGAAATCAATATGGTTTTAAATAAAATTCAATTAGATAACGAGAAAGAAACATTGCTGATTACCTTATACGCAAAAGCATTAGACAGTCGCTCAAAAAATTCTATTCTTAAAGACAAAAAGGCTGCTGAATTAGTGGATATGATTGACTACAACTTCGAAAAACTCCATAGTTTTGGTAATGAGACGATGGTTGTTAGAGCAAAACAACTGGATTCATGGTTGCACACATTTTTGGAAAATCATCAAGATGCAACAGTGTTAAATCTCGGCTGTGGCTTGGACACGAGAATTTCAAGAGTACATCCACCTTCAACTGTAAAATGGTTTGATGTCGATTACCCTGAGGTTATTGAAGTACGCAAGCATTTTTACTCAAATTGTGAAGGTTATCAAATGATTGCATCTTCAGTTACGGAACTAAACTGGTTAGAAAAAATTCCAAAAGACAAGCCTGCCATCATCATTGCCGAAGGACTATTAGAATACCTTACAAAAGATGAAGTAGAAATACTGCTTGAGCGTCTAACTAAGCATTTCCCCAGCGGTCAAATCGCCTTTGATGTGATGAATTCATTTGCTATCAATGCTGGAAAGGAACATCTTAAAAAAACAACTGGAGCTGAACACAAATGGGCTGTCGATGATATTCATGAAGTTGATAAGCTAAATGCTAAACTGAAAAGAATAGCCAGCTTTTCTATTTTTAGATCAAAATATATACACAAACTCCCCTTTAAATTGCGTTTCTTATATACCATCATGTATGTGGTTCCTAACTTCAGAAATATGATACGTTTGCTTCTATATAAGTTTTAAAAATAGAATGGTATTACCTTTTAAGATTAATCGGATATAAGCGGATATCTACTAGTTGTTCAACATGTAATGAAGCAAGAGCAAAAACTTTTGCGCCGGAAAGCGGCCAACGACCTCAGAAAGCGGCCATCTGCTCAAAAAGCAGGACACCCCCATCAATATCAATGGGGGTGTCTAAACACTAAGAGCTATCAGAACAGCTCTATAACTTTCAAACATGGTGCATAGTTTTCCAAAGGGAAACCTTATTGTTTTTTCATTAAATCGCGTTCAAAAAGTTGATTGGCGCGGAAAGCGAGACCTAAAGCAGAATCTGCTACTCTTTTTCTAATGATCACCCTTTAGTTGAAATAACATTTTTTCGGAAAACTACGTTCAAAATAGAATCACTTTTGAATATTGGTAAAGGGGCTCTAGTTCTCACACTACATACTGTTCTTTTATTTATTACTTAAAGATGTTAAATCCCTTCAGTCGAGTTGCCAACCTTCAAATTTGTAATTAAAAACGAATCATCCACCCGTTTTACTGTGTAGGTATTCGTATATTTTTTCTCGCTTCCTTTTTCATCATCATAGCCATTATATATTTTAAAATCTTCTTGGGTTGTTACGGAATATGAATCTTGATCAATTTGTTTAATATTAGCGATATGATAATCGACCAATTCTTCTTTTATATTCTTTTCGTAGCAATTGTCTACAAAAGTTTCTTGCGTTTTGAAGAAATCACTTTCGGGATCAATATAATCGGTAATATAATGACTTTCGCCATAATTCACAGCATCCGCAAAGTTTTTTAAGTAATCATCCATAACATTCGTGATCTCTTCTTTATCAGCTTCTGCTTTCATATTCTTGAAGTATTCATTTGCTTTCGCTTTCGATGACTTTGTTAATGTAATTCCGTCATTATAAAGATCTGTTGTAAATTTTAATGAATGATCATTTGTTAATTCAAAGCCAACATCAGTACCAGCAGCAGAAGCAGCCAACTTATTATACTCTGCGTAATTTGTTTTTAACTTTTCTTGTTCACCTGTTTGAAGATCAGTAATCATTCCATTTTTGTCAATTTCAATATACACATTGCCACTAGCCGCTTTTCCTCCCCATATCCCGGCAATGTCGTCAAAGGTTAATTCATTTTTGAAAATGATGTTATTTTGATATGATACAGTTGAAAAACGGTGTAAATCATTATCTACAATCGTCTTATTGTCCATATCTTTCATTTCATATAATTTATCGTCATTTGTTGCAAATGCTAAATTTCCAAAATAATATTTGTATTGATCGATATCGCTGGCAATCTTTTTATTATTAATAAATAGATTATCATCATCTGTTTTATATACAACTTCTTTTTTTGAAACTGGATTATATTTTACTACGGACGAAGCAATTTTCTGCGGTTCTTTTGTATTTACTAGTTTGAATAACTCATCGTCATCATTCAAATAAAATACAGTATGTTTTTTAATTTTAAATGTTTTTACGTCACTTGCTAGTTTAGTAGCTGATTCTTCATTTTCTTTTTTTCTAAACAAGTTACCGTCTGTATCTACATAGTAATAATAATTGTTATCATATTTATATGCCCCGGCATCACTTGCAATTTTTACAGGTGTCGAAGCCTCTTTGATTTGAGCAGTATATAAATCTGTAGAATCCTCATCTTCTCCGTTTAAATAGACGAGACGATCTCCTATTTTTTGTATAGACCCTGGAAGTACTTCTTCATTAGTAATTTTAATGCTTTGATCATCGCCCATTTTTTTGAAATAGAGAGCTGAATCATCATTTAAATATGCGATTTCGTCTTTTCCATTTAAATCAGTGAAATAAGTGACATCACTTGCAATTTCTGTTTCTTGGTGATCTTTAAGATTATACATAGAAAAGTCGCCGTCATCATCGATAAAATAAACGCTTTGATCAATGATTGCATACTCTCGCACATGAGAACTAATCTTGTCTTCCTCATCATCTTTCCCTTGCAAAACATATAAATCGCCATCATCATTCTGATAGGAAACGATGCCACTTGCATCATTTGCAATGTAATAAGCAACATCTTTCGCAAGCTTGATTTTATCCTTTCCTGCCTCATATTCATATAGTTCATTTTCATCATTCAGAAAATAAGCTTTATCTTGATCATTATTGTATGAAAATGATCCATCTATGACATTTTCTGAAATTTTCTCTTCCTTATTTCCCTCTGTTTTTAAATATAATGTTCCAATATTTTGGTCATTATCGTTTGTATTGGTTTCCTTAAACATTAGATAGCTTTGATGAATGACATCCGGTTCTGCTGTTGTTAATGCCGCCTTATCACCACAGCCAACGATTCCTAATGAAAGCAAGGCGAACAAAGCGAAAATGGCCCCTTTTCTCCCCTTTTGATACATACCCTATACCTCTTTTTCTAAATATTTTGTAAATCAAAATATAAGTTCCCCTAATCAATTTATTTCAAGATAATGCGACCTTATAAATTGCCAATAAAATTATAGCATTTCCAATTAATACGTCAATTGGATTTTTAAACCATATATGAATTTTTTATCCACTATTTGTTGTATATTAACTGCCTTTTAACAGATTAGCAATTTCATTCACAGCTGCTTATGAATATTATCGATTCTATGTTAAATGAATTGGGGGTCTCTACTCTACCTGTAGAAAAAAAGAACCCACAATTATGGGCTCTTTTAGTGCTGATTTAAGGTTAAGAGATCAATAGATATTTTTCTTGTTTGAAGGCTCTCTGAAAGTAAACGATACGCAACTACA
Organism: Heyndrickxia ginsengihumi; assembly: GCF_011008565.1. Classification (GTDB taxonomy): domain Bacteria; phylum Bacillota; class Bacilli; order Bacillales; family Bacillaceae_C; genus Weizmannia; species Weizmannia ginsengihumi. Next base: position 11,500 of record NZ_JAAIWK010000022.1, read on the forward strand.
TTTTTCTTGTACTCTCTAAATATATCAATGTGGTCGTCATACCTGTAAACAAATAACCTCACATCATTTTTTCCTCTCTTCGTATCAATGACCAATGGAATTCCGCTTTTCTTTGGAATAACATCGCCATATCGCTTCAAGAATATTGCTTCATTATACTCCTTTATAATTTGCTGCTTCTCTTCACCTTGCAAACTTTTTCCATTGATATTTATGTTGACAATATCCTCATTAAGTTTCTGATGTAATTCAAATTTCCCGACAAACCAATCAACAACAAAGGTTGGCGGGGACGTAAATAATATTTTTATTAAAGCAATTATAATTAATGAAAGCACCAATACCCATGTCATATTTATCATCTCCGTTACATTTTAAATCGATCTTATTACAGAACCACTTTATCATGATTTTGAAAGCATCGTATCATTCATTCTTTAGCACAATCAACTCCATTAAAGTAGACATCGAGCCTCTATCTATCATAAAAGATTTTCAAACATTTCAACCATCCAATTGTGGACTTTTTTGACCATCCATTTTTACATTGACAGCTGTTTCCGTAAATTGCATACTTTTCCGTCAGAAAAATAGTGATTGCTTTCCGCCCATAAAAAAGAATCATGACAATGTCATGATCCCAGCAACCATAAACACATTTAATAAAGACTATTTAATGCATCCGCAAACCTTTTAATCCCTTCATTTATTAGCTTTTCCTTTTCTCTCGCAAACGTAAAACGGACAAAGCCTTTTTCCGATCCCATCGTTGATCCAGGGACGTAAATCACTCCTCTTTTAATCGATTCCTCTAATAATTGAATTTCATTAAAATCTTTATTTATTTTGCACCATAAATGGATTCCTCCTTGGGGGATATTAAACGAAACATCATTTCCTAAATAAAATTTAAGACTAGCAACAATTTGATCCCGCCTCTTTTCTAGCTCTTTAACCAATCCTTTCATATGACAATGAAAATGGTGTGATTCTAAAAAATCATTTGCAATCCATTGAGTAAAACTCGAATGACCAAAATCGATTTGTTGTTTTGCATCCGCTAATCTCTCAATAACTGATTTCGGCCCAATTATCCAACCGATTCTTAATCCAGAGGCGACGATTTTCGATAAAGAGCTAATATACAGGACATTTCCGTGGACATCCATTGATTTTAATGATGCGACCGGTTTCCCGGCAAAAGCCATTAAACTATACGGGTCATCTTCCACTACCGGAATTCCGTGTTCTGAAGATAGTTTTAAAATTGCTTTTTTCTGATCATCGTGAAGTAAAGTCCCGGTCGGATTTTGAAAAGAAGGATTTAAAAATATCATTCTAATTCGATGTTTTTTATGTAATGACATTAATTCATCCGGATTGATCCCATTTTTACCCATCGATAAAAAATATGGTTTAAGGCCTGCCGTTTTAAAAATCGGCAGACTATAATGATAAGAAGGCTCCTCTAAAACGACTGCATCTCCTGGCTTTAATAAACATTGCACGACTAAATGGAGCGCTTGTTGTGCACCAGATGTCACTAATATAGAGGAAGCATTCGCCTCAATTCCGCGATAGTTTTTAACATGTTCTGCAATTGTTTCTCTTAATATTGCACTCCCTTGTGGATGATCATAACCTAAGCTGCCGATAAATGATCTTGTTGCGGTAATTTCTCTTAAAAAAGCGACAGGGAAAAGATCTTCTGATAATTCACCACTTGCTAAATTAATTAATTCATGTTCGATTGCTTCTTTTCGTATTCGTTGGTTAACAGGTAAATTAGGCAAAAATGATCCCGCTTCAATATATCTGTTCCAACTCGGGATACGTTTCTTCGTAATTCCCCATATATCTTTACTAATAGTTGTCCCGCTTCCCCTTTTCCTTTGAATAAGACCATTTGATTCCAACTCGTCATAAGCCGCAACCACCGTACTTCTATTTAAACCAAGTTCTTTGGCTAAGTTTCGTTCAGATGGCAACGGTTTATCAGGCGGGAATGTTCCATCTGCTATGCCATTTTCGAGAAATGCCGCAAGCTGTTTATAAATTGCTTTTTTCGCTTTACGATCCGGTTTCCAATCCATAAGCTACAGTCCTTCGTATACATTATAGACGACGATTCCCTTTGGCACGGAAATGTAACGTCTCTTGCTAAATCATTATATAAAGAAGATACTCATCTTTTCATCTCTAGTCAATTGTCCAATTCGCAATTGAGTTTTCGTTAAACATAACAAAATGGATGAAGTGTGTAGAGGACTCTTTTAAAGAGCATTCGCTCTTGCCCACTGAAACTTCATCCATCTTGCTGCACCGCTATATAGCTTATCTATCGTTCGCAATCAAATGTTTTGTTTTCGTTATTAACATTTTGTGCCTTGATTTAACCATTTCAATAAATATTCCTGTGATCGTTTGCGTCACTAAAAATATTGAAAACGAATAAGCAACTTTAAACGCTTTTTGGTTCGTAACGATTCCCATTAAAGTAAAAAGCCAATGTACAGTTACACCAATAATTGCCCAAATGATCACGTAGTAAAGAAAACTTTTTTTATGAATGTTTAAAACAGCATAGAAGTAAAAAAAGAAATATCCAAACGGAGCAAATAGTAGATAATATAAAACATCTGTAATCTCATAATTGTTTAAATCATTTATTTTATAGAGATCTACTATTCCTCCCCCCATCGTAAAATCATATAATATTCCAATTGATAATCCCCATAAAAGGCTTAGTGCTGTGATCTGCGGCTGCAGTCTCTTTGGAAGAAGAAACAAAATTAGATAAGCAACAATATCTAATACGATAAGCCAAATTTCATTGCCATTGAAGTTCACCCACATTTTCATGATGCTTTAACCTCTCTTCTGCCGATCGCTTGAAAAAACTTTAATGTGACACTTGCAATAACATGAAGTGCCATAAAATACAAGATGTCATACACGATACTCCAATGAACATATGTTAGAACGTCAAAATAACGTCCAATAGCAATGACACAACTAAGAACAATTACTGATAAAATGCCAATGTACCAAGATTTCGCACTGAAAAATGTCCCATGAATATTTAATGCTCCAACAATGACTAAAGGAACGATAATAGTTCTTACAATTAAAAATGCTGTATTTTTTAGTGGAGCTGTTGAAATGATAATTCGATCCAATTCTTCAAAAACGATCCAAGACCAATTTATATTAATAACTAAAATCACCATATAAACAAAACAGTTTTCAATTAATGAAAGTCTCTTTCTCATGACAGTAAAGACAACAATTGTAAGCCATGCTATAAAGAAAATAATGACAAATCCCACAGTATGCCCCCTATTGATCAAATATGTTTATATCATACTTCCAATCTTTTTCTTAGATTTACCTGATCACCATCACAATATTCATAAAATCGTGTTTTTTATTTAAACAGCAAGTTTTTCATAAGGAGCATAAGAGAATAACATAAATCATAGAGGCTGGGACAAAAGTATAATAACTAAAAAAAGCCCCGAATATTGTGCTCCAACCCCGCTCCGGAACTATACTGCGCTTTCCGCAGGCGGCTCCTCCCGCAGAAGTCTACGTATGGCTGATTTGTGCAATATTCGTCTTTAGCTAACCACTTTTGCCACCACTAGAAGGGCTATTTGTATTTTGAGCTAACTCTTAAAAGAGGCTTTATATTCTTTTACACTCAATTTATCTATTGCTATATCGTGTTTTTGCTTTTCTTAAATATACTTTTTAATAGTTGCTTCCCTAACTGCCACCCATCCGCACATAGCAGGTGGTTTATTGTCTCGCACGCTTTAGCGAGCTCAACTGACTAAAGTCATAGAATAAAAAAAGCTGAAATCCTTTATAAAAAGAATTTCAGCTTTTGATCTTTGACGTCCCAGGAGAGATTCGAACTCCCGACCGACGGCTTAGAAGGCCGTTGCTCTATCCAGCTGAGCTACTGGGACATAAATTATGTATTTTTTGGTTGTTTTTGTTTTGTTATCCTTAAGACATTTTTAATTATACTGTGTAAATATATGAATGTCAACACTCTTTTTTATTTTTTTCCTATTGCAGTTTTTTACATGTGACTGCAATAGGAAGGATAAAAGGAATAGTTAGTATAAGGAATATTATAGCGAAAATATTTGTCGTAAATCTTGCAGTTCTTCATGTCGATCTGTATAAAAAGAAATTCTAATAGTTTGTTCGGTTTTTTCCACAATAGCATATGTTTTTTCCACTCTTCCTCTAGGCATTAGCAGACTGCCTGGATTAAGAAATAAACGATTATCAATCATTTCAGCGCCAAGAATATGCGAATGTCCAAAAAAGACAAAATCAGCATTCACTTCTTTTGCTTTATAAGACAAATTCATTAAAGTCATTTTCACATTATAATGATGCCCATGAGTCACAAATATATTATTTCCTTCAATTTCTGTTTTGATATCTAACGGAAATTTTCTTTCATAATCACAGTTACCGCGAACCGTCAAAAAGTCTTTAATTTCTTCTTGATCCGCTTGTAATTCTGAATCTCCGCAATGAATCATCGCATCTACTTCTTTGCCGTAGCGCTCCTTTAATTCCAATAACTCACTCGTTAAGCCGTGGCTATCACTGACAATCAGCAATTTCATTTTATACTTTCCTCTCCCCATTTTTGATTTAAAAGCTTCGATAATTGTTTCATTGCATTTGCACGATGACTAATGGCATTTTTTTCTTCTGACGATAATTGTGCCAATGTTTTTCCCGAAGAGATTTTAAAAATTGGATCATAGCCAAACCCATTTTCTCCGATTCGTTTATGTGTAATCATACCATTAAGAGTGCCTGATACGGTATAAGTTTCTTTTCCAGGTTCAGCAACTGCTAATGCACAGTAAAATGTGGCAGCTCGTCGATCATCTGATACATTCATTAATTCTGAAAGAACCTTATCAATATTTGCCTCATCATTTTTTTCTTCACCAGCATAACGGGCTGAATAAATACCTGGGCTGCCATCAAGGGCATCAATCATCAACCCAGAATCATCAGCGATCGTCATAAGCTGATATTGATTTGCAATCGTTTCGGCTTTTAATATCGCATTTTCTTCAAATGTTTTTCCTGTTTCTGCTACATCAATGGCATGATCCACATCTAACAAAGTTTTTACTTCAATGCCATATTTTGAAAACATCTGTTCAAATTCTTTTGCTTTCCCTCTATTTTTCGTCGCAATTAACACAGCCTTCACTTCGTTTCCCCCTCTTTGAATATTAGAGAGACTACTTCCTCTCCTAACGTCTGCTTTTGTTTCTCAAAGAGCTGATCTAATCCAATTTGCGCTGCCTCCAGCATTTCGTTTAATTGAGTAGGGTTAAACGTTGCTTCTTCACCAGTTCCTTGCAGCTCAACAAATTCTCCTGCACTTGTCATCACAACATTCATGTCAACTAATGCTTGACTATCCTCATGATAATTCAAATCAAGAATAACACCTTGATCATTGATCATTCCTACACTTGTAGCAGCCAACAATTGGGTGATCGGAAAAACTTGAAATGGTTTTGTTTTATGTATTTTTAGTAATGCTTCAGTCATTGCTATAAAAGCACCCGTAATTGAGGCCGTTCTCGTGCCACCATCCGCCTGAATAACATCGCAATCAATCCAAATTGTCTTTTCACCAATTCGTTCTAAGTTAACGACTGCGCGTAATGCTCGTCCAATTAATCGTTGAATTTCCATCGTTCTTCCTGAAACTTTTCCTTTCGAAGATTCGCGGATATTTCGTTGCTGGGTTGCTCTTGGAAGCATTGAATATTCAGCTGTAATCCAGCCTTTGCCACTTCCACGCATGAAAGGCGGCACACGATCTTCAATACTAGCTGTACAGATTACTTTTGTATCCCCAATTGTGATAAGAACAGAACCTTCAGGGTGCTTTAAATAATGATTCTCAATATGTATTGGTCTTAATTGCAACGCATCTCTACCATCAACACGCAAAGTATGAAATCCCTCCTTTAAATATTACATATACAACAAATAAGAGGTAGTTTCCTCCTACCTCTAGCTGAGTCCATAATAATAGTATAACAAAAATCTCGAATTAAAAACTACCCGTGTTAACTTTTTCTGGGCGGAGTACAGGTTCCGTTAATTGTTTTCCATTTTCTGTCACAAGTTTTGTACTGCCATCGACTTCGACCGCCACACTCTTAATTCCTTTTTGTTCTGTTAATGTAAGGACTAAAGGATTTAACACTTCGTTTGAAATCATTTTCGTCTTCTTATTCAGACTTCCTAAAATTTCTTTGTTAAAATCAAGCGTAACTTTCCCATCTTTTATTTGCGGATTTTTTAGCAATGATACATCATCCATAAAGCCGCTTACTAAATTTGAACCTGGATCAGGTCCTTTGACAAGCTGCTCTACTGCTGCCTTTACATCATTTGTTTCATCGTTAGAAATCCTGCGTGTTACAGGGACATAATATTCAGTTTGTCCGTATTGCGCTAAATAATAGACGGTAACTGGATGTGTATTTGTAATGTCTGCTACATCATTTGTATCTATATTGATCCCAGCTGATGCCCTTGTAAGCCCATCTGCATTAAGTGGTGTTTTATTAACAGGCATATTCTTCAATGCGACTCCATCTACTTGCATCTTTACTTTTTTAATCGAATCAAATTGAGTTAATGTCCATGTAACAGATTCAATAATTTTTTGTTCATCTTCTCCTTTGTAATGGTCAAAGTCTTTTGAAAAATCAACCGTTGCAACACCATTCTTCACATCGACATCTACTTGTGTGTTGGCCGGTAATACAGAACGAAAACCGTTAGGAAGTATGTTTTCAACTGGTCCATCTTTCACAAGATATTCTAATGCTTGTTTCGCCACACTTTTACTATTAGGTAATGCAAATGTTTGCGGGACAACATAACCGTTTTTATCGATTAAGTATAATTCTGTTTGAACTTGATTTTTATTAGCAGCCGTACTTTTTGCAGTTGTCTTGCCATTTTCATACGAAACGGATTGGGGCGGGTCAATTTTCTCTTTTTTATCAAATTGAATCAGTCCGCAGCCAGATAGATAGACACTTGAAGCTATTAAAGTAACAGCTATCGTTGCCTTTGTTCTTTTTGACATTTTTTTCCCTCCTAAAGACAGTTTGTACTACTATGTATACGAGCTATAGAAGAATTTAGACCGTTTAAATAAAATTTTCCAAGTTGGAAAAGATGATAGCTTTGTATATTTACGAATCGCATTACCATAATAAGAAAGGATGATCTCAATATCTTTCGGAGGTGGAACATGAAAAATTCTTTAGGGCTTCATGAAACTCTCGACATACATGAAATTTTAAGCTTTAAAAATATTTGCTTAACCAAGTCGGCAACAATGTCACACTTTGCTCAAGATACAGCATTAAAAAATCTTCTTGCACTTGATGCACATCAAACAAAAGAAGATATCCAGCAATTAACAAATTTCTTATCGCAACAGTAGGAGGACGGTTATGAACGAATTTATTCAGAAAATGGTAGGAATGGGTGGAATGACCGATCAAGTCATTGCAACAGATTTATTGACTTCTGTTAAATCAGGGGTCAAAATGCTTTCATTTGCAGTCACAGAAGCTGCAACAGATGAAGTACGCGCAGCATTAACCGAACAATTACACCATGCAATTGACCTCCATGAACAAGTAACAGATTATATGATTTCAAAAGGCTATTATCATCCTTATAATCTTCAAGAACAAATCCATGTAGATGTGAATACCGCACAAACGGCCTTAAACATTCCGCTACCATCTAGTGATTAATCAATTTTGATGTCTCAATAAAGTGGGACATCTTTTTTATTTCAGTTTTTTAATTCTGATGCTCTAATTACAAAAAACTGGAAATGATATATTCACTTCCAGTTTTTTATTTATGGTTTTAGAACTACTTTTATACAATTATCAGTTCTCGTATCAAAAAATTCATAGCCTTTCTCAGCTTGATCCAATGGAAGAACATGTGTTACGACATCCCCAATATTTATTTTACCTTGAGACACTAAATCGTAAAGATATGGCATGTAATGAATGACAGGTGCTTGTCCTGTACGAATATTGATATTTCGTTGAAAAAGATCTCCGAGAGGAAAAGCGTTATATCTGCCCCCATAAACACCTGTAACTTGAATTGTTCCCCCTTTTCTGACAGCTTGGCTCGCAATGACAAGCGCGCTCATCGTTCCGCCTTGCAGCTTAAGACCAGATTCAAGATACTCCATTGGCGTCATTTTCCCATCCATCCCTACTGCATCAATGACGACGTCGGCTCCGCCTTTCGTGATTTCTTTTAAATATTCACCTGTATTATCATAGTTTTCAAAATTTATAATTTCGACTTTATTTGTTTTTTTCGCATGTTGTAACCGATAGTCGATATAATCTACGGCAATAACACGTTTTGCTCCTTTTAACCAAGCAAACTTTTGTGAAAGTAATCCGACAGGTCCACAGCCAAGTACGATCACTGTATCCCCTTCCTTCACACCGGCATTGTCAACAGACCAAAAAGCAGTTGAGGCCGCATCCGCTAACAAAACAAGTTCTTCATCTTGTACTTCACTATTTTCAGGAATTTTAAAGGGGGTAAAATTGGCGTATGGAACCCGTAAAAATTCCGCTTGTCCGCCCGGATAGCCGCCTGTTAAATGGGAATATCCAAAGAAACCTCCCATTTCCCCATTTTCATTTGAATTTTCACACTGACTTTCTAAATGATGTTTACAATAATAGCATTCTCCACATGCAACATTAAACGGGATAATAACACGATCTCCCTTTTTTACTTTTGTTACACTAGGCCCAACTTCTTCCACAATTCCCATCGGCTCGTGCCCTATAATATAATCTTCCGGAAAATTTGGTACCATGCCGTGAATTAAGTGCAAATCTGAACCACAAATTGCGGAAGTTGTGATCTTTACAATGATGTCATCCTTCTTCTCGATCTTCGGACTCGGCACATCTTTTACTTTTACATCTTTAATTCCTTGAAAAGTTACAGCTTTCATTTAAGGCCCTCCTTTCGATTATTCATCTGCATCAATTTGTGCCATCATTCCCATTCGCGAAGTGTTTCCTGGAAAGAGGTTTAAGTTTCCAATCATAAGTGCGGTTTTCGCAGCCTTTATATCTACTTCATACTGATCGCTGATATTGTATGGATGGAGCCAGCCTTTATCAATCATAAACTTTGTTACTTCTTCATGCAGTGCTAATCCTGCTTCTAATTGATTTCGCAGCAGCGTTCTTACTTCAGGTGTTCTAGATTCAGTAATAGCAACAGCTGTATTTCTCACTCCAGTTTTTAAATTCATTAAAAATTCCATTGCTAACGTAGAATCAGCCATTTCTGGCATTCCTTCAGCATTTTCAATCTCCAAATAATCGTTAATCAATGTACAATTCCTCCATTTGGTTTATAAACGGACTGCAAATCTTGGATTGCAGCAGTCGTCTGTTTCACGTCTTTCTCCATTAGGGCCTTCAAATCTTGGTCAAACACAAGCCCCGACATCATTTTTGATTTTACTAAGCACAGTGTTTTAAAATTAAGAATTTCATGTAGTTCCATCATTTCATGGTAAGCAGGTCCATTATTATCCATACGATCACCTCCAAACATGATTAACATAAATATTGTTCCACGGGGAAACGATTATATGCGGAACGACTGTTATACGAATTGAATAAAGACTGTTTTCTTGTTTATTAATAAATAAGATGCGTGAGGTAGCGAAATCTCCGCTTCTAGACGCTCACTTTCCACTGGTACATGCTGAAACTTTTCGGCATTTCAATCAACTTTATGGATAGTTTTATAAAAAAGGAAAGATTTATTCAATCATGTTTGCAAATAAAAAAACCATTTTAATAGGAGCTTTATTCTCCTAAAAAAATGGTTTCAACATTCGTAATATCCTTCTCTAACCAGTTTGACGCAAGTTCTGCAAAGATTGCACTTGAACCTGTAGTATAAAAATGATGTTTTGCTCTCGTTTCACTCATATTAAATATATCATGGAAATAAAGGATGGTGCTGACTTCACGAGCGGTCTCTTCTCCTGAGCTTATAACCTGGACCTTATCCCCCATTACATTTTGAATGATGCTCCCTAATAATGGGTAGTGCGTACAGCCAAGAATTAATGTGTCGATGCCGCTGTTTTGAATTGGCGTTAATGTTTCTGCTACAATTTTTTTAGCAATTGGACTATTATATTGTCCACTTTCTACAAGCGGTACAAATTTAGGACAAGCAAGAGCTGTAATACCGACCTTTTTATTAATACTTTTTAACGCTCTTTCATACGCTTGACTATTAATCGTCATATTCGTCCCCAATACACCAATTTTAAAGTTTTTCGTATGTTTTAAAGCCGCACGAGCACCTGGATAAATGACACCTAAAACAGGTATTTTTACATGTTCTCTTACTTCATCCAAGACAACAGCTGTTGCTGTATTACATGCAATAACAAGCATTTTTATATTTTTGTCCAATAAAAACCGAATCATTTGCCAAGTATATTCGCGAATTTCTTCAAAAGGCCTTGGCCCATACGGACATCTTGCAGTATCTCCTACGTAGTAAACTGTTTCATTTGGAAGCTGTCTCATCACTTCCTTCACAACCGTTAGTCCTCCAACTCCCGAATCAATAATCCCAATTGGTGCATTAACATTCAATCTACTCGCCTCATTCTATTTTCATTTCACGATGTAATTTCATTAAATGATCTTTAAATTTAACTAATTCCTCCGGAGAAAAATGAAGTAACATTTCTCCTAAATAGCGTTGTCTCTTTTTAATTACTTCATCTATGATGGAATGCCCTTTTTCTAATAAATGGACACGAACTACACGCCGATCATGCAAATCTTTTACTCTTTTAACGAGTTCATTTTTTTCCATCCGATCGATTAGATCTGTCGTTGTACTAAACGCTAAGTACATCTTTGTTGATAATTCACCGATCGTCATATCTCCTTCATCAAATAGCCATTGTAATGCGATAAACTGAGGAGGAGTTATATTATAATCATTTAATAATTCCCGCCCCTTTTGCTTCACAATACCCGATATATAACGCATATCTTTTTCTAGCTGCGCTACAATCTCCATATCATGTATGAATGGTCGTTCTTCCATGCTCAAAAGTGGCTCCTCTCAAAAAATAATTTCTTTTTATGACATTTTCCTGAACTTCTAACTGTTATTGTCACCTTTTTTCGGCAAAATTTCAAGAATGATTTTATGTATTTCGTCATAAATGATTTCTTTATACATATTCTCGTACTATTGCAACAAAATCGACTGCAATCATTGCAGTCGATTTTGTACTTAAAGCTTTAATTCACCCATGCGCAGTAATTCAACTACAGCTTGAGAACGCCCTTTAACTCCAAGCTTCTGCATGGCATTGGAAATATGATTTCGAACTGTTTTTTCACTAATAAACAATTCGTTCGCAATTTCTTTCGTAGTTTTATCTTGCACCAACAGCTCGAATACTTCTTTTTCTCTTTTTGTAAGTAGCGGTTTATGTGTAAAATCGTTATCCTTCAACTATGGTAACCCTCCTTGCCTTCGCCAGCTTTAAACCGCGGGGATGGGTATTTTGATTGTCAGGATATCATATGTAGATATAAGATTGAGAGTGACATATTGAAGGCATGGAAACACATAATTAGGCAAAATTAGGGCATATTGATTATAGCTTACTTGGACTGCGATGTATTTGCTGCTTGTTTTAGTTTTAGTTTCTGTTCTTCACTCCAAGCAACAGCTTTTCCGTTTTGCAATGATATTTGCACAATCGTTCCCCGTCCGACGAAACACATCTCATCCTTCTCATTCAAAACCATATAATGGACATCTGCGGAAGAATTGCCGATACGGGAAATCTTCACATACACTCGAAGTGTTTCATCAAAGTAAACTTGCTGAAGAAAATCACATTGCAAATCAGCTACAACGAAGGCAAGATCGTGTTGTTTGCCTCTGCGATCAAACATTATATCTATATCCTTCATAAAATTAATACGTGCCTGTTCAAAATACATAAAAGGAACAGTATTATTTAAATGTCCTAACATATCTGTTTCACAAAAACGGACTTTAATGGTTTCATAAAATGTAAACTCATTTTTCCAACTAAACAAATCATTAATATACGAAATATTTTTCAAAGTATTCATCCCCTTTGTTTTATGAACGAATATTCATTCATTACAATTATACTCGTTAGCTAAAAAGAAATATTCTATCTTTACTTGGCCACTAAAATGAATAAAAAAAGCCTGATACTACATTTCCATAAAGGATAAGCTGCCTTAATGTCATGTAGTATCAGACCGATGGATCATATGATTAATCTACCATATGGTCGCTTCCAAAGAAGTTTTTAAACATTTGGAAAGTAGTTTCTCTATTGAGTGCTGCAATTGAAGTTGTTAAAGGAATGCCTTTTGGACAAGCCTGTACACAGTTTTGTGAGTTACCACAGTTCGCAAGTCCGCCATCACCCATAATTGCTTCTAATCGCTCATCTTTATTCATTGCACCTGTTGGATGCGTGTTAAAAAGGCGCACTTGGGAAAGCGGTGCTGGTCCAATAAAGCTTGAACGATCGTTAACGTTTGGACATGCTTCTAGACAAACGCCGCAAGTCATGCATTTTGCTAGTTCATATGCCCATTGACGTTTTTTCTCCGGCATGCGTGGTCCTTCTCCTAAATCGTAAGTACCATCGATTGGAATCCATGCTTTCACTTTTTTCAAAGCATCAAACATACGGCTTCTATCAACTTGTAAATCGCGAATAACCGGGAATGTTTTCATTGGTGCTAAACGAATCGGTTGTTCTAATTTATCTACAAGCGCAGAACATGATTGCCGCGGTCTGCCATTGATCACCATCGAACATGCACCACATACTTCTTCCAGACAGTTCATATCCCAAGTAACTGCAGATGTTTTTTCACCTTTTGCATTTACAGGGTTTCTTCTAATTTCCATTAATCCTGAAATGACGTTCATATTAGGACGATAAGGAACCTCGAATGTTTCCTCATACGGTTGTGAATCTGGACTATCTTGACGCGTTATAATAAATGTAACTGTTTTTTGTTCACCCATCCTTATTCTCCTCTTTCATGTTTATTTAGTTCGCGTTAAGCTTTTCGAAAACATAATTTATTTCGCTTCACTTAATGTTTTTTCGTATAGTCGCGTACACGAGGCTTAATAAGGGACACATCAACATCTTCATAACTAAATTTAGGTTCATTATTGACTGGATCATAATCCGCCATTGTTGTTTTTAACCATTCTTCATCGTTACGATCTGGGAAGTCTGGTTTATAGTGAGCACCACGACTTTCATTTCGATTTAAAGCCCCAATTGTAATGACACGAGCTAATTGCAACATATTTTGTAATTGTCTTGTAAATGAAGCTGCTTGGTTACTCCATTTTGATGTATCCACAACATTAATGCGTTTCCATCTTTCCATTAATTCCAAAATTTTATCATCTGTCTTCTTCAATCGATCATTGTAACGAACAACCGTTACGTTGTCAGTCATCCATTCGCCAAGCTCTTTATGCAATACATAAGCATTCTCATTACCATCTAATGATAATATGTCATTCCATTTTTGCTCTTGCTCACGAACAGCACGATCAAAAACAGTAGAAGAAATCGCATCTGTACTCTTCTCTAATCCATCCATATAATTGACTGCTTCAGGACCAGCAACCATACCACCATAAATAGCTGATAAAAGAGAATTAGCGCCAAGACGGTTAGCTCCATGCTGTGAATAATCACATTCACCTGCTGCAAACAATCCTGGAATACTTGTATGTTGTTTATAATCAACCCATAGACCACCCATTGAATAGTGAACAGCAGGGAAGATCTTCATTGGAACTTTATGTGGATCATCGCCAACGAATTTTTCATAGATTTCTATAATTCCACCAAGTTTTACGTCCAGCTCATGTGGATCTTTATGTGATAAATCGAGATAAACCATGTTTTCACCGTTGATTCCTAATTTCATATCGACGCATACGTGGAAGATTTCACGTGTCGCAATATCACGAGGAACTAAGTTTCCATACGCAGGATATTTTTCTTCTAGGAAATACCACGGTTTACCATCTTTATAAGTCCAAATCCGGCCGCCTTCACCTCGAGCAGACTCACTCATTAGACGAAGTTTATCGTCACCAGGAATAGCGGTTGGATGAATTTGAATGAATTCTCCATTTGCATATGTTGCACCTTGTTGATAAACAATTGAAGCTGCTGATCCTGTGTTAATAATAGAATTCGTTGATTTACCAAAAATAATTCCAGGGCCGCCAGAAGCGATAATGACTGCATCACTTTCGAATGCTTTAATTTCCATTGTCGTTAAATTTTGAGCAACAATTCCACGACAAACCCCTTCATCATCACGAATAATTCCTAGGAACTCCCAACCTTCAAATTTTGTTACAAGCCCTGCAACTTCATGGCGTCTTACTTGTTCGTCCAATGCATAAAGAAGCTGCTGCCCAGTTGTTGCTCCAGCAAAAGCTGTTCTATGGTGCTGTGTTCCGCCAAAACGTCTGAAATCTAGAAGCCCTTCTGGTGTTCTGTTAAACATAACACCCATGCGGTCGAATAAATGAATAATTCCAGGTGCTGCTTCACACATTGCTTTGACTGGAGGTTGGTTTGCCAAAAAGTCCCCACCATATACTGTATCATCAAAGTGAATCCAAGGAGAGTCCCCTTCACCTTTTGTATTAACTGCACCGTTAATTCCACCTTGTGCACAAACCGAGTGAGAGCGTTTCACTGGCACTAGTGAAAATATATCTACGTGTCTACCTGCTTCTGCTATTTTTATTGTTGACATCAAACCGGCTAAACCACCGCCAACTACGATGACTTTCCCTTTTTCCATTAGTGATTCACTCCTCTTAAAACTCAATAATCATTACCGCGAATCTTATTAAACTATAAGACTTTTAAATACTATTGAATAAATGCAAATATTGCACGGATATCGACAATTGCTAGTAAAATAAAGATCACAAGCACAACATAAGATGAAATTTGCTGTGAACGAGGTGATTGCGTAATCCCCCAGCTAACACAGAAAGACCATAATCCATTTGAAAAATGAAAAATAGTAGCAATTGTCCCAATTATGTAAAACCAAAGCATCCAAGGACTTGATAATAAATCAGCCATTAAATTGTAGTCAACTGCGTGACCAAGCGCTACTTGAATACGTGTTTCATAGATATGAAATACAAGAAAGATAAGCACAAGTACACCACTAATACGTTGGAACAAGTACATCCAATTCCGGAAAAATCCGAGTCTACCTACATTACTAGACGCTGTAAAAGCAATATAAAGACCGTATATTGCATGGAACAGCAATGGTAAATAGATAAAGACAATTTCTAGAAATAAAAGGTAAGGTAGATGTTCCATAAAAGATGCAGCTTTATTAAAAGCTCCGGCACCATTTACTGCAAAGTGGTTCACTGTTAAGTGGACTATTAAAAATAATCCGATTGGAACAACCCCTAACAATGAATGCAGTCTTCGATTTAAAAACTCTCGATTTCCAGCCACAGTATATCCCCCTTTGAAAATAGAAATTTA
The DNA here is from genome assembly GCF_011008565.1 of Heyndrickxia ginsengihumi. Taxonomy (GTDB): domain Bacteria; phylum Bacillota; class Bacilli; order Bacillales; family Bacillaceae_C; genus Weizmannia; species Weizmannia ginsengihumi. Next base: position 27,260 of record NZ_JAAIWK010000022.1, read on the forward strand.
TGCAAAGAAAACAAATATGCATTTATTTTCTAGCAGCATAAATAATAATAACAATTATGTGACAGTTCCATTTTACTCCCGCTTACAAGAAGCGTCAAGGAAACGCATACATAAAATTGAGCAAAAAATGCTACTTATTTGAGCATTTTTCTTATCATACTAGTCATTTCAAAGTTTTTGTAATATAACGCTTTATTTTTATTTCTACAAATTTTGCATTACAATAGAACAAGAAAAGACAATGTTCGACAGCGGTAAAATTGAAATGTATTTGTTATTTTTAAAAACTAAAATGAGTTGTCTTTTTACAAATACTTGTTACATAGCTCAGTTCGTTTTTAGCTCCTTGACCTTTCAAAATTTTAATAGAGGGCGACGAAACTCTTTTTTTCAAATGAGCCAACCATCATTTTTCATCAGTATGATTGTTTGAAAAAACCTTTATAAAAAATGCTTTATAGTGCACACAGAATATGTATATAATATTCTTTAGAGAAAGAGGGGAAGACCGTGAAATCAACTAACGAAACCGAAAAAGTACCATCTGAACAATTGACAATTCCCGCATTTGGCTATGAATTAGTGCGTGATATATTAATCCCAGAAATACTTGGAAAAGAAACCCCTGATATTTTATATTGGGCAGGTAAACATTTAGCACGCAAGTTTCCATTAGTATCAACTGAAGAGATTATTTCTTTTTTTAATAAAGCAGGATGGGGTCAATTGTCTCTCTGTAAGGAAGATAAATACCGTGCTGAATTTGAACTAACTAGCCCCATCATTTCAAAGCAATTTGACATGAACAAACATTCTTGTTTTAAACTGGAAGCCGGCTTTCTTGCCGAGCAGTATCAAAATCAGAAAAAAATGATTACTGAAGCAACCGAAGAACTTGTAAAACGCGGGCAAAAAATAAAATTCCTTGTACAATGGGATCTTAAAGACTTCGTCAATGATTTAGCAGAATAAATGTACTGAGGTTTTATTCATTACGCTCTGAATGATGACTTATTCGCATAGGAAAAAAGGCTATACACCTAAACTAAAACGAGTTTATGAAGAACGAAGAGGCTCTCTGACCGCCTGCGGAAAGTGATCCTATGTAGCGGGAATTTTTTTCCGCCCACGTAAAAAAAAAACAGGTCGTTTTCCAACGGCCTGCTTTTTTTATGACATATTAAATATTTTGTTCCACAGCTTCTAGTTCAAATGCTTCGTGCAGAAGTTGAGCTGCTTTTACCATTTGCTCTTCATCCACTACAGTAGAAACTTTTATCTCAGACGTACTAATCATTTTAATGGCAATTTCATTCTGAGAGAGTACTTCAAACATTTTCGCAGCAACACCCGGGTTTGAAACCATACCTGATCCAATAATCGATACTTTAGCCAAACCAGTTTCGGATTCAAAATGATCGATGCCTAAAGCTTCCTGATTTGTCTCTAAAATATCAATAGTTTCTTTCAAATCATCTTTTTTAATTGAAAAAGATAAATAAGTATTTCCTTTTTCTGTTAAATTCTGAATAATAATGTCAACATCAATATGACGATTAGCCAAAGTAGTGAAAACAGAGGATAATTGTTGAAATCCATTTTCTAATCCAAAAATAGTGACTCTTGCAATTGAATCTTCGAAAGCTACTCCACGAACAATTAAATTTTTTTCCACAGCTACTTCCTCCTCGATAATCGTTCCTTCTTCTCTTTCTAAGCTAGAACATACAATTAATGGTACAGCGTAATTTTTAGCGAATTCAACTGCACGAGCATGCAGCACACCTGCTCCTAGATTAGCTAATTCAAGCATTTCGTCATAGGACACAGCTTGCAATTTACGGGCATTTGGAATATAACGCGGATCCGATGTGAATACACCTGTTACATCAGTATAGATCATACATTTTTCAGCATGTAAAGCTGCAGCAAGAGCAACAGCTGTTGTATCAGAACCTCCACGCCCTAATGTAGTTATTTCATTATTTTCTGTCATACCTTGGAAACCTGCAACAATAACAATTTTATTTTGATTTAAGTTTTCAACAATCTTTTCAGTATGAATTTCTAATATTCTTGCATTGCTATGTACATCTTCTGTTAAAATCCCTGCCTGCCAGCCGGTAAAAGAAATGGCATCATATCCCTTTTCAGCAAGAGCCATTGCGACTAAAGAAATGGTCACTTGTTCACCCGTTGATAACAACATATCCATTTCCCTTTTACTTGGATATGACGAGAGTTCATTCGCTAATGAAACGAGTTGATCCGTTGTTTTCCCCATCGCTGATACAACAACCACAATCTGATTTCCCTTTTCCTTCTCTTCTACAATACGATTAACCGTATTCCGAATTCTTTCTACATTACCGACAGATGTACCGCCAAATTTTTGAACAATGATTGCCACTGAAGCCGCCTACTTTCTAAAATTTCTATTTTTCAGAACTGCTTACGTTTTCCATATAAATAAAAAATGCAATGAGAACATGATCTCATTGCATATGTATACGTCCGTACGCAGCCATATATTATGAGATAGCTCTCCAAGATAATAACTATATCTTGACAGTCCTGGATTTATTCAATACAGAACCAGCAAAGCATGGTATTGAGTCCAGCTTTACTTCGGCAAAACTTCCTTTCAAAACTTTTCTTCGAAGCTCAATCTTCTCCAAGTTTCTACTCTTAAGTTTTGCACCTCTATCACAAATATTAATATGAAATTGTTTTGATTATAACATATAGAATACATATTGCCTAGACTATTCTTGGAATTTTTCCAAAAGACTTTCAATTACATTACGGGGTAACCCTAACTTTATAAAGTCTTCTTCTGTTGCCTCTTTCATTTTTTTTAATGATCCGAAGTGGCGTAATAACTGCTGTTTTCTTTTTGGACCGATTCCAGGAATATCATCTAATGTAGATTTAAATGCTGATTTTCCGCGCAGCTCTCGATGGAAAGTAATCGCGAACCGATGGACCTCATCTTGGATGCGTTGCAATAAATAAAATTCTTGGCTATTCCTTGCTAACGGAATAATTTCCAACGGATTTCCAAATAGCAGTTGTGATGTCTGGTGTTTATCATCTTTTGCTAAACCACCAATAGGAATATTTAAATTGAGTTCGTTTTCTAAAACATCCCTAGCAGCATCAATTTGCCCTTTTCCCCCATCAATAATAATTAAGTCCGGAAGAGGTAGCTGTTCTTTTAATACCCGTGTATACCGTCTGCGAACAACTTCCCGCATTGAATCATAATCATCAGGTCCAGTCACTGTTTTAATTTTATATTTTCGATATTCTTTTTTCTCTGGTTTACCATCAATGAAGACAACCATTGCTGAAACAGGGTTTGTCCCTTGAATATTTGAGTTATCGAACGCTTCAATTCGATGCGGTGTATAAATACCGATAATTTCCCCTAAATTTTCGACTGCCTTAATGGTCCGTTCTTCGTCTCTTTCAATTAAAGAAAATTTTTCTTTTAATGCAATAGCCGCGTTTTTCTTCGCCATGTTCACTAAATCAAGTTTCTTTCCCTTTTTCGGTTGCACCATCTTCACTTCTAGCAATTCTTCTGCAAGCTGCCGATCAATATGATCAGGTAATAAAATTTCTTTTGGTTTAATATGATTCGTCTTTAAGTAAAATTGCCCTAAATAACTTAAAAATTCCTCTTCTGGTTCATCATAAATAGGAAATAAAGAAACATCACGTTCAATCAATTTTCCTTGACGAATAAAAAAGACTTGGACACACATCCAACCTTTATCAACAGAATAGCCGAAGACATCCCGGTCAGTAAAATCATTCATCGTAATCTTTTGTTTCTCCATCGTCGTTTCTATATGCACAATTTGATCACGATATTCTTTCGCTCTTTCGAATTCTAATTTTTCTGCTGCCTCTTCCATCTTTTCTGTTAAATCCTTCTTTATCTCTTTATACCCACCATTTAAAAACTTAACAATCTCTTCCGTTATTGTTTTGTATGTTTCCTCTTCTATATGGTGGATACACGGAGCAAGACATTGCCCTAAATGATAATATAAACATACACGGTCTGGTAAGACTGTACATTTTCTAAGCGGGTAAATCCGATCTAACAGCTTTTTTGTTTCATTTGCAGCTTGAACATTTGGATAAGGCCCAAAGTACTTGCCATTATCCTTCTTTACTTTTCGGGTAATAATGAGCCGGGGATGGCGCTCATTCGTAAGTTTTATATAAGGATATGTTTTATCATCCTTTAACATTACATTGTATTTCGGATCGTGTTTTTTAATTAAATTAATTTCTAAAAGAAGTGCTTCAATATTAGAAGATGTTACAATATATTCAAAGTCCTCAATCTCACTTACAAGACGCTGGGTTTTACCATCATGGGATCCTGTAAAGTAAGATCGGACACGATTTTTTAGTATTTTCGCTTTGCCAACGTAAATAATAGTACCTTGGCGATCTTTCATCAAGTAACAGCCGGGCTGGTCAGGGAGGAGGGCTAGCTTATTACGAATGAGTTCGTTCATTTCCCTTCACCTCATAAAATGTATCACAAATTCCTTATAAAAGGTTCAATTAATAAATAATCTGTAAAAAATCCGGATCAAATTGACCCGGATTTTAGTTATTATAGATGTTTGTTGATTAATTCTTCTAAAGCTTCTTTTGGTTGATAACCGATCACTTTATCAACTTGTTCACCATTTTTCATAAGAATTAGCGTTGGGATACTCATAACACCAAATTTGCTTGCAGTTTCTTGGTTTTCGTCAACATCCACTTTTACAATTTTCACTTTATCTCCCAATTCTGCATCTAACTCTTCTAAAACTGGAGCGATCATTTTACATGGACCACACCAAGTTGCCCAAAAGTCTGTTAATACTAAGCCTTCGCTAACTTCTTGAGAAAAAGTAGCATCCGTTGCATGTGCAATTGCCATCGATATAGACCTCCTATAAAAAACTATACTGCTACAAAAAGTATACCATCTGTTCTATGATGGTGCTAATAATTTGTTTGAATCATTATCAAACTGAAAAAGTAGCATGATTTTATTATTTTATAACCTTTTCTTTAAAATATCCAATAAAAAGGATTTAGGCAAGATATATTTTTGCCTAAATCCTTTTTTCGTTTGTTTTATTATCATATTTATCATGAGAAAGCTATGATTGCCATATCCTTAACCGCTACTATGTGCAGTCCATTTTCAATCTATCATGAAGTGGCGATCTTTAACTTTTTAAATTCCTCTGTTAATAGCGGGACTACTTCAAACAAATCACCTACGATCCCATAATCAGCTACATTGAAAATATTTGCTTCAGGATCTTTATTTATCGCAACAATGACCTTTGAATTTGACATCCCGGCTAAATGCTGAATAGCACCAGAAATTCCACAAGCGATATACAAATCCGGGGTGACCACTTTTCCTGTTTGCCCGATTTGTAAAGAATAATCGCAATAATCAGCATCACATGCACCACGAGAGGCACCAATAGCACCGCCTAATACATCGGCAAGTTCTTGTAAAGGTTTAAATCCTTCGGCACTTTTGACACCTCGGCCACCTGCGATAATGATTTTTGCTTCTGTTAAATCCACGCCCTCGCTTGTTTTGCGAACAACTTCTTTAATAATTGTCCGAAGATCTTTAATATCAACTGCAAGGGTTTTAACATCACCTGTTTTAGACTCGTCTTTTTGCAACGCTGTAATATTATTCGGGCGTATTGTAGCAAAAATGGGACTGTCCGTTGCGATTTTTTTCTCAAATGCCTTGCCGGAATAGATCGGTCTTGTAAAGACAATATGCTCCCCTGCATATTCAACAGCTGTTGCATCAGAAATTAAACCGATGTTTAATTTGCTCGCGATTTTTGGCGCCAAATCTTTTCCTAGTGCTGTATGTCCGAAAACGATGGCATTAGGACTTTCGGCATCAACTGCTGCTAAAAATGCTTGGGAATATCCATCTGAAGAATAACTTGCTAATTTTTCATTTTCGATAAGAACAATACGATCGGCACCATAATGAAAAAGTTCTTCCTTTAAACCGCTTACATCTTTCCCAACTAAAACAGCTACTGTTTCTCCATCCTCTGCTATTGTTTTCCCCGCAGCTATTGCTTCTAAAGATACATGTCTAAGTGTCCCCTCACGCACTTCAGCTAACACTAATACTTTTCTGCCCATCTATATCCCCTCCCATTTGAATTGTTAAACGATTTTTGCTTCTTCATGAAGCAAATGTACTAGTTCCTTTACTTGATCCGCTATTTCTCCTTTTAATACTTTTCCTGCTTCTCTTTTTGGCGGTAAGTAAACTTCAATCGTTTTTGTTTTTGCTTCAACATCTTCTTCCTCAAGATCTAAATCATCTAATTCTAACTCTTCAAGCGGTTTCTTTTTTGCTTTCATAATTCCAGGCAATGATGGGTAGCGCGGCTCATTTAAACCTTGCTGCGCCGTTACAAGGAGAGGCAAAGTTGTTTCGATGATTTCTTCATCACCTTCTACATCCCGCGTCGCTGTTACTTTGTTTTCAGCAATCTCAATTTTTGTGATCGTCGTGACATATGGAATGTCTAATAAGTCTGCCACACGTGGGCCAACTTGTCCTGATGCCTGATCAATCGCCACGTTTCCGGCAATAATCAAATCTGGATCTTGATCTTGCAAATAGGTTGCTAATACTTTAGCAGTTGTTACTTGATCACTGTTTTCAACATCGTCTTCGATATTAATCAACACTGCTTTATCTGCTCCCATTGCCAGTGCTGTGCGCAATTGTTTTTGCGTTTCTTCATTTCCTACAGAAATCACTGTGACTTCTCCACCATGCTGTTCACGAAGTTTAATTGCTTCTTCAACAGCGTATTCATCATAAGGATTAATAATAAATTCTGCACCATCCTCATTGATTTCTCCATTAGTGATCATAATTTTTTCTTCTGTATCAAATGTCCTTTTTAATAAAGCAAAAATATTCATGCCAACCCCTCCTTATATTGCTCTTTCAATATGATATACTCTAATTCTTGCAAACATTACTCACCTTTAAATTGCGGTTTGCGTTTTTCAATAAACGCTTGTATCCCTTCTCCGGCATCTTTAGATTGAAAGAGTTCGTGAAATGCCTGGGCTTCTTTCTGTATGCCATCATAGAATGCAGCTGTTTTTGAAACGTTGACTAGTTCAATTGCGGCCTTAATCGCCAAAGGACTTTTCAATACGATTTTTTCTGCTAATGCTTTTGCCTGATTTAACAGATCTTCTTCAGGATAGGCATGATTTGCCAGTCCTGTCTTGACTGCTTCACTGCCTAAAATAGGATCACTTGTAAATAACATTTCAAAGGCTTTTGCTCTACCGACATAACGTGGCAGTCTTTGTGTTCCTCCAAAACCCGGCACTAAACCGAGTTGCAATTCTGGAAGACCTAATTTCGCATTTTCAGCAACTAGTCTAATATGACAGGCCATCGCAAGTTCGAGACCGCCACCAAGAGCTGCACCGTGTATCGCTGCAATCACTGGCTTTGGGAAAGATTCAATTGTTTCAAATACATCTTGACCAATATTTGCCAGCTCATTTAACGTTCCTTGTTGTTTAATTTGGACAAATTCTTTTATATCAGCACCTGCAGAGAAAAATCTTCCTTCACCATATAACAAAATGGCCCGTACATTCTCATTAGATTCCAAATGATGAAATACTTCTGCAATTTCACGTAAAACGGATTGTGCAAGAGCATTTGCAGGTGGTCTGTTCATCACAACATGCGCAACATAGTTTTCATATTTTACTGAAATATTTCCCATACCTATTCCCCCATTTATGTTTAAAGATCATTTTTAAAGGATTATTTCTTCATTTAAAGCATTCAGAAAGTTTAGTGGAGCAAGATGCGCATCCTATAGTAGAAATAACTAATCTTAAACGGCACCACAGCCATTTAACAAAAGCTTATGAACTTGTGGCGCCAATGCAACTAGATCGTATTTTTCCTCATTCATAACCCATGTCGTAACTGTTTCATCAATGGTTCCGAAAATCATTTGTCTTACGAGACGAACATCTAAATCAGAATTAATTTCTCCTTTTTCCATTCCTCTAGAAATGATTTCATCTACTAATGATAAGTACTCTTTTAAAATGCCATTAATTTTTAACCGCAAATCTTTATTCGTCTGCCTGATTTCTAGTTGTGTTACAACCGCTAAATTATGATTATCAGCCAATACTCTAAAATGGTGCTCAATCATTAAAAACAATTGTTCAGACGCAGATTGTTTTCCGGCAATAAGCTCTTCAATATATTCAATAAAAATCCGCATTTTCTCTTGAAATAAAGAAATTAAAATATCTTCTTTATTTTTAAAATAAAGATAGATGGTGCCATCTGCGACTCCTGCCTGTTTTGCAATTTTTGAAACTTGGGCTTGATGATAGCCATGTTCTGCAATAACAACTACGGCTGCATCGATGATTTGTTTATATTTAGGCTTATTCTTTTTCATGTGACTATCACCTTTCACACTATATCTTTTGTATTTTATAGTTTCACGAATTAATATAATAATAGATGTAAACCAAATATGAATGACTATTCATTCATGATTTTATAATAATAAGAAAATATTCTCTTGTCAAGTAGGTTTTCCAAAATACATTATATCTGTTTCTCGTCTCTTTCGATTGCATTTTTTTCTTCTTCAATCAATGTCCTCCGTAAAATTTTCCCTACCGCTGTTTTTGGAAGCTCGTCACGAAATTCATATATGCGTGGAACTTTATAAGCCGCCAAATATTTACGTGTAAATTGATCTAATTCTTCGTTTGTCACTTGCTGATGATCTTTTAAGACAATATACGCTTTAACGGTTTCTCCTCGATATGGATGTGGAACGCCAATTACTGCTACTTCCTGTACTGCTGGATGCTCATAAAGAACTTCTTCAATTTCACGAGGGTAAATATTATATCCCCCAGCGATAATAATGTCTTTTTTACGATCAACAATATAAAAATATCCTTCCTCGTCCATATAAGCCAAGTCACCTGTTCTTAACCATCCATTTTGTAGTACTTGCGCTGTTTCTTCAGGACGATTCCAATAGCCTTTCATTACTTGCGGCCCTTTAACAACTAGTTCTCCAATTTCTCTTGGCGGGAGAGGTGTTCCATCTTCAAGCGATAAAATCATGCTGTCTGTATCCGGCCATGGAACTCCAATACTTCCCTTTACTCTATTCTCCCATACAAAGTTTGCATGTGTTACTGGAGATGATTCACTTAGACCATATCCTTCCACTAATTTTCCGCCTGTCACCTCTTCAAATCTCTGCTGGACTTCAACAGGTAATGGAGCCGAACCACTTATACATGCTTCAATAGAAGATAAGTCGTATTGCTGAATATCGGGATGATTTAATAAGCCAATATATATTGTAGGCGCTCCAGGGAATAATGTAGGCCGCTGCTTTTCAATTGTTTTAAGCATTTCTTCCGCATTAAATTTTGGCATGAGAATCATCTTATATCCTTGCATAACAGATAATAATAATACCGTTGTCATGCCATATACGTGAAAAAACGGCAAAACGCCTAAAACAATTTCCTGTCCTTTCTTTGCCTTGTACATCCAAGCATCACACATCATCGCATTGGCAACTAAATTTTTATGTGTCAACATGACGCCTTTTGGAACTCCTGTCGTCCCTCCTGTATATTGCAAAATGGCTGTATCCTTTTCAAAATCAAACGCCAGCTCGATAGGTTCTGCCCTTTCATCTCGTAAAATTGTTTTTAATAAGCTCGTGTTTCCTTCATGTTGAATATTAACGACGATTCCTTGTTCTTTTCTTTGAATAAACGGGTATAAAACATTTTTTGGAAATGGTAAATAATCTTTGATAGTGGTTACGATGATGTGTTCTAGATCGGTTGCTTTTAAGACTTTTGCAACACGCGGATATAAAAAATCTGCAGTTAAGATTACTTTAGCACCAGCATCTTTCATTTGGTATGCTAGCTCTCTTTCTGTATAAAGGGGATTTGTTTGCACAGCAATTGCTCCTGCATAGAGTGCACCGTAGAATCCAATAACGGATTGTGGTGTATTTGGCAGCATAATTGCAATACGATCTCCCTTTTGCACCCCTAATTTTTTAAAATAATTTGCTAATTTGAGAGCTGATTCATACAATTCTTCAAACGTCATCTCTTTACCCAAAAAATAAAGCGCTTTCTTTTTTGGGTAAAGTTTTGCCGATTCTGTTAAGTATGCACAAACAGGCTTCTCTTCGTACAAGATCGTTTTTGGAATTTCATTGGGATACAGGGATAACCATGGCTTATCTTCCATTCCTTCTTTCCTCCCGTCATACAATTGTAAAAAAATTTTAATTACTCACTCCATTATAATCCACATAAAAAGCAGTGACAATTTTTTCTTTAGACTGTTTTCATAAACTTGTTTCCTTTCAACAACATATAAATAGTGTATTTATCCGTTCCCAATACAGCATTAACAGGATAAATATATTTACATTCAATAAATAATTGCTAGCCGATTGAAGTGCAAGGGGCGAGACTCCCGCGGAAAGCGAGCCCCTTGCGCTGGGGCAAAAACCTTTTCTTTTTTAAGAATAGTTACATTAATTATTGTTTTATGAATTATTGATTGAAATAACCAGGAAAATTGTCCATAAAAAAGGTCTGTCATTAGATGAACAGACCGAATTTCTCTATATTTATTTTTAACTAAATGGTATATTACTTAACTGAAGCAAAGGACTCAATCCCTGCTCCAATAATAAAGGAAAGGGCAATGGAAATGACCATAGCAATGAATCCTACTGCACGATTATCCTTAGCAATCTCTTCATCAACATGAAACTGAGGAGTGAGAAATTCAAACATAACATAACTGAGTAATAATAACCCAAACCCAAATACACTCCATTCAATCATATGAACGGGAGAAAGGTGAGCGATTATACAGTATTTAAATACATTGATCGCACCAAATATTTTCCCGCCCGTCGCCATCGCTACTGCAACATTTCCTTTTTTAATTTCTTCCCAGTTGCGATATTTTGTCGCCACTTCAAAAATCGTTAAAAAAACAACCATGCACAGAATTACAACGCTATAGTATCCAGCAGTATGAATAAATTCATTTTCCCAGAAAGCTTTCATTATATTGGCTCCTCAACGATTAGTAAGGCCAGGTTTATTTAAATTCTACGATAGTGACTCCGCTGCCACCTTCTCCTGCGTCCCCTAATCTTATACGTTTAACGGAGCGATGATGTTTCAAATATTCTTGAACTCCACTGCGAAGGGCCCCAGTTCCTTTCCCATGGATAATAGACACACGCGGATAGCCAGCAAGAAGGGCATCATCTATATATTTTTCAACTTTACTTAGTGCATCTTCGTATCTTTCACCACGTAAATCAAGCTCAAGCGAAACATGATAATCTTTTCCTTTTACTGTTGCTAACGGCTTCGTAACAACTTTTTGCTGTGATTGCACAAATTCAAGATCTGATTCTTTGACTTTCATTTTCATAATACCCATTTGGACCTGCCATTCATGATCGCCAACTTTTTCAAGTAATGTCCCCTTTTGGTTAAAACTAATAACTTTTACTTCATCGCCAGCCGTAAATGTATGCTGACGTTTTTGAGAAGCCAATTGTTTTCTCGTCTTATCAAGATGCGGAGCTGCTTCCTCAAGACGTTTTTTGGCGTCAATTAATTCATGTTCCTTCACATTTGCACGTGTATTCATTTGCATGTTCCGTAAATCGCGGATAATTTCATCCGCTTTTTCTTTCGCCGCATCTACTACTTTTGCTGCTTTTTCTTCTGCTTTTGCATACAGTTGATCACGGTGCTCGTAAAACTCCATCATTCTCTTCTGAATATCTCTATGCATTTTTTCTGCTTCTTTTACTAATTCACGAGCTTCTTGCTGCTCCTTTTCTGCTTCGCGTTTCGCTTTTTCCAAGGCTGCAATCATATTTTCAACTTGGTTTGTATCTGCTCCGACATATGATTTTGCATGTTCAATAATATTGTTCGCAAGCCCGAGGCGTCTTGAAATTTCAAAAGCATTACTTCTTCCTGGGACACCTATGAGCAGGCGGTATGTCGGTTTTAAAGTCTCAACATCAAACTCTACGCTTGCATTCACAACCCCTTCACGATTATAGCCATATGCTTTTAATTCAGGATAGTGGGTTGTGGCAACCACGCGTGCACCTCGTTGATAAACTTCATCAAGAATAGAAATAGCAAGTGCCGCCCCTTCTTGTGGATCCGTACCGGCACCTAGTTCATCAAACAAGACAAGGCTTTCGTGGTTCACATGTTTTAATATTTCTACAATATTAACCATGTGAGAGGAGAATGTACTTAAACTTTGCTCAATCGACTGCTCATCCCCTATATCCGCAAATACGTCTGTGAAAACAGCTAGTTCCGAACCATCCAATGCTGGAATTTGCAAACCTGCTTGCGCCATTAGCGTACAAAGTCCAATCGTTTTTAAAGTAATCGTTTTCCCACCAGTATTAGGACCAGTAATAACAATCGAAGTATAATCTTTACCGAGCGAAATATCGTTGGCGACAACTTTATCAATTGGTAATAATGGATGTCTTGCTTTAAAAAGGCGGATGATTCCATTTTGGTTCATCGTCGGTTTTGAGCCTTTCATCGCTCTCCCATATAATGCTTTCGCAAAAATGAAATCAAGATCTGCCAAACGCTCGAGCATAATAGTTAGATCATCTACTACCTCGGCAACAGCACTTGATAATTCGCTTAAAATTCTTTCAATTTCCTGTTGTTCCTTCATGTGCCATTCACGTAGCTGATTATTTAAATCCACAATCGATTGCGGCTCTATGAAAAGTGTTTGTCCTGAAGAGGATTGATCATGTACAATCCCCCCATAGTTAGAGCGGTATTCCTGTTTTACTGGGATAACATAACGATCATTTCGTATCGTAATAATCGCATCTGACAACATTTTTGCAGCATTTCTTGAACGAATCAATCCTTCAAGCTTTTCGCGGATTCTTCTCTCATTTGCTCTTAAACCTTGTCGTATATGTCTTAACGTTTCGCTAGCAGAATCAAGTACATCTCCATTATCATCAATCGCGTTTTTTATTTGATGCTCTAATGATGTTAAAACAGCAATTTGTTCGGCTTTTTCAGCCAAAATTGGAAGATCCATTTCTTCATCGATTAAACCTTCAATAAAGCGTTTCATCGTTCTTCCTACATACATCGTACTAGCTATTTGCATCAGTTCAATCGGATTTAAAATCCCACCAATTGCCGCTCTTTTTATATGTGGACGAATGTCATAAATGCCGCTGAGTGGAACATTCCCCTTCAACCGCAGCACTTGTGCTGCTTCATCTGTCTCTTCTTGCATCGTCACAACTTCAGTGAAAGATGAAGAAGGTTTTAGCTCCTTGATCCGCCTTTCTCCCAATGTCGAAGATGCGTGCTCAATTAGCAACTGTTTAATCTTATCGAACTCTAATGTTTTTAATATTTTTTCTTGCATGTATTGGTCCTCCATCTTTTCAAAATTATGAGGAAAAAATTGATTACTTTTTCTTATTTGTTTGATATTTATCGAACCTTTTAGAGACTGAGAGCTAGTTTTTTAAATAACTAAGCAAACGATCTTTTGAATATGTGTTAATGACATGCTGTTTTTTAATCCAGCCTTTTCTTGCCGTCCCAATTCCAAAGGCGATATGTTCCAATTCTTGGATACGATGTGCATCGGTATTAATGGCAATCGTTACACCTGCGGCTTGCGCTTTGCGGACGAATTCTGCTGAAAGATCTAAACGATTCGGATCTGCATTCAATTCAAGAATGGTGTTTGTGTCTATCGCCAATTGAAACAACTGATCAACATCGACATCATATCCATTCCTTTTGCCAATAAGTCTTCCAGTAGGGTGCGCGATCATATCAACATGAGGATTTTCACAAGCTTTTTTTAATCGTTTCATAATCATATCTTGTGGCTGATTAAAGCTCGAATGAATCGAGGCAATGACGAAATCAAGCTGTTCAAGTATCGCATCATCAAAATCTAATGATCCATCAGGTAAAATATCCATTTCGATCCCTGCTAAAATTTCAATATCAGCGTATTTTTCATTCAGTTTCCAAATTTCCTCTATTTGTTTAAGCACACGATCGACCGATAATCCGTTGGCAACTTTTAGAAACTGGGAATGGTCAGTGACAGCCATGTATTGATATCCTTTATTTCTACACGCATCAATCATTTCCACAAGTGTGTTGTTACCGTCGGACCAATTGGTATGCATATGCAAATCGCCAAGAATATCCTTTTCCGCAATTAAGCCATACGTATCTGTATATAAGTCAACTTCACTGCCATCTTCGCGGATTTCCGGGGGAATATATGGCAGGTTAAAATGATGGTAAAATTGTTCTTCATTTGTAAAAGTGAGTATTTTCCCTGTTTCTAATTGTTCTATTCCATATTCACTAATTTTTTCTCCCCGTTCTTTTGCAAGCTGCCGCATACGAACATTATGCTCTTTAGAGCCTGTGAAGTGATGCAAGGCTGTCGCAAATTGATGAGGATGCACAAGCCGAAAATCAACCTGTATATGGAATTTATCAGGTAATGTAATCGTTACTTTTGTTTCTCCTTTTGCAACAGCTTCTGTTGCCTCATACATATCTAATAGCTTATCTCGCACATCTTCAGGATCATTCGTTGCAATCACATAGTCTAAATCTTTCAATGTTTCACGAAAACGCCTAAAGCTGCCAGCTCGCGAATATGTTTCAATACTTTCTATCAAATTTAAATCATACTCGAGCTTTTCGATCCAGCTATTCATATATGCGAGCGGAAATCTTTCCGGCCTTTTACCGTAATCAGCAAGTTGTTTCAACAAATTCATTTCTGTCATTGGTCCAAAGCCATTCAAAGATCTTACCTTTTTTTCTTCACACGCAGCTTTTAATGTTGCAATGTCGGTAATTCCTAGCTCACGATATAATCTTGAAATTTTTTTAGGTCCTAATCCTGGAATTTTCAATAATTCAAGTAAGCTATTTGGCAGTTCATTCTGCAATGAAATGAAAAGCGATGAGGATCCTGTTGAGATATATTCTGCAATAATCGCAGCCGTGCCCTTTCCAATATTAGGGATATCCTCAAAATTGTCAATTTCCGTTATAGAACGTTCTTCAAATTCCAACGCGGAAGCAGCCTTTTTAAATGCCCGTATTTTAAATGGATTTTCACCGTTTAATTCTAAATAAAGCGATATTTGTTCTAATAGACGAATAACATCTTCTTTAGTGACCTGCATTTTCTGTATCCTTCCTTAGATTTCGTCAGCATCATGTTGGTTTTAGCAGTTATTGAATTTACAACCTTTACACAAAAACACCTCTCTATTTCAAGAGAAGTGTTCATAATCTTACTTCATCCACCATTGCTGTACTTGCTGTGAAATGTATGGAGTATTGTTAATCATACCTTTAGCAATCATTGAATGGTTTAAAGCCGTTTGAACGGAATCAACCGGAAGTATTGAGCCGATAAATAGAAGAATAAAAAGAATCAAATAAACTTCAACAAAACCTAAAATTCCTCCTGCCCAACGATTGATTAATCCAAGAATTGGTATATGATTGATAATAGATAGTGTTGAACCAATTACACGCAACACTAATCTTACAATAAAGAAAATGATTGCAAATGCAATAATGCGGTAAAACGCAGTTTCCATATTGTTATTATCCATAATGAAAGCATACGTGTTATCATGCATTGATGGATAAGGAATAAGCTTTGTTAATTGAGCCGCTAAATCTGTATAAAATAAATATGCCACACCGGCAGCAACAGCGAAACTTACAATTTTTATGGCTTGGAGAATAAATCCGTGCCTTTTTCCATTAAAAAATCCTAATAGCAACAATATTATAATGATAATATTAATCATGTTTCCCTTCATCCCGTAACTGTTTAATTTGTTTTTCTTGCAGTTCAACTTGCTCTTTCAGTTTTATATATTCATGAACAGTATTGACTGCTGTTAAAACTGCTAATTTTACTTTATCTAATGTAGGATTCTTAGCGTTGATTTCACGCATTTTTTCATCAACTACTGAGGCAACTAAACGAATATGGCTTGTTGGTTCCGTTCCAACTATGGTATATTGCTCTCCATAAATATCAACGGTTATTCGATTTTTTTCCAATTGATTTTGCCTCCTCTCAAGAATCCTATTTATTATCATATCATGTTAGGAAAGCCTTTGTCTAACACTGTCGAACACATTTTTTCGTGTCATTTTAACATTTTGGAGGGATCTATATGGCAAATACCGTCATTCAAGTTTCACCCGCGATTTGCACAGAAATCAAAAAATACTATAAACACTATCTTGTTGATAAACTACCGCCTGGAAGTATATTCGTCGCAAAGCTCCCAAGTTGTACCATAACAGCCTACCGTTCAGGAAAAGTAATGTTTCAAGGTGCAAATCATGAAGCGGAAGCAGCGAAATGGGGAAACAGTCTTGCAAAGAGGCAAGCACCAAAGACAAAGACTTCTGGCAATCCCCTTCCTTCTGACATTTCCTCTATGTCTGTCATCGGTTCTGATGAAGTAGGAACAGGAGATTATTTTGGCCCTATGACAGTTGTCAGTGCCTATGTAAAAAGGGAACAGATTCCTTTATTAAAAGAAATAGGAGTAAAAGATTCGAAAGGGCTAAAAGATGATCAAATTGCTGTGATTGCAAAACAATTAGTTGAGTTCATCCCTTTTAGTTTACTTAAACTACCAAACGAAAAGTACAATCGGCTTCAACAATCAGGTATGTCACAAGGTAAAATAAAAGCGCTCCTCCATAATCGTGCAATCGATCATTTATTAAAAAAAATTGCCCCCGAAAAGCCCGAAGCTATTTTAATTGATCAGTTTGCCGAAGCTAATACATATTATCGCTATTTAAAAAATGAAAAAGTCATCATCCGCGATCATGTTTATTTTAGCACAAAAGGAGAGAGTGTTCATCTAGCGGTTGCTGCAGCTTCCATTATTGCCCGTTATGCATTTGTTCGTGCTTTTACACAACTAAGTAACGAAGCAGGATTTACTCTACCAAAAGGGGCAGGACATCAAGTTGATATTGCCGCAGCGAAATTGATTGCTCAAAAAGGGATTGAAGCTTTACCACACTTTACAAAACTGCATTTTGCAAATACGGAGAAAGCAAAAAAAATTGCCCGCAAATAGAAAAAAGGTTGACGCCAACAAACAGCGTCAACCTTTTTTACTGATTAGCCTCGTAATTCAGCCCCTGCTTCTTTCTTCACAGCTACCAATACTTGATCATGTGCCTTTACAACTTCTTCGTCTGTCAATGTTCTTTCAGGATCGAAATAAACTAATGAAAAGGCAAGTGATTTTTTCCCTTGTTCCATATGTTCACCCTCATATAGATCAAAGATCGTTACAGTCTTTAATAATTCCCCGCCAGCTTCTTCAATGATTGATTGTAGCTTACTTGCTGTTATGTCACGATCTACTACTAAAGCAATATCGCGTGTAATCGCAGGAAAACGTGGGATCATTTGATATTTCAATGGCGGAACTGGGTATTGATACAATGGAGCTGTATGCAATTCAAACACATATGTTTCTTTTAAATCCAATTCCTTTTGTTTTTTCGGATGTACTTGACCGATAAAGCCGATAGTTTGCTCATTTAAAATAATTTCAGCCGTTCTTCCTGGATGTAAACCATCAATCACAGCTTGCCGATAAGAAATTGCCTGTGAAACTCCCAGTTTCGTGAATAAACCTTCCAATATGCCTTTAAGCACAAAGAAGTCAACAGGTTTCTTTTCACCTTGCCATTGATTATTTTCCCAAAGCCCAGTAATGGCGCCGGCAAGATGCTCCTGTTCCTCAGGTCTTTCATTTTCTTGAGTTTTTAAGAAAATCGCACCTAGTTCATAAAATGCCACTGAATCATTTTTGCGGGCCACATTGTACGACACTACATCCAACAAATGAGGAATGAGACTTAATCGCAAATTACTTCTTTCTTCACTCATCGGCATTTGTAAACGTACAGGTTCACGCTGTTCAAGGGCATACTGCGCAGCCTTTTCTGGACTTGTCAATGAATAAGTCGTTGTTTGGTACAAGCCTGCACCTTCTAAAAATCGTTTAACCGCACGACGTTTTGTTTGAATTGCCGTTAATCCGCCTTTTGTTGTTGAGCCAAAAGGTAATGTTGTTGGAAGACGATCATAGCCGTATAAACGGGCCACTTCTTCAATTAAATCTTCTTCAATTGTAATATCACCGCGACGCGTTGGAACAATCACTGTAAATTGATCGTCTTGGGCAGTCACTTCAAATTGTAGTCGCTCAAAGATATTAATCACTTCATCTGCTGAGATTTCTGTGCCGAGAACGCGATTGATTTTCTCTAGTTTAATCGTAATAACTGCTGGTTCTACTGTTAAGTGGTTGACTTCAACAGTTCCCGCTAACACTTCTCCCCCTGCATATGCCGCCATTAATTGTGCAGCTCGTTCTGCGGCAAGGAGCACACGATTAGGATCAATTCCTTTTTCATAACGTGCACTCGCCTCACTGCGCAATCCATGATCTTTCGATGCTTCACGAATTGTTAAAGCGTCAAAATAGGCAGATTCTAACAAGACTGTTGTTGTACGATCAATCACTTCAGAATTTGCTCCACCCATCACACCAGCCATTGCAACAGGCTCTTTACCATTTGTAATAACTAAATGATTACCTTTTAATACGCGTTCTGTATCGTCAAGCGTAACAATTTTTTCCCCTTCATTGGCAAGACGAACAACGATTTCTTTTGAACCGACACGGTCATAATCAAAAGCATGAAGCGGCTGACCGTATTCTAATAAGATATAATTCGTAATATCAACCACATTATTATGCGGGCGAATGCCAGCGGAAATAAGTCGCATTTGCATCCACAATGGTGAAGGGCCAATTTTCACATTACGAATAACTTTTAATGTATATAATGGTGCTTCCTGCTGTGCTTCCACACGGGCAGAAATCAATGAATTTACATTGTCCGATACACTTTCGTTTTCGATCTTAGGAAGCTTTACATCTTTTCCAAGAATCGCTGCTACCTCATAGGCAACGCCAATCATACTCATGCAATCTGCACGATTCGGTGTGAGTCCTAGTTCAAGAATGGCATCATCCAGATTAAGTAGGGCAAGTGCATCTTGACCAACTTCAACATCGCTAGGAAAAACAAAAATGCCATTTGCATACTCTTTTTGTACAAGCTTGCTTTCAATGCCTAATTCTTGCAACGAACAAATCATACCATTTGATACTTCACCGCGTAATTTAGAACGTTTGATTTTAATATGACCAGGCAGCCATGCTCCAGGTGTAGCAACAGCTACTTTTTGGCCTTTCGCAACATTCGGTGCTCCACAAATAATTTGAACAGGCTCTTCTTCACCAATATCAACGAGACATTTATTCAATTTATCCGCATTTGGATGTTTTTCACATTCGAGCACATGGCCGATAATAACTCCTTTAATGCCTTCGCTTTTCACTTCGACACTTTCTACCTCAATACCGCTGCGTGTAATTTTATCAGCTAATACTTCTGGAGAAATCCCATCTAAATCTACATATTCTTGCAGCCATTTATAAGAAACTAACATATCTCTATCCTCCTACATCCTCATTCTTGAACTGAAAATTGTTGTAAAAATCGAATATCATTCGTATAGAAATGACGAATGTCATCCACTCCATACTTTAACATCGCAATTCGTTCTGCACCGATTCCAAAGGCAAAACCAGTATAAATTTCTGGATCAAAACCAGCCATTTTTAATACGCGTGGATGAACCATTCCTCCACCTAAAACTTCAATCCAACCTGTCCCTTTGCAAACGTGGCATCCTTCACCACCGCAAATTTTACATGAAATATCCATTTCTACAGATGGCTCCGTAAACGGGAAGAAACTTGGACGAAGGCGAATTTCCCGATCTTCACCAAATATGTTTTTCGCAAATACTTCTAATGTCCCTTTTAAATCTGCCATTGAAATATTTTCGTCTACTACTAGCCCTTCTATTTGCATAAATTGATGAGAGTGCGTCGCATCATCATTATCACGGCGATATACCTTGCCAGGACAAATGATTCTTACTGGACCTTTTCCTTTATGCTTTTCCATCGTACGAACTTGTACGGGTGAAGTGTGTGTTCTCATCAATATTTCTTCAGTAATATAGAAGGTATCTTGCATATCACGGGCAGGATGTCCTTTCGGTAAGTTAAGAGCTTCAAAATTATAATAATCTTGTTCTACTTCAGGACCTTCCGCAATTTGATATCCCATTCCGATAAATAAATCTTCCATTTCTTCAATCACTTTTGTCAGTGGATGATGGTTGCCGACTCGAACAGGGCGTCCTGGCAATGTTACATCAATATTTTCTGATTCTAACTGCTTTTGGACTGCTTCTTCTTCAAGCAAAGCTTGCTTCTTTTCAATTTGCTCCGTAATTTCCGCTCGTACTTCATTTACTAAAGCACCCATTTTTGGTCTTTCTTCAGCGGACAGCTTCCCCATTCCTCGCAATACTTCTGTAATCGGTCCCTTTTTTCCTAAGTAAGCAACCCTTATATCATTTAATGATTTTAAATCTGCTGCTTGTTCAACTTTTTCAAGGGCTTCTAAGCGCAGTTCTTTCAATCTTTCTTCCATTGTTTGTAAACCTCCTTGTTTTTCTTATGGACATAAAAAAACCCCGTCTCCACAAAAGGGACGAGGTTTGATCGCGGTACCACCCTACTTAACATAATTATGTATGATTATGTTCACTTATTTCGATAACGGCTCTACACCGCTCCATCTTTACATGCTCAACAACATGGTCCAAATGGCAACTCGAGGGGCGAATTTCACATTATTCCCCATAAAAATGCTTGCAGTCTACGGCATTTTCTCCCTAAATGGTTCATTAAAGCTACTTTTCCCTGTCATCATTTTTTTCTTATATTCAATTATTCTTTATTATAGACCGTCCAACATGAAATTTCAAACGGATTTTCATGTTTGCTTTTATTTCCCTTGCAATTGAAAATAGTACATTAAAATTCCAGCTGCAATCCCTACGTTTAACGACTCACTTTTTCCTAAAATTGGGATATACAAATTTTGTTTTGTTAAAGATAATAACTCTTTATTGACGCCATTACCTTCATTGCCAACGAGCAATGCAAAAGCAGCTGTTGGTTCAACTGTTAAATATGGAACACCATTTTCTAGTGCAGTCCCATAAACTGGTACATCAGCAAGATGTAATGTTTCAATCCATTTGGCTAAATCACCTGTCAGTAAATCAATATGAAAATGGCTGCCTTGTGCAGCGCGCAATACTTTTGGACTGTATCCATCCGCACTGCCCTTTCCTAATATAACTGCATCAATACCAGCTGCGTCTGCTGTTCTAATTAATGTTCCAATATTACCAGGATCTTGAACAGCATCAATTAATAAAAACGTTTTTCCACTTACATGATTAAGTAAAACGTTTTTCTTTTTGCAGATGGCAAACACACCTTGAGTTGTTTCTGTATCGGCAAGCTGCTTTGCGATCTCTAATGTCACTTCTGTCACTTGCAATCCTTCAATATCCCAATTAGGAGGTATTTGCGTTTCCTCTTGAACGATGATTTCAAGCACTTCGTCTTTATTTTTTAATGCCTCTTCAACGAGATGAAACCCTTCGATTATATATGTATTTGTTTTATCTCGTTCTTTTTTCGTTAAAAGTTTTTTCCATTGCTTTACTTGCGTATTTTGTACTGATTGAATATATCGCACGATTTATTTCTCCTTTATATGTAAAACAGCTTTCTATATAAGCTTTTGCAACTCGTTTTATTTACTTCGATTATATCTTATTGTTTGTACATAATAAAACATGATTCGTGAAAAACTATTTGTATATTATAAAAAAGGAGTGTCCTTCTGTGAACTTAAACTTACGAAATGCAGTTATTTCAAACGTCAGCAGCAGCAATCAAGAACAATTAAAAGACACAATTGTAGATGCTATTCAAAGAGGGGAAGAAAAAATGCTTCCTGGTCTAGGGGTTTTATTTGAAGTAATTTGGAACAACGCCGACACAAACGAGCAACATATGATGCTTGAAACACTTGAAAAAGGATTAAAGCATTAAAATAGTTTCAGGATAGATCGGTTTAGTTACCAAATGATCTATCCTTTTAATACTGTAATAAAAATAAACATACCACTATCTTTTAATATTAATGTGATATAAACGCATTTTTTTATATAATGTCGTCCTTGAAATTCCTAATATTCGGGAAACTTTACTAATATTATAGCCTGTATTGTTTAAATGCATAAGCAATTGCTCTTTTTCTACTGATTCTACATCTATTTTAGTGCTTTCTTCTTTCACATATGATGCAGAAGGGTATTCACTTTGCTCACGTATATAAGCATCAATATAGTCAGCCTCGATATTTGCTTGAAATCCAGACAAGTAATAGCTTCTTTCAACAACGTTGTTCAGCTCCCGTATATTTCCCGGCCAATGGTATTGTAATAATATATTCATTGCTTGCTGGGAGAATCGTTTATTCGTATTGTTTTTATGATTTAATTTTTTTAAGACATGAAAAACGAGTTCGGGAATATCCGCTTGCCGTTGTCTTAGTGGAAGAAGTTCAATTTGAAAAACATTCAGGCGATAGTAAAGATCACTTCGAAATGAGCCGTTATAGGCAATTTCATCCCGCAAATTTTTATTCGTTGCCGCAATTATTCGCACATCAATTGGAATCGGTTTAGATGCACCGATTGGATTAATCTCTCTTTCTTGCAACACTCTTAATAAATTCACTTGTAAATCAAGCGGCATCTCACCTATTTCATCAAGAAAAATCGTTCCGCCATTTGCCTCCGCAAATAACCCTTTCTTCCCCCCCTTTTTTGATCCTGTAAAAGCACCGTCAACATAACCAAATAGTTCTGAATGAATCAGTTCTTTCGGAATAGCGCCACAGTTAATGGCAATAAATGGTTTCTTGCAGCGGGCACTTTCATTATGAATTGCATTTGCAAACAGCTCTTTCCCTGTACCACTTTCTCCAATTATTAATACATTTGCATCAGTTACTGCGGCTGTTTTAGCAATATGAACTGTCTCTAAAAAACCTTTCTCCATTCCAATAATATGTTGAAAAGAAAGTTGATCTTTTTCAATATGAATATTTTTACTTGTATCTAGTCCTTTCACATAAACAAAATAAAAATCATTCCATTTCCTTAAACGAATCTCAAATGATTTATTTCCGAACCGTTTTCGCAAATGATTTTCTGACAATGTATGATTCATTTCTTCTAAATGCCTCAATATTGCATCAATAAAAAAAGGTACATCATTTAATAACCGTTCTGCCTGATCATTTCCAAATATTTTTTCATTTCTAAACAGAACTAAAAACCCTTCTTCATGGTGATTCATCGTTTGCTTAATCACATCATGAAATAATGATATCTTCTTTTTTTCACTAATTAATTGTACTAATAAATCACGATGTAATTCGAGCAGTGTTACGATAGCATCAAGATGAATTTGATTAGATGCTCCCAATACTACACCTAGCACACCAATGCAGTTTTTTTCAAGAATCATTGGTACTCCGATCGTAATATAGTTATGTAATGTTTGATCATCATGCTCATGTCCTTCTACAATGCAAGCATGCTTACTGATTAAAGCTTCTGCAAAGCCATTCCTTCCCTTTTCATCAAATACCCAAACTGAACCGATGTTTGTATTCAATTCATTTGTACCAAATTGCTTGAGCAACATTCCCTCATTATTGAAAAGGAGTAGATCACCTGGAAATAATTTCGCCATTTTTTCGATAAAAGGAAGATACTCTTTCCATTCTTCCTTATCAGTGTTTAACTGTTTATTTACAATACTAATATCCATTTGCTGGCTATTGATATGATTTGTATACTTCTGGCGGTGTGCCTTAAACATGCTAGAAAAAAACGGCAAGGGGGCAATTGGCTTTTCTGATTCCCAAACAATATCAAAGTCCCTTTGATCATTTACTTGCCCAATTCGAGATTGTTGCCATAAGTGATGATTGTTGTGATCAAAAGAAATAAAACCTTGAGGAGCCTCAAAAGTAGAGTAAGCTAGTGCTTCTCTTAATTCATCTGTATGAAGCTGATTGATTTTAAGCAACGCATGGTAAAGAAGATAAATACTATTGTATGAATTTTCCATAACTGAGCTAATGACATTTGATCCGTATTCTTTTTCATACGCTCGTACAAAAGATCGGTTTTCCTCCGATTCTATCGATTTAAAATAAGGAAAAGATGCATAAAGATTGTTGGCAGTAATAGATTTCATCGCATGAATTTCTGTTTCAGCCGTTATAGGACTGCAAATGGGAATATTTAATCCAAATTGATACAGTTGTTCATAAAAAGCAATAGCGCTATCCCCTACTAATGTTGAGAAAATAAGATCAGCCTGCAAATGCTCAATATCTATAAAGATTTGTTCGAAATTTTTATTTCCTAATGGGCGATACGATTCTCCAACAATCTTTCCGCTATTGACATCCACTAATTTATGCATATGTTGATTCGTTTTCTTTGGAAAAATATAATCTGACCCAACAAGATAAAAATCTCTACCGAGATTCTTCGTAATCCACGGCACAAAAAACTGTAATTGTTGATTTGGCAATGCTCCGCTATAAAATACCCAACCGTTTTGTTCGTTGCCTTCATATAAAGTTGGATAAATGAGAAGCACATTTTGCTTTTCTAATAAAGGGAGTATCGCCTTTCTGCATGCTGAAGTATAGGTGCCAATGAGGATGTGAACTTTGTCCTGTTCAATTAATTTTTTTGCTTTTTCTATTGTTCGTAGCGGGTCCGAAACAATATCTTCGACAAAGGATAAAATGGGATATCCATATACCCCTCCCTGCTTATTAATCTGTTTAATTGCTAGTTGTGCCGCTTGATATTGCCCTCGTTCTGTAACTGCAGTTGATCCAGATAACGAAAATAAAAAACCAATCCGAATACTTTCCTTCAGCATATCATGACACCTTTCTTAACATTTATCATTATTATAACTTCATTATAGGCGATACTTTCATAAAATCAATACTGTTCATATAAATCTGAACATTCTTTACAATGTGTGAACAACTTAGATTAACAAATATGAACATTAAATGTAATGAAATCTTACAAAAAATACATACATTTTATTATTTTTAAACAAATTAAAGTTGGCACGCATCTTGCATTAATTAAAAAGTGAAAAAAGAATGGAGGAGATCATTATGCCAGTAGGTTCAATTTCAAGCTCAAACGATACTGTAGGAGTTGCAGTAGTAAATTATCAAGTTCCTGTATTGGAAACAAAAGAAGAAGTGATAGAAAACTGTCATCGTATTGCTGACTTTGTTGATGGAACAAAACTAGGTTACCCAGGCCTGGATCTTATCATCTTCCCTGAATATTCAACACAAGGTTTTCACCCTACAAAATGGAAAGATTTATGTACAACAGTTCCAGGTCCGGAAACAGAAATTTTTGCTGAAGCATGCAGAAGAAATAACATATGGGGCGTGTTTTCCATTACCGGAGAAATCAATCCGAAAGGCAATCCATATAACTCTTTCTTGTTAATTGATAATCAAGGAAACATCAAAATGAATTATCACAAAATGAACCCATGGGTACCTAAGGAACCTTGGTATCCAGGCAATGAAACGATGGTTACAGAAGGACCTAAAGGGCTTATGATTGGCGCTAATATTTGCTATGACTCTAATATGCCTGAAATCGTGCGAGATACTGTCATGAGAGGAGCAGAACTAGTTGTTCGTATTCAAGGTTATATGTACCCATCAAAGGAGCAGCAAATTAAATTAGCTAGTATTAGAGCTTGGGAGAATCTATCCTACTTTGCCGTTGCCAATATGGCTGGCCGTGACAAAGTTTACTCATATTTTGGTCATTCCAATATTGTTAATTTTGACGGTACAACATTAGCTGAATGTGGAAGCTCCCCAGATGAAGTTACATATGCTGAGCTTTCAATTTCTGCCATCCGCAACGCAAGAAAAAACTGGACTGCAGAAAATCACCTTTTTAATTTAACACACCGCGGTTATTCCGCTGTTCCGAATGGAGAATTTGAAATTCCATATTCCTTCTATAAAACATGGGTAGATAATCCGCAGCAAGCTAGAGAAATTTGCGAGAAATTAACACGGTCAACACCTGAACAGCAAGCGGAACAAAAACCAGAAGCAATTAGTTAGTTCATCTTTCCTGCCTGGAGCGATCTTAGGCAGGAGTATGAAAACAAATGCAATTCATGTTTTTCATTGATAAAGGGGGAATTTAAACATGAAGCAGGAAAAAACATTAGCAACATCAACTACAAAGTCCAAACGAACATTCAACTCTTGGGTGAACAATCCCGTATTAGAAGATTATGCATTGCGCTACGCACCGAAATCATTCCGGAAATGGTCGGAGTTTTCGGTGGCAAATTCAGCTTTAGGTGGGATTGCCTTTTTAGCAGACTTTACAATCGGTGCCTCTATTTCCATTTCTTACGGTTTTACAAATGCGTTTTGGGGCATTATTGCAGCAGCCGTTATTATCTTTCTAACAGGACTTCCAATCGGCTATTATTCTGCTAAATATAATGTTGACATGGACTTATTAACTAGAGGAGCAGGATTTGGTTACTTAGGATCCACTTTAACCTCTCTTGTTTATGCTTCTTTTACGTTTATTTACTTTTCCACAGAAGGCGCCATTATGGCCCAAGCTCTGCAAGTTTATTTTCACATTCCATTAGCAGTCGGCTACTTAATCAGCTCTCTTATCATTATACCGCTCGTTTTATTCGGTATGACTGCACTATCAAAATTGCAAGTGTGGACACAGCCGATATGGATTACGTTAATGATTGCACCAATCATTGCAATCTTAGTAAAAGATCCGCATTCGTTTAATGAATGGATGCATTTCGCCGGTAATTCTCCAACCGGAACTGCATTTAATCCGTTATTTTTTGCAATGTCATCAGGGGTTGTTCTCTCATTAATCACTCAAATTGGTGAACAAGCCGATTATTTGCGGTTTATGCCTGATAGAAATGCTAAAAACCATCGTAAATGGTTATGGGCAGTTGTATTAGCAGGGCCAGGCTGGATCTTCATCGGTGCTTTTAAACAATTAAGTGGTTCCTTCCTTGCTTCCTTTATTGCACCAAGCGTCGGATTAGCAAAAGCAAACGAACCGATACATATGTTTGTGAAAGCATTCGGAGAATTTATACCTGGCACATTTATCGTTCTTACGATTGCAACCTTCTTTGTGTTACTATCCCAAGTCAAAATTAACGTCACAAATGCTTACTCTGGTTCGTTATCTTGGTCAAACTTTTTTTCAAGACTACTTCATTTCCATCCAGGACGTGTCGTTTGGCTAATGTTCCAAATTGCAATTGCTATCACATTAATGGAAGCCGGTCTATTTAATTTTCTTAATACAATATTAGGATTTTATTCAAATGTGGCCGTTGCCTGGATCGGTGCAATCGTTGCTGATTTAATCATCAATAAAAAACTGCTTAAGATTAGTCCTGCTTATATCGAGTTTAAAAGAGCACATCTTTACAATTTTAATCCAGTTGGCTTTGGCTCTATGATTATCGCTTCAATCATATCCATTATCGCTTATTTTGGAGTGTTCGGAGAAATGATGCAAGCTTTCTCCCCATTTCTTTCACTTATATTAGCCTTCATTCTTGCACCTATTATCGCAATAGCAACGAAAGGTAAGTATTATATCGCGAGAGAAAATACATTTGTTCAAACACAGATGGAAATGGCAGCAGGCACTTCCGATACAAGTTCACTGCATTCAACTGTTCATGAGGCCCATACGCATCACCATACAAACGAAAATACAGAAGTAACATGTTCGGTATGCGGTTTTGACTATGAACCAATGGACAGCACCTATTGTCCATTTCATCAAGGAATGATTTGTTCTCTATGCTGCAGTTTAGAAAAAAACTGCCACGATATATGCAAGAAATCTTAAAGTAATCATATCAACTGCGTAAATCATTGACTGTTGTTTCCAAAATAGCAGTTAATCATTTAAATATTTTTTCATATGGCTTTGTTCAATCGTGCTGTATATTTATTGACTCACCCAGCATTTCTATGGACAGTCGAGATAAACTGTTCACTGCAACTGACACAGCAGAATAAAGTCAAAAATAAGGAGGATGTAACATTATGGGAAGCATTGGAAGTATGACAAAACCAACAGAGGGATTTTTAAGCGCACTTATTCAATATCCTGTTCCAATTGTAGAATCACGGGCTGATATTGACGCTCAAATCAAGCAGATCGTAAAAATGATTCATTCAACGAAAGCTGGATACCCTGGTGTCGAACTTATCGTATTTCCTGAATATAGTACACAAGGATTAAACACGAAAAAATGGACAACAGATGAATTTTTATGCCATGTTCCTGGACCTGAAACAGATATCTTTGCACAAGCTTGCCAAGAGGCTGGCGTTTATGGTGTTTTTTCTCTGATGGAAAAAGATCCTGATGGTGGTGCTCCTTTTAATACAGCTATTATTATCGATCCTAACGGCGAGATGATTTTAAAATATCGCAAACTAAATCCGTGGGTGCCTGTAGAACCATGGCAAGCGGGAAATCTAGGCTTGCCTGTCTGTGATGGACCAGGCGGAAGCAAACTTTCTGTATGTATTTGCCATGATGGCATGTTTCCAGAAATCGCCAGAGAAGCTGCCTATAAAGGGGCAAATGTCCTTATTCGCATCTCGGGCTACAGCACACAAGTGAATGATCAATGGATTTTAACTAATCGTTCAAATGCATGGCATAATTTAATGTATACATTGTCGGTCAACCTCGCTGGTTATGATGGGACATTTTATTATTTTGGAGAGGGACAGGTTTGTAATTTTGATGGAACAACTTTAGTTCAAGGGCATCGTAATCCGTATGAAATTGTTACTGCGGAAATTTATCCGAAGCTTGCCGATCAAGCAAGATTAGACTGGGGACTTGAAAATAATATTTATAATCTTGGCACTAGAGGCTATGTAGCGACTCCAGGGGGCGTAAAGGAAAATCCTTATACTTATATTAGAGATTTGGCTAATCATCAATACAAACTTCCGTGGGAGGATGAAATTAAAATTAAGGACGGCTCGATTTACGGATATCCTGTAAAAACAGAAATAAAACATGTTTAGCAACAATAAAAGTTTTTAACATCACAAAAAGATCCCTCCTGCCTTAAATTTCAGAAGGGATTTTTTACGTTATAAGTGATCAATCAAAAATGATATGGTCAACTGTTTCCTGATCTAAACGCTTTACAACTTCTGTAATCAATCGAACCGTATTTTCGTAATCATCGCGGTGTATCATTGCCGCATGTGAATGAATGTAGCGAGTAGCTATTGTTACAGCTAGTGAAGGAATGCCATTACCTACTAAATGCATAGATCCTGCATCTGTTCCTCCTCCAGGAATTGATTCAAATTGATAAGGAATGTTTAATTCTTCCGCTACTTTCACGACTGTATCACGCAAACCTTTATGGGCGACCATTGAAGCATCATAAATGACAATTTGCGGACCTTTCCCCATTTTGCTAAGTGCCTCTTTTTCTGTGATTCCCGGCGTGTCTCCAGCAATGCCGACATCAAGCGCAAAGGCAATATCCGGTTTCACTTTATGTGTCGCCGTTTTTGCTCCTCGCAAACCTACTTCTTCTTGAACATTTGCTACACCATATAAAGTATTTGGATGATCCTCTTTTTGTAGATTTTTTAAAACATCGATCACGACTGCACAGCCAATGCGATTATCCCATGCTTTTGCAAGTAACATTTTTTCATTTTTCATCACTGTAAATTCGAAATATGGCACGACCATATCACCTGGTTTAACCCCCCATTCAAGGGCTTCTTCTCGGCTTGTCGCACCAATATCAATAAACATGTCTTTAATTTCATATGTCTTTTTTCTAGCTTCCGCTGATAGCACATGCGGCGGTTTTGAGCCAATAATTCCTGTAATATCACCTTTGCTCGTTACAACTGTTACGCGTTGGGCTAGCATTACTTGTGCCCACCATCCGCCTACTGTTTGAAAACGAAGAAATCCTTTTTCATCAATTTGCGTCACCATAAAGCCTACTTCATCTAAATGGCTGGCAATCATAATCTTTGGTCCATCTGCTTTTCCAACTTTTTTGGCAATTAAGCTTCCTAAACCATCTGTATCTAGTTCATCAGCATAAGGTTCTATGTATGTTTTGAAGACTTCACGCACTTCGTACTCATTGCCAGCGATCCCTCTTGCATCTGTTAATTCTTTTAACATTGTTAATGTTTCATCTAGTTTCGCCATCGTCTTCCTCCTTCTCTAATATATACAGCTTTCATTTTAAGCTAATAAGAAGCTATTATACAAATTTTCAGCATATATAATGATTTTAATACTATGTATTGTTAGTTAGCGCTGTCCATTTCATGTGTATAAGAGCAAACAGATCTATAAATCATTATTTACCTGACGAACCAAATCCGCCATTTCCCCTATCAGTATGTGATAACACATCTGTTTGTTCGAGATGAACATGTAACACTGGCGCAATAACCATTTGTGCAATTCTCATCTGTTTTTCTATTTTAACGTCTTCTTTTCCATGATTTATTAATATGACTTTGATTTCTCCTCTATAACCTTCATCAATCGTTCCAGGGCTGTTTAAAACGGTAATCGCATGTTTTAATGCTAAGCCGCTTCTCGGTCGAACTTGCGCCTCTGTACCTTTTGGCAATTCAATTTGAATTCCCGTTCTTATTAACTCTGCTTCCCCGGCTTTAATGATTTTTTCCTCAATCGAAAACAGATCTAACCCGGCATCGCCTTCATTCGCTTGATATGGTAATTTCGCATCCTCATGAATCAGACGGACTTTTAAATTGTATTCCATATGAATCCTCATTTCCTGAAATATATTGTTTCATTGAATATGAAAATACGTCTTCATATTTTCGTATATGTAAAAATATAACATGATAATTGTCATTAGAAAAGAAGCTACAAAAGGGTATAAAATCGCTAATGGTGTTATTTTAAAAAGGCCGTTTTCGTTAACATTGTTTCCTCCGGGATTAGGAAATCAACTCCCTTTTTTAACTAAAAAGAGCCTACAAGAATTATTTCAGGAATGAATTCGACTATACATGAATGTTATATTCCTTATGGAAAAAATCACCCAATTGTGTGGAACTTTTCTAGTTTCAACACAATCGGGCTAACAGTGAACCTATTCGGTTAATGCGCTTATTTCAAATAAATCAGGTGCCAATACGTTCAGGCGGAATTTATTTTCTGTTCCTTCGATGGCATCCAATTTTTTAAAGAAACTTTTAATTTCCGCCTCTGATGTTAATGTATGTTCACCTTTTATCGTAGCAAGCGCCTTGATCGTTTCATCGCTAATTGGATTTTCTGCTTTCACACTCAAGCGATCTAATAGTTGAATAATATTTTCATAGGCGTAATTTTCATCTAATGCTCCGTAATAATGAGCTAATAGTTTTTTCTGTTCATCTTTTTTCTCATGTAAATGTTTTGCATCGATATAATCAAAGATTTCTTTTATTTTATCTGTATTTTTAGTGACAGCATTCGGTAAAAACGTGCTTTCCCTTTTATAATTAATCGGGATATAGGCAATAACCGGTTTATCAAGTAAAAATGCTTCAATCCCTGTCGTACAACGATTATGAATAACGACTTTTGCTGCCATAAGCCACATTGCAATATTACCTTCATGGACAATAAAGACATTTTTAAAATTTGCTAGTTCTCTTCGATAAATATCTAATCCTTCATGAATATGGGGTCTGACAACAATATTAAGGTTCGGGTATTTCATACTCAGCTTCTTCACTAAATCAATAAACTTTTCAAGGACTGTTTTAATATATTTCTCATTCGGATTCAATCCTTTAAGGAAGTGGTTATATTGTGTAAATCTTGTATTTACTAATATAAAATCGCCATACTGATCCTTCAGCTTTTTCACTTCATCATCATATAAACTGCGAAATTTCTTTTTTAATAGATCGAATCGCGGATGACCAGTAATATAAAGTTTATGTTCATGGTTTGGAAATTGGTTCACAATAATCTCTTTTTGTGTATAACCCCAGCAATAAACATGTTCTAGAACACTTAAATATTTATCATCTTTGCCTAGCCTGTCGTAATGAAGGCCATTAACTAATAACCCTTCTTCATCCAATTCGACAGGGGTGTAACCGAGATGTTTCGCATCAGCCATTAGTTCTTTCCTCGAATCACCATAAGGTGTCCCTTTCGAAAACAAAATTCCTTTCGGCATTCTGTTTAAATGCGAAAAAATCGGAGTATGCCCGCCAAGTATGACATGATAATGTTGCTTAATAGCATAATAAGTTAATAGCAGTTTAGCATCCATTTCTCTCGTCTTTGCTTCAATAGGTAAGTAGAGAAATTTTTGGAGCAACTGGATCACCCTTTCTCGTTCTTTATGAAAGATTTCTTAATTTTTCAGCCTTTTCATTTATTTCTTCCCTATGTTCATTCAATCTTTTTAATAGTATTAAAAGATCTAAGCTCGTTGCTTTATCGACAATCCAACCGCATTGGTGTTTTTTTATCCTATCGGCAGGTGCCCCTAAATTAAATGTAATGATCGGATAGCCTGCAAGCATTACCTCAGAAGTTGTATAGGAATACGTTTCAGG
Source organism: Heyndrickxia ginsengihumi (assembly GCF_011008565.1). Classification (GTDB taxonomy): domain Bacteria; phylum Bacillota; class Bacilli; order Bacillales; family Bacillaceae_C; genus Weizmannia; species Weizmannia ginsengihumi. The sequence continues at coordinate 60,344 of NZ_JAAIWK010000022.1, forward strand.
GCAAATAGATGAATTAACGACTAAAGCAATCTGATGATCCGCCAAAAGTTGTGATAAATGTTCAACTTTATAGCTGCCTGTTACTTCAAATTTCCCATCATTGCTCTTATATGGCTTCCCGTGTCTATCTGTAAAACCAATCACTTTTATATTAATAGGTAAATGTTCTTTCGCGATGAAGTCCTTTAACTCATATATAATATTTGAGCCTTTTTCAGGTCCAATTGCGCCAACAAAAGCAATATTTAAATGTTTGTTCTTTAAAAAATTTTCCTTATAGGTTCTTGTGATTTGTACATCAATGGTATGCTCATGTACTTCTACCTTTATGTCCCGATAATATTTCAATAAAATATTTTTTGTATTTTCACTTGGCGCAATAACTTTTTTCGCACTCTTTAAAAACGATTCAAATGCTAGTCTTCTTGATTTAATGTTTATTTGCTCTCGAGGAAATAATTTTTCTAAACAACTTTGACAAACATTTGGGTCTGTTTCTGCGTTACAATATTGCTTATTGTGGTTAATTAAGTTAAAACTCGGGCAAAGACAATGAAAGTCGTGGACAAAAAAGTAATAATCAATGCCAGCATGTTTAATCCAGCTAAACATTTTATCTGTAGGGTAACCAAGTAAATGGTTTATAAAAATGAGTTCAATATGAAGGGCATTTAGTAACTGTCTAAAGTTTGTATCATTCAGTTTACTTATGCTCAATTTATGTGTAATCGGAATCTGATGATTATGATCAGTAAGGATGAGTTCATGGTTATTCGGTTTTAAGGTGAAAATTCTTTGTTCATTTTTTACCTTATTGATATAATTCGATTGGAAATGAATGGCACCGCCGCCCATTGCGTGATTAATAAAGAGCGTTCCTTTTTTTAATGGTGATTGTTGATTAACCATTACACTCTTTATAAAATTCCTAATATTTTTGATGGGGTCGAAGGCAGTGAAATCCTGTATGATCTCATTGTAGTTTGGATATCTTTTTAATAAGATCTTAAGATTATTTTCCATTAGTTCCTGTTTCATATTATTTATTTGCCCAAAACTTCCGCCATGTTTATGATAGACAAACAAATTTGGTATTAAGATATTTTTGTATCCTAAAGTCCGTGCTCTCATACACCAATCATTTTCTTCCCCATAACCTTTTCCAAAAGCTTTATCATCAAAAACCCCGATCTTATTGATCACATTTCTATTTAAAGCCATACAAAATCCAACACCTGTCGGGATGACAACCCCTTTGTTTATATTGTATTTTGAAAAGTAAGCGTCGACTTCATTTACAGTCATATGATATGGTAATTCATTATCTTCAAGAAAATTAGGAAAGGAACAAATGGTTGCACTGTTTGAAAAAGGAGTTACAGAAGAAATGTGATCATTTACTAATATTGGCTGAATTAGGCGCTGGAAACATTTTGGAGGAATTTCTGTATCGCTGTTTAATATGATTGGGTGATTTTTCGATAATCGCAGGCCTTTATTAATGTTTTGAACATACCCAACGTTTACATCATTATGGATAATCGTCAGTTTTTTTAAATTTTTTGGCGCTGGTTTCGATTTCAAATCTTCTAGAAATGAATATATTCTTTTATCTGGACTAGCATCATTAATAATCCATAGATTATAATCAACATCCTCGCAATTATTAAAAACGGTCTCAAGACATTTTGTCGTTAATTCGTAGTTATTATAGATAGGGAGTATAACATCTGCTTGAATCCCTTTAAATAAAGCATCTGAATGTTTAATATAGTTAGTTTCATTAAATGCTTCTAAACAATACTGGTTAAGGATAGTCTGATCTAAAAAGCGTTGTTGTTGAATTTCTTTATACTCTTCAATTGCCATCTGAACAGATGTAGGTTGTTGATAATTTAGATTGATGACTAAACCTTGTTCGTCCCCTGTTAATTGTTTGTCCATATGAGAGCGAACTTGCAAGTGTGTTCTCGGGTAACTCCAAATTCTTATGTGATTGGCCTTTCCTTCAAAATAACCATACGGGGAAAATCCGCCAAATTGACCTGAAGCATATACATTCTGTTTAGAGCTTCTGCGCCCTTTCTTTATATAATTTCCATTGACGTATAAATACGGAGTTTTATCCCTATAAACGATCGCGATATGCGTCCAATTTTTTATTGCTACTTTACATGCCAACATTGCCGGTAAATGATTATTGCTGTGCTCAAATACTGAAACACCATTTGTTCCAACCGAAACACCTGTACCTGCCTCTGTATCAGTGCCAGGATGTCCCGCCCCGATGATATATCTTTGACCTTCTATGCCAGATACTCCATCAAATGTTTCTCGCGTTAACTTATGTTCCTGTATAGGACTGACCCAGAACTCATACGTAAAATCATTTTTCAGATCCCAAAACAAGTCCTTTATTATCATCCTTTGTTGTCCATGAAAGTCTACATATCCTTGAAACATAACAATAAACCTCACTTAGATCAATCTATTTCTAAAAAAGATTACAGTCATTTGCTTAACTATGTTATGTTCTATAACTGTTTTTGTGTAGTTCAATTACGCCAATTAAATAGATCACCTATTTATTTTTTTCTAAGGAACTATATTACTCGAAATATTATTTCAACGAGATTGATAGTAACATTGGACTACTGATCGATTATTCCTTTTTTGTTAGTTGATTTAATAACTTATTTTTTTCTTCTAGCTCAAGCTGCAACTTCTTTATTTTTTGATCACGTTTTTCTGCAATATGTTGTATTTGTATGAGCTGGGCCAATAAATCTTCGTATTGATGATTCTCATCTAGAATGATTGAGCTAATATTTTGTTTGTTAGGTTTGTTTCCACAAATTGCAATGAAATATTTCCCACTAGGATTATAGGTTTCACTACTCGGCAAAATTTCTAATAATTGATTGTCAAAACAATTAATTACATAATTAATTTGAGCTTTTTGATAAAATAAATCGACATACTTAAAATACCCGCTCAAAAAGTTCTCAAATTCCTCTTGATAAAACTCTTTTACATGGAAAGGATTTTGATAATGAGATTGGTCCGAATACACTAGTTTATTGGGAGTGGATATAATTAATATGCCGCTTTTTTTCAGTACTCTTGTGATTTCTTTCAAAAAGAGATGCTGTTCATGTTCACCTATATGCTCGATTGTTTCAAATGACACGACAATATCAACAGAATGGTCTTTTAATGGAATGTCTGTAACAGAAGCATTTAAAAACTCGACATTATTTTTTTCGTATGTGCTTAGGGCATGCTCAATTGTCTCGGTATCTATATCAATACCAAAAACAAATTTTGCATGGTCTGCCATCAGATTTACACCATAGCCCTCCCCACAAGCAGCGTCCAATATAACGCCATTCCTTACTATGTCTAAAATAGAATAATATCTTTGAAGATGCTCAATTTCTGTCTCTATACTTGCCGTACTATTTGGAACGAATCTTTCGCCTGTAAATTCCATAAATCTGCTCCCCTATTTTTTTATTGTAACTTATGTGAGTACAAAATCATTTGACCCTAGTTAAATAAATATTCTTTTTACCTAACTTTGTTAAACTTATTTTATACGCTGGCTCTTCTTGTACAGATAAAAAAGGGTAGTTTATGTTTCCGCTTCAAAGGACCGCTTGTATAGCCAATAAACAGGAACAGGATAATTGAACATAGATATTTTAAAAAATCAGGATGTCTCAACCGTATGTGAGACATCCTTTATATTTAATGTGCTTTTCTGAAGCTTAAATAGTCATTACTTACTAAACCATTTATGAAGTTGATTGGAGCGGAAGGCGAACATCTCGGAGCGGATCGTATCTACTCCCTTTTCCCATAAAAATACGTGACAAATTTGACTCCCTACAATTTTATTTAGTTTTCGGGAAAAAATTCTTTCCATTTCATCACTGTCACTTTTTCACGTAAAATAAAAAATAAGACCGATAATGCAAGTAAAATCATAATCATAATACTAGGGCTGAATTTAGAAATGAACTCTCCAAAAACGGTATAAAAGAAGACGAGAGGAATGTTTGTAATGATTGAACTTTTAATGTAATCTCGAAAATTAGGTTTTCTTTCAAGTAGACATAGGTTCAATAATTGAAAATGAATAAATGGTATGAGGCGTAAAATAGCGATTTGGCCAACTGTTAATTTTGCATATGGTCCTAAAAATTTATTTTTTATTTGCAGTAGCTTCTGCTTCATCTTTGGCATTCTAGCAATTGTAAAGTAGAAAGACGAACATACAAGTGTCAAACCAATCATCGAATAAACCATGCCTAACAAACTGCCAAATAAAATCCCCCCAGCAATACATACAATGGCAACAGGAATAAAAAGAAACTGTCTTATTATATGAAAAAGAATAAACATAATTGGAGCAAGGACTGGACTGATTTCAACAAAAGATAGTACCATCATGAAGCGATCTCCCAAGGCCATCACTCCTTCCAATATAGGCTCTTAATAATGATATGTCATTCATTTGGTATTATGAAATAAATTTCAATGCATCACAAACCATGTATGAATCTTATCATTCCATTTTAGTTGGAAGAATTTAGTGAATTACTTATAGCTAAGGAATCGGATATAGCAAAGCAGATAGAAGGAGAAGTCGAAGCAATATGTGGTAGTCAGCTTTATAAAACGGGGACAAAAACGAAGTTTAAAGGTTCTACGTCAAATGTTGGGGTATGAGCTCTCGCTCCTACCCCTAAATTACCGGAATTCCTTTAACCTTAAATTGATGATGTAATAAAACACGCA
>NZ_JAAIWK010000023.1 GCF_011008565.1 Heyndrickxia ginsengihumi
TGCATGTATTAGGCACGCCGCCAGCGTTCGTCCTGAGCCAGGATCAAACTCTCCAAAAAGATGTTTGATATAAGCTCATAAAAAATTGACGTTTCGTTTTGTTCAGTTTTCAAAGATCAATCACTTTTTTTCACAGCGACTTTTATATTATATCAGTATAATATGTCGTTGTCAACATTTTTTTAATTATTTTTTGTTGTTTACTAACTTCTTTAGCAGCAACGTTTAATAATATATCAAGTTTTTTAGGCATTGTCAACATGATTATTGATTTTTTTTAAAAGGCTTTGCCACATGTTAATTCGACTGTTTTTTTATAAAATCCTTACGAGCATATAAAAGGAATATTAGTCCTACCCCTATTGTTAACAACGTATAAACTTTTGTATCAAAAAAAGAAGTTTAACAGTTTAAATTAATATTTTGAAAAAACAATACCGATATCTTACTAAGACACATTCAAGGAAAAAACTAACCTTTTTTCTGCCGTTTCCTGATTGGGAGAATATAATGCGCACATTCACGGTGAGAAGAAGCTACTTTTGTAAATAATTTAAATAAAATTTGATATCTTTCCTCCATTGCCGTTTTTACAATTTGATTGAATCGATCGTCTCGAAGTTCAAATAAGATTTCATCCATTTCTCTTTTAAGTAAATATTGAATTTCTTGAATTTCTTGATCATGTACAATTAAACCGCGCATTCTACCACCCTTTCTGTTTAGCTTGGAAAGTATTTTTACCAAAAAACGAAAAATTATCAAAAAAAGATCTCATTGCATATTCACACAATATAAGAGCATATGATAAGACAGGAACTTGTCTAATAGGGGATGATAAAAACATGAATTTTTTCGTTACATTAAATGGGCGTAGGTTGAAGCAAATACTTTTTATCATAATTGTTTCTTTTTTTACGGCATTATTCTTTTATACACAAACAATCGCGCAAACTCCTGTTTTTTCAGCAAATGATGGCCCGAAAGCCATTTATAAAGGGGAAAAAGGGATTGCTCTGACTTTCAATATTGGATGGGGAGATGAAAAAGCAGTACCAATTATTAATACTTTACAAAAAAATGGGGTTAAATCTGCAACGTTCTTTTTATCCGGTTCATGGGCCGAACAACACCCCGACATCGTTGAGAAAATAGTAAAAAGTGGCTATGAAATTGGCAGTTTAGGGTACGCCTATGTTGATTATACTGAACTTGATGAAAGTAAAATTCGGAGCGATATATTAAAAGCTCAAGAAGTATTTAAAAAATTAGATGTTCATGATGTAAAGCTTTTACGTTCACCAACAGGGCATTTTGATAAAAAAACATTAAAAGTTGCTGAACAACTTGGCTATACAGTTGTACATTGGAGTGTCGACTCAGATGACTGGAAAAATCCCGGAGTGAAAACAATCGTCAATAAAACAGTAAAAGCGAAAAACGGGGATATTATTTTATTGCATGCATCAGATTCAGCAAAACAAACTGCGAAGGCATTGCCAATCATTACGAAAGATCTTTCACACAAAGGAAAATTCACTACCGTCTCAGATTTGATTACAAACGGTCATGTAAAAACAACACTTATTCAATAAATTTGAAAGAGGCTTAAGGATAAGGGATTTTCACCTTGTCCTTTTATTTTCCCCCCTGTTCCCCACTCCAACAATTGACATAACCCAAAGTACACTAATTTTGGCCAAATTATTACTTTCACTTAAAGTGATTTATTAAAATAATGATTCAGACACAATTCGAGGCTCCCTGACTGCCTGCGGAAAGCGGACCCCTGAAGCGAAACTCACCCCCTCCTTTTTTATGGAAAAAAGTTCCCGGAAAACAGACAAAATTAAAGAGGTTCGTGTGAATAAAACTGCTAAATTTCCTTATCCTATGTATAAGACAATGCATAGAAGAAGGGAAGTAGCCACTGAATGAACAAACTTTTACCTTTGCTCCTGTTATCTATTATCGGTCTAGCCGCTTGTTCAGGAGAAGCAACCTCAAGTGGTCAAATGGATTATAATCAAACGAAAAAAATGATGATTGATGTTTTAAAAACGGATGAAGGGAAAAAAGCGTTACAAGATATAATGACTGATGATGCAATGAAGCAAAAATTAGTCATTGATCAAGATTTTGTAAAGAAGACAATTGAAAGTACATTGACTTCTAAAAAAGGGCAGGAGTTTTGGAAGACAGCTTTTCAAGACCCTAAATTTACACAAGCATTTGCGAAAAGTATGGAATCACAAAATAAAGACTTACTAAAAAAGTTAATGAAAGACCCTGATTATCAAAAAATGATGATCGACATATTAAAAGACCCTGATTACGAGAAAGAAGTTTTAACTTTACTAAAAAGCAAGGATTTTCGCAGTCATATTCAAGATGTTATTATTGAAACTTATAATGACCCGCTTTTTAAAGCCAAATTAGAAGATTCTCTTTTAAAAGCCGCAAAAGAAATGAATAAAACTGATAATAAACAAAAATAAGGCGAGAAATCACTCTCGCCTTTTATCATTTTAGTCATTAAATGTTTGATCAATCTTATGAGCAATATCACCATAAATTTTTCCAACACGATGATCTTCTCCATATACGGAAGGAGCGAAATCCGCTTCATTCCAATCAGGTTGTTGTAATGGCAGTTGCCCTAATAACGATGTATTTAGCTCCTTCGCAAGCTTTTCACCGCCGCCTTTACCAAAAACATACTCACGTTCACCTGTTAATTTACTTTCAAAATAAGACATATTTTCAATTACACCTAAAATAGTATGTTCCGTTCTTAATGCCATAGCGCCAGCTCGCGCAGCAACAAATGCAGCAGTTGGATGCGGAGTTGTAACAATAATCTCATTACATTTTGGCAGCATGGAATGGACGTCTAAAGCAACATCCCCTGTTCCAGGAGGCAAGTCAAGCAAGAGATAGTCTAAATCTCCCCATTCTACCTCTTTAAAGAAGTTATTTAACATTTTCCCTAGCATTGGACCACGCCAAATAACAGGAGCATTATCCTCGACAAAGAATCCCATTGAAATTACCTTTACACCAAAACGTTCAACAGGATAAATTTTCTGACCGCGAACGACAGGACGTTGCATAATTCCCATCATGTCCGGAACACTGAAACCATAAATGTCAGCATCTACTAAACCAACTTTTTTACCAAGACGTGCAAGAGCGACCGCTAAATTAACGGATACAGTAGATTTACCTACACCACCTTTACCACTGGCAATTGCTATGTATTTCGTTCCTTTAGAGGATAATGGGTTATGCTCTGCTTCTAATTCCCCGCGGTATTTTTCTAATATTTCTTTTGGCAATTCAGCAAAACGAATTCCTACTGTATTTGCCCCAATTTCTTTTAATTTATTTACAATCGCCATTTGCAATTCTAATTGCTCTTTTGTTCCTGTTTTTGCAATGGCAACCTTTACACTGACATGCTGAATTTCGTCTTTTATTTTAACTTCTAGAATGCCATCTGTTTCTTCTAAAGTTTTATGTAAGAAAGGATCTTTAAACCCTTTAAGAGCATCTGTTACCTGTTTTTCGCTCAACATCTTTCCAAACACCTTCCTTAAAATGAATTCGTTCCCAATCTTTCATTAGTATAACACACTTACTACCATTTTTAGACTAGAACGACTTGTAAAAGCAGGGACTAAAAAAGGGCACACTATTTGTGTCCCTTTGAAAAACGTCGTTTATTTTAAATCCAAATCTTTTTCTTTTGAAAAATATCTCATCACCCCATTATAGATTGAGGCTGCAACCTGTGTTTGATATTTATCTGAAGTTAGATTCTTCCGCTCTTGCGGATTTGATAAAAAGCCAATCTCCACTAAAGCCCCTGGTTTTTTCGCATGCTTTAATAGATAGACGCTGGAAAGTGTCTTTGGAATCCTCTTTGTATTTTCAAGATTACGAATCAATTCCGCCTGAACAAAAGACGCTATCCGTTTATTTTCTACTAACTGCGGTGAATAAAAGGTCTGCGCCCCGCTCCACTGGGATTGAGGAATTGCATTTAAATGAATACTAATAAATAAATCCGCTTCGGACTCATTAATCATCGAAAGGCGTTTCTTTAAATCCTCTACTTTTCGGCGGCTATACCCTTTTGTATCGCTATCTGCCAAATCTGTGTCTGTTTCCCGTGTCATTAATACGAGTGCACCTTGCTGCTGTAAATAATCTTTAAGTTTCAGCGCAACGTTTAAGGCAATATCTTTTTCTAATACTTCATCACCGGTTGCCCCTCCGTCCGGTCCTCCATGTCCTGGATCTAAATAAATGATTTTTCCTGACAAAGGTAAGTTCCAAGACCGCCAAGTATCTTTTTGGAAAAATTGAAATTGAAAAAGTAAAAATAAAAGCACTGCTCCAATCATAAACGCGGTAATTTTTATCCGTTGTTTCATGGTATTCTTCCCTTCCTTGTCCTTATTGAATAATTATGGGACAAGGAAGGAATTTAGAACTGAATCTTAGTGAAGGCGTAATTTTCTTCGTTTCTCTGCCTTTTTAAAGCCTTCAGTCCACCAGTAATCTATAAATTGTTCACAAGTATAGTAAAGTGATTCTTGCATCGTACCAGTTTCATCAGTCCATAATTGCCAATCATTGTACAGTGTATCTGTAAGTTCTTTTAATTCCTTTGCACAGCGTTTTTTTGTTTGTTCAATCGTTTCACCATAAAGACCAAATCGGCTATAATGACCGCCTAATAAAAAAGATTCGATTGCGAGATCGCCACAGCCTTCTTCTGCACTACGTTGTATCCACGCTCCCCCGTTCAAGCGAATAAAATTAAAATGTGATTGAATACTTTTTTTCAATGCCTGAACGGGAAGCTCTCGTAATAATTTACGCTCATATTTAATTTGTCTTTCTCTCCGTTTTGAAGCTAAACTAATAAGGTCATTCATTGTTACACACTCCTTATATGTATTTTTCGATAGATAACCATTTCTCATTCAATCAATCATTTCCAATGTTTAGCTTCTATGCTATCTTTGTTTAATAAACTAACATAAAAAAACACGCCCTAATTTATAGGACGCGCCTTTAATACGGCTGCCATTTTACCCTTTTTGCTGTCATAAATCTTTTTTCGACATTCGGCCAATAAACAATATTCCACCATTGATCTACATATTTCCCACGATCATTTTTATATTGTAAATAATAGGCATGCTCCCAAACGTCAAGGACAAGAAGTGGAATCACATCCCATTGTGTTAATAATTGATGGCGTTCGGCTTGTAAAATTTCTAATTTCCAAGACCTCGGGGCCCATACTAATATCGCCCATCCAACACCTTCAACTTTTTTTGCCGCTTCGGTAAAATGTGCTTGAAATAATTCATAACTGCCGAAATCATGTTCAATTTGAGCAAGTAAATCTCCTTTTGGCTTTCCACCTCCATCAGGATTCATCACTTCCCAAAAAATGCAATGCAAGTAATGGCCCGCACCATTAAAAGCCAATTCTCTTTCCCAATGTTTTATTAGCTCATAGTCATTATGTTGGCGCGCCTCTTGCATCTTCATCTCCGCCTTATTTAATCCATCAACATAGCTTTGATGGTGCTTCGTATAATGAAGCCGCATGATGTCCTCGCGAATATAAGGTTCTAACGCATTATATTTATAGGGCAAAGGCGGGAGTTGATGTTTGCCAATTGGCACAGCTCCATAAACCCTCACTTGCCGGTTATCATCAATGCGATGATCAATATCTCGAACGGTACGTTGAAGTTCAATAAGTGTTGGTTCAGTAATAGACTCCTCCGCGAGGCAATGCTGTACATCTTTTCTTACTAACTTGATTTTTTCAATTACATCTTGATCAATATCTTCATTCCGACTATACAAAAAAAGCTCCACATCCCGCAGCCAAGTTTCTACTTCCCTTAAATATTGAATTGCCTTTTGTTCAAACGCCATCATCTTTTTCCCCCATCATCTTACCTTTTAAATAGGTCATATACCCATAATGTATTATTCATCTATAAAAACGTGACTAGGAAGGACTTTGATAAACTAAAAAAGGGGAACCCATATAGAGCACCCCCTGAAAGGAAACATATTATTTTAATTCATCTATGTCAATTTTACATTCTTGCAAAGGTACGACTTTTGTCTTCCTCACAAATTTGTATCCTAACCACATGATTATAAATAAAGGAATTCCTAAATAAGCTGCAATTACATTAAGCCAATCAATTTTGTCGCTAAGAAAGGCTTGATAATCTTGAGCTAAAATAACGATCAGCCCAACAGCTAAAGCAAAAATCGGACCAAATGGGTAAAGCTTTGCAGTGTATGGCAGCTTTTTTACATCGTGGCCTTGCGCGATAAATGCTTTACGAAATCGATAATGGCTGGCTGCAATCCCAAGCCAGAAAATAAAACCAGTGACACCTGCAGCATTTAATAGCCACATGTAAATAGTACCATCGCCAAAGATTGACGCTAGGAAAGCAAGTAATCCAACAACGGTCGTTGCTACAAGGGCAGCAACTGGAACTCCGCGCTTGTTTAATTTCCCAAAAAGTTTTGGCGCTTGACCTTCCTTTGCCATTGCATACAGAATTCTTGTTGAAGCGTATAAACTAGAGTTTCCGGCAGATAGAACAGCTGTTAAAATAACTGCGTTCATTAATGAAGCCGCAAATGCTAATCCTGCTTTTTTAAACACAAGCGTAAATGGACTAACCATAATATCGCTGCTTTGCAATGTTTCTGTCGTATACGGAATAATCAAACCAATTACGAAAATCGCTAATACGTAAAATAAAAGAATTCTCCAAAAGATACTTCTAATGGCTTTTGGCACATTTTCTCTAGGATTTTCACTTTCACCAGCGGCAACACCAACAATTTCCGTTCCTTGAAACGAGAACCCAGCGGTTAGGAACACACCTAAAATCGCTAATATTCCACCGTGGAATGGTGCATCACCTACTGTAAAGTTTTTAAAACCTACTGCATCGCCTTTCATAATTCCAAAAATCATTAGTAAACCAACAATAATGAAAATAATAATAGTCGTTACTTTAATAAATGAAAACCAATATTCTCCTTCACCATATCCTCTAACAGAAAGGATATTCAAACCAAAAATAATAATGATAAATATTCCACTCCATAGCCATGACGGACTATGCGGGAACCAAAACTTCATAACAAGTGTAGAAGCAGAAAGCTCTGCCGCAAGCGTAATTGCCCAGCTGTACCAATAGTTCCAGCCTAATGCAAACCCTAGGGCTGGATCAATAAAGCGAGTTGCATACGTACTGAATGCTCCACTCGATGGCATGAAAGAAGCCAACTCTCCCAAGCTTGTCATAATAAAATAAACCATCACACCGATGATCAAATATGCTAATAGTGCTCCGCCAGGCCCTGCCTCATAAATCGCCGAACCACTACCTAAAAACAGTCCTGTTCCAATCGATCCACCTAGTGAAATCATCATCAGATGACGCGCTTTTAACCGCCGTTGCAGTCCACCATTTTGATCGACATGTTGATCTTTCATCATAAACACCTCTATTACACGTTAGTTCATACTATTTAACGAATTATATTTACAACATATCATGCATAATTAATCAAAAACACAACTATAATACAATATCATAAACATTCACTCTTGAAAATAGAAATTTGTATATTTTATCACTGGTATGTATTTTATTGCATGGATGAATTTGGAAAGCTGTTATGGAGATTCGTTCAAAATGTTATTTGGTTTATCTCCAATCTATGTTGTGATGCATTAGAATATGAAAACATAAGTAAGCGATCATCCTAATTAGGACAATCACTTTTTAAATCCAAAACGCCTTCCGCGAGAGTACTATTTTAGAGCCCTCCGCAAGAAGGATTTGTTGTTTTCCCCTTTTCCTCCGCTGATTCAGTTGGTACTGAAACATAACCATAACCTGTAGGGCTAATTTCTAGCACATCTTGATTCGCTTTCCCATTTGAACTTAAATTAAGATTCTTTCCATTTGTTAAGCGACTTTTCATTAAACATCCTCCTTATTAAAATTTTATAAACTAGATATACTTTGCCTTGGCTAATGAATATATTTTTTTCTTTCGCCAATACAACTAACAATACTTTCCCCTAAAAACGGAAAACAACTCTTTTAATACATGTTATAACTCCAAATGATACCTGCGATATTTATTTCATATTACGCGTAAAAATATAGAAGCATTAAAAAGATCATTCCCTCAGAATGATAAGCTTTTTACATAAAAAAAGACCCCCAACCAAATTGGTTGAGAGCCTTTGAAACGCAAACAATTAACGTTTTGAGAACTGAGGTGCACGACGAGCGCCTTTAAGACCGTATTTTTTACGTTCTTTCATACGAGCGTCACGAGTTAACAATCCAGCGCGTTTTAGTGTTCCACGATATTCAGGATCAGCTTGTAGCAATGCACGAGCGATACCATGACGAATTGCACCAGCTTGACCAGTGAAGCCGCCACCTTTAACGTTTACTAAAACATCATAGCTGCCTACAGTTTCAGTTGCAACTAATGGTTGTTTAATTACTTCGATTAATGCTGCGAATGGAATATAGTTTTCAACATCGCGACCATTGATTACGATACGACCGTTACCTGGTACTAAGCGAACACGAGCAACAGAACTTTTACGACGTCCTGTTCCGATATATTGAACTTGTGCCAAAATAATAACCTCCTTTTAGTAATTATCCGCGAAGTTCGTAAACTTCTGGTTTTTGTGCTTCATGTGGATGTTCTGCACCAGCATACACATGTAATTTTTTAAACATTTGACGTCCTAAAGAACCTTTTGGAAGCATACCTTTAATAGCAAGTTCCAACATTTGTTCTGGATAGTTTGTACGCATTTCGTTAGCAGTACGTTGTTTAAGACCACCAGCGAATTGTGTATGACGGTAGTAGATTTTGTCAGTTAATTTTTTACCTGTTAATTCAATTTTAGATGCATTTAAAATGATAACATGATCACCAGTGTCTACATGTGGTGTGAAAGTTGGTTTATGTTTACCACGTAAGATAGATGCTACTTCAGAAGCAAGACGACCTAAAGTTTTGCCTTCAGCATCTACTACGTACCATTTACGTTCAATGTTATTTGCATTAGCCATATAAGTAGTACGCATTCGTTACCCTCCTAAAAAAATAATAAAAACATTTCATTTTCTATTTATTCTAATCACGAATAAGTTTCCGGGGCTTATCGTGGGTTTAAAAAAAACAGTACCATAGGTAATAATACATTCTTAGAACATCAATGTCAAGACAATGTTACGCCTGGTTAAGTTGTTTTCTCCTTGGGAAATATTCCTTTAATAAAATACTTTCCATAAGTATAACCCTTCGGCGGGTGCTGTCTTTCCAGCTGCACTTCTGTCCCGCTTCTCAAGAATAGGACGCATATCTTCCGGCTTCTTTCGCCCTGTTCCTACTTCTAGTAATGTCCCTACTAAAATCCTTACCATATTATATAGAAATCCATTACCAACGAATTGAATAACCCACTCTTCATCCGTCTTGTAAAAGGAAATTTCTTTAAGCGTGCGGACTTTATCATTTACTTCTGTTTTTGCAGAGCAAAAGCTTGTAAAATCATGGGTTCCTAACAACTGTTCTGCTGCTAATTTCATTGCTTCAAAATCCAATTGATAAGGAACTTGATAAGCATATTTTCTTTTTAATGGATCACGTATCGGTGATTGGTACATCCGATATTGATAAGCTTTACCAACGGTTGAAAAACGGGCATGAAAATGATCATCTACTATTTCCGTTTTTAAAATGGCAATATCGTCCGGTAATAATCCATTTAAGACAATGGGCCATTTTTCTATCGGGATCGATAGCGGGGAGTCAAAATGGATGACCTGCCCCTTTGCATGGACACCAGCATCTGTCCTGCCTGAAGCAAATATTTTAATCACTTCACCTTTATGAATTGTTGCAAGTGCTTGTTCAATTTCTGACTGCACCGTTCGTTTATTCGGTTGGACTTGATACCCGGAAAATTGTGAACCATCGTAGCTGACAATACATTTGTATCTCTTCATAATGCCCTCCATTAAGCACGGAAAATGACAAGTAGAATGGTTACAAGGACAAGAGAGAGCAATGCAAGCGTATCGCGAAATTTCCAAATTAAAATGCGGTATTTCGTTCTCCCCTCTCCCCCTTGATAGCCCCTTGCCTCCATGGCAGTTGCCAATTCTTCCGCTCTTTTAAAAGAGCTAACAAACAACGGGATGAGCAAAGGAATAATCGATTTAATCCGATTTGTCATACTGCCGCTAGAAAATTCTACTCCTCTTGCCATTTGCGCCTTCATAATTTTTTCAGTCTCATCCATTAATGTCGGGATAAACCGTAACGAAATCGACATCATCAGTGCTAATTCATGAACAGGAAATTTTATTTTTTTGAGCGGATTTAATAATGCCTCTATTCCATCTGTTAAAGAAATTGGCGTCGTTGTCAACGTCAATAAAGACGTCAAGAAAATCAAGAGTAAAAACCGCACTGAAATAAATATACCTTGCCGGATTCCTTCACTATAAATTTTGACAATGCCTAAATGGTAAACTAAATGTCCTTCACGGTTAAAAAATATTTGTAAG
Organism: Heyndrickxia ginsengihumi; assembly: GCF_011008565.1. Taxonomy (GTDB): domain Bacteria; phylum Bacillota; class Bacilli; order Bacillales; family Bacillaceae_C; genus Weizmannia; species Weizmannia ginsengihumi. The sequence continues at coordinate 10,683 of NZ_JAAIWK010000023.1, forward strand.
ATCAGTGTAAATAATACTAACCATAGAATTGGCTTTAATCCATTCAAGAAAAAGCGAAGAGACACTTTCGAAATGAATATAATCAGAATGGTAAAAACTGCTAATATTCCATATGTAATGGTATTATTAGCTATAAAAACAATACAAATATAGGCAAAAACAAAGATTAACTTTGAACGAGGGTCCATGTGATGGATAAAAGAGTCACCAGGGACATAACGTCCAAATATCATTTTTTCCATCATTGCAAGTCACCTCGCATACTTTGCAATTCCTCTGCCAGCTCTTCAATTGTTAGACATGTCTTATTTAATTTGCGATTAAGCTTTTGCTCCACCATATACTGAAAATGAACAATATCTGGGACACTTAATCCCCATTGCTCCAATTCCTTTGGAGATGAGAAAATATCCCTCGGGCTGCCCTTCTTCTTCATTTCACCGTGATGCAAAATGACAAGTTCATCTGCATACAGTGCCGCATCCTCCATACTATGTGTAACAAGAATCGTTGAAAGATTTTTCTCTTTATGCAAATTGTAAAACATACTCATCATTTCTTTCCGACCACGGGGATCCAAACCTGCAGTAGGTTCATCAAGTACAAGCACATCTGGTTCCATTGCCAATACTCCTGCTATTGCAACACGGCGCATCTGACCGCCAGATAAATCAAAGGGTGATTTGTTCAGCACCTCTTCAGGCAGTCCAACCAATTGAACTAAACGATGAGCACGCTTGATTGCTTCTTCTTTAGAAACGCCAAAATTCATTGGTCCAAAGCAAATATCTTTTTCAACAGTTTCTTCAAAAAGTTGATGTTCAGGGAATTGGAAAACAATTCCGACCTTTTGACGAATCTCTCGTAAATTTTTTCCTTTTTGACCTGCCTGAATCGTGCGATCACCTATTTTCATTTGACCTTTCGTAGGCTGCAGCAAGGCGTTTAAATGTTGCAAAAGCGTTGATTTCCCTGAACCAGTATGTCCAATGATAGCAACGTAACTACCGGACGGAATATTCATGGAAATGTCATGAAGTGCGAGTCTTTCAAAAGGTGTATGTTGCTGATAACGATATTCTATTTGTTCAAGTGTAATGTCCATAATGCATCCACCAATTCTTTATCTGTTAAATATAATGTTGGAAAGTGAAAACCTTTCATCTCTAATGCTTTTGCCATTTTTATAGAAAAAGGAATATCTAAACCAAGTTGAGTCAATTCACTTTCTAATTGAAAGATCTCCATTGGAGTACCTTCCCGATATACTTTTCCTTGATTCATGACAATGATACGATCTGCCTGTGCTGCCTCATCTAAATCGTGGGTAATTGAAATAACTGATAATTCCAGTTCATCTTTTAATTGCCTTATTGTTTCAATTACTTCTTTTCGGCCAATTGGATCTAACATTGATGTTGCTTCATCTAAAATAATTACTTTCGGTTGTAAAGCAATAATACCAGCTATTGCAACTCTCTGTTTCTGTCCACCAGAAAGATGGTGCGGCTCTTGATTTAGAAACTCCGACATCCGAACTCTTTGCAATGCGTCATGCACACGCTTCTCCATAATTGCTTGAGGAATTCCTTGATTCTCCAAACCAAAAGCCACATCATCTTGGACAGTCGTTCCTACGAATTGATTGTCCGGATTTTGAAATACCATACCAACACGTTTTCTAATATCCCAAACAGTGTCCTCAGATAGTACGAGCCTATCGACCTGTATCGTACCTGATTCTGGATATTGCAGTCCATTCAATAATTTTGCCAATGTAGACTTTCCAGAACCATTATGACCGACAATGGCAAGCCATTCTCCATTATATACTTTAAAAGAGACATCACTTAATGCATACCTGTCCTGATCTGGATAGCGAAACGACACATGATCAATTGAAATCATTTCAGTTCCCTGATTGTTCACCATCAACCCCTCCTCTCTCATACTCACCTAATCTCTGCTCATCTAATATAACTAAAAAGGATAGCCATAAATAGCTGTGTTCCTTTAAAACAGAATAAATTGATTATAAGGTGGAAACATAATGATATATTAAAAAGCTCCTCATAATAAAAAAGCCTGCACCCCTCTTCAGTGTGTAGACATTAAATGATTGATACAAAAATATTTAAATGAAGAGGGTTGCAAGGAGCTAGACGGGACATGAACAAATCTTTCATGCCCATCATAACACTCAATATGCTTTTAAAAATCAGAAAAAACGTTAAACAAAAAGGGCATAGAAGCAGTTAAGATATGTTCCTAAACTGTCCTGCCCTAGATGTGTAAGTATATTAAACTAATTCGATGACAACAACTGGTGCACCGTCACCACGACGAGGTCCAAGTTTCATGATACGAGTGTATCCACCTTGACGCTCTACATAGCGAGGAGCAATATCAGCGAATAACTTTTGAACAGCATCTTGCTTAGTTTCAGCGTTAGCCACTTCATGACGGACAAATGCAGCTGCTTGTCTACGAGCATGAAGATCGCCACGTTTACCAAGAGTGATTAATTTTTCAACAACTGAACGTAATTCTTTAGCACGAGCTTCAGTTGTTTCAATGCGTTCGTTAATGATAAGGTCTGTTGCTAAATCGCGTAGCAATGCTTTACGTTGGGCACTTGTACGTCCTAACTTTCTGTAAGGCATGAAGTTTCCCTCCCTTATTATTGAATTATAATTCTCATATTAATAAATTGACTGTTATCAATCATCTTTGCGTAGACCTAAACCTAAATCTTCTAACTTCGCTTTAACTTCTTCTAAAGACTTACGACCTAAATTACGTACTTTCATCATATCTTCTTCAGTTTTATTAGCTAACTCCTGAACAGTGTTAATACCAGCACGTTTTAGACAGTTATAAGAACGAACAGAAAGATCTAGTTCCTCAATTGTCATTTCAAGAACTTTTTCTTTTTGATCTTCTTCTTTTTCAACCATGATCTCAGCATTTTGTGCCTCATCAGTAAGTCCTACAAAAATATTTAAATGCTCAGTTAAAATTTTAGCTCCTAAAGCAATAGCTTCTTTAGGTCCAATGCTTCCATCTGTTAACACATCTAGTGATAGCTTATCAAAGTTGCTCACTTGTCCAACACGTGTATTTTCTACTTGGTAGTTTACACGTTGAACTGGAGTGTAAATGGAGTCGATTGGAATTACGCCAATTGGATGATCTTCTCGCTTGTTTTGGTCAGCCGGTGTATAACCACGGCCTGTAGAAGCCGACATACGCATACGGAAATGACCATTAGCTGCAACTGTTGCAATATAAAGGTCTGGATTTAAAATTTCAACATCACTGTCGTGCGTAATATCAGCAGCAGTTACGATTCCTTCTCCCTGCACATCAATTTCAAGCGTCTTTTCTTCGTCAGAATAAATTTTTAAAGCAAGTTTTTTCAGATTAAGAATAATGGATGTAACATCTTCTACGACGCCTTCAATTGTTGAAAACTCATGCATAACCCCATCTATTTGAATAGATGTGACAGCGGCACCTGGGAGTGAGGATAGTAGGATACGACGTAAGGAGTTACCCAAAGTAGTACCATATCCACGCTCTAGCGGCTCCACGACGAATTTGCCATAAGTAGCATCATCGCTAACCTCAATCGTTTCAATTTTTGGTTTTTCAATTTCAATCATTCAAATTTAACCTCCTTCAAAACGTCGAAACCCCGCATAGACCTCCACGAGTTCTATCCGAAATTCCCCATGTTTACATTCCCGATTGTGCACAACAACTGGATTAATCAATTCTTTGTTTAAGATACTATATCATATCCCATTATTGACAAGGATACAAAATCTATACAAAAAAATTAAACACGACGACGTTTTGGTGGACGGCAACCATTATGTGGAACTGGAGTTACGTCTTTAATTGCTGTTACTTCTAAACCTGCAGCTTGTAATGCACGAATAGCAGCCTCACGACCAGCACCTGGTCCTTTTACAGTAACTTCAAGAGTTTTCATACCATGTTCCATAGAAGCTTTAGCAGCTGTTTCTGCAGCCATTTGTGCAGCAAAAGGAGTAGATTTACGAGAACCTTTAAAACCTAATGCACCAGCACTTGACCATGCAACAGCATTACCATGAGCATCCGTAATAGTTACAATTGTATTGTTAAATGTAGAACGAATATGGGCTATACCAGATTCAATATTCTTTTTCACACGACGTTTACGAGTATTTGTTTTACGTGCCATAAGTTAATACCCTCCTTTACAAATTATTTCTTTTTACCTGCTACAGTTTTACGAGGACCTTTACGTGTACGAGCATTGTTTTTCGTATTTTGTCCACGTACAGGTAAACCACGACGATGACGAAGGCCACGGTAAGAACCGATTTCGATTAAACGTTTAACGTTTAATGAAATTTCACGACGAAGGTCACCTTCAACTTTTAATTTATCAATGACGTCACGAATTTTATTAACTTCTTCTTCAGTTAAATCGCGAACGCGTGTATCTTGAGAGATACCAGCTTCATCTAAAATTTTGATAGCAGTTTGTTTACCAATTCCATAAATGTAAGTTAAAGAAATGACAACCCGCTTATCACGTGGAATGTCAACACCAGCAATACGTGCCATATATGCGCACCTCCTTTAAATTATCCTTGTTTTTGTTTATGTTTTGGGTTTTCACAAATTACCATAACTTTACCTTTTCTGCGAATAACTTTACATTTTTCACAGATCGGTTTCACTGATGGTCTAACTTTCATCTGTTATTACCTCCTTAATATTACGGAGTGCATGATTAGTTATCATAAAAATAACACTAATTTCTACACGTCAAGGTTGATAATCAAGCAATACTAATAAAATGATCGCAAACACGAATTAACAACTAGCAATAAGTAGAACGAGCGTTAAACATTTAATTATTTAAAACGATATGTGATTCTTCCACGAGTTAAATCATACGGAGAAAGCTCAACTGTTACTTTATCACCTGGTAAAATACGAATGAAATTCATTCTAATTTTTCCAGATACATGTGCAAGAACAGTATGACCATTCTCTAATTCTACCTTAAACATTGCGTTTGGCAAAGTTTCACTAACTGTACCTTCAACCTCGATAACATCATCTTTCGCCATCGAACTTTTCTCCCTTCTTCTAACATTTGGGACCTTAATAAAATACCTCTTCCGTAAACCTCAAAAACTATACGGCTCGCCCAAATTCCTATTTTTATGACTGTTAGACGCTTAACGAATAATGAACAACACTAGATACATGTAAAGCGGATGATCGGCTCTCACAATTCTATCGTTGCTCCCATTGGACATCTCAAAAAGACATATGCATACATCATCATACTAGATCATGCTTCAGGCAATTGGCGAGGGCCTATAGGTGGTCCATCACGAGGTATATTAGTTCTTCATGTCAGTCTTGACCAATCCCATGTCCGGCATACCCGCGAACGATAGAAAGCCACTTACATGAAAAAAACTGAATTGCATGAGAGACGTTCGATTGACGTTAACTAGCCAATCACTGTTAAAACAATAACAGACTAGTAATTCCTCATCTATTTTCAACAGAATATTTAGAAGAAGAATATTATATAAATTAATCCTCTGGTTTTCACCAATTAAATATTCTGTGATCCTTCAATGGTGAAAATCGTCACGATAACCATTATAACCTTTTCAAGCCGGAAATGCATCATACTCATAAAGAAAATTTTCAGCAATTCCAACAAAAAATGGAATTTACTCAGACTATGCTGCTTTCCAAAAAAATGAAGAGTGTTTAAAGCATGTAAATTGCTGCTACTCTCATGAATTCATCAATGCTTTCTAACGACCTTATAAACTGCTTAATAACTGATCGATATCGGCAAACACTTGCTTAATTTCTTGTTGACCATTTACATTGCGTAAATAACCTTTTTCAGCATAAAAGTCAAGAAGAGGTTTCGTTTGTTTAATATTTACATCTAAACGGTTTTGAACTGTTTCTTCATTATCATCTGCACGTTGATATAATTCTCCGCCACAACGATCACAAACACCGTCTTTAGCAGGAGGATTAAATTCAAGATGATATGTCGCACCGCAATTTTTACAAATTCTACGTCCTGTTAAGCGTGCCATTAAAATACTTTTATCAACTTCTATATTGATGCAATAGTCGAGGTGTTTATTTAGATCTTTTAATATTTCTTCCAAAGCTTCTGCTTGAGCAACTGTTCTAGGAAAACCATCGAGCAAAAATCCTTTGCTGCAATCGTCCTTGCCTAATCGCTCACGAACAATTCCAATTGTAACTTCATCTGGAACAAGCTCACCTTTATCCATAAAGGATTTCGCTTTTAAACCTAATTCCGTCTCATCTTTGATTGCTGCACGAAACATGTCCCCAGTAGAAATATGAGGAATGGAATACTTATCAACGATCTTTTCAGCTTGAGTACCTTTACCAGCACCTGGAAGGCCCATTAGCACTAAATTCAACGGTACAGCCCCCTCAATCTGTTTATTTACGGTTTTAGGAACAAGCGATTGCCCCCAAAACCTAATTATTTAATAAACCCTTTATAATGACGTTTTACTAATTGAGATTCTAATTGTTGCATTGTTTCAAGTGCAACACCAATAACAACTAGCAAACTTGTACCGCCAATTCTTACTGAGGAAGGTAGACTTGCAATATTTGTGAAAATGACTGGAAGAATCGCAATTACAGCCAAAAATAACGAACCTACAAACGTTAAACGATATAAAACGCTTGTTAAATATTGCTGAGTGTTTTTACCAGGACGAATACCCGGAATATACCCACCTTGTTTTTTTAAGTTTTCAGCAAGCTTTTCAGGGTTAACCTGTACAAAGGCATAAAAATAAGTAAAAGCAATAATTAATGCAACGTAGATCAATGCTCCAACTGGTTTGGTGTAATCGAAAATCCATTGAATGGTGCTTGCAATATTACTAGAACCAAAAAATGATGCAATGGTTTGTGGTGCAATAATAAACGAAATTGCAAAGATAACAGGAATAACACCAGCTGCATTTACCTTAAGTGGTAAATGGGTAGATTGACCGCCAACTTGGTTTCTTCCAGCAAGACGTTGTGCATATTGAATAGGAATCTTTCTCGAAGCTTGTTGAAAAAAGATGACTCCCACTACAATCGCTAAAACAACAAGAACAAAAAGAACAAGAAGAACAATTTTTAAGAAAAGTTGTGATCCTGCATTTTGAATTTGTTGCGCGTAAATTTGGTTAATAGCTGTCGGCATTCCTGCCACAATCCCTGCCATAATGAGAATAGAAATTCCATTCCCGACACCTTTGGTTGTAATTTGCTCACCTAACCACATTAAGAAGGTAGTACCTGCCGTTAATGTAATCGCAATGATAATATACGTACCAATACCAGATTGTGTAATCAGTGCACCTTGAGCTAAATTATTGAAGCCATAGGACATACCTAACGCTTCAATAAAACCAAGAATTACGGTAAAATAGCGCGTAAACTGATTTAGCTTACGACGACCAACCTCTCCTTGTTTTGCCCATTCTGCAAATTTAGGAACTACGTCCATCTGCAACAACTGTATGATAATAGATGCTGTAATATATGGCATAATTCCCATTGCAAAAATAGAGAAGTTTCTTAATGCACCTCCACCAAATGTATTTAGAAAACCAACTAAACCATTTTGGGTAGAGGCATCTAATACAGAGGCATCAACATATGGAACTGGTATGAATGCACCAATTCGAAAAACCACAAGCATTAAGAGGGTGAAAATAATTTTTCTTCTTATATCACCCACACGCATAAAATTGGAGATTGTTCTAAACATTAGATCACCTCAATTGAACCGCCAGCAGCTTCAATTGCTTCTTTAGCAGCAGAGGAGAATTTATGTGCTTTTACCGTTAATTTTTTCTCAAGTTTACCGTTAGCAAGTACTTTAATACCTGATTTTTCCTTGCTTACAACACCAGTTTCCAAAAGAAGAGCAGGTGTTACTTCAGTACCTTCGTCAAAACGGTTCAAAGCATCTAAGTTTACAACTGCATAATCTTTACGATTGATGTTTGTGAAACCGCGTTTTGGTAAACGACGGAATAAAGGAGTTTGACCACCTTCAAATCCAAGACGTACACCGCCGCCGGAACGAGCCTTTTGACCTTTATGTCCTTTACCAGCAGTTTTACCGTTACCAGAACCAGTACCACGACCAACACGATTACGTTCTTTACGAGATCCTTCCGCAGGTTGTAATTCATGAAGTTTCATTGTCCGCACCTCCTTATTTTAGAATCATTGATTATTCTTCTACTGTTACAAGATGACTAACTTTGTTAATCATTCCGCGAATAGCAGCATTATCTTCTTTCTCAACAGTTTGGTTTACTTTACGTAATCCAAGAGCAATCACAGTATCACGTTGATCTTGTGGACGACCGATCACGCTGCGAGTGAGGGTAATTTTTAATTTTGCCATTAGTGTTCCCTCCTTAACCTAATAGTTCTTCTACTGATTTGTTACGTAATTTTGCAACTTCATCCGCACGCTTTAATTGACTAATACCGTTCATAGTAGCACGAATCATATTAATTGGTGTATTAGAACCTAAAGACTTAGATGTAATATCAGCAACACCAGCTAATTCTAATACGGCACGAACAGGACCACCAGCGATAACACCAGTACCTGGAGAACCTGGTTTTAATAAGATTTTACCTGCACTGAAGTGTCCAACTACTTCATGAGGGATTGTTGTACCAACAAGAGGTACTTCAACTAGGTTTTTCTTAGCATCTTCAACTGCTTTACGAATAGCATCAGGTACTTCTTGTGCTTTACCTGTACCAAAGCCAACGTGTCCGTTTTTATCTCCAACAACAACTAGTGCAGAGAAGCGGAAACGACGTCCACCTTTAACAACTTTCGCAACACGATTTACCGTAACTACGCGTTCTTCTAATTCAAGTTTGTTTGGATCAATGCGACGCATCTGTTTTTCCCTCCTTTATGATTAAAATTGTAAGCCGTTTTCACGAGCTGCATCAGCAAGAGCTTTAATACGTCCGTGATATAAATAACCACCACGATCAAATACTACTTCACTTAATCCTTTTTCTGTAGCACGTTTAGCGATTAATTCACCAACTTTTTGTGCTGCTTCAACATTACCAGTAGATTCAAGATTTAATTCTTTATCAACAGTTGAAGCACTAACTAAAGTTACACCATTTACATCATCAATTAATTGAGCGTAAATGTTTTTATTAGAACGATACACGTTCAAACGTGGACGAGTAGGAGTTCCGCTTAACTTAGCTCGTACGCGAGCGTGTCTTTTTTTACGCACTTGGTTTTTATCAGGTTTAGTGATCATCGATTTCACTCCTTTCTCAAACTATGCAGCATTATTTACCAGTTTTACCTTCTTTTCTACGTACATATTCGCCTTCGTAACGAATTCCTTTTCCTTTATAAGGTTCAGGAGGACGTACAGCGCGAATATTTGCAGCAAGAGCGCCTACACGTTCTTTACTTACGCCTTTAACGATAACTTTTGTATTAGAAGGAACATCGATTTCAAGTCCTTCTTCTGGATCAAATTCAACTGGATGAGAATAACCTACATTCAAAACAAGTTTTTTACCTTGTTTTTGAGCACGGTATCCAACACCAATTAATTCTAATGATTTTTCATAGCCTTTTGATACACCTTCAACCATGTTTGCAAGTAAGGCACGAGTTGTACCATGCAATGCACGATGATTTTTTGCATCAGAAGGGCGAGTTACGTTAATGATATTATCTTCGATGTTAATTGCGATATCAGGACTAAAGCTGCGAGTTAATTCGCCTTTAGGTCCCTTTACCGTAACGTCATTGTTATTAATTGTTACAGTAACTCCAGCTGGAATTTCAACTGGTTTTTTTCCTACACGTGACATGCTTTGCACCTCCGTTCAACTTCAATTATTACCAAACGTATGCTAATACTTCTCCACCGATCTTTTTAGAACGAGCTTCTTTATCAGTTAAAACACCTTGAGAAGTAGAAACAATCGCAATACCAAGACCGTTTAATACTTTAGGAACTTCGTCAGCTTTTGCATAAACGCGAAGTCCAGGTTTACTGATACGTTTAATTCCAGTGATAACACGTTCGTTATTCGCACCATATTTCAAGAAGATCCGAATGATTCCTTGTTTATTATCTTCAATAAATTCAACATCACGAACGAATCCTTCACGTTTAAGGATTTCAGCTACATCTTTTTTAATCTTAGAAGCAGGAACTTCTAATTTTTCGTGACGTACTGTATTTGCATTACGAATACGAGTTAACAAATCTGCAATTGGATCTGTCATGACCATTTAAATAACCTCCTTCCCAATATTGGGTTTTACCAGCTAGCTTTTTTAACGCCAGGTATTTGACCTTTATATGCAAGTTCACGGAAACAAATACGGCAAAGTTTAAATTTACGAATTACTGAGTGTGGACGGCCACAACGTTCGCAACGAGTGTAAGCTTGCACTTTAAACTTTGGCTCGCGTTTTTGTTTCGCAATCATTGATTTTTTAGCCACGTTTTCGCCTCCCTTATTTAGCACACAGCTATTATTTTTGGAATGGCATTCCGAGTTGTGTTAACAATTCACGAGATTCTTCGTCAGTGTTTGCAGTTGTAACAATAACGATATCCATACCACGAACTTTGCTAACTTTATCATAATCAATTTCAGGGAAAATCAATTGTTCTTTAATTCCCATTGTGTAGTTACCACGTCCATCGAATGATTTCTTCGATACGCCGTGGAAGTCACGAACACGTGGAAGTGAAACAGAAATAAGTTTGTCAAGAAACTCATACATGTGTTCACCACGAAGAGTAACTTTTGTACCGATTGGCATACCTTCACGAAGGCGGAAACCAGCGATAGAATTTTTTGCTCTAGTTACTACTGGTTTTTGACCAGCGATAAGTGTTAATTCTTCAACTGCGTTATCTAATACTTTAGAATTTTGTACAGCGTCACCAACACCCATGTTGATAACAATCTTATCGATTTTTGGTACTTGCATAACTGATTTATAGTTAAACTTGTTCATTAAAGCAGGAACAATTTCGTTAACATATTTTTCCTTTAGGCGGTTCATGTCGTGTACCTCCCTTCATCAAAAAACTATTTATCTAAAACTTCACCAGATTTTTTTGCTACACGCACTTTTTTGCCATCAACTACTTGATATCCAATACGAGTTGGCTCATTTGTTTTCGGGTCAACTACCATTACATTAGATACGTGAATTGGTGCTTCTTTATCGAAAATTCCACCTTGTGGATTCGCTTGAGAAGGTTTTGAATGTTTTTTCACAACGTTCACACCTTCAACAATTACACGGTCTTTTTTAGGAAAAGCTGCAAGGATAGTTCCTGTTTTGCCTTTATCTTTACCTGAAATAACCATAACTTTATCGCCTTTTTTTACATGCATCTTCATCGCACCTCCTTAACAACAAATCATTTTTTATTAAAGAACTTCCGGAGCTAACGATACGATCTTCATGAAATTGTTGTTACGTAGTTCACGAGCAACAGGTCCGAAAATACGTGTTCCACGAGGACTCTTGTCATCACGAATAATGACGCAAGCATTTTCATCGAAACGAATATATGAACCATCTGTACGACGTACACCACTCTTAGTACGTACTACAACAGCTTTCACAACGTCACCTTTTTTAACAACGCCTCCTGGTGTTGCTTGTTTCACAGTAGCAACGATAACATCGCCAATATTAGCTGTTTTACGTCCAGATCCACCTAATACTTTGATTGTAAGCACTTCTCTAGCACCAGAGTTGTCAGCTACTTTCAAACGAGTTTCTTGTTGTATCATTACGTTTACCTCCCTTCGGAATAAACATCAATCCGAACCGATATATTAAATAATAACTGCTTTTTCAACGATTTCAACAAGACGGAAACGTTTTGTCGCAGATAATGGACGAGTTTCCATAATGCTTACGATATCGCCTACTCTTGCTTCATTATTTTCATCATGAGCTTTAAATTTCTTAGAGTACTTTACGCGTTTACCGTATAGAGAATGTTTCTTGTAAGTTTCAACAAGTACAGTAATCGTTTTGTCCATTTTATCTGATACGACACGACCTGTATAAACTTTTCGTTGGTTGCGTTCACTCATTTATCGCAAACCTCCTCCCATTATCGATTGTTAATACCAATTTCTCTTTCACGAATAACAGTTTTCATACGAGCAATCGATTTACGTACTTCACGAATGCGGGCTGTATTTTCTAATTGACCAGTAGCTAACTGGAAGCGAAGGTTGAATAACTCTTCCTTCAGTGATTTGACTTTTTGTTCAATTTCGGCAGTGGTTAAATCACGGATTTCATTAGCTTTCATTAGAATCACCACCAATTTCTTCACGTTTTACAAACTTACATTTAATAGGAAGTTTGTGTGCTGCAAGACGAAGTGCTTCACGTGCAACTTCTTCAGATACTCCAGCAATTTCAAATAAAATTTTACCAGGTTTTACTACTGCTACCCATCCTTCAGGAGCACCTTTACCAGAACCCATGCGGACTTCAAGAGGTTTTGCAGTATAAGGTTTGTGAGGGAAAATTTTAATCCATACTTTACCGCCACGTTTCATATAACGTGTCATAGCGATACGAGCAGCTTCAATTTGACGGTTTGTAATCCAAGAAGCTTCTAAAGCTTGAAGACCGAATTCTCCGAAGCTTACTTCTGTACCACCTTTTGATTGCCCACGCATTTTCCCACGATGTTCACGACGGTATTTTACACGTTTAGGTAACAACATGATTAGTTTCCCCCTTCCTCAGTTTTTTTCTTAGTTGGAAGAACTTCTCCACGATAGATCCATACTTTAACACCAAGCTTACCGTATGTTGTGTCAGCTTCTGCATGTGCATAATCAATGTCAGCACGTAAAGTATGAAGAGGTACAGTTCCTTCACTATAATGTTCAGCACGAGCGATATCAGCGCCACCTAGACGACCTGAAACTTGTGTTTTAATACCTTTAGCACCAGCGCGCATTGCACGTTGAATTGCTTGTTTTTGAGCACGGCGGAAAGATACACGGTTTTCCAATTGACGTGCAATGTTTTCAGCTACTAATTTCGCATCAATATCAGCCTTTTTAATTTCAACGATATTGATATGAACTCTTTTACCAGTTAATTCGTTTAATGCTTTACGTAATGCTTCGACTTCAGTACCGCCTTTACCAATAACCATACCTGGTTTCGCAGTACGAATAGTAATATTTACACGATTTGCAGCACGTTCGATTTCTACGCCAGAAACAGAAGCGTCTGATAATCGTTTTGCGATATATTCGCGGATTTTAATGTCTTCGTGTAAAAGATCTGCATAGTCTTTTTCAGCGTACCATTTAGATTCCCAGTCACGAATAACACCGATCCGCAAACCGATTGGATTTACTTTTTGACCCACAAATTATCCCTCCTTCTGATCTGATACTACGATAGTAATATGACTAGTACGTTTGTTGATTTGGCTTGCGCGGCCTTGTGCACGTGGACGGAAACGTTTCAGTGTTGGACCTTCATTTACATAAGCCTGTGTAACAACAAGACTGTTAATATCCATATCGTAATTATGTTCTGCATTTGCGATAGCAGATTTTAATACTTTTTCAATGACTGGTGAAGCAGCTTTTGGAGTGTATTTTAAGATTGAAATTGCTTCGCCTGCTTGCTTTCCTCGAATTAGATCAACAACTAGTCGTGCTTTACGAGGAGCAATACGAACTGTTCTTGCAACAGCTTTTGCTTGCATTGAAATGCCCTCCTCTCATTAGCGTCTTGTTTTCTTATCGTCACTAGCGTGACCTTTATAAGTACGTGTTGGTGCAAATTCACCAAGTTTGTGGCCTACCATATCTTCTGTAACATATACAGGTACATGCTTGCGACCATCATAAACAGCAATTGTATGTCCAACAAATGCTGGGAAAATCGTTGAACGACGTGACCAAGTTTTAATTACTTGCTTTTTGTTATCTGCATTTAATTTTTCAACCTTTACCATTAAATGATCATCAACAAAAGGCCCTTTTTTTAAGCTGCGACCCATGGTCGAACCTCCCTTCGTGATTGCGCTACGGTCCTTATTTTGAACCGTAGTTCAACCGCATTATTTTTTACGACGACGTACGATAAATTTATCTGATTTGTTCTTTTTCTTACGAGTTTTGTATCCAAGAGTTGGTTTACCCCAAGGAGACATTGGTGATTTACGTCCGATTGGAGCGCGTCCTTCACCACCACCGTGTGGGTGATCATTAGGGTTCATTACAGAACCACGAACTGTTGGGCGGATACCTAACCAACGAGAACGACCAGCTTTACCGATGTTCACTAGTTCATGTTGTTCATTACCAACTTGACCGATTGTAGCACGGCAAGTAGCAAGAATCATGCGGACTTCACCAGAGTTTAGACGTACTAATACGTATTTGCCTTCTTTACCAAGCACTTGCGCAGAAGTACCAGCTGAACGAATTAATTGTCCACCTTTACCAGGTTTTAATTCGATATTGTGGATAACAGTACCAACTGGAATATTTGCTAGTGGTAATGCGTTACCTACTTTAATATCAGCTTCTGGACCTGACATGATTTCCATGCCAACTTTTAAATTCTTTGGTGCAATAATGTATCGTTTTTCTCCATCTAAGTAATGGATTAAAGCGATGTTAGATGAACGGTTTGGATCATACTCAATTGTAGCAACGCGTCCTGGTATACCATCTTTATCGCGTTTGAAATCGATAATACGGTATTGGCGCTTATGACCGCCACCTTGATGACGAACAGTTAACTTACCTTGGTTATTACGTCCGGCTTTTTTGCTTAGTGGAGCTAATAAAGATTTCTCAGGTTTACTAGTAGTAATTTCTTCGAAATCTAAAGCTGTCATACCGCGACGTCCATTAGAGGTTGGTTTATACTTTTTGATCGCCATTTTTTTCCCTCCTCTTTCGTTGAAATTATACTAATTAAAGTTCAAAGATTTCAATTTCTTTGCTATCAGCAGTTAAAGTAACAATAGCTTTACGGCGCTTGTTAGTGTAACCTGCAAAACGACCCATGCGTTTAAGTTTGCCTTTGTAATTTGCAATGTTTACTTTTGCAACTTTTACACCAAATACTTCTTCGATTGCGTCTTTTACTTGCGTTTTGTTCGCTTTAACATCAACTTCGAATGTGTATTTTTTATCGGCAACAACTTGCATAGAACGTTCAGTAATTACGGGGCGCTTAATGATATCACGAGCTTCCATTATCCAAGCACCTCCTCTACTTTTTCAACAGCAGCTTTAGTCATAATTAAATGGTCATGACTTACTACATCTAAAACATTAATACCGTTAGCTTCAACAACAGTTACTCCAGGTATATTACGAGCAGAAAGTGCAACATTTTCATCTAAACCATCTGTTACAACAAGAGCTTTCTTATTTACAGATAGATTTTTAAGAACTGCAACAAATTCTTTTGTTTTTGGAGCATTGAAGTTTAATGCATCTAGTACTAAAATGCTTTCTTCTTGTACTTTAGAAGATAACGCAGATTTAATTGCTAAACGACGTACTTTTTTAGGTAATTTATAGCTATAGCTACGTGGAACAGGACCAAATACAGTACCACCACCACGCCATTGTGGAGAACGGATAGAACCTTGACGGGCACGACCTGTACCTTTTTGACGCCATGGTTTACGACCACCGCCACGTACTTCTGAGCGACCTTTTACTTTATGTGTTCCTTGACGAAGTGAAGCTCTTTGCATAACGACTGCTTCAAATACAACATGGTTATTAGGTTCAATACCAAACACTGAATCGTTAAGTTCTACTTCACCAACTTTTGATCCGGTTTGATTGTATAGAGCAACTTTTGGCATTCCTGTTTCCTCCTTTCTGAATAAATATTATTGTGCTTTAATCGCTGATTTCACGATAACCATTGATTTTTTAGGACCAGGAACGTTCCCTTTTACTAAAAGTAGATTGCGTTCTGCATCAACTTTAACGATTTGAAGGTTTTGAATTGTAATTCTTTCTCCTCCAGTACGTCCAGGTAATGCTTTTTGCTTAAATACACGGTTTGGCGCTACAGGTCCCATTGAACCAGGACGACGATGGTAACGAGAACCGTGGGCCATTGGACCACGAGATTGACCATGACGTTTAATTACGCCTTGGAATCCTTTACCTTTAGAGATTCCAGTAACGTCTACGATGTCACCTTCCGCAAAAATATCTACTTTGACTTCTTGACCAATTTCAAAATCACCAGTGTTTACTCCGTTAAATTCACGAATGAAGCGCTTAGGAGCAGTATTGGCTTTTGCAACATGACCTTTTTCAGGCTTGTTTGCTAATTTATCGCGTTTATCTGAAAAACCAAGTTGGATCGCTTCATAGCCATCTGTTTCAGCAGTTTTCTTTTGAAGAACAACGTTTGGCGCTGCTTCAATAACAGTAACTGGAATAAGATCACCATTTTCAGCGAATACTTGTGTCATACCGATTTTTCTTCCTAAGATTCCTTTGGTCACGAGTCACACCTCCTAATATATTATCAAATATGTTTATTAAAGTTTAATTTCAATGTCAACGCCAGATGGTAAATCTAAACGCATTAATGAATCTACAGTTTGTGGTGTAGGATTCACAATATCAATTAGGCGTTTATGTGTGCGCATTTCAAATTGTTCACGAGAATCTTTGTATTTATGAACCGCACGAAGAATTGTGTAAACAGATTTTTCTGTTGGTAGTGGGATCGGACCAGAAACACTAGCACCAGATCTTTTAGCTGTTTCAACAATTTTTTCTGCTGATTGATCAAGAATTCTATGATCATATGCTTTTAAACGAATGCGAATTTTTTGTTTTGCCATTATTTTCCCTCCTTTATCGCCTATTTTATAATAGACATTCTCCATGGAAATTTCCTACACACGCGCCATGGCAAAGCGGCCGGGTGTGTCAGCAACCTTCCACTTCATCGCAGTCAAAGACCAACATCATCTATTATACACATATCGCCCATGAAATGCAACACGTATATAATATTTAATTGGTTTTTCAACACTTTTTCTATTATACATATTTAATACCAATACATCAAGTTTTACAAAAAAGAAATAAAAACCAAAAAAGAGCAATTGGAAGACCAACTGCTCTTTTTCTTATTAATCATGAAGATTATTTTTCGATTGAAGATACTGATCCAGCACCTACAGTACGTCCACCTTCACGGATTGAGAACTTAGTTCCTTCTTCGATAGCGATTGGAGAAATAAGTTCCACAGTCATTTCAATGTTATCTCCAGGCATTACCATTTCAACACCTTCTGGTAATTGGATGATTCCAGTTACATCAGTAGTACGGAAATAGAATTGTGGACGATAGTTAGAGAAGAATGGAGTATGACGTCCACCTTCTTCTTTAGAAAGAACGTAAACTTGTGCTTTAAATTTTGTATGTGGTGTAATTGAACCTGGTTTAGCCAATACTTGACCACGTTGTACATCTTCACGAGCAACCCCACGGAGAAGAGCTCCAATGTTGTCACCAGCTTCTGCATAGTCAAGAAGTTTACGGAACATTTCAACACCAGTTACAGTTGTTGAAGCAGGTTCTTCAGAAAGACCGATGATTTCAACAACGTCACCAACTTTAAGTTGTCCACGTTCAACACGACCTGTAGCAACAGTACCACGTCCAGTAATTGAGAACACGTCTTCAACTGGCATCATGAATGGTTTATCAGTTTCACGTTGTGGAGTTGGAATGTATTCATCAACAGCATCCATAAGTTCGATGATTTTAGCTTCCCATTCTGCATCGCCTTCAAGAGCTTTAAGAGCAGAACCTTTAATTACAGGAATATCATCTCCTGGGAAATCATATTCAGAAAGTAAGTCACGAACTTCCATTTCTACTAATTCAAGTAATTCTTCGTCGTCTACCATGTCGCATTTGTTTAAGAATACAACGATGTAAGGAACACCTACTTGACGAGAAAGAAGGATATGTTCACGAGTTTGTGGCATTGGACCATCAGCAGCAGAAACTACTAAGATAGCTCCGTCCATTTGTGCAGCACCAGTGATCATGTTTTTAACGTAGTCAGCATGTCCTGGGCAGTCAACGTGTGCATAGTGGCGTTTTTCAGTTTCATACTCAACGTGTGCAGTATTAATTGTGATACCACGCTCACGTTCTTCTGGTGCACCGTCGATTTGATCATATGCACGAGCTTCAGCTTTACCTGATTTAGATAAAACAGTTGTGATAGCAGCTGTTAAAGTAGTTTTACCATGGTCAACGTGACCGATTGTTCCAATGTTAGCATGTTCTTTTGAACGATCGAATTTTTCTTTAGCCATTAGGAAATCCTCCTTAATATGTTAAATTAGATTTTTAAGTATATTAGAAGCTTTAAAGTGGCATTACCAACTTTAAAGCGACATACCATTATAGTAGTAGTTATACTGTATTAAAGCGAATAAATCAATTATTCGCCTTTATTTTTTTTGATAATTTCTTCTGAAATTGCTTTTGGTACTTCTTCATAGTGATCAAAGTGCATAGTGAATACACCACGACCTTGTGTGCTTGAACGAAGTGCAGTAGCATAACCAAACATTTCAGAAAGTGGAACAAACGCACGAACAACTTGAGCATTACCGCGAGCTTCCATACCTTCTACACGGCCACGACGAGCTGTAATTTGTCCCATGATATCGCCTAAGTATTCTTCAGGGATAACAACTTCAACTCTCATAACAGGTTCTAATAGAACTGGATCACATTTTGAAGCAGCATTTTTAAGTGCTAATGAAGCAGCAATTTTAAACGCCATTTCACTTGAATCGACATCATGGTAAGAACCGTCATAAAGTTTAGCTTTGATATCAACTAATGGATAACCAGCTAGTACCCCACGTTGAAGTGCATCTTCAAGACCAGCTTGTACAGCTGGGATGTATTCACGTGGAACTACACCACCGACAATTGCATTTTCGAATTCAAAACCTTTTCCTTCTTCATTTGGAGTGAATTCAATCCAAACGTCACCGTATTGTCCGCGTCCACCAGATTGACGAGCGAACTTACCTTGAACTTGTGCAGACTTACGGAAAGTTTCACGGTAAGCAACTTGTGGAGCACCAACATTGGCTTCAACTTTGAATTCACGTTTCATACGGTCAACGATAATATCAAGGTGAAGTTCACCCATACCAGCAATGATTGTTTGACCTGTTTCTTGGTCAGTATGAGCACGGAATGTTGGATCCTCTTCTTGTAATTTTTGAAGAGCTGTTGTCATCTTATCTTGGTCTGCTTTAGATTTAGGTTCAACAGACAATTGAATTACAGGTTCAGGGAATTCCATAGACTCTAGGATTACAAGGTTTTTCTCATCACATAGAGTATCACCTGTAGTTGTATCTTTTAAACCTACTGCAGCAGCGATGTCTCCAGCGTAAACTTCAGAAATTTCATTACGGTGGTTCGCGTGCATTTGAAGAATACGACCTACACGTTCACGTTTGCCTTTTGTTGAGTTTTGTACATAAGATCCTGAACTTAAAGTTCCTGAATATACACGGAAGAATGTTAACTTCCCAACAAATGGGTCAGTCATAACTTTAAACGCTAACGCAGAGAATGGTTCATCATCGCTTGAAGGACGTGTTACTTCTTCATCTGAACCAGGAATAGTACCTTTAATTGCTGGTACATCTAATGGTGATGGGAGGTAATCAATAACAGCATCAAGCATTAATTGAACACCTTTGTTTTTGAACGCAGACCCACAAAGAACAGGGAAGAATTCAACATTAATGGTACTCTTACGAATAGCAGCTTTTAATTCTTCTTTAGAAATTTCTTCGCCACCAAGGTATTTTTCCATTAATTCTTCATCAAGTTCAGCAACTGCTTCAATTAGTTTTTCACGGTACTCATCTGCTTGATCTTTGTATTCTTCAGGAATATCACGAACTTCGATATCTGTACCTAAGTCATTACCATAGAATGTTGCTTTCATTTCAATTAAGTCAATGATACCTTCGAAATTATCTTCAGCACCAATTGGTAATTGAATTGCATGAGCGTTTGCTTGTAGACGATCATGGATAGTATTTACAGAATATAAAAAGTCTGCACCGATTTTATCCATTTTATTTACAAACACAATACGAGGAACCCCGTATGTTGTAGCTTGTCGCCAAACTGTTTCAGTTTGTGGCTCTACACCAGATTGTGCATCTAGAACTGCTACAGCACCATCTAATACACGAAGAGAACGTTCTACTTCAACAGTGAAGTCTACGTGCCCTGGAGTATCGATAATGTTTACACGATGGTTGTTCCATTGTGCAGTTGTTGCAGCAGATGTGATTGTGATACCACGCTCTTGCTCTTGTGCCATCCAGTCCATTTGAGACGCACCTTCATGAGTTTCACCGATCTTATGAATACGACCAGTGTAGTAAAGGATACGCTCAGTAGTTGTAGTTTTACCAGCATCAATGTGAGCCATGATACCGATATTACGAGTGTTTTCTAAGGAGAACTCTCTTGGCATCTCGTATTTCTCCTTCCTTTAACTAGATTTTAGGAGTATAAAATTATTACCAACGATAGTGAGCAAATGCTTTGTTTGCTTCAGCCATTTTATGAGTGTCTTCACGTTTTTTAACAGAAGCACCTGTATTGTTAGCAGCATCTAAAATTTCATTAGCTAGGCGTTCTTCCATTGTTTTTTCACCGCGAAGTCTTGCATAGTTTACTAACCAGCGAAGTCCTAAAGTCGTACGACGTTCAGGGCGCACTTCAACTGGAACTTGATAGTTAGCACCACCAACACGGCGAGCTCTTACTTCAAGTACAGGCATAATATTTTTTAAAGCTTGATCAAATACTTCCATAGGATCTTTACCCGTACGTTCACGGATAATATCAAATGAAGAATAAAGGATAGTTTGAGATTTACCTCTCTTACCATCAATCATCATTTTGTTAATCAAACGTGTTACCAATTTTGAATTATAAATAGGATCCGGTAATACGTCTCTTTTTGCAACAGGTCCTTTACGTGGCATGTATGAGATCCTCCTTTCAATAAGTCTTATAATTTAAGTTATTATTTTTTTTCTTTAGGTTTTTTAGTACCGTATTTAGAACGACCTTGTTGACGGTTATCAACACCAGCTGTATCTAATGCACCACGAACGATATGGTAACGTACCCCTGGTAAGTCTTTTACACGTCCACCACGAATAAGAACAACACTGTGCTCTTGTAAGTTGTGTCCGATACCTGGGATATAAGCTGTTACTTCGATTCCATTTGTTAAACGAACACGAGCATATTTACGAAGTGCTGAGTTCGGTTTTTTCGGTGTCATTGTACCTACACGAGTACATACTCCACGTTTTTGAGGTGAAGATAGATCTGTGTTGATTTTTTTGAAACTGTTGTAACCTTTGTTAAGCGCAGGTGATTTTGATTTCTCGATTTTAGATTTACGAGGTTTGCGCACTAATTGATTGATAGTAGGCATCTACTTTTCCTCCCTTCGAATAATTTAAGTCCACACATCCAGGTGGTTCATTTAAATGTAAAAACATATTTTTGCAGTGTATACCGCAAAAATGTTTAATAAATAAGTGCAACAGTTGCAGCTCCAACTTCAATACCACATGTCTTACCAAGTTGTTTCATAGAATCAACATAAGTAACTGGTATATGAAACTCTTGAGCGATATTCACAACTTTACTAGTTATTGCTGGGTCAGCATCTTCAGCAACAAGAAGTTCATTTACTTTACTCGCCTTAAGAGCTTTTACTGTTTGTTTTGTCCCTACAATAATTTCTTTAGCCTGAGTTACTTTTTCATAAGACATATTTAACATCCTCCAAAGTATACAGGTAATTGATAGGAGCACCTTGAATATATTATCATTTTAAAAATTCAAAGTCAACATCCATCTTCTTAAAATTTAATATTTCTATGTGCCGATACTAATACCGGCACATAGAAATGATTTTATTAATCAACTGGTACTTCTTCTTCTGTTTTAACAACTTCTGTTTGGGCTTTACGATAACGTGTCATACCAGTACCTGCTGGAACAAGTTTACCGATAATAACATTTTCTTTTAATCCTAGAAGTTCATCGCGTTTACCCTTAATAGCAGCATCTGTCAACACACGTGTTGTTTCTTGGAATGATGCAGCTGATAAGAATGAATCTGTTTCTAAGGATGCTTTTGTAATACCCAATAGAATTGGTCGGCCAGTTGCTGGTTGGTTACCTTCAATCAAAGCTCTTTCGTTTGCTTCGGTAAATTGGTGAATATCAAGTAATGATCCCGGCAATACATCAGTATCTCCAGCGTCAAGTACTCGGACTTTGCGAAGCATTTGACGTACCATTACTTCAATATGTTTATCACCGATTTCAACCCCTTGCATACGATAAACCTTTTGCACTTCATGAAGCAAGTATTCTTGAACAGTTTTAACGTCTGTTACACGTAGCAAGTCTTTAGGATCAATTGAACCTTCAGTTAATTCTTGACCTCTAACAACATGGCTGTCAACTGCCACTTTTAATCGTGACGTGTAAGGTGCTGTATATGTGCGTGTCTCAACTGCACCTTGAATTACGATTTCGTATTGGCGGTCACGACCTTCACTAATGGATGTTACAACACCATCAACCTCAGAGATCACCGCTTGACCTTTTGGATTTCTTGCTTCAAACAACTCTTGGATACGAGGAAGACCTTGTGTAATATCGTCTCCTGCTACTCCACCAGTATGGAATGTACGCATTGTTAACTGTGTACCAGGTTCACCGATAGATTGAGCAGCAATAATACCAACTGCTTCACCTACTTCAACTTCTTGACCTGTAGCTAAATTACGTCCATAACATTTCTTACACACACCATGACGAGTGTTACATGTAAACGCTGAACGAATCCAAACTTTTTCATAACCGGCATCTACAATTTCTTTCGCAACATCTTCGTTGATGAAACCATTCTCTTCTACAAGAATCTCACCAGTTTCAGGATGTTTAATTGTTTTTCTTGAATATCTGCCAATTAAGCGTTCTTCAAGAGATTCAATGATTTCATTTCCTTCTTTAAGTGCACTAATTAGCAATCCTCTATCTGTACCACAATCATCTTCACGGATGATAACATCTTGTGCTACATCAACGAGACGACGTGTCAAGTAACCAGAGTCAGCTGTTTTAAGGGCTGTATCGGCAAGACCTTTACGGGCACCATGTGTCGAAATAAAGTACTCTTGTACAGTTAAGCCTTCACGGAAACTTGATTTAATTGGCAACTCAATAATACGACCAGCTGGGTTGGCCATCAGACCACGCATACCAGCAAGCTGGGTAAAGTTTGAGGCGTTACCACGGGCTCCTGAGTCACTCATCATAAAGATTGGGTTCCGTTTATCGAGAGAAGCCATTAGCTTACCTTGGATCGTGTCTTTAGCAGCACTCCAAATAGAAATGACTCTGTCGTAACGTTCATCTTCAGTAATAAGACCACGTCTAAACTGTTTCATGACCTTATCAACTTTAATTTGCGCTTCATGAAGGATTTCTTCTTTTTCTCCTAATACAACAATATCTGCTACCCCAACAGTAATACCTGCTTTAGTAGAATATTTGAACCCTAGATCTTTCAAGCGGTCAAGCATCTTAGAAGTTTCAGTAATCTTAAATCGTTTGAACACTTCAGCAATGATGCTTCCTAGGAATCCTTTAACAAACGGCTTATTAAGCGGTTGTTTTTTAATATACTCTTTTACATCAACAGTCGGATCAACAAAATACTTTTCTGGTGTTTTTTCTTCCAGATTCGATTTTGTTGGCTCGTTGATATACGGGAAGCTTTTTGGCAAAATTTCGTTAAAAATAACTTTACCAGCAGTTGTAATTAATAATTGTTCATTTTGTTTTTCTGTAAATGTTGGATTATTTAGAGAACCAGCTTTAATCGCAATACGCGTATGGAAATGAACATAACCATTTTGATAAGCAAGATGCACTTCATTCACATTATTAAATATTGATCCTTCACCTACAGCATCTTCACGTTCTAAAGTAAGATAATAGTTACCTAATACCATATCTTGAGATGGTGTAACAACTGGTTTACCATCTTTCGGATTTAGAATGTTTTGCGCTGCTAACATCAACATACGTGCTTCAGCTTGAGCTTCTGCTGATAATGGAACGTGGACAGCCATTTGGTCACCATCAAAGTCCGCGTTGTATGCTGTACATACAAGTGGATGAAGGCGAATAGCGCGTCCTTCAACAAGCGTTGGTTCAAAAGCTTGAATCCCTAATCTATGCAAAGTCGGTGCACGGTTAAGTAATACTGGGTGTTCCTTAATAACTTCTTCTAGGACATCCCAAATTTCCGGCTGTAAACGTTCGATTTTACGTTTAGCACTCTTAATATTGTGAGCTAAACCTTTTTCAACTAGCTCTTTCATAACAAAAGGTTTGAACAATTCAATTGCCATTTCACGCGGCAGACCACATTGATACATTTTTAAGTTTGGTCCTACAACGATAACAGAACGGCCAGAGTAGTCAACACGTTTACCTAACAAGTTTTGACGGAATCGACCTTGTTTACCTTTCAGCATATGAGATAGTGATTTTAATGGACGGTTACCTGGTCCAGTTACAGGACGGCCACGGCGACCATTATCAATCAACGCATCTACAGCTTCTTGTAGCATACGTTTTTCGTTTTGAACAATGATACTTGGAGCACCAAGATCTAACAATCGTTTTAAACGGTTGTTACGGTTAATAACACGACGGTATAAATCATTCAAGTCAGAAGTAGCAAATCTTCCACCTTCCAATTGAACCATTGGACGTAATTCAGGCGGTATAACAGGAAGAACATCTAGAATCATCCAATCTGGATTATTTCCGGAATTACGGAATGCTTCTAACACTTCCAAACGTTTAATTGCACGAGTACGGCGTTGCCCTTGTGCTGATTTTAGTTCTTCTTTTAACATTTCTACTTCTTTATTGACATCGACGTCTTGGAGAAGTTTCTTAATCGCTTCAGCACCCATTCCTGCTTGGAATTTATTACCGTATTTTTCGCGGTACGCACGATATTCTTTTTCTGAAAGTAATTGTTTCTTTTCTAGTGAAGTATCACCTGTTTCAGTAACAACATAAGAAGCGAAATAAATTACTTCCTCTAATGCACGTGGAGACATATCTAGCACAAGTCCCATGCGGCTAGGTATCCCTTTAAAGTACCAAATATGTGATACTGGTGCAGCTAATTCAATGTGACCCATTCTTTCACGACGTACTTTTGCTCTCGTAACTTCTACACCACAGCGGTCGCAGACAACACCTTTATAACGAACACGCTTATATTTTCCACAATGACATTCCCAATCTTTTGTTGGACCAAAAATACGTTCACAGAAAAGACCATCTTTTTCAGGCTTTAATGTACGGTAATTAATCGTCTCAGGTTTTTTTACTTCACCATATGACCAAGAACGGATTTTATCTGGTGAAGCGAGACCTATTTTCATATATTCAAAATTATTTACATCTAGCAAGGGGCCTACCTCCCTTTAGTCTTTAGGTTATTACCTTAAAACAGCTTCTAGAAGAACAGAAATAGAAGTCAATACGTACGGATATAACATGAAAATGTGTTTTACCATCCGACCCATGACCTCTCATTTCTGTTCCATCTAGCTTCTAGATACTATTCCTTTGATGCACCTATTTCTTCTGGTTCTTCCTTAGTTTCTGGAGCAATATTTAAAGTATCAGCTTGATTTAGATCATCTTCATCCTCTAAATCACGCATCTCAATTTCTTCATCATCACTTGACAAGATTTTAACATCAAGGCCTAAACTTTGTAGTTCTTTAATCAATACTTTGAATGATTCAGGAACACCTGGTTCAGGGACATTTTCGCCCTTAACAATCGCTTCGTAAGTTTTCACACGGCCTACAACGTCATCTGACTTAACAGTAAGGATTTCCTGTAATGTGTATGCAGCACCATAAGCTTCCAGTGCCCATACCTCCATTTCTCCAAAACGTTGCCCACCGAATTGTGCTTTACCACCAAGCGGTTGTTGTGTAACAAGTGAGTAAGGTCCCGTTGAACGAGCATGAAGTTTATCATCAACCATGTGAGCCAATTTAATCATGTACATAATACCAACTGACACACGGTTATCGAACGGTTCACCAGTACGTCCATCATATAGAATCGTCTTGGCATCACGGGCCATACCAGCTTCTTCAATTGTTTCCCAAACATCTTCCTCACGTGCACCATCAAATACTGGTGTTGCGACACGGAGTCCAAGTTGTCTTGCAGCCATACCTAAATGTAATTCGAGTACTTGCCCGATGTTCATACGAGATGGCACGCCTAATGGGTTTAACATAATTTGAACTGGTGTACCATCTGGCATAAATGGCATATCTTCTTCAGGAAGAATACGGGAGATAACCCCTTTATTTCCGTGACGACCCGCCATTTTATCCCCTTGATGGATTTTACGTTTTTGTACAATATATACACGTACAAGCTGATTAACACCTGGTGGTAATTCATCACCAGCTTCACGAGTAAATACTTTGACATCTAAGACGATACCGCCCCCGCCGTGTGGAACACGTAGAGAAGTATCACGGACTTCGCGTGCTTTTTCACCAAAGATAGCATGTAATAGACGTTCTTCAGCAGTTAATTCTGTTACGCCTTTTGGTGTTACTTTACCAACAAGTAAATCGCCATCTTTAACTTCCGCACCAACACGAATGATTCCTCTTTCGTCTAGATTACGTAGCGCATCTTCACCGACATTTGGAATATCGCGTGTCATTTCTTCAGGTCCTAGCTTAGTATCACGTGCCTCAGATTCATACTCTTCAATATGAATAGAAGTGTAAACATCTTCTTTTACAAGTTTTTCACTCATAATGATGGCATCTTCATAGTTATAACCATCCCATGTCATAAAGGCAACTAAAACGTTTTGACCTAACGCTAATTCCCCTTGGTCCATAGATTGACCATCGGCAAGAATTTCGCCTTTTGTTACACGGTCACCTTTTTGAACAATTGGACGTTGGTTAATACACATACCATTATTTGAACGTTTAAACTTTTGTAGTCGATATTTATCAAGATCACCTTGAATTTCTTGGCCATCTACTTCTTGAATACGGCGTACCCAAATCTCACGAGCTTCAACATGTTCTACAATACCATTATGTTTACAAATTAAAGCCGCACCTGAATCTTTGGCAGAAACATATTCCATTCCAGTACCAACAATCGGCGCAGATGGTTTCATAAGTGGAACAGCTTGACGTTGCATGTTCGCTCCCATTAACGCACGGTTTGAGTCGTCGTTTTCAAGGAATGGGATACAAGCTGTAGCGGCAGATACTACTTGTTTAGGTGATACGTCCATATAATCAACGCGATCTGTTTTAACTACAATGTTTTCACCTCTAAAGCGAGCGTAAACTTCTTCCTCAGCGAAATATCCTTCATCATCCAAAATTGCATTCGCTTGAGCAACAACGTAATTGTCTTCTTCGTCTGCAGTTAAATAATCAATATGCTCAGTAACACGTCCTGTTTCAGGATCAACACGACGATACGGTGTTTCAATGAAACCAAAACGGTTTACCTTTGCATACGTTGATAACGAGTTAATTAGCCCAATGTTAGGTCCCTCAGGAGTTTCGATAGGACACATACGGCCATAGTGAGAATAGTGAACGTCACGAACTTCCATACCTGCACGTTCACGTGTTAAACCACCAGGTCCTAATGCAGATAAACGACGCTTATGCGTTAATTCTGCTAACGGATTTGTTTGGTCCATAAATTGTGACAACTGAGAGCTTCCAAAGAACTCTTTAATAGCCGCAATGACAGGACGAATATTAATTAATTGTTGCGGTGTGATTGTATTTACATCTTGGATAGACATTCTTTCACGTACTACCCGTTCCATCCGAGACAAACCGATACGGAATTGGTTTTGTAATAATTCACCAACAGAACGTAAGCGGCGGTTTCCAAGATGGTCAATGTCATCAGTGTCACCAACACCGTACAATAAATCAAAGAAATAACTGATAGACGCTACAATATCTGCAGGCGTAATATGTTTAATTTCTTCATCAACATAAGCGTTTCCGATTACATTTATTACTTTTTCATTATCATCAATTGGAGCATAAATTTTAATGGATTGCAGAACAACATCTTCTTCTACAACTCCTCCAACTTGCTGATATGTTTTGAAACCTAATCCACTTTCAAGGTTAGGTAAAATTTTATCAAGAGTTCGACGATCTAAAACTGTTCCTTCTTCAGCAATAATTTCTCCCGTTTCCGGATCTGCTAAAGTTTCAGCAAGACGTTGTCCGAAAAGACGAAACTTCATATGAAGTTTTTTGTTTATTTTATAACGACCAACATTTGCCAAATCGTAGCGTTTTGGATCGAAGAAACGTGAAATCAATAGACTTTTTGCGTTTTCTACGGTTGGTGGTTCACCTGGACGCAATCTTTCATATATCTCTAGTAAGGCCTTTTCAGTTCCTTCAGTATTGTCTTTTTCTAGTGTATTTCGAAGATACTCATTATCACCGATTAGATCAATTATCTCTTGATCAGAACCAAACCCAAGTGCTCTAAGAAGAACGGTTACAGGAAGCTTTCTTGTACGGTCAATACGAACATACACTACATCTTTAGCATCTGTTTCATATTCAAGCCATGCTCCACGGTTCGGAATTACAGTAGCAGTAAAACCGAATTTACCGTTTTTATCCATTTTTTTATTGAAGTAAACACTTGGTGAACGTACTAACTGAGATACAATAACACGCTCAGCACCGTTAATAATGAATGTTCCTGTTTCAGTCATTAACGGGAAATCACCCATAAAAACATCCTGGTCTTTTACTTCACCAGTCTCTTTATTCACAAGACGAACTTTTACGCGAAGTGGAGCAGCATATGTAACATCACGCTCTTTGCATTCATCTATAGAATATTTAGGCTCACCAAGACTATAATCGATAAATTCTAAAGATAAGTTACCAGCAAAATCCTCAATTGGAGAAATATCTTGAAACATTTCTCGTAAACCTTCATCAAGGAACCATTGGTATGAAGCTGTTTGAATCTCGATTAAGTTTGGTAATTCTAATATTTCACTAATACGCGCATAACTTCTACGTTGGCGGTGCCGTCCATACTGAACTAGTTGATGTGACAACTGATTCACCCCTCAAATCAAGCGTTTTGTTTGCGTCTTTAAGTCCAAAATCCTTCAGGCATGAGACAAAAAGAAAAAGGGTTTTTTACTAAAAACCACAATATCGCATGACGAGCTATTATTTTATAAGTATTTTCCATTAAATCCAAAATATATACTTGACAAAATAAAATTAAATTGGATTATGGAAAATATGATATTGGCATTTTATGATTTTAACACATGGTTAGATGTGAGTCAACTCTTTTTCGCTTTATAAATATAATATCCTTTTTCTTTTCCTACCAATTCCACCTCAGCAAAGATACTTTCTAGTTTTGCTTTTGCAGATGGTGCTCCTTGTTTCTTTTGAATAACAATCCATAATTCCCCACCCAATACAAGGTGCTGGTAGCTTTTTTCAAAAATTTCATGGACAACTTTTTTTCCGGCACGAATCGGCGGGTTTGTAACAATTAATGAAAAATGATTTTCACTGACATGTTCATAAATATTACTTTGGTAAATAAGAACATTAGAAAGGCCGTTGTATGAAGCGTTTTGTTTAGCCAAATCCACGGCCCTCTCATTCACATCAACCATATGAATTGTTCTTTCCGGAAAAGATTTTGCTAACGCTAAACCGATTGGTCCATACCCACAACCCATATCAAGAATCGGACCATTAATTTCTGGGAGTTGAATCTTCTCCACTAACACCCTAGATCCAAAGTCAACTTCATTTTTTGAAAAAACCCCTTGATCAGTACGGAAATGAAATGAATGACCTCTCAATATAAAGTCCCATGACATCGGTTTGCTTTCAACTTCTGGATGTTTCGAATAGTAATGTTCGGTCATATGCTACGCCTCTTTCTTATTAGAGGTTTGAGGTAAAAATATAGGAGTTTAAATATTAGTTGCAAAAAAGCCCGCCAAAATAGCGGGCTTTTCTAAGGCAATATTACTTAACTTCTACGCCAGCTCCAACTTCTTCAAGTTTAGCTTTGATTTCTTCAGCTTCTTCTTTAGCAACGCCTTCTTTAAGCGGTTTTGGAGCGCCATCAACAAGTTCTTTTGCTTCTTTAAGTCCAAGACCAGTGATTTCACGAACCACTTTGATAACTTTGATTTTTTGATCTCCAGCGCTAGCTAGGATTACATCAAATTCAGTTTTTTCAGCAGCTGCTTCTCCACCTGCTGCTCCGCCAACAACTGCAACAGGAGCTGCAGCAGTTACGCCAAATTCTTCTTCAATTGCTTTAACAAGATCGTTTAATTCAAGAACTGTCATTTCTTTGACAGCTTCAATGATTTGTTCTTTAGTCATTTTGAAATCCTCCTAAGATTTTTATTTATACTAACTGAAATTTAAATTACGTACTGATAGATTAAGCGCCTTGCTCTTCTTTTTGATCTGCAACAGCTTTTGCAGCAAGAGCAAAGTTGCGAATTGGTGCTTGTAGAACACTAAGCAACATAGAAAGCAATCCTTCACGTGATGGAAGATCAGCAAGAGCTTTAATATCTTCTGCAGAAGCAACATTGCCTTCGATAACACCTGCTTTAATTTCTAAAGCTTCGTGTTTTTTAGCAAAGTCATTTAAAATTTTTGCCGGAGCAACAACATCTTCATTACTGAATGCAATTGCATTTGGACCAACTAAAACTTCATTTAGACCTGAAAGATCTACTGAATCAGCAGCACGGCGAGTCATAGTATTTTTATATACTTTGAATTCAACGCCTGCTTCACGAAGTTGCTTACGAAGTTCAGTAACTTCAGCAACGTTTAAACCACGGTAGTCAACAACTACTGTAGAAACGCTAGATTTTAATTTAGTAGCAATTTCATCAACTACTTGTTTCTTTTGTTCAACGATACTGCTCATCTTGACACCTCCTAATAGATATTCTTGATGAACATTTATACCAATTAAAAGCCCCCATATCGCGAAGACATGGAGGCTCAATGCATAAGTCTGCTAAACAGACAATCAATCTATACGCATTACCTCGGCAGGGAATTAAGCTTTTCAGCACCTGCTGTCTACGGTACAAATGTTTATTTAATTAACAACGAAATATATTTTATCAAGACACTTTTAAAATGTCAATATTATTTTACAGCGAATGAAGATGGGTCTACTTTAATTCCAGGTCCCATTGTAGAAGTAACGCTGATATTTTTCATGTAAGTACCTTTAGCAGCAGATGGTTTTGCTTTTGCTAAAGTTTCAAATAGAGTAGTAAAGTTTTCAACTAATTTTTCAGTATCAAATGAAGTTTTACCGATAGGAGCATGTACGTTACCAGCTTTGTCTACACGGTATTCAACTTTACCAGCTTTAATATCGTTAATAGCTTTCGTTACATCGAAAGTTACAGTACCTGTTTTAGGGTTTGGCATTAAACCTTTTGGTCCTAAAACACGACCTAGTTTACCAACTTCACCCATCATATCAGGTGTAGCAACGATTACATCAAATTCAAACCAACCTTGGTTGATTTTGTTAATATAATCTGTATCACCAACATAGTCAGCACCTGCAGCTTCTGCTTCTTTCGCTTTTTCACCTTTAGCAAATACTAAAACGCGTTGTGTTTTACCAGTTCCGTTTGGAAGAACGACAGCACCACGAATTTGTTGGTCTGCTTTCTTAGGGTCAACACCTAAACGAAATGCTACTTCGATTGTTGCATCGAATTTTGCAAAACTTGTTTTTTGAGCAAGTTCAATTGCTTCTTGTACTGAATAAGCTTTAGAACGATCAACTAGTTTTAAAGCTTCAATATATTTTTTTCCTTTTTTAGCCATTATATTTTTCCTCCTCGAATGTGGTTTTAACGGATTAACCTCCCACGAAAAAGGTTGCGAGCAAGAGTAGCATCGCAACCTCGTCGGACAGAAACCATTATGAGCATGGATTAATCTTCGATTGTGATTCCCATGCTACGTGCAGTACCTTCTACCATGCGCATAGCTGCTTCAACGCTAGCTGCATTAAGGTCAGGCATTTTTGTTTCAGCGATTTCACGTACTTTGTCGCGTTTAACAGTTGCCACTTTATTGCGATTTGGTTCACCAGATCCAGACTCAATACCAGCTGCTTTTTTAAGTAAAACTGCAGCAGGTGGGGTTTTTGTGATAAATGTAAATGAACGGTCTTCAAATACCGTAATTTCAACAGGAATAATCAAACCAGCTTGATCTGCAGTACGAGCGTTAAATTCTTTACAGAATCCCATGATGTTTACCCCAGCTTGACCAAGTGCAGGACCAACTGGTGGAGCTGGATTTGCTTTACCAGCAGGAATTTGTAATTTTACAACTTTCACTACTTTTTTAGCCACGAGACACACCTCCTTAAGTCCGTGATGTGGTAATAGGGACAAGCCCTCCCACTCATTTAACTAAATCTTTATTACGATAAAGATAATTTTATTGTTCAGTCTCTGTTCAGATGAACATACTGACTTATAACATATTATCACTTACAACGATAGATTTCAAGCCATTTCAAATTATATTTTGTCTAATTGCCCGAAAACGAGATCAACTGGTGTTTCTCTATCAAACATGTTGATCATTACTTTCACTCTACCTTTATCTTGATCAATCTCAATAATTTTGCCCTCAAAGTTTGCAAACGGCCCTTCTTTTACAGTTACCGTCTCACCAACTTCAAAGTTTGTATCTGCCTTTTTCTCTTCAAGTCCCATTCTTTTCAAAATAACATTAATCTCTTCCGGAAGTAGCGGAGATGGTTTTGAACCTGATCCCGAAGAACCAACAAACCCTGTAACACCAGGTGTGTTTCTCACTACATACCATGAATCATCTGTCATCACCAATTCAACGAGCACATATCCTGGAAATACTTTGCGTTTTACTACTTTTTTCTTTTCATTCTTTACTTCTACTTCTTCTTCTTCAGGAACAACAACTCTAAAAATCTTGTCCTGCATTCCCATTGATTCTACACGTTTTTCTAAGTTTGCTTTTACTTTATTTTCATAGCCTGAATAAGTATGAACAACATACCAGTTTTTTTCCATTAATAAGGACTTTATGTCCGTCCCTCCCTGCTAGAGCTCATTAATTTAATTTTCAACAAATGAAAAAACCCGTTAACCGGGTTAAAATCGTTGTTTATTTTCTCCATTATACCATGTATAAATAGATGTTATTCAAGAATAAAATAAAAAACTATTGTTTTGAATCAGCAATCCACCGAATTAATGCGGAAATACCTAAGTCAACAACAAGAAAAAAGACAGCTAAAAAGACAACTGTGACAACAACCGTAATCGTATAGTTAGTAAGCTCTTTACGTTTCGGCCAACTAACCTTTCTCATTTCTGTTGATACGTTACGGAAAAATTTTGTTATGGACATGTTTTTTAACCTCCAACCAAAAACTAAAATAAATCCTTACTATTTTGTATCACGGTGGATTGTATGTGCATTGCAATACTTGCAAAATTTCTTTAGTTCTATTCGCTCAGACTGCGTTACATTACGGGCTGTCGTATAATTTCTTGAACCGCATTGTGAACAGGCCAATGCCACTTTCTTTTGCATGTAAACACCATCTTTTAAACTTTTTATAAACACAAAATGAATTTTAGTTCCATTTTTCAACTTAACACGCTTGTACAACTTTTGTCAACATAGGCTATCGTATAAACTAAACGTTCGTTGTTTACTCAGACTGACTACTCATAAAGATAATTCTCTATTCTCTAGATAGCGCTCCAACTTCCGTTTTACCCTTTGTAAAGCGTTGTCAATTGATTTTACATGGCGATTCAATTCCTCTGAAATCTCTTGATATGATTGACCATCTAAATACAATGCTAATACTCTGCGTTCTAAATCACTTAATAGTTCGGAAATCTTCCCCTCAATATTCACATATTTTTCACGATTAATCAATAACTCTTCCGGATTAGACACCTTTGCTCCGGTAATGATATCCATCAAAGTACGATCAGAATCTTCATCATAAATAGGCTTATCCAAGGAAATATAGGAATTGAGCGGTATATGTTTTTGACGGGTGGCAGTTTTGATTGCGGTAATAATTTGTCGAGTAATACATAACTCGGCAAAAGCTTTGAAAGAGGTAAGTTTTTCCCCTTTGTAATCGCGAATGGCTTTGTACAAACCAATCATTCCCTCTTGTACAATATCTTCACGATCTGCACCTATTAGAAAATATGAGCGCGCTTTTGCCCTCACAAAGTTACGATATTTCTGAATGAGGAAATCTAACGCTTCACTCTCTCCATTATGAATCCACAAAATTAGTGTTTCATCTTCTACTGTACCATATTTTTCGCTATGTGTTACCTCCGTGTTTAGGTTCACATAAATCCCCTCCGCCCTCTCAAAAAAGCATTAGATAGAAATATTATACATTACTGAATTTTTGAGCGTCAATATATCATTGCTTCCCTCTGCGCAATTTTTCAAAAATTTCTATAACCTCTTTGCTAAGGGGAATTCTTGAAGTTGGTCTATCCTCTTGAATTTCCTGCACACTTCTTTTAATATTCTTTTCAATCATTTCTACTTTCGTCAGCAACTCTCTTGCTGATATTCTTAAAGCACCTTGTCCAAAAATCTGCCATTGTTCCGTCAAATCAGATGTAGCGACATATATTTGCGTTTTTATATTATTTAATTCTATCGCCATTTTTTCGATTCTTTCATCTGCTGTTTCATTTTCCTTTGTGAAATAAACATCTACTTTATGGTATTTATATTTTTTCTCTAACCCTTTTACACCATATGCGTCAAAAACAACCATGACTTTATAGCCTGTGTAAGCTTGATATTCAGCCATTATTTCTACTAAACGATCTCGAGCTGCAGCGAGATCGTTTTTTTTTAATTTGCTTAGTTCAGGCCATGCGCCAATGATGTTATAACCATCCACAATTAAGATATTCATTTTATTCACCTAGCGGATGACGCTTTCTATATACTTCATACATTAATAAACTTGCTGCAACAGATGCATTTAAAGATGTGACATGACCAACCATTGGGAGTTTCACTAAGAAGTCACAGGACTCTTTCACAATCCTGCTCATTCCTTTTCCCTCACTGCCGATAACAATGCCTAAAGGTATCGTTGCATCCATCGAACGATAGTCTTGTTTTCCAGAAGCATCAGTGCCAACAATCCATACACCTTGCTTCTTTAAATCGTCAATTGTTCTTGCCAAATTTGTAACGCGTGCTACTGGAATATGTTCAATAGCCCCGGTAGAGGCCTTTGCAACTGTTGCTGTTAAGGCTACAGATCTTCTTTTTGGAATGATAATACCGTGTGCACCAACTGCATCAGCTGTTCTTAATATTGATCCAAGATTATGCGGATCCTCTAACTCATCTAAAATAAGAAACAGTGGTGGCTCATTTCGTTTCGCGGCCAAGTTAAAAAGATCATCTATTTCTGCATAATGATAAGCTGCTACTAGCGCGACAACGCCTTGATGTGTTTCGTCTACAAATTGATCAATTTTTTGCTTTGGCACAAATTGCACCAACACCTTTTTCTGTTTAGCTAATTGCACAATTTGCTGCATAGAACCTTTTTGTGATCCCTCAGCAATCCAAATTTTATTAATTTCCCTATTTGCCCTTAATGCCTCAATAACAGGATTTCTCCCTGCAATATATTCCTGATTCATTTAGACGCCCCTCCTTTCTTTTCTTCAGCTATTTCAATGGCCTTTTCAATAAGGAATTCCATCCTCTTCTTATTGTTTGCCAAAAATAAAAATCCGATCAACGCTTCAAAAGCAGTACTATATCGATATGTTTGCACATCCGTGTTTTTTGGAATAGTCCCTGATTTTGCATTTCTTCCCCGTCTAACAATCGCCTGTTCTTCTTCTGTCAAAATACCTTCATCAAAAAATTGCTTTAATACAAATGCCTGTGCTTTTGCTGAAACAAAATGAATCGCATACCGATGCAATTGATTCGGCTTTGTTTTCCCCCGCATCAGGACATAGTACCTGACATATTCCTCATAAACTGCATCACCCATATATGCTAAGGCAAGGCTATTTAATTGTTTTAAATCAACCTGCTTATTCTCATGCTGCACCATCATCCACGTCTCCACCTAACTCCTTGAGGTGTGTCCTCTAACACAATATTCATATCTTTTAGTTGATCACGAATTTGATCAGCCAATTGGAAATTACGGTCTTTTCTTGCTTGATTTCTCTTTTCAATCAATGCCTCAATTTCTTCGTCTAAAAGCTCATTACTTTCTAAGTTTAGTCCTAAAACTGCAAAAAGATCCTCAAACTCTTTCATGAATGCATCAATTACTTTATCTGATGTATTTTTTTCGCGCAAATAATAATTAGCCTGCTTTGAGAGATCAAATAACACAGAAATTCCGTTCGCTGTATTAAAGTCATCATCCATTTCGTTAATAAATTGCTGATGAAGACCTTCAATTGTATTCAGCCATTCTTGATTGTTTTCCGTTAAGTTCATACTTGCTTGTTTGCGATGCTTTAAATTCTCATAAGACGTCTTTATTCTATCCAATCCCGCTCCAGCATTTTCTAATAACTCCTCATTATAATTAATAGGATGACGATAATGAACTGAGAGCATAAAAAATCTTAATACTTGTGGATCGTGATGCTTAATGATGTCATGAACCAAAACGAAATTCCCAAGTGATTTTGACATCTTTTCATTGTCAATATTGATATAACCGTTATGCATCCAATAGCGAGCAAATGTTTTTCCTGTCAAAGCCTCAGATTGTGCAATTTCATTTTCGTGATGAGGAAAAGCTAAATCTTGACCGCCGGCATGAATATCAATCGTATCCCCAAGGTATTTCTTCGCCATCGCTGAACATTCGATATGCCACCCTGGGCGCCCTTTCCCCCATGGACTATCCCAAGAAATTTCTCCTTCTTTTGCAGCTTTCCAAAGGGCAAAATCTAAAGCATCATCTTTCTTTTCTCCAATTTCAATACGCGCACCCGATTTCAGTTCATCAATTGATTGGTGCGATAGTTTCCCATACTCTTTAAAACTACGGGTGCGATAGTATACATCTCCGCTTGATTCATAAGCATAACCTTTATCAACCAACATCTGAATAAATGTAATGATGGAATCCATATTTTCTGTTACCCGCGGATGCACATCTGCATGTTTGCACCCTAGTGCTGTAACATCTTCAAAGTATGCCTTTATAAAACGTTCACTAATAACAGGAACCTCTTCTTTTAGCTCTTTTGCGGCCTTAATCAATTTATCATCTACGTCAGTAAAATTAGAAACGTACTGGACATCATAACCACGATATTGTAAGTAACGTCGGACTGTATCAAATACGATAGCTGGTCGTGCGTTACCAATGTGAATGTAGTTATAAACCGTTGGACCACATACGTACATTTTCACCTTTCCTTCTTCAAGAGGAACAAACGGCTCTTTCTTTCTCGATAATGTATTATAAATCTGAATGCCCATATACTTATTGAACCCCTTCCTTTTTTAAGCCTTCAATTTCATTTCGCAGTTTGCTTAATTCCAGTTCCATTTTATTGATACGATCAGATACAGGATCTGGTAATTCATTATGCTTTAAATCTTTATTAATTTTAACACCATCTTGGACAACTACTCGTCCGGGTATACCAACAACTGTAGAATTTGGAGGGACATCTTTTAGTACGACTGATCCTGCACCTATTTTAGAGTTTTCCCCAACTGTAATCGAGCCTAAAACCTTTGCTCCCGCAGCAATAAGTGCATTGTCTTTAATCGTCGGGTGTCTTTTCCCTTTTTCTTTTCCTGTACCACCTAAAGTGACACCTTGATAAACGGTAACATTATCACCAATTTCACAAGTTTCCCCTATTACAACACCCATACCATGATCGATAAAAAAGCGCCTGCCAATTTTTGCTCCAGGATGAATCTCAATTCCCGTAAAAAACCGACTCAGTTGTGAAATAACGCGTGCAATAAAGAAGAATTTTTTATGATAGAAAAAATGAGCAATCCGGTGTGCCCATATTGCATGTAGTCCAGAGTAGGTTAAGATTACTTCTACAGCATTTCGTGCCGCAGGATCTTGATCAAATACAACTTCCACATCTTCCTTAATTCTTTTAAACAACTATTCCACTCCTTCCTCGATTCATTAAATAAAAGTTAGTATGTTAGATTGACTCCTTAAACAAAATAAAAAGGGAGCGTCTCTGTATAGACAGAGACGCTCCCTTTGCGCGGTTCCACTCTGTTTGATTGCAAGCTATAACGAGCTGCAACCCAACTTTTCCTGTTAACGAGAGGACCCGCTTTATCCTACTAAATAATTTTCGGATTCAGACTCAGAGGTGCATTTCAAAAAAGGAGGGGCTTAAACCACTTCCAGCCACCGGTGGTTCTCTCTATTAAGCATCCTTTCTTTACTTCTCCTCATCAACGCTTTACATTATTAAGGACTATTATCTAAATATATATCCTATGATATTACATAAACATTAAAATGTTAACCAATTAGTTTTTGAATACGTTGGATTACTTTTTCTTTTCCAAGTAATTCAATTACGCTTGGCAATTCTGGTCCGTGACTTACACCACTCACTGCAATGCGGATAGGCATAAATAATTTTTTCCCTTTATGTCCTGTAGCCTTTTGAACTCGTTTAATTGCTTGCTTAATCTCATCTGCTTCAAATACTTCAAGCTGGTTAAGCTCATTTACGAGTGCGCTTAATACTTCCGGAACTTGTTCTTCACCTAAAATTGTCTTTGCTTCTTCATCATAAGTAATATCATCTTTAAAGAATAGCTCAGATAGTTCTACAATTTCAGCACCATAGCTCATTTGTTCTTGATAAAGAGCGATTAATTTCCGTACCCACTCATTTTCCTCAGCGGATCTATTTTCAGGAACTAGCCCTGCTTTTACAAGATGTGGTAAAGATAATTCAACGACTTTGTCCAAATCTAACTTCTTCATGTATTGATTGTTCATCCATGCTAGTTTTTGACGGTCAAATAGAGCAGGTGATTTCGACAATCTTTCCGCATCAAAAATTTCGATGAACTCTTCACGAGAGAATATTTCTTCTTCACCTTTTGGTGACCACCCTAAAAGCGCAATGAAGTTAAAAATCGCTTCTGGTAAATAACCTAGCTCTTCATATTGTTCAATAAATTGAATAATACTTCCATCACGTTTACTTAATTTCTTACGACTTTCGTTAACAATTAATGTCATATGTCCAAATATAGGAGGCTCCCAACCAAACGCTTCATAAATCATCAATTGTTTTGGTGTATTAGAAATATGGTCATCCCCACGTAGAACATGGCTCATCTCCATTAAATAATCATCAACAGCAACAGCAAAATTATATGTTGGTACGCCATCTTTCTTGACAATAACAAAATCGCTAATACCGTCTGATTCAAATGAAACTTCGCCTTTAACGATATCATTGAAAGTATAAACCTTTCCTTCTGGAACACGGAAACGAATGCTTGGCTTTCTTCCTTCTTGCTCTAGACGTTGTTGGTCTTCTTTTGTTAAATGACGGCATTTGCCAGAGTAATGAGGCATTTCTCCACGTGCAACTTGAGCTTCCCGTTCCGCTTCAAGCTCTTCTTCCGTACAGTAGCATTTATAAGCTAGTCCACGTTCTAATAGGTCCTCATAGTACT
The DNA here is from genome assembly GCF_011008565.1 of Heyndrickxia ginsengihumi. GTDB lineage: Bacteria > Bacillota > Bacilli > Bacillales > Bacillaceae_C > Weizmannia > Weizmannia ginsengihumi. The sequence goes on from NZ_JAAIWK010000023.1 coordinate 50,889, forward strand.
TTTTATAAATTTCGAGGCGTTCTGATTGTCGATAAGGCCCGTATTCACCACCGCAATCAATGCTTTCATCCCAGTCCATTCCTAGCCATTTTAAATATTTAAGCTGGCTTTCTTCTCCACCTTCAATATTCCGTTTTTGATCAGTATCTTCAATTCGGATTACGAAAGTGCCACCTTGGCTGCGGGCAAATAAATAATTGAATAATGCAGTACGTGCATTTCCAATATGCAAAAATCCAGTTGGGCTTGGTGCATAACGGACCCTTATTTCTTTTTTCATTTTTATTCTCCTTTATTAATCTATTACCAATTTTGTAGAAATACGATTTTTATACTAATTTATTTTATCACCGTATTATAGTTGATGAAAGGATAAATACGGAAAAATTTGACGGAAGCGTTCCCTTTTGAACTCCATACTTATACTGTTTTACTGCTTTTGTAAAAGAATGACAGCCTGTGCCGCAATTCCCTCTTCGCGACCCGGGAAACCTAATCTTTCAGTTGTAGTAGCTTTAACATTGACTTGTTCTAAGCTTCCTTCTAAAAGGTTAGCAATATTTTCACGCATACGCTCTATATGAGGGGCCATTTTTGGTTGTTGTGCAATAATTGTACAATCAACATTTCCTAAAACAAATCCTTTTTCCTTCACAATTTTCCATACATGTGCCAATAGCTTTGACGAGTCCGCATCTTTAAATGCAGGGTCAGTATCTGGAAAATGCCTTCCAATATCACCTTCACCAATCGCTCCTAAACAAGCATCTGCAACAGTATGGAGAAGGACATCAGCATCAGAGTGCCCCAGTAGTCCTTTGTCATGAGAAATTTCCACTCCGCCTATAATTAATGGACGCCCCGCTGTTAATTGATGAACATCAAATCCTTGTCCAATACGAAACATGATTATTCTCCTTTGCTCCTAGTTACTATACTTATATATTACTTTCAGCTACGCTTTTTTAAAATTGCCTCAGCAAAATATAAATCTTCAAGTGTTGTTAGCTTAATATTATCATAACTGCTCATTACTATTTGTACAGGATACTTTAAACGTTCTACAAGCGACGCTTCATCCGTACCTAAAAACTGATCTTCTATTGCCTTTTGATGCGCCTTTTGTAATAAAGAAACGCGAAAAGCCTGTGGTGTCTGAACTTGCCACAAGCTACTACGCTCAATAGTTTCAATAACGGTTTGCCCTTCTACCTTTTTAATCGTATCTTTTACTGGTACCGCAGCAATTGCTGCTCCATGCTTAACCGCTTCTTCAACTAGTTGATGAATGACAGAAGATGTAATAAAAGGTCTTGCCCCATCATGAACGAGTACAATTTCTACATTTTTTACTTCCTGCAGTCCATTATAAACGCTGTATTGGCGTTCATTTCCGCCAATAATAAAATGGATCTTTTCAGATAATGGGGAGTTTGCAAAAAGGTTCATCATTTCATCTTGATCTTGTTCGTTTATCACTAACAAAACTTGTTTGCATTGTGTATCTTGAAGAAATATTCGAACAGTGTGTAAAATAATGGGCTCACTATTTAATTCTAAAAATAACTTGTTTTTTCCAACACCCATGCGCTTTCCTTGCCCCGCTGCCGGGATAATAACATTGTAATTCATTTCTCCAATACTCCCATTCCCAAACCTAACATTATATAGTAAAACTTATAAAGCCTTTTCCATCAATTTTGGTTTTGCGAAAATCATTCGACCAGCAGATGTCTGTAAAACGCTTGTTATGAGCACGTCAATCCTTTGGCCAATATAATTCTTCCCTTCTTCAACAACAATCATCGTACCATCATCTAAATAAGCAATCCCTTGATGGTGCTCTTTTCCATCTTTAATCACTTGAACATTTAGTTCTTCCCCAGGCAATACCACTGGTTTTACGGCATTTGCCAAGTCATTAATATTAAGGACCTGAACCTTTTGGAATTCACATACTTTATTTAAATTATAATCGTTCGTAACGACGATACCATTTGTTAGCTTCGCAAGTTTAATAAGCTTACTGTCTACTTCTTGTATATCGTCAAAATCTCCTTCGTACATTTGAACTTCAATTGGAAGTTCTTTTTGAATACGATTTAATATATCAAGGCCTCTTCTTCCTCTATTTCTTTTTAGAGCATCTGAAGAATCAGCAATATGTTGTAACTCATCTAAAACAAATTGCGCAATCACAATTGGGCCATCTAAAAAGCCTGTTTGACAAATATCTGCAATTCGCCCATCTATAATAACACTTGTATCCAAAATCTTCATCGTTGAACCTTGCTTTACTTGCTCTTCACGCTCACTTGTCTTTTCTTCCTGATCCGTACTAGCTTTTCGCTTGCTGGCACGATTTAAAAACATATTCATAAACTCTTCACGTTTTTTAAACCCGACTTGGAATCCTAAATAACCAAGCAAAACGGTTAAAATGATCGGGACAATCGTATCAATAATTGGAATGCCCACTTTATTAAATGGGATACCCGCCAAATAAGCAATAAAAAGCCCTACAATAAGTCCGATACTGCCAAATACAATCTCAGTAATAGGCACTCTAACTAATGAATCCTCGAACCATTTTACAAAATCAACGACATAATTAATTGACCAAAAAGTCATAAAATAAAAAATAATAGCTCCTAGAAGGGCTGAAACATAAGGATTTGCAATTAAAACATATTGATTAATATTCATAAGTCTGTATAAATCCGACAATAAAAATACGCCGAGTGTTCCACCAATAAGTATAAAGCAAATCTGTACAAGTTTTTTTAACATAATTTCACCTCCTATATTCATTATAAACAAAAAATATTGTTTAAAACGTGAGATTGTAGAATATTTTCAATTTGTAACCTTTTCGACATCTTGTCATAATAAACGAACCGTTTTTCAAACATATCTATGTCTCCTCTACCCTTAAATTGAGTGACTCAACAAAATGAATACTTAATTAAAACTTCTATTATTCACCGAGCGTATATTTTAATGCTTCATGTATAGAAGAAACGCCAATGATTTCGATTCCTTTAGGAACAGACCAACCACTCACATTATTTTTAGGAATAATGGCTCTTTTAAACCCTAATTTTGCCGCTTCTTGTACACGTTGTTCAATCCTCGATACTCTTCTAATTTCCCCTGTCAGTCCTACTTCACCGATAATACAATCATCCGCTTTAGTAGGCTGATCGCGAAAACTTGAGGCAATACTTACTGCAACAGCTAAATCAACTGCCGGTTCATCAATTTTAAGCCCGCCAGCTACTTTCAAATATGCATCTTGATTTTGGATGAGAAGCCCTGCTCTCTTTTCTAACACTGCCATAATTAAAGTGACTCTGCTTTGATCAATTCCTGTAGCCATTCTTCTTGGCATATTAAAAAATGTTGGCGAAAGCAATGCTTGAACTTCTACTAATACAGGCCTCGTTCCTTCGATTGATGCAACAACGGTTGAACCGGCTGTACCTTTTGTCCGTTCTTCTAAAAAAATTTCGGAAGGGTTCTGAACTTCTTCCAATCCCATTTCCTTCATCTCTAGTATGGCGATTTCATTAGTAGATCCGAAACGATTCTTAACCGCTCTTAATATACGATATGAGTTATGGCGCTCACCTTCAAAATAAAGCACTGTATCTACCATATGTTCTAGCACTCTCGGGCCTGCAATCGATCCTTCTTTTGTAACGTGTCCAACAATAAAAATCGTTACACCCTTTGTTTTTGCAATTCTCATTAATTGCGACGTACTTTCACGAACTTGTGATACACTCCCTGGGGCAGATGTAACCTCCGGGTGATAAATTGTTTGAATTGAGTCAATCACTACAAACTTTGGATTGAGTTCGTCAATGGCTTGTTGGATCATCGCTAAGTTCGTTTCTGGCAAAACATATAAATGATCTGATGATACATTTAAACGATCTGCACGTAATTTTGTTTGCTTTGCTGACTCCTCACCAGAAATATATAAAACATTTAAATGATGTTTCGCCAATTGAGAAGAAACTTGAAGGAGCAAAGTAGATTTACCGATACCGGGGTCTCCCCCTATTAAGACAAGCGAGCCTGCAACAATCCCTCCACCTAATACTCGGTTCAATTCTTGGAATTCGATTTCAATTCTTTTCTCTTCATTTGACTCTATATACGTAATAGGTGTTGCTTTGGTTTCACTTCCTGGAGCACTATGTAAAAAAACCCCTTTTGGCTTCGGTAATTCCACCTCCTCAACCATCTGATTCCACTGGTTACATTGAGGGCATTTCCCCATCCATTTAGGAGATTCATAACCACAGGATTGACAAACAAATTTCACTGTTTTTTTCGCCATATTGAATTCCTCTCTTTATAGGTATACATAACTTAACTTTATTTTTCCTTAACCTATTTAAAAAAGGGTACAAATACTTATATTGTACCCTTTCAAAAGTTTTATTTTGCTGTTACGGATTCTTTTGCATCGGAAGAAATAACGAAGTCGCCATTTTGGTAATCAACGGTTACACGTTGACCCTCTTTTACAGTTCCTTTTAACATTTCTTCTGATAAACGATCTTCAATATTTTTCTGAAGGGATCTGCGTAAAGGTCTTGCTCCATATTCTGGATCATACCCTTTTTCTGCTATTTGTTCTTTAGCTGCATCTGTTAAGACTAACTCGATATTTCTTTCCGTTAAGCGTTTTGATAATTCTTTTGCCATCAACGTAATAATCTGATTCAAATGTTTCTTCTCTAGTGAGTGGAACACAATTGTTTCGTCGATACGATTTAAGAATTCAGGGCGAAATGCCTTTTTCAATTCTTCCAACACTTTTTCCTTCATATCTTTATAATCAGCTTCAGCATGATCTTGAACGTTAAATCCAACATATTTATTACGCTTAAGTGCATCGGCGCCAACATTAGAGGTCATGATAACAATTGTATTACTAAAATCAACCGTTCTTCCTTTAGAGTCTGTTAAACGACCATCTTCAAGCACTTGTAATAAGATGTTAAATACATCAGGATGGGCCTTTTCAATTTCATCAAGCAGCACGACAGAATATGGTTTACGACGAACCTTCTCTGTTAACTGACCACCTTCTTCAAAGCCAACATATCCTGGAGGAGAACCGACTAAACGAGATGTAGAATGTTTCTCCATGTACTCTGACATATCAACACGAATAATTGCATCTTCATCACCAAACATCGCTTCTGCAAGTGCTCTAGCTAATTCAGTTTTACCTACACCTGTTGGTCCAAGGAAAATAAATGACCCAATTGGACGTTTTGGATCTTTTAATCCAGCACGGGCACGGCGAACAGCTTTTGCTACTGCAATAACAGCATCCTCTTGACCAATAACTCGAGAATGGAGAATTTCTTCAAGACGTAATAATTTTTCTGTTTCTGTTTGTGCAAGCTTAGAAACTGGTATCCCGGTCCAGCTCGCAACAACTAGTGCAATATCTTCGACAGTAACTGCACTATTCTCTTGGCCTTGTTTCTCTTTCCAAGTTTTTTTCGTTTCTTCTAATTGCTCACGTAGTTTTTGTTCTGTATCGCGTAATGAAGCTGCTTTTTCAAACTCTTGACTCTGCACAGCTGCATCTTTTTCTTTACGAACCTCTTCCAGTTTCAATTCCAATTCTTTTAAATTCGGTGGGGTTGTAAAAGAACGTAAACGTACTTTTGATCCTGCTTCATCAATTAAATCAATTGCTTTATCTGGTAAAAATCGATCAGAAATATATCGGTCAGATAATTTAACTGCCGCTTCAATCGCTTCATCTGAGATCGATACACGATGATGCGCTTCATAGCGATCACGCAAACCTTTTAAAATTTGTATAGACTCTTCTGTTGAAGGCTCATCAACCTGAATCGGCTGAAATCTTCTTTCTAAAGCTGCATCTTTTTCAATATATTTACGATACTCATCTAAAGTAGTCGCACCAATACATTGTAATTCACCACGAGCAAGAGACGGTTTTAAAATATTCGAAGCATCAATTGCTCCCTCTGCACCCCCAGCACCAATCAAAGTATGCAACTCATCAATAAAAAGAATAATATTGCCGGCTTGACGAATTTCATCCATGACTTTCTTCAAGCGATCCTCGAATTCACCTCGGTATTTTGTCCCCGCTACTACAGTTCCCATATCTAAAGTCATGACACGCTTGTTCCGAAGAGTTTCTGGCACTTCGTTGTTTACAATTTGTTGAGCAAGACCTTCTGCAATTGCAGTTTTACCTACACCCGGTTCACCAATTAATACCGGATTGTTTTTTGTACGACGGCTTAATACTTCAATTACACGTTGAATCTCTTTACTACGTCCAATAACTGGATCCAAGGCATCCTCCCGTGCAATAGCCGTTAAATCTCGGGCCAAGCTATCTAATGTTGGTGTATTGACATTCGTAGCGCCTCCGCCTTGAATGCTGCTTGACTCACTGCTTCCAAGTAATTGTAGTACCTGTTGTCTCGCCTTATTTAGACTAACGCCGAGATTTGTTAATACGCGGGCAGCAACACCTTCACCTTCTCGAATAAGACCTAGTAAAATATGTTCTGTTCCCACATAGGAATGTCCTAGTTTACGCGCCTCATCCATAGACAACTCGATTACCTTTTTAGCTCTTGGAGTATAGTGAATGGTTTGAGCAATTTCTGAACCTGTACCAATTAAATTCTCAACTTCTTGTTGAATTTTTTCTGCACTTAAGCCTAGTCCATATAAAGCTTTGGCTGCAATTCCTTCTCCTTCTCGAACTAGACCTAATAAAATATGCTCAGTACCAATATTATTATGTTTTAAGCGAATTGCTTCCTCTTGTGATAGAGCCAATACTTTTTGTGCCCTCTCAGTAAAACGTCCAAACATCATTTCGCCATTCCTCCTCTTTACTGAATCTCTTCCAGCTTCAAACGTTCTCTTATCAGTGTAGCCCTTCTAATATCCCTTTCATACGGACGAAGTGTCCTTCCAGCATATTGTTGTAAAAAACCAGGTTGTGTAATAATCATTAGCTCATTCAAAATATGTTTAGAAACATTTTGAATATAGCCTAAATCAATCCCTAATCTTACATCAGATAAGCATTGAGCAGCTTCCTTAGTCTCCATTACCCGGCTGTATTTAAGGACACCAAGTGATCGGTAAACTCTATCTTCTAATTGTATGTTTGAAGATTGAATCAATGCTTCTCTTGCAGATCTTTCTTGGGCAATAATTTGTTTAATAACACTCGTTAAATCTGTAACAATTTCTTCCTCTGACTTCCCTAAAGTCATTTGATTTGAGATTTGGAATATATTTCCGATAGCTTCACTGCCTTCACCATATATTCCTCTTACTACTAAGCCAAGCTGATGAATAGCTGGAATGAGACGATTCATTTGTCGAGTCAGTACAAGACCCGGTAAATGAACCATTGCTGATGCACGAATACCCGTACCCACATTTGTAGGACAACTTGTCAAATATCCTAGTTTTTCATCAAATGCATAATCAACATGCTGCTCCAACAAATCATCAATTTCCCATGCATTTTTTAATGTCTCTCTTAACTGAAGACCTGGAGAGAGACATTGAATGCGAATATGATCTTCCTCATTTATCATAATGCTAATATCCTCATCACCTGACAAAATAACAGCAGCTTCCGGTGAGTTATTAGCCAATAGAGGGCTAATTAAATGTTTTTCTACTAAAACTCTTTTCTCCAATGATGTTAATTCATCCATCTTCAAAAATTCAAATCCCTTTATGGCTGCAATATCTTTGTCTTCTATGGCTGCTTTAACATGATTTACAATTTCCCTTGCCTCATTAAGATCAAACACTGTTGGGAAAAGATAATTTTTTAAATTCCTAGCAAGGCGAATTCTAGATGTTAATACAATATCAGAATCAGGTCCATCATTATTCATCCATGAACTAACAGCCTCATTCAAAAAGTGTTCAATTGACATTACTCATCGCCTCCCTTATCAAAAGGAGTATTCTCTAAATTACGAATTTGATCACGTAATTCCGCAGCTCTTTCAAATTCCTCTTTTTCAATTGCTATCTGTAAGTCTTGTTTTAATTGCTTAATCTGTTTCTTCGTATAAATACTTCCGCCAATCCTTACTGGAATCTTCCCTTGATGTTCTACATTCTCTCCATGTAACCTTCTTAAAATTGGTATGAGCTGCTTCTGGAAAGTTTCATAACAATGAGGGCAACCAAATCTACTTATGTTTAGAAATTGATCGAAAGTCATACCACAGTGACTGCATCTTAATATTTCATCCTTTGGAGTTGCCGACTGTTTAACAACTTGTAAGGCAGGATCAAAGTTAAATAGACTTGCAAGTATATTGTCAAAAGTAAAATCAGGTTCAAAATTAAAGGAGAACATTTCCCCCTTTTCCTGAGCACAAATTTCACAATAATGAAATTCAGTTTTTTCACCATTTATAATTTTGGTAAAATGTACTGTCGCCTTCCGTTCATTGCATTCTTGACATAGCACGTCTTCTCACCTCCGATGCTATTTGTATTTTAAAGTTGTCAACATTGATTTTAATATTCTAGCCCTCAATTCATCCCTCTCAGGCAACTCGCAATATAAAACTGAACGATCCATCACACTCAACATGATCTTTGCTTCTCTTTCAGTGATTACCTCTTCTTCTAGTAATCGAACAATAACGTCTTCTGCATTAGATTGGGAAATACGGTTATTCACCAGCATCATCAAATGCTCAATTAATTCAGCTTGATTTTCAGGCTTCACTTTTATAATGCGAATATATCCACCACCGCCTCTTTTACTCTCAACAATATACCCTCTTTCGATCGTAAAACGTGTATTGATGACATAATTTATTTGTGATGGAACACATTGAAATTTATTAGCAATTTCATTCCTTTTGATTTCTAAAATTTCATTATCATTCATTTCTAAAATTCTTTTTAAGTAATTTTCAATAATATCCGATATATTTTTCATCAAAGCCACCTCCTATCTTTTTGACTTTGACTATATTTGACTATAATTATACACGATTTGATTCACAAAATGCAATGATGCAACTCGTATAATTTAAGTTAAAAAATGAAAATTCAGTTTGATTCAATAATCATAAAACATGTACGCCTTACTATACAAGTATAAACTATGATAAAAATCCCTATTCATTTATAAACACTTATTTTCTAAAATGAGTTTTCTAATGCTCAGTATTAACTTATACAAATAAAAAACCACAGAGATTTCTCTGTGGTTTTTTATTTTGCCCGGCAACGTCCTACTCTCACAGGGGGAACCCCCCAACTACCATCGGCGCTGAGAAGCTTAACTTCCGTGTTCGGGATGGGAACGGGTGTGACCTTCTCGCTATAATTACCGGACCTATTAAATTATTGAGAAGATGTTCTCTCAAAACTAGATAGGAGAAGATTGTAAACCTTAAATCATGTTTGTCTTTCATTTTGGTTAAGTCCTCGATCGATTAGTATTCGTCAGCTCCACGTGTCGCCACGCTTCCACCTCGAACCTATCTACCTGATCATCTTTCAGGGATCTTAC
>NZ_JAAIWK010000024.1 GCF_011008565.1 Heyndrickxia ginsengihumi
TTTAAGTAACACTTAACTGCTTGTAATTTATCTTCGGCAGTAAATTTAACCATAGAAAAACTGCACCTCCAACTGTTAGATGGTGTCTAACAATTGGGGTGCAGTTCATTCAATGATGCGGTTTTTTTTATTACATAGGAAAAGCTTGTCCTACTTCATATTCGTCATTTAAAACAAGTATTCCCTTCTTTTGCGGGGCATTTGGCAATCCTAACTCACGAGCAGAACAAATCATACCGCTTGAAGCGACGCCACGTAATGCTGCATCTTTTATAATTAAGCCACTCGGCATAACCGCACCAACTTTTGCAACGACAACCTTTTGACCTTGCTCAATATTTGGTGCCCCACATACAATTTGTAATGTTTCTTCACCTACGTCTACTTGGCAAATACTTAAGTGATCAGAATCTTGGTGAGCGACTTTTTCTTTTACGTAGCCAACAACAAATTTTGGTGAAAAATCAGCAGTAACTGTTTCATTAAATCCATTCGCCGCCAAAGCTTTATTAATTGCTGCTACAATTTCTTCATTTAAAGGCACTACACCGTTTGCATCTATTTGAACATATTTTGAAGCATTAAAGAGATTATATCCAGCTGTCTGTTTTGAATTTTCATCATAAATACGGGCAACATCACCTTTTCTTTCATATGTGCGTTGTTCCACATCCGTCAACATGATGATCAAAGTATCCCCAATACCTTCTTGATTATAAAAAACATTCATTTCTTCAAAATACTCCTTTCAAAATTTACGATTTTTTCCCATGATAAAGATCGGCTCAAGCTCTCCTTCTTTATACAAAAAAGAAAGAGCTGTAATTGGCACATGTCCATTTGAAAAAAAGCTCATTGTCATTTGCGCTACTACATCATAACCTGTTTCATTTTGAATGTCACCTATGATTAAAACATCTTGATGCGGAATCGCCACAATCATTTCACCTTTTATCCTTGAAGCCATCTCTTTTAAAAAGGAATCATTCAAAATTCTGCTCGCATCATAACCATCATTCGTATTTAAAAAATAAAAATCATTACCCGCAACTGTATCTTTTTTCAACTCTGTCGATAAAGAGCGAACATTGAACTTGGCCATTTCACGAATATAATCTTTACTCCAATTTTCAGCCGTTAACATTTGTTCATCTATTAAACGGTACGTATTTCCTAAATCTAAAGCATAGTAAATACGTGTTTCTGCTGTGTGATCATCCGTAAAAAAAGCAACGCCTTCCCTAGCTTCCTTTGGAAATGAGGTTGATCGCATAACAGGAAAAATCTTTTGTTCTTTACCTGATAACGTTTGTGCAGTTCCCATTACTTGAAGTGCTTCTTTAACATAGTATACAACTTCATCAATTGCTTTTTCTTTCATAACAGCCCATTTTGAGACAATTTCAGGAAGCGAAACATTGATTCCTTTTTTCGTTTTCTTGTTTTCAATACGTAATATGTCTTTTTCCCTATCATATGAGAACGTTCGTTCATCATTAGCTAACCTTTTTTCAAGCTCACGTTTTATTTGGTTGGAATCCATTTTCATTCTCATCACATCCTTATAGCATTGTACAAAAAAACCCTCCACCAGGAAAGATGGAGGAATAAAAATTATGCTAAGCCCTCAATAAATTTTTCTATTTCTTCTCTTGTTTTACGATCCTTACTTACAAAACGTCCGATCTCTTTTCCATCACGGAACGCAATAAAACTTGGGATTCCGTACACATCTAATTCCCCGCATAAATCAATAAATTTATCACGATCAACATGAACAAAAGGAAACTCACTAAATTGCTCTTCCACTTCAGGCAAGAATGGTTCAATGAAACGGCAATCCGGGCACCAGTCAGCTGAAAATAAGAAAATATGTTGCCCTTTATTTTTAAGTTCATTAAATTCCTCGACAGATTTTAATTGTTGCATTGCGCTATTACCTCCTAAAATTTCCTGTTTATATTTTCTCCCTTCTATTGTAACCATAGATGCTCATTTTTGCTAAAGAACTGTTTATTTTTTTATATTCAAAACAAGCAAATATTTTTTTTACATGAAATTAAGAGCTGCACAAAAACAATTTATTTAGAGATCCTGACACAGTATTTATTTTGTTAACATAATGTAAAACTGCTTATATGTCCTACATTCTGCTTTTTAGGTATAATAAATATACAGGAATTTACGTATTTTGTATAAATTAAGGGGTATGTTGAAATGACAATATTGATAGTTGACGATCATAAAGTCAATTTATTCGTAATTGAAAATATATTAAAACAAGCAGGATTTGATGACTTCCATTCTTTCACATCTGGAAAAGAGCTGTTTCAATATTTGAACTTAACAGATGAACATTCAAGAATATCAGCAGATTGTATTTTAATGGATATAATGATGCCTGAGATGGATGGAATTGAAACTTGCAGAATCCTACAGCAAACACCGCGCTTCAAAGATATCCCTGTTATCTTTTTAACTGCTTTAGATAATTCCCAAAAATTGGCGGAGGCACTTGAGGCAGGCGGGTTTGATTATATTACAAAGCCGATTAACAAAGTTGAATTAATTGCTCGTATTCGCGTTGCTGTTCGCTTAAAAGAAGAAAAGGACTGGCATATTGAACAGGAAAAGAAAATTAAAGATGAACTTGATCTCGCGACACAAGTGCAAAGGACATTGTTAAGCGAACCGTTGAACGAGAATCATATCTCTATCACTTCGTCTTATAAGCCTGCCAATAAATTAGCAGGGGATTTTTATTATTGGCATAAAATCGATGATCATCGATATAGTCTCATGTTGCTCGATGTAATGGGGCATGGTATTACCGCTTCACTTGTATGCATGTTTATTTCTTCCAAATTACGAGATTTAATGCAAAAAAATGCACCATCAGAAGTAGTTATAAGTGAATTAAATCGCTGGATGTTGTATTTAAACAATGATCATAACAGTCTAAACTATTATTTTACAGCAGTTTACATGACAATTAATACAAGGAAAAAAACGTTAGAATACATAAATGCAGGGCATCCTCCTGCCTTTGCTTTAATAGATAAAATGAATACCGTTTCTTTAAAAAAAGGGTGCTGTGCAATTGGCCTTTTTGATGAACTTACAATTCAAAAACAAGTCCTTCATTACCACTCAAGTATTCAACTATTACTATTTACAGATGGTGTCATGGAAGCCCTAGATACTACAGATGTGAATGGCTTAGACAACTTACATAAACTATCATCACATTTTTGGAGCCATCAAGAAGCTGCTTTACCGCTTGATACAATCTTATCTAAATTAGATCAAGACCAACAGCCAGATGATATGTGCGTTATATTAGTACAAGCTCAATAATCTCAACATTTTCCTCGGTCAATTGAAAATCGGTGTTAATGAATACGATTATTCGTCGGGTTCAGAATAACTCTGAGCCCCTTTTTCAAATGAAGCTTCATATTTTTCCCCTATATCTCTCCAATGACGAAACACCATCTACTTGCTTCAAAAACATTCACTAATAAAACTTGGTACTCATTATTTTAAAATTCTTGACTATTTTGAAGGGGCAATATAGATAAGACTCCTGCGGGAAAAGCGGGATTGCTGAGACACCACAGGCGTGCAGCGCCGAAGAGGCTCAGCTTCCGCCCGCGGAAAGCGAGTATCCTGGAGAAAAAATCATATCCTCCAAATTAAAAACAGAGTGTAGAACAAACTAAATTGTTTGCTACACTCTGCTTTCTCATTTTTTTTGATAAATTTTCTCAGAACGATCAAAAATGCGATATTTCTGGTCTCTATCCATTAATCGTAATGTTTCTTTATTTCCAAGTCCTAAAAATCCATTTTGACAAAGACTTTCATCAAATAACTGAAAGACTTTTTGCTGCAAAGTGGAATCAAAATAAATCATCACGTTTCGACAAATAATCACATGAAATTCATTAAAAGATCCATCCGTCACTAAATTATGTTGCGCAAAAATAATATGATCAAAAAGCGATTGATTGAAGTAAGCCTTAGTAGAATCGGTTTTATAATACTGAGAAAACTCTCTTTTTCCACCAGCCTGAAAATAATTTTTCGTATAGGTCTGCATTTTATTGAGAGTAAAGGCACCCGTTTCCGCCTGCTGAAGAATATGTTCATTCATATCTGTAGCATATATTTTTGCTTTTTCTAACAACCCTTCTTCTTCCAGCAGAATTGCCATAGAATAAGCTTCTTCGCCTGATGAACATCCGGCATGCCATATACGAATTTCTGGGTATTGTTTTAAAATCGGCACAATTTTTTCCCGAAAAGCCAAAAAAAACGCCGGATCTCTAAACATCTCTGTAACATTTATAGATAAATCATTGAGCAATATAGTCAAAAAATCCGGCTCATGAATGACTTTTTCTATTAATTGACTAATAGCAGATAACTGCTCTAACCTCATTCGATGAAGAATTCTTCTTTCAACAGATGAGCGAACATATTGGCGAAAATCATATCCTGAAATACGATAAATCGCAAAGAGAAGCATATCAATTTCAAGCTGCTTTATTTCTTCATCTGATAATTGAACTTTCCGCACCATCGTGTCACCCTTTATTTCTGATTCATTATTTCTTCGTTAACCAAACACGCATAACAGATAATAATTGTCCCATTTTTAATGGTTTACTAATATAATCTGTTGCACCAGCTTCTAAACATTTTTGTCGATCTCCTTTCATCGCCTTCGCTGTTAAAGCAATAATCGGTAAATCATTAAACTCATCTTTCATACGAATTTGTCGCATCGTCTCATAGCCGTCCATTTCTGGCATCATAATATCCATAAGGACAATGTCAACTTCTTTATGCTGATTTAATAATTCAATACATTCCATACCATTTTGAGCAGTTAAAATATTCATGCCCTCTTTAGATAAAGCATTTTTTAATGCAAAGATATTTCGATAATCGTCATCACAAATAATAGCTGTCTTTTGACGGAAAGTATCCTCTTCTATGAATTCTAACTCATCATTACATTCTTCAAGTTGTTCTAATGTGATCGCAATTTCATCATCCTGCTGGGAGGTGAACATTTCCTCTGAAGCGATTAAACCATTTGGAAGACTTGGAACGTATAAAGTAAATGTACTTCCTTTTCCAAGCTCACTATCAAGTTTAATCCATCCCCCCAACAACCTTGCAAACTGACGGCAAATGGATAACCCTAGTCCTGTGCCTCCATATTTGCGTCCAGTAGCACCATCACCTTGTTGAAAAGCTTCAAAAATAATCTCCTGTTTCTTTTTTGGAATTCCAATACCGGTATCACTTACTTGCACTTCAAGCCAATAGTCTACCCCTTCTGTTCTTACATATTGCTCAACTGCCTTTTCATCCGCTTTATCAAGTTTGAATGTAACAGATCCTTTCTCTGTAAATTTGATTGCATTTGACAAAAGGTTTTTTATGATCTGCTTCATTCTTTGTTCATCAGTAAAGCAGATTTTAGGAAGAGCAGCTTGATCGACTTCTACATTAAGTTCGATCCCTTTTTGTTCTGCCAAATATGCGAAATGACCACCAACATATACTGGCAGTTCATGAACATTCATTTCATCAACGACAATTTCCATTTTACCGGCTTCAACTTTTGTAAGATCAAGAATATCGTTAATGAGTGATAATAAATCACTTCCTGAGGAATGTATCACACGGGCAAATTCCTTTTGTTCTTCTGTTAAATTTCCTCCTGTAGTATCTTCAGATAACATTTCAGAAAGTAATAATATACTGTTTAAAGGGGTCCTTAATTCATGTGACATGTTCGCCAAAAATTCAGATTTATATTGTGAACTTTGTAATAATTGTTCTGCCTTTTCTTCTAATTCCTCTTTTGTCTTTTCCAAATCTCTAGATTTCTTTTCAGCCTCTTTTGTACGTTCTTCCAATTGTTCATTAATCATTCTTAATTCTTCTGATTGAGATTGTAACTCTTCTGATTGCGATTGCAGTTCTTCTGACTGTGTCTGCAGCTCTTCTGATTGTGTTTGTAATTCTTCTGTCATCATTTGTGATTCTTTCAGTAGTCTTTCGACTTCCATTCTGCTAAGAACACTGTTTATCGCAATACCAAGTGTATGGTTAATTTGTTCGATGAACTTAAGTTCAAGCGGAGTAAATTGATCCATGCTTGCAAGTTCAAGAACAGCTAAAACCGTATCTTCATAGATTACAGGAGTAATTAATATATGACGAGGCTTAATTTTACTAAAACCAGAGGTAATGAAAGAATAATTTTCTGGGATTTTCTCTATAAGTTCCACTCGTTTCTCTAAAGCAGCTTGACCTATTAATCCTTCTCCAAGCAAAAAGCGTTCTCTGCCAGGATTCGATTGATCTTCTGCAAAAGTCGCTACTTTATTAAATTCTATTTTATCTTTTTTTCCTTCTTTTAAATAAAAGGCTCCCATCGAAGCACCCATCATTGGTGTGATTTTTTGTATAAATCGCTCGGCAAGATGATCGATATGAGTGATATTTTGATACATGGTTGCCATTTCTGCAATTCTTTTTTGCATCCAGTTTTGTTCAGAAATTTGCTTAAAGTACTCCTCTTCTTTTTGCCGTGATTGTTCAAGAGAATCAACCATTTGATTAAATGCTGTGCCGATACGCCCTATCTCATCTTCCGTTTTGACTTCGACATGTGGTAAAGATCCTAACTCATCATAATCAATATTAGACATGACTTTAGAAATTTGGTTTAAACTTTTTGCCGTACTTGAAATGATCCAATAACCAATTACCACCAATAGTAATAAAACTATTACAAATGAAATAAAAAGTAATTGAAGCATTGATTGTTCCAAGTGATCGGCATTTTCCATCGCTTGTCCCATTTGTTTTTCTTGGAAACTTTTAAACCGTTTAATATTATCTGTTAAACTTGTACTTTCCTGTTTATATTCAGTCAATAAGCTATTTGAAATTGGTTCTTTATTACTTAGTTTCTCAAAGATTGTTTGTTCTGTTGCTGTATATGAATCAAATTTAGATTGGATTTCAAGCAATATGTTTCCTGCTTCATTTTTGTTCACCATTTTTGTCAACTGATTAATCGTTGCTTGAATTTCCTTCGCATTATTATCTATTGTATTCCTATTTTCTTTTATATTTGCTGCACTGTCATTATTTAAGCTATCAATGATCCCTTTATCAGAACTTGTAAAAAGCCATTGAATTTCATTTGCATTTTTCACTTTGACATAACGGTCTTGAACAATTTCCGACATATTCTTTTTCATACGGTTCATTGAAATGAGATCAACAACTGTTATGATCAATAAAAAAACAAAAATAATGCCAAAACCAAGGATTTGCTTTTTCCTAAATCCCATTTTTTCCTCACCCTGTCTTATGTACATGATCATCGATTTATCTCTTTATTTTTTTACTGTAATACATATGATAGATTGCTATCAGTCTCTATTCCCTTTTTACTACAAAATATTCCTTTAAAATATAATTTTTTAATAGCCAATTATTGGTTTCGCTTTTGATATAAATATTGTCCAATGAGAAGCTCCATCACATGCACAAACATTTTACCACGGGAAACAAGTTCGTTTGTAAATATGCCGATTGCTCCTTCTTGTTTTCTTACATTTTTTCGCTTTGCATAACTGTCCATAACAGGTCCAAGTTCTTCTCCTGCTCTAAGGCGATTAGCAATTTCATCAGGTAGGGGAATTCTTGCTCCTCCAGCAATAATAGGAGCACTATTTTTCGCTATTAAAGCGCCCCAATTACAAAGAAATAGCCCCTGCGCTGTTTCTACTACACCGCCCTCTAAGCCAATGCCAATATCTGTATGCTCTCCATTTAACACATTATTTGCCCTGTTGATCGCTCCTTGGATCGTTTCTTCATCAGAAAAAGGCTGGTCGCTTACCCCCGAAGAAACTGAAGCAGAAACAATCGATACAGAAGAGCCAAATGCACTGCAAGCCTTTTTTACAGCAGAAACTTTTGCTGCATTTGTTGAACCTATGCCAATGATCATCTTTATCACCTCAACAAAAATTAGAAGAGAGGCTGGGACAAAACCGAAAAGTAGTTAACGAAAGACGAATATTGCACAAATCAGCTCCGAAAATATTCGTAAACTTGCGGGAAGGAAGGCATCGGTGAAACCCCGCAGTGCGTTAGCATGAAGAAACTCACCAGCCGTCCGCGGAAAGCGAAGTATATTTTCGGAGCGGGTTGGAGCGCAATATTCAGTTTTTCTTTCATTAACATACTTTTGTCCGAACCTCTTTATGACATTTATTTATTGATAACGAATTGCATCTACAGTCGCTTGATCACATGCTTGTACAAGTTTGACGATTAATGCTTTTGCCGCAGCATAGTCATCCACATGCAAAATGGAGGCATGCGTATGAATATAACGTGCGCATACACCAATAACTGCACTAGGAACACCGCTATTAGACGTATGAACACGCCCTGCATCTGTTCCACCTGGAGATACAAAATATTGATACGGGATTTGATTACTTTCAGCTGTATCTAAAATAAATTCACGCATTCTTCGATGTGTTACCATTGTCCGATCATAAATGCGGAGTAAAGCCCCTTTGCCAAGTTGTCCAAATTGATTTTTATCTCCTGAAGCATCATTCGCAGGACTTGCATCAAGCGCAAAGAAAATATCAGGTTTAATCATATTTGCTGCTGTTTGTGCACCACGAAGACCGACTTCTTCCTGTACTGTCGCCCCTGAATAGAGCGTATTTGGAAGCTTAACTCCTTGTAATTCTTTTAACAGTTCAATGGCAAGGCCGCATCCATAACGATTGTCCCAAGCTTTTGCTAATATTTTTTTCTCATTCGCCATCGGTGTAAAAGGACAAATAGGAAGAATCGATTGCCCTGGGCGAATGCCAATATTCTCTGCATCTTCGCGGTTATCCGCTCCAATATCAATCAACATATTTTTGATGTCCATCGGTTTATTTTTCGTTTGTTCATCTAATAAATGCGGAGGAATAGAGCTTACTACACCAATGATAGGTCCTTTTTCTGTATAAATATGTACCCTTTGTGCCAGCAGCACTTGGCTCCACCAGCCACCTAATGTTTGAAATCGAATCATTCCATTGTCTGTAATACTTGTTACCATAAAAGCAACTTCATCCATATGACCTGCTACCATAACTGTTGGGCCCTCTTTTTCGTCACGCCTAACGCCAAAAATGCTGCCAAGATTGTCTTGAATAACTTCGTCAGTGTATTTATTTAATTGTTCTCTCATAAAAGCACGTACTGCATATTCATTGCCAGGTGCTCCCGGCAGTTTAGTTAATGTTTTAAACAGTTCACGTGTATCTTGTTCCATCGTTCAGCCTCTTTTCGTAATATTATTTTTAATGTCGTTCATGCTAATCTATATGTACGAATTTATTTTACAGAACTTGCTTGTATTCTGCCATAAAACGACTTGAATTTTTCATGATTTCATAAATAAATGATATATTTAAGTTGGATAAATATATGATATGATGACATAAAGGTAGATAACGTTTTTCATCCTAAACTTATTTTTAAAGGTGGAATGATTATGAATTGGAAAACTTTTGTCGCTGGTGTAGCCGTTGGTGCAATTGGCGGCCACTTTGTTAGCCAAGCGATTAAAAAGAACCAAACAATATCAGCCGAAACAGTCCTTGCTAATGTAAAAAAAGCTTTTAAAGCCAATGGGACAGTCGATGGTTCATGGATTCAAACAACAGTTGACAATTATGAAAAACACCCGATCAAAACGGAAATTTATCGCGGTGGTATTTCATTTAATGAAAACGGAGAAAGAAATCAATACGAATTTATCGCTGATGCAAAAACAGGCAGTATCATTGACGTTTATCCAATATAAAAAAAAGACACCAATACAGTTATGAAGACGGTTTGTCTGAACCGTTATCGACGTATATGGTGTCTAATTTATTTTATCACCTTTTGACTTCAGCACAAATATTTCCATCTTTATCCCATTTTAAAGCCCGATAAAATGCATCATGGTAAAATAAAAACCATGCCTCGCTCTGCATCATTTCATCCAACCATTTTTTCTTCTGAAAGATAGAATTCATTGGATAGTCATCGTAAGCCATTACCCAAAGAGGATTAAGATGCGCATGTGTTGGCAATAAATCTGCCATATGCACCCATTTTTCCCCATTGCATTCGCCCGTAATAATTGCGTGCCCATTACTATGACCGCCAGTATGGACCATTTGGAACGCATTTTCAATCATTATTTCATGTTGAAATGTTTGCACTTGGTGCTGAATTGCTTCCCAATTTTCGCTCCAATATGTATTTCTCGAACGCATATTTGGATTCCGCATTTCATCCCATTCAATTTGGGACGTATAAATAATTGCATTCGGAAAGGCAGATTCAAACCCATCATCAGTTGGGATCGTAAGACCGCATGCATGGTCAAAATGTAAATGTGTCATACAGACAATATCAATATCGTTCCTACTTAACCCTAATGTTTTTAATGATTCTTCAATATCTGCTTCTTCATTTACTCCGTAATTTCGTCTTTGTTTTTCTGTAAATTTTCCGTTCCCAATTCCAGACTCGATTAAAATATTTTTTCCGTTTAGCTGAAAAAAAATGGGATCTGTTCGTAATTCAATTTGGTTTCTTTCATTTGCAGGGTATTTTTTAGACCATAATGGTTTTGGCACAACCCCAAACATCGCCCCACCATCTAAATGAGTTACTCCTCCATTTAACCAGTAAAATGTTTGTTCTCCAATTTTTAGTCTTTCCATATTACCCCTCCCAAAAAGTCAATTAACAAAAAAGACAACGTTTACATCATTATTCTATACAAAGCATGGATTCCCCTTCATAAAGAAAAGGCCTCACATCATATGTCTCAGTAATAATGTCAGACCCTTTGTAATAGTATAAATACTATTATTCATTTAAATATTTAACTTCACAACGATAAATCCGTTGACCTTTAGCAGAAAATTTTTCTTCGTATTCTGTCATAACATTATCTTCCATCCCACTATTGTGAAGATCAAGACTAATGTCTTTTAATAATAGCCCATATTCAGAAAAACTTTTTAATGAATATTCAAACAAGCCTTGGTTATCCGTTTTGAAATGAATTTCTCCTCCATCAACCAATACACTTTCATACATCCTCAAAAATGATTTATATGTTAATCTTCGTTTTTCATGACGATTTTTTGGCCATGGATCAGAGAAGTTTAGATAGACACGTTCAATATCATTTTTTTGAAAATACTCAACTAAACGGCTAGCATCTACATTTAATAATTTTACATTATCTAGCTGTTCTTCAAGAATTTTATCTAACGCGGAAACAATAGCACTTTCTTGTTTTTCAATTCCAATATAATTTATATGTGGATTTTGCTTCGCCATCCCCGTAATAAAACGCCCTTTTCCCGTGCCAATTTCAATATGGAGCAGCTGTTTTTTCGCAAAAGCTTCAGACCATCTTCCCCGGAAATGTTCCGGTTCTTGAATAACAATTTTTGGATTTTGCATGAGCTTTTCTTTTGCCCATGGTTTATTTCGTAACCTCATTTAAACACCTCGATTAAATAACGTTCATTTATATTAGACAAAGCTCATTGAAATTGTTTTTTAAAAGACTGTTTTCGTTAATTTGTCGCTTCGCATCAAAAGGAGGAACTGCTTTCCACAGGCGGATATCTTCCGCACTGCACGTTAGGATCTTTCCTATCAACTCCAATCAACTTTATAAACAGTGTAAGTGAACAACATTTATTTTCAAACTTATGATCAGTTGAAAAAAGCTTTTGAATAAAAATTAAAGATTGTCAAACACTATTATTTGAACATGCCACTTATGTTATCTGCTTATTTTAGGTGAAGGATGTGTATGAGTATGCCGCTTTCTCATAAAGACCAACTTACATTACTAACAGATATTTTAAGTGAACACCAATTAGATTGTTGTGGGACTGTTTCTGAATGTGAACAATTGGAAAGATTAGTGAAGCAGTTGCTGACCAACCCTGAGGTTCATAATCATATAAAACCGGTGTTAAACAATGTTTATGATTACAGTCAAGCTGGTCAATATGCTCAACATCTAGATGATCATATTGAATCCCATAAAGATGAATTATCGCAATGGGTAGATAACATCAATCAATACTATTAACAAAGTAGAGGGGTCAGACACCATACGTTCATCTACTTGATGACTGTATGATGTTAGACCCTTTTATTTATCATGAATGACAGATTCTAGAAAATCTATCCATTCATCCATTTCCGATAATCGATCTTTCGCTTTGTGCCATTTAATCATAATAATCGTTTGAATGATCACATACCATTTCATTCTCAATAGTAAGTAATCGTTCATTTCAATTCCGTATTGCGTTAACCACTGTTCCCATTTTTGACGCGAAATATATAAATATAAAAGCATTCCAATATCGAGCGCAGGATCACCAATTAACGGACCGTCCCAATCAATAAGAAATAGTTCATCATCATTTGATAATAGCCAATTATTATGATGAATATCTCCATGACAAACGACATATTCGTCATATTGAATATGGACTAATTCTTTTTGTAAAAATTGAATGGAGGAACGAATAACAGGCAGGTCTAATAACTCAGCTTCCATATTTGATTCAATTTTTGCTAGCATTTGGTACGTATCTAACGGTTTCATGCCAAGCCTTTTTAACATGATTAATAACGGTTCTGAATCATGTATTTTTTTGAGAAGCTTTGCTACACGCTCATTCTCCATTTCTTGGGGACTAAGCTCTCTGCCCTCAACCCATTGCTGTGCCGTAAGTGTATCACCATTTTCCATTCTTCTTGTCCAAACTAGCTTTGGCACAATTCCTTCTGCAGATAAAACTGCTAAAAAAGGAGAGGAATTTCTCTTTAAAAATAATGTTTGTTCTTGATATTTGGCATAGAAGGCTTCTCCTGTTGCCCCCCCGGCAGGTGTAATTTCCCAGCCTTGTCCTAGTATATCTTCCAACATTGTTCACCTTCAATAAGTAAGTCACCGGATACCATTCTTACTGTCATTTATAAAAAAGTCATAGACTGATTTTACCATGAATACATGTCGAATTCTAAATGAATTTGTCATTTTAATAAATATTTTCGGCTTTTTAAATTAAAATAATTCACATTTTTATGCTACATTCAAGATGAATGTTATATATCTTGTTATCCAAATAGCATATTGAAATACTTGTTTCACACGAATATTAAAAAATCATCTGTTTTAACAAACTAAAAAGAAAAAAAGACAGCTATTGGCAGTTTTGGTCATCAATAGCCATCCTTTGAATAAATTTTATCTCTTTTACAGTTTTTTCGTCAAGTTAAAATTATTATTTTGAAATAGTCGTAAAGAAGTATTTTTATGTTCATCAATTGTTTGTAGTAACTTCCAGCAATTCATACATATATGTACATCGGTAGGAGTAACACCAATAAGCTCTCCATCGGCATGCACCGGCAAAGTATAAGGAGTCACAATTGACATCCGTTTGCCCGTAAAGCGTGAAACCTCTTTAAATTTATGATGCTTTCTAAAAAACACTGTTATAAATATAAATAAAAATTTCAATCGTGAAAGATCATGAACAACTGTCATATTTAATTGACCATCAGCTGGGCTTGCAAAAGGAGCTATTCTCATCCCTCCTCCAAAAAAAGGCTGATTGGAAATGGTAATAAACCATGTTGCTCGAATCTTTCTTTGTGGCCATCTACTTCAACTTCCACCAGGCTAGGGCGATATTGAAATAATCCAATGATTAACATCATCACATAGGCTAATTTCCCAACATATAATCGATTACACCATTTTTTTAGTTTTGATTGATTTATTTGTCTCGCGATATACGCATCAAAACCCGCACCTAAATTATTCATAAAATACCCGGTTTCGCCGTTTTTCAATTGATAATAGCCAGCATCATATGTTCGTAGACATCCTATCAAAAATGATCCTTGCACATTTTTGAGGGTTTTGCGGCAATTTATATCCTCTAGAAAAATCATTTCCTGAACCAGCAGGGATATAGGCGATTATGACGTGGGGATGAGAAATAATGCCATTAACTACTTCATGAATCGTCCCATCTCCACCAACCGCTACGAGCAAAAAAGGATGCTGTTTTTCAATGGCAAGATGTGCAGCCAGTTTTTTAGCATGACCTGCTCTTTTTGAGTAATACACTTCAAATTCAATCTTCTCTTTAAGCATTTTCTCAATCTTATTCCACGTACGTAAAGCAGCGCCATTTTTAGCTGCTGGATTAACAATAAAGACGACTTCCTTCATTATTGCTACTCCTCATCAAGATTCTCAATTTGCTCTTCGTAATCGTGTCGCAAAACACCGTTTGACTCCGAATAATTTAATAATACTTGTGCTGCCCTTAATTGCATATGCTTTAACGGTGTACTTAAATGCCTCTGCTCCTCAAACCATAAATCATGCTCTCTTTTGGAAAGGATATGTAAATCATTCGGCTGATCAGGATAATCAATATATCCATTTCGAGAAATGATCCCTTTTGAAATCGGCAGTGTTACATGATGAAGAGCAAACATTTGTTTAATAATTTTCTCCATTCTCCCTAATGCAATCATTGGACTTAATATTTTTTTCTCTCCGTGCTGATAGCGTTTTTGCCAAAAATGCTCTTTTGAACCGATGAAGACAGCATCCTTTTCTTCCTCAAGAAAAGTAAGGCACCAAATTCTTAACGGGGATATCAATATCACATCCATTTCTATTGAAGCTTTTTTAAACGTAAAGACAGGTTTATACATTAATAAAAACGTATCAGGAAAGCGCTGCAAAAAATATTTTAATTTCTCATCAAAATACATATTAGCTGGTACGTCAGACATATACTGCAATGTTGAGCTTGCCCAACGAAGCTGAAACTTTAACAATTGATCTAAAAAAACTTGCTTTAACTGTTCCTCTGTGTCTGGATAATATTTAAGCTGCGGGGAAAATTCGAATGATGAATCGATTGATGTTTTTTCATCCTCTTCTTCATACGGGTGGTCATCTCGTTTTTTAAACCAATTTTTCACTTTCTTTAAAACAGATTCATTCTCAACATATTCCGCTTCATCCACAGCTTGAATAAACTCTTTATTTTGCCAGTTCAATTTTAATAGCTGCCACTGCTGCTTTTTCAAGCGAACAAACTGGTTTGTGTAACGGTTTAAATCGACTTCATAACGAGAGATAAAATCTTGAACTTTAATCAGCTGTCCCATTTTACTTCCTCTTTCTTTTAACCTAAAACAAATTGTTTTTTCACTTCATACTTTGGTAATTGATCAAGATGTGTTTGATATAATACAGCTTGCTCAATTATAAATGACTGTTGGGTATCTGTCCTATAAGTAGACAGTACATCTTGCTGGAAGGCTTTCTCGTCCCTCCATTTTCTTGCTAATGTAATATGTGGGTTAAATGGTCTTCGATCTAATTGGAAACCTGCACGAAGGCAATGATGATAAATCATTTTTTGCAGTTCCATTAACTCATGACTTTGCTCGATTCCAGCCCATAAAATTCGCGGTTTATTACTATTTCCAAAAGTACCGAAATGATCAATTTTAAGTGTAAACGAAGGGATCCTTTTGATATCATGTAGTATATCGGTATTCACCTGCTCCAGCTGTTCTTGTGAAGCCTCTCCTAAAAAAGCAAGTGTAATATGGTAGTCTTCCTTATATACCCAGCTTTTAAAATTCAATTCCTGTTGCATTTGCTGTGTTACTTGCCACAGTGATTTTTTCATCTCATTTGGCAATAATGCTGCTAAGAAATAATGATTTGACATCGTTCTTCTCCTATTCAATTCATTTCTCATTCCTTATTTTAACAAAAACGAGCCAACTATATGACATAATTATTTTTCCTATTAAAAAAGTAGCGGATTTCCGCTTCAGGATGCTTGCACCTTTTTTCCAATCTCAACTTTATAGAAAATGAATGGATTTATTTAAGACCAACATTTTCTAGGTTTACATTTTTAGCCTTTTATTGAAATAAAAAAGCAGGCTGTCTTTCATGACTAGCCTGCTTGTTAAACTTATTTCTCCGTAGTAGTTTCTACTTGTTTCGTTTGTTTTTCAATTTCTTGATCAAAATATTTTTGAATTTGTCTTGTTAACGCTCCCGGCGTTCCGTTTCCAATTTTTTGTTGATCGACTTGAATAATAGGCGTTACTTCAGATGTAGTGCTCGACATAAAAACTTCATCAGCATGCAGCAAGTCATCAATTGTAAATGTTTCTTCACGATAAGCAATTTGGTGTTCATCACAAATTTTCAAAATAACTTGGCGTGTAATTCCTTTAAGAATTAGATTCGTTGCCGGATGCGTCAACAACTCATTATTTTTAACAATAAAAATATTTGAAGACGACCCTTCTGTCACGATCTCTCCTCGATGTTGTATAGCTTCGTAGCAACCTTTTTCAGCAGCCTGCTGCTTCGCTAAAACATTTCCTAATAAATTCAAACTTTTAATATCGCATCGTAACCACCTAATGTCATCGACCAATATTGCAGAAACGCCTTTTTCAAAGTGATCAATCGGTCTTTCTACTTCATTTGTATATGCCACAAAGGTTAAATGGCTTGTCTCAGGAAACTGGTGTTTCCTTGGCGCTGTACCACGGGTAAATTGCATATAGATGATTCCTGTATTTAATTGATTAACAGTAACCAATTCTTGTAACTGTTTAGTAAGTTCTTCAGCAGAATAAGGAATTTGTAATGAAAGTTTTTCAGCACTTAAGTAAAGTCTATCTAGGTGCTCTTTATTTGTGAATAGCTGGCCATTATATACCCTCACAACTTCGTAAATGCCATCGCCAAATTGATAACCGCGATCTTCTACATCTACATAACCTTCACTTCGATCAACTAATTTTCCATTTAAAATAAACTTCTCCATGATTCCTTCCCCTTTACAATTATCTTGAACAATAACTCCGTTTATTGTTAGTGCCTACACATATGAATTAACAATACATGACACATCACAGAGCTTACAGTTCACACAAACTATATTTTATTTTGTTGCCAATTCATAGATCGCTTGTGCGTAAATGGCAGTAGCCTTTAGCAAATCTTCTACATACATATATTCGTCTTTTTGATGCATCACATCTTCACGCCCTGGGAAAAGAGCTCCAAACGCAACCCCTCTTTTTAATGAACGCGCATACGTACCGCCTCCAGTAGATAATAGTTCTGCTTTTTCACCAGTTTGCTCTTCATATACTTTTTGTAATGTTTTTATAAGTGGATCATTTTTATCTACATGATGTGGTTTAGAATTCGAAAAGTTTTGAAGAATCAAACCATCTTCTTTTAATTTCGACTCAATTTGATTTTTTCCTTCAAAAATTTCAAAAGTTACAGGATATCGCATGTTTAATCCTATGCGGCCACCATCGACTTTGTCATATTCCATAATCCCCACATTGATCGTTAGATCTCCTGTTATCTCATCATGATATTGAATTCCAAATGCTTCTCCGCGAGATCTGTCAAAGAAATACTCAAAAATTGTACTGACGAATTTATGCCCAGCTAGATCTAAAGATAGGGAGTTCAAAAATTTTGCTAAATATAAACCTGCACTTGTTCCATTACGCGGTTCTGCACCATGAGCAGATTTTCCTTCTAATGTTAAAATTAATTTCCCATTGTCGATATACTCTTCCCCTTTGACATGGTGCTCATTTAGAAAATCATGATATTGTTGTACTAATATCGTTGGATCTCCCTCAATTGATAGTGCTGCCTTAGCAAAATCAGGTACCATATTATAACGACGACCTGACTGAAAAGAAAGGAGTTCATTGCCGGCCTCTGCATTATTTCCTTGCTGTGGCTTTTGAATAAGATCAAAATCTGCGATGCCTTTTTCGGCATAAATGATTGGAAAATCTGCATCCGGCACAAATGCCATTGTTGGCATTTCTTCATGCTCAAAGTAATGATCTACACATCTCCAATCGCTTTCTTCATCTGTTCCAATAATTAAACGGACTCTTTTTTCTAAAGGAACTCCTAATTCTTTTACAATTTTCATACCATAATAAGCAGCCATCGTCGGTCCTTTATCATCGCTAGAACCACGAGCATAAATTCTCCCATCCTTCACGATGCCTTTATATGGATCTACACTCCAGCCGTCACCTTCCGGCACAACATCTACATGACCAAGTACCCCTACTAATTCACTTCCTGTACCCATTTCAAGATGACCAGCTAAATTTCCAACATTTTTGTCCTTAAATCCATCTCTTTTCCCTAAATTAAGTACATATTGTAATGCATCTTTAACACCTTTTCCTAAAGGAGCATTATCTGTGGCGTGTTCTTCATCTAAAACACTTTTAATTTGCAAAAGCCCTTGTAAATCTTTGATTAAATCTTCTTTTCTTTTTAATACTTCATCCATCCATTGTATATTGCTCATTTTACGTTCTCCTTTTCTATGTATGACTTCATTGTTTCTATTTTACCCTTTTCCTATTTTTAAATAAATATTTAGGCTATAACCGTGCATATAATTGTTGACTTGTTCATATTTTGGTAATAAAAAAGTAAACAAAAAAATTTGTCTCTTTTATGAAAAAGATGTACAATGTAATTGTCTGACATCTTAGAAAAAAAGTATAATTTTAGTAAAGGAGTTGTCTGATCGGTAAAAGGTGAATATTAGATACATTGAATAGTATTTCAATGTCATATTGCTGTCTGTAGTCTTTGTCTTTGGAAAAAAGATGAGGGAGTGGTTTTTTGAAACCTTCAACAAATCGCATGCTAACTCGAATTAAATCAATCTACGTGTTTATTAAAGAAAAAGGGACAGTGACGACCCAAGAACTTGTAGATGAGTTCGGCATCACTCCTCGCACCATTCAAAGAGATTTGAATGTGTTAGCATATAACGACTTAGTCAAAAGTACTCACAGAGGTTATTGGACAACAACAGAAAAAAAGGTTAGGGTGTCATCTTAAACATTAAAATTATATAACTGGAATATGAAAAGCGGCTAACTGATGGATTCAGCAGCCGCTTTTAACATGCTATTCTCCTTTATTAAGAAAATGATGGGATTTTAGTAAATCAATTTCATCCATTGTTAACTCCCGATATTCTCCTAATGGCAATGTTTCATCTAAATGAATGGGACCCATTGATATTCTTTTTAAGTAGATGACCTTCTTGCCAACCGATGCAAACATTCGTTTAACTTGGTGGAATTTTCCTTCGGTGATTGTTAAATGAATTTCAGACGTTTTTCCAGCCTTTAAAATAACAAGCTTCCCTGGTTTTGTCTGATAACCATCGTCTAACAAAACACCATATTTAAATGCTTGAATATCTTCATTTGTTACTTCACCATCTATACTTGCAAAGTATGTCTTCTCTACATGTTTTTTTGGCGACAATAATTGATGTGCAAGTTGACCATCATTTGTTAACAGCAACAAACCTTCCGTATCCTTATCTAATCGTCCTACGGGAAATGGATTAAAACGTTGATGATAAGGTGCCAATAAATCAACTACAGTTTGATCACGATCATCTTCTGTGGCGGAAATGACACCCGCCGGTTTATTCATTAACAAATAAATATATTCCCTATACTCAACTAGTTCTCCCCGAACCTCAACTTTGTCAGCCTCCAAGTCAAGATGATGCTGTGCATCTTTGACTGCTTGTCCATTTACGGTAACAAAGCCAGTTTTTAACAGCTTTTTAACGTCCTTCCGACTGCCAAATCCAGTATTTGCTAAAAATTTATCTAGTCGCATATTGTTCACCTCTTTTTTGCATCATGCCCATTCATTCTCGTGTAAATTGCATAGGCTAATTATCATATTGAATAGGAGTGAAAAAATTGCAAGAGCAAAATCCTAGTATTGATACTGCTGCATTACAAGAAATTAATAGAAAAATTGATATTCTAGACAAACGTTTAAATCAACTATATCGCAGAGTTACACAAATTGAGCATTACATCCAATATCAACAACAGCAATGGAGAAAATGCTAAAGCTCGTGAAATCACTCAAATAAACGATCATAATGATTGAAGCATACATGAAATAAGCTCTATTCCCCGAATTGACTATATAACATTCATTTCTATATTCATGGGATAGAGCTTAAATACACAAACAGTCATTTATAATTACCATTGTTAATTCATATGAAGTTTTCTTTTTAGTCGTTCAATACGGGTTCCAAATAACTTATCTGCAAGGCGCGTACGCAATCCTAGATAACCATATACAGTTGCTCCTACTATGCCGCATATCATTACAATCATTAATGCTTGAATTCTTGAAGAAGGCGAAAGGAAAATCGTTAGTCCTTTATAAACAATCCATACAGCTACAAGCATCATCACATTTATCATCATAATGAGAAGTGTTCTCCTCAATACAGTTTTAAAGGAATAGTCAGCAAATATTTTAATCACAACGAGACTGATTAAAATGGATGCGGAATAACCAATTGCTGTTGCATACACAGCCCCGTTAATTTGATACATCTTTATAAGCGGGATATTTAGGCTTAACTTTAATAATAATCCAACTAAGAGACTTAAAATCGTAAATCTTTGTTCATTGATTCCTTGTAAAATAGCGGCAGTCACAGAATAAAGTGAAAAAAGAATGGCTACAGGTGCATAGTTCATTAATACACTTGTGGAAATACTGTTATCAACATTATAAAAAATAGAAAAAATTGGTCTTGCCAGTTCAGACATCCCTAATGCGGCAGGAACTGTAATAAATAATAATACTTGAAGAGTTTGGTCAACAGATCTTGTCAATGTTTGTTTATTGCCCTTTGCAAATGCTTCCGTAATCATTGGCACAAGTGTCATGGAAAAGGCTGTTGCCAATGATACAGGAATAATGACAAGCTTATGCGATTGGAAATTCAATATCCCAAGCTGCGTCTCCCACACTTTTCCTAAGTCTATAGCTTCCATTCCGCGTTTCACCGTTAGTTGGTCAATCATCTGATAAAGTGAGTTCGCTATGCCAACAAAAACAAATGGTAAAGCTGAAACAATGATTTCTTTATATAAACGAAAAACTGAAACTTGCATCGTACCTTTATCATGAAGCAACAACGCATCTAAATGTGATTTACGCTTAAACCAATACCAAATCAAAATCCCTAAGCTTGCGATTCCGCCTACAAATGCGGCAAAAGTGGCAGCGCTAATTGCCGATACAATACTGCCATGCAGTATATGTAAAATGACATATGCACCTATTAGCATAAAAATGATCCGTACAATCTGTTCAATAACTTGTGAAACAGCTGATGGTCCCATTGATTGATGCCCTTGAAAAAATCCTCTAATTAAACTCATGACTGGGATAATGATCAACGCATAACTTACAGCCCGGATAACTGCAGTCACATCCGCCTTATCAAAAGTTTGAGCATCCTCTTTCCCCGCCATAACAATATCTGTAAAATATGGAGCAAAAATATACATCGCTAAAAAGCTAACAAATCCTGTAATTAACATTAACCAAACGCTCGTCCTAAATAACTTCCGGCTAACGGCATATTCTTCCAGCGCATTATATTTTGCAACATATTTAGCGACAGCTAAAGGCACACCTGCAGTCGAAATACTGATAAAAATATTATAAGGAACATAGCCAAATTGGTAGAGTGCTTCTGGCCCAGAGCCACCAACTATTGCATCAAAAGGAATGACATAAAACAATCCTATTACTTTCGAGATAATCGTTCCTAACGTTAAAATAAACGTACCACGCAACAAATTTGAAGACATAAAATCCCTTCCTGCTTAAAAATATAACTTTTAAATATATCGAACGAGTTTACGCACTATAATGTAGTGTAACCCGAACGACAAGAGATGACAATTTTTTTTTTAAAATCGAAGAAAATTATAAGCAAAATAAATAGACATTTTGTGAATTTCCTTTAGGAACGACTAGGAAAAAAAGACTTTGGCAAAAATTGAAATAACATATACAATAATGTGGACAAACATTTAATAAAATGAGGTACGTATATGAATTATGATGTAGTTATCATTGGCGGCGGTCCAGCAGGATTAATGGCAGCAATTGCTGCCGGAGAAAGCAATCGCCACGTCTTGCTTGTTGATAAAGGAAATAAACTTGGCAGAAAACTGGCCATCTCTGGCGGTGGACGCTGTAATGTCACAAATCGGCTGCCAATTGAAGAAATCGTAAAAAATATTCCGGGTAATGGACGGTTTCTTTACAGCGCCTTTTCAATTTTTAACAATGAAGATATTATTGCATTTTTTGAAAAACTCGGCGTTCAATTAAAAGAAGAAGATCACGGCCGTATGTTTCCCGTTTCCAATAAAGCACAATCTGTTGTTGATGCATTATTAGATAGATTAAAGGAACTAAAGGTAACGATTAAAACAAACTGTCCTGTTGAAACCATTTTATATGAAGGTCACCGTGCAAGCGGAATCATTCTTAAAAATGGAGAAAAGATCGCAGCAAAAGCGGTGATTGTTGCAGTTGGTGGAAAATCTGTTCCGCAAACAGGATCAACTGGAGATGGCTATCCATGGGCAAAGAAAGCGGGCCACACAATTTCTGAGCTCTTTCCAACAGAAGTTCCTATTACAAGTGATGAAAGCTTTATTCAAAACAAAGTGCTACAAGGATTAGCATTACGGGATGTAGCTGTAAGTGTTCTAAATCCGAAAGGAAAACCGTTAATTACGCATCAAATGGACATGCTTTTTACACATTTTGGCATTAGTGGCCCGGCTGTATTGCGCTGCAGTCAATTTGTCGTAAAGGCAAAGAAAAAATGGAATCTTACTCATGTTACGATGTCCATTGACGCAATTCCAAGTATGAATGAAGAAGAGGTTAAACAAAAAATCATAAAAGTCCTTAAAGCCGAACCAAAAAAAGCAATAAAAAATTGCCTAAAGGGATTTCTTCCAGAACGATATTTACTATTTCTGTTAGAAAAAAGTGATATTGACGGAAATGCCCAAAGCGCGACCATTTCTCAGGAAAGAATTCGCATTCTGGCAGAAAATATAAAGCATTTTCAATTTAAAGTAAATGGAACATTATCATTAGAAAAAGCATTTGTAACAGGTGGCGGAGTCTCAATCAAAGAAATTGATCCAAAAACAATGGGTTCTAAATTAATGCCAGGTCTATATTTCTGTGGTGAGATTTTAGACATTTATGGCTATACTGGCGGGTATAACATCACTTCGGCGCTTGTTACAGGGAGACTCGCTGGGATAAGTGCCAGTGAATATGCCTCCCATTTATCATAATGATTTTTAAACTGATGCTGCCTATTATTTGCTGATTGACAGTTTTCTAGAGGCAGTGTCAGTTTTTTCTTATTTCCGATATAAAATCATGGCACTAAAACAATAAATTTGCTCATCCTCATCTAATTCCACCATCGCCGCTACATTATATTTAATATCTAGTATATTTTTTTCATCTATTTTTTGGAGAAATTTATTCATACTTTCTTCCAAATCTTTTTCATGTTCACAATCAAACACTTTTACTTGGACCATGTTTTCCCCTCCCTTTTTTATTAATATTCTGAACAGTTTTCCTCGTTTCTAAACTACAAAATAGAAAAAGCTGGATAACTGCTCTAGGAGCAGTTATCCAGCTTTTTCCTTCATCACTTATATTCCATTATTTTGGATGTCTTCTTTTGGAATAGCTTCACCTTTCCAATTCAGCATTCCGCCGGTAACATTGCATACGGTATAACCTTGATCTTTCATAAATTGACAAACTCGCATACTTCTTTGACCTGAACGGCAAATAAATGTATATTCCTCATCTTGTTTAAATTGATCAAGAGCCTCTGGAATTTCCCCCATCGGAATATGCTTTGCTTGAGGAATCATTCCTTCTTGCACTTCTTCTTCTTCACGGACATCTACAAGATGAATCGTTTCACCGCTTTTTAATTTTTGTTCCAACTCATCTGTTGTAATGGCTTTAATATTCCCCATCTATTCATTCTCCTTCCATTGACGGAATGATTTCAAAGTAGCCAGCCGTGCATTAATTTGCCACGATATTAACTAATTTTCCTGGGATGGCAATTACTTTTCGAATCGTCTTTCCATCTACATATTCTTTCACCTTGTCATCTGCTAAAGCAATATGTTCAAGCTTAGTACGATCTACATTGCGATCAACTTGTATTTTATTTCTTACTTTTCCATTAACTTGCAGAACGATTTCTACTTGATCATCTACTAATTTTGTTTCATCAAAGCTTGGCCA
This sequence comes from Heyndrickxia ginsengihumi, assembly GCF_011008565.1. GTDB lineage: Bacteria > Bacillota > Bacilli > Bacillales > Bacillaceae_C > Weizmannia > Weizmannia ginsengihumi. Next base: position 24,449 of record NZ_JAAIWK010000024.1, read on the forward strand.
TGCTTCATATGTGATCGTATTATCGTGGCCCATTTTTTGCCATAGCTCCTCAGAGATATGTGGACAAATTGGAGCGATCATCTTAATGAAACCTTCTGCGTACTCTTTCGGAAGTATTTCTGCTTTGTATGCTTCATTAATGAATACCATCATTTGTGAAATAGCCGTATTGAAATGGAGGGCTTCAAGGTCTTCGGTCACTTTTTTCACCGTTTGATGGTACACTTTTTCAAGGGCACGATTCGGCTGATCTTGGATTTTACTTGATAATTCACCGTTATCGTCTACAAATAAGCGCCATATACGGTCTAAGAAACGTCTTGATCCATCTAAACCATTTGTAGACCATGCAATAGATGCATCAAGCGGTCCCATAAACATTTCATAAAGACGTAAAGTATCTGCACCATGAGTTTCTACGATCTCATCAGGATTTACAACATTTCCTTTAGATTTACTCATTTTTTCGTTATTTTCTCCAAGAATCATCCCTTGGTTAAATAGCTTTTGGAATGGCTCTTTTGTTGGAACAACGCCGATATCGTATAAAAACTTATGCCAAAAACGAGCGTATAATAAGTGTAAGACTGCATGCTCAGCCCCGCCAATATAAACATCTACTGGCAGCCATTTTTTTAGTTTTTCAAAGTCAGCTAACGCTTCTTCATTATGCGGATCTACGTAGCGCAAGAAGTACCAGCAGCTTCCAGCCCATTGTGGCATTGTATTTGTTTCACGGCGTCCTTTTTTGCCCGTTGCAGGGTCAACTACATTTACCCAATCTTCAATATTAGCAAGCGGTGATTCACCAGTACCTGATGGTTTTATTTCTGTCGTTTTCGGAAGTGTAAGCGGCAATTCTTCGTCAGGTACAGCTGTTGTTGTCCCATCTTCCCAATGGATGACTGGAATTGGTTCACCCCAATAGCGTTGACGGCTAAATAACCAATCACGTAAACGATATGTTGTTTTCTTTTGACCGATGCCTTTTTCCTCAAGCCATTTAATCATATTAGCGATGGCAGTTGATTTATCAAGACCATCCAAAAATCCTGAGTTTACATGTACACCATCACCTGTAAATGCTTCTTCTTCTACATTACCGCCAGCTACTACTTCTTTAATCGGCAATTGGAATTTTTTCGCAAATTCAAAGTCACGTTCATCATGCGCAGGTACCGCCATGATGGCACCAGTACCATAGCTCATTAATACGTAGTCAGCAATCCAAATTGGCATTTTTTCGCCATTTACCGGATTAATTGCATATGCACCTGTAAATACCCCGGTTTTTTCTTTGGCAAGATCTGTCCGTTCAAGATCACTTTTTGATTTGATTTGATCTAAATAATGAGAGACGGCATCATGTTGTGCAGCTGTTGTAATCTTTTCAACAAGTGGATGCTCAGGTGCTAAAACAGCATAAGTAGCACCAAATAGTGTGTCAGGACGTGTAGTAAAAACTGTAAACGTTCCATCATTACCTTCAATTTGGAATGTTACCTCAGCACCTTCTGAACGGCCAATCCAATTACGTTGCATGTCTTTAATACTTTCGGGCCAATCGAGATCCTCTAAATCTTCTAACAAACGATCCGCATACGCTGTAATTTTCAGCATCCATTGGCGCATCGGACGGCGTTCAACCGGGTGACCTCCACGTTCACTTTTACCATCAATTACTTCTTCATTTGCAAGTACTGTTCCAAGCGCTGGACACCAGTTAACAGGTACTTCATCAACATACGCTAATCCCTTTTCATATAATTTAAGAAAAATCCATTGCGTCCACTTATAATAATCAGGCTTCGTCGTATTTACCTCGCGATCCCAATCATAAGAAAATCCTAAAGATTTAATTTGTCTGCGAAAAGTATTAATGTTTTTCTCTGTAAAAACAGCTGGATCATTTCCAGTATCTAATGCATATTGTTCGGCAGGGAGACCGAATGCATCCCAACCAATTGGGTGCAGTACATTATATCCTTGCATCCTTTTCATTCTTGACAATATATCTGTTGCTGTATAGCCCTCAGGATGACCTACATGAAGTCCAGCACCTGAAGGATAAGGGAACATATCTAAAGCATAGAATTTTGGTTTATCTGTATCCTCTTGCACTTTAAACGTTTTGTTCTTTTCCCAAAACGTTTGCCACTTTTTTTCTATTTCGCGATGGTTAAAGCTCATCAAACATCCTCCTTTATTATGTCTATACATGATTGAATATGTAAAAATGCAAAAAGCCCTCATCCCAAATATGGGACGAGAGGCTATATTATATCTCCCGCGGTACCACCCAGATTAGTGCAAGCACTCACTCATTTATCCTTATCGCGGAACACGGCAAATACTATGAAAATGTTTCACTCATATTTGCAACTCAAAGGCGAGTTCGTGATGTTACTGATTGGCTTGCAGCAACCGCCAATTCTCTTATTTCAGCTAAACCACTACTACTCCTTATCAACGTCTCGTCTATTTATTCAATTTATTTACTATTGTACAGAAATTTATACACCGTTTCAATATATTAATTTCTCGTAGTAGCGGCTTGTTTTTCGCTTTTTTGTAACGGGCGATTATAAAGAGAGGCGAATATGAAACTAATCATGAGTAATACAATCAAAACGACAAAAAGCATTTTCATGCCGAAAGCATCAACAAGCACTCCGCCAACTACAGGACCGATCATCCTTCCTGCTGTTGCAACGCTATTGACAACTCCTTGATAAAAGCCATCTCTTCCGCTCGGCGCGAGCTGACTGGCAATGGTTGGAACAGCTGGCCATACAAGCATTTCACCAATTGTTAAAATAACCATAGCGGCGATAAAACCGCTAAAACGATCGGCAAAGCTGGCACATATAAATGAAATGGTAAAAATAACAATTCCTACTAATATTTGTAACTTTACACTTGTTAAATATTTTTTTAACATTGGGATTAAAAGCGGCTGTCCTAATACAATAATGGCTCCATTTAATGTCCATAATAAACTGTATTGATTTAATGTAATATGAAGTACTTGTGTATATGAAGAGATTGTTGCTTGCCATTGGACGTACGAAATCCATGCCAACAGATACGCTGTACATAAAATCGTTAAGGCCATAATATGTGAACGATTATAAACCGGTTTAGATGCCTTTATCCGATTTGAATGAACAGATTGTTTTTCTGAGATATTTTTATATCCAAATAAAGCAATTACCATAAATAATAGAAACATACATAAATTCGCTAAAAAGATAAAATCAAAAGAGTAAGAAGCAATAGCTCCTCCTAGCCCTGATCCAACAGCCACCCCAACATTTTGGGCAACATAAATAGCATTAAAGGCCTTTCTCCCTCCATTTTTCCAAGCAGCTGCAGTCATCGCATACATGGCAGGCCCAATTATACCGGAACCTAGTCCTACAATACCTAGAAAAACAACATAGTAAGGCCATTCATGTCGCAATGTTAACCCTATTAAAGCACAGACGGTGATCGCAATACCAAGCAAGACAGAACGGTATCCGCCAATTTTATCATGCAAGTATCCACCAATTAAACTCCCAATAACACTTGCAAATGAATTAAGCATTAACACAAATCCTGCGATGGAAAGTGACTTCCCTAGATGATCATGAATGTAAATAGAATTTAACGGCCATAAAAAAGAAGAGCCAGTAATATTAACTGCCATTCCTATAACCAACAGCCAAACGGTCCTTGGCAATTATAACGCTCCCTTTCCAATCCAAAAATTATTATGTTTTCAAGAGCATTTTATGTGTTTTTCCTTTTTGCCGCAAGTATTAAATTCACGAAATAAAAAATATAAATATTGCGCCAATTTCTCCCTGAAAATACAGCAAATAAATAAGGACGCCCCGATACTTGGGACATCCTCAGTTTTCCATATCAATCCGGTTTTTCAATATGCTGAATTGACTTAGTTGCTTGGTTCTTTTTAAGATTGTTCTTTTTTAATTCTTTGACCGGATCATGTTCTTGGCCGGCTTCAAGTTCTTGATGATGAATACCTGTTTTTTGTTTAGGATTTTGTTGCTTTGATCTTTTTCTAACCATTTATCATCAAACTCCCCAATGTATAAGTTAATATGTGAACGTTTCAGTATCTTGCAAAATGATTTGGTTTTGCAATTGCTGGAGCTCTAACCGGGCTCTATCAAGCTCCTCACGTTGCTGTGCATTTGCACTTAATTTCAGTTTCTCTAATTCATTATAAGATTGTTCCAATTTTCGCAATGCCTCTGTATAGTCAAATGAATTGTAATTTCCTTGGAGATTTCCTTCTTTAAATTGTTCACGTGCATATTCCATTGCTTCTTCGCATTTTCGAATGCAATTTCCTACAGATTCTCTTGTAGCCATTTGCAATCCCCCTTTTCATCGAAGCTACGCTTCCATGTTAGTTTGTCCTTATGTGAGTTAATACATTCAAATACGCTTTCTTTTACGAATATACATTTCATGTTAAAATTCAAGTAGTTTAATGAGGAGGACAGTGGATATGGCTGATGAAAATCCGTTTATCTATGCAAGCGATGATAAACGTTATCATACATGGAATTATCATTTAAGAAATCATTTTGGACATAAAGTATTTAAAATTGCACTTGATGGCGGCTTCGATTGTCCAAACCGCGACGGTACAGTAGCATATGGCGGCTGTACGTTTTGTAGTGCTGCCGGCTCAGGAGATTTTGCTGGAAATCGTACGGATGATTTGGAAACGCAATTTAATGAAATTAAAGAAAAAATGCATCACAAGTGGAAAAGTGGAAAATATATGGCGTATTTTCAAGCTTTTACAAACACGCATGCACCTGTTTCTGTATTAAGAGAAAAATATGAAGCCGTCCTCAAACAAGAGGGAGTTGTCGGGCTTTCGATTGCAACAAGACCAGATTGTTTACCTGATGATGTCGTGGAGTATTTAGCTGAACTAAATGAAAGAACATATCTATGGGTTGAACTCGGTTTGCAAACGATACATGAGCATACATCCGAAATCATTAATCGTGCACATGATTTGCAATGCTACATAGAAGGCGTAAATAAACTTCGTAAACACGGCATTCGGGTTTGTACCCATATAATTAATGGGCTTCCATTAGAAGACGCTAGCATGATGATGGAAACTGCCCGTACCGTTGCACAGATGGATGTACAAGGGATCAAAATTCATCTTCTTCATTTGTTAAAGGGAACGCCGATGGTCAAACAATACGAAAAAGGAATGTTAAAATTTCTAAGCTTTGAGGACTATGTACAGTTAGTATGTGACCAATTAGAAATTTTACCACCTGAAATGATCATTCATCGTATTACAGGAGATGGCCCGATTCATTTAATGGTAGGGCCAATGTGGAGCGTAGACAAATGGAAAGTGCTCAATTCAATTGATCATGAACTAAAAAGAAGAAATAGTTGGCAAGGAAAATTTTATAAGCGATTGGAGGCGGCTTCTCAATGAATATGCAACCGATTCTCTCCTTTGCCCATTCTTTAATCAACAAAGCTGTTTCAGAAGGAGATTCTGTCATTGATGCTACAGTTGGAAATGGGCATGATACCGTATTTCTAGCCAAATTAGTCGGTGAGTCGGGACATGTTTTCGGCTTCGATGTTCAAGAAACCGCCATTCAAAACACAACAAAGCGGTTACAGGCGGAGAAAGTAGATCATCGAGTAACACTTTTTCATAAAGGTCATGAAACAATACTCGACTCTATTCCAGAAACAGCTCATAGTACTATCACTGGAGCTATATTTAATCTCGGGTATTTACCTCATAGTGATAAAAACATTACGACAAAGCCAAATACAACAATTATGGCGATTGAACAAATTTTACAAATGATGCAAGCTGGAGGTATTATCGTACTTGTCGTTTATCACGGTCATGAAGAGGGCGTTATCGAGAAAGAACAAGTTTTAGAATACGTTCAACATTTGGATCAGCAAGTTGCTCATGTTCTTCAGTATGGATTTATTAATCAAAAAAATAACCCTCCATTTGTCATTGCAATAGAAAAAAGAAAATAGACTAAAAAGCCGGAGATGGCTGTAAGTAAACATTCGTTACAGCCATTCCGGCTCTTTCTTTACAAAAGTTCTTTGGCAATCAATTCAAATGATTTTAATTTATCATAATGAGAATACATATTCGATACGAGCATAATTTCGTCTGTACCATATTGCTCACTTAATTCATAAAGCGCTTCTTTTACCTTTTTCGGTGAACCGATAATCATTCTTTTTCTATTTTCTAACACACGCGCCCACTCATATTTACTGTAGGAATATGCCATAGCTGTTTCAGGACTAGGCGTTCCCGCTGACGGCATCCCCTGTTCTAAGCGAATCATCGCCAGTTCTATACTAGAATTAATTCTCTGTGCTTCCTCGTCTGTTTCTGCACAAGTAACAAATACAGTAACCATATTTTTCGGCTTTGTTAAATATGAGGATGGTTTAAAACGTTCTTTGTAATATCGGGAATATTGGGGTCCATCTTCACCATTAATAAATTGCGCAAAGTTATAAGGCAAGCCTTTTTCAGCCGCCAGCAAAGCGCTTGAATGGCTTGATCCCAATAGCCATAGCTCAGGAACCGTTTGAATGACAGGTGCTGCTTTTAAACCGTACAATTTATCAGAAGGGGCTATTGCATCGTGAAGATAGATGAACAGTTCATCAATTTGTTCAGGAAAGCTTTCAATATTTCTTTTTTCACCATTGTGCAATGCATACGTTGCCCGTGGCATTCCGCCAGGTGCTCTTCCCACCCCTAAATCAATGCGATTTGGTGTTAGCCCCTCTAATACACGGAAATTCTCCGCCACTTTATACGGACTATAATGCGTCAACATGACGCCTCCTGAGCCAATACGAATACGGGAAGTCTTCGCTGCGAGATGAGCAATTAATACTTCTGGAGAAGAACCAGCCAAAGTTTCTGAATCATGATGTTCAGAAACCCAAAAGCGGCTATACCCCCATTGTTCTGCATGCTGGACAAGATCAACTGTATGTTGTAATGCTTGTTCGGCAGACATCCCTTCAGAAATCGGTGACTGATCTAGTATGCTAAGTTTTAATTTTTCCATTGTATTCCTCCATGAATGAAGAACTTACTTAACTAATGATTTAATAACTTTGGAAGGAATAAGGTCTTTTATTTTCCGATACGTAATTCCATTGATATAAAAGAACATACAAATCGAACCAGCAAATTTGATCATTTTACGCGATAATTTATAGACACCTTGCTGCTTCCTTACTTTTTCATCCGATAAATAAACAGCGAGTAACCCGCGATTCACTAGCTTGTGAAATTTCTGATTCGGTAATTTCGATGTATGCTTATCCGCCTCTTTTAAAAAATGAATCATTCTATTAAATAATTGTTCCTCATTTTCGTAGTAGAAACAAAAATTCAAGTCTCCACCTTTCATATCCTCATCCTGATCAATGAAATAATCCAATAAAATATGAAGTCCTTGAATATAAGGGAAGTAACCGTCACGAATGATTTTAGCATACTCTGCACAAAAATCCGTTCTTAGTGCATAGGATACTAAACAAAAGATGCCAAGCGTTGATCCAGAACAAGCCGAAAACTCATACCATTCCATATCAGGAAAGCCCTGTTTATGCTCAGCGAACCAGTGCTGCAACCGATCAACTCGCTCTTCTACACATACATGCTTATGGACTTGCAAATCCGAATAATATTGACATAACTCAAGTATATACGGTTTGATGACCTCATAATGTTCGATTTCACTTAAGACGGATTGACATGTCTTTACTAAGGCATGTAAATAACCACCGTCATTTTGATCTTCCCGCAAACGATAGTAATTTTTCATAGCCGAATTTACTGTTAAAGCATCTTTCATGGATTCGTGTAAAGCGGCAAAATCATAAGGATCCAATGAAGTACTGCGATCACATAAATTATCTAAATAGTCACTGATTGTTTGATACGCGACAATAAACTTAATCGCTTCGCATCTTTTATCTTTCGCAAGCAGTGCTAAAATCGATCCTCCCTCACAATGAAATGTCTTACCTTTGATACTTGCTAATGCTTGTGTTCTTAACTCAACGTTTGGAATTTGCATAGCTTTTTCTCGCCAATGATAAAGTTCACGGTGTACGATAGGCATGACTTTTCGATAAACTTGATTCATTAACGGAATTGGATAGGATGGTATCGACATCTATACATTTCACCTCAATCAATAATATAACCGAGCTCGCGTAACCTATTATCAACGAAATTTTTTGTATATATAAAAATATCTTCTCTCTCAGGTTCATTGAAGATCTCATGATAGCATTTAGGCCATTCTTTATATAGTTTTTCCGATAATGTTGTTTGGTTAAACCAGTTCATTACAGCTGTTTTTTTAACAATGCGGTCATCCCCACCTTGCATCACAAGAAAAGGAATATCTGGCAAATCTAATACTTTTGAATGTGCAATCCTCATTGCTTTTATAAGTTCGCGATACCAACGAACTGAGATTTTTGTAATATATAAAGAGTCATTTACTGCCATTTCTTGAATCTCTCTGTTTCTTGTAGCCATTTGCACCGTTAACGGGCTATTAAAACGAATACGCGGTGCAATTCTATCTAATATAACTGATAAAGCACTAAGCCATCTATTTGGGTATTCAACAAGACCTAAACATGGCCCGGACAAAATAACGCCGGCGACCTTTACATGCTCTTCTTGAAGCAAGCGAATTACAGCTAAACCCCCCATACTATGACCAAGTAAAAAAATTGGTAAATCAAATTGGTAAGCAGCTTGTACCCATTCTTTTAATTCTATAATATATTCATCAAATGCATCGATATAACCTCGCTGCGATCTTGAAGTCATCCCTTGTCCAGGTAAATCCCCCATGACAACGTTATATCCATTTGACCTCCACATCTCAATTAACCAGCTGTATCGGCCATGATGTTCCATTGCTCCATGGACCATTACAATAACAGCCTTTGGATTTTCATCTGCTCGCCATATCCACATACAATTTATCTCCCTTCAAGCCACGATGGTAATCTATACCGTCTTATTATATTTTAACCAAAAATTCTCTAATACGAAAAAGAAAAGATATATTTCAATCAATTTCTTCTAAAAATACTCGGAATTCTTTAAAATAAGAATACAGAATAATTTAATCATTAGGAGGGTTCACATGATTTATCCGTTTCATGAAAAAAGTCCAAAAATATCTGAATCTGCTTTTATTGCTGACTATGTAACCATTTCAGGTGATGTCGAAATTGGTGATGAATCGAGTGTATGGTTCAATTCAGTCATTCGAGGTGATGTTGCGCCTACAAAAATCGGCTATAAAGTAAATATTCAGGACAATTGTGTTCTTCATCAAAGTCCAAACAATCCGTTAATCATTGAAGATGAAGTCACAATTGGACATCAAGCAATTTTACATAGCTGTATCATCCATCCAAAAGCATTAATTGGGATGGGATCCATTATTCTTGATCGGGCAGAAATTGGCGAGGGAGCATTTATCGGCGCAGGCAGCCTAGTACCACAAGGTAAAGTAATTCCCCCGTATACCCTTGCTTTCGGCAGACCCGCTAAAGTCATCCGACCATTAACGGATGAAGATATTCAAGACATGCAACGAATTGTCCGAGAATACGCTGAAAAAGCTCAATATTATAAGTCTCTCCAATCATCTATATGATACATTTTTTGGGATTTTGATTGAATACATAAAAAAAGAGGAAATCATTTTCTATAGATTTCCCCTTTTTTTGTTTATAATGTTGTTTCAGCTAACGGTTGGCGAAATTTTGATTGAAAATCATATTTTTCTTCAACATAAACAGCATGCCAAAGCATAAAAATTAAAACTGTCCAAATTTTACGACTGTAATCTAACTTACCTTGGCAATGATCTTCTAACAGTTTCAAAACATATTGCTTATCGATTAGATCATCTGTAGGGCTTTCTTTTATAATTTGTACAGCCCAGTCATGCATCTCATCTTTTAACCAGTGTCTAATTGGAACAGGGAATCCAAGTTTTTTACGATCTAATACATGGTCAGGTACAATTCCTTCTACAGCTTTGCGTAAAATATATTTCGTCGTTTGATCAGCTGTTTTTAAGCTTGTCGGAATTTGCGATGCAACTCTAAACACTTCTTTGTCTAGGAATGGAACGCGCAATTCAAGAGAATGAGCCATCGTTACACGGTCTGCCTTTAATAAAATATCCCCGCGCATCCAAGTATGAATGTCAATATACTGCATGCGATCAACTGGATCATAGCCTCTTGTTTCATTGTAAAGCGGCTTTGTAATATTTCGATAATCTAAACCTTCACGATAATGTTTAAGCAGTTTGCGTTTTTCCTCTTCCGTGAACATTTTTGCATTACCAATATAACGTTCTTCCATCGGTGTTACACCGCGTTCGATAAAGCTTTTCCCTTTAACTCCTTCTGGAAGAACTTTCGCTAATGCTTTTAATAAAGATTTACCAACATTAGGAATTTTATTAAAGACTTCAAGATCTTGAGGTTCACGATAAATATTATATCCGCCAAAGAGCTCATCTGATCCCTCACCAGATAAAACAACTGTTACATGTTTTCGCGCTTCACGAGACACAAAATACAGCGGTACAAGCGCCGGGTCTGCTAATGGATCATCTAAATGCCATATAATTTTAGGCAATTCTTCCATGTATTCCTTTGGTGTAATGACATAGCTAATATTTTCTACACCAAGTTTTTCAGCTGTCTCTTTCGCAACATCAATTTCACTAAAACCATTACGTTCAAAACCAACGGAAAACGTCTTAATTGCCGGATGAAATTCCTTTGCAATGGAAGCAATGATAGATGAATCAATACCGCCAGATAAGAATGATCCTACTGGGACATCACTGCGCATATGCACTTGGACAGAGTTATAAAGAACGTCACGAATTTCTTTTTTAAATGCATCTTCGGATTTTTGAACTGGATGGAAAGATGCTTTCCAGTAGCGTTTAATATCCATTTTTCCGCCAATTTTTTTCGTGAAGTAATGACCAGGTTCTAACTTTTGAACTCCTTTAGTCATTGTCATTGGTTCAGGAACAAACTGATAAGTTAAATAGTGTTGCACAGCATCATAATCTAATTCTGGATTGTCAATTGCTAATAAAATACTTTTCTTTTCAGAACCGAAGAAAAGACGGTCGCCTTCTTGATAATAAAAGAATGGCTTAATACCGAATGGATCTCTTGCACCATAAATCTTTTTTTCTTGTTTATCCCAAATAACAAATCCAAACATTCCGCGCAGCTTTTCTACAGCCTTTTCTCCAATATGGCTGTATAAAGCGATAATAACTTCTGTATCCGAAGAAGTTTCAAAACTTAAACCTGCTTGAACCAATTCTTCTCTTAGTTCAACATAGTTATAAATTTCACCGTTAAAAATAATCCAATATCGTTCATTTTCATACGTTAATGGTTGATGCCCACTTTCAATATCAATAATACTTAAACGACGAAAACCGAACTGAATATGTTCATCTTCATAGAAACCTTCGTCATCAGGACCGCGGTGTTCAATCATATTATTCATATTTTTGAATAATTGTCTATCTGTATTTGATAATGTAATGGTTTTATCATGGACGCATCCAATAAATCCGCACATTATGTAAGTCACCTACTTTAATAAAGTCATTTCATTTTAACCATACAATCTATTGTAAAAGTTTTTCTTAAAAAAACAAATAGATCATTAACATTTCTTACAAGTTTTTTGTAGAAATAAAAATATTCATGTCATAAATCAACAGTATTTGTCCAATACGTATTTAATATTAGCATGTTTTTCTCGCTTGTGCAGAGAAAAAGTCATTTTGTTATCAAAAAGAAAAATAAGAGGAGCTTATTCACTACCTCTTATTTTAATAACCTATTAATGATTGTTTACAAATTCGTTTAAAGCTTCTACTTTATCTGTTTTTTCCCATGGAACATTCAAATCATTGCGGCCAAAATGTCCGTATGCTGCTGTTTGTTTATAAATTGGACGACGTAAATCCAGCATGTTGATGATTCCAGCAGGACGAAGATCGAAGTTTGCATTAACGGCTTCAATTAAAAGATCTTCAGATACTTTACCAGTACCAAATGTATCAACAAAAATTGATACCGGTTTTGCTACGCCGATCGCATATGCAAGCTGTACTTCACATTTTTCTGCAAGTCCAGCAGCAACAATGTTTTTCGCTACGTATCTAGCTGCATATGCTGCAGAACGGTCTACTTTTGTTGGATCCTTACCTGAGAAAGCTCCACCGCCATGACGTGCATAACCGCCATAAGTATCAACGATAATTTTACGGCCAGTTAAACCAGCATCACCTTGCGGACCGCCAATAACAAAACGGCCTGTTGGGTTAATGAAATATTTCGTGCTGTCATCAATTAATTCTTGAGGAACAACAGGTTCAATCACATATTTTTTCATATCTTGTTGGATTTGCTCTAACGTTACTTCAGGATTATGTTGCGTTGAAATAACGATTGTATCAATTCTTACAGGCTTATTATGTTCATCATATTCAACTGTTACTTGCGTTTTCGCATCTGGACGTAAATAAGACAATGTTTCTTCTTTACGTATTTTAGCGATTTGGCGAGCTAGTCGATGCGCAAGAGAAATTGGCAGTGGCATTAATTCCTCTGTTTCATTACATGCGAAACCGAACATTAAACCTTGGTCCCCTGCACCAATTGCCTCAATTTCTTCTTCAGACATTTGACCTTCACGTGCTTCCAACGCTTGATCAACACCTTGAGCGATATCAGGAGACTGCTCGTCGATAGAAGTTAGTACTGCACAAGTTTCGGCATCAAAACCATATTTTGCACGAGTGTAGCCAATCTCTTTAATCGTATTACGTACAACTTTAGGAATATCAACATACGTATTTGTAGAAATTTCTCCTGAAACTAATACAAGACCGGTTGTAACAGATGTTTCACATGCAACACGTGCATTTGGATCTTTTTCTAAAATGGCATCCAAGATAGCATCAGAGATTTGGTCACAGATTTTGTCTGGATGGCCCTCTGTTACTGATTCTGATGTAAATAAATAACGCTTATTTGACATCCGCTGTTCCTCCTTTTTTGTAATGAGCAAATTCAGATTCTTTTATATTAACGGTACTCATTCCCCTTATTATTTATAGACTTAGAAGCTAACGATAATTCCAAGTAAATAAATAGGATAAATCGACATTCAAATGTCTATAACAAAAACCTTTCCGTTCTTCTCGAGTGGAAAGGTTCAGACTTTGAGAATCGCGCCTTTCACTCTTATCGTTCAAGGGGGTTTCCTTGCCACAGGTTAGCACCTTTGCCTAGAATAAGCCATATTGCTTTTCTAGAGGCCGGTTGCTGGGTTTCATTGGGCCCGTCCCTCCACCAGCTCGGGATAAGAGTATCCGTTCAAGTAAAAATCATACGCAATTTGTCTAATTGTGTCAATGGTTTTAAACTGATTTTATAAGATGGAAAAAATTTAAATAGAGTGACATCTTTTTCCTAATGACTTTATTGCATAACAGACGGCCCATTTCATTCAGATTGTGATCTTCGTTGAAAAAATCCTATTTATTTCTATTAAAATAAGGAGCTTGTCTGCATCACATTTACACCTTCTTGCACAGCCCATTTTTGGTGATCCAACCATAGTTTTTCAATTGCTTCATTTGGGGACATCCATTCAAACATATGATTATGATGCTCTTCTTGACGACTTAACTTTCCTAAATAAAAATCTCCTTCGTTTCGAACATATTGGCTGTCACGAGGTGAGTAGTAGTAGTCTACCGCATTCCCCAAATGACATCCAACTTCAATATTTGCACCGATTTCCTCTTTAATCTTTCTTTGCAAACATTCAATATCAGATTCATTTTGCACCATTTCTCCACCAGGAAGTACATAATGCTCATCAGTCCGTAAAATACCAACCTGATCTTTCTTCAAATTAAAAATAACCGCATATGTACTCAATGTTGATGTATATTGTACCCCAGGTTTCTTTGTTCCGAAAACACGTTTCTCATCCAATGCTTTCATCTCCTTTTGTTTATCATTCTCCTATATTCAAGTTTGTACATTTAATTCTGCATTATCCATTTTAAAAGGAAGAGGTGATTGACGTTTCAACAGTTCGTTCTAACAACATCTTGTTGAACAGTGAAAGTGAACAACTTTTTTTATAAAAACAAAATAGAATTTTAAATAAGAGCATCTCAAAAGTGATGTCAAACACATGTAAAGTGTGACCATACTAACGAGATGCTCTGTTACTTAATTAGGTGTATTTAATGAGACGAGTTCGTAACGAATCGTTGTCGTATTTTGTTCCCACTCAAGTTTTTTAATAAAAGCAATGCCAGTTGATTCGCCTTCTATTGCTTTTCTTACCTCTAAAGATGTGTCAAGTGGATACAGGAAATAACCAGCTTGTTTTAAGACAAATAAATTTTGCTCTAAACGCTCTGCTTTTCCTTCGGTAATAATAAGCGTTTGTAACTCTATTGGCATTCCCATTTGAATTGCCCTCCTTTGACGAAATTCATCTAGTTATCTTTATTTTAGCATGTCCGACCATGTTGTTTCATCCATTTACATAGATCACGGACAATTCGGCGGTTGCGAGCAGGTGGGAAGTAGTGTGTATACTCAGGAAAATACCATGTTTCCACTTGTTTTTCATGGGCAATTAACCCTTTTTCAAGACGTAAAGCATGCTCAAACGATACATTTTGGTCTTTTACTCCATGAATAATTAAAACGGGAGATTTCATGAATTCAAGCTGATATAACGGTGTTCTTTCCTTATATCGTTCAGGAAATTTTGCAGGTGAACCGCCTACTACCCTTTTCATCATTCTTCGTAAATCTTCTCGTTCTTCATACGTTAAGGCAAGGTCTGATACACCACCCCATGTGACAACGGAGGCTGCTTTTGGCCTTGCAACCGCTGTACTTAATGCCATAATACCACCTCGGGAAAATCCAAAAATATGAACATTATTTTTAACACGCGGATGTTCCAAAAGTACATCAAAGCCATAATAAGCATCTGCGCGATCATCACCGCCAAAATCTTCATGTCCTTCACCACCACGATTACCGCGATAAAAAGGGGCAAAAACGATAAACCCTTCAGCAGCAAATTGTCCGATACGTGCTGGTCTTACCATTCCAACGTTTTTAATCCCACCGCGCAAATATAAAAAGCCGTCATGGTATTTTTGATCATTTGGCTCCGCAAGTAATCCTTTCACTTTTAAACCAGCGGATAAATAAGTAACAAGATACATACGAATATTTGGGTTTGGAGATGGAAAAACATGTTGCTCTATTATAAGACTGCTTCGTTTATTTTGCATTATATCCACCTATTTCTTAGCTATATCTATTGTCTGCAAACAAGGATGATCAAGACATTAATGATATGTAAAATTAAGCTCTTATTTCATATGAAAATGCCGAATAAACATCTACGAGCTTTCGTCAATCAATAAAGGGAAGCTATATAGTTAATAACTCCCCTATTGATTCACGATGCTAAATACTTAAATGGCTTTTCATCACGAGGCTGCACATAAACGTAGCAACCTGTTCAAATTAGTCATTACATTTACAGCACTTTTTCTTAAAAATAAGCCACTATTACATTAGCTAATATTTTCTTTTCTTTGAGTGAAATCAATACCTTTATAATAAGCATTTTTCACTAAAATATTAGGCCCTAGACATTTAACAGCAGGGCAATGACAATTTAATGATTGGGCAATAGAAGAACGAAGCCACTTCTGAAACATTTCTGGGAGGGTATCATGTTGAATATTACCTAATGGTGGTGTATCTCCAAAATCTGTTACAATCACATCACCACTAAAAATGTTAACGTTTAATCTTGAGCGTCCGTCTGGATCATTGCGAACTGTTACCTTTTTGCTTTCATATAGTCTTTTCAATAAATTTAGATCTTCCGGATTTGTGCTGCAAGGATAAAATGGCAAAGTGCCAAATAACATCCAGACGTCCTCATCACGAATATCTAATAGATGATGAATCGCCTCACGAATTTCATCTAACGTTAGTACTTCAAGATTCGCTGCGAAATCACTCGGATACATTGGATGAATTTCATGGCGGGCACATTTCATTTCTTCAACTACTTGTTTATGAATGTGCTCAATATGTGGTAATGTTCGCTTATTTAGCATCGTTTCAGCTGATACCATTACGCCCATTTCCGATAATGCCCGACTATTTTCTACAATACGATTGAACATTTTTTCTCCGCGTTCAAAGCTTGGCTGGCGGAGCATGTTTGCAAATCCACCTTCAATATAATCCTCCACTGTTCCCCAGTTATGTGAAATATGTAACACATCTAAATACGGTGCAATAAGCACATACTTTTCAAGATTCATTGTCAAATTAGAATTGATCTGTGTACGTATTCCTCTTTCATGGGCGTATTTTAATAAGGGGAGGACATATTGCTCAACAGACTTAGTAGACAGCATTGGCTCTCCGCCTGTAATACTAATACAGCGCAGTGTTTCAATTTCATCTAATCTCTTCAGTAACAATTCCAGCGGCAAAGCATTTGGATCTTTCGGCCGTAATGTATACCCGACAGCGCAATGCTCACAGCGCATATTACATAAAGTCGTCGTTGTGAATTCAATATTAGATAATGTAAGTTTTCCATATTCTTCAATATCCATATATGCTTCCCATGGATCATATTCAGGTGATATTTTTGTTAAAACAGGTTGATTGTTTTGCATAATACTACTCCTTTTATTTTCACTGTCTTCTAAATTATTTCATTTAGATCGACAGTATGCTTATGGCTCATATTTTTTTCACTATAAACCTATAAGTATATCTATAATTCATTTCTATTCTATGTTGCCACCCAAATCATGAATTTTCAACTGAATAAACCGATTTATCTCATTTTCTTCTTAAAAAACCCGCCCCCTTTTCAAGAAAAGGAAGCGGGAAATCGATTACGAACTATTCAAGAATGGTTTGCCCAAAATACATGCCTTGTTTTAGACCCCCTGGACAAGCAAACATCGCACTGCCAATATGTTTTGTATATTCGTTTAATGCATCTTTCTCTCCCAGCACCTTTAACATTGGAATCATCTGTTTCTCTGGATTTTGTGTAAAACAAATAAATAGCAAGCCTGCATTAACAGTTCCTGTTTTTGAATCCATTCCAAGCGTATATGAATATGCGCGTCTATGAATTTGCTGTCCTGTTTCTTTTGCAAGCCGAACGTGTGCATCTGCTGGCATCTTCTTTACATTTACAGGATCAAATTCATGTTTTTTCCCGTAAGCTGCACCTGATGCTTTTTTTCTGCCAAATGTATCTTCTTGATCTTGCAAAGAAGATCGATCCCAAATTTCAATAAGCATTTGTATTTTTCGATATCCTAAATAAGAACCATTTTGCATCCATTCAGGCTCATCTTTTGCTGCCCACACTACATTATTATATCCTTCTTTAGAGAAATGCTCTTTATTTGCTGTACCGTCCTTAAATCCAAATAAATTTCGCGGTGTTTCATTTTTTGGTGCTTGAATAAATCCTTCCTCTAGCCACTTAATCGATGCAGTGCCTGTCGCCAAACGAATAAAATTTCGAATGCCGTGAAAAGCAACCTGCTGATCATCAGCACACACTTGCAATACAACATCCCCGCCACAATAAGAAGAGTCTAAACTATCATGTGCCATATGGGGAATTTCTTTTAAATGCTTAGGCTTTTTATGAGCAATACCATATCGATCCTTTCCGCCCTTTTTAAAAAACGTAGGACCGACGCCGAAAGTAACTGTTAATCGGGATGCTCCCAAACCAGTCGCCTCACCGGTATCATCTGGCGGCAATAAATGGTTATCAGAGTTTTTAAAAGTATGCCCATTCGATATTAGATCTGCAAATTTCGTCCATTGCTGAAACAAAGCGATTACTTCACTTTTTTCATCTGTATCAAGATTAAAGCTTGCTATATACATATAAGTTTGCTGGGGAGTAATAATGCCCGCTTGATGTTTTCCGTAAAAAGGAATCCGGCTGTCGTTTACTTGAATTTTTTTAGCGTTTGCCTTATCCGTTACATCTAATATGGAAGCAAGACCGCTCGCACCTACAGCGATCCCTGCTCCAGCAATTGCAGATATTTTTAACATTTCTCTTCTCGATACACCACTTTTGTGGTCTTCTGATAATTTTTTTTCTACCATTCGACCATCACCTTCTTTTCCTAGAATAGCTTAGCTGTTTGCGACATTAAGTTAGAAAGTTGGCTTAATTCATCACTCAGTTTACGAATATCCTCTTTACTTAATGATTTATAAGAAACATAGTTATCATTCTTTTTATAAGTAGCAAGGGTATTTTCAATTTTAACGAATTGACTATCCAGTTGCTGTGCCAATTGTTTATGGTTAACATTTAATGCTGGAATAATTGCTTGATATACTGCTTTCGATCCTTCAACATTTGCATCTAAATCTACTAAATCAATATGGGAATAGCGTTCTTCCTCGCCTGTAATCTTTGTCGTTGCTGCTTCATTTAATAGTTCCATTGAACCCGCAACCATCGTTTTCGGCTCTAGTTTAAGCGTTTTTACTTTATTTTGCAGATCTTTTACATCCTTCATTAACTGGTCAGCATATTTCCCTTGACCTTCGAGTGTATTTTTTTCCCAAATAGAGCGTTCAATCTCATGGAATCCAGTCCAATCCGATACTTTATCAACATCATTAATACGAGCGTCGATTTTAGGGTCTAAGTCTCCAAAGCTTTCCGCAATTGGTTCAATTCTTTCATAGTAAACCCTTGCTGCTGCATAATGATCTTTTGCTTTTTCTATATCATTGTTTTTTACAGCGTCCGCAAATTGCTGCGTATTTGTTACAAGAGCATTTGTTTCATCCTCGACGTATGATTGATATTGCTTAACCGCTTTATTAAGGACAACAGATGTTTTTGCCTTTGTTTCTTTTGCATTTTGTAAATCTTTTAAAGCACCTTGCAGGCTTTTCGCTTGCTTGTCAAGATCATCATAATTCAATTTATTATCACTCGTTGCCTCAAAAATTGGCATTTCATATTTTTCAACATCTGTATAATTTAGTGGATATAAATCGCGGACATTATTTTCATATGCGAGCCAATGATCATTAATCTCCTTCGCAATTTTTTTCACATCTGCATCATTTTTTTTGGAAATGGCTGTTTGCAGAGCCGTTACTTGCTTTTGCATTTTTGCAGTTTCTTTTTTTACAGTGTTGTCTTCTTTGCTGGATGTTTTCGTGACATTTGCTGATGCTGTTTTCTTTTCTCCCGTATTAGAATTACAAGCAGCAAGTAATGTTACAGATGTTAATAATGCTACGCTTGTCGTAACCCATTTTTTCATTTTCATATGTGTTTCCCCCTAAATTGTTTGTAAAATACGACAAAAATTGCTGCAACTAAAAAGATTGCTTGTGGTAATGTACTATACCAAGAAGGAAAAATGCTAAAAGCATTGATCGATGGTAAATGATCATTAACCGTTGATGGAATAACTCCGGCAAGTTGCAAACTGTGGATACCAGAGCCCATAAATTTAAAGCATAAATAAAACACAATCGCACTTGAAATGATGAAGAAGGGTTTTAATGGTAAACGAACGCCGACTTTAATCATTAAAAAGGCAATTAAGGCTAACACACCAAAACCTGCCACTATTCCAACCGTCATTTGCCCAGCAGACATTCGACCTGCCATTCCAATTAAAAATATAACCGTTTCCATCCCTTCTCTAACAATTGCTAAGTAAGCAATAAAAGCAAACGAAACCATCCTACCATTAGTTATTGCTTGCTTACTCTTATTCGCAATATATTGATTCCATTTTGCAATATCCGAATTGCTGTGTAGCCAATAACTGACATAAAGCATCATGGCACTGGCAATTACGCCTGCCCATCCATTAATTAGTGTATTGTTCTGTCCAAAAGCAGCCGCAGATAACCAAATAACAACTATACTGCCAACAATCACACTTGTTAATAACCCAGCTACTGTACCGCCGATAATCCAATTGCGTGATTTGTTAGCACCTGCTTTTTTCGCAAAAGTTAACAAAGCCCCGACAACAAGGAGCGCTTCCAAGCCTTCACGAAGTGGAATTAATGCGGCATCCATCCAAGAATAGTGCGCATCTGCTAATGGCTCTAATTCAGCAATCATTTGATTGATTTGATCAGCTGCGCGATCTTGTTTTGCTGGATCCTTTATGTAAGCGTCCAATACGACTAAGTTGCGTTCAGAATCTGTATAAACCTTTTGCGACTGGCTCACAACGTCCCCTTCAACCGCAAGCCATTGTTGTTGTAAATCTTGAACAGCTGCTTGAGCTGCGGTCCAATTTTTATTTTGCATCAACGTTTTTGCTGCTTTTAGTTTTGTTATGTAAATACTTAAATTCATCTTTGTTTGACCTTGATTATCTGTAAATGCGCCAATCTTATAATTTTCAAGAGAGGTAGTTAATGCAGTTAAATTATCCTTTGCCTGTTTTTGGTCGTCATTTACAAAAGCTAAAGAGACATCAGCAATTTGCTTATCAATTTGCTGTGCTAAATCTAGTGAAGAATTTTTTACTTTTTGCTTATTAGCAAACCACCATTCTTTGTCTTTTTCAAATCGTTCCTCAGCCTTTTTTAATTGATTCGATTGAACATATTGAAGTGCCTCTTTTGCACTTTTTAATGGTACTGTTACATCACGTGTCTCCGTATCTGCTTTTGCTGTTCGACTCGTTCCAATTAGAAACCCTGATATGATGAAAAAAATTAGGCCAATGATCATTGCAGATTGATAAAGCTTACCTCTGTGAAAGAACCTATCTGCCAGCACCTTCCGTTCTCACTTCCTTTTCTAAATGATAATGATTATCAAAATCATAATACATCCTCTCTCTATATATGTCAATCTATTTTTCTATTTATCTTTCAATTTCGACATTTTCTGAATTTCCACCTAGGCATTCACACATTTTTTTGTACACTCATATGCTAAAACAAAAAATTTAAGGAGGTTAAATAATGGCCCGCTGGATAAAAATTACATTTTCTTTACTTGTTGCTTTCATAATAGCTTTTAGTTTAAGTGCCTGTGGAAATGTTGCGAGCAAAGATAAGAAACCGCTAGAAAAAGTAAGGGTTGCAGAAGTCACGCGTTCTGTATTTTATACACCGCTCTATGTTGCATTAGCAAAAGGGTATTTCAAGGATGAAGGTCTTGACATTCAATTAAAAACGACATGGGGCGGAGATAAGACAATGACAACATTATTGTCTAATGGGGCTGATATCGGTCTAGTAGGTTCCGAGACATCCATTTATGTATACAAACAAGCAGCTACGGATCCCGTCATTAATTTTGCACAATTAACGGCCACTGACGGTACATTTCTAGTTTCTCGTAAGAAAATTGATCATTTTTCTTGGGATCAATTAAAAGGGTCGACATTTTTAGGGCAAAGAAAAGGCGGGATGCCACAAATGGTTAGTGAATATGTTCTAAAAAAACATGGCATCGATCCGCATAAAGATTTAAAACTTATTCAAAATGTTGATTTCGCAAATATTGGAAATGCCTTTACTTCTGGTACAGGTGATTTTGTACAATTATTCGAACCAACTGCATCTATTTTTGAAAAGGAAGGAAAAGGCCATATTGTGGCATCATTTGGAACAGAATCTGGGGAAGTCCCTTATACTACGTTTATGGCGAAGCAAAGCTATTTAAAGAGTCATGAACAAGCAGCTGAAAAATTTGTGCGTGCACTTTATAGAGCAAATCAATGGATTGAAAAAACCGATCCAAATACGATTGCTAAAACGGTGCAACCATATTTTAAAGATACAAAGACAACGATTCTTGCATCCTCCATCGAACGTTATCGCAAGCAAGGGTCATTTAGTAAAAATTTAATTTTAAGCAAACAAGGCTGGAAAACTATTCAAGAAATTATGATGGAAGCAGGAGAATTGAATAAACCAGTTGACTACAACAAGCTTGTCAATACGAAAATTGTCAAACACGCATTGAAATAAAAGCTTTACTATAGAAAGGTGGTGAGTCCTGCTATAAAGTTTCAATTTTTATAGCAGGAATCCTTTATGAGCTTTTTAAACATCAATAATGTTAGCCATACTTATTTTACTTCACGTCACGTGACAAAAGCGATTGATCATATTTCTTTTACGGTTGAAGAAGGAGAATTTGTCTCATTACTAGGACCGAGCGGATGTGGAAAAACGACTTTGCTATCGATTATTGCAGGGCTTATGCAGCCGACGGAAGGAGAAATCTCTATTGATGGTAAACGTCCGCACGTCCAGCATTCATCAATTGGTTATATGCTGCAGCAAGATTATTTATTCCCGTGGAAAACAATTGAAGAAAATATTTTACTCGGTCTAAAAATGATGAAGCTCTTAAATGAAACAAGTAAACATGATGCGTTGCAGCTTCTCGCTGACATCGGTTTAAATGGAGTTGAGAAACAATTCCCGCGGCAATTATCTGGAGGAATGCGCCAAAGAGCTGCACTCGTTAGAACATTAGCCGTAAAACCAAAAGTACTGCTTTTAGATGAGCCATTTTCAGCTCTTGATTTCCAAACAAAGCTTAAATTAGAAGATTTAGTATTTGATACATTGAAACAGTTCAAAAAAACAGCTGTTCTTGTAACACATGATATCGGGGAAGCAATTTCAATGAGCGATCGGATTGTCCTACTAGCTGCAAAACCCGGACGAATTCATAAAATCTTTAATGTCCCAGAAGAATTACGGGAATTAAAGCCATTTTCCGTAAGAAGTAAAGAAGCATACTCTCTTTTATTTAACGAAATTTGGAAGGAGTTGGAATCTCTTGAAACAGATGAATAGCAGCGAACAACTCCATCGAAACTTTATTAACAATCTTAAAAAAGAAAAACGTTGGGTACGATTTTATCAATTATTAATTTTAATCTGCTTTTTCGCGTTTTGGGAAATTGCAAGTCGCCATCATTGGATAGACCCGCTTATTTTTAGCTCTCCATCTAAAGTCTGGCATTTATTCATTGAAAAAATAGTAGACGGTTCTCTTTATAAACATCTATGTATTACAGTATTTGAAACCGTTATGGGTTTTGTCCTTGGTACGTTGTTTGGTGCGATTCTTGCTGCCATTCTTTGGTGGTCACCATTTTTCTCAAAAATTATCGATCCTTATTTAGTAATCTTTAATGCAATGCCAAAAGTTGCACTTGGACCAATTTTAATTGTATTAATGGGGCCAGGATACTCTTCCATTATTGCAATGGGCATCATTATTTCTGTTATTGTAACAACAATCGTTATTTATACTTCATTTCGAGACGTCGATCAGAATTATATTAAAGTATTACATTCTTTCGGGGCCTCCCGTTTTCAAGTATTTCGCGAAGTTGTTCTGCCGGCGTCCGTGCCGACCATTATCTCCACTTTAAAAGTAAACGTCGGACTTTCTTGGGTTGGCGTAATTGTTGGGGAATACTTAGTTTCTTCTCAAGGACTTGGTTATATGATTATTTATGGTTTCCAAGTATTTAATTTCACCCTTGTCATGCTATCAATGATTATTATCGCAATTATCGCTACCATTATGTACCAACTTGTTGATTTACTTGAAAAAAAATTAACGAAAGATCGATAAATTGATGATACAACATACTCAAAGTCAATAATGAAAGGGATTGACCTGCATATGCCAGTCCCTTACTGTTTATTTAAAAGTTGCATAGATTCAATTCTTTTGAGTGATTCCTTTAGAACTTGGTCTTTCATTAAAAAGCTATATTCTCGATCATTCAAATGATCACAAATGTCTCCATTTACAAGAAGCGGACCATCTGTTTCATAATAATTATTTTTTTCGTTTATCTTTTCAATTTCTGCGTAAAAAATCGCTTTAACAAAAGTTCCGTACTGTTTATCTTCTACACAGTACTCACCGATATAAACAATATTAGAAATTAATCCGCCTGTTTCTTCATATACTTCTCTAACGGCTGCTTCACGCAATGTTTCCCCTTTTTCAATCTTTCCTCCAGGAAATTCAATTCCTCGATACGGGTGTTTCGTAAGTAACCATTTGTTCTGATATTTACATATTACAAATACATGTTTTGGCTTCATTGAAAATGCTTGACTTACAAAAGCTAATGTAACTTGATTACCATTTAGATCTTTAAAAGAAATCATTGAAATCATTCCTAAGTTTTTACATCTATTATACATTGTTGAGCAATAAAAATGAGGTGATATGTATCACCCCATTATTTTATCATTATCTTTTGCCAAGAAATGCTTCTAGCATCCAAATATTTTTTTCCAACTCAGTCCGAATTCCAGTAAACAGATCACTTGTTGCATCGTCATGATTGTCATCGGAAATTTCTATTAGTTGTTTAATTTCTTTCATGATTGTTTTAAAATCATCGACAACAGCTTGTACCATTTCCTCTGTGCTTTCATTACCTTTTGCCTCATCAATTGAAGCTAATTGTAATGATTCCTTTAATGTTGCAACAGGTTTCCCGTTAATTGCCAATAACCGCTCAGCAATTTCATCGATATATTGATCAGCTAAATTGTATAATTCTTCAAGCTTTACGTGGAGTGAAAAAAATTCTGGCCCTTTAACATACCAATGATAATTGTGTAATTTTGTGTATAGAACTGTCCAATTTGCGACTTGCTTATTTACAAGCTCTGGTAATTGTTTCTGCTTCTCTGCTAAGTTGACGACTTGATTTTTTTCAGCCATTTAAATCACCCTCCTACTTTACTTATACCCATTTACAAAGCCATCAAACATATCATGCGCAAAATGTTTGAAAACCATGTTACAATGAAAAAATAATATTAAGAAGAAAAAATAAGGTGGTTTTATGTTTAAATTTCTTTTGATCAAATTGATAAGACTTTACCAAATCATCATTTCTCCACTTACACCACCTAGTTGCCGTTTCCAGCCAACATGTTCTAGTTATGGCATTGAGGCTGTCAAAAGATTTGGTGCGTTTCGCGGAGGATATTTAACGATTCGACGAATTTTAAAATGTCACCCATTTCATGAAGGCGGCTATGATCCCGTTCCAGATCATTGGCCTTCACATAAACATTAATCCAGAGTATACAATGGATGGGATGTTTTTCCCGCTATAAAAATGAAGAGAATGAACAAAATAACCATTGATTCATCATTAAAAAGGAGTGATGTTCAATGGCAAAAGACGTACTATGTGAAGTTAGCAACTGTGTTTTTTGGGAAGATGGTAATTTATGCTCAGCTGATCGAATCTATGTCGTTAGTCATAGCGGTAAACAAGCTCTAGACCAAAAAGAAACAGATTGTAAAACATTTCAATCCGAAGAATAAGGGGAACCCTCCATTTAATATATATCAATAAAAGGGGTTTAAAATAACCCCCTTTTATTGATGCCAAAAAAGCTTTCGGAAAGCAAATCACTGCAACCCCCGTTTTACTATCTTTTCAGAATATATAGTTGCTGCAATTAATTGTTTTTTATTGATGTTAAAACCGATCCCTGCTTGCATCGGAGCTTGAATTTTTCCTTTTCTTACATGAACTTCTGGTGTGATAATATCTTTTTCCCAAAATCTATTTGATGAGGAAATATCTCCTGGAATTGTAAAACCTTCTAATGTTGCAAGTGCAATATTAAATGCCCGTGAAATCCCAAACTCAATCATCCCTCCACACCATACAGGAATACTATGCTTTAAACATAGATTGTGAAGCTGAATGGCATTCCATAATCCTCCAACACGACCGATCTTTATATTCAGAACACCCATACTTCCAAGACGAATGGCACTTTCAGCATCATGATACGTTACAATACTTTCATCTAAACAAATAGGGGTTTGCATTTGTTTTTGCAGTGCTGCATGCTCAACAATATCGTCGACTGCGAGTGGCTGTTCGATCATTAAAAGGTTAAATCTATCTAAACTTTTTAATAACGGCAAATCATTTAATGTATAAGATGAGTTTGCATCTGCCATTAACGAAAGATATGGATAATGTGTTCGAATGAGCTGGAGGAAATCATAATCATGCCCCGGTTTAATTTTTACTTTTACACGATCATAGCCTTCAAGCATAAATTGTTCAATTTGGTTTAAAGCGGACTTGGAATCATGTGTGCCAACTACTACCCCTGATAAAACACTTTCTCTAGTTCCGCCAATTAATTTCCATAAAGGAAGATTCTTTCTTTTTGCATATAAATCCCAAATAGCTGTTTCAATTCCCGCTTTTGCCATAGGATTGCCGCGTACTGCCTGAAATCGTTCACTTATCTCTTTCGGATGTTCAATCGCTCTATCCAGCACAATCGGGATAAGCACATCCTTTAATAGATGATAACAAGTTTTCACTGTTTCTTCTGTATACCAAGGTGTCGAAAAGGCAACAACCTCACCGTAACCGGCAACCCCATCATGGTCAATAACCTCCAGAATGATGCTTTCTCTTTCTGTAACCGTTTCAAGCGCATTGGCAAAAGGAGATTTTAAAGGCATCTTAATGATGGATAGGTGTACATGTTGTATCTTCATGATTGAATCAAATCCAATAATTTTCTTCGTAATAGTTTATTTGATGCATTCCGCGGCAGCGAGCTAACGAAATAAACTTTCTTTGGAATCTTATACTTTGCAAGCTTTCCTTCACAATATTGCTGTAATTCATGAGCTGGTATCTGTTTATTAGAAACGATAAAAGCCACAGGCACTTTTCCCCATGTTTCATCATCCATTCCAACAACCCCAGCTTCCCATATATCTGGATGACTTATTAGAACCTCTTCAATTTCAGCAGGATAAATATTTTCCCCTCCCGAAATGATTAAATCTGAGCGGCGATCCATGACATATAAGTAGCCTTGCTCATCAACATAACCAATATCTCCTGTACGGAACCAACCATCCTGGAAGCTTTCTTTATTGGCATCTTCACGATTTAAATAACCAATCGTAATATTTGGTCCCTTTACAATAATTTCACCATGCTCCATCGGTTTACATTGCTTTCCATTATGAATAATTCGAATTTGTGCAGGAAATAGTGGTTTTCCGGCCGATCCAATTTTTGTCAAACTGTCTTCAGGTGCAAGCGTAACCGTTTGGGAAGATGTTTCTGTCATTCCATACGATTGAAAAACAGGAATGCCTTTTTCAACACACGCTTCTAGTAATGGCCTTGGAGCAGGTCCACCTC
Organism: Heyndrickxia ginsengihumi; assembly: GCF_011008565.1. Classification (GTDB taxonomy): domain Bacteria; phylum Bacillota; class Bacilli; order Bacillales; family Bacillaceae_C; genus Weizmannia; species Weizmannia ginsengihumi. The sequence goes on from NZ_JAAIWK010000024.1 coordinate 51,931, forward strand.
CTAATAGCATACATCGAACATTTGGATGCAGCTTCTCATCTTGAAGTTTATGAAGGATACGCTGCATCGTTGCTGTAACAACTGACATAATCGTAATTTTTCCTGATTGTAAAAGCTTGACCGCAACATCCTCTTGAAACTTTTCCATTAAATATACTGGCATGCCGTAAAAAATACTCCGCATTAGAATTGAAAGTCCACTAATATGAAACAAAGGAACTGCACATAACCATACATCATCTTCTCTAATTCCTAGATTCAAACTTGAACCGATCGCGCTCCACCAATGATTTCCATATGTTTGCAGCACGCCTTTCGGTTTGCCTGTCGTTCCGGATGTGTACATGATGGAACAAACATCATCTAGTGAAAATTCATCTAATATTTCTAAAGAATGGTGAGGAAGTGAAGAAAGCTCTTTAATCGTGAAGATAGAAATATGCTTATCAAGATCGTGTATTTGTTCAGTTGCCTGTGAAAATTCATCTTCAGAAATAAGTAGCACTGACTGACTATCTTGCAGCTGATACGCCATTTCCACAGGTGTTAAACGATGATTTAGAAAAACGGTACGAACACGCAATTGCTGTAAAGCATGTAACACTACAACTGTTTGTGGACGATTTTTCAAAAGAACAGCAACAGTATCTTCTTCAGTAATATTTAATGAAGCAAGCTGTTCACTAACAGCGATCGCTTTGGCATACAACTGTGCAAACGTTATAATTTCATCTTGAAACATTAATGCAGGTCTATCTGGGGTTAAATAAGCTCTTTGTTTTAAAAAATTGGGTAAAGTAGTTTCCATCATATCACCTGATTCGTAAAAAGTTAATGAATGCATACAAAACAACTATGAAAAAGCTTGATGGCAATACCATCAAGCTTTTGATCATCAAGGAAAACGAGGGAATTGTCCGAAATCAGGTTTGCGTTTTTCTTTAAACGCATCACGACCTTCTTTCGCTTCATCTGATGTATAGTATAGCAGCGTAGCATCTCCTGCAAATTGCTGAATACCAGCTAGTCCATCTGAATCTGCATTAAAAGCAGCTTTTAAGAAGCGAAGAGCCATTGGACTTTTTTCAAGTATTTCTTCAGCCCATTTGATCGTTTCTTCTTCTAATTTTTCTAGAGGTACAACGGTATTGACAAGACCCATGTCAAGCGCTTCTTGAGCATTGTATTGACGGCATAAGAACCAGATCTCACGCGCTTTTTTATGTCCAATAATACGTGCCAAATATCCTGCTCCATAGCCTCCGTCAAAACTACCTACTTTTGGTCCTGTTTGTCCAAAGATAGCATTATCCGCTGCAATCGTTAAATCACATACAACATGGAGTACATGACCGCCACCAATCGCATAACCCGCAACCATTGCAATAACCGGTTTTGGAATTACGCGAATTAAGCGTTGTAAATCAAGAACGTTTAAACGAGGAATATGGTCATCATTGCCAACATATCCACCATTTCCACGAACTTTTTGGTCTCCTCCAGAACAAAATGCTTTACCACCTGCACCTGTTAAAATAATGACACCAATATTTGCATTATCACGCGCACGAGAAAATGCATCAATTAGTTCTTTTACTGTTTCAGGGCGAAATGCATTATGTACATGCGGGCGATTGATCGTAATTTTTGCGATCCCATGGTATGATTCGTAAAAAATATCTTCGTATTCATGTTCTGTTTTCCACTCAACTGCCATGAATATTCCCTCCTTTTTTAAAAGTAACGTTTGTTTAAAAATCCCTTTACTATTGTACCAAACTTTTCGGGAACTTCCACATGAATTGCATGTCCAACATTTAAGACTGTCATATGTTCAGCATTTGCTAAAGATTGCTTCATCTCTTCAGCAATCTTACAAAACTTCTGATCTAAAGAGCCTGTTACTAATAGGACCGGCATTGACAAACGACTGAGATGGTCCCACCAAGAATGCTGAGCACCTGTTCCCATCCCTCTTAAACTATTTGCCAAGCCAATTGGATCATTTTCAAGTCTTTGTTTTCTAATTACTTCCTGCTTTTGAATAGGAAGCGATTTTTGTGATGCAAACAATGGAATATTTGTCCAATACGAAACAAATGCTTCAATCCCTTTTTCCTCTATCATATTTGCCAACTGCCCATCTTTTTCCCGACGTTCTTCACGCTCTTTTTCAGTTTTCAACCCCGGTGAAGTGCTTTCCAACAATAAACTTTTAACCTTTTCAGGGTACAGTACAGCAAAAGTAATAGCTAACCGTCCCCCCATTGAATAGCCGATTATATTCACACGGTCTATTCCAAGGTTTCTTACTATTTCATGAAGATCTTGAGCAACTTTTTCAATATCATAGCGATTTGGATCAGTTGGTTTGGCCGATTGTCCATGGCCAAGAATATCTACTAAAATGACTTGGTATTGTGATTGTAATAAATCGGCTACTTTTTTCCAAGCATTACCATCTCCGGTGAATCCATGCAAGCATAATACTGGAGTTCCTTTACCTATTACTTCAACATGATAATAAACACCATTAATGTTCATCATTTCTCACCACGAAAATATTCATTCATTTCCTGGGAAACTTTTTTCCACATTTTCCTGTGTGATTCTACATTTTTTTGGCGATTCGTTGGTACTTCAATAACTTGAATTCCTTGGCTGGAAGTAGAATCCGCGATAGCTTGGCGAAACTGCTCCCAATTGTGAACTTTCGTATAGTGACCATCATACATCGCAATTCCATGTTCAAATGATAAATTCGTTGGTGTCCCAAATAACAACTCGAAGTTTTTTGCTTCCTTAGCTTGCGGTAAAAATGAAAAAATTCCGCCTCCATTATTATTAATTAAAATAACACGAATGTTTAACTGATACATTTTTGCAGCCAGTAGGCCATTAAAATCATGGAAAAATGATAAATCACCAATGAGTAAATACACATTTTCAGCATTTACACTTGCACCAATTGCACTTGATACAACACCATCAATGCCATTCGCACCACGGTTAGCAAGAATGCGAATGTTTCTTCCATTCACATGGAAAAATGTATCAACATCACGGATGGGCATACTGTTTCCAACAAAAATCGTGCTATGTTCAGGTAAAAATTTAACAAGTTCTGTCACGACCTTACCCTCATCAAGGGCGTTTTCCATTTCCATTGCATTAACAACAATACTTCTTGTTTGCTCATTTAATTGTTGCCACATTGTTGTCCATTTTGTTTGACGTCTATCCTTTAACTGATTATCCATTTTTTGACAAAAAGCAATTTCATCACTATGAACCATCGTAGTCCCTTTTTTAATTGGGTCCCGCCAGCCATTCTCACCATCGATGATGTAATGAATGATGTTTTTAGCATTTTTTAATAATAAGGTCAATGGTTTTGAAACAGGCATTGCACCAAAACGGATGATCACTTCCGGAACAAAATATTGATTAAAAGACTGGTCTTTTAAAATAGAATCATAGTTATCAATGATAGATGGGTTAAATATTCCACAACTTCTTAACTGTGAAAGTGGGTCTGCAATAATTGGATAACCCGTTTTTTCACTTAAAGCTACGATATGCTGGTTAAGCTCTGGATAATCAATCGGGCCGCAAATGATTAAGCCTTTTTCCTTTTGTTCAACTTGTGTCACAACCTGTTCTACTTGACTGTCTGATATATTTAATTTTCCACGAATAACATCAATAAACAAATGCTGGTCTTCTAGGCCTTCAAATGGTGATGGTTCTAAAAGCGGGACTAGTGGTTCACGTAATGGAAAATTTAAATGTACAGGTCCGGCGGGGACTTGTGCAGAAGTAGCAACTGCCCGAGCTCCACACTGACGAACAAAATTCAACACTTCTTCTTCATCTTCTGGTAAAGGCATCTCCATAAACCACTTCACATGTTCACCATACAAATGAATTTGGTTAATGGCTTGTGGCGCTCCAACATCACGTAACTCATGCGGACGATCAGCAGTCAATACAATTAAAGGGACCCTGGAGATGTTTGCTTCTACGACAGCGGGATAATAATTGGCAGCTGCTGTTCCAGATGTGCACAACAAGACAACAGGTTCTCTCGTTTCTTTTGCCATCCCCAATGCGAAGAAAGCCGCAGAGCGTTCATCTATATCAATATAAACGTTTAGTTCTGGATGCTCGACCATTAACATTGCAATCGGTGTTGATCTTGATCCCGGGCTAATTACAACATGTTTAATTCCTCCATGCACTAATTGTTGTATAAAATTTGCTAAATAAGTAGTCATTACTTCTTGATGTCCCATTACTCATTTCCTCCTAGTGCGCGGAGCATCGGTTTAAACTTCACGCTCGTCTCCTTAAACTCTTCATCCGAATTTGAGTCACCGACAACTCCACAACCGGCATAAATATAAGCCTCATTTTCTTTTAGTAAACCTGATCGAATGCCAACACAGAATTCACCATTACCTTTATAATCTACCCAACCAAGCGGTGCACCATAAAAACCTCTATCCATATTCTCTACATCACAAATAGTAGCCATTGCTTCTCTGCGCGGAATCCCGCCGAGAGCTGGTGTTGGGTGCAAAGCTTTTACAAGTTTAAAAATCGTTTCGTGCTTGTCCTTAACTTCTCCTCTAACAGGTGTATACAAATGTTGAATATCCCTCATTTTCATCAATGTAGGGGAATCTGGAATAGAAAGTTCTTTACAAAAAGGCTGTAACACCTGTTTTATCATTGAAACAACGAAATGATGTTCTTTTTGATTTTTTTCATCTTGCAGTAAAGTATGTCCCAGTTTTTCATCTTCGACTAAGTTTTGGCTTCTTTTTATGGATCCTGCCAAGCATGTAGATAAGATTTGTTCGTTTTCCTTTTGAATTAATCGCTCTGGTGATGCACCAATAAAGCTTTGATTCCCCACCTCCAATGCAAATATATAACTTTCATATTGTTGTTTTAATAAATTATAGAGTACTTGTTCAGATAAAATAGGTTGATCGAATTCAATCTTCATTTTTCTTGCAAGTACTACTTTATCTATCTCACCATTACGAATGCGGTCAATTGTTTTCTGAACAGCCTGTTTCCAATGATCTGCCCCAATTTCGTTGTTTTGGACGATATTGGGTAAAGAAAGCTGCGGTGCATCAATTGATTGCAGCAATTTCTGAATGTGTTCTTCAACAGATAATAAAGTATCAATATCATTAACACCCGTCATTAAATTTATCGTTAAGTATAATTCACCTTGCGTAAAAGTAAACATAATTTGCGGAATATGAAACGTCGCGTTTGCGAACGATTCCCATTCTTGTTTTACAGTGCTTTGATCAAAAGAAAATCCCCCTAAAATAAGAGGACCAGTCCCTGAAACCAAATAATCATTTTTGATCATAGCCGTATTAATGATTTGATTCCATTCATTTTCTATATATGAAAAACGATCTTGATCATCCTGCGTTGCTTGCAGCGTTTGGACATGCCCAAAGCTAACAATTATCAAATCATCTTGTGGGTCTTTCCAATAAAATCTTTTTCCGTAAAAATCTTTATATCCTGCTGCAAATAACATGGCTGGATTAATGGTTCTCTGAATTTTTTCTGTTACACTGAATAAAATATGCTGAGGTAATTGTTTAAGCAGAACCTCATATTTTGATCTATTTTTTATTTGATATAAATCAGTCAAAAACATCTCCCCCAAAAAAGACGGTGCTAATTAGTTATTAGTTTCCTTTATATTACGAACGAATCCTTTTATATTATATATTAAATGGTCAAATAAATTCAGTAAAACACCTCGAACATATTATTATACCTTTTTTTCCTTTACTTTCTTATTATAATTTGATTGACACTTGCACATTAATTACCTACACTTTAAATGTACTAAATATGTCATATATTTAGTAGATTGATATCAAAGGAGAGAATGTTTATGAGTTTGCAACCTTCTCCAGCAATTAGTGCAGATAAAGGCTGGAAAGTGTGGTGGAAATTAACAAGACCACATACTTTAACGGCAGGGTTTGTACCTGTAATACTCGGCACTGTAATGGCCTTAAACAATACAAATGTGAGTATCGTTCTTTTTCTAGCAATGTTAATAGCTTCGTTATTAATACAAGCAGCGACAAATATGTTTAACGAATATTACGATTTCAAACGTGGTTTAGATAATGAACATTCAGTTGGAATTGGCGGAGCAATTGTTAGAAATGGGGTTAAACCAAAAACAGTATTAAACCTTGCGCTTATTTTTTTTGCTATTTCTATTTTATTAGGCGTGTATATATGTATAAACAGTTCGTGGTGGATCGCTGTTATCGGTACTGTCTGTATGCTTACGGCCTATCTTTATAATGCTGGGCCAATTCCGATTGCGTATACACCTTTTGGGGAATTATTAGCTGGTTTCTTTATGGGCGTTATCATCATTTTAATTTCCTTTTTTATTCAAACAAAAGATATTACACTACCAATTATCCTTGTTTCTATTCCTGTTATGATTTTAATTGGTGCCATTAATCTAGCCAATAATATTCGAGATCTTAAAGGTGATAAAGAAAATGGTAGAAAAACTCTTGCCATTTTAATTGGCAGAAAAGGAGCCATTATATTACTAGCTTCTATGTTTGCTATTTCCTATCTTTGGATTATCGCGTTAATCGTTGCAAGTACTGTTACACCATGGCTTTTATTAACCTTGATTAGTATTCCAAAACCGATTCATGCAGTTAAAGGGTTTATCGGTAAAACAGAGTCTATTCAAATGGTTTCTGCAATGAAGGCTACAGCACAAACAAATACTATATTTGGACTTCTATTATCAATTGGTTTTTTAATTGATTACTTTATTTAACAGTTAAACTATATCCTCTCAATCATTGGGAGGATTTTTCTTTTTCCATTGAACTGTAAAACATTAAATACTCTTAAATATTGACCGCTTTTCTTCTTAATTTTATATCCATTCTGTTTTCTAAAATAGATGCGAGTTCATTCGTAATCCCAATCATTTTGATATGATCAGTTTAAATATACAAATAACTTCGCTTTATCCACTAAGCTTTTAATGTTGCTCGTATGATGATTTTACTAACATATGGATAACTTTATCTACATGGGCATAGTAATAAGATCTCATCTAACAAATTCATATAAAGTTAAATAGTACAGCTGTTAGAATAAAACAGGCAACAAACAATATTAAAACACTTCTATTCTACTTAAGAGATTGATAGATAACATAAAAAGGAGTGCACAGTTTTCTGTACACTCCTTACTAGTATGACCCGTACGGGATTCGAACCCGTGTTACCGCCGTGAAAGGGCGGTGTCTTAACCGCTTGACCAACGGGCCATAAAAAATGGCGGAGAAGGAGGGATTTGAACCCTCGCGCCGCTTACGCGACCTACACCCTTAGCAGGGGCGCCTCTTCAGCCACTTGAGTACTTCTCCATTATTGGCTCCGCAGGTAGGATTCGAACCTACGACCGATCGGTTAACAGCCGATAGCTCTACCACTGAGCTACTGCGGAATAAAATGGGCCTAAATGGACTTGAACCATCGACCTCACGCTTATCAGGCGTGCGCTCTAACCAGCTGAGCTATAGGCCCTAAAATGGAGCGGGTGATGGGAATCGAACCCACGACAACAGCTTGGAAGGCTGTAGTTTTACCACTAAACTACACCCGCAAAATGGGGCGGATGATGGGAATCGAACCCACGAGTGTCGGAGCCACAATCCGATGCGTTAACCACTTCGCCACAACCGCCATATTGCAATTCATTAACGAAATTATTATATTTTTTAATGGTGGCTCGGGACGGAATCGAACCGCCGACACAAGGATTTTCAGTCCTTTGCTCTACCGACTGAGCTACCGAGCCATTATGGTGGCGGTCCCGACGGGAATCGAACCCGCGATCTCCTGCGTGACAGGCAGGCGTGATAACCGCTACACTACGGGACCAGATTGCGGGGGTAGGATTTG
>NZ_JAAIWK010000025.1 GCF_011008565.1 Heyndrickxia ginsengihumi
CATTTGTTTCTCGACAATTCAAGTGTAAAGGATTTAGGAGTTTACGTGTATTTTTATGTCTGAATTTTATTCACACCCCAACAAATATAATAGAGCCAATATTTTATACAATGTTTACTGCTCAATAAAAAAACCGCTTGGATGATTATCCACGCGGTTTTTTGTCAATTAACGTATTTACGCTAAGTGGGTAGCAGATGTTAATTTTGAAAATCTCATACTCATCAGCATAGAAATGATACTTGTCACAATTAAAATAATCCCTAACGTAACAAAATGTGAAGGAGTGATTGCTTTTCCAAACACCATTCCAAGAACGACAGAAGACAAAATAGAGCCTAAATAGCGGCAAGTTTGAAAGAGACCGGAACTTGTGCCGACCATTTTTTCAGGTGTTGTGTCCAACATCGCAACTTGCAGAGCGACATTGCCAATACCATAACCAATGCCGAGAACAAATAAAATGATGCCCATTGCCCAAATCGGTACATGTACAAAGAAGAGCGTGAGTAAAATTGCACCAAGGATCATTGTAAACGTACCAATTTTGATCGGCTTAACAGCACCGACTTTATCGACCCATTTTCCTGTCAATAAGGAAACAAGGATGCTGGCACCAGACATAAATAACATCATTAAGCCGCTGGCATGCACGCTTAAATGCATACTGTCTTGGAAAAAACTCGGTAATCCGAAAAATAGACAATAATTAAATAAATTAAGGACGATGAATTGAATATAGACCATTGTTAACGGCCGATTTTGGTTCAAAAAATGAATATCGATAAAAGGTGTTTTTGCTTTTAATTCATGCCATACAAAAATCACCAGGAAGACGATACCAATCATACCGGCTACAATATGAAAGGCGGTATCAAGTGATAATAAGAACCATAATAGAAAGACAAGACCGATTGAAAATAATAAAATGCCGAACCAATCTAAATGGAGGATACTTTTTAAGTCGCTGTCTTTCTTTTTCTCATCTTTCGGAATCATGTACCATCCAAGTAGAAAGCTAATCACGATAAAAGGGAAGTTAACGGTAAAAATCGTTGGCCAATTACCGATGCCGATTAATAGTCCACCAACTGTTGGTCCAAGAGCGGTCATTGCTGAAGCAAAAATTGATAAGACGGCCAATGCTGATGCTTGATTTTCGTGAATATGATTTCTGATCAGTGCTACACCAGATGGATAAATGGCGCTGCTTCCGACAGATTGGAATAAACGCATGACAACTAAAAAGAAAAAACTTGGTGCCAATGGTGCCCCAAAGGCAGATACGGCAACAAGCAATAGGCCAATTAGAAAGACTTTTTTGCGGCCCACTAAGTCACCGATTTTACCGGTGACTGGTTGGGCAACAGCACTTGCTAAATAGAAAGCTGAAATAAGCCACGACACTGTTGAGAAAGAAAGATGGAAATCTTTTTGAATACTGTGCAATGCCAAGGAAATCATCGATGAATTAAGCGGATTGAGCATTGTCCCTGACGCAATGGCCGTTAAAAATAAGGCACGATTTTGTTTTAGGCTTTTCATTGTTGCACCTGATTCACAAATTCCTCTGTCGTTCTAATTCTGCCGATTCTTGGGAAAATATAACGAATCGTTGCATCGTGTTCCTCTTTACTGAAAGTAGTCATTGCGTCTGTAATAAAGATTTGTTGATAGCCATATTGGAATGCTTCACGAGCAGTACTTTCTACCCCAATATTCGTAGCAATTCCGCAGAGGACAATTGTGTCAATGCCGCGTCTTCTTAATTGAAGATCTAGATCTGTTCCAAAAAAAGCACCCCATTGTCTTTTCGTAACAATATAATCATTTTCTTGTACGCCAAGACGAGAATCTAAAACTGCCCAATCTGATGGACGTTCAAATTTAGCCGGTGCTTGATCAAGGATTGGTGAAAGAGCATCCTTTCCATCGTGAAAAGCGACACGTACGAAACTAATAAAGCCATTATTTTTTCTAAATACGTCGATAAGTTTGACAGCATTTTCTACAACTTCTTCGCCACCTGGAGATGCGACAATTCCTTTTTGAAGATCTATTAGGACGAGTGCAGTTTTGTTAAAATCAAGATTTAATGAATTCATGTTTTTCCTCCTATGTATTATGATTGCAGTTTTCTTCTTTTTTCGATTTTGCGATTTAATCGGGTCAGTAACGTTGCGAAAATGTCACGCTCTTCATCTGTCCAGCCTTCCAATATTTCCGTATAACTCTCATAACGCTCTTTTTTTGAATGTAAAAAGGCACGGCGACCATCTTCAGTAATTGAAAGAAAGCTAACACGAGCGTCTTTTTCATCAATTTCTCGTGCAATCAATCCTTTTGACTCAAGGGCGGCAATTTGTCTGCTGACGGTTGAAATATTTAATTGAAAAAGCTTTGAAAGCTCTTTCGTCGTTGTTGGACCATCTTCGTAAAGTCGCTGCAAAATTAAATATCCTGAGCGATCAAGGCTTTTTTGGCGCCCATCTAATGTTCTTTTAAAATCGGCTCTCCGTAATAATACAACAATTTCATGCTCTATCGTTTCAATCGTATCTTTTACATAATCAGCCATTTTATCCAACCTTTTTCTTTCTCATCGTTATTGTGGTTTCAGCAAAATCAGTTGTATTATACAATCAATTAGTTGTATAATGCAAACAGTTTTGTTCCATCATGTGATCGTTTTTGTGCAGGATATTTTGTGTTTTCCTGCAATCGTGGCATAATAAAGAAGCAAAATAATAGAATAGAGGTAATAAGATGAACGTAAAGATCAATCGCAATGCAGCTAAAAAATTAAACAGTATATTAAGCACTCCTGAAGCAGAAGGGAAGATGATCCGAGTTTATATTACACATATGCATGGGGATCATGCCCATTATGATATTGCTTTAGATACACCGAAAGAACATGATGAAATTGTCAAAACAGATAAGGACATTGATATCCTTGTTGATGCTCGTGAAGAGTTTTTAGATGGTGTTTGGATTCAATATTTCTATGTCCCACAAGAGGAATTTGTCATTACAAATCCAGCTAAAGATCGGGAGCACCATCATCACCATCATCATTGAGTGGTCAGATGAAATTCAAATTGCAAATTGACGGAATATTTCCCGATGTGATAAGATGGGAATATTCTTAATATTATTGAAAGGTGGTTACGTGTCATGCGAAGATTAGTGGTAGTTCAAAAAACGCAACAACCTCATACAACCGTAACCTGCCTAATTTGACATTGCCTTTTAGTTTGAAATGATAGCGCAGGTTACAATCCTGCGCATTTTTATGAAGCATAGTGCACTCATCATAAAGAGCGCACTATGTTTTTTTGTGCTACCTAATTTTCCGGGAGACGAGCAACTCGGTGTAGAAATAAACAACTTTTTTTGATAATAAAACAGCTTTTATAAATGAAAGGATGATGACATTGCGTAAATTAATTGTCTGTATTTCCATATCAGATGACGAAACGGGCTAATAAATCGAAACAAAAGAAGAGGAGGAGTATCCTTTGTTTAGTGTGTTAGTGAAATTGCGCTGGTTTTTTAAACAATATTGGAAAAGGTATAGCATCGCAATTGTTACGCTGTCTCTATGTAATTTTTTTGAGGTTATTCCCCCGATGATGATTGGCAATACGATCGATAAACTTTATCTTGGTGAATTATCAGCAAAATTATTTAGCTTGTATATCGCTATTTTTCTTACTGGTTCAATATTAAACTATCTTATTACGTATATTTGGCAGTACGCTTTATTTGGCGGTGCTTTCATTGTTGAGAAAACATTGCGTTCACGACTTATGAATCATTTGTTGAAAATGGGACCGACATTTTTTGAAAAAAATCGAACAGGAAATTTAATGGCAAGAGGAACGAATGATTTAAAAGCGGTGTCAATGACAGCGGGATTTGGCATTCTTACACTTGTAGATTCCACGATGTATATGCTTACTATTATTATGACGATGGGAGTATTCGTGTCATGGAAATTAACATTTGCTTCTATATTGCCATTACCTATTCTTGCGATCGGCATTAAATATTTAGGTGGAAAAATTCACGAACGCTATACGGTCGCCCAAGATGCTTTCGGTCAATTAAACGATCGAGTTTTAGAGTCTGTTGAAGGCGTTCGTGTTATCCGTGCATACAATCAGGAATTGAAAGAAGAATCAGTTTTTAAAGCGATGACAGATGACGTTTATCATAAAAATGTTACTGTTGCAAAAATCGATGCGCTCTTCAATCCATTAACTAAAATTGTAGCAGGTTTAAGTTATACGATCGGTTTATCATATGGTGCTTATTTGGTATTTCATCAAAAGATTACATTAGGAAATTTAGTATCATTTAATGTATTTTTAGGGATGTTAACGTGGCCAATGTTTGCGATCGGTGAACTGATTAATGTTATGCAGCGGGGAAATGCCTCTTTGGACCGTGTGCAGGAGACATTGAATGAGTGTGAAGATGTAGAAGATCCAGAGAAACCAAAAGAGTTGAAGAAGTTAGGTGATATTACATTTGAAAATAGTTCATTTCAGTATCCACGCTCAAAAACGATGAATCTCAAACATATCCATCTCCATATTCACCGTGGAGATACAATTGGTGTTGTAGGAAAAACTGGGAGTGGAAAAACAACATTCATTAAACAACTGCTGCGGGAATATCCGCTTGGTGAAGGTACTGTAATGGTAGCGAACACTAGAATAGATGAGTTATCTAAAGAGCAAATTCGCAGCTGGATTGGCTATGTCCCTCAATCGCATTTCTTATTTTCACGAACAGTGAAAGAAAATATTTTATTTGGTGTTGATGATGCTGCAGAGGAAGAAGTTCAAAAAGTGATTAAACTTACGGCATTAGATAAAGATATTCGAATGTTTCCAAATGGACTTGACACTTTAGTCGGGGAAAAAGGTGTGTCACTTTCAGGTGGACAGAAACAACGGATTTCCATTGCTCGTGCATTAATGGTCGATCCAGAGCTGCTCATACTAGATGATGCCTTATCAGCTGTTGATGCCAAAACAGAGGCGCGGATCATTTGCAATATTCGTAAAGAAAGAGCAGATAAAACGACGATTATCGTGACCCATCGTTTGTCTGCGATTGAACACGCTCAGTGGATTGTTGTTTTGGATGACGGCAACATTATCGAAGAAGGCACTCATGAACAGCTGCTTGCGCTCAATGGATGGTATAGACAGCAATTTGATCGCCAACAAGTTCATCTGCCGGGACAAATGGAGGTGCAAGCATAGTGGTCGCAAAACGGTTATTTCAATACGCTTTGCATGTTAAAGGCATCATTTTAACAGCGGTCATTGCATTAATCCTTTCGGTCAGTGCGGATGTTTTAAGTCCGCTCGTTGCGAAAAATTTAATTGATCATCATATACTTGGCATTGAACACGGATGGGTTGAAACGAATCATTCATCGCAAGCTGTTCACTTTCAAGGAAAGTTATATAAAAGGATGACCTATGCAACAGCAGAAGAAAAAGAAGGAAAGAAAGCAAGCATATTACAAGTTGGTAAGTATTTTTATTTTGTGAACAGTGATGTACCGCAGGAGGGAGAACGGACTGTTAAGAACCATGTACTTATTGTCTCTCTTCATGGAAAAACGACATCATATAAAGCGACACCATTATCGGTTACAGATATTTTTCATTTTTACCAGCCTGAAGTCCCATATATGTTAAAACGATTTATCGTATATCTATTATTATTTATTGTGTCAGGTGTAGCAGCATATGGTCAGTTTTATTATCTTCAAAAAGCTGCAAATCGCATCATTCAAAAAATGCGCAATGATTTGTTTAGCCAGCTGCAAAGATTACCAATCTCTTATTTTGATCATTTGCCCGCAGGAAAAGTTGTTGCCCGCATTACGAATGATACAGAAGCGATCCACGATCTTTATGTAGCAGTATTATCAAATTTTCTTACAGGCATCATTTATATGGCTGGGATTTATACGGCGATGTTTCTATTGGATGCAAAATTGGCTCTGTTTTGTTTGGTGCTACTGCCGATATTATATGTCTGGATGAAAATTTACCGGATCTTTGCACAAAAATACAACCATATCATTCGTTCAAAAAACAGTGAGCTAAATGCGATGCTGAATGAAGCGATACAAGGTATGAGTATTATCCAAGTCTTTCGGCGCCAAAAACAAGTTTATCATGACTTTGAGCAGCTGAACGACACCCATTATAAATATCAAAATAAATTGTTAACTTTAAACTCTTTATCTTCTCATAATCTAGTAGGAATATTGAGAAATCTAATTTTTGTAGTGTTTATTTGGTATTTTGGCCACGATGCGATTGGCATCCAAACGACATTATCAATTGGATTATTATATGCTTACATTGATTATATAAATCGTTTATTTAATCCAATTAATAATATTGTGAACCAATTTGGCAATTTAGAGCAAGCACTCGTTGCGGGTGAACGTGTTTTTCATTTGCTTGATCAGGAAGGGATCACTGTGAGCAAGCAAACGATTCCCCGTTTTCAAGGAAATGTTACTTTTGACCATGTTTATTTTGGCTATAAGGACCATCAATACGTACTGAAGGACATTCATTTTGAGGCAAAACAAGGGGAAACGATAGCACTTGTCGGTCATAGTGGTTCCGGAAAAAGTTCCATTATGAACGTATTGTTTCGATTTTATGATTGCCAAAAAGGGGAAATTCGTATTGATGGAGTCAATATTCAAGACATACCGAAACAAACATTGCGTGAGCATATGGGCATTGTACTTCAAGACCCATATTTATTTACAGGGACAATTTTTACGAATGTCAGTTTAAATGATCCGCGGATAACGCGTGAAAAAGTAGAGGACGTTCTGAAAGCAGTAGGGGCAGAGCAAATTTTGCAACATCTTGAAAAAGGGATAGATGAACCAGTTATTGAAAAAGGAAGTACGTTATCAGCAGGACAGAGACAGCTCATATCGTTTGCGCGAGCATTAGCATTCAATCCTGCTATTTTAATATTAGATGAAGCAACATCAAATATTGATACGGAAACGGAAGCACTCATTCAAGGTGCAATGGATGTATTGAAAAGAGGGCGAACGACATTTGTTATTGCTCATCGTCTTTCCACGATTAAAAATGCAGATCAAATCATCGTGTTAGATCGAGGAGAAATCGTTGAGCATGGCAGTCATGATTCATTAATGGCTCAAAAAGGAACATATTATCAAATGTACCAAATGCAGCATGGGCTTGCATTTAGTGATGTCAGTTAGCAAAAAGATAGCGTGAATGCGAGGACACTGAAAAAGTCTCTTAAATTAAATTGTGATATTAAATTGGGCTGTTAATTTCCGCTCCAGGCGCCTTCGCTTTCCACTGCAATCAACCACGTTTTTTACCTAGGCTAAATTTAAAAAGATATAATGAACATATTAATTTCAAACGGGTTTAAAAGATGTAAATCTTTTGGTCTGTTAATCAATAAAACCATTGAAATTGCCATTGAGAAAGGAATTATAAAGAGTAAAGCCATTATTGTAGATGCTACCTACAAAAGCTTGCTACAACCAAATGAAACCAAGAGAAATACTGATGGCCCGTTCTAAGAAGCTGAGAAAAGTTATAGATGTGTCTATGAAAAACAAGTTTCATGTCAAAAATACAACCGATGTTTCGGAAGATGAAATTGCTTATTGCCAGGAGTTTATTGACATAATTGAAAAGGAAAAAGCTCTATCGAGTATCCAAAAGTAAAGGGACATTTAAAGAAAGGGTTACCGATAATATTGAACATTTACAAAGCTCCGAAGAGAAGGATGCAAAAGGAGGTCATAAAACCGCTGATTCATCCTTTTTTGATATAAAACTCATATGGCAAAATCCTCGGGTTTATTAGGCATGGAACTGCAAAGCGCATGGCTATATTCACAGTAAATCTAAAAAGAATATTGAAAATAATGGATCAAAAATAAGGGAAAGTAGCTACGGTAACTAAAAAGCCAAGGGTTTTCAGCGCCCTCCGTGAATATCATCTTTCTTACTTAGCTGAAATAATATAGTTGTTTCCGTTTCGAAGTTTGAAAAATAATTTTTATTTTTAGCCTTGCTATTTTTAGTATATGCTGATAATATAAAGAAGCATTAATTGGAAACCTAATATTCAATATATCAAGGGGGCTTTCCAAGCAGATAATTTTGACCACTTCTTATAAGGAAGGAATGGCCATACGGACAGCCGGGTCAAATGCCGATTGGCAACTTTAGTTGCCTTATTGATTGAGTTAAAAGCTCAAATTTTATAAGTTGGTTACTTTACAACCAGTGCATACCATCAACTTGTGAAACAGTCAATAAGAGTACTAAAAGTAATTATTTGCTATATAGACTCTATCTAATGAAGATATATTTTGAATATTAAAGAGCTTTCTTCCATAATGTCTTTGAATTTACGTATGTATGCTTTTTTAATATTGATGACTATATCTAAAGCAAGTGTTATGCGCGATTTTGCGTCCTGCACTTGCTTTTTTATTGTTTAAACCATTTTTTTAAGGATATTACAATACTACAGACATCCTAAGAAGAAAGTTCTTAGCCTGTTGTGTTGTTTATGTTAGAAAATTTACATAGTGAGGAGATTAGAGAATGGGAAAGGCACTTATTATCGGTTGTGGTGGGGTGGCTTCAGTAGCCATCCATAAATGTTGTCAAAACAGTGAGGTTTTTGAGGAGATTTGTATCGCAAGCCGTACGAAATCAAAATGTGATGAGTTAAAAGCAAAACTAGATGGTGGAAAAACGAAAATTTCAACTGCACAAGTAGATGCAAATAATGTAGAAGAGCTAATTGCTTTAATTGAAAAGGTAAAACCAGATGTCGTGATGAACTTAGCATTACCATATCAGGATTTAACGATCATGGACGCTTGTCTTGCAACAAAAACAAACTATTTAGATACAGCAAACTACGAGCCAGAAGATACGGCAAAATTTGAATACAAATGGCAATGGGAATATCGTGAACGTTTCAAAGAAGCTGGTATCACAGCTCTTTTAGGAAGCGGATTTGATCCTGGTGTAACAGGTGTGTTTTCTGCATATGCATTGAAACATCATTTTGATGAAATTGAATATATTGATATTCTTGATTGTAATGCAGGTGATCATGGCTATCCTTTTGCAACGAATTTCAATCCTGAAATTAATATCCGTGAAGTTTCAGCAAAAGGAAGCTACTGGGAAAATGGTAAATGGATTGAAACTGAGCCAATGGAAATCAAACGTGTGTACAATTTCCCTGAAGTTGGCGAAAAGGATATGTACTTATTGCATCACGAAGAAATTGAATCTCTTGCACTAAATATTCCGGGCATTAAACGTATCCGTTTCTTCATGACATTCGGCCAAAGCTATCTTACTCATTTAAAATGTCTTGAAAATGTAGGGATGACTTCGATTGAGCCAATTGAATTTGAAGGGAAACAAATTATTCCACTTCAATTCTTAAAAGCCGTTTTACCAGATCCTTCTTCACTTGGACCACGTACGAAAGGTAAGACAAATATCGGCTGTATCTTCCGCGGCAAAAAAGATGGGAAAGATAAAACATATTATTTATACAATGTATGTGATCATGAAGCATGTTATAAAGAAGTGGGTTCTCAAGCAGTGGCATATACAACAGGTGTCCCTGCAATGATTGGTGCGATGATGTTAATGACAGGAACATGGGATTATAAAGGCGTATACAATATTGAAGAGTTTGATCCAGACCCATTCATGGAAGCATTGAACAAATGGGGACTACCATGGAAGGAAAGCTTTGACCCAGAGCTTGTTGACTGAAATGAGATTTGAAGAATTACCTACACCATGTTATGTCGTCGATGAAAGTCTTTTGGAGAAAAATTTACAGATATTAAATGGAGTCATGAAGCGGACAGGATGTAAGATCGTTTTGGCTCAAAAAGCATTTTCGATGTATACGATGTATCCTCTCGTCGGGAAATATTTAAGCGGTACGACTGCAAGCGGCTTGTATGAAGCGCGGCTAGGTTACGAGGAGATGGGAAAAGAGAATCATATCTTTTCCCCAGCTTACCGTGATGATGAAATTGATGAAATTATTGCCATTTGTGATCACATTATCTTTAATTCTTTCTCACAGGTGGAGAAATTTAGAGAGAAAGTGCTTAAAGCAGGAAAAAAAATAGGATTGCGTATCAATCCTGAATGTTCTACTCAAGTTGGTCATGCTATCTATGATCCATGTTCCCCAGGTTCTAGATTCGGTGTAACAATAGAACATTTCCGCCCTGATTTACTTGAAGGTATTTCAGGATTACATTTTCATACACTTTGTCAACAGAATGCTGATGATTTAGAAACAACGCTTCGTGCCGTGGAAGAAAAATTCGGACCATGGTTATCACAAATGGAGTGGATTAACTTTGGTGGCGGCCATCATATTACAAGGGAAGATTATGACATTCCATTATTAGAAGCATGTATTAAAAGAATGCAGGAGAAATATGGATTGGAAGTATATCTTGAGCCTGGAGAAGCAGTGGCACTTAATGCAGGTTATTTGGTAACAACTGTACTTGACACACTCCAAAACGGTATGGATATTGCGATTCTTGATACGTCTGCATCATGTCATATGCCTGATGTGTTAGAAATGCCTTACCGCCCGCCACTTCTTGGGTCAGGTGAGGTAGGAGAAAAGCCATTTACGTATCGACTTGGCGGACAAACCTGTCTTGCAGGTGACACAATTGGAGATTACTCCTTTGATCAGCCATTAAAGAGTGGAGATCGGTTAGTTTTCGGTGATATGGCGATCTATACGATGGTAAAAAACACGACATTTAATGGTATGGCGTTACCAGCCATCGCTGTAAAAGATAAAAATGGAGATTGTCATGTTGTCCGCGAATTTGGTTATCAAGACTTTAAGATGCGTTTAGGATAAAAAGTTTCTAATATTGTCCAAAACTCTTAGAGGCTCGTTAAAGGTTCGGTTATTTGTAAAAAGGGCTGGCAGAAAACTTAAAAGTGGTTAGCTGAAGACGAACATTGCATAAACCAGCTCTGGAAATAGACGTAGACTCTTGCGGGAGGATAGGCATCGGTGAAACCCCGCAGTGCATGAGCACGGCACGGGGAGGCTCACCAGCCATCGCGGAAAGCGAAGTTTATTTCCGGAGCGCAATATTCGGGTTTTCTTTCGTTAATATACTTTTGGCCCGGCCTCTTTAATATTTATATTTAAGATGGAACAAATAAGCCCCTGCTTCAGTCTTCTAATTCTCCTCATAAAGATGTTTTATTTTTTATCTATAATTGAATAATTAGCAGATGTAAAGCAGACCCCTCAAATAGAAATCAATTTCCAAGTTAAAAACAAAGACCGTAAATACTGCTGCTGCGATAGAATAGAATGGCTTCTCTTCTACATCGCAAAAAAACAGATTCATTTAGAATCTGTTTTTTTGTAAAATACTGTATTAAAGGTTCCTAGTGTGTTTTTAAAAATTTAAAATATTGCTATTTTAATAAATAAAAGTCATAATAATAAAAATAATAACATTGAGCAAAAGGGGAATTGCATAGATGACGGATATCCATAGACAGTTTTTACAGCAGGCAATTAAATTAGCTGAGAATAATGTACTTTTAAAAGGAGGGCCATTTGGAGCAGTTATTGCTAAGGGAGATGAATTAATTGCTACTGGCGTAAATCGAGTAACAGCCAACAGTGATCCAACAGCACATGCGGAAGTAACGGCGATAAGAGAAGCATGCAAACAATTACAAACATTTGATTTGTCGGGATGTACACTCTACACGAGTTGCGAGCCTTGTCCAATGTGTCTAGGCGCTATTTATTGGGCACGATTAGATTCAGTATATTTTGCGGCAACAAGGCAGGATGCGGCTTCAGTGCAATTTGATGATGATTTCATTTATAAAGAAGTTCCCTTAGATCCAAAAAATCGCACGATCCCATTCCATCATCAGCTATTAGAAGAAGCGCTGCGTCCTTTTGAAAAATGGAATCATCAGGTGGACAAAATGAGATATTAATAAAGGATGATCCTCCTCTACATAATCGCAGGATGAAAATGCTGAACCCCATTCTTAAGGGATGGGGTTTTCTTATAATGCTATGGCAGAAGAAGGAAAACGATTTATTTCGAAACATAAACAATGTTGACTTTTCTGACAAATTGTAATAATATAATTATTATTGAACAGGGTTTTATAATATTGAACATTATAATTTGATGAAGGAGGTAGAACTACTAGAGTTAGCGTTTTAGTGGTCTATTGAAAATCATCAGTCCAAAATGGAATAAATACAGCAAAAGGATGATTTATAGTGATAAACTATAATCAAGAATCATACAGTAAAAGGACTGAGTTAAATGCCGCTAATTCAATCAATTGATAGAGCACTTCGTATTTTAGATTTATTTGATGAGTATACTACAGAGCTCAAAATTACTGAGATAAGCAACCGTATGAATTTGAATAAGAGTACGGTACATGCACTATTAAAGACTTTGCAGCACCATAACTATATTGAGCAAGATAGTGAGACAGGAAAATATAAACTTGGTTTGAAATTATTCGAAAGAGGAAATCTCGTCGTCAATCGTTTAGACATTCGTTCTATTGCAAAGAAGTATTTATTGGAGCTCTCAAGAAAAACTGGTCACACCATCCATTTGGTCATTTTGGATGGAAAAGAAGGATTATATATTGATAAAGTAGAAGGGACTTCAGCGATCGTCGTTTATTCTCGCATTGGTCGAAGGATTCCTATCCATAGCAGTGCTGTTGGGAAAGCACTTGTGGCATTCAAAAGTGAACATGAGCTCAATAAGATACTAGATGGCTATATTTATAAACAACAAACAGAAAAAACGATTACAAGCGAACAAGATTTTCTGAAAGAATTAAGCATCGTACGAGAACGTGGATATGCTATTGATAATGAAGAAAATGAACCAGGAATTAGCTGTATCGCAATTCCAATTCGAAATCATCTTGGGGAAGTAGCAGCGGCCATTAGTTTGTCTATGCCTGCAGCTAAATTGACTGAGGGACAGATTGATCATATGATTCCAATGATAAAAGAAGTTGGCGATCACATTTCTAGTAAGATGGGCTATAATCCTAATTTAATCATAAAATAAGAAAAGTAAGAAAAAATATCTATTATTTATTTGTTAAAAGTATGTTTAAATATAAGAACTTAGTTCATTATTATTGAACTAATGGAGGGGGATACTATGAGAATCATTCGCTATGTAAACGATAAAGGCATACCACAATTGGGAGCGGTTACAGAATCGCAACAAATATATGATTTGCCTTACAAAGATATTTTAGAAGTAGTGGAAATTGCAAAGCTTCATCATATGACGCCATCTGCATTAGTGGAAGAAGTGATAAACGATTCTTTACCTCTGGAAAAGAGTTTGGAGGAACTGCGTCTTCTTGTTCCGATTGAAGCACAAGAAGTATGGGCAGCGGGAGTAACCTATGAAAAAAGCAGGGACGAGAGGAATTATGAATCAACAGGTGGTCAATCAGACGGTCCGACTTTTTATGACAAAGTATATGATGCAGAAAGACCGGAAATCTTTTTTAAATCAACTAAAGAGAGAACGGTTGGTCCAGAACAAGATGTGTATCTTCGCAGTGATTCAACGTGGCAAATTCCAGAGCCGGAGTTAGGACTTGTCGTAAATGGCAGTGGGGATATTTTAGGCTATACGGTTGGAAATGACATGAGTAGCCGCGACATTGAAGGCGAAAATCCGCTTTATTTACCGCAAGCAAAAGTATGGCGGCACTCTTGCTCAATAGGTCCTGCAATTCGCTTGGCTGAAACAGTTGCTGATCCATATCAAATACAAATCATTTGTCGTATTTACCGTGGTGAAACGCTCGTATTTGAAGACTCTGCGAACACGAATCAGCTCAAAAGAAAATTCGATGAACTTGTTCGCTATCTTGTGAAGGATAACGTTGTCTTTGATGGGACTGTTTTATTAACAGGAACATGTATTGTCCCGCCGAATGATTTTACTTTGCAAGATGGGGATCGAATTGAAATTGAGATACCAGGTATCGGCACTTTGAACAATCCTGTAAAAAGCCAGGTTAATGAAAAGCTTGTTAAGTAAATGACTAGAATGATAGAAAGGGAGAAGGATATGACTGTTCAAACTAAGATATTAACATATCAAAATTATATTAATGGCGAGTGGGTAGAATCTTCTTCACAAACCGCACAGAAAAGTATTAATCCAGCTAACAAGAATGAGATTGTTGGCTACATTCAAAACTCTACTGAAGACGATGTTAATCTTGCGGTAGCAGCGGCGAAACAAGCGTATAAAAACTGGAGAAAGCTTGGAGCTGTTGCTCGTGGAAATTATTTGTATAAAATCGCTGAGATCATCGAAAAACGTCAGAATGAGATTGCTGAAACATTGACGAGGGAAATGGGGAAACCTTTAGCAGAGGCGAAAGGCGAAACAGCAAGAGGGATTGCGATTCTGCGCTATTATGCTGCTGAAGGAATGCGAAAAACAGGTGACGTGATCCCGGCTTCAGATAGTAGAGCGTTAATGTATACAGACCGGGTACCGCTCGGAGTTGTTGGGATTATTACTCCATGGAATTTCCCAGTAGCAATTCCAATTTGGAAAATGGCTCCCGCACTTATTTATGGCAATACAGTCGTCATTAAGCCGGCAAGTGAGGCTGCAGTAACAGCCGCGAAGATCATTGAATGTATAAATGATGCAGGTTTACCAAAAGGCGTTGTCAATTTTGTCACAGGTAAGGGGTCAATAGTTGGGGGGCGAATTATTGAGCATTCAGACGTTAACGGTATTACTTTTACAGGATCAAACACGATTGGTAAAGAGGTTGCACAAAAAGCAGTTGCACGCGGAGCAAAATATCAGTTGGAAATGGGCGGAAAAAATCCTATTATCATTGCGGATGATGCCGATCTTGAAAAGGCAGTTGACGCAACAATAAGCGGTGGATTTAGTTCAACTGGACAAAAATGTACTGCAACAAGCAGGGTGATTATACATGAAAAGGTTTATGATGACTTTAAGCGTATGTTAATTGAAAAAACAAAAGCATTAACAGTAGGAAATGGTCTTGATCCAAACTCGAAGATTACACCAAGTGTCAGCGAAGCGCAATTAAATACAGTTCTTTCTTACATTGAAAAAGGAAAATCTGAAGGTGCGACGTTGCTATTAGGTGGAAAACGACCAGAAGATGCAGGTTTGGAAAATGGCTTTTATGTCGAACCAACTATTTTTGAAAATGTCCATTCTGAAATGACGATAGGTCAGGAAGAAATCTTTGGACCGGTATTGGCTTTAATGAAGGTAACGTCAATTGAGGAAGCATTACATTTAGCAAACGACGTTTCATTTGGTCTAAGTGCATCAATCTTTACCAAAAATATTGATCATATGTTTGATTTTATTGATGAAATCAACGCGGGATTAGTACGTGTTAACTATGAAACAGCGGGAGTAGAATTACAAGCACCTTTTGGAGGCATGAAGGATTCAAGTTCTGGTTCCCGTGAACAAGGTGAAGCTGCTAAAGAATTTTTCACATCAATCAAAACGGTGTTTGTTAAACCATAAATAAGAATTTCATTACGTTGTTCCAATGCGATATGCATTGGCCAAGTGACTGCCCCGGAATTTTTTCCGGGCATGTTCCTTAGTTGTCCTTTATTTGTCATAAGAGTTGCTCAATATTTAAAACTTATGTCAGCTAGCAATTATAAGCAAAAGAATACTGGACGAATCGGCCTCAAAACATCTGATGTTGATTATGAAAGGTGGTTATGCTTGTGACAAAAGTTCCAAACGGAAGATGGATTCATATTATTCCGACTACGATACTTGTATATATTGTTGCTTACATGGATCGTACGAACATTGCGTTTGCTATTGCTGGAGGAATGGATAAGGATCTAGGGATGACAAGTACGATAGCGGGATTAGCTGCAGGTATCTTTTTTATTGGTTATATGGTGTTGCAAGTACCTGGTGGCATGATTGCAGAAAAAGGAAGTGCTAAAAGGTTTATAGCATGGTCTATTTTAGCATGGGGTGGATTAGCCGTTATTTCTGGTTTTGTTCAATCACCAACTCAATTATTGATGATACGATTTTTATTAGGCGTGGCTGAAGGGGGAATATGGCCAGCGATATTGGTGATTATTAGTAATTGGTTTCCTAACGAAGAACGCGGCCGTGCCAATGCTTTTTTTATCATGAATATTGCAATCGCTTCCATAATTACTGGCCCGCTTTCTGGTTGGATCTTAACATTTTCTAATTGGCGGATGGTCTTTATTATCGAGGGGATTATCTCACTCGCTTTAATCGTGATTTGGTTACCTTTTATCTATGATAAGCCTGAAGATGCAAAATGGATTTCAAAGGAAGAACTTGATTATTTATTGAGAAAAAGACGTGAAGAACAAGAAAAAATAAAAGAAATACAAACGAATACTTCCTTTATTGGCATTTTAAAAAAGGCAAATACGTGGAAATTAATTTTCATTTACTTTTTCTATCAAACTGGCATTTATGGTTTCTCGCTTTGGCTTCCAACTATCATAAAAGAATTAACTCACACAGGGATGGGGAATGTAGGACTATTGTCTATTTTTCCTTATATCGGGACAATCGTGGGTCTTTATCTTTTTGCCCAGTTATCTGATAGAAGCATGAATCGTAAATTATATACCGCATTGCCAATGATTTGTTTCGCTATTTGTTTATTTTTTTCCGTTGAGTTTACTAGTCATATATGGATATCCTTTGCGTTTCTAATTGGCTGCGGTGTGTTTTTACAGTCAGCAAGCAGTATATTCTGGACGATTCCTCCACTTCTTTTTTCTCCTGAAGTAGCTGGTAGAACGCGAGGCTTAATTAATGCACTTGGGAATTTAGGCGGATTTTTAGGTCCATATATCGTAGGGTGGTTAACTGCCAACTACAGTCAAAATATCGGTATTTATGGATTAATTTGTTTCTTAATTGTTGGATTTATTCTTACGATGCTTCTTCCTAACATTACATCTGGTAAATCTCTGTCTACAGTTAATGGAAAAGGCTTACATCATCATAGATAAAATCTATGTTGTTTTCAATAGTTTTGATTCAAAGCAAAAGTAGAAAATGAGAAAGTGCTGTTAGAAAGGAACATTATATTGATTCTAATCTGTAAAAGAGGGATAAAGAATGAGTGAACAGCTAATTTCCATTATGGAAAATAATGAACGCAAGGATTTGTACAATATTAAAACACATGCTTCTGGACCTAGCGGCTCTTTACCGCTCACACATCATATGTTGATGAATTCTCCAAGTGGAAACCTGTTTGGATTATCACAAAATGTTGGTATGGGATGGAAGCCAACAAAACTAACAGGTAAACAAGTGCTTATTCTCGGTACACAGGGGGGTATTCGTGCAGAAGATGGAACACCGATCGCTCTCGGTTATCATACAGGACATTGGGAAATTGGTTTATTAATGCGTGCCGCAGCAGAAGAAATTAGAACTAAAGGTGGAATACCATTCGCTGGATATGTCAGCGATCCATGTGATGGGCGCTCCCAAGGAACAACAGGCATGTTCGACTCGCTTCCTTATCGTAATGATGCAGCGATGGTCCTTCGTAGATTGACAAGATCTCTCCCTACTCGACATGCGGTAATGGGTGTAGCGACATGCGATAAAGGACTGCCAGCAATGATGATTGCTTTAGCAGCAATGCACGATTTACCGTGCATTATCGTTCCGGGCGGTGTCACACTTCCTGCAACTTACGGAGAAGATGCCGGAAAAGTTCAGACGATCGGGGTTCGTTATGCACAGGATGAGCTTTCTTTACAAGAGGCTGCTGATTTAGGATGTAGAGCATGTGCAACCCCTGGAGGCGGATGTCAATTTCTAGGTACAGCTGCAACCTCTCAAGTCGTATCTGAAGCGTTAGGGATGTCAGTTCCTCACTCTGCCTTAGCTCCATCTGGTCAACCTATTTGGGATGAAATGGGAAGACAGTCAGCCAGAGCAGTGCTAGCAATGGAATCGAAAGGGATGAGCATGAAAGACGTTTTAACAGATCAGGCAATCCAAAATGCGATGGTCATACATGCTGCCTTTGGAGGGTCAACAAACTTGTTGCTTCATATCCCTGCTATCGCACATGCGGCTGGCAGGAACATACCATCCGTTCATGATTGGAATCGGATAAATAAAACAGTGCCAAGACTTGTCAGTGTTTTGCCAAATGGACCGGTGTATCATCCAACGATAAGGGCTTTTATGGCAGGGGGAGTACCAGAAGTTATGCTTCACCTTCGCAAACTTGGTTTATTAGATTGTTCAGTACTTACAGTAACAGGCGAAACATTAGATCATGTATTAGATTGGTGGGAATCATCAGAACGTCGCTATACAGTGAGAAAGCAGCTCATGGAACTAGACGGTGTCGATCCAGATGATGTTCTTATGAATCCGGATCAATCAAAAGCGCGCGGATTAACGTCCACTGTAACATTCCCAATTGGAAACATTGCCCCTGAAGGCTCCGTTATTAAGTCTACGGCTATTGATCCAGCGGTTGTAAATGAAGATGGAGTCTATCGCCAAAAAGGAAAAGCGAAAGTTTTTACATCTGAAAAAGAGGCCATTTCAGCCATTAAAAATGGAAACATTGCAGCAGGCGATATTATGGTGCTAATTGGCCGCGGCCCTTTAGGTACTGGTATGGAAGAGACATACCAAATCACCTCTGCATTGAAACATTTATCATATGGAAAATATGTGTCTTTAATAACAGATGCTCGTTTTTCAGGGGTGTCAACAGGGGCTTGCATTGGTCATGTTGGACCAGAAGCATTGGCCGGAGGTCCGATCGGAAGGCTGCGAACAGGTGATATAATTGAAATCATTGTTGATCGCAATCAGCTTGAAGGAAGTATCAATTTTATAGGAGCAGATAATCAGACATTAACAGCTGAGGAAGGTGCGAAAGTTCTTGCAGGTCGAGAATTACATCCGGATTTAAAACCTGATGCGCAGTTACCTGATGATACAAGATTATGGGCTGAACTACAAGCTGTTAGTGGGGGAATCTGGAAAGGAAGCGTCTATGACGTTGATAAAATTATAGAAGTATTGAAAGCAGGAAAAGAAGCACTGGCGTTAAAATCAGAAAGTATAAAATAATGCATGTTTGGTTGAAATCCTTTAGTTGAGGCCGGGACAAAGGTCTAATTAACGAAAGAAATCTCGAATATTGCGCGCCAACCCCGCTCCGAAAATCGACTTTGTTTTCCGCAGGCGGCTGGTGAGCCTCTTGCAGGAGTCTATGTATATTTCCAGAGCTAATTTGTGTAATATTCGTCTTTAGCTAACCACTTTTGAGCTTTGTCCCATTTTCTTTTTGAAAAACTGCACATCACTCAAAAACAAGCGTCTATTAATTCTGTCATTAACTGATCACCTCTATATAAAAACATCATATCTTTTATGTCTATTATGTTTCTTTCTTCATATATATTATTTACATATTGGAGTTCTTATAGAAAGTGGTGAGTAATATTGGCGATTCGAATAAATAAAAAAAATAAAGAATTCCATTTGTATAATGATCAGGTGAGCTATATTTTTAGAGTGCTAGAAAAATGTGGACAACTTGAGCAGGTTTACTATGGAAAGAAAGTACATCACCGATCTTCATTCAAACATTTAATTGAAAGAGAACCGCATACCGCTTCATGTAATATGTTTGAACATGATGATACATCCTCGCTTGAATTTATTAAACAGGAGTATCCAAGTTATGGAACAACCGATTTTCGTTCCCCCGCATACGCTATTATTAATCGTAATGGCAGTCATGTTACAAATTTTCAATATATTGGTTATCGGTTGTTTCAAGGAAAACGGAAGCTTACACAGTTGCCGGCAACATATGTAGAGGAGTATAGTGAAGCAGATACTTTAGAAATCACATTATATGATTACGTATTGCAAGCTAAATTAATCGTTAGTTACACGATTTATAATAGAAGAAATGTGATTACACGTCACGTAACATTTGTGAATGAAGGACGTGAGTCTTTTTATATCGATACAGCAATGAGTGCGAGTGTTGATTTTCCTGACGATGTGTATGAAATGGTTTACTTAAATGGTGCTTGGGGACGAGAGGCACATATTCAGACAGTACCGTTGGCAAAAGGAGTGCAATCTATTGCGAGTGCAAGGGGTGCAAGTAGCCACCAGTTTAACCCATTTCTAGCACTGAAAAGACCGGAAACGACAGAACATAGCGGGGAAGTTTATGGGTTCAGTTTAGTATATAGCGGGAATTTTTTAGCGCAAGCAGAAGTCGATTCTTTTCATACGACACGTGTAATGCTAGGAATTAATCCATTTCAATTCAAATGGAAGCTTGCACAGGGGGAAATATTTCAAACACCAGAATGTGTGATGGTATATTCTGATCGAGGTTTAAATGGTATGAGCCAGACATATCATGATTTGTATCGGAAAAGATTAGTCCGCGGCTATTGGCGGGATCAAAATCGGCCGATTTTAATTAATAACTGGGAAGCGACGTATTTTAATTTTACTGAAGATTCGATTTTGAAAATTGCAAAAGAAGCACAACGATTAGGCATTGAGTTATTTGTGTTAGATGATGGCTGGTTTGGAAAACGAAATAATGCAAAAAGTTCGTTAGGTGATTGGTATGTCAATAAAGAGAAATTACCTAATGGAATAAAAGGTTTGTCAGAAAAGATTACAGCGTTAGGGATGAAGTTCGGTTTATGGTTTGAACCAGAAATGGTTTGTAAAGATTCACGTTTATATGAAAGACATCCTGACTGGGTGCTTTCTACTCCTAACCGTCCAATGTCACATGGGAGAAATCAGTACGTATTAGATTTCTCTAGAGAAGAAGTTGTGGAAACGATTTTTAACCTTATGTGCAAAGTTATTGATGATGCACAAATTTCCTATATTAAATGGGATATGAATCGTAATATAACGGAAGCGTATTCCCTTGGATTGTCAAATAAGCATCAAGGCGAGCTTTTTCATCGTTATATTTTAGGGGTATATAAATTATATGAAAAATTGATTGAGAGATTTCCGGAAATCCTGTTTGAATCTTGTGCAAGCGGTGGAGGCCGTTTTGATCCTGGACTATTGTATTACGCACCACAAACATGGACAAGTGATGATACTGATGCGATTGAGCGTTTATATATCCAATACGGAACATCATTGGTTTATCCAATTAATTCAATGGGCAGCCATGTTTCTGCTGTACCGAATCATCAAATTGGCAGAATAACACCACTGGAAACGCGCGCAAACGTTGCCTATTTTGGGACATTTGGCTATGAATTGGATGTGACAACTTTGAGTGATACAGAAAAGCAACAAGTCAAACAACAAATAGAGTTTTTTAAGAAAAAAAGCCGACTGATTTCCACAGGAACATTTTATCGGCTAGTAAATCCTAAAGATAATGATCATAGTGCATGGATGATTGTTTCAGAAAATCAGAGTGAGGCAATCGTTGGCTATTATCGTATTCTTGTTAAACCAAACGATGGTTATCGTCGAATTAAACTAGATGGACTTCATCCTAATAAACGATATGCGGTAAGTGGAAAAGAAGGCCATTATTACGGGAGTGAGCTGATGAATATCGGGTTAATATTAAATAATAATCATGATGTCCGTAACAAACAAAAGCCAAAAGACTTTTCCTCTGAACTATTTATCATTACGGAGATTCACTAATTGAAACTATGAAATGAACAAAAAGGATACTGAGAAAAAAGCATATCAATATTCTGTCAACTATTCATTGATATGTTTAGCATAATAGGTAGCGCGTATATATAAATTTGTGTAATTTAATTGTGGGCTACGTTTGAACATTCTTCGTAGGAATACTAGGAAGGGAATTTCCTTGTAGTGGCGAAATGATAAATAAAAGGCTGTCTTCTTAAGGAATATTTTGATTTCCGCTCTATGATGCTTTCCGCCTGTGGGGTCACTTCAATCTCGCTTTTCCCGCAGGAGTCTCGCATCCTTCCGCTCCAACCGGCTTTTTATGAAATGTTGAAGTTAACAAAATCAAAATTCATGTTAAAACTTCAATAATTTTAAAAGGTTGTTTTTTGAACTTTGTAGGTCTTCATCAAAGGAGAATAGTTTGACCTAATTAAAAATAATAATCTTTTAGAAGACAGCCTGAATATTGAAAGGGGTCATTGACTTTGAAATATCGTCGTTTAGGGAATAGTGGTTTAAAGGTAAGTGAAATTGCATTAGGCAGTTGGTTAACATATGGTGAAACAGTTGAACAAGAAAATGCAATCAATTGTATACATCAAGCATATGAACTAGGCATCAATTTTTTTGACACGGCCAATGCTTATAATCGCGGAGAAGCTGAAAAAGTTGTTGGTAAAGCGCTGAAAGATTACGAACGCTCTAGTTATGTTTTAGCAACGAAACTTTATTTTCCGATGGGAGATGAACCAAATCAAAGAGGTTTATCAAGAAAAGCGGTCATTGAACAATGTGATGCTAGTTTAAAACGACTTGGCGTAGAGTATATCGATTTATATCAATGCCACCGTTTTGATACGGAAACACCAGTAGAAGAAACGTTACGTGCATTAGATGATCTAGTATCGCAAGGAAAAATCCTTTATTATGGTGTAAGTGAATGGAGTGCCCAACAAATTCAACAAGCTGCTGATATTGTGAAACAATACCGCCTGCATCCAATTGTATCTAATCAGCCGATTTACAATATGCTCGTGCGTTACATTGAGAAAGAAGTGTTGCCTGTTTCCGTCAAGGAAGGTATTGGACAAGTTGTCTTTTCACCGTTGGCACAAGGAATTCTAACAGGTAAATACAAACCGGGAAAACAATTGCCGAATGATAGCCGTGCTGCAAATAACCAAATTAATAGATGGATTCAAAGTTATCTTCGTGATGATGTGTTGTCATGTATTCAAAGACTAGAGAATTTATCAAGTGAGCTTGGATTACAATTATCACAATTAGCAATCGCTTGGATTTTAAGACAACCTGGTGTTAGTTCAGCGATTATCGGGGCAAGTCGTCCATCGCAAATTGCTGAGAACGTGAAAGCATCTGGAGTTGTATTAACAGAAGATGTTTTAACAGAAATAGAAAGCATTTTAAATGAAGTTGACCGATTTGTTCCTATTTGGTAACTGCAAGCAAAACTCTGTTAGAAGTCGATAACAGAGTTTTTTATTTGCTTTTAAGATCCTGTTACATACTATTTTTATTACGTTAAAGCAATAAAGGGGTCAGGCCCCTTTATTGCTTTTTGAGTTGTTCTTGCGCCATACGAATCATTTCCTTTACCATATTGCCACCTATTGGTCCGCCAACCTTTCCGGCTTGTTCTGATGTTAGACTGCCATTATATCCCTTCTTTAGGGGAATTCCCTGTTCTTTTGCTACTTCATATTTGACGGCATCGGGATGATCTAATGGAACATCATATCCTTGTTTTTTCATGACCTCTGCTTTGAATTGATCAAGTGCATTTCTTGAGCTTGCGACAAGTGGCTTTCGTTTTCTTCTGCTCATATCCATCTCCTCCATATTTCTATTATTCGATATATTTCCTTCTTTTATGTTTCAAAAACAAATAATTGATTTTGTGGATGGATACATAGTTTTTACGATGAAGACAACAATAAGTCTACAGGTCGAATTCTTTGTCCGTTTTTGTTTGATAAGCTAAAATAAACGAGCAAATGAAAATGATGAGGTGTTGAAAATGAAAGCTGTTGTAATTAATCAATATGGGGGAAAGGAACATTTGCAAGAAGTTCAATTTCCAGATCCGATTATAAAAGATCATCAAGTTTTAGTAGAAATGAAGGCTACTTCAATTAATCCAATAGATTGGAAATTAAGAGAAGGCTACTTAAAGGAGATGCTTCCTTTTGAATTTCCTATTATCCTTGGCTGGGATGCCGCAGGGATTATAAAAAAAGTAGGAAAGGCTGTAACGAAGTTCAAAGTGGGAGATGCTGTTTTTGCTCGCCCAGATACGACAAGATTTGGTACATATGCAGAATTTGTTGCGATTGATGAAGACAAGCTGGCATTAAAACCAGAAAATATCAGTTATGTAGAAGCCGCTTCAATTCCGTTAGCTGGTCTAACGGCATGGCAAGGACTATTTGATGTTTTAAAACTAAAAGCTGGTGAAAAGGTTTTGATCCATGCTGGAGCCGGTGGAGTTGGGAGCTTAGCGATCCAATTCGCACACCATGTAGGAGCGTATGTCGCGACAACGGCGAGCAAAGAAAATGAAGATTTTGTCAAAAGCTTAGGGGCAGATGAAGTGATTGACTATCGAACAACTGCATTTGAGGATGTATTATTAAAT
Organism: Heyndrickxia ginsengihumi; assembly: GCF_011008565.1. Lineage (GTDB taxonomy): Bacteria > Bacillota > Bacilli > Bacillales > Bacillaceae_C > Weizmannia > Weizmannia ginsengihumi. The sequence goes on from NZ_JAAIWK010000025.1 coordinate 24,576, forward strand.
TATGATGCTGTTTATGATACGATGGGCGGAGAAATTCAATCGAAAAGTTATAAAGTGTTAAAAAAAGATGGTAGATTAGTGTCAATTGCTTCATATCCAAGTACAGAAGAAGCTGAATTGTATGGTGTAAAAGCAGGTTTTTTATGGTTAGAACCAAACGGAAAACAACTAGCAGAAATTGGCGAGCTCTTGAAAACAGGAGATGTCAAAGCAATCGTTGGTCACGTTTTCCCATTTTCAGAGCAAGGAATTAAAGACGCCCATGCTTTAAGTGAAAGTCATCACGCGCGTGGGAAAATTGTCATTAAGTTTTAAAAAAACTATGTCAAAGGTATTAGATCAGGATCAGAGATACTATTCTCTGATCTTTTTATTTGAAGTGGGAGAATAGACCAAGCATGATGAAGTTTCCTGATTGCCCGCGGAAAGCAACTTAGAGTAAACATCATCGTCCAAGTAAAACAAAGTTATAACTGAAGGGAAAGTTCGATGCAATATCATATTAAAAAGACATTTTACAAACATTCCTTTATAAGGGGGATATACTCTTTGCAGCATCAGTTGATGATGGGGGCTGTTATTTTCAAAGGTCTTTTTTCATATACAGTTTGTAAGGAAAGAAAATATTTTTCTTTGCCTAGTTGGAAAGGAATATGCGTTTATAAAATCGAATGATGTTAAGTGGGGATTGATAAAACATATTATAAAGGGGAAAGAAAGTTGAAAAAGGGCGTATTTTTTGTCATGCAGCTATTGTTATTATGGGCTTTAAACGAAGTGGGTAATTTGTTTGTCGGATGGACACATTTGCCGATTCCTGGCAATGTTGTCGGTATGGTGCTGCTCTTTATATTATTAATGACAGGCATCGTGAAATTACACTGGGTAGATGCAGGTGGCTCATGGCTTCTGAAACATTTATCATTCTTCTTTATTCCTATTTCTGTCGGATTAATGACATTAGGGTCAACGTTTATCCATAGTGGCATTATATTGCTGTTTATTTTAATGCTAAGTGGAGCTTTAGGAATCATTGGAACAGGTATATCGTCACAACTGCTTTCTAAAGGGAAGGAGGAGTACCATGACCATCATCATCACGCTTTATAGCATCGCAGTTACAGTAACCGTTTATCTTTTGTCTTTAAAAGTGACGCGCAAGTATCCAACTCCTTTTACAACTCCGGTTTTTTTAAGTACAGTGGCAATCATTCTTATTTTATTAGTAAGTCATATTTCTTATCAAAATTATCAAATTGCAAAAGATATTATGAGCTATTTTTTAGGACCTGCAACAGTTGCACTAGCAATTCCGTTATATAAGAATCGTACGATGATGTTGAAATACTTAACACCTATATTGTTCGGGATGATAGTAGGGAGTACAGTTACCATTAGTTCAGCTGTGATTCTGGCAAAACTGCTTCATCTGTCCCAACATGTTCTTGCGGCACTTACAATTAAATCAATTACTGTTCCAGTTGCTTCTGAAGTTGCCAAAAATATTGGCGCAAATCAAGTATTAGTTGCAGGGTTTGTTATGATTACCGGTATGTTCGGAGCGATGTTCGGATTAAAACTATTATCATTATTGAATATTCATCATCCCATTTCTAGAGGACTAGCATTAGGCACGATCTCACACGGCATTGGAACCGGGGAAGCGGTGAAAGAAGGAGAAATACAGGGAGCAATTTCTGGCGTGGCCATGGCTTTTACTGCTGTATTAACTTCTTTTATTATTCCGTGGTTTTTTCGTTAACATCTAATCGGTTTGTAAGATATATACTTTAGTATCTGAAGATAAAGGAGAAGATTGTTATGATGAAAACCCCGCTTTTATTATCATCTTTTATGGAAAGAGCAGAAAAATATTTTCCAAACAAATATGTTATTTCGAGGACACATACTGGTATTAAAAGAATTCCGTATTCAGAAATTGGAAAACGTACACGCAGGCTCGCTAGTGCTCTTGAAAAAATAGGAATGAACAAAGGCGATAAAATTGGGTCTTTTGCTTGGAATCATCATCGTCATCTAGAAGCCTATTTTGCAGTACCTAGCCGTGGAGCAATTTTGCACATGGTGAATATTCGGTTGTCAGAAGAACATTTAATTTATGTGATTAATCATGCAGAAGATAAAATTTTGATGATTGATGTTGACTTAATCCCGACTATTGAAAACATCCGTGATCGATTAACAACTGTCCAACATTTTATTATTATGTCGGATGATAAAACATTACCAAACACAACATTGTCACCTGTCTATTCGTATGAGCAGTTTCTTGAAGAAGGAGATGAGCAGTATCCTTTCTTACATGACTTAGATGAATACGCTCCTGCAGCAATGTGCTATACATCAGCTACAACAGGATATCCAAAAGGTGTTGTATACTCTCATCGAGGACTTTATCTCCATAGTATGGCATTAGGTTTGGCAGACAATTTAGGGATAAAGGAAAGCGATATTGCGATGCCTGTAGTTCCGATGTTTCATGTAAATGCGTGGGGATTGCCTTTTGCCGCTGTATGGTTTGGTACTACACTTGTGCTTCCAGGACCTTCTTTTACGCCAAAACTAATTGCTGAATTGATTGAACAAGAAAAAGTTACGATTACTGCGGGTGTTCCAACGATTTGGATCGGAGTCTTAAAAGAATTGGAAGCGCGAGATTATGATTTAAGCAGTCTTCGTTTAATCGTTAGTGGCGGTTCTTCTTCGCCTAAAGGGGTTATAAAAGCGTTTGAAGAAAAATATGGTATTCCTTTTATATCTGGCTATGGAATGACTGAAACAACGCCAATTGTTGCCATTTCATCTTTGAAAAGCTATATGATGGATTATTCATTAGAAGAAGTAATCGAGACAAGGAGTAAAACAGGTCTAGTTGTTCCGGGAATAGAGCTTAAAGTCATTAATGATCATGGTGAAGTTCCAAGAGATTCAAAGACGATCGGAGAACTGATTTTAAGGGGACCTTGGATCGCTGATCAATATTACAAAGATGATCGGACGACAGATGCTTTTAAAGATGGCTGGCTTTATACAGGAGATATTGCTGTCGTAGATCAAGAAGGATATGTTAAAATTACGGATCGAACAAAAGATTTAATTAAAAGCGGTGGCGAATGGATTTCCTCCGTCGATATTGAAAACGCTCTCATGTCTCATGAAGCAGTTTTTGAAGCAGCGGTTATTGCGGTACCACACCCAAAGTGGCAAGAAAGGCCACTCGCTTGTGTCGTTCTAAAGCAAGGCTATGAGCAAAAAGTAAAAGCGGAGGATTTAAAAAACTTTTTAAAAAATCAATTTGCATCTTGGTGGATTCCTGATGACTTATTATTTGTTGATGAAATTCCGAAAACATCCGTCGGAAAATTTCTAAAAAGAGCTTTGCGCGAGCAATTAAAAGAACATTATTCAAATTCATGAGCATGATGAAAAAGAGTCGAAATCAAATATGGATTTCGGCTCTCTATTTCTGTAATATAGATAATAAGATTAGTTTTTGTGTAAGGAAAGTGAAGGGATTTATTTCGCAATGAAAAAGTCAGTAAAAAAGAAGAAAGAAAAAAAAGGGTTACTAGCAATTCTATTCATTCCACTGCTTGTAATTGGACTTTACATGATTACACATCAAGGTGCTACGCAAATTAAAGAAAAACTTACACAGCCAATTCCTGAAAAATACATTCCTATTTACAAAGCAGCTGAAAAAAAATATGGTGTTCCGTGGTACGTCTTAGCGGCACATCATCGTGTAGAATCTAAATTCTCCACAATGAATCCAATGGTATCTCCAGTTGGAGCAGAGGGACCAATGCAATTTATGCCTTGTACTTTTGTTGGATGGAAACATCCATCATGCAGTGGAAAAGGAAAGGGAAACATTCCAGAAAAGGATAAAACAAATCCCACATTAATTAAGAAGTATGGCGGTTATGGAGTAGATGCGGATGGAGATGGAAAAGCCGATCCATTTGATGATGCTGATGCAATTTTTAGTGCTGCAAATTATTTAGCAAAAAATGGTGCTGCAAATGGTCATTTAAAAAAGGCGATTTATTCTTATAATCATAGTGACAAGTATGTCCTTGAGGTAATGTATTATATGAATATATACAAAAATGAGTATAACAAAAAATATAGTTTTTAACGTAAAATAGACAAGACGTAACAGAAGCATGGCTCTGTTACGTCTTGTCTATTTACTATCATCGACTTGATTACGCCCGGCGCATAGATCGTAAAATGAGACTTAAGATAAACACTAATATAATGGAGCCAATTAATGCTGGAATAATAGCTATTCCGGCAATGTCTGGACCAAAATGTCCCATAATCAATCCGCCAAGCCATGCGCCAATGATCCCTGCGATAATATTTCCAATAATGCCGCCGGGAATATTTTTTCCTAATATTAATCCGGCTAGCCAGCCGATAATCCCGCCGACAATTAAATAAAAAATAAATGACATGACAATCCCTCCAATAGTTAAATTTATTATTTGTTTCTATATGTTTCATTAACCTTTATTTAAATATTTAAAACATAAAAAGGCTCATCGTTTCATTCAGTGAAAAACGTGTGAAACATATCATTTCACACTGATATAAACATTACATGTCATGGCTAGAGTTATGTTTTTGTCTAGTGTGATTACGATTCTTTACCTTTTTAGAACCACTTAATGGTTCAGGCTGTCCACTTTGTTTTGGAGCATTTTTCCGCATATCTTTGCCATCATTTTTGTTTGTCATATTATTTTACCTCCTCGTTTCTTGTAAATTGTGCATTTCATATGGATTTTATACTGTATAAATCCTATTTTTTTACATAATCTATAGATGCATTCTTTACTAAAAGGAGAGATCTTGATGCCCTATCATAAAAATAAGCAACAGGCATTCCAAGCAGCTCAACAAGATTTTCATCAGGCGATTGATATATACAAAAACTTAGTTGAAGATCAAGAAGACTACGGTCATCACTTAAAATTGTTAAAAGAAGAAATTAATGAGACTTATCAGCAAGTTGAAAATGCATTAGAAGTAGCGAGTGAAGCTCAAAGAACACAATTAGAAGAATATCAGCAAACATTAAATCAAATTATGCAACAAGTAAATCAAGAATAATAAAAAGAGAATGCTTTTTATTTTCTTCGAAGAGGCTGGGACAAAAGTGCTAAACTAAGACGAACATTGCCCAAATCAGTTTCGGAAATATACATCGACTTCTGTGGGAGGCTCAGCAGCCGCTTGTGGAAAGCAAGTATATTTCCAGGGAGGGGTCGGAGCGCAATATTCGGTTTTTCTTTCGTTAATAAACCTTGTCCCAGCTTTTTTAATTTAGTCTAAAGATGCCATTCTTTCGCTTAACTCTGTAGAAAAAGAATCCCTGAAGTGAAACTTGGTAATATTTTATATGAATTTTTAGTTGATTATAATAATATGGTTATTATACTGAAATAAAAAAAGAAATCAGTAAATCATACTGATTTCTTTTTTTATTTATTGATTCTTTTTCTTCTTTTTATTAAATTGTCTCTCTTTTTCAGAAAGCTGTTCATTCCCAAATTCTTCGTTATATCCAGCACCTTTACCTTGCGCTTTTGCGGCGTTCATTCCAGGACGTAAATGATTTGCCTTTTGTTTGCTCATAATGATATGTTCCTCCAAATACATTTTTTGTTGCATCATTATTGTTTATAAATGGACTGAAAACATACATCCATTTTCATGAAAAAAAGATATTGAAATAAACAAAACTTATTGAATGTAATAACATTATTGTTATTTACTTATGTCGCTTATTGTAATATGATGAAAATATGAAAAGTATTAAAAACTGTTAAAACTTTTCTTTTAAACTATTTTTTAACACGAAAGTTTTTAAAGGGGGAAATAAAATGGCTAACCATGATTTATTTCATGCGCGTTCTTCTTTTGAACTAAAAGGGAAACGTTACCATTACTATCGCCTAGCAGCATTGGAAGAAGCTGGACTAGGAAAAGTTTCAAAATTACCATACTCTATTAAAGTGTTACTAGAATCAGTTGTCCGTCAATTAGATGAGCGTGTCATTAAAAAAGAGCATGTAGAAGATTTAGCAAAATGGGGTTCAGATGAAGTAAAAGATAAAGAAGTTCCATTTAAACCGTCACGTGTTATTTTACAAGACTTCACTGGGGTTCCAGCCGTTGTTGACCTTGCATCATTACGTAAAGCAATGGCCGATCTAGGGGGAAATCCAGATAAAATTAACCCTGAAATTCCAGTTGATCTTGTAATTGACCACTCTGTTCAAGTAGATAAATATGGTACTCCAGATGCGCTACAAGTGAACATGGATTTTGAATTTAAACGCAATGCTGAACGTTATCAATTTTTAAGTTGGGCACAAAAAGTTTTTGATAACTATCGTGCAGTTCCGCCTGCAACGGGTATTGTTCACCAAGTAAACCTTGAATACTTGGCAAGTGTTGTTCATGCAAACGAAACGAGCGAAGGTGAATTTGAAACATTCCCTGACACATTAGTTGGTACCGATTCACATACAACGATGATTAATGGTATTGGTGTTCTTGGTTGGGGCGTTGGTGGTATTGAAGCAGAAGCTGGAATGCTTGGTCAACCATCTTACTTCCCAATTCCTGAAGTAATTGGCGTGAAATTAACAGGTGCGCTTCCAAACGGTGCTACAGCAACAGACTTAGCATTAAAAGTAACTCAAGTGCTTCGTCAAAAAGGTGTTGTAGGAAAATTTGTTGAATTCTTTGGCCCTGGTGTGTCTACATTACCATTAGCTGACCGTGCTACAATTGCAAACATGGCTCCTGAATATGGTGCTACTTGTGGATTCTTCCCAGTTGATCAAGAATCTTTAGCTTACTTACGTTTAACAGGACGTTCTGAAGAACACGTTGAATTAGTTGAAAAATATTTGAAAGAAAATGATATGTTCTTTACACCAGAAAATGAAGATCCAATTTATACAGATGTTGTTGAACTTAACTTATCTGAAATTGAAGCGAATCTTTCTGGTCCAAAACGTCCACAAGACTTGATTCCACTTTCTCAAATGCAAAAAGCATTCCAAGAAGCGCTTACTGCACCAGCTGGAAACCAAGGGTTTGGCTTAGATCAAAAAGAAATTGATAAAGAAGCAGTTGTCAACTTTAACAATGGCGATACTGCTACGATGAAAACAGGTGCTGTTGCAATCGCAGCCATTACAAGCTGTACAAACACATCTAACCCTTATGTAATGTTAGGTGCAGGTTTGCTTGCAAAAAAAGCGATTGAAAAAGGATTAGAGGTTCCAAAATATGTAAAAACTTCTTTGGCACCAGGATCAAAAGTTGTTACAGGTTATTTAAGAGATTCAGGATTGTTGCCATATTTAGAACAATTAGGCTTTAATCTAGTTGGTTATGGATGTACAACTTGTATCGGTAACTCAGGTCCATTAAAAGAAGAAATTGAAAAAGCAGTTGCGGATAGTGACCTGCTTGTAACATCTGTTCTTTCAGGTAACCGTAACTTTGAAGGACGTATTCATCCGTTAGTAAAAGCTAACTATTTAGCTTCACCTCCGCTTGTTGTTGCGTATGCTTTAGCAGGTACTGTGGATACAGACTTGAACAATGATCCAATTGGTAAAGATAGCGCAGGCCATGATGTTTATCTTAAAGATATTTGGCCATCTCAAGAAGAAATTAATGAAGCGGTTAAACAGGCTGTTACACCTGAATTATTCCGTAAAGAGTATGAAAGAGTATTTGATGATAATGAACGTTGGAATGAAATTAAAACAAGCAATGAACCATTATACAATTGGGATGAAGAGTCTACTTATATTCAAAATCCACCGTTCTTTGAAAACTTATCACCAAATCCAGATGAAGTTAAACCACTTTCAAACTTGCGTGTCATTGGCAAATTTGGTGATTCTGTAACAACTGACCATATCTCACCAGCTGGGGCAATCGGTAAAGATACACCAGCAGGTCAATATTTGCGTTCTAAAGGTGTAGAACCTCGTGACTTCAACTCTTACGGTTCTCGCCGTGGTAACCATGAAGTCATGATGAGAGGAACATTTGCGAATATTCGTATACGTAACCAAATTGCACCAGGCACAGAAGGTGGTTATACTACTTACTGGCCAACAAACGAAATAACATCCATTTATGATGCTGCTATGAAATACAAAGAAGACGGTACTGGTCTTGTTGTATTAGCAGGTAAAGATTATGGTATGGGTTCTTCTCGGGACTGGGCAGCAAAAGGTACAAACCTTCTTGGTATTAAAACTGTAATTGCTGAAAGTTTTGAAAGAATTCACCGCTCAAATCTAGTATTAATGGGTGTTCTTCCACTTCAATTTAAAAAAGGTGAAAGTGCTGAAACACTTGGTTTAACTGGCAAAGAAACATTAGAAGTTCATATTGATGAGAATGTAAGACCACGCGATTACATTAAAGTTGTTGCTACTGATGAAGATGGTAACAAAAAAGAATTTGAAGTACTTGTACGTTTCGATTCTGAAGTTGAAATCGACTACTATCGTCATGGCGGAATTTTACAAATGGTTCTCCGTGACAAAATCCAATCGAAATAAGTTTTTAATGTTTTTGAACTATGCATGCACACATTTTTCAAGACTGTGATTCATAATCACAGTCTTTTTTTTATGCAAAACTCTTTGTTTTTCTTCTATTATTTCTTTTCTTACATAAAATAATACAAATCATAATCGTCATGGAGGATGAAAATGATTAAAAGAATTGTGAGTTTAGCAATTGTTTTTGCTTTAATTGTGATCATGATTGTACAAGCTATAGTAAAGCATGAAGAACATATTAAAGCAGAGAAAACAGCGGAAAAAAAAGCAAAGATAGAAAAATCTAATAAGGAAATTGAAGCAATGTATAACCAAGCTCTTTTAAGTGACCAGGATGAAAGCCCTGATTTAAAAGTTGGCACAACCGCACCAGATTTCTCCTTAAAAAACTTAAATAATGAAACCATTCATTTATCAGATTTCAAAGGAAAAAAAGTTATCTTGAATTTTTGGGCAACATGGTGTCCGCCGTGTAAAAAAGAGATGCCTTTACTAGAAGAGGTGTATAAAAAATATCCTTCGACTGTGAAAATCGTGTCCGTAAATATTGATCCGCAAGCTGATGTGAAAAGATATATACAAAATACGGGAATTACATTTCCTGTATTATTAGATGAAAATGGCGATGTTAATGAAGTATATAATGTAATGACAGTTCCAACAACGTATTTGATTAATGGGCAAGGAGAAATTAAACAGATTCAACAAGGTCAATTAACTAAGGATATATTGGAAAAATGGATACAATCATAATGTTTGCGTTATATTAAAATTTTAAGAAAACATTAATATTTTCTTGTTTAAATGTCCATAATAGTAAAAAAATTAAAGAGGAGTGGCATTTAATGAGAAAATTAAATAAGAAAACTTTTTCAGATTTAGTATTAGAAAATAAGCAAGAGCTTATGAAAGACATTGAAGCAATGAATCGGATTGAGGAAAGATTTGAAAAAAAACATGAGATTAAAGTTGCTGAATAATCCTGTTTTTTTCCATTCATAAACTCTCATCAACAGGACAAACTGTTGATAAGGAGGGGATGAAAGTGGGCAATCCAAAAAAAGATAGTAAACATTATGTACCAAGTCATTTGGGTACTCAACCTCGAGGCTTTTCTGGAAATAATGGCAAAAAAATGCAAGACCATTCAGGTAAACATGCACAAGTGATCCAAACCAAGGGTGAATAAGCAACTGCTAATGAAATAGAGGGGGATTAAACAATGACAACACATCAACCAAAACCTGATGATCGCAGTGATAATGTAGAAAAATTACAAAATATGGTGCAAAACACGATTGAAAATGTTGAAAAAGCAGAAGATTCCGTTGAGTTTGCCAATGATGATACGCAAATTCAACAAATAAAAGAAAAAAATGAACGGCGCCGTGAAAGTATTAAAGCAATGAAAAGTGAAATTAAGGACGAGGCACAAGCTAAGGAAAACGGATATCATTAATAGATAAAGCCAAATGATACAAGGCGGCAACAGGAAGGGTTCAGAATAGTCTCATTCTGAACCCTTTTTAATTAATGCATGAAAAAAACGGAGAGGGTGAAAACTGCGTGGGTGTAGTTGAAGAGGCTTAGCATCTAGGGAAAGAGAGCATATGAAGCTCCAATTTAATGAGTGATCTCAGAATTTCACCTTTAATGGGAGTTGGATAGGCAACGTTACAGCGTAATGGCTAACAAGTATGATAAAATAAATTATATTATATATTATTGAGGTGTTTGCGCATGCATGTTGCTGAAACAAAAGTTGAAGTTCGCTATGCTGAAACAGACCAAATGGGTGTTGTTTATCATGCGAATTATTTAGTCTGGATGGAAGTTGGAAGAACAAAACTAATTGAAGATCTAGGCTTTCGTTATGCTGATATGGAGAAAGACGGTATCATTTCACCTGTCATTGATATTGCAATTTCTTATAAAAAACCAGTGCGTTACGGTGAAACTGCAACGGTAAAAACATGGGTTGAACAATATGACGGCTTGCGTGTTGAATATGGATATGAAATATATACGGAAGCAGGAGAGCTGGCAATTGTTGCAACATCTAAACATGTTTGTGTCACGAAAGATCGTTTTCGCCCTATTTCGATAAGAAGAGTTTATCCAAATTGGCATCAGGCATATGAAAATGCCAAAAAACAACAAAGCGAGTAACACTTAATGGCTTTTGGCATTAGTAAGCAGCAAGTGAAGGAATGGAAGAATACGATAAATCGTGGCGAAATTGCTTTTTTGACTCATTTTTGGCTTGACGAGCGATTTCCTAATACAAAATCAGTTACAAAAGTAGGGTGTAATGATCTTAATCGTTTAGCAGAATGGGGAGAAAAATATCAGCTAAAGAAAGAATGGATACATATTCGTAAAGATGGTTATAGTCATTTCGATCTATTAGGTGATAAGCAGCGTGAAATATTAGAAAAAGAAGGAAGGCTGTACGACCAAAGAAAATTTATCAATATGAGGAAATAATTAAAAGTCTGGTTTTAAACCAGACTTTTATGATGTTTTTTTATATTCATATGCAGGTTCTTCTAAATCATGATCATAGTTTACATATAAATCATGGTCATCTAAGTACCAAGCATCTACATGTTCGATAAAGTAAGTAATTCCATTTATTTCTACAGAAAGTGTGGGATCTTTCGGAGCTTCTTTATGAATGCCAAGTGAAAAACCTTGTTGAACTGAGCTGCAGCCACCATATTTAACAAAAAAACGTAAAGAATCCCCTTGTTCTAACATTAATTCTTCTTCGAACCATTTTCTCGCTTCATCACTAATAAACATATTCAAAGATAGAACCCCCTTCATTTTCCCATTTTTCATTCAGATGACGGACTAATTTCTAAATCCATTTCACCTTTGGTTCAGTTTTATTTTTGATCCGTTTCATATTTTCTTTATGGCGATAAACAATAAATGAAACAAGTGCAAAGATTACTACAAAAAGAGGCCAGTCATGCGTCAGAATCATATAAACTAGCGTATAAAGCACTGCAAAGATCCCTGTAATAATGGAAGATAATGATACATACTTACTTAGTTTTAGTGTTAATAGAAACACAATAATGACAAAAACAAATAATAATGGCTGATATGCTAATATAACACCTGCAGACGTAGCAACTGCCTTTCCACCTTTAAACTTAGCAAAAATTGGAAACATATGCCCAACAACAGCAATCAATCCGATCACGAGTGGATGTACGCTATGCTCGATCCCAAAAAATAATGGTAGCAGCGTTGCAACCGTTCCTTTTAAAATATCCACAACTGTAACGACAATACCGGCTTTTTTTCCTAAAGTTCGAAATGTATTGGTTGCTCCTAAATTACCACTGCCATGTTCTCTAATATCTATCCCGTAAAAAAGCTTACCGACAATTAAACCTGTGGGAATGGAACCAAGCAGGTAAGCTAATATAATCGTAATATAAATCATTTGCATAACTCCTTATATACTATGAAATAACGATATTTCAAAGCACGTATCATTTAACGCTCAAACGTAATTTCGTAATCTTATTGTAGCATTTCTTACTTAAAATGAGAAAGACTTTTCTGCCTAATAAGCCCGAAATATTCCACATATAAGTGTAATACATTATTCCAAAAATTGTAAGGGTCAAATATCAACATCAAGAACAAAAATAAATTTGCATGATTGTCATTTTACAATCTTTTATATATGTTATGATATTTTTGGTTATTACAAATGCAAGGAGATGGGAGCGCGAGTAGCACTATTAAATAATAAAAATTTAAATCATTTTAGCAAGTATGTTAACTTTTTATTTTTTATTTCTTGATGCAGACAAGACTACAGTATAGAGGAAGAGACGTTGATGACAGTTAAAGAGATACATAGAAATCCATTACTACTCTTTGAATTTATGAATGAAAAAGGTGAACAATCACCTATTTTATTTACACAGCCGACTAACATAATTGTCGCCTATACAATAGATGAAGTACTGCCATGTATGCTGAAAATTCAGGAGGCTGTAGCAGACGGCTTTTTTGCTGCTGGCTATGTTTCCTATGAGGCAGCACCAGCATTTGATGCATCTTATCATGTACGTCCTGATCATCAGCTTCCATTACTTTGGTTTGGTATTTTTCAAGAGTCGTCTGTTTATGAAAGAACTGAAAGTCAAGGAAGTTATAAAGTTTCTGAGTGGAAGCCATCTATATATGGAGATCAGTACCATGACGGCATTTTAAAAATAAAAGAAGCGATTCGACAAGGTGATACTTACCAAGTTAATTTTACAACACGTATGCATGCGCATTTTGAAGGCGATGATTTTAGCTTTTATCAAAAACTTGCGAAAGACCAAGACTCTAATTATTGCGCTTACTTAAACATTGGTGATTATCGCATATTATCGGCATCCCCAGAGTTATTTTTCCGTTGGGACGGGAAAAAAATTACGACAAAGCCAATGAAGGGGACAACAGCTAGAGGGAAAACTCGCAAGGAAGATGAAGAAAACGCAACATGGCTGTTCCATTCTGAAAAAAATCGTGCAGAAAATATTATGATTGTTGATTTATTGCGAAATGATTTGGGGAATATCGCAAAAACAGGAACAGTAAAAGTAGAAAAGCTTTTTGATATTGAACAATATCCAACCGTTTTACAAATGACTTCAACTATAACAGCAATGACAAAAGAGAATACGAGCATTACAGATATTTTTTCTGCTCTTTTTCCATGCGGCTCAATTACAGGTGCCCCAAAAATAAGTACAATGCGCTTAATATCTGAGCTTGAAGATTCTCCACGTGAAGTATATTGTGGGGCGATCGGATATATCCGACCACAAGGAGAAGCTGTCTTTAATGTACCAATTCGGACGGTTACGATTGATGCTGAAAATGGTCATGCTGTGTATGGAGTGGGCGGCGGAATTACGTGGGATTCAACAACAAAGGATGAGTACGATGAAATTGTCACGAAGGCGTCCTTATTGACCGTTGAGCGTCCAACATTCGATTTATTAGAAAGTTTAAAGCTTGATAATGGCATATATTTGTTATTAGATAGACACTTGAATCGTCTTTATGATTCAGCTCAATATTTTCATTTTCACGTTCGTATTGATCATATCAAAAAGTCTTTAATGGATTATGCAGACAATCATCGAAAAGGGACTTTTAAAGTTAGATTAGTCGTATCAAAAGATGGCAGCCATACAATTACTGGAGAACCAATTAAGCCGTTTCATGGACCACTTATTGTTGCATTGGCACGTGAACCTATTGATGAGGATCATCCGTTTTTGTACCATAAAACAACTAATCGGGATGTATATAACCATTTTAAGACTAAATTAGAACCATCTTTATTTGATGTCGTGTTATGGAACAAAAAAGGAGAATTAACCGAATTTATAAATGGAAATTTAGTACTAGAAATACAAGATGAATTTTTCACGCCAAAAATAACTTCTGGGCTGCTAGCGGGAACTTTTCGTGAGGAGCTTATCCATGAAGGGAAAATAAAAGAACGAGTATTGACAAAGCAAGATTTATTAAACTGTTCAAGTATTTGGTTTATTAATAGTGTACGTGAATGGGTAAATGTAAAGTTGAAAGAAGATACAATAATATAATTATGTAAACTTTATTGACGCGTCCTTGCATATAGGGCGCGTTTTTAATATTGCTGTTTTCATTAAAATGTTCAGGTATTTGACGATAACGGAAGGTGCGAGACGCCAGCGGGAAAAGCGAAATAGATGAGACACCAAAGGCGTAAGCGCCAAAGGAGGTTCAGTATTCGCCCGAAGAAAACGAGCAACTTGGAGCGAAAATCTATTAATTGAACAACATCTATCGGGCGCGGATTTTTCAATTTCATCTGCACAAAAAAGACCTCTACAGCATATTGGTGTAATGAGGAACAGGGTGGGTATAAAGTATGTATCATAATTTTTTCCGAATTGTACATAATAATACATAAACACGCAAGGAGGATATTTAGTGTCAGAATTAGAAAATGTAAAAAAGAATTTTATTGATAAGCTACTTGAAAATGGGATATATAAATTAAAAAATAAACAACTATATGAGCTAACGATTCAAGATCTCGAGAAAATGTATGATGAAGTAAAAGATAAAAGGACATCTTGATACTGCATTTTTACCTTCGTTCAATATAATCATTCCACTCACGATAAATCATCACGAATAAAAAGGCCAGAGCGTCTGAAATATATTCAGTCGCTCTGGCTTTTTTTATTATGAAAATGTTTTTAAAATAATGACTGCATTATGTCCACCAAAACCAAAGGAGTTAGATAGACCGATATTCAGTTGGGCATGTCTTCCTTCATTTGCGACATAATCTAAATCACATTGTGGATCAGGATGTTCTAGATTGATTGTTGGCGGAATGAAATGATCTATTAAACTTTGCAGTAAGGCAATCGCTTCAACCCCTCCAGTGGCACCAAGCATATGACCAAACATTGATTTATTTGCAGTGACAGGAATGTTGTAGGCATGGTCTTTAAACACATGTTTAATTGCTTTCGTTTCTGAAATATCTCCTACTGTTGTACTTGTTGCATGTGCACTGATTACATCCACTTCATGAACGGCAATCTTTGCATCATTTAGTGCTTTATTCATCGCTTGTGAAGCCCCATTGCCTTCTGGATGTGAAGCGACCATATGATAGGCATCAGAACTTGCTCCATAACCAATCATTTCTCCGTATATGTTGGCATCTCTTTGGAGTGCATGCTCTAGTGATTCAAGGACGATGATACCGGCACCCTCGCTCATGACAAACCCATCTCTATTTATATCAAACGGCCGACTGGCTTTCGTCGGTTGATCATTATTAGTAGATAAAGCAGTAGCGTTCCCAAAGCTTGCTAAAGATAATTTTGTTATCGCTGCTTCTGCACCGCCAGCAAACATGACATCAGCATCTCCATGCTGGATCGCTCGATATGCTTCACCAATTGAAGTATTTCCTATTGAACAGGCGGTAACAGGAGACATAGATGGACCAAGAGCACCTAATCTTATACTTATTTGTGCTGAAGCTGCATTTGCAATCATCATCGGCACAAGATTAGGACTTACTCTCCTAGGCCCCTTTTCATTTAGCGTGTTTACTTGATCAATTAAAGTTTGAATCCCGCCAATTCCTGAACCGACATATACACCTAAACGTTCACGATCAATTTTATCCAAATTAATGTTCGAGTCGATTAAAGCTTGCTCAGCGGCTGCTAAAGCAAACTGACTAAAACGATCAATTTTACGGGCTTCCTTTTTTCCAAAAATACCTTCAGCATCAAAATCACGGACAATTCCTGCGATTTTTGTTTTACTGTCAGTGACGTCAAATAGATCAATAGTCGAAATGCCTGATTTACCGTTACGTACATTCTTCCAAAATGTAGCGGTATCATTTCCTAGCGGGGAAATAACGCCCATTCCCGTAATCACTACTCTTTTCATAAAAATACCTCCTGATAGTACTTATAAGATTATTTTAATTGTGATTTATCCTATTACAAGTTGTTGTTTATCATAGTATAATAACTAATAGTTAAAGAAAGGGGCAGGAGAATGGATCGAAATACAAGGTTGAAAGAAATGTCTGCTTTTTTGAAAATGAAACGGTCTAAACTGCATCCCCACATGGTAGGACTGCCTTCAGGGACGCGAAGAAGGACTCCGGGTTTGCGTAGAGAAGAAGTGGCACAGTTAGCAGGTGTTAGTACAACATGGTACACGTGGCTAGAACAAGGGAGAGACATAAAAGTCTCTTCATCAGTTCTTGATGCAGTTTCTAATGCCTTAAGATTAAATATAGATGAGCGCAAATATTTAGCTGCCCTTGCAATGGAAGAAGGGGCACAATCTGATTGGTTAATTGCGCAAGAAACGAGTATTAGTCCTTCATTAAAAAAAATTTTACAGGAGTTGCGTTATTGTCCAACCATTATTTCAGATCGGCGCTGTTTTATTGTTGGCTGGAACCAGGCAGCTGCAAATGTCTTTCTTGATTTTGAAGCAATCGGAGAAAGAAGGAGAAATCTTATTTATTTGCTATTTGCGAGGAAAGAATTAAGGAGCTTGGCGGTCAATTGGGAGCATTTTGTAAAAGGTTTTCTTGCAATCTTTCGTACATACTACGGGCAATATGTAGCAGATAATTGGTATCTTCAATTTATTGAAAAAATGGCGAAAAAATATCCTGAATTTCATGATTTATGGAATCAAAGTGAGGTAAGCTCAGCTCCGGAAGTCTTAATTGAATTTCGTCATGCAAAAGCTGGAAAAATGTTGTTTAATCTAACCTCCTTAGAAGTAAAAGGAAATAATGATTTAAGGTGCAGCATTTACACTCCTGTAGAGGATACAGACACTGAAATAAAATTAAAAAAGCTAATGGGGCATAATGAATAAATCAGCGCCCCGCAGGGATGCTAAACAATATAAAAGGAATAACTTCCGTCTTCGGAAGCTGAGCATTCATGCCTGTGGGGGTTCCTCTCACTCGCTACTCCCGCCGATTGTACCCGTAAATGTTATATATGATTCGATTTGATTAAACTTTATAACAGTTTAAAATATTATATATAGGCTAAATAAGGATTAAAGGGCATTATATTACATGTGAGGTGATCGATTGATGGCAATTAACAACCCGAGCAGAGAAGAAATTAAAGATATTTTAAAGAAAGCAAAAAGAATTGCTGTTGTTGGTTTGAGTGATAATCCGGAAAGAACTTCTTATATGGTTGCCGAAGCGATGCAAAAAGCGGGGTATGAAATTATTCCTGTAAACCCCAATGCAACAGAAATATTAGGGGAAAAGGCTGTTGCCCGGTTAACAGATATTAAAGGGCATGTCGATATTGTCGATGTTTTTCGTCGTTCTGAATATTTACTAGATATTGCGAAAGACTTTGTCCAAATAGATGCAGATGTTTTTTGGGCGCAATTAGGGCTTGAAAATGAAGAGGCTTATCAGTTTTTGAAAGACAAAGGTTATACCGTCATAATGGATCGTTGCATTAAAGTTGAACACGCTTTAACGAAATAAAATTTTATTACAAGAACAGCAAGCGTATTGACATTTTTACGCTTGCTTTTTTATATCATTTAAAAAACGCGATTTGCTAAATTTAGATTTCACGATAAAATGGGTAATAGACGTTTTGATGACCTATGTTATAATAATGAACGAATGTTTGTTCCTTATTTCTCTGTTTGACGCCTGTCATTAGAGATGTTTGGCAATTGAAAGGGGAATGTTTGTGACAAAGAAACAAAAAACAATCACATATAATGATGATGCTATACAAGTATTAGAAGGACTTGAAGCCGTTAGAAAGAGACCAGGTATGTATATAGGTTCAACTGACGCTAGAGGTTTGCATCATCTTGTATATGAAATCGTTGATAATTCAGTGGATGAGGCGTTATCGGGTTTCGGTAACCACATCATTGTTAAAATACATAAAGATAATAGCATAAGTGTAACGGACTATGGTCGCGGTATGCCTACAGGGATGCATAAATTAGGAAAACCGACAACTGAAGTGATTTTAACGGTGCTGCATGCAGGCGGTAAATTTGGTCAAGGCGGATATAAAACGAGTGGTGGTTTGCATGGAGTCGGCGCTTCAGTTGTAAATGCACTTTCTGAATGGTTAGTTGTCACAATTAAACGTGATGGTTTCGTTTATGAACAGAAATTTGAAAATGGCGGAAAGCCTGCAACAACGTTAGAAAAGATTGGAAAAACAAATCAAACTGGAACAACCCTTCATTTTAAACCGGATCCAACCATTTTTAGTTCCACGACATTTAATTACGAAACTTTATGCGAACGTTTGCGTGAATCAGCCTTTTTATTAAAAGGATTAAAAATTGAAATTATTGATGAACGTTACGACCAGTCAGATGTTTTTCATTATGAAAATGGGATTGAGGCATTTGTTCAATACTTGAACGAAGAAAAAGATGTCTTACATCCAGTCGTTTTTATTGAAGGTGAAGCTAGCGGCATTGAAGTAGAATTTGCCTTCCAATTTAATGATGGCTTCTCAGAAAACATTCTTTCATTTGTCAATAATGTAAGGACGAAAGATGGCGGTACACATGAGGCTGGTGCAAAAGCAGCTTTTACACGTGTCGTGAATGACTATGCACGGAAAGTACATTTGTTAAAAGAAAGAGATAAAAACTTAGATGGTACAGACATTCGAGAAGGGATTTCGGCCATTGTCTCTGTCCGCATACCAGAAGAATTGCTGCAATTCGAAGGGCAAACGAAAGGAAAACTTGGTACAAGCGAAGCACGTTCAGCTGTTGATACAGTTGTCTCTGAACATTTAGCATACTTTTTTGAAGAAAATCCCGAAATTAGTAGTAATTTAATTAAAAAAGCAATCAAGGCATATCAGGCTAGGGAAGCAGCGAGAAAAGCTCGTGAAGAAGCACGAAGCGGTAAAAAAAGAAAAAAATCAGAGACCATTCTTTCTGGTAAATTAACACCGGCACAAAGCCGCAATCCGCAAAGGAACGAATTGTATTTAGTAGAGGGTGATTCTGCCGGCGGATCAGCTAAGCAAGGGCGCGACCGCCGTTTCCAAGCTGTTTTGCCATTACGCGGAAAAGTTATTAATACGGAAAAGGCAAAACTCCAAGATATTTTTAAAAACGAAGAAATTAATACGATTATTTATACGATCGGCGCTGGCGTAGGGCCAGATTTTAATATAGATGACGTGAACTATGACAAAATTATTATTATGACGGATGCTGATACAGATGGTGCACATATTCAAGTTCTTTTATTAACGTTCTTTTACCGTTATATGCGCCCGCTTATTGAAGCTGGAAAAGTCTACATTGCTTTACCACCTTTATTTAAGGTTAGTAAAGGCTCAGGTAAAAAAGAGGTCATTGAATATGCTTGGACGGAAAACGAATTACAAGATACCATTAAAAAGGTTGGACGCGGATACATTTTACAAAGATACAAAGGTCTTGGGGAAATGAATGCCGACCAGCTTTGGGAAACGACAATGAATCCAGAAACACGTACATTAATTCGCGTCCGTATAGATGATGCGGCAAGAGCAGAAAGACGGATTACAACCCTTATGGGTGACAAAGTTGAACCGAGACGTAAATGGATTGAAAACAATGTTGCGTTTGGTTTAGACGAAGATAGTAATATATTGGAAAATGAAAATTTAATGGTTGAGGAAGGAGAGCAAAGCGAATGACAACGGTAGAACGATTTCAAGATTTGCCTTTAGAAGAGGTTTTAGGCGACCGTTTCGGACGTTATAGTAAATATATCATTCAAGATCGTGCTCTTCCTGATGCTAGAGATGGTTTAAAACCTGTTCAACGCCGTATTTTATATGCAATGTATATGGAAGGAAATACGGCAGAAAAGCATTTTCGAAAATCTGCAAAAACGGTCGGTAATGTAATCGGGAATTACCACCCGCACGGTGATTCATCTGTTTATGAAGCAATGGTTAGAATGAGCCAAGATTGGAAATTGCGCAACGTGTTAATTGAAATGCATGGAAATAATGGTAGTATCGACGGTGATCCGGCTGCCGCAATGCGGTATACAGAAGCAAGATTATCGCCGATCGCCTCTGAGCTTCTTCATGATATTGAGAAGGAAACAGTTTTATTTATTCCAAACTTTGATGATACAGCAAATGAACCAACTGTTTTACCGGCTAGATTTCCGAATCTGTTAGTGAACGGCTCAACAGGCATTTCCGCGGGGTATGCAACAGATATTCCCCCTCATAATCTTGGAGAAATTATTGATGGGGCGATCATGCGGATTGAAAAACCGCAAAGTACACTAGATGATTTGATGACGGTCATTAAAGGTCCTGATTTTCCTACGGGCGGAATCATTCAAGGCATTGAAGGAATTAAAAAAGCTTACGAGTCCGGAAAAGGAAAGATGATTGTCAGAGGAAAGACTGCTATTGAAGATATGCGCGGTGGCAGACAGCAAATCGTTGTAACGGAAATTCCTTATGAAGTGAATAAAGCGAACTTAGTGAAGAAAATAGACGAATTCAGAGTTGACCGCAAAATTGAAGGGATTTCAGAAGTTCGTGATGAAACGGATCGCACTGGTTTACGGATTGTAATTGAATTAAAAAAAGACGCAGATGCAAACAGCGTCTTAAACTATTTATTCAAAAATACAGAACTGCAAGTATCTTATAATTTCAACATGGTTGCTATATATAACCGCAGACCGAAATTAATGGGCCTACAAGAACTTTTAGATGCGTATATTGAGCATCAAAAAGAAGTTGTAACGAAACGGACGGAGTTTGATTTGAAAAAAGCACGTGACCGTAAACATATTGTAGACGGTCTAATGAAAGCTCTCTCAATACTTGATGAAGTAATTGCAACCATCCGTGCTTCTAAAGATAAAAGAAATGCAAAAGAAAATCTTATGGAAACATTTGATTTTACTGAACCGCAATCAGAAGCAATCGTTTCGTTACAGTTATATCGTTTAACAAATACGGATATCACTTCATTGCAGCAAGAGGCAGCTGAATTAGAAGAAAAAATCGATACGTACACAAAGATTTTAGAAAGTGAAAAAAGATTATTAACCGTTATTAAAAATGAATTAAAGGAAATTAAAAAGAAATATGCAGACGGACGACGAACAATTATCGAAAATGAAATTCAAGAATTAAAAATCAATCTTGAAGTAATGATTCCAAACGAAGATGTGATCGTTACCGTTACAAAAGAAGGATATGTAAAACGGACGAGTCTTCGCTCTTACAGTGCATCAAATGGACAAGACTTTGCCATTAAAGATCGTGACAGACTGCTCTTTAAGCAAGAGTTAAATACAACAAGCGTTATTCTTGTCTTTACGAATAAAGGAAATTATTTATATTTGCCTGTTCACGAGCTTCCGGATATTCGCTGGAAAGATTTAGGCCAGCATGTCACAAATCTTGTTTCTATTGACCGTGATGAAGAAATTATAAAAGTGCTACCGATTATTGATTACAATCAGCCATTCTACATACTATTCTTTACGAAAAATGGAATGGCGAAGAAGTCAGAATTACAACAATACAAGGCACAAAGATATTCTAAATCATTAGTCGCAATTAATTTAAAGGGTGACGATGAAGTAGTTGATGTTCATTTAACAGACGGAAAGAAAGAGATATTTTTAGCGACCCATTTAGGATATGGCTTAAGGTTTCATGAGGAAGAGGTTAATATTGTTGGTCCGCGTGCTGCTGGTGTCAAAGGCATTAATTTAAAAGAAGGAGATTATCTAGTTAGCGGAAAAGTATTAGAAGATAATCAAGAAAAGGTATTCGTTGCTACCCAAAGAGGTGCTGTCAAGAAAATGAAATTAGCCGATTTTGAACCTTCTAGTCGTGCGAAGCGCGGAAACGTGATGTTGCGTGATTTGAAAGCTCATCCGCATAGAATTGTTGGAATGGAGATCGTTCACGAGAATGATACGATTTATTTACAAACAGTAAAAGACTATATAGAAGCAGTATCAGTGCAAACACTTCGTGTAAGTGATCGATATTCAAACGGTTCATTTGTACTTGATGAAAGTGAAAACGGTGAAGTTCAAACAATTTGGAAGCAGCAACATGATCATGAAAGTGAACATAAGGAATAGTCAAGTATTCTTTTAAGCATAAATGTAACATGGAACTTAATAACAAATAGCGAGGCTGGGACAAAAAGTATTTAGTAGCTAAAGAAGAACATTGCACAACTCCGCTCCGGAAACAAAGTATATTCGGGAGCGGGGTGGAGACAATATTCGGGGTTTCTTTCGTTAATATACTTTTGTCCCAGGCTCTTTTCTTTTTAGGTCAAAAACTTAACATAGATATATTTTTTGCATACAATTTTAATTCTTTTAGGAAGAATCGGTTTCTTATTCTTTTATGCCAATCACTCTAATTCTTTTGTAGTCCGCATACCATTTTCCATTTTTGATTAAAATTGCTTTCAAATTTTGCTCCATTTTAGTATAAATCACTTCTTTTACCTCATCCATTATATCTTGCAATATGTTGTTGCAAAACATCTCCAGCCAATTTCTTATCCCTCGTTCACCATCTAAAAGAGTAGGGCGATCAAATAATTGCGCAAATGTTACTTTAAATCCAGTTGCTTCCATTAAATTCGTATACTCTCCGATGCTTGGAAAATACCATGATAATGCTGGTGAAGAACTTCCTAACTGTTTCAATTGTTGCTCTAATTCATTTGTAATAGAGTTTACATTTCCTTTGCCTCCAAATTCAGCAACAAATCTGCCGCCATGCTTTAAACTTCTATAAATATTCTGCAATGCTTGTTTAGGATGCTGGATCCAATGAAGAACGGCATTTGAAAATACGGCATCAAACTGTTGCTCATATTGCATATGAAGCACATCTTCAACTTGAAAGAAAATAGAAGGGTATTTTTTTCTTGCTTGTTCTATCATACTTGCAGATTGATCGATTCCTGTAACAATCGCTCCCGCTTCACTGATTTGATGTGTCAGATCCCCTGTTCCGCAGCCAAGATCAAGAATGATTTCTCCATCTTTAGGAGCTAAAAGCTTCATTACATGGCTACCATAATGAGAAACAAACGCATGTTTTTCATCATATAATTTTGGATTCCATTCAGCAACATAATTTCCCATCGTTTTAATCCTCCAATGTGCATAGTAATGTAAATCATTATAACAGATGAATGTTTAGAAAATATGAACTAGTGGTAATTTATGAAAAATAAGAGAATGGGAAGTGAATCAATAAATGTATTTATGATGATGGAAGTGATTGTGTTGAAAGAAAAAGAGTTCAGGATAAAGGAATAAATTACATATTTTTTCCTTAATTGCACAATCTATAGAAAATAAGAAGCAGAGGTGAGGTTTTTTGAAAGCGAAATATGTTATTACGATAATCGTTTTGTGCTATTTGTCGATTAGTACAATGACAATGACCATTACGTATGCAAATGAACAGAAGCATTCAAAAATCATCACAGTCCATGAGTATCGCAAAGATGTAACAGGCGATGGCAAAGAAGAAACCATCAAGCTAAAAGGAATTCCTTTTGAAGCTGGCAGTCATTTTCTTAAAGCTGTATATGCAACGGTTGCGACATCAACTGGTAAAACATTTAAACTAATGTATGAGCCAGGTTATGATCCTAAACTGACATTTCTTGATGTGAATCATGATGGAGTGAAAGATATTTTTGAATCAAGCGCGACAGGCGGCAGCGGTGGCATGATGAATTATCGCATAAACAGCATTAAAGGAGAGGAACAGTCTGAAATTCCACTTCCTCCTCCGTTAAAACTCCAAGGAAAGTTTGATCAAGCCTTTACCGCAAGCTTAAAAATTATGGATACAAATCAAACGTTTCTCATCAATTTACGCTCGCGTCAAAAAGATTATGTTCGGTTAGGATTGTACCAAAAAAATGGCATTTTAAATGAGCCTACTGAATTAATGATTGATCCTGTTGCGGTTTATAAACCAGTAAAAATTTCAGGAAAGAAAGGCTATGGATTACTAGGTTTGCAGCAAGTAAGCGGAGCTTACCACGCAGATCGTATTGGGACCATTTTATCAACATGGTATTATGAGCATGGAAGATGGCAGCTTATTAAAACAAAATGGCAAGTTGGGAACCGTTCTTAGGCAAGTATCATATCATATGATAAATAGCTGGAAAGGGGAATGATTTATGATTGAACAAATTGATCATGGCAATCAGACATCAATTACTATGATTCCACCAGTTACAGCTTATTTCCCATTACAAGGCAGAAAATATACCGCAACTTATTCAGATATTACTGGAGATATTTATGTATCCGTCGGCAATCGCTTTACAATTAATCCAACGAATATAAATTCATATGATTGTTTGAAAGCTGAATGGAAAACGTATTTAGGAGAATATGCGCTTTCTTGTACGATTGACTTGCATTGTGAAGAACATGAGAAAACACTTGCTCGGGTAAAATATCTTATTTACAAAAAAGAGCTTCCGAACTTGCTGGCAGTTATGTTAGAAAGTGATAAACCTTTCTTACATTATTATCCATTACTATTGGATGCCCCAATTAAGGTGGAAATGACTTCGAATTTCCCTGAATTTCGGCAAATACTATATATGGGTACACCTAGACATTATTTAAAGTAAGCTTAAAACATCAGCTCCCTGTTCGGGAGTTTTTTATGTTAAATAATTTTTCCGTTCCAGTCTATTAATAGTTCAAACACTTTATATATCCTTTAAACAATAAGTTCGCATACATTTCCGGTCTTTTGTAGTTGGAGAGTACTTTTACTTTAGAGCGGGCAATATAAACTTGAAATGTAAAGCCGAACATTTCGTATCATACTTTCTATTTTATTTATAGCTGTTTATCGTGATGTCTCCCTTATACATAATGTGGCTTGTGAAAAAAAGAACAATTGCACATAGTTATTTGTCATGATTTATTCGCAATCTTGATATAATGAAAGCAGTCGTTTTTGAGCAAGAAATGTATATAAAAATATGATATGATGTTAAAGTGAAATTTCATTTCATTATCAAGATTGTTAGCTTAATAATGAAATAGAACATATAGATTTGACATTAGAAATGGGAGACGAGAATTTTGGAGAAACAAACAAGTGGGTATAGATGGGTTGTCTTTGCAACAGTTTTATTTTCTTATTTTTTAATTGTCAGCCAAAGAACAGCACCGGGGCTAATATCTGATCAACTAATGCATGATTTTCATCTGACGGCATCGACGATTGGATTATTGACAGGAATTCAATTTTTAGCTTATGCAGGATTACAAATTCCAATTGGTCTTTTATCTGATCGCTTTGGACCGAATCCATTTTTAATTATAGGTACATTATTAAATGGTTTAGGTACTTTGTTATATAGTATTGCCCAAAATGAAACTGTACTGATTCTATCACGACTATTAGTTGGACTTGGTGATGCGACCATTTGGGTAAATTTAGTGTTAATTTTAAGTCAATGGTTTAAGGTTAATGAATTTGTCGGCTTACTTAGCTGGGCAGGGATGACAGGAAGCTTTGGATCAATGATGGCAACAGTACCATTTACAAAATGGATTGCCTTATCTGGATGGAGGCCGCCATTTTTTATCGTTGGCTTTATCATTTTTATTGCTGGGATTACGCTTTATTATGTATTAATAAAAAAACCGCAGCAATTATTTGCGACAGATCGCCAGCGCAACAGCGAATCTTTAGCATCAGTGAAAAAAGAAAAACGCGAGAGTATATATGCAATTTTAAAAAGAATGTTTACAACTCGGCAGGCATGGGCGACATTTTTCTGCCATTTTGGCGTAGTAGGTACGTATGTTGGCTTCATCGGCACATGGGCGGTTCCATATGGCATGCATGTCTATGGATTGACGCGTTCGGGTTCGAGTCAGCTTATTATGTTGGGGTTGATTGGCGCAATTGTTGGTGCCCCTTTAACAGGCTGGATTTCTAATCGGTTAAGCTCAAGAAAAAAACCATATATTGTTGTTCAAATTATTATATTTTTAAGCTGGACATCGTTTGTTTTACTTGGTGGAAAACCGCCGATGGCTTTATTGATTATTCTCTTTTTAATTATAGGATACGGAAATGGTGCCAGTGCCCTTACTTTTGCAGTTGTTCGTCATTCATTTCCGGTAAAAGAAGTCGGTGTTGTTTCAGGATTTGCTAATACAGGTGGTTTTTTAAGTGCTGTGCTGCTACCAAGTATTTTTGGAAATGTGCTCGATCATTTTCATTCACTTCCAAGTGTTGTAGGGTATCATTATGGTTTTATTATTCCAGCGCTCTTTTCACTATGCGGAATTTTAGGTGGATTACTGATTAAAGAAAAACAAAAGGAAATGAAACCAGCTGTCAAATCAGCACTTTCATAAGCATATATCGCTGTGAAATGATTAAAAGGCATGCGTTTACATAAACGCATGCCTTTTTTTATTTGAAATAAATAAAATTTTATAAAAAACTATACCCATAACGAATTAAATGTGTTATTCTTTATTTGTAATTAGTATAACACATTTAATTAAATGTTAAATAAGTATATCGCATTTGGTGGTGAATGTCTCTCAAATAAGGATATTTTTATTAATGATAACACTTTTATAGAATGAAAGAGTTGAAATGTTATGGTTCAATCTGAAAGGGGGATATGTTTGGGACATGAAACAGTATATATCGTATCAGACTCTGTAGGGGAAACAGCCGAATATGTCGTGAGAGCGGTATCAACCCAATTTAGCAATGAATTTGTTGAAATTAAACGTTTTTCACACGTAGAAGATATAGCTGATTTAGAGGAAATCATTAAAAGCGCTAAAGAAAAAAATTCGATTATCGCTTATACAATCGTCATTTCCTCTTTAAAAACCTATTTAGATTGTAGGTCTGCAGAGGAAGATGTGATGGCCGTTGACTTATTAAGTCCTCTAATGAATGCGTTTGAACAAAAATATCAAACAGTCCCAAATCATCAACCTAAACTAATGAGAAAGCTCGATGATGATTATTTTAATAGAATTGCGGCAATTGAGTTCGCTGTTAAGTATGATGATGGCCGTGATCCAAGTGGGCTGATTAGGGCTGATATTGTATTAATCGGTGTGTCACGAACGTCCAAAACACCGCTTTCTATGTACCTTGCCCATCAGCGCTATAAGGTTGCCAATGTGCCGCTCGTTCCGGAAGTGCCGCCACCTGCTGAGTTATTCAAACTTCCAAGAAATAAATGTATCGGTTTAATGATTAATCCTGATCAACTGAATGGAATTCGTAAAGAAAGACTGAAATCTTTAGGATTGTCATCTGATATCAATTATGCAAGCTATGAGCGAATTTTAAAGGAATTAGATCATGCCGAATCGATTATGAAACGGGTGGGCTGTCCGATTATCGATGTTACAAATAAAGCAGTCGAAGAAACTGCAAGCTTGATTATTGATCTTTTAAATAAAGAGAGGAGTTAGAAGAATGACTAAATTTGTCTATTTATTTCATGAAGGAAATAGCAATATGAGAGAGTTACTTGGTGGAAAAGGGGCAAACTTGGCAGAAATGACCAATATTGGATTGCCTGTACCATTTGGATTTACAATTTCTACACAAGCTTGCAATGCTTATTATGAAGCTGGAAAAGAAATATCACCGGAAGTGAAAGAGCAAATTGAAGATGCACTTTATGAATTAGAAAGAAAAACTGGGAAAATATTAGGGGATCAAAATCAGCCTTTACTCGTTTCTGTACGATCAGGTTCTGTATTTTCAATGCCGGGCATGATGGATACCGTTTTAAATTTAGGAATGAACGATCAAACGGTAGAAGCGATTGCTCATTTAACAGGAAATGCCCGCTTTGCCTATGATTCGTACCGTCGTTTTATCCAAATGTTTAGCGATGTCGTTCTTCAAATTGATGTGTATCATTTTGAAAGATTACTAGAAGAAACTCGTGAACAAAAGGGGTATACAGCCGACCCTGAGTTAACAGCTGAGGATTGGAAAGAAGTTATTATAAAATATAAAGAAATTGTTAAAGAACATACAAAGCAAGATTTCCCGCAAGATCCAAAAGAGCAATTATTTTTAGCCATTAATGCTGTCTTCGATTCTTGGAATAATCAACGTGCGATCATTTATCGGCGCTTAAATAAAATCCCGGATCATTTAGGGACTGCAGTCAATATTCAAAGCATGGTGTTTGGAAATATGGGAAATGATTCTGGTACAGGTGTTGCTTTTACGAGAAATCCGTCTACAGGTGAAAAAATATTATACGGTGAGTATTTAATTAATGCACAAGGTGAAGATGTTGTTGCTGGGATTCGGACTCCGCAGCCAATTCAAGTTCTTTCAAAAGATATGCCAAAAGTATATGATCAGTTTTTACAAATTAGTCAATTGTTAGAGCAGCATTATCAAGATATGCAAGATATTGAATTTACTGTAGAGCGCGGAAAACTCTTTATTTTGCAAACTAGAAACGGAAAAAGAACTGCACAAGCAGCGATTAGAATTGCAGTAGATATGGTGAATGAAGGGATTATTGATCAACAAACAGCTTTATTGCGAGTTGATCCAGATCAATTAAACCAACTGCTTCATCGCCGTATAGATGATTCATATGAACGGCAACAATTAGCGAAAGGGTTGCCAGCTTCTCCTGGTGCAGCAACAGGCCAAGTCGTATTTGATGCTGATGAAGCGGAACAATTAGGCAACGAAGGGAAAAAAGTCATTTTAGTTCGTCCTGAGACTACCCCAGATGATATACATGGGATTATCGCATCCCAAGCCATTGTTACAAGCCGTGGTGGAATGACAAGCCATGCGGCTGTCGTTGCTAGGGGGATGGGAAAAGCATGTATTTGTGGCTGTGAAGCGTTAAAAATCGACCTTGATGCAAAACAATTTTCAGTAGGTAATACAATTGTTCATTATGGCGATGTAATCACCATTGATGGATCTACAGGTGAAGTAATGCTAGGGGAAATTCCGATGATTGATCCACAGCTTTCTGAAGAATTCCAGCAATTGCTTTCTTGGGCTGATGAGACGAGACAAATTGGTGTTCGTGCTAATGCTGATAATCCTGCTGACGCAAAAAAATCATTGGAATTTGGTGCAGATGGTATCGGACTATGCCGGACAGAGCATATGTTTATGGATATTAAAAGAATTCCGATTGTGCAGGAAATGATTTTAGCTGAGACAAGTGAAGAACGAAAACAGGCGCTTGATCAATTACTCCCAATGCAGCAAGGAGATTTTGAAGGTATCTTCTTAGAAATGAAAGGGCATCCAGTAACGATCCGTTTGCTAGATCCGCCGATGCATGAATTTTTACCTGATAAAGAGGATTTAATCGTTGATGTAACAAAACTTCAATTGACTGAACCTAATAGCGCAGAACTAAAGAGAAAGGAAAAGCTGTTAAAAAAGGTGCAGCAATTAGCTGAATTTAATCCGATGCTCGGACATCGTGGATGCAGACTAGGAATGATTTATCCGGAAATTTATGAAATGCAAGTGAGAGCAATCTTTAATGCAGTGGCAAAGCTTACTGAACAAGGAATGACAGTGACACCAGAAATTATGATTCCTTTAGTCGGTCATGTGAATGAATTAAAGCGGATGCGTGAATTGGTTATTAACATAGCAAATCAAGTAATGGGTGAGCAAAGTATGCACTTCGACTATACTGTTGGTACGATGATTGAAATTCCGCGGGCAGCGTTAACTGCTGATGAAATTGCAGAGCAAGCAGACTTTTTCTCTTTTGGTACAAACGATTTAACACAAACGACATTTGGATATAGCCGCGATGATGCGGAAGGTAAGTTTTTACAAGCGTATATCGAACAAAAAGTGCTGCCGGAAAATCCATTTGCGGTTCTTGATCAGCAAGGTGTAGGAAAATTGATTCAAACAGGTGTAAGTTTAGGTAGACAAACGAAACCATCATTAAAAACAGGAATATGTGGTGAACACGGCGGCGAGAAGAAATCGATCGAATTTTGTTATCAAGCAGGATTAAACTATGTAAGCTGTTCTCCTTACCGTGTTCCTCTTGCAAGGCTGGCAGCTGCTCAGGCAACGATTAAGCATGGCATTGTAAAGGAGCAAATGACGGTAGCTTCTAAATAATATTAATGAACAAGTATTCATATAACGAAAGGCTAAAGACAATCCCCCAATGAATGTGAACTGCCCCCTGTCAAGTAGACAGTGGAAATAATAAAAATGATTTAAGCGGCTTTAGCTCTATATTCCATCGGGCTAAGGCCGTTTAATCGTTTTTG
>NZ_JAAIWK010000026.1 GCF_011008565.1 Heyndrickxia ginsengihumi
GTCTGAACTAGAACAACAAACTGCCTTTTTTCTGCCTTTGCTAAATCAATTTATATAAAAACGTAAGATTTTCAGTGGCCTCCGTGCAGCGCCGAGGAGGCTCATTATTCGCCCGCGGAAAGCGAGCATCCTGGAGCGGAAATCAACTAACTACCCCTTTTAATAAACAAACAAGGTTTACGAAAACAGCGTTTAGTTTATATAAAAATGAATCCACTTATTTTTTACTACTTGGCTATTTAAGTAATTTGCATAAGTACAGGGAACAATCCTGTTATAGGAATTAATAAGTCTTTATAAAGTTATGCCCATTCAGTAAAATGAGTTATGTACTGCCATTTTTTACATATCATTGGAAATAGCAAAGAAATAGAAGGGATGAATGATATATGAGCAAAAAAAGGTGGGGAGCACTTGCAATAGCCGTAGGATTATTTATTGTTTCAATAATCGTTAATATTGCAAGTATTGCAGTCAAAAAAGATTTTTCTAAAATGTTCGATGAAAGTTTTTCTACCTCTGATAATGATTTATCTGAAAAGACGATTCATGATGGGAATGAGAACAAGAAAATTGTTATTTTAAATGTAGAAGGTACGATCCAAGATACAGGAGAGTCCAATAGTCTTTTGAGTACGGGCGAATATAATCAGCATACGTTTCTACAAGAATTAAATCAGGCAGAGCATGATTCAAGTATAAAAGGAATCATTTTACGGATTAATTCACCTGGAGGTGGCGTAGTTGAATCAGCAGAAATTCATAAAAAATTAATGGATATAAAAAAGAAAACGAAAAAACCGATTTATGTATCTATGGGCTCAATGGCTGCATCAGGAGCTTATTATATTTCCACGGCTGCCGATCAAATTTATGCAAGTCCCGACACTCTAACGGGTTCTTTAGGCGTCATTATGGAAAGTGTAAATTACGGAAAGTTGGCGAAAAAGCTTGGTATTGAATTCCCGACAATCAAAAGCGGTGAATATAAAGATATTATGAGTCCAAGCAGAGAAATGACAGATAGTGAAAAAGAGATTCTGCAAAAAATGGTGGATGATTCATATGAAGGATTTGTGAGTGTAATTGCAAGCGGACGTCATATGTCTAAGAAAGAAGTGCGTAAGATTGCGGATGGCCGTGTATATGATGGGAAACAAGCTAAACAATTAAATTTAATTGATCATTTCGGTTATTTAGACGATACGATTACGCATATGAAGAAGGACCATCATCTTGATGGTGCAGAAGTAGTTGAATACGAAACAAGCGGCGGATTGGAATCGTTATTATCCGCTTCTACGCAAAAAATATTTGGCAAAGAAGCAGAGGCTACAGGGCTAATGCAATTACTTACACAATCTAATACACCCCGGTTAATGTATATGTACTCAAGGTAAGAGGAGGTGATCGTCATGGATCAACAGTTTAAACAAGAGGTTGATAATGAAATAGAGGAAATTGAGACACAAAAGAAAAATGATTCCTATCGGTTAGCTGGATTTTGGATAAGATGTTGGGCATATTTGTTAGATCTCGTTGTGATTGGTAGCATTGATCGTCTCATTGTGCATCCGATTTTTCGCATAGCTGATGTACCTTTACATGATGGTAGCATGTTTTCTCCTATTTCTATTGTTTCTGCACTTGTTTTTTACGGATATTTTGTTCTCATGACAAAATGGTGGGGACAGACAATTGGAAAAATGGTTTTTGGAATCAAAGTAGTATCTGAAAAGCAACTCGAGTGTATTAGTTGGAGTTCAGTGATCTTTCGTGAAATCATTGGTAGATATATATCCGTTACAATTTTTATTCTATATATTATTGTGGCGTTCACATCAAAAAAACAAGGATTACATGATATGTTTGCAGATACTGTAGTAATACACGAACGCGCTTTAAAAACAATTCAAACAGTAAAACCTGCTTAAATAACGAGCTTACTTTGAGACTCGAAACAATGTATGATGAAAACTTAAAGAAATTTACGGGAAATAATTGTGCAAGGCTGTTGACAGACTTATTGCTTTTTAGTTTGTCGGCAGTCTTTTTTAATTTAGATGGGCGGTTCTTACGGAACGCGAACTCCTTAAAGCAAAAAACAATCTCGTCTTTACAATATTAAATTAGCGGGTGTAGTTTATTTTTTTTAGACGTTGGCGATAATGATAAGCTGAAAGGCTGATGATTAATATGATATGGGCGATTTCAATTGTTTTTATCTTATTGTTTCTAATAATTTTACTTTGTATTTCATCGTTAGTCATAACGCTCGATTTTGCGCATCAACAAGACAATGATCATTTCACAATCCAAGTTCGTTTATGGCGCTTTATTCGGCATACGATTGCAATTCCGATGGTAAAAGTAGAAGAAGATGCGCCAAATATAGTATTTAAGAAAGAAGGAAAAGGAAAAGGGGCAGAGACAGAGGCAGAGACAACAAAGAAAATTACTCCGGAAAAAATAGAAACGAATATACACCGTTTTAAAATTTTATTAGAAAAAGTCTTCGGGTTAAAGATTATAATAGGCGATTTTATAAAATCAATTCAAATTAAAAAATTGGAATGGCATACAACAATAGGCTTATATGATGCCGCCACGACGGGGATTGTAACTGGAGGAATATGGGCAGCAAAAGGTGGCATACTAAAATTAATTTTAGAAAATCTTATTGTACATACGACACCGAATATTTCTGTCACTCCTTCGTTTCAGCGCCCAATTTCTGAAATACATTTCGTATGTATGTTTCAATTTCAAATAGGAAAAGCTATATTGACTGGTTTAAAAATCATCAAATACTGGCGAGGTAGTAAGAATCCAAAAAAGATTCAAACTCTGTTTAAACATGAGGAGAACCAAACAGGCTGATGATTTTTAAGGAAAAATATGGACAGGAGGCATTTAAATGGGTTCACATCCAATTGAAGGTTTGATGACTGCAGCAATGGAAAATTTAAAAGAAATGGTCGATGTTAATACGATCATAGGTGATCCTGTTGAAACACCTGACGGCAGTGTAATTCTCACTGTATCTAAAGTTGGTTTTGGATTCGCGGCCGGCGGTAGCCAATTTAACACGAAGGCGAAACAAGATACTAATCAAAACGGTCAAGCGCAAGTTGATCTCCCGTTTGGCGGTGGAAGCGGCGGCGGTGTTTCAATTACACCAATTGCTTTTCTCATTGTTCAATCTACGGGAGTTAAAATGCTTCATCTCGATGAAAGCACACATTTATTTGACAAAATAATAGATATTGCACCTAGTGTAGTTGAAAAAATTCAAGGAATGCTTAAACAGAAATCCAATAATTCTAATAATATGAATACAGCATCTGCACCGCAAGCAGGAAATCAATAAAAGAGTTTCATTTTCAAAAACTCGCCGTATTGGCGAGTTTTTAATTGGAAATTTTATTCATAGTTCAGTATGATAGTATGTGAAAGACTTTTGTTTACATATGTCCTTTTTGTAAACTGATATTTCTTGAAAACAATTTTAAGGAGGTTTTTTTATGGCTTCAGTTACTTTCAAAGGAAATCCAGTTACACTGTTAGGTAGTGAAGTAAAAGCAGGAGATAAAGCTCCAAATTTTACAGTTTTAGATAATGATCTTAATGAAGTAACATTAAATGATACTAAAGGATCTGTTCGAATTATTAGTGTTGTTCCTTCTATTGATACAGGTGTTTGCGATGCTCAAACTCGTCGCTTTAACGAAGAAGCAGCTAAATTAGGCAAAGATGTAAAGGTGTTGACTATTTCTGTTGACTTACCGTTTGCACAAAAACGTTGGTGTGCAGCTTCTGGTCTTGAGCATGTACAAGTACTATCTGATCATCGTGATCTTTCATTTGGTCAAGCGTACGGTGTAGTAATGAAAGAATTACGCTTACTTGCACGTTCAGTATTTGTAATCGATTCAAATGATCAAGTTACATATGTTGAATATGTAAGTGAAGGCACAAATCATCCAGATTATGAAAAAGCTCTTGAAGCAGCGAAACAAGCAAACTAATATTTAACAATTCCCCGATTTAGGTCGGGGATTTTATATGAAGATACAGTTTTGTTTAATATAAAGTAAAGCAGTAGGAGGCAAAATGTATGAGTGAATCTCCAGTAGAAAAGATTTTTGAAGTGCTGAATGAATCTTCTCAGATCTTGCAGCATAGCCTTTCATGTACATATTTAGAAGCACTTGCTGAAACAGGAGAAAATCTTTTTGAAGGAAAGATTTTACAGGAAGGTCTAAAAGACAATACGATAAAGAAATTGGAAGATCTGTACCATCATTTTAATATTGGTGAATTTTCCAAGGAACAAGTTCGCAAAGCCTATCAATTGGCTATGTTAAAAGGAATGAAGGACTATGTTCAAGCCAATCATCAAATGACACCTGATACGATTGGCTTATTTATGAGCTATCTCATATCAAAATTTATGGATCGTGTTCAAGCATATTCAATGTTAGATCCTGCAGTTGGGACAGGTAATTTACTTACGACCATTTTAAATCAGCAAGAAAATAAAAACATTACAGCATACGGTGTTGAAATCGATGAAATCTTAATTAAACTTGCTTACGTTGGGGCTAATTTACAACAACAGCAAATTGAATTTTTTAACCAAGATTCTCTTGCACATCTTTTCATTGATCCAGTTGATGTCGTTGTTTGTGATTTACCGGTTGGCTATTATCCTAATGATATTGGTGCCAAAGAATACATACTTAAAGCCGATCAAGGCCATTCGTATGCACACCACCTATTTATTGAACAAAGTCTAAAACATACAAAACCAGGCGGATATTTGTTTTTCTTAATCCCTAATCAATTATTTGAATCAAAGGAAGCGCCAAAGCTTCATCAATTTTTAAAGGAACATGCTTATATCCAAGCGATACTACAACTTCCTTTGTCAATTTTTAAAAATGAACAGTCTGCCAAAAGTATTTTTGTCCTTCAAAAAACAGCAGAAAATATTAGTGCTCCTAACCAAGTACTCCTTGCAAATCTACCATCATTATCAAATCAACAGGCAGTGCAGGATATGATTAAAAAAATTGATGCATGGTGTGCAGAAAATATTCCGACAAATTCTTGACATTGGTGATAACCAATGTCTTTTTTTATAAAATAAAGTATGATATAATCAATATATGAAAGCGCTTGCGCGGAATAAATTTTTTTATCGGATAAATAAAATGAAAATTATTTTGATTTTACGAAAAATTCTTTAGATACAGGCAGCATGATAGTCAACATGATAAGTCAGTAAGTTTCATCATTGAAATATGAAAGGATGAAGTATATGACAAAGATTATGGCTATAAATGCAGGAAGCTCATCTTTAAAATTTCAATTATTTAATATGCCAAAAGAAGAAATCATTACAAAAGGGGTTATTGAAAGAATTGGATTTAAAGATGCGTTCTTTAAAATTATGGTAAAAGGAAGAGAGGTGCAAGAAGTCAAACCAATTCTCAGTCATGAAGAAGCGGTGAAACTGCTTTTAAAAAAATTAACACAATTGAACATTATCCATTCCTTAAATGAAATTGATGGAGTAGGTCATCGAGTCGTTCATGGTGGAGAAATGTTTGAGGATTCGGCCATTGTGGATGAAAACGTCTTACAAAGAATCGAAGAATTAGCAGAATTGGCACCTCTTCATAATCGTGCCAATGCAATTGGAATACGGGCATTTCAATCTGTTTTGCCTAATGTTACACAAGTTGCTGTTTTCGATACAGCTTTTCATCAATCGATGCCACCTAGCTCTTATTTATATAGTTTGCCTTATGAATATTACGAAAAATATCGTATTCGTAAATACGGATTTCACGGAACATCTCATAAATATGTAAGTAGAAGAGCTGCGCAGCTATTAAGAAGACCAATAAAAGATTTGCGGCTTATTAGTTGTCACTTGGGGAATGGTGCGAGTATTACTGCTATTCAAGGGGGGAAATCGGTAGATACTTCAATGGGATTTACACCTTTAGCAGGGGTAACAATGGGGACGCGTTCAGGGGATATAGATCCAGCGCTAATTCCTTTTATTATGGAAAAGACAGGAAAGACTGCTGAGGAAGTGATCGATATCCTTAACAAAGAGTCTGGTCTTCTTGGATTATCAGGTGTTTCAAGCGATCTCCGCGATATTCAAGAATCTGTAGAGCAACAACATAATCATCGTGCTGAATTGGCACTAGAAGTATTTGCAAGCAAAATTCATGAATATATAGGTTCATATGCTGCAAAAATGGCTGGAGTTGATGCGATCATTTTTACAGCGGGCATTGGTACAAACAGTGATTTTATTCGTGCAAAAATATTGACTGGGTTGGAATTTATGGGAGTTTATTGGGATCCAAATTTAAATAGAATAAATGGAAAAGAAGCGTTTATTAACTACCCGCATTCACCTGTAAAAGTACTCATCATTCCTACAAATGAAGAGGTTATGATTGCACGTGATGTTGTTCGACTTGAAAAAGATTTTCTTAATGAGAGCTATGAGGCTAATGAAGTAATCGAAAGCTCTTCATATTAAAATATGTATTAATCCCTTCCTTTGTTTTGTATAGTAGCTGATTTAACGGGAAAGAATAAAGTAATTAGTTATTACAAAGGTTGGGAATGCAAATGAGCCTATATTTACTCAATTCATATCATACGATTGAAATGAAACAACAAGAGCTTCATCAATTATCATTGCATTTTTGGCTGGATCATAATCTATGGACTTGGAAATGGTGGCTTTTACTCGTATTAACTGTATTGCCTTTAATTATTTGGTGGAAAGTTTTAGAGAAAACAAAAGGGTTTGAAATTGCCTTTTATGGATCTATGTTAAGTCTTTCGGCATTAATACTAGATGTCATTGGGTCGGAGTGGGATTGGTGGGCTTATCCAGTTAAATTGCTGCCAGGAATACCGCCGTTTATAACTGCAGATTCGATATTAGTGCCGGTTGTTTTTATGATCGTTTATCAACATTATTCCTTAACCTGGAAGACATTTTTTATTTCCTCATTTATAACGGCAATGATTGTTGCATTTTTATGTGAACCTATAATGATCTGGGTTGGATATTATCAGCTTGTTAAGTGGAAACTCGTCTATTCTTTTTTATACTATTTGTTAGCAACATGTATTGCAAGATATTTGATCGTTAAAATAAAACGTCTTTCTTCTAAAGAATAGTCGACTTACTATTCTTCACGTCATTGGTTACTTACAGGTGAAAATGATCATGATTGCCTGAACAATTTCTTAATATGGTATGATTAATTTAAAGAGTCGATATGATAGATTTTTTTGATTCAACGTTCATAACTGTTGTAAATCGGATTTTTCTTTTTAGTAAAAGTAGCATCTAGAGAAAGAAAAGGTAATGCTGCAATATTTGTTAGGTTAGAAATTACTATATTGCTTAAAAAGGGGAGAATCAGTACATATGGACCGTATTCAATTGGCACCGGATTTAAGCTTTTCACGCTTTATTCACGGTTTTTGGAGAGCCGCAGAATGGAAAATGAGTGATCAAGAACGGCTAACTTTTATTGAAGAATGTAGAGAGCAAGGGATTTCAACATTTGATCATGCAGATATCTACGGTAGTTATACATGTGAAAGCCTTTTTGGCGAGGCATTACGTTTACAGCCAACCATTCGCGATCAAATTGAAATTGTAACGAAGTGTGGAATTGTCCTTCCTTCATCAAATCGGCCTAATCATACATCACATTATTACAATACGAGCTACGAACATATTATTCAATCATGTGAAACTTCTTTAAAAAATCTTCATACAGATTATATAGACGTACTTTTAATTCACCGCCCAGATCCATTTATGAATCCTGAAGAAGTGGCAGAGGCATTTACTAAATTAAAAAGAGAAGGAAAAGTTCGTTATTTTGGTGTATCAAATTTTAAATTTCATCAGTTTCAACTACTTCAATCTTATTTAGATTTTGATTTAGTTACAAACCAAATTGAAATTTCGGCATATGAATTAGAAAATATTCATGACGGCACTTTGAATTTTTGCCAAGAAAAAAGAATTCCGCCGATGGCTTGGTCACCGCTTGCTGGGGGAAAAATCTTTAAAGGTTCTGACGAAAAAGTGTGCAGACTACGTACGGCATTAGAAGAAGTGCAGGGAGAAATTAATGCGCATTCTATTGATGAAGTTTTATATGCATGGTTGTTGTCACATTCAGCTAAAATTATGCCGATTATCGGATCTGGAAAAATAGATCGAATTAAAACGGCAGTACAATCATTATCATATAAATTGACGCCAGAACAATGGTATAACATTTATACGAGCTCTACTGGATATGATGTACCATAATATTTATAAAAACAACAATGGCCTTTTCGAATATTAATCGAAAAGGCCGTTGTTATTTTTATGCGTCTTCAAACTCCTTTGAAGTTCGAACAACAAGCACGTCACAAGATGATGAACGTACAATATGTTCAGATACACTGCCGATAAAAAGTCGTTCGACTGCATTTAGTCCTGTCGCTCCACAAACGATTAAATCAGCTTTTACTTTTGGAGCAATATCTGCTGTAATAGCCGTTTTTGGTGAGCCGAGATGAATAAATGTTTCAGCCTTGATCCCTTTTTCTTCTGCCTTTTTCTGATAGGTCTGAAGCAATTTCTCACCAAACTTTTCATTTTCATTATAAAGAGTAGAATCAATCGGTGTAAGTGTTGAGAGTGCTCTATTATCAATGATATGTACAATTGATAATTGTGCATCGTTTCGCCTTGCAATTTCAATCGATTTCGTAAACGCCCATTCCGCTTCTTTTGAACCATCGACTGCCACTAGAATATGACGGTAGGTTAAACTCATGATTACTCATCTCCTTTTAAAGCAATAGTGTTCCCTTTCTATTTTACTAAACTTTTTAAATTTTGTATGTGTATAAAATGCGAAATATTTTTATTATATATTTTATTCACCTATTGAAAGAAAGGGTTTTCATGATAAAATATAATAGAAAAAGGCATAGAAAACTTTACATAGATTTGATAAAATGAAGATGTTTTAAGAATATTCTTAGTATTTGTAAGATTATCTTACAAGCTTTTTTCGTGTAAAAGTTATGAACCTGATAAGATGATTACACAGTACTAAGATATATTTATATACTAATAGTTCACATACTAAGGAGGAAGTTTTTATGCGCATCGGAGTTCCAAAGGAAATCAAAAACAACGAAAATCGTGTGGCGATGACCCCAGCAGGAGTTGTTACCTTAGTACAAGCAGGACATGAAGTATTTATTGAAACGAATGCAGGACTTGATTCAGGTTTTACAAATGAGGATTATATTCAAGCTGGCGCAAACATTGTTGATACAGCGGAAGCAGCATGGTCATATGACATGGTGTTAAAAGTAAAAGAACCAGTTGAAAGTGAATATCCTTATTTTAGAGAAGGAATGATTTTATTTACATATTTACATCTTGCGGCAGCACCGCAATTAACGGAGGAATTATTAAAGAAAAAAGTTGTAGGAATTGCCTACGAAACTGTTCAGCTTGCCAATCGTTCACTGCCATTATTAACACCAATGAGTGAAGTAGCTGGTAGAATGGCTCCACAAATAGGTGCGCAATTTCTTGAAAAGAATAATGGTGGTAAAGGTGTGCTACTGTCAGGTGTTCCTGGTGTACTTCCAGGGAAAATTACGATCATTGGCGGAGGTGTAGCAGGGACGAATGCTGCTAAAATCGCTACTGGTTTAGGTGCTGATGTTACAGTTATTGAGTTGAACCCTGAACGGTTAAGACAATTGGATGATATTTTTGGAAATAAGATCAAAACGTTAATTTCCAATCCTTTTCATATTGCTGAGGCTGTCAAAGAATCTGATTTGGTAATTGGTGCTGTGCTCATCCCAGGTGCAAAAGCTCCAAGGTTGGTGACAGAAGAAATGATTCGTTCTATGCAACCTGGATCAGTAATAGTGGACATTGCAATTGACCAAGGAGGAATTTTTGAAACGACTGATCGTGTTACAACTCATGACGACCCAACATATGTAAAGCATGATGTTGTTCATTATGCTGTTGCGAATATTCCTGGTGCTGTTGCTAGAACCTCTACTATTGCGTTAACAAATGTAACGGTTCCGTATGCGCTTGAAATTGCAAATAAAGGTTACAAAAAAGCAACTTTAGAAAATGAGGCTTTATTTAAAGGAGTCAATACATTAGGAGGACACGTTACTTATAAAGCAGTCGCTGATTCCCTAGAATTACCGTATGTAGAAGCAGGATCATTATTAAAATAGGCTCTATTGTAAGAGGTGTGATTCATAAAGGAAACTGATTGGAGCAGAAGTGAGACGCTTGTGGGAATAGCGAAATGGTGAAACGCCGAGAAGACTCCGAACCGCCCACTGGAAGTGAAAATCAACAAACACATCTTTTTTGGAACAAGCTTTAAACGAAAAAAACTGCGTTAGAGCATGTGCTTTAACGCAGTTTTTTATGTCTGATGTAGCCGATTTATTTCACATACTGTAGAGCTTTTGGATACTTCGTTAATACTTCCACACCATCTTTTGTCACATATACATCATCTTCAATACGAACACCAGCAATGTCCGGTACGTATATACCAGGTTCAATTGTGAACACCATTCCTTCTTGTAAAACAAGCTCATTCGTATTTGTTACAGAAGGATATTCATGGACACTAACGCCAAGTCCATGTCCGAGGCGATGGGTGAAATATTCTCCATAACCTGCTTCGGTAATGATGTTACGGGCTGTTAAATCAATATCTTTTGCAAGCATTCCTGGTTTTACTGCATTAATTGCCGCTTCTTCAGCTTTCAATACGGTTTCATAAATTTCAATTTGTCGTTCAGTTAAATCACCGAAAGCAACTGTTCGTGTAATATCAGAGCAATAACCTTTATGTACTACGCCAAGATCAAACAATATCAGATTTCCTTTTGTAATCTTTGTTAAATCTGGATTACCGTGTGGTGATGCTGCTTTTGTCCCACTTAAAACAGTTGTTGCAAAGCTCATTTCAGAAATACCTTTTTTCTTCAGTTCATATTCAATCGCAGCAACAATGTCTAATTCTGTTTTTCCTTCTTTAATTTCACTAATTCCTACTTGGATAGCCAAATCCGCATATGCAGCTGCTTCTTGAAGAATTTGTTTTTCCTGTTCGTCTTTAATTAAACGTAAAGTTCGCAACTTTTCTTCTGCTGCTACAAATGCAGCATCTTTATAACGGGCTAAAAATTGTTCATATCTTTCGACGATTAAATGTTCTTTTTCAATTGCCCAAGTACGTACAGTATTTATACGCCCATGTACTTTTTTCTCAACAATGTCCCAAGGATTCTCAATATCTGTGTATCCTACAATTTCATACTCCCAGCCAGCATTTCTCGCATCATGAGCTTCCATTGCCGGACAAATTAAGAAAGGTTCCTTTTCTTGGAAAATTGCAATGCCAAGTAGTCTTTCATGAGGATCACTGCGAAAACCACTTAAATAAAAAACGTTGTCTGTTGAGGTGATGAATGCAGCATCAATGTTTTCTTGTTGAAGCCAATTCATCACATGTTTCATGCGTTGATTCATATGTTCATCTCCTAATCGAAACTACCATTAGCATATCAAAAAATAGTGCCGGTTTCTATATCCAATGCTTATAAGAGGATTTCTTACGATAAAATCGAATATAATAGAGAAAGAATATTGACTAAGGAGTGAACAAACGATGAAAGTATCTTATCACGGACATTCAGTTGTGAAGATTGAAACAAACGGAAAAACGATCCTTATTGATCCTTTTATTACTGGAAATGGACAAACCGATTTGCGTGTAGAAAACGAAAGTCCTGATTTTATCGTGCTAACTCATGGGCATGATGATCATATTGGAGATACTATTGTACTTGCAAAGAAAAAAAATGCATTAGTCATTGCGAATAATGAAATTGCTCATTATTTAAGTTGGCAAGGATTGAACACGCATCCATTACATATCGGTGGTTCACGGGAATTTGAATTTGGAAAAGTGAAGTTAACTCAGGCTTTTCACGGTTCAGCATTGATGAATCCTGAAAAGCAAGAAATTATTTATTTAGGCATGCCTACCGGAGTCCTCTTATTTATTGAAGGGAAAACAATCTATCATGCGGGTGATACAGGATTATTTTCAGATATGAAATTAATTGGTGAACGACATCCAATTGATTTGGCTTTTCTTCCGATAGGAGATAATTTTACAATGGGACCAGAGGATGCGGCCGTTGCAGCTGAGTTTCTAAAAGCGAAAACCGTTGTTCCAATTCATTACAATACGTTTCCGCCAATTAAACAAGATCCACAAACATTCATCAATCTATTAAAAGAAAACAATGGTAAGATTATGAATGCTGGAGATGTTATTGAATTATAATAATTATCTATCAAATTACGGCTATTTCGGACTGTGGGCAAACTCCTGGAAAGGGAGGTTTGTTTGCAGTTTTTTCATACTTTAAAAGCAGATTTCCCGTCCTAGGATGCCTGTTTCTCCCAAGGTCACACTTGTTCCTTAAGGGTCTACCTTGAGTCCTTTCTGCAACTAATCATTTTAAATTTGAAGTAATTCTTAATGTGCCAAGTCTAATTGCTTGCATGTTATTTTTTTAGTTTATATAATGACTAATGTTTTTACATATAAAAACATCCTTTATAATAAAATTTTAGGGGGAAAAGGAATTGGCAAGTGTATTATTTATAAAAGCAAATGATCGTGATGTAGAACAGTCTACAAGCGTAAAAATGTACGAAACATTTTTAAAAGCATATAAGGAAAGTCATCCAAATGATGAAATTGCGGAATTAGATCTTTTTAAAGTGGAGCTTCCATATTACGGAAACGATGCGATTATGGCTATGTATAAATCAAGCCAAGGTATGGAATTAACAGAAGCAGAGAAGGCTTATGCTAATCTTATTTCAAGTTATTTAGATCAATTTTTAGCAGCAGATAAAGTTGTATTTGCATTTCCATTATGGAACTTCACTGTTCCAGCACCATTAATTACTTACATCTCTTACTTAGCTCAAGCAGGAAAAACATTTAAGTATACGCCTGAAGGAGCTGTCGGTTTAGTAGGTGATAAAAAAGTTGCATTATTGAGCGCGCGCGGAGGCGTTTATTCTGTAGAACCAATGCTTTCTTCAGAAATGGCGCATCGTTATGTGAAAACAATTTTAAACTTCTTCGGAGTTAATAATCCAGCAGAAGTTATTATTGAAGGTCATAATCAATTCCCAGATAAAGCTGCTGATATCGTATCAGAAGGCTTAAGTAAAACTGCAGAATTAGCCGCAAAATTTTAAGCTAGTAGATTAAAAGAAAAAAAGACGTGTACTCGTTCGGTACACGTCTTTTTTGTTGAAGCTATATTTCCTTGTATGCGTTTTAGTGTATAATACTGATAAAATTAATCATAAGGAGTCTTGTGTATGGAATTAATAACAGGGAAGGTCATGATTATCGCGATGTTCCTATTGATCATTACCATGATTGAAACGTTAGCTTATACAACAAGGATTTCAGGTGCAAGAGTAAAATTAATTGCAACGGCATTATCTTTATTTAGTACCCTTGTCATCGTTTCAAGATTTTCCACTATGATACAGCAACCGCTGACAGCGAAACTAATTGTAAATGCTCCGCATGAGCATAAACTAGCTTTTATCGAAGAGCAATATAGAATTCTTATTGCTGTAACGACAATAGGTGTTATCATCGGTATTTTTCTTTTTCCTACATTTATTAATATTTTTTCACGAGCAATTATTCTACTATCAAAGGAACGTGGAGCGGTCTTGTCGCTATTTATAAAACATTTTAATTTAAACGGGATAAAGAAAATAGGCAGCTGTTTTAGAATGCCGAAGCTATCATACTTAAAAGGGATTACATTAAAA
This sequence comes from Heyndrickxia ginsengihumi, assembly GCF_011008565.1. Lineage (GTDB taxonomy): Bacteria > Bacillota > Bacilli > Bacillales > Bacillaceae_C > Weizmannia > Weizmannia ginsengihumi. The sequence continues at coordinate 14,003 of NZ_JAAIWK010000026.1, forward strand.
ACGATTCCTAAACGACTCTTTATCGTAAATGTGTTAATTACGGCAGTTTTCACAGTAGGAGTACTTTCTTCTATATATGCGTCGATGCTCGTTCCGTCCGACTACGCGCAGGCTGCGTTAATGTCATCGGGAATTATTAATGGTGTTGCGACAATATTACTGACGTTATTTATCGATCCAAAAGCTTCTGTATTGGCTGATAGAGTTATAAAAAATCAAAGTGCTTATATTTATTTAAAAAGTTATTCATTAACAATGGTTAGCTCAAAATTAGTCGGTACGATTGTTGCCCAACTATTATTCATTCCAGCAGCTTATTATGTTGCATGGTTTGCAAAATGGATTTAGTTTTTTTATTAAGGCTTAAGTGTAGACAAATTCCTATTAAATCTATTTTTTGATGGGGGTTTGTCTTTTTTTAAAAAATCGCAAATTTGGAGAAGTGTCCGTTCGGCGCTTGCTGCAGAAAGTGAGCGGTAAGCTGTGTAAAACTACTAAATATAAGATGAATAGTAGAAAAACATGTTATCATTATGAGATTTCTCTTATATTTTTTATTATTTTACACTGTCTTATTTTAAGAGCGGGAGGAATTTATAGCGTTGTCATTGATATTCGACTGCTTTTCAAATTATAATGGAATAAAACCTTCATTATTTTTTGGGTGATCTACTAACCCTCCATCGTTTACCCCCGTTGCTTGTCCACTGTCTTGCATATACATATGGTAAAGTAATGTTATATTTGAGAAACGAATAACTCTGCGTTGAGAATGGATAAAAAGGGTGAGAAGTTTGGCAACTAAGCATGAACAGATTTTACAGTACATTAACAAATTAGCAATAGGTGAGAAAATATCAGTACGACAGATTGCAAAAGCTTTAAATGTTAGTGAGGGAACTGCTTATCGTGCAATAAAAGATGCTGAAAATAAAGGTTATGTAAGTACGATTGAACGGGTCGGAACAATTCGAATCGAGCAAAAAAAGAAAGAAAATATTGAAAAATTAACGTTTTCTGAAGTTGTGAATATTATTGATGGACAGGTGCTTGGAGGAAGGTCCGGGCTGCATAAAACATTGACGAAATTCGTAATTGGGGCAATGGAACTGGAAGCAATGTCTAAATATACTGAGGCAGGAAATTTGCTGATCGTAGGAAACCGTGTGGATGCCCATGAACTGGCATTAAGCTCCGGTGCAGCAGTGTTAATTACCGGTGGATTTGATACAGAGGATTATGTAAAGAAAATAGCTGACGAAAAAGAATTGCCAATTATATCAACGAGCTATGATACATTTACAGTTGCGACGATGATTAACCGTGCTGTATATGACCAATTAATCAAAAAAGAAATTATTTTAGTAGAAGATATTTTAACACCTTTGCAAAACACTGCTTATTTGTATACTGATGATACCGTTCAAAAATGGTATGAACAGAAGAGGGAAACTGGTCACTCTCGATTTCCTGTTGTAGAAAGGAATTTAAAAGTAGTTGGGATGGTTACCTCGAAAGACATTATGGAAAATGATAACAACATCCCTGTAGAAAAAGTAATGACGAAAAGTCCGATCACAGTTAGTGAAAAAACGAGTGTTACTTCTGTTGCTCATATGATGATATGGGAAGGGATAGAAATTTTACCTGTTGTTGATGAATTGAATCGTTTGAAGGGGATTGTAAGTCGTCAAGATGTTTTAAAAGAGCTGCAGATGACGCAAAGACAGCCTCAAGTGGGGGAAACTATCGATAATATTATTACCACGCAGTTAGATGCATCTTCGCAAAAATCAGATCATGGTGAGTTGTTTCAATTCGAAGTAACACCGCAAATGACTAATCCATTAGGAACAATTTCCTATGGAGTGTTTACTTCCTTAATTTATGAGGTTACAAATCGGTATTTACGATCTCTAAAAAAAGGGGAAATTATTATTGAAAGTATGACCACTTATTTTATTAAACCAATTCAATTAGAAAGTTTAATTGAAATTGTTCCTAAAGTACTTGATTTAGGACGAAAGTTTGCCAAAGTGGATATAGAAGTTTTCAATAAAGGTCATTTAGTCGGAAAAGTACTCGTAATGTCCAATTTAATTGAAAGATAAATCAATGACAAAAAAAGAATAATGGTGATGAGGAAGGATGGTTGGAATGAAGGAGAAAATTTTACAAACAATTCAACAATATAATACGATTATTGTGCATCGTCATGTACGTCCAGATCCAGATGCATATGGTTCGCAAGGCGGATTAGTAGAGGTGTTGAAGGCTTCTTTCCCAGACAAACATATTTATGCAGTTGGTAAGCCTGAACCTAGTTTAGAATTTTTACATACTTTGGATCAAATTCCGGATGAAACGTATGACAAAGCACTTGTCATCGTATGTGATACGGCAAATCAAGAGCGTGTTAGTGATCAGCGATATAAAAATGGAGACATGCTTATCAAAATTGACCATCATCCGAATGTTGATGCTTACGGAGATATTCAGTGGGTTGATACAAATGCTTCATCCGTAAGTGAAATGATTTATGAATTTTATTTATTTGGCAAAGAAAAAGGGTTAAAAATGAATGATAAAGCTGCGAGATTGATTTATGCTGGAATTGTTGGCGACACCGGCCGTTTTCTTTATCCGAGTACAACAGAAAAAACTTTTGATTATGCTGGAGAACTGATTCACTATTCATTTGATCGTACTGAGCTGTATAATAAACTATATGAAGTAGATTCGAAAGTGATCAGGTTACAAGGGTCAATCTATCAAAACTTTGAATTGCTTGAAAATGGGGCAGCTATCGTTAAGATCTCAAAAGAGATGCTCCAGGAATATGGTGTTCAAGCGACACAAGCATCACAGCTCGTTAGTACATTAGGAGATATTAAAGGATTAAAAGCATGGTGTTTCTTTGTAGAGGAAGATGATCAAATTCGCGTCCGGCTTCGTTCGAAAGGTCCTGTTATTAATACGCTCGCACAAAAATATAACGGTGGCGGACATCCGCTAGCTGCAGGAGCTTCAATTTACTCTTGGAATGAAGTGGAATCGATTAAAGAAGATTTAATTACTCTATGTAAAGAATAATGATGAGGCAAACGAGAGGAACAAATACTGTCGTTTGCCTCTAATCATCAAGCTTAAGTTCTAAATTAATCGTGATTGTAGTATAGAAGAGAATGTTTCTAACGACAAAAGTATATCGTCTATTATTAATTTTAATCGTTTTATTTTCTAACATTTTAATAACTAAATCTTTGTTTTGATAGGCAGAATTCAAGTTTTTTGCAATAAGTGGACTTAAATCTTTTTTTATTTCTTCTTCTGCTTCGAAAATGCTTTGGGAATCCTTAATATCGTATCTCTCAAAGTTTTTAATTTTAACCTCAATATTTTCAATTGTAAGGAGCTTTGAATTTTTACGGTTTAATTTTTGATATGCTTCCTGCCAAATTTGCTTTTCCTGCTGTAAATCTTGTATCGTTTGTTCCTGTTTTTCAAGGGTCTTCGCTTGGCGTTCATGAATCGTTCCAAACATAAACAGAAATATGAGCCAGCTAAGACAGCCACCGACAATTGCCCCTGCCAAAAATCGTTGCCAACTAGGCTTTCTATAAAGAGGTGGAATTCTCATAGTACGTTTTCCTGTGTAATCCACGAGATAATAAGAGCAGCCGATTTTGCTCCGCCCATAGCAGATAAAATGAGAAGAAATTGTTTGAAAAGCACAATTGTCTCACCTTGCAGGAATCCTCTTTCAAAGCTGTAAACCGTGTCAAATGTTCCTCCGATCGCCGCAATGATTGCCCAAATTCGCAATCCTCTGGCAATCTTTGATATTTCTGTTAAGAGTGGTTCTCCTGTAATAAATGAAGCAAGGCCACCGATTAAAGTTCCACCTATCATAACTCCAAAGGCAATAAAAAAGCTATTAAAAAAAGCAGGGAAAAATCCTTCTGTCAAAGAAACCAACTCCACAAACATATTTATTAATAAAATATATGGGACAACATCTTCCTATATGAAATCGAACATATTTTCTTTTTTTAAATAAGGAATTATAATAAGAAAAGCGGAGGCGACTTGAATACACCCGACAAGCAAATGTTCTTTCGACAAGCAAGTGGTACTGTAACTTGATTGGCGAAAGGTTATTTGACCGCGATTAACTAAGTGCTAATATGAATGTTTAACGAATGAATAAAAAGGTGGTGTTGATTTTGGCTTTTGTACACCTGCAGGTTTCAACTGCATATAGTCTTTTATCAAGTACAATTTCGATTTCCAAATGGGTACAACAAGCAAAAAAATTCCACTATGATACATTGGCAATAACAGATAGAAATGTTCTATATGGAACGATTTCTTTTTATAATGAATGCAAAAAAAATGGGATTAAGCCAATTATTGGATTAACAGCAGATGTTGTGAGTCCAGTTGCACATGATCAAGGATATCCGCTTGTATTGTTGGCTAAAGATGAGACGGGCTATCAAAATTTATTGAAAATATCAAGTACGATACAAACAAAGTCTCCTCAAGGTATTTTGCTGAATTGGTTGCGTGCCTATAGTGAAGGTTTATTTGCAATTTCCCCAGGAATAGATGGTGAAATTGAACAATATGTGTTGCAAGGAGATATGGAAAAGGCGGAAACAATTGCGTGCCATTTCAAACAAATATTTGGCGAGGATTCCTTTTTTTTATCATTGCAGCAGCATCAGTTAGAAGAGGAAAACATTATTTTGCCGAAAATCGTTGAGCTAAGTGAAAAAATCGGTGTGAAGACGATTGTAACAAACAACGTGCAATATTTAAGCAAAGACGATGCATTTGCACATGAATGCCTCTTAACCATTAAAGCAGGCATGAAGCTTTCAGATGAAAACCGCCCAAAGCTTTTTTCAGAAGAATATTATTTCAAATCGCAAGATGAAATGAACGAACTTTTTTTTGATTATAAAGAAGCTTTACTGAATACAGAAAAAGTGGCTGCAGCTTGTAATCTTGAAATTAAGATGAATCAGCGATTGCTCCCAAAATATCCACTAGAAGATGGACGCTCTGCAGATCAATGGTTGGAACAATTGTGCCGTGAAGGATTGGCAAAGCGTATTAAGGATGTAAATAAAGTATATGAAGACCGCTTGCAATATGAATTGGAAATCATTCAAACGATGCAATTTAGTGATTATTTTTTAATCGTTTGGGATTTTATGAAGTATGCAAGAGAAAAGGGGATTATCACAGGTCCAGGGCGGGGGTCGGCGGCAGGTTCGTTAGTAGCATACGTTTTATATATTACGGATGTAGATCCAATTAAACATGAGCTATTATTTGAACGGTTTTTAAACCCTGAAAGAATTACGATGCCGGATATTGATTCAGATTTTCCAGATCATCGCCGCGATGAAATGATTCAATATGTAGCCAAAAAGTACGGACAACTTCATGTTGCACAAATTATTACGTTTGGGACGTTTGCTGCGAAAGCGGCGGCTAGAGATGTTGCAAGAATATTTGGCTTTAATTCAAAAGAAATGGAGTATTTATCTAGGATTATACCTTCTCAATTAGGAATGACGCTGAAACAAGCATATCAGGAGTCAGAACAGCTTCGTCAATTCATTCAGGAATCACAACTAAATCGCAAACTTTTTGAGACAGCATTAAGAATTGAAGGTCTTCCGCGACACGCATCTACGCATGCCGCCGGCGTTATCATATCCGATAAACCGCTCGTTCACTTTGTTCCAATTCAAGATGGTCATGAAGGTGTTTATTTAACTCAATTCCCAATGAATCATTTGGAAGAAATTGGATTGCTAAAAATGGACTTCCTCGGATTGCGAAATTTAACGATATTAGAGCAAATTTTAACGAATATTCGAAAGGGGACCGGCAAAATGATCCGGCTCCAAGAGATTCCACTAAACGACTCTAAAGCATTTGAATTATTAAGCAAGGGAAATACAACAGGCGTTTTTCAGTTAGAATCTGATGGGATGCGTAAAGTTTTACAATTACTAAAACCGACGGAACTTGAAGATATCGTTGCAGTGAATGCACTATATCGACCAGGGCCTATGGAAAATATATCGGTCTACATAAAAAGAAAACATGGTGAAGAGCCTGTTTTTTATGCACATGAAGATTTAAAGCCAATTTTAGAAAAAACTTATGGAGTCATTGTCTATCAAGAACAAATTATGCAGATTGCTTCTAAGATGGCAGGCTTTACACTCGGAGAAGCAGATTTGCTTAGAAGGGCTGTTAGTAAAAAGAAAAAAGAAGCACTTGACCGGGAGAGAAATCATTTTATAAATGGCGCGTTAAAAAAAGGATATGATGAGAAAATGGCGAATCATATTTATGACTTAATAATCCGTTTTGCGAATTATGGATTTAATCGAAGTCATGCTGTTGCATACAGCTTCATTGCCTACCAGCTTGCATATTTAAAAGCCCATTATCCTGTTTATTTTATGGCGAGCTTATTAACTTCGGTGATTGGCAATGAGGATAAAATTTCTCAATATGTCCGCGAAGCTCAGCAAATGGGAATAGAGATATTGCCACCTTCCATTAATCATAGCTACTACTCTTTTGCAGTTGAGAAAGGTGCTATTCGTTTTAGTCTGGCGGCAATAAAAGGGATTGGTTACGCTTCATTAAAGGACATCATGAAAAATCGAAGCGGCCGTCCATTTTCAACTCTATTCGATCTTTGCTTACGGGTTAAAGGGCTAAATCGAAAAATATTGGAATCATTCATATTAGCAGGTGCTTTGGATGATTTCAACAAAGATCGGGCTGTTTTGTTGGCAAGTATTGATGTTGCTTTGGAGCATGCTGATGTGATGAGGCCGCTAACAGAAGAAGGAGATCTATTTTTTGATGATGAGTCGCTTCAAATCGAGCCCAATTACGCAGAAGCGGAACCGATGCCATTAATTGATAAACTAACATATGAAAAACAATTTTTAGGTTTATATTTAACCGACCATCCCGTTCGCCACTATCGTTCTAGATGGGAGCGAGAAGGATTTGCGACGATTGAGAGCTTACAATTTGGTAAGCGAAAGTTTCATGCTGGAGTCTACGTTAATGATGTGAAGACGATTCGGACGAAAAAAGGGGAAATGATGGCATTTCTTAAATTGAGTGACGAAACCGGAGAAATTGAGGGTGTTGTATTTCCAAAAACTTATAATCAGTATCATTCTGTTTTTCAAAAAGATGATGTGATTGTAATAGAAGGTACTGTAGAAAACAGAAATGAAAAAGCACAACTCATTGTACAAAAAATAATAGATATGGCAAATATTCACAACGTGGAGAATAAGGAAACAAAGTTATTTTTAAGGATCCCTTCAAATGCCATAAAAACAGAATTACTAATTGAAATAAAACAGCTGCTTAATGATTTTCAGGGAAGTACGCCTGTCATTTTACATTATGAAGATGACCATCAAACGATACAACTCTCAAGGAAAGACTGGGTTAACCCAACGAGTCATTTTTTGAATAAACTAATAGATTTACTAGGTTCACAAAATGTAATTTTGAAATAAACTTTTTATCTACAAGTTAATTATGTTATATTGTTTAGTAGACCTGTCTATTCTGACCATCATAGAAGTGCATAAATTGCCTTTTTAAGAAATGGGGAGTGAGTTCATGTCATTGAGAGAAGAAGCATTACATATGCATCGTGTTAACAAGGGGAAATTAGAATCAAAATCAAAAGTTTCTGTGAAAAACGCAAATGATTTAAGTTTAGCATATTCACCTGGAGTGGCTGAACCTTGTAAAATGATTTATGATAAACCAGAAACCGTGTATGAATATACGATGAAAGGCAATATGGTTGCAGTTGTGACAGATGGCACAGCTGTTTTAGGCTTAGGGAATATTGGACCGGAAGCTGCCATGCCAGTTATGGAAGGTAAGGCAATTCTGTTTAAAAGCTTTGCAGGCGTAGATGGATTTCCGATCTGTTTAAATGCGAAAAGCGTAGATGAAATTGTTGAGACCGTAAAGCGTCTTGAGCCAACTTTCGGTGGAGTGAATTTAGAAGATATCGCTGCACCAAACTGTTTTGCAATAGAAGAAAGGCTAAAGAAGGAAATGAATATTCCTGTTTTCCATGATGATCAACATGGGACTGCTATTGTAACGGTTGCCGGCTTAGTAAATGCGTTAAAAATTGTTGGCAAAAAGATGTCAGAAATTAAAGTGGTAGCAAGCGGTGCAGGAGCAGCTGGTATCGCTATTATTAAATTACTATATCATTTTGGTGTTCGTGACATTATTATGTGTGATTCTAAAGGCGCAATTTATGAAGGCCGCACATACGGCATGAATAAAGTAAAGTCAGAAGTTGCGAAATATACGAACCGTGATAAAAAAGAAGGTACGTTAGCAGACGTTATAAAAGATGCTGATGTATTTGTTGGTGTATCTGTTGAAGGGGCACTTACAAAAGAAATGGTTGAATCAATGAACAAAGATGCTATTATTTTTGCGATGGCCAATCCAAACCCAGAAATTATGCCAGCTGATGCAAAAGCCGCTGGTGCAAAAGTTATTGGTACAGGTCGCTCTGATTTTCCAAACCAAGTCAATAATGTTCTTGCTTTTCCTGGCATATTTAGAGGAGCTTTAGATGTAAGAGCAACACATATCAACGAAAAAATGAAGCAAGCAGCTGTGAAGGCTATTGCTGATTTAATTGAAGAGCATGAACTAAATGCGGACTACGTAATTCCACGTCCATTTGATCCTCGTGTAGCGCCTGCAGTTGCTGCCGCGGTAGCAAAAGCTGCAATGGAAACAGGTGTAGCAAGAATTCAAGTTGATCCAGAGGCTATTAGAGAAAAAACAATGCGACTTGCGCAAATTGATAAAAATGTGTAATGATTTTACATGTCCACAATAAATGTTAAAATTGTATAGTTGGAGTTTGAGACAAAAAAGAAATATATTATTACTTAATGCAATTATTTTATTATTTTAGCAGTTAAAGCTAATGTGCCTAATGCATGCATGTTAGTAAAATTCATATTAAATAACATTATAACAGCTATTTAAGGAAAAATGAGTGAGGAGCTCTTTTCCTATGTTCTGGATGCTGCCTGCATAAAAAGGAGGGGTAATACTTGCTGAAAGATTTTTTTTCTAAGCCGAAAAAAAGAAAATATGCGACTATCCCTTCAGAAAAAGTAAAACAAGATGTTCCTGAAGGAATTATGTCAAAATGTCCAAACTGCCGCACAATTATGTATACGAAAGAATTACAAAAAAATCAAAAAGTATGCATACACTGTGGATATCACTATCAGATGACAGCATTTGAAAGAGTTGAAAGCTTTATTGATGAAGGGACTTTTGAGGAGTTCGATCAATTGTTAGTTTCAAAAAATCCATTAGAATTTCCTGGATATCTTGAAAAACTAGAAAAAGATCGTCAAAAGACAAACATGAATGAAGCAGTTATGACTGGTAAAGGAAAAATCAATAATATTGACATTGTGCTTTCTGTTATGGATGCTCATTTTAGAATGGGAAGCATGGGGTCTGTTGTGGGCGAAAAAATCACCCGGGCGATTGAAGAGGCTGATAAACTGCAAGTTCCGTTTATTATTTTCACAGCTTCTGGCGGTGCAAGAATGCAAGAAGGAATTTACTCATTAATGCAAATGGCGAAAACAAGTGCAGCATTACAAAAATTTAGTGATCATGGCGGTTTGACCATTTCTATCATGACACATCCAACAACAGGCGGAGTATCTGCTAGCTTTGCCTCACTTGGAGATTTTAATTTTGCAGAACCTGGAGCACTTATCGGTTTTGCTGGTCGCCGTATTATTGAACAAACGATTCGTGAGGAACTACCTGAAGATTTCCAAACGGCTGAGTTTTTATTAAAACATGGTCAATTGGATGAAGTTGTTCATCGTCACGATTTAAAAGAGACGATCACGAAAATTCTTGATATGCATCAGCAAGTAGGTGAATTACAATGGTAAATGAACTTGAATTTGAAAAACCATTAGTTGAGCTGAAAAGAAAAATAGCAGAGCTTAGGGATTTTACAAGTCAATCTGATGTAGACTTATCTAATGAAATTGAAAAGCTTGAGTCGCGTTTAACGGTTCTTGAGAAGGAAATTTATGAAAATATGGAGCCTTGGGATCGCATTCAGATTGCCCGTTTTCCAGAGCGTCCAACTTCATTAGATTATATCCAATATCTATTTACGGATTTCATCGAACTCCACGGTGATCGTCTATATGGTGATGATGAGGCGATCGTAGCCGGGATTGCAAAGTTTAAAGGATTGCCAGTAACCATCATTGGACAGCAACGAGGAAAAGATACAAAGGAAAATATCCGTCGGAACTTTGGAATGCCGCATCCTGAAGGCTATCGAAAGGCATTACGCCTGATGAAGCAAGCGGAAAAATTCCATCGTCCAATTATCACTTTTATTGATACTAAAGGTGCTTATCCTGGTAAAGCAGCAGAAGAACGCGGGATAGCGGAGGCGATCGCCCGTAATTTGTTTGAAATGGCGGGCATGAGTGTTCCAATTATTTGTTTTATTATCGGTGAAGGTGCTAGTGGTGGGGCACTAGGAATTGGTGTTGGTGATCATGTGCATGTGTTAGAGAACTCATGGTTTTCAGTTATTTCCCCAGAATCTGCCGCAGCATTGCTATGGAAGGATGCTAGTCAAGCAAAACGCGCTGTTTCAACGATGAAAATGACTGCACCTGAAATTAAAAAAATGGGTATTATTGATGAGCTTATTCCTGAAGTAAAAGGTGGGGCTCATAAAGATGTCCAAGCACAGGCTGATTTGATGAGTCCTTTCTTAGAAGCATCTTTGAAAGCATTACTTTCTTTACCTTCAGATGAACTTATTCAACAACGTTATGAAAAGTATCGAAAGATCGGAGAATTTTCAGTTTTAGATTCATTCGTGAATTCACAGCAATCATAACTTTTCTCACGGTAGGCAAGCGGATGTTAATAACCGCTTGCCTATCTAATTGTAAATATTTACTTCTGTTTAATTATGTGTGCATTCAATTACATAAATAGGGATAAAATAAAGGTACTTCGGTCATAAGACTGATACAACATTCAGTCAATTGCGAATATTGTACACTTGTTAACGTCCTCAATTTGTCTAGACACATATTGTTCAAAGAATCACATTTTAAAAATTCTTACTTTTTCACAATTGATTGAGAACCTGTATCTAAAGTGGTATTTTAGATATATTCAAAGGCAGAGTTGGCGATAATAATTACGTTAAAAAATCGTCTGCCATTTAAGACTACATAACTTGAGGTGAAACAGATGAAACGTATTGGTGTTTTAACAAGCGGTGGCGATGCTCCAGGAATGAACGCAGCTGTACGCGCAATTGCTCGTAAAGGCATTTATCATGGTTTAGAAGTATTTGGTGTTCATCAAGGATACAGCGGCTTAATTGAAGGTCATATTGAAAAATTAGAAGCTGGTTCAGTTGGCGATATTATTCAAAGAGGAGGAACGATTCTTCAGTCTGCAAGATGTCCTGAATTCAAGACTTTAGAAGGACAACAAAAAGGAATTGAACAATTAAAGAAACATGGTATTGAAGCTTTAGTTGTTATTGGTGGTGACGGATCTTATCAAGGAGCAAAAAAATTAACTGAACATGGTTATCCTTGTATAGGTGTTCCAGGAACAATCGACAATGATATTCCAGGTACAGATTTTACAATTGGTTTCGATACAGCTTTAAATACAGTATTAGACGCAATTGATAAAATTCGCGATACTGCTTCTTCACATGAACGTACGTTTATTATTGAAGTTATGGGAAGAAATGCAGGAGATATCGCTCTCTGGTCAGGATTAGCAGGTGGAGCAGAATCTATTATTATTCCAGAAGAAAATTTTGATATGAATGATATTGTTCAACGTTTAAACCAAGGTAGTGAGCGTGGCAAAAAACATAGTATTATCATCGTTGCTGAAGGTGTTATGAGTGGTACAGCATTTGCTGAAAAATTAGGAAAAGTATCAAATTATGATACACGTGTTTCTGTACTAGGTCATATTCAACGTGGTGGTTCTCCAACGGCATTTGACCGCGTTCTTGCAAGCCGCTTAGGAGCAAGAGCAGTTGAATTATTGCTAGAGGGTAAAGGCGGAAGAGCAGTCGGAATTGAAAATAACAAACTTGTCGATCATGATATTCTTGAGATTTTAGGAAAACCACATAACATCGATAACAGCATGTATAAACTATCCAAAGAATTGTCTATATAAGCAAAATAGGAGGAAATACGATGAAAAAGACAAAAATTGTATGTACAATTGGACCAGCAAGTGAATCTGTAGAAATGTTAGAAACATTAATGAAGAATGGAATGGATGTTGCCCGTCTTAACTTCTCACACGGTGACTTTGAAGAACATGGCGCACGTATCCGTAACATTCGTCAAGCTGCTGCTAATCAAAATAAAACAGTCGCTTTGCTACTTGATACAAAAGGTCCGGAAATTCGTACGCATAATATGCAAGATGGGGCTATTGAACTAATAGAAGGTACAAATGTTACTATTTCGATGAAAGAAGTTCTTGGTACAACAGAAAAATTTTCTGTAACGTATGAAGGTCTTATTGATGATGTAACAGCAGGGTCTAAAATTTTACTAGATGACGGTTTAATTGAACTTGAAGTAACAAGTATTGATAAAGCAAATGAAGAAATTCATACAAAAGTATTAAACCGCGGTGTATTAAAAAATAAAAAAGGTGTCAATGTTCCAGGTGTATCTGTAAACCTACCAGGTATTACAGAAAAAGATGCACAAGATATTTTATTTGGTATTGAACAAGGCGTTGACTTTATTGCTGCATCATTTGTTCGTCGTCCTTCTGATGTATTAGAAATTAGAAGATTGCTTGAAGAAAACAATGCATTGCACATTAAAATCATTCCTAAAATTGAAAACCAAGAAGGCGTAGATAATATTGATGAAATTTTAGCTGTATCTGACGGCCTAATGGTTGCTCGTGGTGACCTTGGTGTAGAAATTCCAACTGAAGCTGTACCTTTAGTACAAAAAGAGTTAATTAGAAAATGTAACACATTAGGTAAACCAGTTATTACAGCTACACAAATGCTTGATTCAATGCAACGCAACCCACGCCCAACTCGCGCAGAAGCTAGTGACGTTGCAAATGCAATTTTCGACGGAACAGACGCAATCATGCTTTCAGGTGAAACAGCTGCAGGAAAATATCCAGCAGAAGCGGTACAAACAATGTACAATATTGCCATTCATGTTGAACAAGCTTTAGATCATCGCAGTATTTTAACAAATCGCAGTAATGATACTGAGCATAATATGACAGATGCCATTTGCCAATCAGTTGCACACACTGCTTTAAACTTAGATGTAAAAGCTATCATCGCACCAACGGAAAGCGGATATACTGCACGCATGATTTCAAAATATCGACCAAAAGCACCAATTATTGCGGTTACTTCTAATGAAAATGTAAAACGTAGCCTAACATTATTATCTGGTGTTTATCCACAATTAGGCGAAAAAGCGCAAACGACAGATGAAATGCTTGAAATTGCTGTAGATGAAAGCTTGAATTCAGGAATTGTAGATCATGGAGATCTTGTTGTTATTACAGCAGGTGTACCAGTTAGCGGTACAGGTACAACTAACTTAATGAAAGTTCATTTAATTGGTGATGAGCTAGCAAAAGGTCAAGGAATTGGCCGCAAAACTGCATATGGTAATGTTGTAATTGCGAAGAATGCAGAAGAAGCAAATGCAAAAGTAACAGAAAATGCAATTTTAGTGACAACAAGTACTGACAAAGACATGGTTCCAGCAATCGAAAAATGCCGTGCGTTAATTGTAGAAGAAGGCGGACTTACTAGCCATGCTGCTGTTGTTGGCATCAATCTTGGTATTCCTGTTATTGTTGGCCTTAAAGAAGCAACAACTTTATTTGCTGATGGACAACAAGTAACAGTCGATGCTGCTCATGGAAAAGTGTACAATGGACGTGCTAGCGTTCTATAATTAAAAATTTACGGAGAGAAGGAGATTTGATGAGGTACATAATGCCTATTTTCATTATTGTACCAGTAATTGAAATTGCTCTATTTATATGGTCAGGTCGTGTGTTTGGGTTTCTGCCAACCATTTTGTTCATGATCTTGTCAGCAATCATTGGCGCTTATTTAACAAAACGTCAAGGATTAACAATGATCCGAAATGCACAAAGACAACTGTCATATGGACAAATACCTGGCAATACAATATTAGATGGAATATGTTTGCTATTTGGTGGCATATGTCTAATGACACCTGGCTTTCTAACAGATACCATCGGTCTCCTTTTTCTCATTCCGTTTACACGAAAGTTATTGAAACCAGTTGTCATAAAAATGATAAAACAATGGTTTTATCATCGACAATTTAAATTCTATTAATAAAAAAGAGGATGTCTTAAAAAAAGGCCAAACACGATATCAACATATATTGGGTATACTGAATGGTATAGTACCTAATATATTGTGATATGTATTTGACCTAAGAGAGATCCTCTTTTTATTATGTTTTATTTGAGTGTATCTTTTCCTACTATGTAATACCAAACATCTCGGAATACATTAGTTCGAATAAGTGTTTGAATAATAACGAGGACGATTGGACCGAGAATAAGCCCTAAAAATCCAACTACCTTAAATCCTACAAAGATAGAAATTAAAGTTGCAAGTGGATCAAGGCCAATACTTGAAGATAAAACTTTCGGTTCCATGATTTGTCTTTGCGCAACAACGATAATATAGAGGACAGACAAACCAATTGCCAAAGGATAGTTTCCTGTGATGATCTCATATATAATCCAAGGAATAAACACAGCGCCTGTCCCTAAGTACGGCAAAATGTCTACAAGCCCGCAAACGAGAGCAATCGTGATGGCATAGTCAACACGTAAAATGAGAAGCCCAATAAGTACAAGTACTAATGTCATAGAAATAAGTGTTAGTTCAGCACGAACAAATCCGAGCAAAGCTTTACGCAAATCGCCAATGACATTCGCACTACTTTTACTTGCTTTTTCAGGAAGTAATTGAGTCACTTTTCTTGCTAGCTTGTGCCAGTCTTTACTGATAAAAAATGTAGCTAAAAAGGCAAATAAAATGACTGTAGCTGCATTTGGTATCCATGAGACAAGTGCTGGTAATTTCCGAAATAATGCTTGTAAAAAGTCTCCAGCATTTGAGGCAATTTTCTGCCCAGTATTTTGGATGTTATGAACAATTGTATCTTGTTGACCGTTATTTAAATTGTTAAACATCCCAGCTAGTTTATCGTACAGCGGCAAAACTTGAGATGTAATGAGTTTTTCAGAGTACGTTACGACTGTTTGCACATGTTTTGGTAGAATATCTGCAAGATAATTCGCTCCATTTACAATTTCAGCAACTAATAAAGTAACAAGCCCTACAAAAAACGCGATGAGTAAGATAATAGTTGTAATGACAGCGAGAGTTCGTGGGAACTTTGCTTTCTTTTCTAAAAAATTCACAATCGGATTAATGAGCAATGCGATAAAAACAGCGATTAAAAAAGGATATGCATATTTAATCATCAAGTAAATTGCAAATAATGATATAAGTGTGACTGCAACAACATTAAAGATTCTAATCGCTCGATGAATATATATAGAATTCAATGATAAACCTCCTTTTTATTTTTATTGTACATGTTGGATTCATTAAACTAAAGAGAAAAATTTACTCTCCACCCAGGCTAATAAAATGAAAAAACACTTTTATTATTATAGCTGACGTATCAATATATGGTAAAACATAACTATTTTTTTGTCTTTATTTGACATCATTATAAAAAATTGAGAAATTCTGTATTATAAGAATTGATTAGCATATTTTCATTCTCGACATATATTTGCACGCTCATACTCTTTAGTTGCGATTTACGTTTCTAGTAACAAAACTTTTATTTGAATATATTTTTGACAAAAGGTTAGAAGGTGTATGAATGATGAATCAAGCTTATTTATTTTTACTTATGTTAATGGTGATTGGGTTAGTAGCAAAAAATCAGTCATTAATTATTGCGATTGTAGTGTTACTGCTATTAAAAATTTGCGGTTTAGATGGAAAGGCGTTTTCGTTTATTCAATCGAAAGGAATAAACTGGGGTGTTACAGTTATTACGATAGCTGTGTTAGCACCGATTGCAAGCGGACAAATCGGTTTTAGGGAATTATTAGATTCTATGAAATCACCATATGCATGGATCGCCCTTGCTTCGGGAATTGCTGTTGCATTAATCGCAAAGAACGGGATATCATTGCTTTCTAGTGATCCACAAATAACGACAGCTCTAGTCATTGGAACAATTGCAGCGGTAGCATTATTCAGGGGTGTAGCTGTAGGGCCGTTGATTGGAGCCGGAATTGCATATATGGCAATGAAAATTGTAGAATGGGTAACGCATAGTTTATAATTTTTAACATTTAATTTCATTCTAGCGGTGATCGTTAAAAGAAAAAGAATCTATGCTATTCTTTCGTCAAACTGTAAACAAACTCCTTTAAAATGGAAGTTTGTTTACAGTTTTTTTAGTGTTGATTTCACTCCAGTGGCTCGCTTTTTGCGGGTGGAAACCGTTTATCTAAATTTCCGACAAACAAAAAAAGAATAAATTTTTCGGCAGTCTGAAGCTATTTCATTCTTTCTTTTTTTCGTTTTGAAGACATCATAAATAACTATAAGACTATAAAAAAATGTTAAGATTTTTTGACGAAATGATATACAAAAGTATCAGATTATTGTTTATAATAAATATGTAAGCGAAAACAGTAAGTTCAAACAATAGACAAATATAAATATTATATTATAATAAGTTATGTGATCGCTTGCATAGTTCAAAAAATACAGATATTAATATCAATTTATTTGTTTCTAAATTTCATTTCAGTAAATAATGAAAGCTCGGTTAACAAGAAAGTGTAAAAACCTTAGGGAAAAGGAGAGATCGTTATGACAGCAACACGTGGTCTTGAAGGGGTTGTAGCTTCAGAAACTTCAATCAGTTCCATTATTGATGACACGCTTACATATGTCGGCTATAACATTGATGATTTAGCTGATCATGCTAGTTTTGAAGAAGTCATCTACTTATTATGGCATCTAAAATTGCCAAATCAACAGGAACTTGATGAATTAAAGCAGCAATTAATCGAAAATATGGAGTTGCCACAAGGGGTTATTGATGCTTTTAAATTGTATTCGCTTCAAAATGTTCATCCTATGGCTGCATTACGAACTGCTGTATCACAACTTGGGCTGTACGATGATGAAGCTGATATAATGGAAAAAGAGGCGAACTATCGTAAAGCTATCCGCCTCCAAGCAAAAATTCCAACTATTGTTGCTGCATTTGCACGCATTCGCAAAGGTTTAGATCCAGTATCTCCAAGGAAAGATTTAGGCTTGGCTGCAAACTTCTTATATATGTTAAAGGGAAAAGAACCTGATGACATTGAAGTTGAGGCATTTAATAAAGCGCTTGTTTTACATGCAGACCATGAATTAAACGCATCAACATTTACAGCACGTGTTTGTGTTGCAACATTATCTGATATCTATTCTGGAATTACAGCTGCAATTGGCGCTTTAAAGGGGCCTCTTCATGGTGGTGCAAATGAACAAGTAATGAAGATGCTGACAGAAATTGGTTCAGCTGATAGAATTGAAGATTATCTCCATGAAAAATTCCGAAATAAAGAGAAGATCATGGGTTTTGGTCACCGCGTTTATCGTAAAGGCGATCCGCGCGCGAAACATTTAAAGAAAATGTCAGAAAAATTGACAAAGCTAACTGGGCAACCATATTACTATGATATGTCTGTGAAAATTGAACAGATTGTTACTTCTGAAAAGGGCATACCTGCCAATGTAGATTTTTACTCTGCATCTGTTTATCATAGTTTAGGCATTGACCATGACTTATTTACACCAATTTTTGCTGTAAGCCGTGTATCAGGATGGTTAGCCCATATTTTAGAACAATATTCAAATAACCGTATCATCCGTCCGCGTGCTGAATACGTGGGACCAGGTATGCAAACTTATGTAAAAATTGAAGATCGCTAGAATGAAATTGTTTTGAACCTCGCATTTAACTGTTGAGGATCATATAAAAAACACTCATTGGGGAATGGGATTTTTTATAGAGGAAACTAACTTATCTTTTGGATTAACCTTGTCATATAGTGCTATGCGTCAAGGTTAATCCAGCACAAATGCATTTGAAAGATTTTATTGAATTGGAGGAGAAAGCATTATGTCAAATGGCGAAAAAATCACAGTTAATAATGGTGTTTTACAAACACCTAATCATCCAATTATTCCTTTTATCGAAGGTGATGGAACAGGACCAGATATTTGGGCAGCTTCACAAAGAGTACTAGATGCTGCAGTTGAAAAAGCATATAATGGCGAAAGAAAAATTGAGTGGAAAGAAGTTTACGCTGGAGAAAAAGCATTCAATAAGACAGGTGAATGGTTACCAGCAGAAACATTAGATGTTATTCGTGAATATTTAATTGCAATTAAAGGACCTTTAACAACACCTGTTGGTGGCGGCATTCGTTCTTTAAACGTTGCTTTACGTCAAGAACTAGATTTATTTGTATGCTTGCGCCCAGTTCGTTATTTTGATGGTGTGCCTTCTCCCGTAAAACGTCCAGAAGATACTGATATGGTTATTTTCCGTGAGAATACTGAAGATATTTACGCAGGTATTGAATATCAAGAAGGTTCAGCAGAAGTAAAGAAAGTGATCGAGTTTTTACAGAATGAAATGGGTGTTAAGAAAATTCGTTTTCCTGAAACTTCAGGCATTGGTATTAAACCAGTTTCAAAAGAAGGTACTGAACGTCTAGTACGCGCTGCAATTAATTATGCTATAAAAGAAGGACGTAAATCTGTTACACTAGTACATAAAGGAAATATTATGAAATTCACTGAAGGAGCTTTCAAAAATTGGGGCTATGAATTAGCTGAAAGAGAATTTGGTGATAAAGTATTTACTTGGGCTGAATACGACCGTATTAAAGAAGCAAATGGTGTAGACGCTGCAAATGAAGCACAAAAAGATGCTGAAACAAATGGTAAAATCATTATTAAAGATTCTATTGCTGACATCTTCCTACAACAAATTTTAACTCGTCCACGTGAGTTTGATGTAGTTGCAACAATGAATTTAAATGGTGACTATATCTCTGATGCACTTGCTGCTCAAGTTGGTGGAATTGGAATTGCACCAGGTGCAAACATTAACTATGAATCTGGTCACGCTATTTTTGAAGCAACACATGGAACAGCTCCTAAATATGCAGGGCTAGATAAAGTGAACCCTTCATCTGTTATTCTTTCAGGAGTATTAATGCTTGAACATTTAGGTTGGAATGAAGCAGCAGATTTAATTACAAAATCTATGGAAAAAACAATTGCTTCTAAAGTTGTTACTTATGATTTTGCACGTTTAATGGAAGGCGCTACAGAAGTAAAATGTTCAGCTTTTGGCGATGAGCTTATTAAAAACATGGCTGAATAATATTGTTTCCAATTGACTGAATTTACTCCAGCCAATTTATATTATTATATTTTATAAGGAGGAATTGTCATGGCTTTGAATAGAAAAAAAGTTTCTGTTATTGGTGGCGGATTTACTGGTGCAACGACAGCCTTTTTATTGGCTCAAAAAGAACTTGCAGATGTTGTGTTAGTGGACATTCCTAAAATGGAAAATCCAACTAAAGGTAAGGCGTTAGATATGTTAGAAGCCTCACCGGTACAAGGATTTGATGCAAATATAAAAGGTACATCGAACTATGAAGATACGAAAGATTCAGATGTTGTTGTTATAACTGCAGGTATTGCCCGAAAACCAGGTATGAGCCGTGACGACCTCGTACAAACGAACCAAAAGGTAATGAAGAGCGTAACACAAGAAATCGTTAAATATTCTCCAAACGCGATTATTATTGTGTTAACAAATCCTGTTGATGCAATGACATATACTGTCTTTAAAGAATCAGGATTTCCTAAAGAGCGTGTAATCGGGCAATCGGGTGTCTTAGATACTGCCCGTTTCCGTACATTTATCGCACAAGAATTAAACCTTTCTGTGAAGGATGTTACAGGTTTTGTATTAGGTGGACACGGTGATGATATGGTTCCACTTGTACGCTATTCTTATGCTGGCGGCATTCCATTGGAAACATTAATTCCGAAAAAACGCCTTGACGAAATTGTAGAACGTACACGTAAAGGTGGAGGAGAGATTGTTAATCTTCTTGGAAATGGCAGTGCTTATTATGCTCCTGCAGCGTCACTTGTAGAAATGGTAGAAGCAATATTAAAAGATCAGCGTCGTGTACTGCCGGCTATTGCATATTTAGAAGGCGAGTACGGCTACGATGGTATTTATCTAGGCGTCCCAACTATTTTAGGCGGAAATGGATTAGAAAAAGTAATTGAACTTGAATTAACTGATGAAGAAAAAGCAGCATTAGACAAATCTGCTAATTCTGTAAAAAATGTAATGCAAGTTTTAGCATAAAAGTGATTGCTAGAAAGGACAGATTCCCTTTAATCATAGGGGATCTGTCTTTTTTTGATCTATTTTAAAAGATTTTATTATACATGTTGCTCACTTTAGCAGCTCCTATTATTATTCAGTTAATTATTTTAGATTGAAGCGGAAGGACGAAATTCCTGCAGAAACGAGGCCCCTGGCTACTCCCTTTTTGAGGATAAATAGAATCTGAAATAAGATAAAAGAAACGGCCATCCCATCTAGCATATTTTCTCTTTTTCCATGAACATGCTAAAATGAGAAAAGAATATTTCTGACGTATTCTCCATATAATCAGGGGGTTTTCATATTGAAAAAAATTGTATTAATAGATGGGAATAGTATTGCCTATCGGGCGTTTTTCGCCTTGCCACTGTTAAATAACGATAAAGGCATACATACAAATGCTGTGTATGGTTTTACAACAATGTTAACGAAAATATTAGAAGAGGAAAAACCTACACATATTTTAGTCGCTTTTGATGCGGGGAAAACTACCTTTAGACATCAAACATTTCAAGAGTATAAAGGAACGCGGCAAAAAACCCCTCCAGAGCTCTCAGAACAGTTCCCTATTATTCGTGAGTTGTTAACTGCATTTGGTATTAAGTTTTATGAACTAGAAAATTATGAAGCAGATGATATTATCGGCACGTTCTCGAAAATTGCTGAAGAAGAGGATTTTACTGTGAAAATCATCTCTGGGGATAAAGATATGACACAGCTTTCTTCGCCGAAAACAACAGTAATGATTACGCGCAAAGGTATTACGGATATGGAAGAGTATACACCGGAACATCTTCAAGATAAGTATGGGTTAACTCCAGAACAAATTATTGATATGAAAGGACTTATGGGAGATACATCTGATAATATTCCAGGTGTTCCTGGAGTAGGCGAGAAAACAGCCATTAAGTTGTTGAAACAATTCCCAACAGTTGAAGAGTTACTGGACCATATTGATGAAGTGAGTGGAAAAAAACTTAAAGAAAAATTAGAGGAATTTAAAGAACAAGCGCTAATGAGTAAGAAACTCGCAACGATTTACCGTGAAGCACCTCTTACACTATCTATTCAGGATACGGCATATACAAATCCGGATACAAATAAATTAAGCGCCTTATATCAAGAACTTGGTTTTAAATCATTATTAGAAAAAATAGATGGAGCCGTTTCAGAGTCACCAAAAGTATTAGATGATATTACTTTTACTTTTGCTGAAGAGATAACAGAAGAATTATTTACTGATGACTCATCACTTTACATTGAAATACTTGACGATAATTATCATACAGCAGATGTCATCGGGATCAGCATAAAAAATGAAAATGGATTATTTTATGTGAGAACAGAGCAGGCTCTCCAATCAACTTTATTTAAAAATTGGATTGAAGATGAAACGAAGCGAAAATATGTATATGATGCAAAACGATCAATCGTTGCATTAAGACGATTTGATTTAGATTTAAAAGGGATTGATTTTGACCTCCTTCTTGCGTCATACATATTGAATCCTTCTGATAATGTAGACGATTTTGCTTCGGTTGCGAATAAGCACGGCTACAATAATGTACAAAAAGATGAAGTTGTATACGGTAAAGGGGCAAAAAGGAAACTACCTGAGGAACATGTGTATGCTAAACATATTGCCCGTAAAGCGCAAGGTATTGAAGAATTAGTCGAGCATTGCAGAAAGGCTCTTTCTGAGAATGAGCAGCTAGATTTGTTTCATAAACTAGAAATGCCATTATCATTAATATTGGCAAATATGGAATCTATTGGCGTCAAGGTCGACATCGAGCGCTTAAAGGAAATGGGAGAAGATATTACAAACCAGCTCCATGCAATTGAAGAAAGTATTTATCAGCATGCCGGTGAAACATTTAACATTAATTCTCCAAAACAATTAGGTGTCATTTTATTTGAAAAATTAGGTCTTCCCGTTATTAAAAAAACAAAAACAGGATATTCGACTTCAGCAGATGTATTAGAAAAGTTGGAACCGGCCCATGAAATTGTAAAAGAAATTCTTCATTACAGACAATTAGGGAAATTACAATCGACTTATATTGAAGGACTATTGAAAGTTGTTCATGACGATCAAAAAGTTCACACTAGATTCAATCAAGCATTGACACAAACAGGAAGACTGAGCTCAACAGATCCTAATTTACAAAACATTCCTATTCGTTTAGAAGAAGGACGGAAAATTAGACAAGCATTTATACCTTCGGAGAAAGATTGGGTTATTTTTTCTGCGGATTATTCACAAGTTGAATTGCGTGTATTAGCACATATCTCTGGTGATGACAAGCTAATCTCAGCTTTCCAGGAGGATATGGATATTCATACGAAAACGGCGATGGATGTTTTTCATGTGAAAGCAGAAGAGGTAACAGCCAATATGAGAAGGCAAGCAAAGGCTGTTAATTTTGGCATCGTCTATGGAATTAGTGATTATGGGTTATCACAAAATTTAAATATTACGAGAAAAGAAGCAGGACAATTTATTGAGCGATATTTTGACAGTTATCCGCGTGTAAAACAATATATGGAAGAGATTGTACAAGAAGCGAAGCAAAAGGGCTATGTCTCTACATTATTAAAACGCAGACGTTACATCCCTGAAATTACGAGCCGCAACTTTAATATTCGCAGTTTTGCGGAGCGTACAGCTATGAACACGCCGATTCAAGGGAGCGCCGCAGATATTATTAAAAAAGCGATGATTGACATGGCTGAACGTTTACAGCAAGAAAAATTACAAGCGCGTCTATTACTGCAAGTTCATGATGAACTTATTTTTGAAGCACCAAAAGATGAAATTGAAATATTAAAACAAATCGTTCCTGATGTCATGGAACATGCACTCGAACTAGCTGTACCGCTTAAAGTTGATTATGCTTATGGGCCAACATGGTTCGATGCAAAATAATTTCTTATTGCGCACATAATTAGGAAAGGAGGAGAGTATATGCCGGAATTGCCAGAGGTAGAAACGATACGAAGGACATTAGAAACACTTGTGATTGGCAAGAAAATTAAAAGTGTAAGTATTTATTGGCCGAAAATCATTAAACGGCCAGAGATTGTTGAGCAGTTTCAAGATGCATTAGTCGATCAAACAATCTTATCAATCGGCAGACGTGGGAAATTTCTTATTTTCTATACAGATGATTATGCACTTGTGTCACATTTGCGCATGGAAGGAAAGTATCGTGTCTTTCCTACAGATGAACCGATAGACAAGCACACACATGTTATTTTCCATTTTACCGATCATTTTGATTTAAGATACAATGATGTTCGTAAATTTGGAACAATGCATTTATTTAATAAAGGTAAGGAACTGGATTCAGAGCCGCTTGTACAGTTGGGACCTGAACCGTTTTTTGAAGATTTCACCGCGGCCTATTTATATGCAAAACTACAAAAAACGGAACGAAGCATTAAAGCAGTTTTACTTGATCAAAAGGTAGTGACAGGGCTCGGAAATATATATGTTGATGAATCTCTGTTTAGAGCGGGAATTTATCCGGAAAGAAAAGCTAAATCCTTAACAAAAAAAGAGGTAAACAAGCTTCATAAAGAGATTATTAGTACTTTACAGGAAGCGGTAGATAAAGGTGGCAGTACAATCCGTTCGTATATCAATTCTCAAGGACAGATGGGAATGTTTCAGCTAAATCTTTTTGTATACGGACGCAAAGGTGAAGCATGCCGAAAATGTGGCACTTTAATTGAAAAAAACGTTACTGCTGGTAGAGGAACTCATTATTGCCCAAATTGTCAAAGAAAACGTAAATGATTATATAGGAACATTGGCTAAGCTCCTTCCATATACTATTTTAGTGATGTGAAAACAGGAAGGAGAATAACAATGTTTTTTAAGCTATCTATTTTTATATTGGCTTTCGCTGTAAGTTTAGATAACTTTAGTACTGGATTCACATATGGCTTAAGAAAGATGAGAATTCCTCTTAAATCGGTTCTTATAATAGCGATTTGTTCTGGGGTATCCTTATTTATTTCAATGCTTTTTGGAAAATCATTACTTACTTTTATGCAACCAGAAGTTGCAAATCGCATTGGTGGTACTATTTTAATTTTAATTGGCGCATGGGTATTGTTTCAGTTTTTCCGCTCTCGTCATGAGCAAGAAGATGATGAAGCAGTATTAGAGGAAAAAGTAGTGCTGAATTTAGAAATTCGTTCATTAGGTTTTGTGATCCATATTTTGAAAAAACCAACGAGTGCTGATTTTGACCGTTCAGGAACAATTACTGGCATTGAAGCGTTTATGTTAGGAATTGCTTTATCATTAGATGCGTTTGGAGCGGGGATAGGAGCAGCAATGATGGGCTACTCATCATACTTATTAAGTATATTAGTTACTTTAATGAGCTTTTTGTTTGTTTCAGGGGGATTAAAGTTAGGAAACATATTTTCACACTTAAGCTGGATGAAAAAAGTCTCATTTTTACCAGGAATTTTACTTATATTAATTGGAATCTATAAATTCTAGAGAGGCATTAGGGGTATGGCAAATATTATTGGATTAACCGGCGGGATCGCAAGTGGAAAAAGTACAGTTTCAAGTATGTTGAAGTCGAAAGGTTTTACGATCATTGATGCTGATATTGCAGCAAGAAAAGTGGTAGAAAAAGGAGAACAAGCCTACACCAAAATTATTGAGGCTTTTGGCAGGACAATTCTTCATGAAAACGGATCAATTGATCGAAAAAAACTTGGGGAAATTGTTTTTAATGATGAAAAAAAAAGGCAGCTTTTAAACGGTATTATCCATCCGGAAATTCGGGCATGTATGTTGCGTGAGAAAGAGGATGCAGTAAAAAAAGGAAAACAGACGGTGATCTTAGATATACCGCTGTTATTTGAAAATAAACTTGAATGGATGGTTGATCGAACGATTTTAGTATATGTTGATGACCATATTCAATTAGAAAGACTTATGCTGCGCAATCATTTTTCAGAGCAGGAAGCAAAAAGCAGAATTCAGGCACAAATGCCGTTAATAAAAAAACGTGCTTTAGCTGATAAAGTGATTAATAATAATGGCAGTATGACAAATACTTTAAAGCAATTAGAACAAATTATTCATGAGTGGAATTTAAAGCCTTAATAGTCATAGTGAATAAGGTCCGATATCCTTGCTACATTACAGGTTGTAATGTAGTGAGGAATATCTGCCTTATTTTTTTATAGTGAAATAACAGAAAAAAGAAAATAATGATTTCACAGGAAAATAAATATGTTATACTATATGTAGAATTTAGTGATATAAGTATAACATTATTTTTAAAGGGGTTGTACGATATGACAACAAAAATAGCGATAAACGGTTTTGGTCGTATTGGTCGAATGGTTTTTAGAAAAGCAATGGCAGACCATACTTTAAATATTGTTGCGGTGAATGCAAGTTATCCTGCTGAAACATTAGCACATTTAATAAAATATGATACGATCCATGGCGTTTTTAAAGGAGAAATACAAGTTGAACAAGATGCATTAATCATCGACGGAAAACGGGTACAATTAATAAGTGAACGTGATCCAGCACAATTACCATGGAAGAAGCTAGGAATCGATATTGTCATTGAGGCGACAGGAAAGTTTAACAGTCGTGAGAAAGCAGCTCTTCATTTACAGGCCGGGGCCAAAAAGGTTATTTTAACAGCGCCAGGAAAAAATGAAGATGTGACAATTGTAATAGGAGTGAATGAAAACGTTTTAAATGTTGATCATCACCAAATTATTTCCAATGCGTCATGTACAACAAACTGCCTTGCCCCTGTAGCAAAAGTGTTAGATGAGCAGTTTGGCATTATAAACGGATTAATGACGACGGTACATTCATATACAAATGATCAAAAAAATATTGATAATCCACATAAAGATTTACGACGTGCCCGTGCATGCGGTCAGTCCATTATTCCGACAACGACAGGTGCTGCAAAAGCATTAGGTATCGTGTTGCCGAAACTACAAGGAAAATTACATGGTATGGCATTAAGGGTACCAACACCAAATGTTTCATTAGTGGATTTAGTAGTGGACTTACGGAAAGAAGTGACGGCAGAGGAAGTCAATGAAGCATTTATGTCAGCTGCCAAAGGATCAATGCGCGGCATTTTAGATGTTACATTTGAACCGCTTGTATCAACTGATTTTAATACGAATGAGCATTCTGCCATTATTGATGGCCTTTCGACGATGGTAATGGGGAAGAATAAAGTGAAAGTACTTGCTTGGTATGATAACGAATGGGGTTATTCTTGCCGTGTTGTTGATTTAGTATCATTTGTAGCCAATAAAATTAATGATCACAATAAAATTACGATGGCATAATCAATTTTCTTATAATTAAATATTGTTTTAATCATTCTTTATGTTTAATTTTAAAAAAGCCTTCACATGATAAGACGTATAGTGAAGGTTTTTTATTGCCTTTTTTTACTAGCTCTGCACATTGCAATTGTAAGAGATCGTAATGTTGTTTACTTTTGAAAGACGTATCATAACTTATGCTTCCCTATTAAAGAAACAATATCTGTAAATAGAATTTTTCAAGTGCGAAAGCATAACGTTTTTAAATAAAAATAAAAAACTTGTATTGCAAATAATAAACAAAATAAGTATACTATGTTTCGTGAACTTCTACGTTTTTTGTTTGTAACAAAAATGAAGTTGGCCGATAATGTCGCTACTTAAAGGGTTAGGACCTCTTTGGACTAACTTTCCCCCGTGGTAGCTACAAATAAGCAACATGCAAAACTGTTCTTAGATCGCTAAATTCATGTTAAAGGGGGAACGATCATGGAAACAATGGGTCGTCATGTTATTGAAGAATTATGGGGCTGTAATATTGACAAGCTTAATGATATAGAATTTATTGAACAAATGTTTGTTGATGCAGCATTGAAATCTGGAGCTGAAATTCGCGAGGTAGCCTTTCATAAATTTGCACCTCAAGGTGTAAGTGGGGTTGTAATTATTTCTGAGTCTCACTTAACGATACACAGTTTTCCAGAACATGGATATGCAAGTATTGACGTGTATACTTGTGGTGATTTAGATCCAAAGATTGCGGCAAACTATATTGCTGAGAGATTGGATGCAACTTCTCGCGAGACAATTGAACTTCCCCGTGGTATGGGTCCCGTGCAAGTAAAGTCACCTGTGCGAGAAGAAGTAAAATAACGAATAATCAACGAGATGATGCTATTCATCTCGTTTTTAATTTGGCAATAATAAGTAATGGTTGTGATTTTTAGTTCTTTTTTATATGATGTAGTTAATAATGTTCATTAAAACGGAGCTGGTATTATGAAATGTCCGTCATGTCATCATAATAATACGCGTGTCATTGATTCACGGCCTGTAGATGAAGGACGTTCAATTAGAAGAAGACGTGAGTGTGAAGTTTGTTCATTTCGATTTACAACTTTTGAAAAGGTAGAAGAGACTCCACTAATTGTTGTTAAAAAAGAAGGAATTAGAGAAGAATTTGATAGAGAAAAAATTTTACGTGGTCTTATTAAGGCTTGTGAAAAACGTCCAGTTTCATTAGAAGTTCTTGAAAATATGTCAATGGATATTGAGAAAAATATTAGAAGTCAAGGCTACGCAGAGGTTAAATCAGATTTAATTGGTGAAATGGTGATGGACAGGCTCTCAAAAGTAGATGAAGTTTCGTATGTAAGATTCGCTTCTGTTTATCGCCAATTTAAAGATTTGAACGTGTTTTTAGATGAACTTAAAGAACTTTTGAACAAGAATTCATAAAAGGCTAGAGTGGCTCATTCTAGCTTTTTTACATATAAAAGGTTCAACAGAGCTTTTTTTGTAAGTAAGGATGTGCCAGCATGAAACAAATATGGAATGAAATACAGCCAGTAGATCAGTACAAAATTGTATTAAAAGGAATGTTAAACCATTTTGATCAAAAGGTGATGTCTCTTTTATATCAACCGCTTATTGGACCGAACTGTTACAGTCTCTATATGACGCTATGGAATGAAGTGGAAGTAAATCGCCTATGGTCTGAGACATGGAATCATTATCATCTAATGAATTTTTTGCATTTAAATTTACAACAGATTTATGAAGCACGCCTAAAGCTTGAAGGGATTGGGCTGCTAAAGACATATACAAAAAACGTTGACGATGTACGAACGTTTATTTATGAGTTGCAACCTCCTTTATCTCCAGAACAATTTTTTAACGATGGATTTTTAAATATTTTTTTATATCGTCAAATTGGGAAAACGCATTTTTTAAAATTAAAGAAATTTTTCTCAGATCAACGAGTGGAAGCATCAGATTTTCAAGATATTACTCGTTCTTTTCATGATGTGTTTAAAACTTCAATCGATGAACAAATGATTTATAACGAAGAATTGCAGGAAATCAGCAAGCTTCATGGTGATGAACAATTTATTGCAAGGCGTGAAGCAGAGCAAATTAAAATTGAAAATCATCATTTTAATTTCGATATTCTATTTGCTGAATTAAGAGACTTTATGATCCCGCAACGTGCCATTACATCTGAAGTAAAAGAAGCAATTATAAAATTATCTTATCTATATGGCATAAATGAATTAGATATGAAAAGTATCTTACTAAGTGCAGTAAATGCAGAACAGACAATTGAAATTGATGAACTTCGAAAATTGGCAAGAGATTGGTATCAGATTGAACATCAAGAGGGGCTTCCTCAGCTTGTAGATCGGATACAACCAGCAATGTATCGGTCTTCGGTCAAAAATGAGGGAGATACAGAAGAAGAAAAATTAATTACTTATTTAGAAACTACTTCTCCAAGACAGGTGTTAATGGATATATCCGATGGTAGCGAACCTGCAAAGGCGGATCTTCAGGCAATTGAAGATGTGATGTTCCAGCAACAATTACCTCCAGGCGTTATGAATGTGCTTATCCAATATGTGCTCATTAAAACAGATATGAAATTAACAAAAAATTATTTAGAAAAAGTAGCCTCACATTGGGCCCGGAAAAAATTGAAAACTGTTAAAGAGGCAATGGAATTTGCAATAAAGGAAGACCGCCAGTACAAACAATGGGTGAATACAAAAGATAATAAGACACAAAGACGTAAACCTGTTCGAACAGAAAAGCTCCCTGATTGGTTTGCTGAGGAAAACAATGAAAAAGCGGCACAAAAGGAAATACAAAATACAGAATCATTAGAGGAAAAAAGGAAAAGGCTCGAACAAATTCGCAATCAATATAAGAAAGGGTGAGATAAGTGGAAAATATCAATCGTACATTAAAAAAGCTTTCGTCTAGTCAGCAATTTCAACAACGCTATGAGATGATGAGAAATGAAATTATGTCTCACCCTGATGTTCAACGATTTTTTGAACAGCATCGTGGAGAAATTACAAAAACGATCATCGAAAAAAGTTTAATGAAATTATATGAGTACATTTCACAAGAAAAAAATTGCAGTAAATGCAAAAATTTAGGACAATGTATCAATATGATGAAAGGTTATGTTCCAGAGCTAGTTTTACAAGGTGATATGATCAATATTGAATATAAACGTTGTCCAACAAAAATCGTTGCTGATGAGCGAAGCAAAACAGCTAAGTTGATTCAAAGCATGTATATGCCAAAAGATATTCTTCACGCTAATTTCGGTGACTTTTCTTTAGATTATAATGGCCGTTTCGTCGCTTATGAGTTAGCAGAACAATTCGTTCGCGAATATGAGCCTGGGAAAAGAATGAAAGGCTTATATCTGTATGGGAAGTTTGGGGTTGGAAAGTCTTATTTACTAGGGGCAATTGCTAACCAACTTGCAGAAATGAAGCATGTTTCATCATTAATCGTGTATGTTCCAGAATTTTTCCGAGAAATGAAGCAATCTTTAGGCAATCATTCAACAAATGACAAAATTGAAGCGGTAAAAAAAGTACCAATATTAATGTTGGATGATATTGGTGCGGAAGCGATGTCCAGTTGGACAAGAGATGAAGTGCTAGGTTCCATTCTTCAATATCGAATGCAGGAAGAACTGCCGACATTTTTTACATCAAATTTTAATTATGATGAGCTTGAATACCATCTTTCATATACGCAACGAGGCGAGGAAGAAAAGCTGAAAGCAGCAAGAATCATGGAAAGAATTCAATATTTAACAACTCCAGTATTAATGGATGGCCCCAATCAGCGAAAATCTTAAAGGTCTGATGCCGCCTGCTGTAAATGAGATATAGAGTGATCTCATTTGTGGCATGGTGGCAGATGACCTTTTTTATATGATGAAAAAAGTGATTTACATTCTAAATAGTCCAAGTCCCCCATATACATGAAATATGGTAAAAGCTTTTAGAGCTTACATACAGATACTTGTAGGAATAAACAATGCGGATGGGATGACAGATTGATCTTCCGTAATAGGGGGGGACCATGCTTGGACTTAATTTTCAAATATATGAAAGACGCTTTATGGCTACAGCAATATTTTTGTGAGCACTTTGAAGAAGACATCAATGTGTACGAAACACTTTTTCAAAACCAAGAACACGCACTTGCGACGATCCCAGATGATCAGGGGGCAAGCAAAGGTAAAGTAAAAGACGCTATTATTCAATTAATTTTATCGAAAAAAAGAAATGAATGGATTCGCAAAAGATTATCAGAATTTTATTATTTCACCGAGGAGCAAGAGCAAAATAATATATTAGAAATTATCATTGATATGCTTAATGGTAGCCGTAAAGAATTACTAGCTTTCGTGAAACGATTAGATGAACCAAATGAGCTAGAAAAAGCAGTGTATTCATCACTGGAGTCTGATACAGTTTCCATTGATTCATTATTGACTTTTCGCTTAAAAGAATATTTTGAACGATTAGAAACATATATCGAAATTGCGATTGATGAATATAAGATGGAACAGGATTATCAAATTTATGTACAAACATTACGTGACTACTTAAAGAATCGTGAGGCGCGCATCGCTCATATCAATCTTTACTTTGAAGAATATGGGAAGTTTTATAATGAGCAGTTCCAAGAAATATCGAAAAATGAAATGAGCGAATTGCTTGATCGCCGTTTATTGACCAATCATCCTATATATATTGATTCTGCGACCATTGCACCGTTGCTATCAATCGCACCGACTAACATTTTTATTTATACAAATGAGCCGGATAGCGGATTAATTCGAACCATTTGTAATATTTTTGAAGAAAGAGTAACCATTTTATCAAAGGAAATATTTTTGCAAGCCAAAAAACATCCACGTGTGTTAAATGAATCATAAAAAAGGAATGCCCTTGATTTTTTTTGAATGAACTCATATAATTACTAACATAATGTAATTATATAAAATGAACAAGTAATGATGAGGACAAGGGTATTCTATTTACGGTTTACAGAGAGGAAAGTCATGGCTGCAAGCTTTCTAACACGACTAGATTACTTACCACCTCTGAACTTCAACTGCGAACTTTAGTAGTAGTTGGCGGATACGTTCCGTTATCAATCACTAAGTCATATCTTATGCAAGATATGAAAATTAGGGTGGAACCACGTGTATTCAACTCGTCCCTTTCTTTAGGGACGAGTTTTTTATTTTTTAAGGAGTGATAAAAATGTCAGATGTATTAAAAATATCTTTTCCAGACGGTGCAATAAAGGAGTTCCCTAATGGTACTACAACAGAAGATATTGCTGCTTCAATCAGCCCTGGGTTAAAGAAAAAAGCACTCGCTGGTAAAATAAATGGATCATTAATTGATTTGCGTACTCCAATTGAAGAAGACGGTGCGATTGAAATTGTGACACCAGATCATGAAGATGCATTAGGAATTCTTCGCCATAGTACAGCACATTTAATGGCACAAGCAGTTAGACGTATATTTGGAAATGTGAAATTAGGTGTAGGTCCAGTAATTGAAAACGGCTTTTTCTATGACATGGATCTTGAAGAATCGATCACACCTGAAGATCTTCCAAAGATTGAAAAAGAAATGAAAAAAATTGTAAATGAAAATTTAGAGGTTGTTCGTAAAGTAGTGACTCGTGCTGAAGCGAAACAATTGTTTGCTGATGATGAATACAAACAAGAATTAATTGATGCTATTCCTGAAGAGGAAAAGGTTACAATTTATGAACAAGGAGAATTTTTTGATCTATGCCGCGGTGTGCATGTCCCATCAACAGGTAAAATTAAAGAATTTAAATTGTTAAGTATTGCCGGTGCATATTGGCGGGGTGACAGCAATAATAAAATGATGCAACGCGTATATGGAACTGCATTCTTCAAAAAAGAAGATTTAGATGCACATTTAAAATTCCTTGAAGAAGCGAAAGAGCGTGATCATCGAAAAATTGGTAAGGAACTTCAATTATTTACGAATTCCCAAAAGGTTGGACAAGGTCTTCCGTTATGGCTTCCAAAAGGTGCAACTATTCGCCGCACAATTGAGCGCTATATCGTTGATAAGGAAGAACGTCTTGGTTACAACCATGTTTACACACCAGTATTAGGAAGTGTTGAACTTTATAAAACAAGTGGACACTGGGATCATTACCATGAGGACATGTTTCCAGTAATGGAAATGGATAACGAACAATTAGTATTACGTCCAATGAACTGTCCGCATCATATGATGATTTATAAAAATGCGATTCATAGTTACCGTGAGTTGCCAATTCGTATTGCAGAGCTTGGTACAATGCATCGTTATGAAATGTCTGGGGCACTTTCTGGTTTGCAGCGTGTACGTGGTATGACTTTAAATGATGCTCATATTTTCGTCCGTCCAGATCAAATTAAAGAAGAATTTAAACGTGTTGTTCAATTAATTCTTGCTGTTTATGAAGATTTTGATATAAAAGAGTACTCTTTCCGACTTTCTTATCGTGATCCGAATAATACTGAAAAATATTTTGATGACGATGAGATGTGGAACAAAGCACAATCAATGCTAAAAGAAACAATGGATGAACTTGAATTAGATTATTATGAAGCAGAAGGGGAAGCTGCTTTCTATGGTCCAAAGTTAGATGTTCAAGTTCGTACAGCGTTAGGTAAAGATGAAACATTATCAACTGTGCAACTTGATTTCTTGTTACCAGAACGATTTGACTTAACATATGTTGGCGAAGACGGAAAACCTCATCGTCCAGTTGTAATTCACCGTGGTGTTGTATCTACAATGGAACGCTTTGTTGCCTTCTTAATCGAAGAATACAAAGGCGCTTTCCCAACATGGTTAGCACCAGTACAAGTAGAAGTTATACCAGTTTCTCCTGATGCTCATCACGACTATGCAAAACAAATTCAAGAACAGTTACAAGCAGAAGGCTTCCGTGTAGAAGTTGATGATCGCGATGAAAAAATGGGCTACAAAATTCGTGAAGCACAAATCCAAAAAATTCCTTATGCACTTGTTGTCGGGGATAATGAAGTAAATGCGCAAGCTGTTAATGTAAGAAAATATGGTGAAAAAAACTCAGAAACGATTCCGTTTGCTGAATTTCTAACAAAACTAAAAGAAGAAGTAAATAAATAAAGGCCATTTTCGTAAACTTTGTTGTTAAATGAGTCGTTCATAAAATAAAAATGATTAGAGCGCAAGGTACGAATTCCTGTCCCTTGTGCCCCAATCATTTTTAAAAATAGTTGAAAAAGTTCACGAAACAGCATGATGATAAGATCAATATTTAGTATTTTCCTGTATTTTCAGGCTCATTTTTTGTCATGAAAAAAAGTGCTTGCAATTCAATTCAGTTTTCTATACAATAAAAAAAGTTGATTACTAGAAAACTTAAATCCATTGTTTTCTTCTTCATTTAAGTAAGATCATCATATTGAGAATCATATTGAATTGACATATTGAAGTAATCATGATATATTAATTTGAGAAAAATGAATATATGTTTGTGGGAAAGAAGGAGCAACCCGCTTCTCACCTGTTGACGCATATGTGTAGTTATCAGGTTTTGAAATTCATAGCATTCACGACTATTTATACGAATGTAGTGCGGGTTCTCATGACTCGCGCTTTTTTAGTTTTAAAATGTTTTCATGCGTTTTTTTAAAAACGATAACGGGTTTGTTTTTCTATCCCAAACGATGTATTCTCTCACGCTCTATATGATGAGCATTTTTATGGAAAACACTTGGAGGTGGCTAATTATTAGCAAAGACATGATGGTAAACGATGGCATTCGTGCCCGTGAAGTTCGTCTTATTGGTCAAAACGGAGAACAGCTTGGTGTTAAATCACGCAATGAAGCTTTAGAAATTGCAACTCGTGTGAATTTGGATCTTGTTCTTGTAGCTCCAAACGCTAAACCCCCAGTAGCCCGTATTATGGACTATGGAAAATATCGTTTTGAACAACAGAAGAAGGAAAAAGAAACACGTAAAAAACAAAAAGTCATTAATATTAAAGAGGTTCGTTTGAGCCCGACGATTGAAGAACATGACTTTAACACTAAGCTACGCAATGCCCGTAAATTTTTAGAAAAAGGCGATAAAGTAAAAGCATCGATCCGTTTTAAAGGTCGTGCGATTACCCATAAAGAAATTGGACAACGTGTATTGGATCGTTTTGCTGAAGCATGCGGAGATGTTAGTACAGTTGAATCCAAACCAAAAATGGATGGTCGTAGCATGTTCTTAGTATTAGCACCAAAAATTGAAAAGTAATTTGTCAAGATATTGAGGAGGACTACCAAATGCCAAAAATGAAAACTCACCGCGGCTCTGCTAAACGTTTTAAGAAAACAGGTTCTGGCAGCTTAAAACGTTCACACGCTTACAGAAGCCACTTATTTGCAAATAAAGACACGAAACAAAAACGTCACCTTCGCAAATCTGCGCTTGTATCAAAAAGTGACTTTAAACGTATTCGTCATATGTTAGATAATCTATAAGAAGATCGTTTTAATAGGAGGAAAATAATATGCCACGTGTAAAAGGCGGAACAGTTACCCGCAGACGTCGTAAAAAAGTAATTAAATTAGCAAAAGGTTATTTTGGTTCTAAACATACATTATTCAAAGTTGCTAACCAACAAGTAATGAAATCTTATATGTATGCGTATCGCGATCGTCGTCAAAAGAAACGCGATTTCCGTAAACTATGGATTACTCGTATCAATGCAGCTGCACGCATCAATGGTCTTTCTTACAGCCGTTTAATGCATGGTCTTAAATTAGCTGGTATTGAAGTAAACCGTAAAATGCTTGCTGACTTAGCGATTAATGATGCACAAGCATTTGCTGAATTAGCAAACCAAGCTAAAGCACAATTATCTAAATAATTGCCTGTTCTTATTGAGAATGGTTTAGTTTGTTGATAAAAGGGATTTAGAATGTTTTCATTCTGAATCCCTTTTTTAATTTAAACTGGCTCTATTATATTTGTTGGGGTGTGAATAAAATTCAGACATAAAAATACACGTAAACTCCTAAATCCTTTACACTTGAATTGTCGAGAAACAAATGA
>NZ_JAAIWK010000027.1 GCF_011008565.1 Heyndrickxia ginsengihumi
AGCGTTCGTCCTGAGCCAGGATCAAACTCTCCAAAAAGATGTTTGATATAAGCTCATAAAAAATTGACGTTTCGTTTCGTTCAGTTTTCAAAGATCAATACCCAGTCATCTTAACGACGACTTTTATATTATATCAGCAACCACTTTTGATGTCAACAACTTTTATAATTTCTTTTTTTGTTGTCATCATTTAATCGGTCAACGCATATAAATATATCATTTTTAAAAATATAATGCAATAGTTTTTTTGGATTTTTTCTAGTATATAGCTTTAAGATCCTATTTCTATTCTCTAAAATTCTTTATTTCATTTATCATCTCTATATTTTTTTCTACAAACAAACTGTATGATGACATAACTACATTTGCATATCCAGTCAAACAAGTATACTGGCATAATAATTTTGGAAATTATATGTAGTCTAATAATGAATAAAAAAAGTTGCTCAAGTTTCATATTGAATATGGAACTTGAGCAACTTTAAAAATCTATTTAAACGAAACAGGATTATTGCTCTTTATGCTTCATAAGCGGGAATAATAACACATCACGAATTGAAGGTGAATTAGTTAATAGCATAATAAGACGGTCAATACCAATTCCTAACCCGCCTGTTGGTGGCATTCCATATTCTAACGCCTCCACAAAGTCTTCATCCATCATATGTGCCTCATCATTTCCTTGTTCCCGCTCTTTTAATTGATTCAAGAAGCGTTCACGTTGATCGATTGGATCATTTAATTCAGTGAAGGCATTGGCATGCTCGCGTCCTACTATAAATAATTCAAAACGATCTGTAAACCGTGGATCTTCTTCATTTTTCTTAGCAAGAGGTGAAATTTCAACTGGATGTCCATAAATAAATGTTGGTTGAATAAGTTTATCTTCTACTCTTTGCTCAAAGAATTCATTTACAATATGACCAAATTCCATATGTTCAGTAATTTCGATGCCATTTTCTTTAGCTAATTGCCGCGCTTCCTCCACGCTCATTTGCTTCCAGAAATCTACACCCGTATATTCTTTAATGGCATCTACCATGTGGAGACGACGCCATTGTGGTTCAAGATTAACTTCATATTCATCATACTGGATAGTTGTAGTTCCAAGCACTTTCTTTGCAACATGAGAAATAAGATTTTCTGTTAAGCTCATAATATCCTTGAAATCAGCATATGCTTCATAAAGTTCAAGTAACGTGAACTCAGGATTATGTCTTGTAGAAACTCCCTCATTACGGAAGACACGTCCAATTTCGTATACTTTTTCTAATCCACCAACGATCAATCGTTTTAAGTGAAGTTCTATAGCAATACGTAAATATAAAGGCATATCTAGCGCATTATGATGTGTAATGAACGGACGCGCCGCAGCACCACCTGCAATAGCATGCAATAATGGTGTTTCAACCTCTAAGTAGCCATGGTTATCTAAATATTTACGGATTTCTTGAATGATCAAACTTCTCGTAATAAACGTGTTTTTACTTTCTTCACTTGTGATCAAATCTAAATAACGTTGACGATAACGTTGCTCTACATCTTTTAATCCATGGAATTTATCAGGTAATGGACGGAGGGATTTTGTTAGTAGAGTAAATTGTTTTACTTTTATAGAAAGTTCCCCAACCTTTGTACGGAAAACTGTGCCTTCTAGACCTACAATATCACCTAAGTCAGCTGTTTTAAATAACTCATATTGTTCTTCTCCAACATTATCTTGGCGAATATAGAATTGTATTTGACCTTTCAAATCTTGTATATGAGCAAAGCCCGCCTTACCTTTTCTACGTTTTGTCATAATTCGTCCAGCGATAGACACTGACACTTCTTTTTCTTCAAGGTCCTCTTCAGTCCATTCACCAAATTGTTCTTTAATTTCCTGTGAATTGAAATTTCTTTCAAAACGTTTACCAAATGGATCTATTCCCTTTTCACGGAGTGCTTCCATTTTTTCCTTACGAACTAAAAATTGTTCATTTATATTTTCGCCACTCATTTTACCTATTTCCTCCAATCTATCACTTTCAGTCTTGATGTATTTTCACACGCCGAACAATAATCGTAACTGAGTAATACTTCATATAATATTTTTTGCAGACAAACAGGGATTAAGCTTATCGTTGCTAGTTTCCTTTATTATTTTACACAATCTTGTCCACTCAGACATCATTTTAGTTAATTTTTTCATAAATATAAACATCAGCACAACTGCCAGTGCATTAAATGATACAACGTTCTCTTCTTTTACTTCTGTTTCTTCTTCATCTTAATGACTAAAAGGTGTCAATTCTTCTAAAGGTACATCTAAGCGGTCAGAGATTTTCTTTAAAAGCTGTTCTGTTGGTAAACGAGAACCTCTTTCTACTTCACCAAGTACAGAAACGGAGATTCCTAGCTCCTTCGCAAAACCTTCTTGAGTATATCCTTTTAATTTTCGAAAAGCACGTATACGTCTTCCCCATCGATCTGTTTCCATAATCGAACTCCTTCTTTATCTGAAAGATCATTTAAAATTTGTGTAAACGGAGCTTTTTTTATAGGATGAATAAGCTTCTTATCTAATTCAATAAGCGGTACTAAAACAAATGCCCTCTCATGCATACGCGGGTGTGGAAGAATTAATTTCTCTGTCTCAATATTTTCGTGATTATATAATAAAATGTCAAGATCTATCGTACGTGGACCCCAGCGAATTTTCCTCTCTCTTCCTAGCTCTCTCTCAATTGCCAAACACACATCTAACAATTCAATAGCAGAAAATGTCGTGCGGATCTGCACAACTAGATTTAAAAATTGATCTTGTTCTGTAAATCCTACGGGATCTGTTTCATATATAGAGGAAATTGCCGCAACTTCTATTTTAGGAGATTGTTGTAAAGCCTTGATTGCTTTATGCAAATAAGATAAACGCGGCTCAATGTTTGAACCTAAAGATAAATAAGCAGTATTAGTCATCATTTCTACTCCTTAAAATTTCAACTGCAACAGATTGGTAATGACCTTGAATCGGCGGATCAGGTTTTATGACTTTTACACTAATCATTGTAATCGTAGGAAATGCCTCTAAAATCGATGAAGCTAGCTTTTCGGCAACAGCTTCAATCAATTTGTACGGCTTTCCTTCCACAATTTCTTTTACCATTTGATATACATCAGCATAACTGACGGTCAACTCTAAATTATCGGTCTCACCAGCTTCTTTTAAATCTAAATAAAGAGTCATAGAGACACGAAATCGTTGACCTAATTTTGTTTCCTCAGGTAAAACACCATGAAATCCATAAAACTCCAGCTCATTTAAATAGATTTTATCCATCTAAATCACCTTTTCCGACGAGTGCATCCATCATTTTAGCAATTCGGCTAATTTCTTTCACATCATGAACACGCACCATATGGCATCCTTTGCTAATACCATAGCATACAGTTGCTGCTGTACCTTCTGTTCTCTCTGTCACAGGTAAGTCTAGCACACGCCCAATCATCCGCTTTTTAGAGGTTGCAAGCAGCACAGGGTATCCAAGCGCAACAAGCTTGTCTAAATTTCTCATCATCTCTATATCTTCTTCAAATCCTTTTGCAAAACCAATTCCAGGATCTAGTATGATTTTATCATCATCTACTCCAGCTTTTTTCGCAATGGTAATACTTTCATAAATATCATTCAATGCATCTCTCATAAAATGTTGATAGTGTTGATTATCACGATTATGCATTAAAATAATAGGTACTTGATACCGGGCTGCTACTTCAGCAATTTCAGGGTCTTTTTTAGCTCCCCAAATATCGTTAATGATATGTGCACCAGCGCGAATTGCCTTTTCGGCCGTATTTGCCTTGTATGTATCAATTGAAACAGGAACTGAAATTTCTTTTGAAACCGCCTCAATCACTGGCAAAATTCTCTTTAGCTCTTCTTCAGCAGAAACGGGGGTATGTCCTGGTCTCGTTGATTCTCCACCAATATCCAAGATATCTGCACCATCAGCTACCATTTGATGTGCGTGATCAACAGCTTTATCAGGATCAAAAAAATTACCGCCATCCGAAAAAGAATCTGGTGTCACATTTAAAATTCCCATAATCATTGTTTTCTTACTAAAGTCTAATTTAAATGACCCAAATTCCAACGTTCAACTTCTCCTTTCCCGAACACAATTATCTATAGTCTAACATAATTTATTTAAAATTTAATGCACTAACACTTTAAAAACATCTTTATCATAAAACAAAAACAACATACATTAAACATAGTTAATAAAGAACTAACCAACAGAAAAAAGCCCCCATTTAGGGGACCCGTAATATGCCACATGTTTGTTTAATCTTCGAATTGGTATAATGGGGTACTCAAATAACGTTCTCCATTATCTGGAACAATTGCAACTACTTTTTTACCTTCTCCTAATTTTTTCGCAACTTCTAAAGCAGCACAAATTGCAGCACCGCCAGAAATTCCACCTAAAATACCCTCTTCTCTAGCAGCCTGTCTTGCCGCACCAAACGCTTCATCTGTTTTTACACGAATAATTTCATCATAAATTTCCTTATCTAATGTATCTGGAACAAAGTTTGTGCCGATACCTTGGATTTTATGCGGACCTGGTTTTCCTTCTGATAAAAGAGGGGAATCATCTGGCTCTACAGCATAAATTTTAACATTTGGATATGCCTCTTTTAAGGCTTGACCAACACCAGTAATTGTACCACCAGTACCTACACCAGCTACAAAGGCGTCTAATTCGCCTACTTGTTCAATAATTTCCTTACCTGTGGTTAAACGATGTATTTCAGGATTTGCCGGATTTTGGAATTGTTGAGGCATGAAATAACCATTTTCATTTACAAGCTCTTCTGCTTTTTTTACAGACCCTTTAATCCCTTCAGAGCCTGGAGTTAGAACAAGCTGTGCACCATATGCACGAAGTAAGCTTCGACGTTCTAAACTCATAGTTTCGGGCATTACGATTACAGCTTTATAACCTTTAGCAGCAGCAATCATAGCTAATCCAATTCCTGTATTTCCACTTGTTGGTTCAACAAGTGTATCACCTGGCTTAATCTTTCCTTCCTGTTCTGCCTTTTCAACCATGGCGAGTGCAATCCGATCTTTCACACTGCTTCCCGGGTTAAAATATTCTAATTTCAAATAAACTTCTGCAGCATTTTCGTCAACTAAACGATTTAATTTTACAACAGGAGTATTTCCTACTAATTCTGCAACTGAGTTTACCAATTGTGCCATCGTCTCCACCTCATATTTCCGAGTATTTATATTGGTTTAATAATCTAATAATTTAAAACTATCACTTATATTTAGAATTGTCAAGAAAAAAGGATATAGGTCCCTATATCCTTTAGACTAAAAATATTTAGTTGGATTCAGCTAATAATTGCTCTAATTCTTCACGAGAAAAATGATATGCTTCTCGGCAAAAATGGCAAACAGCTTCTGCTTTCCCATCTTCCTCGATCATTTCCTTTATTTCCTGTTTACCTAAACTAAT
This sequence comes from Heyndrickxia ginsengihumi, assembly GCF_011008565.1. GTDB lineage: Bacteria > Bacillota > Bacilli > Bacillales > Bacillaceae_C > Weizmannia > Weizmannia ginsengihumi. Next base: position 5,511 of record NZ_JAAIWK010000027.1, read on the forward strand.
AATTGCTGCACTAAATCTTTCCTTTGAACAATTACATTCAAACTCTACGGGCATTTTATCTAAAATTCGAAGGTTTTCTTTCCCTAATAAACTTTCTAGTATCTCTTCCGGTGTAAGTCCTTGTTGAATTAATTTCGAAATAGGTGGTGTTTGTTCAATCTGCTTTTCAAGCTTTGCAACGACTTCTTCACTCGTCCCTGGCATCAGCTGAATAATAAACCCACCAGCTGCTAAAATACTGTTATCAGGATTTACAAGTACTCCTACACCTACAGATGAAGGAACCTGTTCTGAAGAAGCAAAATAATAAGTAAAGTCTTCCCCAAGCTCACCTGAAACAATAGGTACTTGTCCAGAAAAATGCTCACGGAGTCCTAAATCTTTTACAACTGTTAGTGTACCATTTGTTCCAACTGCACGACGGACATCCAATTTCCCTTTTTCATTTAAATCAAAGTGGGTCTGAGGATTAGTGACATACCCTCTAACTTTCCCTTTTGCGTTACTGTCCACGATAATCGCACCAATTGGACCGCCGCCTTCTACCTTAACTGTGATCTTTTCTTCACCCTTTAACATGGCCCCCATCATGACGCCAGCTGTCATCGTTCTCCCAAGTGCGGCAGATGCTGTTGGCCAAGTATAGTGTCTCCGTTGTGCCTCGCCTACCGTCTCCGTTGTATCTGTTGCATAGGCACGTACTTGGCCGTCATATGCCAAAGCCTTTATTAAATAATCTTTTGTCAATGATATTCTCCTTCCTAAATTATATATTTCTGTTATAAATAAGGTGCAAACCTTTTAAAGTTAAAAATTGATCAACAACATCAATTACTTTTGATTCCTTTGCAATTAATGGGGCATGTCCACCAGTTGCAATAACAGTCGGTCTCTCCTTACTTTTTGCTTGCATGCGCTTTACAATACCTTCTACTTGTCCAACATAACCAAAAACAATCCCTGCTTGCATGGCAGCAACCGTATTTTTCCCTATAACATCATCAGTACTTGTGATTTCAATTCTAGGAAGCTTTGCCGCTTTAGAATACAAAGCCTCTGCCGAAATACCGATACCTGGGGCAATGGCTCCACCCATATATTGCCTTGCCTCATTAATATAGCAATAAGTTGTAGCAGTGCCAAAATCAACAATGATTAGCGGGCTGCCATATTCATGAATTCCTGCGACCGCATTAACAATTCGATCCGCACCAACTTCACGTGGATTATCGTATTTAATATCTAATCCTGTTTTAATCCCGGGACCAACAATCATCGGGGTTACATGAAAGTACTTACTGCACATTCTCTCCAATGCATACATAATAGGAGGTACAACAGAAGAGATAATAATCCCATTAATATCTTTAAAATCTATATCTTCGTGTCGAAATAAATCTTTCATAATCATTGCGTACTCGTCATCTGTTTTATCACGGTTTGTTTGAATACGCCAATGATGCTCTAAATGATCTTTATTGTATACACCTAATACGATATTTGTATTACCAACGTCTATAACAAGTAACATATCATCACCACTTTATTCCATCATTATTGTGACACGAAAACATCATACCATAATTTTCATAGACAAGAAAAACAATGAGAACCTGCCTTTCCAAAGAAATTTTTTATTAAGGAAACGCTTCACCAATAATGTAGTCAGTTCACCCTAAAACAAAGGAGACACCGCTGAACATACGGTGTCTCCTAAATACTAAAGATCTTTATTTTCATTGTCATCCGGTGTTTTAGTTGGGCCAAATTTTTCTGGACGTTTTTCCACTGGATTTGTTGGATGTAAATCATCTGTTACTTCATGAATGCCATCTTGTTTCGGCTGTAAAGTAACACGCGGTTCCGTTGCATCATTTTTGTCATCCTTAGAAGCAACAGGTCCATCTGGTAAAGTACCGTAATCAAATAAATGTCTAATTTGCTTTGCATCCAATGTTTCGATTTCAAGCAAGGTTTTTGCAATTAATTCTAGCTTATCCTTGTTTTCCAACAAGATTTTTTTCGCACGTTCGTAACATTTCTTAATAATGGATTGAATTTCCGTATCGATTTCAAAAGCAATCTTATCAGAGTAATTCTGTTCATTATTAATATCTCTACCAAGGAAAACCTGACCTCCTTGAGATTGACCAAATTGTAATGGACCGAGTTTATCACTCATCCCGAACTCTGTTACCATTCTTCTTGCGATACTCGTCGCACGTTCAAAGTCATTTGAAGCACCTGTTGAAACTTCACCAAAGATGATATCTTCAGCAACTCGGCCCCCTAATAATCCTGTAATTTTATCAAGTAGTTCAGGTTTAGTCATAAAGTAGCGATCCTCTTTAGGAAGCATTACGGCATATCCACCCGCTTGACCACGCGGTACGATTGTTACTTTATGAACCATTTCAGCCTCATCTAATACAAGGCCAATAACGGTATGTCCGCTTTCATGGTAAGCCACAATATTACGTTCTTTTTCAGATATAACACGGCTTTTCTTGGCAGGACCAGCAATAACACGGTCAGTTGCTTCATCAATTTCGACCATACCAATTTTCTTCTTATCTGCCCTAGCAGCTACCAATGCAGCCTCATTTAGCAAATTCTCCAAATCTGCACCGGAAAATCCTGGTGTTCTTTGTGCAATTGCTTTTAAATCAACTGTACTATCTAATGGTTTATTTCGCGCATGAACACGTAGAACTGCTTCACGTCCATTTACATCTGGACGGTCAACTGTAATTTGTCTATCAAAACGACCTGGTCGTAATAACGCTGGGTCAAGAATATCTGGTCTGTTTGTTGCAGCAATGATAATAATTCCTTCATTTGCTCCAAAACCATCCATTTCAACAAGCAATTGGTTCAATGTTTGCTCACGTTCGTCATGACCGCCGCCAAGACCTGCACCACGCTGACGACCTACCGCATCAATTTCATCGATAAAAATGATACATGGAGCATTCTTTTTAGCATTTTCAAATAAGTCGCGGACACGGCTAGCACCGACCCCAACGAACATTTCAACGAAGTCAGAACCACTAATGGAGAAGAAAGGAACCCCTGCTTCACCAGCAACTGCTCTTGCTAATAATGTTTTACCTGTTCCCGGAGGTCCTACTAATAAAACCCCTTTTGGAATACGGGCACCAAGTTCAGAAAACTTGCGTGGATCTTTTAAAAATTCTACAACTTCTACAAGTTCTTGTTTTTCTTCATCTGCCCCAGCAACATCTCTAAAACGAACTTTTTTCTTATCATCGTTGTAAAGCTTTGCTTTGCTCTTGCCAAAATTCATAACACGGCCTCCGCCGCCTTGAGCTTGATTCATTAAGAAGAAGAACAAAATAAAGATTATCACAAATGGAATAATCGATGTAAGAAATGATACCCATCCATTCGTTTCCTTCGCAGGCAAGATATCAACCTTTGTATCTTTCGCAGCCTTATCAATACGATTTAACATCGTTTGATCATCCATCACATAGGTCACAAATTTTTGGCTACTATTTTTCAATTGCCCTCTTATTTCGTAAACGCCTCTAGAGGGCTGACTCGTAATACTTTGTACTTCACCTTTATCTAAATAAGAAACAAATTGATCGTATGATATACTCTTCGTCCCTTCACTACTATTATTGAAATAACTTACGATTCCAATAAGGACGAGAAATAACAGTACATAAAAGATTGTATTTCTAAAAACTCGATTCATTCCTTACCTCCTCCCACGGTCTTAAAAAGCTATAGTAAATAGTACTATAGTAATTTCAAATTTTACAACGATTTGCATTCATTGTTCATGATTTTTTCATATGACCGTTTTCATTTCATTTAGCAGCTAATTTAAGTGGTGGAAAAGCGATTGCTTACTCACCTTTGCTGTACACGGCTGGCTTTAACACACCAATGTATGGTAAATTGCGATATTTCTCAGCGTAATCTAGACCATAACCGACAACAAAAGCATCTGGAACAATAAACCCGACGTAGTCTGCTTCAATATCAGCTTTACGTCCAGTAGGTTTGTCTAATAAAGTGACAATTTTAATTGATTTTGCCTTGCGATAACGGAAAAGTTCTACAAGATAACTCAATGTTTTCCCACTATCAATAATATCTTCTATAATGAGAATATCCCTACCTTCCACTGATGTGTCAAGGTCTTTTAAAATTTTCACTTCACCTGAAGACACTGTAGAGTTTCCATAACTAGATACATCCATGAAATCCATTTCCAAATATGTATCTATATGTTTTACTAAATCGGCCATAAAAAGCATAGCCCCTTTTAAAACACCAATTGCTAATGGGAACCTACCATCATACTCTTTTGTTAACTGAACTCCCAAATTTTTGATCTTTTCTTGAAGTTCTTCTTCCGTTATTAATACTCTTTCAATATCTTGATTCATTACGTAATTGCCCCCTAGAAGATGTTTGCTTACAATATTCTAAAATATAGTAGGTTTCACTCGGTATTGCTTCTGCAGGTTCATAAATTGATCTTTTCAAATTTGGAAGCCATAAAATGTTACCTGTTTGATCCACTACGATCGGCCAAGTATCCCTTTCATGCTTCGGGATTTTTTCATCAATAAATATATCTTTTACCTTTTTTGAACCATTTAGTCCTTTAACCTTCATGCGATCCCCTGGTTTTCGATTCCGAATAATGAGGGGCATGTGTACATCTTTTACGTGTAATAATAGCATATTCTGTTTAGTGAATGAATATGAAAATTCCTTTTTTTCTAGCTTCATCCTATAACCATTCGGTAGATTCACTTCCATGTTTTCACGCAATTCAAACTCATATGTATCAACAATCTTTTTAGGTTTAAAAGTAAACACACATTTATTGTATGTTTTATATACCTTTAGTCCTAATGGTAAATCAATTTCTCCAGAAGGATGGCTGCTGGAGATTAAGCGGAAAATAGCATCCGTATGTTCTGAATTTATATAGGAGGAACTTTCATTGTATAGATAATTTAATATTAGATGAATCCCTCTTCTTTGTAAAGGTAAAGGCATATTTTCAAATTTAGAAAGTTCCATTATGACTTTATCTGTCTCTTTTTTTATTACTTCCTTAACAGCTGTTTCTGTAAGACCTTGTAAAAATGCTTCATCCTCTAACAATTCTTCACTAAACCTTTGGAAATGATCGTGCGCATGGGGATTCTCTTCTTTTAAAAAAGGGACTACTATAGAGCGGAAACGATTTCTTGTGTATTCTAAAGAAAAATTGCTTTCGTCAATTCTTGGTTGTAGACGGTAGAAATGACAATATTCTTCAATTTCCCTCTTTTCTAAACAAAGAAGAGGGCGAATAATCTCCCCTTGAAAAAAAGGACGTCGAAGCGGGATCCCTGCTCTCCCCTTTTCACTTGTACCCCTTGTCAATCTCATTAAAACTGTCTCAATTTGATCATCACCATGATGACCAAAAGCAACTCTATTTGCATTTGTTTCTTCCATCACTTCTTTTAAAAAGGAGTATCGATAATCCCTTGCTGTTCCTTCAATGCCTAGGCTAGAGTCCTTCAGTTTTTCCAATATTGGGATACGTTTAGAAATACAGTTAACTTGTAACTGCTTGCAAAATGTTTCAACAAATAATAGATCCTGATAAGATTCTTCGCCTCTTATCATATGATCCAAATGGGCAGCTATGACTTCAATTCCATAATCCTCTCTTTTTTTGACGAGATAATGAAGTAAAGCAAGTGAATCAGGCCCACCTGAAACTGCTACTAGAAGTCGATCATTTCGCTTGATTAAATCATGCTTGCGAATAAAACGTTTTACTTTTACCTCGAATGGTAACATGATCACTCTTTCCTTCTAATAATATATACTTTAAATATTTTATCATGACAGCAAATAAATTTCTAAAATTATTACGTAATAATTTATTATAACTGTGTATACACATAAATAAAGTAGAGCGTTGAAACGATCGCAATAATCATCAATGTTTCTAAAAATATAAACGTCCTTTTCAATTTCCTCTGCTTATGTCTGCTGGACCTTACTTGAACATTCTTTGTGGAAGTATGAGTCGCTCGATTTACTTTGCGCTGACGAAAGCTTTTTTGCTGCTTTGTTAATATCACCACTAAATCATCCCGCATCTCAATAGCCGTTACATAATTTCCATTCAATGCCTTTAATAAAATATGTTCAAATTTTGCAAGTTCAGGTTTCTTTTTAATTGCTGATTGCAATTGTACCAATCCACTTTCACCATTTTTTGAAAATCTTTGCGGATAAGCCAGATTAATCATGATCATGGCCGTTGCGAATAAGTCATACGTCGGTTCTGCCTTTCTTGAACCTAATCCCCAATATCCTCTATCGAAAAACTCTGTAAACTCTTTAATGGCCCTCCCTTGTATTGTTGTACCACCAACGTCAATACAGCGAATTTTTGTAGGTGGACCAGAAACAATTAAATTTTCAGGCTTAAGATCTCCAAAGACCCATCCTGCCTGATGAAGTCTATGCAAATCACTTAGCAGCTGCACCATTAACACGCCCGTCCACGAAAATCCTTTATGTTTAATAAAAGATAGCAAATCAGGACCATTAATATATTCCATCACATAAAAAGGAATTTTTTCCTGCAGTGTAACCCAATCATCAATGTCAAGTAAAGAAGGCCCGAGGGAAGACCCTTGGACCTTAGCAAATGCTTTGAGTACATTAACTTCTGATGTTACTGAAACGGTACTATCACTCATTTTCAAAGCAACATGACCGCCATTGTGTTCTGCTAAGTAAACAATGCCGTTTGCTCCAGTCCCTAGTTTTTTAATTAGAGTATAGCGGTTTTGGTGCCATTTTCCAGTAACGTTTGTACCTGGTTGGAAATTATAATGATTCTTCAAAGTATTGTTCATCATCTCGTGACAATAATCCCCTTAAAGATCTTTTTTTATGGAAATATTGGATTGCTTCACTAATTGCCGGACCCGTTGGTGTAATCCCCCCTACTTGGAGCTTAGAAAAGACAGAAGTTAATGATTCTAATTTTGGCGTCCAATCTAACAGTTTTTCAACTTCCTTCTTTTTCCCGGGAAATACAAATAAGGAAAACTGATTATTCCCCATCCTTGCATTTAAGCTCAATGATAGATCCAGTAATGCCTCCTTAACAGTCGGTAGTTTTTGCTTCATGCTTGCACTAGTATCTACTAAAATAAGCACGTCCAAATCGACGGTTTCTCCTAATTCATCGACAACTTCCAACACTTCCCCGCGTTTTTCTGGAGGTAATTCTTCTATTGCTGCCGAATCACCTAATATTTGCTTTAATTCACGATTGACAACACCTTGAAGCGTCTGAGTCATTGCTTTTTTAGTTACCATTTGCACAGTTTGCGATAAACTTTGGGCATATACAATTTGGCTAACTCCACCACCTGACATTGCAATACCTTCAATTTCTTTCATGCCTTTCTCATCAATCACGTCATTTTCCATTACACCTATAACATTAACCGTAATACCCTCTTCTTGTGCTAACGCTGCCATAGCAATGGGATCTTCCCCTTGATTCGAACAACCATCGGTAATTAACAATATTTGCTTCAAAGTACCTGTTTTCATTCGGATTTCCTCCTCGTTTCATCCATAATGATATTGTTACCATCATCGACAAAAGAAGGAGAATTTATACTTATCTATTCCTTACTTTACATTAGCATCCTAAGAAATCAGTTTTTTTCCTTTGCTCACGGGTATGGCCGCCCATTTTGGTGTATTATGCTGTATTTTAGTAACAACGACTGTCATATCATCTTCAATTAAACCAGATCTTGTTCGAATAACTTCTTCCATAATTAAATCGGCAATTTCTTGAGGATCTTCGGTTTCCAATTCGCGAATTTTCCTTTTTATCCATACTTCATTATTTTCAACAAATTTTGGCCCTTCGAATATACCATCACTCATCATAATTAATATATCCCCTGCTTTTAACTGTTGAGACACAACATCAACATCTAATTCCTGCAACACACCCATTGGTAAATTACCAGATTCAATTTTCAACACTTTATCCCCTCTTTTAATAAAGCTCGGCGTTGAACCTATTTTCAAAAACTTGCTGCTTGCATCTTGTAAATCAATGATAGCAAGATCTAATGTAGAAAATACTTCTTCCTGTGTACGTAATGCTAAAACAGAATTCACTGATTTAATGGCCACTTCTTCCTCAATTCCTGATTGTAAAATTTGCTGTAATAAGCGGAGTGTTTCATTGCTTTCGTAATGGGCACGTTCACCATTCCCCATACCATCACTAATCGCAACCGCATACTTACGTGACCCTAATTCAATCATCGAATAGCTATCTCCCGAAATAAATCCTCCTCCTTTAGCGGCATGAGCCACTCCCGTTTCTACCACAAAAGCTTTTGCAGACCTAAAGTTTACATAACCAAGTCCTTCCGGATAAGAACTGAAGTCTTGTTTTTGAACGACAATTGTTTCTTCTAATATATCTGATAACATTGGTGCGATGATTTTTTCACATTCTCCATATCCACTATACTGGGATAAGGCAATATCTATATCAACATTCCCATCCTCAAGATTGTATATTTCGACCTGATCAATTTCCAATCCAAAATCTTGTAAAGCCTCTAAAATCATTTCCTCCTGTTTTTGATGATTTTCTCTTTCTCGTTGAATTTCTTTTGCAAAATCCCCCATTACTTCTGACACACCTTGAAGTTGCTCAGCTACAAGCTTTCTGCTTTCCTTAATTTGTTTTTTTAGTTTCTGATTTGCTTGAAACAAAGTAAGTTCATGCAAAATTGCGTCCTCTACTTTCTTCGCCCTTACGCAATGTTTCTCTAAATTCATATGAACTCGATGTGAGACAGTACCATTTCCTTCCTCTAAATCATGCATAGTCTCTTTCATTAAGTCATATGTTTGATTGAAGTTTTTAGCCCAACATTGTTCTTTTTTGAAACAAGTCTGACAAGTTTTTTCTGTAATATTGCTGAAAAAGTAGTCCAATTCACGATCTTCATCTTCTTCAACGTTTAATTGATCATACTGTTGGAAACTAGTTGAAAGTGCATGAAAAACAGAGGAGAATTGCTCTACCCTTTGCACTGTAGCATCACGAATTTTCTTCATATATTGTTGTTGTTCTTGAGTATACTCAGCTGTCCCTGGAATATGTTTCGCTAATTTCGTTACAATGCGATTTGGTGTTAAAAATAACAGCAAAATACTAATACATGTTTCATAAATATTAGTAGATAGCGGGGTATTTGTTTCCCCATACATTCCAATTAATACTGTCGCAATAAACAGACCGATGGCGGCTCCAAACCGCTTCCCTTCTTTTAAGAGTCCACTTAATAAGCCCGCAAAAGCAAGTAAGCTCATTTGATAAAAACTTGTTACATTCGCCAAGCTAAATATCAGCCCTGTCACAACGCCTACGGTCGATCCTACAGTCGCCCCACCAACAAACGCAAAAATTAACACTAAGTATCTTGATAAAATATGTTCCACAGAAAGATCGTATAGCGACCAACCGATTGTACCAGTAAGTACAGACGCAAGCATAATGATAAGACTAATAACTTCCTCGGTTTTAAATGTTCTTTTTCGTTTTGTTTGTGCTAAAATCGGAATGCTTTGCATAAATATAAGAGCAAGAACAAATGTTAAACCTGCCTCAACAGCAGTCATTAAACCATCATATAATGTAAAATGGAAGGATTGTTCAATATAGGTATAGGTACACTTCGACAAGAACGATACAGCTAACACGTAATGTGGTAAAACTTTTAACTCATCTTTATGGAATCTTGAAAATAGCCGGAATACGATTAAAAAGATAAAAATAGATGCAAAAGTATAAACCCCGTTACTGATAGAAATGGTTAATGCTCCAACTACTAAGCCTAATAATGCCATCGGGGAATGATTTCTTTTCATAACATAAACGGAAGCAAAAAATGGTAAAGAAAATGGTGTTAAATGAGATAGGATGAGCGCTCTACCGAGTAGAAATCCAACAATTAATAAGCTGATGCCCTTGTGGAGAAAGATATGCTCAAGTTGTGCTTGAAGTTGTCTGAATCCTTTACTTACTTCCATCTTTGTCTCTCTTAAATCCACACTACTACCTGGTTCAATCAAACTATTTTCTACTTTCTCCATTATCAATACACTCCCTCACTTTGTTTGTTAAACCGTATTATAAACTGGACAAGTTTAGAAGTTTGTCAAAATAGCAGATAAAATTAAAAGAAAAGTTCGACTTCTTTTTTCGCAATAAAAAGGTGATTTTACAAATTTCTTCAAAAGATTATGTTGACAATAAATAATAAAATGTGTAATATAGAACATGTGCTTTTAATATTATGGCGGCGTAGCTCAGCTGGCTAGAGCGTACGGTTCATACCCGTGAGGTCGTGGGTTCGATCCCCTCCGCCGCTATCATTCAAAAACTGGTTTATACCAGTTTTTTTATTTTTATACCGAAAAAATACATCCTGTAATAAAAAAAGAGTCAATCCGATAACAATCAATGTCTATCGGATTGACTCTTTTAATGTCGCAACCTGCTATATATATGAATAGACAGCAAGTTAACCTCTTCTAGCACCACGGCCACCGCGTTTAGATTCTGTATTGCGTTTTAATGAAGATAAGCGATCTTCACTATCTTTCAAGAAACGCGCCATTTTTTGTTCGAAATCTTCTTTTACACGGTGATTATTTGTACGATTATTTCTTTGTGGACGGTGATTTTGGTGATTTTGATTACTTTGTTGCTGAGTTTGTTCCTTCGCCTTACGAATGGATAAACCAATTTTTCCATCTTTCTCAACATTAAGGACTTTAACCTCTACAGCATCACCAACTTTTAAATGCTCGTTGATGTCCTTTACATAATTATCAGCAACCTCACTAATATGCACAAGTCCTGTTGAGCCATCTGGCAATTCGACAAACGCCCCAAAATGAGTGATGCCTGTTACTTTCCCTTGTAACTTGCTGCCTACTTCGATTGACATAAAAAAATTTTTCCTCCTTAAAAGATAAAAAATCGACCTTTTATATATTATAACGAACATCAAAAAAGAGTGTCAATAAGACACGTCTTCTTGCTTATTTTTCTTTTTGGAATTTGAATCCGGAATATTAAATATTATTTCCCCTTTTTCTGAAAGGAAATACTCACTTCTAGCGAGCTTTGCAATATAATCATTATCATTTAATTTCACAATTTGGTTTTTTAAAAGCGCTTGTTGTTTATTGATTGCTGCAACAGTATGATCAAGTTTTTCCTTTTCAGCCTTTTTTGCCTCTAATTGATGATTTCGGGTAATGTAAGTTGAAATCATGATGTATGTAATCACACCCGCTATGACAGTAAACAATGCCAAGCGACGAAAAAGCAGTTTGCGTCTTTTTGCAATAACTTTTTCTTTTACTTTTTGGTTTTGGATATATGCATTTTCCATCGAGGCAATGTTACGTTTCAATATAAAACCTCCTTCCTTATTGATAACAAACAAATGCATAGTGTAAATATTAAATAGATATTGATAGATTTTATTGGCGCCGTTAAATAACTCTGTTAATGTTACGTGATTTGTGACATCGAGATCTCCACAAATCACGTAATTTGTTCATCAATTTTATCTTTATATTTAACAAAGTTTATTTATGAAATATGCGCTGTATCCATTCTTTTATATATACATTAATATTCTTTAACCAGCGCAGTTTTCCTGCAAAACTAACAAAAACATTTTCAATCCATCGCTTCATCCCTTTAGGCATTAAATAACTTAGTGCAGCAAAAAGCCAAAGCAACGGTTTAAAGATTATCTTTATTACCCATATTAGCATTTTCATCACAGTTTTTACAATAGTATAAAGGAGCTTAACTGACCCTGTCAGCAACGAAATAAAAAGTAGTATCAATCCTTTAATTGGTTGATATATAAGGGTGCGAACAAGATTTGCAAGAAAATGGATCATTGTTTTAATAATAAATATAAAGGACTCTAATAACTTTAAATAGATTTCTCGCATCAATGCCTGATATGCAGCAAAACCGCACAAAATCGCAACAAAAATATAAAAACGGACTTCACCAAAATTTATCATAAACAAGACATAAAAGAGAACGAGTCCTTGGAAAATCCAAAAGAATAAATCATGTATAAAAACGATCCATCTCTTTCTTTTTTTTCTTTTTAAAAAACGATTATACGTATCGAGTGTTCCACCAAAAAAGCTTCCCATAGCAATCATGGCAAGCATTGTATAAAATTGCGTTGTAAGGCTCATCGAAACAATTTGCTAAAGAGCCCTTTAGCTTTCTCCCCGTGATGTTCGTCTAAGTAAATAAGATCAAATATTTTCCCTTTGATGGACACCACACCTTTATCAACATCTAAGTTCTTCATTTGCAGATTTTGTCCGCGAATCGCTAAAAATCCCATTACTGTTTCTAATAAAAATTCCTCATTATCAAAGCTTTCAACTTGTTTAACTCCTGTAATGTCTAAAAGCTTTCTCCCCCGCATAATGACATCATGCTCTTGAAAGTCCGATTTGCTATTGGACGGAACATTATAAAAATCACTCATTCTGATCCCCGCTTTCCTTGTCCAAACTTGTTATATATGTATGCCCACCAACAGCAAAAAAGAACAAGCCCAAAATAGAAAAGCCGAATTTGAATGATGAACCCAATTCATATAATCAATCAACCCTATTTTGCGGAGAAAAAAATAGATTGACCTCTTTTAAAGGCCAATCTGTTATAAACTAATACATTAATCCTCATTCACACGTTTTTCACTGATAATTGTATACATATCAGCAGCTTCATCTTTCCGTGTCGTTTCCTTTAGATGGACAACTTTAGCGGTAACTACTTTTTGTCCAAAACGAATTGTAAGCTCATCGCCAACTTTTACATTCGAGCTGGCCTTTGCCTGAATACCATTAATTTGAATTCTCCCTTGGTCAGCAACTTCTTTCGCCAATGTTCTCCGTTTAATTAGCCTAGAGACTTTCAAAAATTTATCTAAACGCATTGCAACTGTCATAATTTATCACCTCATATTTATTCTCGATCTTTTGCTTCAGTCCAGAATTGATCAAGCTCTTCTAAAGTAAAATGTTCAAACGGCTGTCCACTTTCGTTTACTCGTTTTTCTATATATTGAAACCGTCGAATAAACTTTTCATTTGTCCTCGTTAAAGCTTCTTCGGGATAAATTTTAAGTAACCGCCCTACATTAATTAGGGCGAACATCATATCTCCAAATTCATCCAATTGTTTTTCACGATGGTGATTTTCCATCTCAATTTCAAACTCCCGTATTTCCTCTTGGACTTTCGACCATGCATCCTTGGCATCTGCCCAATCAAAACCAACTTTAGCCGCCTTCTTTTGCAGTTCATATGCCCGTATTAATGCAGGGTAGCCTTTTCCAACTCCCTCCAATAATGAAACATGTTGCTCATTCGTTCGTTCAGTCGCTTTAATCTTTTGCCAATTAACCATTACTTCATCGGCATTTGAAACTTGAGCATCACCAAAAACGTGTGGATGTCTCCGAATCATCTTTTCAGAAATTGTCTGGATTACATCCTCTATAGCAAACATTCCATCATCCTCGCCAATTTGCGCTTGAAGCATCACTTGTAAAAGAACATCACCAAGCTCCTCAATCATGTGATCAATATCATCTTCATCAATTGCCGCCAATAGTTCATAGCATTCTTCTATAACATATTTTTTTAAAGACACAGCAGTTTGCTCTTTATCCCATGGACATCCATTTGGTCCTCGTAAATCTTTAATAATTTTTCGCAGCGTTGAAAATTCCCGTAAATCTTCTTCAGCCAAAGGAGGGACATATAAACTTGTTAAATTATTTAAAGAAAATTGCCTGTCTAATTCATAAAGCGGAACATATGTAACTGTCTCCTCACTACTGCCAGCCGCTACAACAATTGCTACTTTATGCTCATCAGGATATTTCTCCATTAATGTAAGTTTTACATCAGAAGCGATAAAAGCATCGTACACTTGGCCAATAATAACATGTTGATTTGTTCGAATATCATCTTTCTCTAAATCCGTACCATCTAAAAGCTGAAATCCTTCAATTGGATCTACTTCGACGGCTGTAAACAAGGCATCGATGAAACTTTGTCCCCCACCAATTTTCACATTCACATTCTGATCTGCTGCATGTTGCAGTAATAATTGAACCGTTTTTTCTGCTACTAGCGGATGACCGGGCACAGCATAGATAAGATCACCAAGTTTACTTTCTTGAAATAATATACTTGTGATTTCTTCATACACTTCTTCAAACTGATCATGTTGCTCATAAATATAATCAAATGATTTAAATTCCATACCCTCCAGCTGTAAAGCATCAACAACTGGATGCTCCTTCGTCCGTAAAAACACACGTTTATTCGATATTAACTGCTTATAAATGCCCAGAGGCAATTGATTAATATCTCCTGCTCCTAAACCGAGCACAGTTATGCTATGTCCCATATTTATCCCTCCATATTTTCTTTCTAATAGCGAATAGTTTCCTTCCAAATGGTATTAGATTCCACTCGTTTTCTGTTAATACGTTTAAATATAAAATGGTCAGCAAGTACACAATCCCGCCGAAAAGGACACCGCCAAGCGCCTCTATAATGCTGAGTTTTCTAGAAACAACACCGCAGCTAGTAAATATGTATAGCCATCCTCTTAAAACAAGCGTCATGAGTCCAAGCCCAACAATCACTTTTCCGTAAAATGGAAATGAGATTGCATGAAATTTAAGTTTTCTTAACTTCATAAGGAAAAGAACGGTTATAACAAATAATGACAGGACTGTGGATATCGATGCCCCCATTGTTCCAAAATGCGGAACAAACCATTCATTTGTAAAATACTTCAATATTCCCCCAATGCCGACATAAATGGCCGGAAAATAGACATACCCAAATCCTTGGAAAATACCTGTCATTGTTAAAATGGCTGTACTAAACAAAATGGAAAGAGAAAAAACAGCTAAAACTGATGATCCGCTTTTATTTTCAAATAACATCGTATTTGCCGGTTCAATTAGATTAATTAAACCTATTGTAGCACCAGCCCCCACTATTGTGCTTACCTTTAGTGCTAATTGCACTTTTTCCTCCAATAAGATCCGTTGCCCACGCTTATATTCATCTGTAATAATCGGGACTAATGTTAAAGCAAATGATGTGGCAACGACGGTTCCCAATTGCAGAAATGGTTGTCCTCTATCATAAATTCCTTTAATTGTTTTAGCATCATTAGAACTTATTCCAGATTCCCTTAACAAAGAAAGTAAGTTAAGAGAATCAATAAGTTGAAATAGCACTAATAAAATCGCGCTTATGCAAATGGCAGTTCCTTCGAACAAAAGAATTCTGCTAATTCGAAGCAGTTCTCTCCACTCGATCGCATTGCTTAAATGATTATACTTATTTGTTTTATAAAAAAAAGTGATTAGAACAATGCATGATACCAACCCGCCGCATACAGAACCAATGATGGCTGCTTTACCGGTTGTATATAAGGAAAAACCTCCCTTTACCATAAAGAAAGAAAATAGTAAGATCCCTGCTACACGTACCGTTTGTTCTAAAACTTGCGAAAATGCTGTAGGAATCATTTCTCCGTGACCTTGAAAAAATCCTCTGACAGTTGAAATGATAGGGAGAAACAAAAAAGAGAAAGCAACCGTCTGGATTAATGGACTCAATCTTTTGTCACCCATTGATTGGGCGATTTCATGCGCCCCGATATAAATTAAAAAAAATAAAAAGAGTGCAATACTCAATAACACTATAAATATCATCTTCATTAAGCTTCTATAGTCTTTTTCACCGGATGCTCTTCTTTCAGCGACAAGTCTTGAAATCACAACAGGAAACCCCGAGGTCGCAAGTGCAATAACAATTCCATATAAAGGATATACTTGCTGATAAATATAAAAACCAATATCCCCAACAATATTTTGGAAAGGCACTCGATAGATCGCGCTTAAAATTTTTGTAATGATTGAGGAAATAGTTAGAATCACTATGCCTTTCATAAAGATTGCCGAATCTTCTTGTTTCACAATATTTTTTCTACCCTTTCATGGTACATTGAATCACTCGATTAATCTTTTTAACTAAACGTTCCCTATACTAAAATCTTTTGTATTATAGCATAAATTGAATCATTTCTTCATTTGAAAATATAAAACGAGTATTCACTATGGAATACTCGTTAATCATTATCAATATATAAGATCTGTTACTGTTCCATCTGCCTTGCTAAAAACCCAGAAGCTGTTTCCGCTGCTTTGTGTTCAACTTCACCAAGCACTCGATCTTTTGAAAAAATCACAACAGCCCCAATCGGATCTCCACTTGCAACAATAGGCGCTATTGTATATGAGGCTAATTCATCCTCATAGCCGTCGACTAATGCAAGTTGCCCTTTTTCGGTAACAAGAACAGATGTTCTTTCCTCCATTACCTTTTCAACTACTTCGCTATTATTTTTATTTAAATAATCTTTTTTAGATCCGCCGCTAATGGCAATGACGGAGTCCCGGTCACAAATCAACACTGGGCTTGATAAACTGTCATATAATGCCTCTGCATATTCTTTTGCAAAATCACTTAACTCACTAATTGGTGAATATTTCTTAAGAATGACTTCCCCATCACGATCAACAAATATTTCTAATGGATCTCCTTCTCTAATTCGAAGAGTTCTTCGGATCTCCTTTGGAATAACTACTCTTCCTAAGTCATCAATACGGCGAACAATACCAGTTGCTTTCATCTTATGTTGCCTCACTTTCATTAAATGATTTTTAATCATTCATCCACATAAAAAACATCAATCTTTTACCTTCGTTGACATTAGTATCTTTCATCTAGAAAGTTCTATACATTAAGTTTTATTTTTCTGTTATTACTAGCAAATGTATTTATTACCAATTGTTAACTGTACTATCCGTTTCCCGATTTTCTATCTAAACAAACGTCATTTAATCAAATCCGTTGAGCTAACTTGCACTAATAGCGAACGATCAGGAAAAATGAATCAGCCATTACAACGCAGGAGACGGACATCATTGCATAAATAAAGAAAGAGCCAGCTACAGCACTGCTATTGCATACAATAGCACGAAAAATGCTGCGCTTAGCTCTTTCATATATTTTTACTTATTTTCCGCTAACTAACGAAGTATCAGTTCTTTGCTTTTTAATATTCTTTAATGCCTTAATCATTTCAGAACAAGTCTCTAACCATTGTTCCTCTTCCATACCATTAATTTTTAATGTGATTTTAAACTGACTTCCTTCCATTCCAAAACCAACAGATCGGCCAAATTTATTAACGATGTCGATTACTTTTGCTCCATCTATTTGTGAAGTTCCCTCTTCAGAAACTAGAATGGTGATTAATTGTTTTGTTTGCTTAATAGATTCTAGCAATGCTTCTTGTGCATGAACTTTCATTGTTGCAATTGTAAATAAATAATCCACTTGTTTTGGATAATCACCAAAACGGTCTATCATTTCATCTTTCAGCTCATGAATATCTTCTATCGAATCGATTCCTCTAAAACGTTTGTACATTTCGATCTTCTGATAACCATCAGCAATATAACTATCAGGAATGTAAGCATCAATTTCTAATTCAACCTCAAAATTAGGCTTTTTAACTTGATTTGGATCGGTTCCCTTTCTTTCTTCTATTGCTTCTTTTAACATTTGCGAATATAAATCAAAACCAACTGAGTCAATAAATCCATGCTGCTGGGCACCTAATAAATTCCCGGCACCACGAATAGACAGATCTCGCATGGCAATTTTGAATCCAGATCCAAGCTCTGTAAATTCCTTTATCGCCTGAAGTCTCTTTTCTGCTGCTTCTGCCAGTACCTTATCTTTTCGATACGTAAAATAAGCATACGCAACACGGTTAGAACGGCCTACACGTCCACGCAATTGATATAACTGCGAAAGACCCATCCGATCAGCATCAGTAACAATTAAAGTATTTACATTTGGGATATCAACACCCGTTTCAATGATCGTTGTTGTAACAAGAACATCATATTCGCCTTCTAAGAAACTCAAAATAACAGACTCTAATTGTGCCTCTGTCATTTGCCCATGAGCATACGTAACTCGGGCATCTGGGACGAGCATGGCAATTTCCTCAGCTCTCCGCTCGATATCTTCAATCCGATTGTATAGATAATATACTTGTCCGTCTCGTGCAAGTTCCCGCTCAACCGCTTCACTAATCAAACTTGGATTATACTCCATCACATAAGTTTGAACAGGGAAACGATTTTCAGGTGGCGTCTCAAGAATAGACAAATCCCTAACCCCTAACATAGACATATGCAAAGTACGAGGGATTGGTGTTGCTGTCAATGTTAATACATCTACATTCGTTTTGATTCTCTTGATCTTTTCTTTATGGCTTACACCAAAGCGCTGTTCCTCATCAATGACTAAAAGTCCTAAATCATGATATATGATATCCTTTGAAAGAAGACGATGCGTACCAATCACGAGATCAACGGTTCCATTTTTTAATCCTTTGATTACTTCATTCTGTTCTTTTCTAGATCTAAATCTACTAAGTAATCCAATTTTAATTGGATAGTCTTGGAATCTCTCCTTAATCGTTTCATAATGTTGTTGTGCCAAAATCGTTGTTGGTACAAGAATAGCTACTTGTTTTCCATCCATAATTGCTTTAAAAGCAGCACGAATGGCTACCTCTGTTTTCCCATATCCAACATCACCGCATAATAAGCGATCCATTGGTCGCGATTTTTCCATATCCCGTTTAATTTCTTGAATTGAACGTAATTGATCATCTGTTTCTTTATATGGGAAAGCTGCCTCAAACTCCCGTTGCATATCACCATCCGGCGAAAAGGCAAAGCCAACAGAGGACTCTCTCTCTGCATAAAGTTTCACTAAATCATCTGCAATATCTTGAACTGAAGACTGTACTTTCCTTTTAACGCGCTTCCATTCACTGCCGCCTAATTTATAAATTTTCGGCTCTTTACCTTCTGAAGCAACATATTTTTGTACAAGGTCAATTTGCTCTACAGGCACGTATAGCTTATCTGAACCCTGATATTTTAAGTGGAGATAATCTTTATGCACTCCGTTAATAACAAGCGTTTCTATCCCTAAATATTTACCAATCCCATGGTTAACGTGAACAACATAATCTCCAACATTGAGCTCTGAATAGTTTTTAATTCTTTCAGCATTAGAGAGTTTCATACGGTGAGAAGATTTCTTTACTTTTTTATTAAAGAGCTCCTCTTCTGTAATAACGGCTAATTTAAACATAGGCAGCTCAAAGCCAGTGTTTAAATTCCCCTCAACAATTTGTGGATGATGTAAAATAAGCGACGAACTATCACTCATAATATCCACTTGTATATCATAATCTTCTAAAACATTTTGGAGCTTTTTCACTCTTTCTTGATCCGTGCCAATAAAGACAACCGTAAATTGCCCTTTTTTCCACCGTTCCATCTCGGTTTTTAGTACATGCATTTGTCCATGGAAATTCTGCATTGGTTTACATGATATATTTAAAATATTTTGTGGATTTGTATTTGGCAGATGGCGTAAAAATAAGGATAAATAAATTTTCCTAAGAGTAGTGCTCGCAAGCAAGTCTGGTAATGAATGTGAGACTTCTAGATCATAAATCATCTGCCCTTCTTCAACCATCGCAGTATACCACTCAGCTTCTTCTTTCTCTAATCGTTCATGAATTTCAAGAACACGGCTATATTCATCTAATAGGAAGATACCTCTTGTATCAATGTAATCTAGTAAACTACTTGGCTGCTCATAAATGACAGATAAATATTTATATAATTGTTCCGGCCTTTGTCCATTACGTAACTTTTCTAAATCAAATCCAATATTTTGGGCCAATCGTTCTTTTGTTTTCTGATTTTTTACCTTGGCAATTGTCTGTGATAATTGGCTTTCAACAGTTTTCACTGCTTTTTGCAAAGATGAGCGATCAACTAATATTTCAGTTGCAGGGCCAATATTTACTTCGTTTAATTTCTCCCGTGAACGCTGATCATCAGCTGAAAACGTACGTATTGAATCTACTTCCGTATCAAATAGTTCTATCCGAATAGGGTCTGCCTCGGTAATCGGATATACATCCAAAATACCTCCACGCATGCTAAAATCGCCTGGAGTTGCAACCATATCTACTCGATTGTATCCCATTATAATTAATTTTTGTAAAACATCATCTAAGGAAATATCTTTCCCTACTTTAAAGTGAAGTTGATACTTGCTCCAAACTGATTTTGGTGGCAGCATTTTTCTGAGTCCGGCCATTGGTACAATAATGACACATTTTTCATTCCTTGTTAAAGCGTTTAATGCTTCAATTCTTTGTGCTTTAAGTTCCGGACTGGCTACCCCTAACTCAGCGGCTATCAGTTCATTTGCTGGAAAAAGGTAAAGAGAATCTTCCTCCATTAATTGTGATAAATCATCATACATTTTTTGAGCTTGCAATAAATTATAAGTTAATACGATAGTAGAATGATTCAGTTGGTCATAAATAGACGATATAAACAAGGCTCTAGCTGAACCTGATAATCCTGCTACAAGCTGCTCCTTAAATCCTTCACGCAGTCCTGTAACAACCGATTCAATTTCATCTTGTTTTATAATGATATCCTGTAGTTTGTTCAACCATGCCACTCCTCTCTGCGTCGAAACAAGATCTTTCTATTATTACATTATTTTAAAAAATTGAAAATTGGGAAAATATTTTTTTATAATAATGGTTAAGTTCAAATATTTAGCTGCTCGCTTTGTTAATGCCATTGTATTAAATAACTGAAAGGCACAATTCATCGACTAAAACGACAAGCCCACATAACAAAGCGAAACAGAAAAATGCTTTGGAGTTTACTTCCAAAGCGATTTATTGGATTAAATAATCACATTCATGAAAATGAGGGAAACGCTCTAATGCCTCATGACAATCGTCACAAATAGCTTTTATATGAATATCCCCATTAGGTAAATAAGAAATCATCTCTTGCCGCTCTTCATTTGATAAAAGATTGATTCCCATCTTTTCAGCATGAATGCCTCCATCAATACGACCAATTTTTGTTCCACAATGTCGACAATAGTAATGGATTGCCATATTGCGGGCCTCCTTATCATAAAAAAGATCTCTTTTTATTATTATGAACGAAATGATAAGAAGGTATTCATTTTTACAATCTTTTTAATTAAATTCATTCATCACTTCTAGGAACGGTTTCTTCATCCATTCTTCACAGGCATTTACACTAGCCTCTAGCGCTGGTTGTAAAGAGCCCCATTCTTCCTTAGAAAACTTACCTAGGACATAATCTGGCACAGACATCCCATTTACTGGACGTCCAATTCCGATTCTTATTCGATTAAATTGTTGTGTGCCCACATGAGCAATTGTTGATTTAATGCCATTGTGTCCGCCTGCACTTCCCTTTTGACGCAAGCGTATTTTCCCAACAGGTAAATCAAGATCATCATACACAATAAGTAAATCTTCAACCGCAATATCATAATAATCCATTATAGGTCGGATACTTTCACCCGATAAATTCATATAAGTGAGCGGCTTTAATAATAACACCTTTTCTCCGTCTACATGTGCAATTGTGTATAAACCTTTAAATTTTGTTTGATTTAATGGTGATTGAAATCTATCTGAAAGCAGATCTATCACTTCAAAACCTATATTATGCCTTGTTCGATTATATTGAGAACCTGGATTACCCAGTCCAACAATTAACTTCATTTTGACACCTCAATTTAAATATATCATATGATCCATCATTTCTTTACAGAACAACTAGAAAAATTCATATTTACCATTACATATCTATATTAATTTTTTCTATTTGTTTAGCTCCGTTAAACAATATTATCGGAAAAACTTCGAATATCATACTGCTTTACCCGTCCTTTAATGATTAAACGGAAACATGGAAAAGCCAAAACAAATAAGTGTAACAGATGCAATTATTTATTAGAGGGAGAGAATTTCATTATATATAGATTATCCACAATTGATCATAAAAGGGCAAGTCGGTTGATTGTGTTATCTCTATAAAAATTGTTGTCCTGTGCAAATAAAAGGATCTGACAGTAATGTCAGATCCTTTATGTTAAAGATAAGCCTATTCACCCTATTCCTCTTCATTGTTTGCTTCAGATATCTCTCTTCCTTCAAGATTATCAGGTATACCTGATTCTTGTTGCTCACCTGTGCTAATTTCTTCTTCTTGACGAGGTGGTAAGACGGAAGCGATTGTTTCAGAATCCTCATGGTTAATCGTGAATGGATATTGATTACGAATATCCCCGACTGTTACCGTTTCTCCAACTTGTAGATTAGTGATATCAATCGTAATAGAATCAGGAATTTGGTCTGGTTTTGCTGTGACAGATAGTTCATGTAAAGACTGTTGTAATACTCCACCGTCTTTTACACCTGCACAATCTTCCGGTAAGTTTACCCGCACACTTGATTCAATATCCTGTGACATATCTACCGCAAAGAAATCGATATGAATGACTTGATTCTTTAAGCGATCTGTTTGAATATCATGTAATACTACATTTTGTTTTTTACCATCAATGTCAAGCATGAGTACTCCATTTCTTCCTGATTCACGAATCATTTTCAGCAGTTCAGCATCGTTTACATATACAGGGATATTATCAACCTTATACCCATAAATGACACCAGGTATGTAACCACTTCTTCTAAGCCTGTTTACTTCAGAATGACTTTTGACATTTCTTGTTTTTGCTTCGAGTACTTTTGACATAATTTTGACCTCCTTAAAATTAGGAAAGCATCAAATATATATATACCCGAACGACCATCATTTAAAACATTATAAATGATTTTTTAAAAATTATTAGATTGTTTCTTTTCTACATTTTTTATTGTATCAGTAAAAACAACACTCATTGCGTAGTTCTTTATAGACAAAAAAATCCTTCTTCCGGTTTAATGAAAGAAGGACGACGAAATGCACTATATGTTTAAATATCAAAAAGCGGGCTTACTGATTGGTCTTCATGGACACGGATAATTGCTTCTCCTAATAAAGGAGCAACAGAAAGTTCTACAAGTTTGTCGATTCTCTTTTCCTCTGGAAGACAGATAGAATTTGTAACAACTAGCTCCTTAATAACCGAATGGTTAATACGATCAATTGCCGGTCCAGATAGAACTGGGTGAGTACAGCTAGCATATACTTCTCTCGCCCCATTTTCCACTAAAGCATTTGCTGCAAGCGTAATGGTACCAGCAGTATCAATAATATCATCGATCAAAATCGCAATCTTGCCTTCAACATTCCCAACAATATTCATTACTTCTGCTACATTAGGACGTGGACGACGTTTATCAATAATCGCAATCGGAGCTTTCAAACGTTCAGCTAACTTACGAGCTCTCGTCACACCACCATGGTCAGGTGAAACAATTACGATATCATCTGTGAAATTCTTTCCTTGGAAATAGCTTGCCAAAATAGGTACACCCATTAAGTGGTCAATTGGAATATCGAAGAAGCCTTGAATTTGCGGTGCATGCAAGTCTAAAGTAATAATTCTAGTTGCACCAGCAGTCTCTAATAAATTCGCTACAAGTTTAGCTGTAATCGGCTCACGCGCACGGGCTTTCCGATCTTGTCTAGCGTAGCCATAGTATGGAATTACGATGTTAATTGTCCGTGCTGAAGCTCTTTTTAAAGCATCAACCATAATTAGGAGTTCCATCAAACGTTCATTTACTGGGAAACTAGTGGATTGAATGACATAGACATCGCATCCACGTATACTTTCTTCAATATTGATTTGAATCTCACCATCACTAAATTGAGTTACAGAACATTTCCCAAGCTCTACTCCAACTACCTTTGCAATCTCTTCTGCTAATTTTTTGTTCGAATTCAAAGTAAAAATTTTCAAGTTCGGATCTAAATACTGGTTAGACATGATGGACCTCCAATTATTTGTTATGTTTTAATTTTTGAACGTAGTTTTCTTTATTAACTTGACGAGCCCTTGCTATCGATAAAGCTTCTCCTGGGACATCCTCTGTTATCGTTGAACCAGCAGCAATATAAGCGTTTTTCCCTATTGTTACTGGAGCAATTAAGTTAGAATTACAGCCAACAAAAACACCATCTTCAATTTTTGTTAAAAATTTATTTTTACCATCGTAGTTGACAGTAATTGTTCCACAACCTATATTAACTCCTGAACCTACTTCAGCATCACCGATATATGTTAAATGTGAAGCTTTACTTCCCTTACCGACAGTTGATTTTTTTACTTCAACAAAATTCCCGATTTTTACCTCGTCAGAAATTGAAGAATCTGGGCGAATGTGTGCAAATGGACCAACTTGAACATCTGAACCGATTTCACTTTTCTCCGCGACTGACTGACGAATAACAGTGCCATTTCCAATTTGGCAATTTGTTATTTCACTATGAGGCCCGATAACACAGTTCTCAGCAATAACTGTTTTTCCAGAAATTTTTGTTCCCGGCTCAATAATTGTATCACGACCAATAATAGCATCCGTATCTATATAAGTTTGCTCTGGATTTATAATTGTTACACCATTGCGCATATGTAACTCATTAATTCTTCTTCTCATGATCCGCTCTGCCTCTGAAAGCTGCACACGATCATTGACACCTAGTGTTTCTTCAAAGTTATCCGTTTGATAAGCAACCACTACTTCATTTTGTGATTTTAATATGCCAATTACATCTGGCAAATAATATTCACCTTGCGCATTATTATTTGAAACTTGTTTTAAGGCATGAAATAGTGCTTGATTATCAAAGCAATATACGCCAGTATTAATTTCTTTTATTTCACGTTCTTCTTCGGTTGCATCTTTATGTTCGACAATTTTTTCAACAAATCCCGAGGAGTTCCGAACAATTCGGCCATAACCAGTTGGATCAGTTGCCCGTGCAGTTAAAATAGTAACCTTTGCTTGTTTTTGTTCATGTTCTTGAATTAGAGCTTCTAACGTTCTTGACTGGATAAGTGGTGTATCTCCACATACAACAAGTGTAATACCCTGTTCTTGACCTAATACACCTTCAGCTTGTAATACAGCATGTCCAGTACCTAGTTGTTTTTCTTGTAAAACAAAATCTGTTTTACCTGCTAGGGAAGATTGTACTTGATCTGCCCCATGCCCCACGACAGTAACTAATTTATTCATGTTTAACTGTGTAACTTGATCTACAACATGCTCTACCATTGGCTTCCCACATACAGGATGAAGCACTTTATATAGGTTAGATTTCATTCGTGTTCCTTGACCAGCAGCTAAGATAACAGCGAATCTATTTGTCATTTACGATCCTCCAATAAACCTTTTTATCCATAAAAAAATATATCCTAAATATACATTTATTTCAAGGACACGATGAAAATTACATTTATTAACAAAACATTTTCATAGAATTTAATGCTCGGAGAGATACTGAGGAGAAATGGGGATTTTATAAAAAAATTGATCAGCCATGTTAACGAAGCGAAAAAAAGAGCCTTACTTTTGAGGTAGGCTCCTGTTGCAAGTATTCTATTATGACGCGCCAGCTTCTTCAAACTCAACTTCTTGAACTTCTTCTACATCGCCTAGGCGATGATATTCTGTTAAAACAGCATCATGGATCTTACTACGAGTATTTGAGTTAATTGGATGTGCAATATCTCTAAATTCGCCATCAGGCGTACGCTTACTTGGCATTGCTACAAATAAACCGTTATTGCCATCAATCACACGAATGTCATGAATAACGAATTCGTTATCTATCGTAATAGATGCAATCGCTCTCATCCTACCATCAGTATGAACACGGCGTAATCTTACGTCTGTGACCTCCATTTCTTCACCACCTTTTAAATAGTTAAATCTAGTTTAAATATTCAACGGATTTTAAAATATTCCTTCTTTTAAATAAAAAAATTATAAAAGTTTTTATTTAATAGAATTATATTACTAACTCTATCGAACTTTTCTTACTCTGTTTTTTAGACAGAAGTTTCTAGCAGAAATGATTTTCACACCAATCAAATTCATTATGAAAAAGAAAACATCTTCAAAATTTTTGGATAAAAAATAGAAATGACTGTAAAATGCTTGATTCAAGTTTTCAAAAGAAAGAGCTCAGAACAACCTCATTCTATTTTGATTGAAGTAGACCTCTGCATCAGAAATCTAATCAACTTCTAAGTAAACAAAAAACTCCCTCTTAAATAAACAGATTTTTGTTATTTAAGGGAGAGTATACGATTTCGTCAACTATGTTGAACGTATTTAAACGGTGAGCTTCATTTCTCACGTAGTGCCTATTTTATTTGTGCAATCAATTCAATCTCAATTAAGACATCTTTCGGTAAACGAGCTACTTCCACACAAGACCGCGCAGGTTTATGTGTGGAAAAATAAGAACCATATACATCATTTACTGCTGCAAAGTCATCCATATTCTTAATAAATACAGTGGTTTTTACTACTGTATCAAGAGATGCCCCAGCTTCCTGTAAAACAGCCTTTAAATTTTGAAATACTTGATGAGTTTGTGCAGTAATATCACCTTGAACAAGAGTGCCATCTGCTTTCAATGGAATTTGCCCTGATGTAAATAATAAATCTCCGATGACTACTGCTTGGGAATATGGACCAATTGCCTGTGGTGCATTATTTGTAGAAATCATTCTCATACCGTTTCCTCCTCCAAAAATTGAGTTACTTTAGAAAAATAATTTCCTTCAATGACTTTAATTTGTTGTTCTTTAACATCAACATCAATTAATTTCACCAATGACACATAATCATCTACTAGACGTTCCTGACTATGTTCTGATTCAACTAATACGCCAATTCCTGCAACAATTGCATTAAACTCTTTTAGAAGATTGACCATTCCATTAATTGTGCCGCCAGCTTTCATAAAATCGTCTACAATCAGGACTTTTGCCCCTTCTCGCAAACTTTTCTTTGACAATACCATTGTCTGTATCCGCTTTTGTGAGCCAGATACATAATTAATACTTACAGTAGGGCCTTCCGTTACTTTACTATCGTTTCTAACAATAACGACTGGTACATTTAAATACGTCGCTGTTGCTAAAGCAATCGGAATCCCTTTTGTTGCAACAGTCATAATCGTATCAATTTCCCGATCTGCAAAGGCTGCCGCTAATAGCCTGCCTACTTCATTGACAATTTGGGGATTTCCAATGAAATCGGTCATATATAAGTACCCACCAGGCAATAAGCGTTCGGGATTCTCCATTAAGCTGCAAAGATTCTGTATAATGCTTTTTGCCTCGTTCTTATTAACCATAGAAATAAATTTTACTCCGCCGGCAGCCCCTGGAATTGTTTGTAGTGTACCGATCCCTCGATTTTCAAAAGTTTGCTTTACAATAGTTAAATCTTCACTTATAGATGATTTTGCAGAATTATAACGTTCAGCAAAAAAACTAAGCGGCACAAGAACACGAGGGCGCTCTAACAAATAATGGGTCATATCAACTAGCCGTTCACTCCGTCTAAACTTCACATAAAAAACCTCCGTTAAAACCGAATGCTTTAAATTAAATATACAACATATTTATTTTTTTGCAAGAAAAATCCGTACAATCAAAAAATTAATACAAAAATCGTTCGCGTTCTCCTAACATTCTTACAGCAAACACTTGGTCACAAAAACCTCGTAAACCATTATAAATCCGTTGCAATCTCGAATCGTGTTGTACTAATCCAAAAACAGTCGGGCCACTTCCGCTCATTAAAACAAGATCTGCTCCAAATCGCTTCATTTGATCCTTAATATGTTTTACTTGGGGGTACGATTTCAACGTAACATTTTCTAGAACATTACCAGCAACATTACAAATTTGCTGAAAGTTTTGCCGCTCAATTGCTGCGATCATTGCCTGAATATCTGGATGATCAACATGATTTAAATCTAAATTCCGATATACCTCCGCAGTTGAAACTCCAATAGATGGTTTTGCTAAAATTACCCAGCAATTTGGCGGCGCTTGAAGATGCGTAATCTTCTCTCCTCTTCCCCTAGCAATGGCTGTTCCTCCATACACACAGAAAGATACATCAGATCCAATCTCTGCACCAAGATCCGCTAACTCATCTACAGATAAGCCTAACCCCCATAATTGATTCAATCCGCGTAATGTAGCCGCTGCATCACTGCTACCTCCGGCTAATCCAGCAGCAACTGGAATAACTTTATCGATTGCGATGGATACACCTTTTTGAATATGGTAACGATCTTTTAAAAGTTGCGCTGCTTGATAGGCTAAATTTCTCCCATCATCAGGTACAAAACGGTTTTGCGAAACAATTTGTATTTCATTATCTCGGATATCAGAAAGCTCTATATGATCTGCCAAATCAATCGTCGTCATAACCATTTCTACTTCATGATAACCATCATTTCTTTTATGTAAAACATCCAGTGATAAATTAATCTTCGCCGGAGCTTTTACTAATATTTTCAACCTGTTCACCTACTTCTAATCCAATTAACCGCAGTTCTCTCATTTTTCTTATTCTATCATAATGCTCGACAAATATTTACATAATTTTGTTCAAAGACTCCCAAGATATACAAAAAATCCGGCAAGAAAATAAATTCTTACCGGATTATATACTTTATTTTCAGGACATGTCATTTTTATATGAGCGATGAGTATGTGTCTATTTTGTTATTGTTTTTGGTTAGCTAAATGTTGTTCCGCAAGTTCAATTGCACGTTTTACCATGTTCCCTGCATCACGGGCCTTAATGCCGCCCCATCCTTCTTTTTGAACGACATCGTAAAAGCCTAAATCCTTGGCTAACTCTTCTTTAAATTGTTCAGACATAATACTTCTTCTTCTGCTCACTCTATTTCCCCCTTTTTCATGTCCAAACTTATCTTATGTAAAAATACTCATTTTCATATTCGGGAATATCATCCAGATTAAATATTTATCAGGTATAGAATATATTTAAAAATAAAACAGCAGACATAAAGTCTGCTGCAACTCATTTCATGGTTTAACCTTCTAGGCCTTCCATGAATACTAATTCGACTGTTTCTGTTAGTACATCTGCATAGCTGTAGGAAACTCTTTCAAAGGAATTTTCCTCTTGATCTAATTCGACGACAAAAACTGATGGATAAGTTTCTGCCAAAACACCAGAACGTTCAATTGTTTTCTTTCGTCCACCATTAGCTTTTAACATTAATCTCTTTCCTAAATTTGAGTCTAGAGATTTCTTAATGTCAATTAATGTTTTTGGCATTTCGCTCCACCTCACTATGCATTAGTTTAACACAGTATGTATAAATTGTCAAACAAAACATTTATTTTATCAATGAATAGCCTCTCTGTCAATTATTTTTCCTCCCTAATTTATCCTTTTATTTTACATTTATATATTGCCCAAGCTAAAAAATGATATGTATAAATATCGTAATTACTCGTTTTTTATCGAATAGGGACGGAGGACTGATAAAATCAGCCCTTTACTGATCATTTATTGGCTTATATGGCATTCCTATTCGCAAAACTCCTTTTGTTTCAACTCCGCCTAACCCTTTTTCGCCTGTTAAAGTATTTTTCAATACATCCCATACATTTACTTGATTCATAAACGATGTATAACAAATTTTTGCGACAATATAAACTGGATCAAGAGCATGGATATTCACTCTTAATGGTGAACTTGCAAAATTTGCCCCCGCCTGAATAAGTGATTCAAAATGGGATTGACAAGCTCCCGCGAAAATAACTAATTGATCTAAATTAGGCACTTTTTTTCGTGCTTCTCTCACTGTTTTAACAAATGATTTAGAATGCCGATAAGCATTTAAATCTGCCTTCTTCCCTTTCATTTTTGAGTATGCATCATGGCCTGTGACAACTAAAATATCCGGCTGATACTTCTCTATTAACGATCCAATTCGATAAGGCATTTCTTTTTCCTGACAGTGTACACCGTATACGCTTATACCAATCTTTTCATATAGATCTAAACATTTTTTTAAATAAACTGGGTCACCGTCTAAATGCAATACTCGACCTGGCACTTGAAAATAGCTAACATCTTCGCTATAGCCATTTGTTGCCTCATAATCTAATTGTTCCCTCAGCAAATGAATGTCTTGCTGGAATAATTCATAAGATTGCTCTTCAAGCGACTCCACTTCTTTTGTAATTTTAGATCGTTCCTCTTGATTAATTTGCACGAGATCCTGAAATGGAGCATCTGCTATTAAGCGATAGTCTTCACCGTAAAGAATTGCGATTTGTTCATTATCTTTTTCCTGAATATCAATTACTCTAAATAAAACGTCACAGCGATATGACCTTCGACCGACAATTGAATTGACTTGTACGTCCATCCCATTCAACTCCAATAGTTTTATACCATTTAAGTGATACGTCTAAAATAGGCTATGCGGTCGATAAATGATTGGTGATGAAAAATATTATGTATCCAAAATAAAAAAACTGATCAATAGGCTTAAACATTTAATGTAATCCTAAAATGACCAGTCTTATCTTCATAAACTTTGTTGATTTTCTTTAATAGGAGGGTTAACTTCCGCTACAGGGATCACTTTCCAAGAACAGTCAGCGGGCCTCCTCGTCGCAAGTTCCTACAGGATTCTGTATCATACGCATCAAGCCGCTTAATTGCTATATATACACAAAAACAACACTTATTTTATAATGGGATAGAGCGCATTGCATAAGCTTGCAAATTCCTCTAGGCTCAATGTTTCTCCGCGGCGTGTTGGATCGATATTTAAAGAATGCAATACTTCAATAATCTCAGCCTTTTTAGCCTTACCCTCTAGTAGTTGGCTTGTTAAGTTATTGATAAGTGTTTTCCTTCTTTGGGCAAAAGAAGCACGTGTTACTTCGAAGAAAAATTTTTCATCAACAACATCTACTTTTGGCTTCGGTCTTTTCATTAATCTAATGACAGCGGAATCTACATTTGGTTGCGGCATGAATACTGTTTTTGGTACAATCATAACCACTTCTGCTGTCATATAATATTGAATTGCGATAGAAAGTGAACCATAATGCTTCGTACCTGGCTTCGCTGAAATCCTTTCAGCTACTTCCTTTTGAAGCATGACAACAATGCCCTGGATAGGCAGTGCTTCAGTAATTAATTTCAATATAATTGGTGTTGTAACATAATAAGGTAAATTTGCAACAACCATTAATTTATCTATATGTGAAAATTCCTCATTTATGATTTTTTTTACATCCGCTTTTAAAATGTCTTCATTGACAATTTTCACATTATCATACGGAGATAGTGTATCTTTTAAAATGGGCATCAATCTTTGGTCAATTTCAAATGCGACAACCTTACCGCTAGATCTGGCTAAATGCTCCGTTAAAGCCCCAATCCCTGGGCCAATTTCAATTACCCCAGATTCCTTTGTGAGATTGGCATACTCTGTGATGTTACGTAAAATGTTTGGATCGATTAGGAAATTTTGCCCTAAACTCTTTTTAAAGGAAAATCCATATTTGTTCAAAATATCTTTTGTGCGAATTGGTGTCGCAATATCTTTATGCAAAGTCATTCCTCCTGTACTACTTGTGCTAATGCTTTTGCGAACGATTCTTTATCAATTTGAAACATCCGCAATCTTTTATGGAGCTGCTTTCCATTGGTGTATCCAATTTTTAATATCTCCCCTAATCGCTCTCTTCTCGCTTTTGCACGCGGTCCAGCAATAAGCCCCGCTGTCAATAGATCTTCCTGTGTAATAACTTCTTCGATCTCATTCTCCATCGTATGAGCCTCCCGGAGAGCTTCACGAATAGATTCTGGACTCGCATGTTCAACGCCAATTCCTTTTCCAGAAACTGGACGAGCATCTTTCTTTGTAATAAAGGCATGTTTACATCCTGGTACTTCTTCTGATACTTTTTTACGAATTTTTTCCCCGGGGAAATCAGGGTCGGTGAAAATGATAACTCCTCTTTTCTCCTGAGCAAGCCGAATCTTTTCGATTGTCTCACTGGATACAGCCGATCCATTTGTCTCAATAGTATCCGCGTCAAGTGCTCTCTTTATAGCAGTCGTATCATCCTTACCCTCGACTACAATAATTTCTTTTATTCTCATATTGCCTCCACGATATAAAATATCCTTTGTTCATATTGTATCTATTTTTCCATGTTTAATCACTAATATGGAATAAATGTTTCGCATTTAATAAAGTCTGTTTTGCTACTTCATCATACGAAATTCCTTTAATCTCTGCAATTTGCTCTGCTACAAGTTTAACATATGATGGTTCATTTCTCTTTCCACGATGCGGATGTGGTGCTAGGTAAGGGCAATCTGTTTCAATTAACAATCGTTCAAGAGGAACTTCTGCCGCAACCTCTTTTGGTTTTTTTGCATTTTTAAAAGTAACTGGACCACCTAAAGAGATATAAAAATTCATATCTAAACATTCTTTAGCTGTTTCAGGACTTCCACTAAAACAATGCATGATCCCTCCTACTTTCTCCGCACCTTCTTCTTTTAATATTTGTATACAATCTTCTGTTGCTTCACGATTATGAATAATAATAGGCAATGAAAGTTTTTTTGCTAATTGAATTTGCTTTCTAAAAACCGTTTGTTGAATATCTTTTGGTGACTTATCCCAATGATAATCTAATCCTATTTCACCAATTGCAACAACTTTTGGATGCTCCGTTAGCTGCTCTATCCATACTAAATCCTCGTCCTCCATATCCACTGCATCAACGGGGTGCCACCCAATACTTGCATAAAGGAATTCATACTGATCAATTAGTTCCATCGCTCTCTTAATTGTAGGTCTGTCAAAACCAACGACAACCATATTTTTTACACCTACAGATTGAGCACGTTTAATCACTTCTTCTAAATCTTCTTTAAAAGCCTCATCATTTAAATGAACATGTGTATCAAACAACATATTTCGCGTCCACCTTTCTCCACATATCGATTTATTAAACTAAAAGAATTCCCTATACATAGAAAAACATAGAGGTCTACGTCGAAATTTGTTCCACGTGAAACATCTCTATGTTATCTTTCGAGCTTCTAAAAAAGAAACTTTATATGTTTATCATGCTTATACTCTTTATTTAACTAGAGCACCATTAGCAAGGCTTTGATCAACTGCCGCCAATGACAGTACTCCATCCTTTTCACCAGCTAAAATCATTCCTTGTGACAATTCACCGCGTAACTTCACTGGTTTTAAATTTGCAACAACAATCACTTTTCTGCCAACGAGATCCTCTGGCTTATAAAATTGCGCAATGCCAGAAACGACTTGACGTTTTTCATACCCTAAATCTAATTGTAATTTTAACAGCTTGTCTGCTTTTTTGACTGGTTCCGCATTTATAACTTCTGCCACTCGAAGCTCTACTTTCATAAAATCATCAATAGTAATTTCCTTAGTTGATTCTTCTACTTCTTTTTTAGATTCAGCTTCTTTTGGTGCAGATCCTTGCATTTGATTTTTAATAAAATCAACTTCTTTATCGTGATCAAGTCTCGGGAAAATTGGTTCTCCCTTTTCAACAACTTTTGTACCTTCAGGAATCTTTCCAAACTCTTCTAAGCTTTCCCAAGTTTGGAGCAACTCATCTTGAAGATTTAATTGTTCAAAGATTTTTTTCGGTGTACTTGTTAAAAACGGCTTTAATAAAATGGAAACTTGACGAAGCGACTCCGCTAAATGGGCCATTACTTCTGCTAATTCCTCGCGTTTTGAATCATCTTTTGCTAATGCCCAAGGTGTTGTTTCATCAATATATTTATTCGTTCTGCTAACAAATTCCCATATACTTGCTAATGCTACTGAAAATTGCATATTTTCCATAGCATCTTCATATTTCTTTATAGTTTCTTTTGCAACTTCTGCTAACTGTCCAGAATAAACATTATTTGATCCTTTAAAACTTGGAATGACTCCATCAAAATATTGATTAATCATTGCAACAGTACGGTTCAATAAATTTCCTAAATCATTCGCAAGATCAAAATTAATTCTTTCCACAAATCCTTCTGGTGTAAATATACCGTCTGAGCCAAATGGAACCTCGCGCAATAAATAATAACGGAGTGCATCTAAACCATAGCGATCAATTAATGTCACTGGATCTATAACGTTTCCTTTTGATTTGGACATTTTTCCGTCTTTCATTAATAACCAACCATGTGCAAAAACTTTCTTTGGCAGCGGCAAATCTAATGCCATTAACATAATTGGCCAATAAATCGTATGGAAACGAACAATTTCTTTACCTACTAAATGTACATCAGCAGGCCAGTATTTTAGATATTTTGAATCATCCTCACTACCGTATCCAAGTGCTGTAATATAATTGCTTAGTGCATCAATCCATACATAAATCACATGTTTAGGGTCGCCAGGTACTTTAATGCCCCAATCAAATGTTGTTCTTGAGACCGCTAAATCTTCAAGCCCAGGTTTAATAAAGTTATTGATCATCTCATTTTTCCGACTTTCCGGTTGGATGAAATCTGGATTATCTTCGTAAAACTGTAATAAACGATCAACATATTTTCCCATTCTAAAGAAATAGGACTCTTCTTTAACTTTTTCTACTGGACGTCCACAGTCAGGGCATTTCCCATCTACCAATTGGCGTTCCGTAAAAAAGGATTCACATGGTGTACAATACCAACCTTCATACTGATCTAAATATATATCACCTTTATCAAGTAATGTTTTAAAAATCTTTTCAACTGCAATTTTATGGCGATCCTGAGTTGTCCGAATAAAATCATCATTTGATATATCTAGTTTTTTCCATAACTGTTGAATGCCATCAACAATCTCATCAACATATTGTTGCGGTGTTACTCCTTTTTCGGCTGCTTTTCGTTGAATTTTTTGCCCATGTTCATCCGTACCTGTCAAAAACATGACATCATATCCACGCATTCTT
The DNA here is from genome assembly GCF_011008565.1 of Heyndrickxia ginsengihumi. Taxonomy (GTDB): domain Bacteria; phylum Bacillota; class Bacilli; order Bacillales; family Bacillaceae_C; genus Weizmannia; species Weizmannia ginsengihumi. Next base: position 40,716 of record NZ_JAAIWK010000027.1, read on the forward strand.
TTATAACGAGCCATTGCATCCCCTGCAACTGTCGTATAAGCGTGTCCAATATGTAAATTGCCGCTAGGATAATATATAGGAGTAGTAAGATAAAAAGTTTTTAATTTTTCTTCCATTCCGGTCCCCACCTTTCAATTGAACTATTATTATGTAGTGAAGTTAACTTTATGAATTCAATGGTCTCTTAAATGATAAGTATAAAACTTTTCGGCCAAATTAGCAAAAAATCCTTTATACGTTAGGTTTTCCGCGTAAATAATCATTAGTGGTCCGATTTAAAATACAATATAATACTAATTAAATGTTTCTATTATACTTCAGCATAATCTTTCCCTATTACAACTTCAAAATATACATAAAATTCCCCTAATTTTCAACTTTATGTGTAAGATCTTGGCAATTTTATTATGACTTCAACAAGATGAAAATATTGTAAGATATTGTAAGATCTTCTAACATAATCTTTATATTTTTCTACTGCCAAAAAAAATTTTAAACAAATATGTTTGTAAATTCCAATTTATCTCCTATAATATAATCATCACTGTTTAATATTTTAATAGTGTTTAACAATAAAAGGGGATTTCATGATTTAACATAAATAGACAGAAGTACGATAGTTGGTAAAACAGGGTTATGGGACAAGTCGACTAATTTCAGGGAGGAAAAGTTATGAAATCTACAGGTATTGTTCGCAAAGTTGATGAATTAGGAAGAGTAGTCATTCCTATTGAATTAAGACGTAACCTTGGTATAGCTGAAAAAGATGCACTAGAAATTTATGTGGACGATGACAAAATCATATTAAAAAAATATAAACCTAGTATGACTTGCCAAATTACTGGAGAAGTTTCTGATGATAATATTCAACTAGCGGGCGGGAAAATTATTTTGAGCCGTGAAGGTGCGGAACAATTAATACAAGAAATTACAAATAAGTTTCATATTAACGATAAATAAATCTTAATAGGCCAGACATCGCATTCTAAAGATTACTAACTGTGATGTCTGGCTCTTTTATTTACTATAAATCATGATATTCACTATAAATATCACGTTTTGGCAAGTTTCTGTCCTTTGCGACTTGTTTAATCGCTTCCTTTGAAGATATTCCTTCTTTTTCCATATAGGCATTGACATGATTCACTACAGATAATGATGACCACCATACCTCTTCATCATATTGATTGTCTCCATCGTCATTCCCTTGAACAATTAAACAAAACTCTCCTCTGATTTCACTCGATTCACACCAATTAATGACTTCACTAATTGTACCTCGAATAAATTCCTCAAATTTTTTTGTGAGCTCACGGCTAATGACAATATTCCTTTCACCTAATACATCTGCCATAGCTTTTAATGTTTCTTTTAAACGATGTGGAGCCTCGTATAAAATAAATGTTGAGGTAAGTTTATGTAATTTTTCAAGTTCCTCTTTTTTTTCCTTCTTGCCTCTTGGGAGAAAGCCATAAAAGTAAAACGGCTGCGGCGTAATCCCTGATGCGATCAGCGCTGTAAGAGCAGCATTTGCACCAGGGAGTGGAACAACCGCGATATCCTCATCTATCGCTTTTAAAACAAGTTCATGTCCAGGATCAGAGATACAGGGCATACCAGCATCACTAATTAAGGCTATTTTTTCCCCAGCTTTTAACTTTTGAATTAATTCACGTGCACTTGATTCTTTATTATGTTCATGATGACTTACAATAGGGGTATGTATCTCAAAATAATTACATAGTTTCTTACTGTTCCTCGTATCCTCTGCTGCAATCAAATCAGCTGTCTTCAAAATACGTATTGCCCGGAAAGTCATATCTTCTAAATTACCAATTGGGGTAGGTACTAAATACAATATACCTTTTTGATTCTCATTCTGAAAACTTGCTTGCTGCTTCATAATCAACACCCACCTCTCTTAAAAAAGCCTCTTTCTTTTTTCTTGTTAGTTGTTTAAATGAATATTCTGCCTGCATTGCTTCCTTTTTTGTTTCATATTCACAATAATATAATAGTTTAACTGGCGTACGCGTACGGGTATACTTAGCTCCAATCCCCCTATTATGCTCATTTAATCGCCTGTCAATATCAACCGTATATCCCCCATAAAAGCTTCCGTCACAGCAAAGTAACACATAAAAATATTGACTAGTCTTTATCCTTTTTTCCATATAATATCTCTTCCACTTCTTTTGTATACTCATTTGCATGATCATATACAACTAATGGCGGTAAAATTTTTAAATCAGGCTTACCATATTTAATTCCCTCAATTAAAATAGTATTTGCTTCCTTGCCAGGTTTAGGATAGACAAATCTCAATCGTTTTGGTTCAAGATTATATTGTTTCATTAAAGTTAATATATCCATAAGCCTGCCCGGTCTATGGACAAATGCTGCCTTTCCACCTTGACGGAGTAATTGGCTACTCACTTTAATTGCATCTTCCAGCGTACAATAAATTTCATGGCGGGCAATAGCTAAATGTTCATTTTCGTTTATCATTTCCTGTTTTGGCGTAATAAAATAAGGAGGATTACAAGTTACGACATCATATTTCCCGTAACCTAATTGCTGAGGCATTTCTTTAATATCGCCATGGATCATTTTAATTTGTTCTTCTAATTGATTGTACTCTACACTACGGACCGCCATATCATAAAGTCTTTTTTGAATCTCGACACCTACGATTTGTGCCTTAGAACGCGTACTTAATAAAAGCGGAATTACACCATTTCCAGTACATAAATCAATTACATTTCCCTTTTGAATCGGCATATACGCAAACTTAGCCAACAGAACAGCATCAATAGAAAAAGAAAAAACAGACGGGCTCTGAATAATCCGCAAATTTTCTGCAAGCAAATAATCTAAACGTTCATCTTCTACTAATTTTACCATTGATAAATCCTCCGTTAGTACCTTTTAAACCAGTTCAATTCTATCATGATATCATAAAAATGGGGCTGCCTCGAAAGACAACCCAATTTAGGTCAATTGTATAAAACAATTATTTTTTATTCAGAAAAGATAAGCAGAAGAGGCAATCCTCGTCTTTACGCGGACTACCAAAATGCACATTGCAAATATGAAATCCCTCTTGATATAATCGCGCAAGATTGTCATATCCCTCACCAATATCAATTTCCTTTTGAATTGAATGAGGTGAATCTTTTGTATTAAGAGAGGCTTCTTGATGAGAATCATGTTTATCAGTTTCTTCTAACCTAAGTCTGCGACGTAAATAGTCGTTTTCAATTCTCAACGCATTATTTTCCTCAATTACCTCTGTTAAATATTGCTTCAATTCACCTAATTTATGATGAAGATTCCCGATCTGCTCTTCCATATTATTTACTGACTCAAAAAGTTCCTTCCTATCCATAAACTCTCCACCTCATTAGTCTGTGGATTGAATTGAAACGATTTCTTCATTTAGAATTTCGTCCATTGTATATTCAATAATCCGTCCTTGGTCTTGGAGCTCTACCTGTAGAACTCTCTCCAAGATATTCAGCCCTGTAACTTTCCCTAAGCCATGAGGTGTATGAACTTTTTCACCTATGTCAGGAAGAGCCTCTTTTACCGTTTCATACTCATCATTTTCATATTTTAAGCAACACATTAGTCGGCCACATAAACCGGAAATCTTAGTAGGATTTAAAGAAAGATTTTGATCCTTTGCCATCTTGATTGAAACAGGCTCGAAATCACCTAAGAAAGTTGAACAGCAGAGCATTCTTCCACAAGGTCCAATTCCTCCAAGCATTTTTGCCTCATCCCGTACACCAATTTGGCGCAATTCGATTCTTGTGCGAAAAATGGCTGCCAAATCTTTGACAAGCTCTCTAAAATCAACACGCCCATCTGCTGTAAAATAAAAAATAATTTTATTTCGATCAAATGTATATTCAACATCCACGAGTTTCATATCAAGTTGATGTTCAATAATTTTGCTTGTACAAACTTCATAGGCTTCTTTAGCTGCAATTTTATTCTCATCAACGGTCATATGATCTTTTTGATCAGCAATACGGATCACCTTTTTTAATGGCAATACGACATCATGTTCACCCACAACCTTTGGATTTGTTACTACGAGACCATATTCAATTCCCCGTATAGTCTCAACAATAACTGAATCGTTTTTTTGAACTGTAAGCTCACCTGGATCAAAGTAATAGACTTTTCCCGCTTTTTTAAATCTAACTCCTACAACATTAAACAAAGGCCGATCCCCCCTGCAAATTTAACACTAGCTGCTCCATTAATAACTGTGGATTCATATTTGCACTTAACTTTCTTTTTGCTTCTAAAATAATGGTTATCTTTTCAGCTAGAGAACGTGGAGATAATGAAAGAGTGTCAGTATAAAAATGGGATTGCTGATCAGGATAAAACAATGTATCTTCTTTTCCTAATTGAACAGAAAGAAGATCTTTATAAATAAATAACAATAGATCTAGCCCTAGATCCATCTGTTGTTTCTCTTTAAAATGTTGAAACCAATCCTCCTGCAACATGACCATTGCATAAGAAGAAGATTTCTTTAGGGACTCATATAATTTTAACACTAATTTTCTCGCTTGTGCAAACCACTCATCTTGGTATAAAGAAAGTGCCTCCTCCACATTTTGTGTCAAATGCGCTAATAATAAGGAAACATGCGCTGAAACGCCATTTTCTAATAACTTTTCTTGCAATAATGTAACTGGATATGGTTTAAATGACACAACTTGGCAACGTGAAAGAATTGTTGGTAAAATTTGCTGTATTTGTTCGGTTAACAAAATGGCTGTTGTTTCAGCATTTGGTTCTTCCAAAAATTTCAGTAAACTATTAGCAGCACTAACAGACATTTTATCTGCATGGACAATCATGTACAACTTTCTTTTCGACTCAACAGCTGTTTTCGTAAATTCTTGCTGCAATTGCTTAATTTGCTCTTTTTTAATTGAAAGACCATCTGGTTCTACTATATGAACATCCGGATGTGTTCCATGATTAATTCTTATACAATTGGAACATTGCTCACATGGTATTCCTTCAGTAGAAATATTTAAACAAAATAATGTCTTTGCAAATAACAAACCAGCATCTCTTTTCCCAGTGCCACGACTTCCTTCAAATAAATAAGCATGAGCAATTCTATCTCTTTTTATACTATTTCTTAACAATGTTGCTGCAATTGGTTGAACTTTTTCCAGTTCATCCCATATAACGGCCATTCTATCACTCTCTTACGTATATAAATTAATTAATAATCCTTTAATTTCACCAATTTTCCCTAAAATATCAATTGAAGGTTGCTCTTTTTGAATATATTCCTCTGTCATGTCAGCAAGTTTTTTATCAATTGTCTCAACAAGATTCAATTTTCGATTTTCTCCATATTGATTCCATGTTTGTGATTGCTTCATCTTCATACTATAAGAAACCGCTTGTTGAACAAACTGCTTTACAAGTGTTTTATATTTAGCTAAATCTTTAAATGTACGGGACCGTTCCAGGCGATTTCCAGCATCCTCGATTTGTGAGAGCAATTTATTTAGTTCATCAACATGTAGTTTTTCTCCGCTCTTTTGAACGATTGATCCAAAATTGGAGCTATTAGTCATTGATGTTTTTTGCTCTACTGATGTCTTATCCATACCAATTCTTAAATCTTGATTGATTTTCACCTACATGCCTCCTATCAGAACTGATGGAATTCGTCTACTGGTAGGACAAACACTGTCGCACCACCCACTTCAATTTCCACAGGATAAGGAATATATGAATCTGCATTTCCCCCCATTGGGGATACAGGAGTAATAAGTTGATCTCTAGATTGGCAGTTATCCTTAATAACTTGTAGAGCTTTATTCACTCTATATTCTTCCGTCCCAATTAAAAATGTCGTATTACCAGATTTCAAAAATCCACCAGTCGAAGCAAGTTTCGTTACTCGGAAATTATGTTCAACCATTGCTTTCATTAACCTGTTGCTATCTTGATCTTGAACAACTGCTACAATCAGTTTCATCTTCTATCCCTCCCAATACTTTTCCGTACTAATCTATTTACATTATATCATTGAATATTTTTTGTTATATACGTAATTCTTGCTGAACTTATAAAATCCCTTGGAAAATGATCTAAAAAACTATAAAAAGCAATTTATATTGCTCCACGTTCCAATAACAATTTTTTTATAAGTTCCAATGCATGCTCATATACTTTCTCAAAATCTTCATTTGCATCAATTTTAACAAAGCGATCAGGGAATTTTTTCAATAAAAGGTCAAAACCCTCTTGAACCCTTTTATGAAAATCTAATGTCTCTAAATCAAGACGGTTTACTTCCCTCTGATCATTTTTAGCAATTCTATTTAATCCCCGTTCTATATCAACGTCAAAATAAATCGTCATATCAGGCATAATTCCATTCGTTGCAAATTGATTGATAGACCATACTTCATCCATGCCAATGTTTCTGCCATAGCCTTGGTAAGCTAATGAGCTATCAACAAAGCGATCACAAAGAACAATATCTCCTTTTTCAAGAGCGGGAATAACCTTTTCCACTAAATGCTGTCTGCGGCTCGCTGCATATAACAGTGCTTCTGTACGCTCATCCATTTCAGTATTTTCTTTATTTAATATAACTTCGCGAATTTGCTCGGCAATTCGAATCCCCCCAGGTTCACGAGTTAATACAATATTTAATCCTTGACGTATTAGTTCTTGACCAATTTTTTGCAAAACTGATGTTTTTCCGGCACCTTCTGGTCCTTCTACTGTAATAAAAATCCCGTTCATTTATAAAACCCGCCAATCTTCTTAATTCAATTTAAAAACTGCTAATTTGTCCTCATCCAACTTGTGTTCACCTTGTAATGACGCACGATACATACGCAATTGCTGTATCGCTTGAATATGGACATCTGTAATAACTTCTCCAGGGAATAGTAATGGAATTCCCGGTGGATATGGAATAATCATTTTAGCAGCTATACAATTTTTTGCTTGCTTGATAGAGACCCATTCTATTGTGCATCTTTCCATTTCATCATACGAAAGAACAGGCTCAGTTATAACCTCAGGGAATTTAATCGTTTTAAGCTCCCCTTTTATAGTCGGTAATGTTTCTAATTCTGCCGAATTCATCCGATCAATAGCTTCTTGATATGGATATTCCACGTCTTTTTTTAGTAATGGTAATACGAACACGACACGATAAAAATCCGCCATTTCCGAAAATAGGCCGACATGCTCTAATCCCTTCTGAAGATCAAAACCAGAAACCTCATCTTTAGAAATTAATAACTTTAATGGATCTTGCCCCGGTGTTTCTACAACACGAATGCCTATGTTTCTCAATGCCTTTATAAAAGATTCTCTTTGTTTAAGCGTATAAGATATATCTTCCTTTGTAAAATTTGCCACATACCACCTTGCATAATCAAGCGACATCATAATTGGATATGATGGACTGCTTGATTGTAATACAGATAAATAGTACTCTACTTTTTCAATTGGAATAGATTCGTTATAGACATGCAAATATGAACCCATTGTCATTGCTGGTAGCATTTTATGGGCAGAGTGAACGACCATATCTGCCCCACATTCAGCAGCCGGAGATGGAAATGGGAAACCTAGCGCAAAATGCGGACCATGTGCTTCATCTACTAATACAATACTTCCATGCTTATGAGCACAATCGATAATAGACTGCAAATCATATGTCATTCCATAATAATTAGGATATGTAAAAATACATGCTTTTATATGTTTGTATTGTTGAAATGCTTGTTCAACTAGAGACCGTTGGAATCCGTTGCCCACTTTTATATCTGAATCGATGGTTGGAAATACAAAAATTGGTTTTACATTTGCAATTCTTAAAGCATTTAATACAGATTTATGGCAATTTCGATCCACTAAAACATAGTCCCCTGCTTTACATACAGAAAGAATCATTGCCAAGTTTCCAACTGTAGTCCCATTCACAAGAAAATAACTCTTTACACTGTGATAATAATGAGAAAGCAGTTGCTGAGCTTCAGAAATAACACCCTCTGCGTGATGTAAATCATCTAAACCTGATAGCTCAGTCACATCATACTGTAAAGATGATACAATATTTTGATTAAAAGCTTCCATCAGGAGACCATTTTTATGACCAGGAACATGAAAGGAAATTGGATTTTTCTGCTTAAATTCCTCTAATGCTGTATATAAAGGCATATTTATCTGATTCATTTAAATCGAACCTCGCTATTATTACTTTCTTCATTTTACTATAATCATAGCAAAAAGAAATCTATTATATTTGGTAATTAGAATCTCCTTTTATATACTATCAAACATAGAAAAGAGGCTAGGACAAAAGTATATTAACTAAAGAAAAACCGAATATTGCGCTCCACTCCTGCTCCGGAAATATACTTTGCCTGCCGTTGGCGGTTGGTGAGCTTCCTCGTGCTCATGCACTCAGAGTTTCACCGATGCCTATCCTCCTACAGGAGTCTACGTATATTTCCAGAACTGATTTGTGCAATGTTCGTCTTTAGCTAACCACTTTTAAGCTTTGTCCCAGCCTCATCGATACATTTTAGACTTAATTGCTGTTTTTAATTGATTAATAAAAAAAGAGTATCTTGGATCATTTGTTTCAGTGTGAACCATCTCATGTTCACACTCCTCGCAAATAAATGTGGTATATAGGTGTATTCCTCTCGATTTTTCCTGATTACAAATCGAACATATTTCAGTTTTTTTACCAACATACATACCCATCTAAATCCACCCCCTTATATTCAGATTTCCCATTTTAATCTTTTTATATACTAAAATAAACAAGTTATAAAAGATTTAAAGTTTAACACATCATATGTATGCGCCTAACTCAAAGTGTTTGTACTCCTAATATTAGAAATAAACACTAGCCGACAAATCATCGTTTATGTTAACGACAAAGAAACCACAGAGATTTCTCTGTGGTTTTTTATTTTGCCCGGCAACGTCCTACTCTCACAGGGGGAAACCCCCAACTACCATCGGCGCTGAGAAGCTTAACTTCCGTGTTCGGGATGGGAACGGGTGTGACCTTCTCGCTATAATTACCGGACCTATTAAATTATTGAGAAAATGTTCTCTC
>NZ_JAAIWK010000028.1 GCF_011008565.1 Heyndrickxia ginsengihumi
AGTTCGACGTTGACGTGGCATAATAGCACGCTCCCTTAGGTTAGTATGTTAAGTGTACTAGCCCTTATAGTATCTGTCCAACTTAGTGTAGCCGATTCAATATTGTCCTGCCTTGCTGTTCATCTCCTTTTCACATCTTTCAATACATTAGCTGCCCATTTGCCTATCATTACACTTTCTTATAGTTCAAATGTTAAATATTAACTACTACTTTAACAGTATATGGACAAAAATAACTCACTGAACCAATTTAAATCTCTTAAACTTAGAAGATGAAACGTTCTAGGAGTGGAAAGCTCTGGTATGGTTAATCAAAATAATCTTAAATGTCCTCGTAACAGACGAAGACTCCCCCTTCTTTGGCCATAGATTAGTTGTTGCACCATTTTCTGAATCTATGTTAATAGCCATTGCAAAAATTCATTTTTAACATAAAATACACTGACCTCACTTAAAGGTGGTGTAATATATGAGTGGATATGGATCAGGATCAGGTTTTGCTTTACTAGTTGTTTTATTTATACTACTAATCATTATTGGCGCTTCATTTGTTGGTGGTGCTTACTAGGCAGTAACCCGCCGCTCTAAAAAAGGATAGAACTGCTTATAGTTCTATCCCTCTTAAAAGTTGATTCTCTTTTTCCTCCGTAAATCTTTGAGTTCCCCCACTCGATCCATCCCCCATATCTCTGATCATTCAAAATCAATCTGAGTTTATAACTATTAACATGACTGCTGATGTATATCTTCATATATCAAAAAAATACGAAGAGGAAAACATCAACAAGCTCCAAGCCTACCTAAATAATTAGGTGGGTAAAATGATATTCGTGTCCCATCTTCGCAACATCATACGCTTAATCTTACAATTATTTTTTCATCACCCAATAAACAGAACATATATTCTCGTTTTTTTATAATTAAATAGTATTTTTGTGGTCATTTATGTGGTCAATCATTTTTTGGTGGTCAAAAATTCATAAATAAGAAATATAGAATAGAAATCCGAATAAGCATTTCATGAATATTAACATTTATGTTCGGTGCATAGTTTCATAATGGCAAGTATGTTTCTAATTAGCATAAGGAAAAAATGGTATTTTTAATAGCTCCTATTGTCAGAGCATTGTTGTTTCTACTGTAAAATAAGCGAATCAATCAATTTGCCTATCTCCGGATTGGGAGCGATCAATGAGATACGGCGTTTCGTTTTAAAATCGGCAATGGGGAGAACCTTTATAATCGAATGATCAATTTGATTCGTAAAAATTTCAGGTAGTATTGAAATGCCTAAATTCGCCGAAATAAACCCAATAATACTTTGACCAAAATCAATTTCAGAGGAGATTAGTAATTCCTTATTCTCCAACTGATAGGCTTGTTCCACTAACATTCGAACATCACAAGCAGGTGGGAGAACAACAAGTGGCTCATCCTCAAAATCTTGAAAATAAATGCAGTTTTCATGTTCCCTGGCAATAGGATGAAGATAATTAACAAATAGATAAAATTTTTCATTAAAAAGCGGTTTAGTCCAGTAAGAGTGCTTTATTAATCTATCATCGAGAAGTGCTGCATCAATCTCACCATTCTCAAGAAGTTGAAAAATATCATCAAACCGATAGGAGATTTTGACATTAACCTCTTTGCGATTCTCCTTCGCTTTTGCAATCTTATATGGGAGATAAAAACTGGCAATACTCGGCCACGTCCCGATTGTTAGATCAGAGGTTTCTTTTATAGAGAGAATCTTTTTCTGAATAGAATTGATTTCTCGTAAAACGGGCTCGATTTCCTTAAACAGGATTTCCCCCGCCTTTGTCAGCTGTACCCCTGTAGCAGATCGGATAAACAATTCGACACCTAAATCCTCTTCTAATTTTTTCATTTGTTTGCTGAGTGCTGGCTGTGTCATATGTAGCTGTTCACTAGCCTTTGTTAGGCTTTTTGTAGTAGCTGTTATAAGGAATGATTCAAGCCATTCTGTTTTCATTATAATCCCCCATAACTTTTGGTTATACCCCTTAGTATATAGAGGAAGTACTCCTTATGCAATAATCGTGATAAGTTAGATATAGATTTTCACATACTTACTAAGGAGGAAAATTCTATGTTTCCAAATAAACTTTATATTAACGGAGAATGGCTTGATACACAAGAAATGATCCAGGTCATAAACCCAGCTACAAAAAATGTAATTGGTAGCACTCCAAATGGCGGAGAAATTGAAGCCAAATTGTCAGTAGATGCTGCTTATACTGCTTTAAAAGAATGGTCAAAAAAAACAGCTGATGAACGGAGCAGACTTTTACTGGCATGGCATCGGTTGATTGAAGAACACCGAGATGAACTGGCAGAAATCATGACAATGGAACAGGGCAAACCTTTTGCAGAAGCAAAAGGAGAAATAGATTATGCAAACAACTATATTGCTTGGTTTGCAGAAGAAGGAAAACGAATTTACGGCGAAACGATACCAGCTTCCTCCCCTACCAAACGCATCATCGTGAAAAGACAGCCTGTCGGTGTGGTGGCAGCGATTACCCCATGGAACTTTCCGGCTGCGATGATTACGAGAAAAGTCGCACCGGCCCTTGCTGCCGGCTGTACAATCGTTTTAAAACCATCTGAAGAGACACCCTTTACTGCATTAAAACTTGCTGAGTTCTCTCAGCAAGCAGGTATTCCAAAAGGTGTGATTAATGTTGTAACAGGAGCTCCTGAACCTATTGCAACTGTATGGCTAAGGGATGACCGAGTTCGGAAGCTGACCTTTACCGGATCCACACGTGTAGGGAAAATTTTAATGCGCGGTGCCGCAGATACGGTAAAAAAGTTATCGCTTGAACTGGGCGGACACGCACCACTGATTGTTACTGCTAATGCAAACATAGACAAAGCTGTGGAAGGTGCTATCTCTTCTAAATTTCGAAATGCCGGACAGACATGTGTTTGTACCAACCGAATTTACGTTGACGAATCGATTGCGGATGAATTCTCAAATAGACTTGCTGAAAGAGTCGCAAATTTAAAGGTAGGGAATGGATTTGAAGAAAATGTTTCCATTGGTCCACTTATTAATGATCGGGCAGTTCAGAAAGTGATGGAGCATATTGAGGACGCTGTAAAAAAAGGCGCAAACCTACTGGCAGGAGGCAATCCATTGGAAAAAGAATCTGGATATTTTATAGAGCCAACGGTTTTAACAAACGTTACAGATGACATGACTTGTATGTATGAAGAAACCTTTGGACCACTTGCCCCAGTATCATCCTTTAAAACAATTGAAGAAGCAATCGAGCGCGCCAATAATACTCCGTACGGCCTGGCTGCATATGTTTTCACAGAGAATATAAATGAGGCAGTTGACATTTCGGAAGCATTGGATTATGGAATCATCGGCTTAAATGATGGTTCTCCCTCCGCTGTTCAAGCACCATTTGGCGGTTTTAAAGAAAGTGGATTGGGACGAGAAGGCGGCCACTTCGGGATTGAGGACTATTTAGAGGTGAAATATATCTCACTTAGATTAAATTAATCAACTTATTTCATAAATTGGAGTTTTATATATGTATACCAGAGGGCTGAAACATCTAAGAGGAATAATAAATCGTTCTGGTATTACTTTACAAACCTTTAAAATATCACTTGCAGCAGGGGTATCGTGGGGACTGGCAGCTTTATTTACCCCTCACTTTTATCCCTACATTGCACCTTTAACGGCTGTTTTAATTGTCAATACCACCTTTGCAAAGTCAGTTACAAAAGCATTGAACCGGCTGTATGGTATTATCGGGGGCGTAGGGTCATGTCTTTTTATCACACATTGGATACAGCCATCAGCAATCGCTGTATTTTTTAGTATTTTTATAGGAATGACGATTGCGACTATTTTTAAGCTTCACCAGGATTCAATATCACAAATAGGGGTTACAGTTGTTATGGTTTTAGCGTTTATGCATTCAGGGGGCTATGAGTGGGGACGTATTTTAGAAACCATTATTGGAGCCTTTGTCGCCATTTTGATTACGGTCCTCCCTTTTTCAAAACTAAATTCTCTATTGAAGCAACACTCTGATTTGAAGAATAATAAGCACATATAAATGAACGTTTTTCTGCCGACAGCAAGTCAGATTAATTTAAGTTCATTATTGAGTAAAAAGTATCTTAATGCATTTCAATGGCATTTTGAAAAGTGTCTTTTTATTCTCACAGAACGCTTTTATTAAATAAATTCTTCAGGTTGCCGGAAAGGCAGCCTATTTATTATCTTTTGTTTTCATTCAAAAAATATAGGTATTCAACGGGAGAAAATATAATAAATTCTCACCGTAGATCCATTATAATTGCACGGAATGGAAAAATAAAAGTATAAAATTTAAAACGTTTCTTATCATTATCAATCATAATAAGATGTAAGGTGCTAGAAAAAATCCGTTACATTAATAACAATATTATTGCAGAAGCTAAGAAGGAAAGCATGTTTTTCTTTTAAATAACTTATAGGAGCGTAATATAAAATGAAAAACTACATCTTTATAATAAGACTAATTCATCGAAACTTAATTCCATTTATAACACTTACAATACATCTAATATTTTAAGCTATTATTACTAAACAATACATTGGAATGTCAACACTAAACTGGACAAAAAATTAAAGGGCTTGCTTTCTACATTCCACAGGTGTCACATACCCAAGTGTTCCATGAATTCGAATGTTGTTCAACCAATGAACATAGTCATCAAGTTCAAGGGAAGAAAAATGAGCCCCGTTAGCGAATTCTGTTTTAAATACCTTAAACATTGCTTCAGCAAAGGTATTGTCATAAGGACAACCCTTCATGCTCAAGGATCTCTGAATCCCAAATGTTTCGAGTGCCTCTGAAATTAGTTTATTATCAAACTCTTTTCCGCGGTCGGTATGAAACATTTTGACATGGTTTCAATTCGCTTGAATACTTGTGATTGCCTGATATACATGGTCTGCGGTCTTATTTGCACCAGCACCATGGCCAATGATTTCACGATTAAAAAGATCGACAAATAAGCATACAATTTGAAATTTCACATGAGTTACTTTTATTTATTATATGCGATTTTTCGACAATAACCACTACCTTGCTAGTAAATTAATACAGTATCGTTGGATCATTTATCCTGAATATTCTTCTATTTCATTAATGATTTTGCTTCTAAAGCATCACATAGATTGAATATCTAATTTACATGTAGAGTGACAATAAAGTCGTTTAAAACTATTTGCTATTCCGTTATCTGGCCCTTAAATCCAAAATGGGTGTAATCCTTCAGGAAAGCGCCCGATTGTGGAAGATCGTTATTAAAGCAAAGCATTCGTCAGTCTAAGTGAAAAGCATCACAATATCCCATGGTATAAAAAAGCGATACCGGTGTACGGCATCACTTTCGAAAATTAAAGAATTTAATACATGTATGATAATCTCTATTGTCTTATGCCTGTATTAAATTGAAGAATAATGATATTATTAGCTATTTTGCATAGTTAGTAATCCTTGTAAGATAACTTCTATCCCCCAAGAGAAACGTTCATCGCCTTCACCAGAGAATAATTCTGATTTCAGCATACCAATCATAGGGTATTTTGAAACGTCAACTTTGTTATATAGTGCAACCATATCATCTAAATCATTATCTTTTTTACTTCTACGTGTTCTTTCAAAAGATAAAGATGAGACGTAAAGTAGTAAAATATCTATTCCCCAAGCAGCACCTCGTTTGCTAATCCCACCTGTTTGCAGGTATTTAAGCAAACATTCATTGATATCCATTGAGTTCATACCATTAGGTGGTGTTGTTAAAGCAAGCTCTGCTAATCCAGGTGTCTCAACTAACACTTTAAAGTACGATTTAAGTATGTTAATAATCGCATCTTTCCAATATACCGTATCATTCTCTACTAACTTTACTTCACGAAGACCATAGTCTAACACGTATGCACTGAGTTTTTGATAATTCTTTACATACACATATAACGATGCAGGTCCTGTATCTAAAGCTTTCGCAATTTTTCGCATACTCATTCCTGATATACCATTTTCACTTAACAATTTATATGCTGTTTTTATAATAATGTCTAGACTTAGTGGTGGTTTTGCTGGTCGTGTCCGTCGATTATTTACATTTTCAAAATTATTCATAATTCACCTTATATCATCGATTTTTTTTCTATATTTTATCATATTTAATAAACCAATTAGGCAAATTATTATATTTCCAACGATTATTTTACCGGACCATTTGCTACAATTTGTGCAATTTCTTCATTTAATGTTTCGGATTCGTACACACCACCGTGATAACAAACTACACGTTTAATATCGAAAGCTGCAAATTTTGTTAACGATTGATATGCTTTGTCCAAATCAGGTGTTTGCATCGGGTTTGGACCTTGTAATTTAGGACCACGAATTATCATGGCATCTGCAGCAATTAATGTTTTTGCTGCAGGATGGTATAAGCTAATATGACCTTCTGTGTGCCCAGGAGTATGAATAACAATTAGCCCACCAGCAATATCTAGTTCTTCTCCATCTGCTAATGTACCTTTTATAAATGGTACTGATGGTGCAGTGTAACCTTCCTCAAATTGATCAGCTAATGGTCCTGGCAAATCTTTAATAAGAGGCTGCTTACCTTCAATATATGGACGATCTAACTCGTGTGAAAATACTTCAATGTTTGGATTGATTTCAAGAAGTCTTGCCAGACTGCCAACATGATCGATATCTTGGTGTGACAAAATAATTTTTGTCAATTGGCCGATAGATAATCCACGTTTTTCTAATTCTGTAGCAATCATACTTTCACTACCTGGCATACCTGTATCTACAAGTACAACATCACTTTCACTTGTAATTAAGGTAGGATTAATTGGCCATAGCCCACCAGGAAAAGCCGGTACTTCGATATTTAAAGTTATTGGTTCAATGATAGTTTTAGTCATATTGATTCCTAAGAGTCGATATTACATTTTGACTCTTAAACTCACCTCCATATTTTTGTTTTATTAATTAAAATTAGTTGCCTATCAAAGGAACTGAAGCTTATTCTACATGATGTGATTTCATCAGGTCACTTAATGTTTTTGCTGCATTATTTTCAAAGAATAAGTCCATGTTTTCTTTTGTTTCTGCGGCTATTTCACCTGCATATTCGAACATTTTTAACTCATAGTTATAGACAGCTTCATCCGTATCATCATGATTGATAATGGATAGTGCAAGTTCAGATGCATCTAACATCGCAAGGTTTACACCAGCACCTGCAAAAGGTGACATTAAGTGTGCTGCATCTCCTAAAAGTGTGATACCCTTTTTATGTTCCCACTTATGTCCAACAGGCAGCATATAAATATGACGCGGGAATATCGGTCCATTTGCATAATGAATATATTTTTTTAGCTCTGGGCTCCAATCTTCGAATAATTTAAGAAGCTCTGGTTTTGCTTCTTCTAGATTATCATAATTAATTCCGTTATTGTGTAACCATTCATATGGTGCTTTAAAACTTAAATAGATACGAATTTTCCCGTCACCATTCATTTGAGCGATCATACCTTTTTGATCATCTAGAGCAAATACACTTCCTAAACCATTCAGTTCTACAATATCAGGAAATTGTTTTTTTGCATCCAAAATATTGATTTCCACCATACTAACACCTGAATATTCTGCTGTTTCATCACTAACAAGTGGACGAAGCTTAGAGAATGCACCATCAGCACCAACTGCTAAATCCACTACCTCAGTAACACCATTTTCAAAATGAAGTGCATGTTGACCATTTTCTAATGGAGTGGCATAAAGAAGTTTATGTCCCCACTGTATAGATTCAGGATTTACAGATTCTAATAACATTTGACGCAACATTGTGCGATCAATTTCAGGCCGATCTCCAGAGTGCTCTTCATCTACATTGGGACCCTCTTCAAACAAAACAGTAGCTGTTTTATCCATTATTTTTGCTGCTTCACCTTCATAACGGCAAACTTTTTTAAATTGTTCAAGCAAACCTGCTACTTTAAGTGCTTTCTGTCCCATATCTTCTGATAAATCAAGTGTGCCCCCTTGTTCTCTTTGTGTTGCAGATATTTCTCCTTCGAAAATCACTGGATTAAATCCAGCTTGTTGTAAAATACGAGCCAATGTTAATCCGCCTGGGCCAGCACCAATAATGGCAATACGTTTATTTTTATTCATAGTGTAATTCCTCCTAATAATAATTCTTAGCGCTCACGAACACCGTTCGTTTGTAGTTAAAAAAAATAAAACGTTTAAAAATAAAAATATAATTTTATTTTATTAACCTAGTAATTTTCCTCAACTTTATACTGTGCATCATTTTACCATCGCTTACACTTTCTTTAACAATTTATAATATCTAATACAAATATGTTATACCATAACGAACACTGTTCGTAAAGAGCGTTGTTAATTTTTTATATTATATTTGGTACTTTAAAAGCCGATCATCTTCAAGCTACTTATGTTGACAATGTAATAACACCTTTTGTTCCATCAACTCAAATGCAGTGAGCATTCCGGTACTCTAGCCATATGGAGGACTATGCGCTTACCTGTGCAAACTGACTGTTAAAAATATCTGCATATACACCTTCTTTTTTCAGTAATTCCTTGCACAACGCTTCCTTTTGGTTGAAGATTGCCTACAACTGTTAAATAACATTCCATTGGATCAAGTCCACGCATTATGGCTGCACAACTTGCGTAAAAACTCTTCATATCAATACATAAAATACTGTGATATGGATTAATCATTACTATGCACCTCGTCTATGCTGTTTCAAAGGCACAATCGATAAAATGTTCTTTCATTTGAAAGTCTTGAACTGGTTTCTTGTGTAGCAATAAGCCTTTAACAACTCACTACTTACATTTAATACTTTTATCACACGCTGTGAAATGTCTCCTTTTGCAGACATATAAATCATTTATAATTGCTCACCAAATTCAGCAGCTCTCTTAACAAACCTTTCATCGATTGAACCTCCTCAACAAGAACATTCGTTCCTGTTATAATGAAAACAAATTTTGTATAAAGGTGATCAACTTACAAGTTTTGACAAGTGAGGAAGATGAAATAATTGCTGATTACATCCTTTTACCATTGGCCCGAAAAATATCTGGAAGATAATTGATGAGAGCAAAGTAAAATTTAAAGAGCCATACATAAGATCAATAAGGCACTTAGGGAATTGTCTCAAGACTTTAATAAGGTGAAACGTGAAATTAGAGAGCAGAAAATGAAATTCGTAAATCAAGCAGATTTAAATTATAAGGTGTTTGTTCGTGGATGGGAGCTTAATAAGACTTATCACCATAATGTTGCTGCTGATTGGGTTAAGAAACGGATCGAGATATATTTTAGTTTGGAGCTGAAAAATACATTATTGCGATTCAAGTGCTATCACGATGATTGTACAAAAAAGGATAGAGACATGGTCCATTGAAGAATCCAATAAATTCCTAAATAGGATGCGACAACAAAAAGACCATATATTTATTCTTTATTTCTTGGCAATTTATACTGGAATGAGACGTGGCGAATTACTAGGATTAAAATGGGGAGACATTGATTTCGATAATAAAAGAATTTACGTCAAGCATTCTCTATATTATGTATCTGGACAAGGTCTAGTTTTGCAATCTTCAAAAACAGCGAGTGGTAAGAGAAATATTTCAATAACAGATGATAGTTGCGTGAGTATGGCGTAAATCATGAAATCTAATTCTTTTTACCCCTGCAAGTTTGATATAGTATAAGAACTGCTTATGAACAGTATTTGGATTGAGTGGTTCACCGCCATAAGGAGAAACAACAAAATGATCTTTCGTAAGTTTCAATCCTACTTTTAAAAGCTGTTCTTGTTTCTTTAATTTATAGACTTGCAGTTCATTAATATCATTATGTTAGAACTAGGTGAAAACTCAAAAATAGTTTTGGAAAGACTCGGACATTCTAATGATTCCATCACATTAGATAAACATGGTCATGTTACCCTTAATATGCAAGATTCGTCTGCTGAACATTTTGCAGAAGCTTTCCGAAATATCAGCTCAAAACAATAAATGTGGGGGAAAATAAAATTTTTAATCCCCTCTTACATCACGCGTTTAAGACTAATTCATTGAAATTCAATTCCATTTATAACACTTTACAATTATTTTTTTATCGCCTTATAATCAGCACTTACATTCGTATGCTTTTATAATTAAATGGGATCATGATTGATTGTGGATTAAGGATATGAAAAATAAAATAGAGAAGCGCCAAAAGCGTGTCTCTTTCTTTTGGTGGATGAAATATATTCACGATTTTTATACCAATCTAAATAGGAGAAACAACTATTTAGTTAACACCCTCGATCAAATTATAAAATAATTGAATATGCTTTATCTAGTTATATCCTCTCACAAAAAAACATATTTTGGTACTTATTTATACTCCTTTATTGTATGAAAATATAACAGCTTCCCTTTTGGTGTCCAAATCTAATTTCACGTTGACCAGAATTGAATTAATTTTAAAAATTTTAAAAAATACTTGTTGCAAACATTTTAATTCTCTGTTACTCTAAAAGAGAATTATTTTTGTTCGGTGTAAAAGAGAGTTTAGTATATAAATCTTCGTCTTGATGATCACCTTGGACAAGGATAGTAACACATTGTGTGGTTACACACTAGGAGGCAATAAAATGGAACAAGGTTCAGTTAAATGGTTTAATGCAGATAAGGGTTTTGGCTTTATCGAACGTAACGGTGGAGACGATGTATTCGTTCACTTCACTGCTATCCAAGGTGAGGGTTTCAAATCTCTAGACGAAGGTCAAAAAGTAACTTTTGACGTTGAACAAGGTGCTCGCGGACCGCAAGCCGCAAATGTTCAAAAAGCTTAACCTAAATAGAATTATTCAAACAGGCTCATAGCCTGTTTTTTTATGTCTTAAAAAAATAAAAAACCTACTCAAACTAACGAGTAGGTTTCTTGAAACAGGTAATATAAAATGGTTTTAGACTTAAAGGTTGTGCTTTAGTATAACATAGAGATAAAAAAAATGCTGATCCTTCTTCATAACTTCAAGAATAAATTATAAAAAGAGCCGTAATTATAACTGCTATTTTAAAGGTTTATAAGTATGTTGATGAATTCGTAAAAATCAAATGATTCGACTGTTGGATCTCTACATTAGGCTGTACTGCCAAGCATTTTAGAATCATGGTTATATATTAATGGACGCTGAATAATGCTTTCCACATTAAGCTAAAGTATTTTAAAAATTTATGAAGACACTGAAACATCTTATTTATATAATTCAGTAATTTGTTATTCCTTCTTGTTTTTGTTACACTAAATAAGAATATTCTTGTTTACGATATTATAATCGTGGAAAACACGTTGCAAACGTTTGAAAATTTGAAGCGAAACTTCAACATAATGGAAATGTCCCCAACTTTTAGAACCTTATGAATTCTTCTGAACCCAATCTTACTCATTTAATAATCTCACATAAGACACTTAATAAGTAATCTGACTCTCACTGTCACGGTCAAGGAACCGTAAAGACAAAAGAGAGGAAGGGCTTTTGTTGTATTAGATAATATAAAATTTTTAAGTTGTTTTTATAAACCTCACCTATTTATCATAAACGTGAAAGGAATTGGTGACTATATGGCAGATACTTATTCATACTCTCGGAGAGAAGAAATTGTAAATTCAATAACGCATGGAATAGGTGCCCTATTAAGCGGTTTAGCCCTTGTTCTACTAGTTTTTTCCGCTACAATGAATGGAAACATATGGAGTTTAATAAGTTATACCCTTTTTGGTGGAACGATGTTCTTTCTCTACATTTCATCTACCCTTGTACATGGATTACACAGAGGGAAAGTAAAGGACTTCTTTGAAATTTTAGATCATTCAGCCATTTACTTCTTTATTGCTGGCTCGTATACACCTTATTTACTTTTAATTGTAAAGGGGTCGGAAGGATGGGTGGTCTTTGGAACAGTTTGGAGTTTGGCGATTTTAGGCACAATTTTCAAATGCTTTTTTGTTAAAAAGTATCTTTTCACCTCTACCATACTATATATTATCATGGGGTGGTCAATAGTAATTATTTGGGATCCTATTATCACGAATCTAAATCCTATTGGTATTTATCTTTTAGTAGCTGGGGGATTAATTTATACTATTGGTTCGATTTTTTATTTATGGAGAGGTTTTAAATATCATCATGCAATTTGGCATATTTTTGTTATAGCGGGTTCAGCTTGCCACTTCTTTGGAATTATTTTATATGTTAAATAGGTGTCTCAATCTTTTTTATAAAAAAATCTTTCCTTTTAATATAATTTTAAAGTGATGTAATGAAGAGATATTTGCCTGTTAAGAGTAGCTGAATTATAGAAAAAATTGAAAAAATGAGTAAGTAACAAAGGCCTCTCCAATTGGTAGGGGTTTTGTTTTTGAAAATTAATATTCAAGCATTAACAAATTGTTTACAACATTGCAAACAGTATTAATTCATATAAAAATAAGCCCTTCAAATCAACCGAGCTTCAATCCATTATTTCCACATCTATAATATCTAACATGACTTACGATGAAAAGACCGAATCTTTCTTGATTGGATTCTATTACATTCAATATATCCTAATTTCCCTAGTTTAAAACGATTAAAATAAAAAGGACGATTTCTCCCTTTTTTTAATCGTTTCTCATTATTTGAGCAAACTTTTGACTTTCTTTACAATCTTGTAAACTGCAAATACTATTAAACCAAGGACAGCCAATACTATTAATGAATTTGTTATACTAAATATCCCCAATTTTCATTCTCCCTTACCACGCATACAAATTGTAGGTACCGCTTGATGTTGTAATTTCAGTATATGCGTTCATATGACAATACACAACCGCAATTGCACCATATTTAACTGTTTTATCCATACTCCATTTAATCTTTGTTGCTTTGCTGCTAGTTGCAGAACCACTGTACACTATGCCTACATATGTTCTACCTTTTCCTAATAATCCATAGGCAGTATTAGCAACTCCAAGTTTTATTTTTTTGACTTTAGAATTTCCAGAGGTAATTTTAGCAGTTAGGTCCCCTCTATACCAATGGTTAACAACATTTATATTTCCAGAAACTTTCCCCGTTAATTTAACCGAAGTTCCATATTTTGATTTTGACTTATTAACGCTATAAGTACCGTGATCTAGCTTGATGTTTACTGAAATTCCTTTAGGTAGTGTTGTTGATTGAACAGACTCTGTTGGTAATTCAAGATCAGCGGGAGTGCCGTATGCCCTTATAAATTCAGTATCTTCTGGAGAAAATGGTTGTCCAACCTCAAAAGGAAAAGTATATCCATCACCAAAACACGAAGCGATAAAAGAATCAAAAAACCAAAAACCCCTTCCAGTAAACGAAAAAATTGGAATTGATGATACGTTAGTTGCAGATTTAAAAAAATATAAGCTTTGGCAAAACGAAAATAAAATGAGATATGGCGAGGGATATTATAACTCTAAATATCTTATTGTAAGACCAGATGGGCAAGAAACTTAGTGAATATAGCGTAAATAAAATAGTTGATTCAATTATTGCAAAAACAAACCTGCACCACCTTACCACACATGGTCTTAGACATACTCATGCGATCATGTTATTGGAAAGTGGTGCAGATATTAAATTTGTTAGCACCCGTTTAGGTCATGCAACTATTAATATGACTGCTGATGTATATCTTCATATAACAAAAATCCGAAGAGGAAAACATTAATAAACTCCAAGCCTACCTAAATAATTAGATGGGCAAATGGTGGGCAAATCAGCATGGAGAGGTCCTGAAACCTTGCTACATCACGCGTTTGAACATTTTTTCCATTTCATACACCGAGTAATGTATGATGATCGGTCTGCCATGTGGGCATGTGAATGGGTCTGATGACATTCTTAATGCGTCAAGTAGTGCCTGGATTTCATCATTTCGCAGATGGCGGTTTGCTTTAATGGAGCCTTTACAGCTCATCATAATTGCTGCATCTTCTCGGAGCTTTTTAATATCGACTTTTTTCATTGATAATAGCTGTTCAATCATTTCTTCAATGACTTCTTTTTCCTCACCTTTTGGAAACCATGTTGGGTGGGAGCGAATAATAAAGCTATTATGGCCGAATGTTTCAAGAAAAACGCCTACTTCTTTTAAGGCATCAAGATTTTCTTGGATTTTAATTGCTTCATCTGTAGAATATTCGAGTGTCAAAGGCACAAGCATGTCTTGAAGCTCTTTTTTTACTTCTCCAACTTTTTCACGGAAAAATTCATATTTCACTCGCTCTTGTGCAGCATGCTGATCAATAATATAAAGTCCTTTTTCATTTTGGGCAAAAATATAGGTGCCGTGCATTTGTCCGATTGGATACATTGGCGGTACTCTTGATACTTGTGGCTCCGTTTCTTTTTGCGCTTCCACTTGTGTACTCATTGGTTCTTCAAATTCGTCTTGCTCTTCATAGACTACGCCTGGAAAAATAGGATCCTCTTCAATGTATTCTTTCGCAATCGGTTCAACATGACCTTTATCCATCTCATCATGTTGCTGTGTTTGAATAGCGAAGTAATTATCGTGTCCACTGCTTTGTTGAAAGATTGGCGCTTCTTTTTGAGCCGGCTTCATTATTGGTGTTTTTTCCGGTACATGATCTAATGGTAGCTCTACCTGCTCAATTTTCCGCTTTTCTTTTTTTACAGCTTCAACGCCAGATGGAATTAACTCCTGCTTTTTAAAGGCAGATTTTATTGCATCAGCAATAAGCAGGCATAATTCCTTCTCTTTACTTAGACGTACTTCTAATTTAGCTGGATGGACATTGACATCTACTAAAATAGGATCCATTTTAACAGACAGCATCACAATTGGATAACGGCCGATCGGGAGAAGAGTATGATATCCTTCCTGAATTGCTTTCACGAGCGGGTAATTTTTAATAAAGCGACCATTTATCATGGTAGAAATATAGTTTCGCGAAGCCCTTGTAATTTCAGGTAATGCAATATAGCCGTTTACTTCAAAATCAAGTGAAGAAATATTTAGCGGGATCATTTTTTTAGCGATATTGACACCGTAAATAGCGGCAAGCACTTGCCGAATATCACCATTACCATTCGTTTGCAACAACATACGGTCTTGATGGCGTAATCGAATTGCCACTTCTGGATGTGCTAATGCAAGACGATTGACAACATCGGTAATATTTCCGAGCTCCGTGTGAAGGGTCTTCATATATTTTAAGCGGGCCGGCGTATTAAAAAATAAATTTGTAACCGTAATATCCGTCCCTTTACGGCTTGATGTTTTCTCATGTTTTAATAATTTACCGCCTTCAATAACGACTCTAGTCCCTGCTCCCTCCCCTGTTGCAGTTGCCATATCGATTTTGGCAACTGCTGCAATACTTGGGAGTGCTTCTCCGCGAAATCCTAGGGAACGAATACGAAATAGATCATTCTCATTTTTAATTTTACTCGTGGCATGACGTTGAAAAGCTAAAAGGACATCTTCCTCATCGATCCCGACTCCATTATCAATAATCCGAATTTTCCCGAGTCCCGCTTCTTCAACATCGATCTCAATAACTGTACTTTTCGCATCAATTGCATTCTCTACAAGTTCTTTGACTACGGATGCTGGTCTTTCTACTACTTCACCTGCTGCAATTTTATTTGAAAGCCACTCGTCTAATTGAATAATCTTTCCCACGATCGTTCACCACCTATTTCTTTAATTGTTTCTGAATATCATAGAGTGCATTCAATGCTTGCAATGGATTCATCTCAAGCAAATCTAATGCTTTAATTTTCTCAACAACCTTTTGTTCTTTAGCGGACAAGGTTTTAACTTTCTTCTCTGGTTCTTCAGCAAAAAAGCTTAACTGTGCAGGAGCTTCCTCAGCCTCTTTTACAGCTTCTTTCACAGTTACAACTTGTTTATCATTTGCCTGTGCCTGTCCGTCCTGTTGATGTTCAAGGTCATGTAAGATCGTATTGGCCCGATCGATAAGATCTTGAGGCAAGCCAGCTAATTGGGCAACGTGGATACCATAGCTTTTATCAGCGGGACCCTCTTTTATTTTGTGTAAAAAGACGACTTTGCCATTTTGCTCCATTGCACTTACATGAATATTTGTTAGCTTATGGAGTGCCTCTTCCAATGCTGTGAGTTCATGATAATGTGTTGAAAATAATGTTTTCGCACCAATCCGTTCATGAATATATTCAATCATTGCTTGGGCTAATGCCATTCCATCGTAAGTCGAAGTACCGCGGCCAATTTCATCAAATAAGATTAAACTGTTTCTTGTTGCATTCGTGATCGCATTTTTCGCTTCAAGCATTTCAACCATAAAGGTACTTTGTCCGGAAATTAGGTCATCCGCTGCCCCTATTCTTGTAAAAATTTGATCAAAAATCGGTAAAATTGCCTCTTTAGCAGGAACGTAGCAACCCATTTGCGCAAGGATCGCTGTTAATGCAACTTGGCGCATAAAAGTACTTTTCCCGGACATGTTCGGACCAGTTATTAGTAAAATTTCATTTTCATCGTCCATGAAACAATCATTTGGCACATAGCTTTGTGAATCCAGCACTTTTTCAACAACAGGGTGGCGGCCATCGCGGATAACCAATTTTCCATCTGTCTGAAAGATTGGCTTCGTATAATGTCTCATTTCACTTATCGTTGCAAAACATTGAAGAACATCCAGCGTGCTTACTGCTTTCGCCAGACTTTGCAGGCGTGGAATATATTCTTTCACCTGTTCGCGAATGCCTACAAATAATTCATACTCTAAATCAATACTTTTTTCTTGTGCTTGCAAAATCAGCGCTTCTTTTTCTTTTAGTTCAGGCGTTATGAATCTTTCTGCATTCGTTAACGTTTGTTTCCGCTCATATCTGCCCTCTTCAAGTAAATGCAGATTTGCCTTTGTTACCTCGATATAGTAGCCAAACACACGATTATAACCTATTTTTAACGATTTGATTCCAGTCCGTTGACGCTCTTCTTGCTCTAGACTTGCGATCCACTGTTTGCCATTTCGGCTTGCATCTCGATAGCGGTCTAACTCTTCATGATAATGATCCTGAATGATGCCTCCTTCTTTGACTGAAATCGGCGGGTTCTCAATAATAGCCCGTTCCAATAAATCGGTTAATTCCTCACACGGATCTAAATGTTGTAATAAAGAATTAGCAATTGGGGCATCTAACTGGCTAATAATGGAACGAATAATCGGGATTTGCTGCAGAGAATGTTTTAGCTGTACTAAGTCGCGAGCATTCACATTTCCGAATGCAACACGCCCAGCTAAGCGCTCTAAATCGTAAACTTCCTTCAAACGTTCACGTAAATCTTGTCTTTCAAAATAATGCTCGAGAAACATCTCAACCATTGTTAACCGTTCTGTAATTTTCTTTTGATTTAAAAGCGGGCGGTCGATCCATTGCTTTAACAGTCTACCTCCCATTGCGGTCATCGTCTCATCCAAAAGCCACAGCAATGAGCCTTTTTTCCCTTGAGCGCGAATCGTTTCGGTTAACTCCAAATTACGCTTTGAAAAATAATCCATTTTCAAATAATGATGAACTTCATATGCAGCAACATCCTGCAAATGATCTAAGCTACGTTTTTGGGTACGATATAAATAGTTTAAAAGACGCGACACTGTCTTTTGTAGTTTCGTTGATTCAAGCTGCTTAAATAAATGTGAAAAAGTAGCTTTTTCTTCCTCATCATTTTCAAATGATATCGTGATTTGCGCACTTTCTCTTAGCCTTTTGCAATACTGCTCAGGAAACTGTGATGCTACAACGACTTCTTTTGCTCCAATCACCGTCATTTCATTAAATACATCTGTGAAGGAACCTTCTATTAATGTTGTGCGATTTTCTCCTGTAGATAAATCAGCATATGCTAGTCCGTATTCTTCATCTGAAAAAGCCGTAATTGCAGCAATATAGTTGTTTTCCTTGTCAGCAAGATTTTTTCCTTCCATCATGGTTCCTGGAGTAATTAGCTGGATTACTTCACGTTTTACTACTCCTTTTGCCTGTTTCGGATCTTCTACTTGTTCGCAAATTGCAACTTTATAGCCTTTCCCAATCAACTGTTCAATATAATTCGACGCGGAATGGTATGGAACTCCACACATCGGAATTCTCTCTTCTCCGCCACCATCTCTACTTGTTAACGTAATTTCCAATTCTTGCGATGCTTTAATTGCATCTTCAAAAAACATTTCATAGAAATCGCCTAATCGAAAAAATAAAAAGGCATCCTGATAATCTGCCTTTACTTGTAAATATTGTTGAATCATCGGCGTATATTGACTCATTTCGACAAAACCCTTTCCGTACTATTAACCTTGATTCTCATATTATATCATAATTTGCCCTTTTTCTTCATCGTTTCTATGAATGATATACAACATCGGCGCTAGAAAGTGCAATGGAAAAGCAAGTTATTTTTTCATTGTTCGACAAAAGGGCGACCGTAAAACCAAAACATCATCACCTATTCTAAGGAGCGTGAAAAAAGAAAAACTAGGAGGAAGTCTCCTAGCTTATTACACTTGGCTAAGTTATAAGCATCTAGGTGCTAGATTTACTCCTCTTCTGAACTAACTAGAAAGTCTGGGTTTAATTCTTCAAATTCATCATCAAGTTCTTCATCAAACTCTTCTTCCCACTCATCGTCACAATCGCAGCCATCTGGCTGAATCGCAACACATACTTTCGTTTCTCCAATAACCTCAACTAAAAACTCTCTTTCTACATTTACAATTACCTTATTGCCATTTGGCGAGATAATTGCTTCGATGCAATTAGGTTGCTGTAATACCTTGGCGATAACTTCTTTGTCGTCAAGGCAATCTGGATCACGATAGTTTAATTTTATGATGTCTTTATACTCTACCTTTTCCGTGACAACTGATGTACGTGTATTATCATTATGTGAGTACCAGATGTTTACATCAAAAGTGCCATGGATTTCAACTTTTTTATCTATTTTTTTGGCTTCATACTTATGGTTGATGATCCAGCAACCTAAAATGCTCGATGGATGGTGTGGTGGGCAAACCGTATGATTGGACTGTGTAAATTTTCGTCCTTTCGCTACGACCGCCTTCGTAATGATTTCTCTATATTCTGCCATGCGAGCGAACCCTCCTCAATTATTTTCAATTCATCCTATGCGCCTATCTAGACTAGTGTGCTAATCTTTTTAATTCATATATGTGAAAATAGAAGCTTAGCCACTGCATTAAAGCCCATTGGGTTAATTCATTATATGTTTGTTTATGTAATTGGTTCGTGGCAAGGATGATGTCTTTTCTCCTAAAAAAAGAAAAGACTGCTGAGTTTTAAACTCAACAGCCCTTCATACGCAGCATCATTTATTTGATCGTGATATATTCTCTACATCATTCGTTAATTCTTCTGTTACTTTATTTGAAATCGTATTTGCCACGATTTGCAACAAATCGTTCACGTCTACTTGGGATTGCTTAAATTCTTGAACGACTGGGATTTCATCAAGTTCTGCCTGCAATTGATCTATTTTCTCTTCTACTACTTTTAAAGCTTCTATTTTTCCATAGTGCTGATAGTTTACTGCTTGTTTTTGCAGTCTTTTTATACGATCAATTAGCTCCCGTACTTTTTTGTTTTCATTGATTTGTATTTCTGCTCTTCTATAAAAATCAACTTCATCTGTTTCCGCAATCTTTTTCGCTAGCTCAGTTGCTTTTTCAATAATGTCGTCCTTTGAAAATGAAGACATTAAGCGTTCACCTCAGCGCCATCTACTACGCCAACAAGTTCGCCGTCTAGCGACCATGTTTTCGCTTCAATAATTTTCACTTGAACAAGTTTTCCAATCACGGATTTAGGTGCCTTAAAGTTCACTAATTTATTTTTTCTTGTATAGCCCGCTAAAATCTCAGGGTTATTTTTACTTTCGCCTTCAACTAGCACCTCAACGATTTGACCTTTATATTTGCTCATCGCTTCTCTAGAGAATTTATTAACCATATCATTCAAACGTTGTAGACGGGCTTTTTTCACTTCAAGTGATACATTATCTTTCATTTTTGCAGCTGGTGTGCCTTCACGTGGTGAATAGATGAATGTATAAGCAGTTTCAAACCCTACTTCTTCATATAGAGATAATGTTTCTTCGAATTGTTCATCTGTTTCATTTGGAAAACCGACAATAATATCAGTTGATAATGCAACATCTGGGATCGCTGCTTTAATTTTACGCACCAATTCCAAATATTGTTCCCGTGTATATTTTCGTCCCATTATTTTCAAAATATCGCTTGAACCAGATTGAACTGGAAGGTGGATATGTTCAAC
This sequence comes from Heyndrickxia ginsengihumi, assembly GCF_011008565.1. Taxonomy (GTDB): domain Bacteria; phylum Bacillota; class Bacilli; order Bacillales; family Bacillaceae_C; genus Weizmannia; species Weizmannia ginsengihumi. The sequence goes on from NZ_JAAIWK010000028.1 coordinate 20,489, forward strand.
TAAATTGCCTTTTTTCGCTAATACTTCAATTAAATGATCATCAAAGTCTCTAGGATGGCTTGTTGTGAAACGAATACGCGGAATATCGATTTTACGAAGATCATCCATTAAGTCTCCAAGACCATATTGGATATCATCAAAATCTTTTCCGTAAGCATTAACGTTTTGACCTAATAGTGTGATTTCTTGATATCCTTTTGCTGCAAGCTCACGAACTTCCTGAATGATATCTTCTGGACGACGTGATCGTTCTTTACCGCGAGTGTATGGCACGATACAATACGTACAGAATTTATCACAGCCGTACATAATGTTTACCCAGCCTTTAATATTCCCTTTACGGACTCTAGGTAAATTCTCGATCACATCACCTTCTTTAGACCACACCTCAACGACCATCGCTTTGGACATATAAGCTTCTTTTAAAATGTTTGGCAGGCGGTGAATATTATGAGTACCGAATATCATATCAACATGTGGATGCTTTTCCAAAATTTTATTAACAACAGATTCTTCTTGTGACATACAGCCACATACGCCAATGAGTAAATCAGGCTTTTCCATTTTTAATGGTTTTAAATGACCAATTTCCCCGAATACTTTATTTTCAGCATTTTCGCGAATGGCACAAGTATTAAGTAAAATAACATCGGCATCTTCAACCGTATCGGTTGCTTCGTAGCCGAGCTGTGTAAAAATCCCTGCCATTACTTCTGTATCATGTTCATTCATTTGACAACCATATGTGCGAATATAAAACTTATGCCCTTCGCCCATACCTTCTAGTTCTTCCGGAATATTAAAGTCTTTATGATACTTAACTTCAGCTCTTCCACGTTTTCTTGCTTCTTTTAAATTCGGTGGAATATAAACAGATTGAAAATATTTACTGTAGTCCTTTTCGGATTTTTTGTCCGCTGACTCTGCAGTTTTTACTTGTTGTGATTCTAATCGTTGTTTTTCGTTCATACGAATCCCCTTTCTATTAAAGCAACACAATTATTGCCTGAATACAGCAATCAAATGATAAGCTACATAAACCAAAGAATTTTGGTTCTATGTAGCCTTTATTCAACGATTGGCACTCTGTAAAAGCAATCATACATATTTCAACATAATAAATTATTCGTTTTTACTCACATATTTACGTTAATAGTATAAATGGTTTCAGTTGCGAAAACAACAGTAGTGACTGATTGAATGACGATCATTTCTGTTTTCTCATAAAATAAAACGGTTGAACAGGTTCGTCTACTTTCATTTTAACCGTCATCATCGCATTAGGGGCATGATCAATATTATTTCCTTCTTCATCCCATAGTTGCTCAATGGTTTGTTTAAAATGTGTAAATGCTGGACCGTAAAACTCAACTTCCTCGCCAACACGAAAATGATTGCGCTGCTGTAAAGTTGCAATCTTTGTTTCTGGATTATAATCAAGCACTTGAGCAGCAAAGCTATATTTTGGAATCTTGCGCGGACGGCCAAAAAGCTGCTGATCTTCATCAGGCTTATCAAAATAAAATCCTGTTGCGAGTTCGCGTTGTGCAATTTTCCATATTTCTTCTTCCCATTCCGCTTTAAATGTAAAATGTTCAGGATCTGCACAATAAGTATCAACGATGTCACGATATACGTTCGTCACGGTCGAAACATAGTGGATTGATTTCATCCTTCCTTCAATTTTAAAACTATTGACTCCTGCTTCAATTAATTCAGGAATATGATAAATCATTGACAAGTCAACAGCACTCATTGAAAATGCTTCACGATCCTTCGTTAACACATTGATATCCATTCCATCTTGTTCAAATAGATCATATTTCCAGCGACAAGACTGTGCACATCCTCCTCTATTCGCATCCCGATTTACCATATGATTTGAAAGCACACAACGTCCGGAATAAGAAATGCACATTGCTCCATGAATAAATGCCTCGATTTCAATATCCGTCTGTTTTCGGATTTCGCGGATCTCTTGTAAACTAACTTCTCGAGCTAGGACAATTCTTTCCAGTCCTTCATATTTCCAAAACTCTAATGTTTTATAATTCGTTGCAGAAGCTTGTGTCGATAAATGTATCGGCAATCCTGGTGCTTCCTCTTGACAAATGGAGATGAGAGCAGGATCAGAAACGATTACGGCATCGACACCAATCTCTTTCAATGTTTGAAAGAATGTTCCAGCTCCCTCTTCATTTCCTTCATGTGCCACCATATTTGCAGCAACATATACTTTCGCATGGTGCTGATGTGCGAATTCAACGCCTTCTTTCATTTCTGTAAAATTAAAATTTCCGGCCCTGGATCTTAGTCCATATGCTTGTCCACCAATATAAACAGCGTCTGCCCCATAAAGAATAGCCACTTTTAACTTTTCTAAATTCCCAGCTGGCGCTAAAATTTCCGGTTTATTAGTTATTGTTTTCACGTTTCTTTCCTCCTACTGCACTTCATCTGGCTGCTTTAAGAAAAATCCAGTCCCAATTGCTCGCTCTTTCGGCTGCAGTCTTTCTAATTGTGCGACATATTCTTCCATTGCAGCATTTCCTGAAAGTAACTCCCGTTTTGCCTGCACAAATAATTGCACGATAGATGTAAATGTATCTTCTGGCAAAAATAAACCGTCCATTTTCCAGTTAATGATACGAGCTTGATATAATTGAGGAAAATAGGGCAGTAATGAGATATCTTCCGCCGAAAAAATATGCGTGCCATTTTCATCTTCATAAATTGAATATTGATGTTCCGCGTCATTTTGTTCGCTGATGTTCGTTCCTCTTACGGTAGAACTTTTGTCATGTACATCCGCAAATTGATAGTAATTTGTCAATAATGATCGTTTTGAATGATGAATGCATGTCGGTCCATAAACTTGAACTTCAATTGGTTTTAATAATTTTTCTTGAATTGTTTTTAATTCGATAAACGTCAATTCTCTCGCGACAACCGCACCGATTGCTCCCTTCTTCAGCCAAAATTGAATTTGACTCGCAGAAGTAACCAATGTGTGGGCATCATAAATATATGGAATTTCCAAGTTTAATTCTTTTAACAGCATAATCACACCAGGATCTCCGACGGTAATCGCGTCAATCCCTGCAGTATGTAAATCGTGTAAATACTTTGGCAGCTCTTCAATATGCTCATTATGCATAATTCCATTTACCGCCACATGAACTTTCTTTCCAAAGTGATGAGCAAGTTTCACTACTTCCTCGATTTCTTCTATAGACATTGATGTCGGCAAACGCAACCCAAAACGATTATCACCTATGTAAAGAGTATCGACGCCTACTTTAAGCAATGCCTCTGCTTGCTTAGTAGATGCCGCAGTAGCAATGATATTTATCATCTAATTCCCCTCCATCCAGCTGCGTTAAAATAAAACAGCAGCATAATTAAAATTACAACAATATTCATTTAATGATTTTCTTATATAAAATAGAGACTCTCAGCATCGCCCACGGAAAGCGAGCATCTTGGAGCGGCAATTCGCTTCTTTTTAATAAAAAACAACAATATTTACAAAAATAACCTATGTAAATTAGCCCATTCATCATATAATGTATCACTTAAAAAGCACTTATTTCTGTGATGATTTTTACAATTTTCGTAATTATGAAGAACTGTAATGACGAAGTCACATAATTGCCACATTTTTTTGAAATGGCCATTCACTACTTTTAATGCAAAAAAATACTGCTTACATATGTAAACAGTATTTTTTAAAACAATCTATATTAGCGCGGTTCTACGATGAGTTTAATTGCAGTGCGTTCTTCTCCTTCAATCTGAATGTCTGTGAAAGCTGGAATACAGATTAGGTCAACACCACTTGGAGCCACAAAGCCACGCGCTATCGCAACTGCTTTTACTGCCTGATTAATGGCCCCAGCGCCAATTGCTTGAATTTCCGCTTCCCCTCTCTCACGAAGAACACCGGCAAGTGCACCAGCTACAGAATTAGGATTAGATTTTGCTGAAACTTTTAATATTTCCATTTCTTTTCCTCCTTGTTTTTTCCATTGACCGTATGTCCATTCAGAGGGACCATATGATATTCATTTTTAATAGTAGCGAAGCATACTCTCCTCTTCCTTTAATCATTGGCCCTTTAAAATAGAATTGAAATGCCGCTTTATGAAAGGATTTACTGCCTTTAGCTGCGGTATAAATCATTCCACTGCTACTATATTCTGAAAAAAAGAAATGTATTCCAGCTATTTAAAAATTCACGATGACTTTTGTACAAAGAGGACATAAAAAAACCCGTTTATTCGGAAATAAACGGGTGATCATCATTAATTAATATATTTTGAATGCTTGTTGCTTTGCCAGTTTTATTGTGAATATCAATGATACAAGCACTTAAAATTTTTCTTCCTGATTTTGGAACTTCAAACCGTACTGGTAATGAAGTGAGAAACTTTTTAATAACAGCATCTTTCTCCATCCCTAAAATGGCATCATATGGTCCTGTCATCCCTACATCTGTCATATAAGCCGTACCATTTGGCAATATCCGACAATCCGCTGTCTGTACATGTGTATGTGTACCAACAAGCGCAGATATTTTCCCATCCAAATACCATCCCATTGCTTGTTTTTCACTCGTTGTTTCAGCATGGAAGTCTACAAAAATGATATTTGTTTTTGACTTTGCTTTCTTTACTAATTCTTCAGCTTTTTTAAATGGATCATCGATTGCATTCATAAATGTTCGACCTTGTAGATTTATGATAGCAATCTCAAGACCCTCGATTTTCAAAAAGATAAGCCCTTTACCTGGTGTACCATCCGGAAAGTTTGCAGGCCTAATCATGTATTTAGCATCATCTATAAAATCAAAAATCTCTTTATTATCCCAAGTGTGGTTTCCTAACGTAATTGCATTTGCCCCAGCATCTAAAAATTCTCGATAGATTTTTTGAGTGATCCCTCTTCCAGCAGCAGCATTTTCACCATTAACGATGGTTAATTGTGGTCTATATTTCAACTTTAGCTTCGGTAAATATTCTTTAACCATCTCACGTCCAGGAGATCCAACAACATCTCCTACAAATAAAATTTTCATGAAAATCCCTTTCTAATTAAATATTGATAGTTTTATTATAACATTAGCCATTCGCTTAATTCTAATGCTATCTAAGATTTTATAGACATTTTAACGAAAATTCTTTTTAATCGATATAAAGTCAAAAAAATAAGTGGTGATTGAATCACCACTTATTTTGCATATTCAACAGCCCTTGTTTCACGAATGACTGTGACTTTAATATGACCAGGATAATCTAACTCACTTTCGATTCTTTTGCGAATATCCCGTGCTAACCGATGTGCTTCCAGATCATTAATTTGATCAGGCTTAACCATTATACGTACTTCCCTACCAGCTTGAATAGCAAATGATTTTTCAACACCTTCATATGATTCGGCAATATCTTCTAATTTTTCAAGTCTGCGAATATAATGTTCAAGTGTTTCACTACGTGCACCAGGTCTTGCAGCTGATAATGCATCGGCTGCCGCAACTAAGACGGCAATAATAGATGTAGGCTCAGTATCACCATGATGTGAAGCAATACTGTTAATCACTACAGGGTGCTCTTTATATTTTTTTGCTAAATCGATTCCAATTTCAACGTGACTGCCCTCAACCTCGTGATCAACAGCTTTGCCAATATCGTGCAATAAACCAGCGCGACGAGCAAGTATCTCATCTTCACCGAGTTCTGCAGCTAACAAGCCGGAGAGAAAAGCAACTTCGATTGAATGTTTTAGAACGTTTTGTCCATAACTTGTACGGAATTTAAGCCGTCCTAGAATCTTAATTAAATCAGGATGGAGACCGTGAACACCAACTTCAAATGTTGTTTGTTCACCAACTTCACGAATATATTCATCCACTTCTCTTCTTGCTTTATCAACCATTTCTTCAATACGAGCTGGATGAATACGTCCGTCTTGAACTAGTTTTTCTAATGCAATTCTGGCTGTTTCGCGTCGTACTGGGTCAAATCCAGAAAGTATGACAGCTTCAGGAGTGTCGTCAATAATAAGGTCAATACCCGTTAAAGTTTCTAACGTGCGAATATTTCGACCTTCACGGCCAATAATTCTCCCTTTCATTTCATCATTTGGCAAGTTAACGACTGAAACTGTTGTTTCAGCAACATGCTCTGCAGCACATCTTTGAATTGCCAATGATAGAATGTTTTTTGCTTTCTTATCGGCTTCTTCTTTTGCACGATTTTCACTTTCCTTCACCATTATTGCCAACTCATGTGATAATTCATTTTCAAGTTTTTCAATGATGATTGCCTTAGCTTGATCGCGATTTAATCCAGAAATTCTTTCTAGTTCAAATTCTTGTTTCTTAACCATCTCCTCCAATTTGCTTTCCATCTCTTCAATATGTTGTTGTCTTTGATTTAGAGATTCCTCTTTCTTGTCAAGCACTGCATCACGCTTGTCCAGACTTTCGTCCTTACGATCAAGGTTCTCTTCTTTTTGCAATAAGCGATTTTCTTGTTTTTGCAATTCATTTCTTCGTTCACGAAGTTCCCGTTCCATATCAGTACGAAGTTTATGATTTTCATCCTTAGCTTCTAACAGCGCTTCTTTCTTTAATCTATCTGCCTCGCGTTTAGCGTCATCAATAATTTGATCAGATACATTTTTGGCTGCTGTTACTTTCGCTTCAAAGATTGACCTACGGATGAAATAGCCAACAACTACACCGACGATAAGGACAAGCAAAAGGGAGATGATCCAAATAATAGGCTCCATCATTTTCACCTCCTCTTGCTATGAACTTGTTTCATGTTACTACATGTCGGTTGTGACATTGTTACAATTGTTTCAATATACAGCACTAGGCCAATAAAGTGAAACTTCCCTTTTTCAGGGTCTGTACTTTTCCCAGCTAATAGGGATTTCAAACCATCTCGCATAATCTCCAAAAAGTAGCAATCTTCCTTAGCAATAAACTTATAACAAATTAAAAATAGACCGTTTATTACGAAGTCCAGCTACCGACATGGAAAACTTATCCACTCGGAATAATGGAAAAGCCCTTACATGCGGAAAACATTTCATCTTTAGAAAATAAAATATACATATTAATTTTAAAGGTGCGAATATTTATTGTCAAGGGGAGTGCAGTTGTTGAGCTGTTTATTCCCAAAACAAAAGTACAAGCATGTTGTTGAGCTTTGACAAAAATCGTGATGAGACTGGGACAAAAGAGTATATGAACTACAGAAATCCCAAATATTGCGCTCCAATCCCGCTCTGGAAATATCCTTCGCTTTCCGCGGACAGTTGCAAACCTCCCGCAGCGCTCTACGTATATTTCCGGAGCTGATTTGTGCACTGTTCGTCTTTAGCTAACCACTTTTGAAATTTGTCCCCGCTTCACTTATATTATGGGCATTCATCAAAGCTTAAAGATATTTATTAAGCTTTGAAGATAAATAAGTTCATTGACAAAAAAAGTACCTTTATGCTAAAAAACATAAGGTACCTAATCTACTAATTATTCAAGATCAAAGCTTTCTTGTTCTTCTTCCGCTTCATTTCCCGCTGCTGTTTGATCTCCTGTCAAACCATAGTGTTCTCGAATTTTAACACTAATTTCATTGCGAAGATCTGGATTTTCTTTCAAAAATAACTTAGCATTTTCACGGCCCTGGCCTAATCTTTCCTCATTATATGAATACCATGAACCACTTTTTTGAACGATATCTAAATCGCTTGCCATGTCGATAATTTCGCCTTCTTTTGAAATCCCTTCGCCATACATAATATCTACTTCAGCTGTTCTGAATGGTGGAGCAACTTTATTTTTAACAACTTTAATTTTTGTTTTATTACCAACAATATCGTTACCTTGTTTAAGTTGTTCAGCTCGACGGACTTCAAGACGAACAGAAGAATAGAATTTCAATGCTCTACCACCTGGTGTTGTTTCAGGATTTCCAAACATGACTCCTACTTTTTCACGAATTTGGTTGATAAAAATAGCAATCGTATTTGATTTATTTATGACACCTGATAGTTTACGAAGTGCCTGCGACATCAAACGTGCCTGCAAACCAACGTGTGAATCTCCCATCTCACCTTCAATTTCAGCTTTTGGCACAAGTGCAGCAACAGAGTCAATAACGATAATATCAACAGCACCACTTCTTACAAGTGCCTCTGCAATTTCAAGCGCTTGTTCCCCAGTATCTGGCTGAGACAATAAAAGTTCATCAATATTTACGCCAAGTTTTTGGGAATATACTGGATCAAGAGCATGCTCAGCATCAATGAAAGCCGCTTGCCCACCCATTGCTTGTACTTCAGCGATGGCATGCAACGCAACCGTTGTTTTACCTGAACTTTCAGGACCATATATTTCAATAACACGTCCGCGTGGATATCCACCAACGCCTAACGCAATATCAAGTGCAAGCGAGCCACTTGATATCGTTGAAACGACTCGATCACTTTGTTCTCCCAATTTCATAATGGAACCTTTTCCGAACTGCTTCTCTATTTGTTTAAGAGCCATATCTAAGGCTTGTTGACGATCATTCACTAAGTTTCCTCCTTTAGTCATCACGTACTCTACTAAGTAATGAACCTATATAATACTATAACTGTTTTTATATCATTTGCCAAGCAAAAAAACGAACGTTTATTCGATTATTTTCTTCTAACTTTTTATGAAAAAAATCCTTCTTTCTTAAGAGAAAAAAGGATTTTTAAACATATTAACAAGTAAAAATTGTTTTTTGGTTACTAGTCACTATAGCAAAATCCATTCAGGAAATTTTTCTATAGCTGTTTTAACAAGTAATAGCATCCATAGTTAACTGCCCGACGACGATTTCCATTTCTAGAACTTGCTAATTCTAACAAATAAGATTTTGTTGGCTTTCCTTTTATTGCAATTCCAATCCACACAGTTCCAGGCGGCTTCCCTTCAAGTGAATCTGGTCCTGCTACACCTGTGAAACTGATACCGATATCTGCACTTAACAATTCGCGAATATTTTCAGCCAGCTCTTTAGCACATTCTTTACTAACAGCGCCGTATTGTTCAAGTGTTTCTTTTTTTACTTGAACCAATTTTTCCTTCGCTTCATTTGAATAACAAACAATGCCACCCTTTAACATTTGACTGACACCTTGAATAGCAGCCATGTCAGATTGAAACATTCCTGCCGTTAAACTTTCTGCGCAAGCAATAGACTGTTTATTCTCTGCTAATTTTCCAACTAATGCTTCCATTAGAGATGTCTCATCATATCCATAAAAATAATCACCAACAATGTCAAGAATTTCTTTTTCTTTTTGATCAAGGAGTGTACGAGCTTCTTCAACAGATGGATGTTTCGCTGTAAGACGTAGCGTTACTTCGCCTTCTTTTGCGAGCGGTGCGACCGTTGGATTTGTCTGCCCATCAATAATATGCTGAATATCTGTTTCTAGCTTTGATTCCCCAATTCCAAAGAAGCGTAGCACACGCGATTCAATTTTTTCCACCGTATCTAATTCATCGAGAATAGCCTGTTTGCCATAATTAAGAAACATAGGCTCCATTTCATATGGAGGCCCTGGCATCAACATGTAGAAATGGTTTCCGCTTCTCAAAAACATTCCAGGGGCCATACCATGATCATTCGGTAATACTTTTGCCCCTTCCAATACTAGAGCTTGCTTTTTATTATTTTCTGTCATATGACGTTTGGTGCGAATAAAGTATTGTTCAATTGATTCCATTGCTTCATCATCTTGAACTAACTGCTTACCAATATGATTGGCAATTGTTTCTTTTGTTAAATCATCTTTTGTAGGCCCTAATCCACCAGTAAAAATGATCAAATCTGCACGTGTTTCAGCCACTTCTATACTTTGTTTCAAACGATTTGGATTGTCTCCAACAACTGTTTGATAAAAAACATTTACACCAATTTCTGCTAAATGTTCTGATAAAAATTTGGCATTTGTGTTAAGAATTTGACCCAGTAGTAATTCAGAACCTACTGCAATAATTTCAGCATTCATACTTTATTCCTCCTCGTTATGTATTATCGACAAATATTGCATTTAAAAAAACAGTGAAAGATTACACTTTCACTGAAATAACGACTTATTTCGAATTAGCAAATACTTTACGATTCAAATAAAAATAATCAATACCAGACCAAACTGTGAACACTAAAGATATCCATAGCATGATTTGATCCAGCGGAAAATGTAGTCCGGCAAATGGGAAATTATGCAATAATAACAAAATAATTGCAACCATCTGTGTCCAAGTTTTGATTTTGCCGAGCATATTTGCTGCAACAACTTCACCTTCATTTGCTAAAATTAATCTTAAGCCTGTAACAGCAAATTCACGGCTAATGATGATAATAACAATCCATGCAGATGCTAAATGCAAACCGACTAATAGAATAAAAGCCGTAGAGACAAGTAATTTATCTGCAAGTGGATCTAAAAACTTTCCAAAATTGGTAACGAGATTTAATTTTCTAGCAAAATGTCCATCTATCCAATCTGTTAAAGAAGCCACTAAAAAAATAATTGTTCCAACTAAATGTGTCACCGGAATATTCGCACCTAGGACGTGGATAGTTCCCCAATGAAAAGGAACAGACATAATAATTAAAAAAATCGGTATTAAACATACTCTTGACACTGTAATTTTATTAGGTAAATTCACAGAACTTTCCTCCAACTTACAATAATTTTCAAAAAAATGAATATCAGTGGAGAAAAAACAAACCTCCACTGATTTCATGCCTCATACTATTTTGAAGGCTTGAATTGAATCGTCACATTTTGGCGCACTTCAGATGATGGTGAAATAGTATAGGATAGTTTTTTATTATTGACGTACATTTTCGTATTCACAGTATTGCCGATGACAAACACTGCTTCATTTTGTGTTGTCAAATCAAATGTTTTACTGTCACCATCTTTCAATAAACCTTGGAATTGCGATGAACCATCACTATTTTTCACTTGAATCCAGGTTTGTCCGCCTTTGGCGATAAGCTTTACTTTAAATTGATCAGTATTTGTTAGCTTGTAAGTAGAATTATAACCGCTTGTTGAAACTACTTTCAAACTTTGCTTTGTATTATCAGTTTTATTCGTATCTTTTTGTTTTTTCTTAGTAGCTGTTGATGTTTGACTATTTTTTTCCTTTTTTGCCTTGTTTTTATCTTGAACAGCATTATTTGACTTCACTTTAGGAGATTCCTGAATATTAACATTATCTGATTGTTGGCTATTTAATTTGTCAGTATTATGTTTGCCTGCTAATGTTGCAATCGCAAACCAAATTAAAAACAATACTAAAACAATTATAGCAACGATGATGACTTTTGGTAAAATATTCATCACTTTTGTAGTATTAGGCGCAACCGATTTATGTACCGATCGCTGAGTGGATCTAGGAGCAGCAGATCTATGATGATACGGTTGTGCTCGTGAAATTTGCTTCATTTGTTCAGGAATTTCTTCTACAGCAGCATTAGGGACTTCTGTTTTATACTCTTCTAAAAGTTCATTAGCATCGATTCCAACAGCCTCAGCATATTGTTTGATAAATGCGCGAACATAAAATGCGCCAGGCATAGAATCATAATTTCCTTCTTCAATCCCTTTTAAGTACCGCTTTTGGATTTTAGTGATATTTTGCAAATCCTCTAAGCTTATCCCTTTTGCCTTTCTCGCTTCTTTTAAGCGATTTCCTAATTCTGTCATAGTTATAACACACCTGCCAATTTAATAATCGAATCCTCCAAATGCTCCAAAACCACCTTCGTCAAACATGCGGTTTTTTTTGAGCAGATCGTATGTAATTTCTTGTGTAGGATCTTCACGTAATTCTATAATGTAATCAAAATCATCCAATGAGTATTCCGAATTCTGTACAAAAATATCGGGATGTTCAACTACTTTTACAGCCGGTATACGCATAATTTCGCGAACAAGCTGCCAATGTCTTTCATTTGCTCTCTCCGTTGAAACTACTCCATCTAAGATAAAAATATTATTTTCACTATATTCATCGTCAATTAATTGACTGCGAACGGTTTGTTTAATCATTGTAGACGAAACAAAGATCCATTTTTTATTCGCACATACACTAGCCGCCACAATCGATTCAGTTTTTCCAACACGCGGCATTCCACGAATTCCGATTAGCTTGTGCCCAACTTGTTTAAAATGCTCGGCCATAAAATCAACAAGAATTCCTAAGTCGTCGCGAACAAATCGAAATGTCTTTTTATCATCATGATCACGCTGAATATATCGGCCGTGACGAACAGCTAGTTTATCACGTAAATTAGATTCTCTAATTTTCGTTACTTGTATTGTTTCCATTGTACGCAAAATGGATTCCAAACGGCCGATTTGTTCTTCATTTTTTACTAAAAGAAGTAACCCGCGTTTTCTATTATCAACCCCATTAATGCTAATAATATTAATGGCTAACATTCCCAATAATGATGATATATCTCCTAAAAGGCCTGGACGGTTAATTTTAATTTCATATTCTAAATACCATTCTTTCCTGTCCATCATAGTCCTCCAATAAAAGGAATACTTAATTAGGCTATTTAAAAAAAGGTTCGTTAATTTCAGCTTCAGGGATTCACTTACCCGTAGGAGTTTTGCACCTTCCACTTTCTAGTCAACTTCTTTATTAACCGTTTAAATGAAAAATGACCTATTTAAACAACAATCTTTTAGAAAAGAGCCCTAAAATTAACATCTAGAATATATGATAAATGATTTTATTATAATATGAAAGGGAAACCTTGGAACAAAGGCATAAAAAATAAAAAGTTCACTCTTGCACTTTAATCATATTCCATAAGTGATTCTATTTTTTAAAAAAAGGACTCCTAAATCTATATAAAAAAGGTACATCACGTTCGTGATATACCTTTCTTTACATTACTTTGTTCCATTATTTTGAACAAGTTTTACCATAACACTTGCAATTGCTTTTTGCTCTTCTTCAGAAGCAACTGACCATAAATCAGATAAAACACGTTGTTGCTCATTTTTTGGATCAACGTGATCAGCTAGGTAATCCCCAACTTCCGATGCTAAACTTGTAATTGAATCTTGAGACATACCTTGATCTTTAGCCTGATGTAAACGGTCACCTAGAAAGTTTTTCCATTGATCCCAGTTTTCTAAAACACTCATGATTGGAACCTCCTTTAAAATCGTACGATCTTATTTTGCTTCACGACCTAGGAGGTTATACATATGTAAAATAGTAGTTTTTGGTATTTTATGTGTACCAAGCACCATTAATAGAAATGGTCTGTCCTGTTATGTAGCTGGCTCTTTCTGATAAAAGATATGCAATTGTTCCTGCTACTTCTTTTGGAGAAGCGATGCGTCCAATTGGAATCTCATCTTTTAGATCAGCAATTTCCTCCGCAGTAAATAATTGCAGCATATTTGTATCAACTGCCCCTGGAGCAACTGCATTGATTAATACTCCGCTACGGGCCATTTCCTTACTTAATGCTTTAACAAATGAAATTTGTGCACCTTTCATTGCAGAATAAACAACCTCACACGCAGCCCCAGTTTGTCCCCAAATTGAGCTAACGACAACAATATAGGATACTTTATTTTGTGTAAGCTTAGGCAATAATAACTTCGACAACATCATTGGCGCTTTTACATGAATTTGATACATTTCATCCATCGTTTGTTCCTCAGTATCGAGCAATAAGCCATAATGTGATGTTCCGCTTGTATAACAAATCGCATCTAAATGAAAAATATTATTCACTAATTCTGATATTCCTTGCTTTGTCATCAAATTAGCTTGAATTGGAATAATTTCAATTGGGTATTGAGATAATTCCTTTATTAATTGAATAATCCCATCTTTATTTCTGTAATAATGGACATATAAATTCCAGCCTTCCGCTGCTAACACTTTGGCTGTTTCTTTGCCAATGCCTCCACTTGCACCCGTAATGAGAGCAAATTTTTTCATTTTAATTCCCCTCCACTAACAAAAAAACTCGAGAAGACTCGAGTTTTATTTCGGTAATACTTGAAAAGTCGTAAATCGTTCTTCCTCAAAAAATTGTTGTGCCGCCTTTTTAACATCTTCAAATTGGATTTTTTCAATTGTCGGAACAACATCAAAAAGATTCATTTCGTTAAAAGAATATCTTGTAAATTGATTGGCAATAAATTCAGGTGAATTTAATTGCCTTAAAAACGCCCCAATTTTTTTCTTTTTCACACGCTCTAAAGAGGCTGCATCTAAATAGTTTCCATTTTCTTTAGCCGCAAACATAATGTCGTGTAAACGTTCAGCTAATTGATCAGGATGCTCTGTATCTCCCCCAATCATTGCGAAGCCAAATCCATTTTCTTGCGTATAATCATATGAAAAAGTAGGATCAATCAGTCCTTCGTTATACATTTCGGCATATGGTTCAGAACTACGGCCAAACAATAGATCAAGTAATATATTAATCGTCAGTTCACTTTTTAACATATCATTTCCGCTTTGATTAACATTTAAACCTTTCACCCCGACGAGACATTTTGGAAGCTGTACATTCATTTGCAGACTATGCTTCTTTTTCGCTACAGTTGCTGGCTCTGAAGGGAATTTCCGTTTAATTTCCGGCTGATTTTGATAATCTTTACGATTTTGATTATCCCGAATCAATTGCAGCATCTTTTCTGGATCGACAGGTCCAACTATAAATAAAAGCATATTACTTGGATGATAAAAAGTATTATAGCATTCATATAAAAGTTGATCTGTAATAGGGGCAATTGATTCAATCGTTCCTGCAATATCAATTTTTACTGGATGGTTATGATACATGTTTTCAATCAAGCCATAGTATAAACGCCAATCAGGATTATCATTATACATTGTAATTTCTTGACCAATAATCCCCTTCTCCTTCTCAACCGTTTTCTCAGTGAAATATGGGCTTTGCACCATATCAATTAAAGTTTCTAAATTCTTTTCAACATGATCCGTACTTGAAAATAAATAGGCCGTACGATTAAAGCTTGTAAATGCGTTAGCGGATGCACCTTGTTTACTAAATTGTTGGAATACATCGCCGTCTTCTTTTTCAAACATTTTATGTTCTAAAAAGTGGGCAATACCATCTGGTACGTGCAAATAATCATTTTTTTCTAACGGGACAAATTCATTGTCAATGGAACCATATTTCGTCGTAAACGTTACGAATGTTTTATTGAAGCCTTCTTTTGGCAAGATGTATACTTGCAAACCATTAGCAAGTTTTTCGTAATACAATGTCTCATTTAATTGGTCAAAAGTTTTCTTTTCCATCCATTATCCCTCCAATCCAGATAAAAAGTAAACAGTATCTTTTTCAATTTTGGAAGCGATGTTCACAACATCATTTTTCGTAACACGATCAATTTGATTGATCCAATCTTCTACTTGAATTTGCTCATTTGCTATTACATTGTGATATAAGATTTCAACTAACCCTCGTGAAGTATCAGCTGTTTCTAATAATTGGTTTCGAATAACCGCTTTCGTTTGGTCTATTTCTTGATCGGAAAATTCACCATTCTTCATTGCTTCAAATTGTTTGTCAATAATGTTTACTGCTTGATCAAAGTTTTGTGATTCAATTCCGCTCATCACCATCATTAATCCTTTATGACTTTCAAGCTGACTTGCCACATAATAAGCCAAGCTAGCTTTTTCACGAACATTAATAAATAGTTTCGAGTGTGAGAAGCCACCAAATATGCCATTAAATAACTGTAAAGCAAAATAATCTGGATGACCAAATTGAATATTTGTCCGATAGCCGATATTTAATTTTCCTTGTTTAACATCTTGTTGCTCTTTTATCTCTTTCACTTGGTCTACTTGATGTTCGATCGTTCCCTCAGCTTTTTGCGGAGTACGTGTTGTAAATGTAAGTTCTTTACAAGCAGAGATAAGTTGGTTCTCATCAACATCACCAGTTATAAAGAGATCTAATTCATCTTCTTTTAAAGCATGTTGAAAATATTCATAAAGGGATTTTTCAGTAATTTCATCAACTTTTTCTACCATTCCATTAGCCTGTAATGCATACGGCTCTGCTTTGCACATTTCCTCAACAAGCCGCATGCTCGCATAGCGCATTTTATCATCGTAAATAGATTGTATCCTTTGTTTCAACACTCTTTTTTCTTTCTCTACAGTAGCTGAATCAAATTGATCTTGATCTACATTTGGATTCAATAATACTTCTGTTAAGAAATCTATGCCTTTTTGCAATAATGGAGTAGAATCTTGCAAAAATTTTTCATTTGCGATTTCAACTGTAAAAGAAATAACGTGGTATTCTCCTTTTTTCGCTAAATCCACATAAAAGCTTGCACCATATAAGTCATCTAAATAAGTTCTCAATTTTGTTGTCGTATCATATTGTTTCGTGCTACTTTGCAAAACATGCGGCAGAAGTGCCCGAAAGGTTACAGTCTCTTCTGATAAAGGAGCTTTCATTTTAAATACAATTGTATTCGTTTTAAACTTATTCGTTTTAATGGTATGTAACTTATAACCATCCATTTGTTTGACGGTTTCTTTGGCAACTGTCATTATAATCCTCCTTATTTAAAGCCATCGTCATTCATTTTTTACAATTAATGTGTACAGATAATTTAACTATACATTTTTAGAACTAGTCTCTACAAGTATTAACCTTTCTATTCTTTCAAGTTCTTGTTTAGAAGGCTTTGTCAACTTACACGCTTTTTCATAAAAGAGGAATTGATTTTCGCTCCAGGTTGCTCTGCTTTCCCCTTAGAAGTCTCGCTCCAATCATCATTTTTATAAACAGTTTACTTATCTTATAAAAAAAGAGCGTTAAAAAAAAGGCCCGGTACTATGTCCGAACCTTTTCTTACTTATTATATGAAAGTTGAATGCTTATCTTTCCCCTTTTATATATGGAATTCCAGAAGCTTTTGGTGCATCCGCGCGTCCAATGAAACCTGCAAGAGCTAAAATAGTTAAAACGTAAGGAGCAATTAACAGGAATACACTTGGAATATCTTTTAAATACGGAATACTATTTCCAATAATACTTAAGCTCTGGGCAAATCCGAAGAACAGAGCTGCTCCCATTGCTCCTAAAGGATTCCATTTTCCAAAAATCATAGCAGCTAAAGCCATATAACCTTGTCCAGAAATTGTTGACTGACTAAAATTTAAAGTAATCGATTGCGCATAAATCGCTCCACCAATTCCACCGAAAATTCCAGAAAGAAAAACAGCCATATAGCGCATTTTTATTACATTGATTCCCATTGTATCTGCTGCCATCGGATGTTCACCAACAGCGCGAAGGCGTAAACCAAATGGAGTTTTAAAAAGAATATACCATACAATAAAAGCAACAATTAACGCTAAATAAGATGGATATGTGATACCCTTAAATAATAACGGACCGATAATTGGAATATGACTTAATCCTGGAATATTGACTTGTCTAAAATATTCTGTAATTGTATCAGTCTGACCTTTTCCATATATTTTTTTTATTAGAAACATGGCTAAGCCGAGAGCAAGGAAGTTGATCGCGATACCACTCACAGTTTGATCTGCCCGAAATGATATAGTTGCTAGTGCATGAATTAAGGCGAAAATACCTGATACAAGCATAGCAACAACTAAAGCAATCCACGGTGTCCAAGCGCCTAAAGTCTTAGAAAAAGTTAAATTAAAAACAATAGATGTAAAAGCACCTATAATCATTAAACCTTCTAACCCAATATTTACAACACCAGATCGTTCTGAAAATACACCACCTAAAGCAGTGAAAATAAGTGGTGCCGCTGATAATAAAGATGCTGATATAATAATTTCTAATGCCGTCATAAAATCCACTTACTTCACCTCCTTTTTAAAACGTTGAATACCCCATTTAATGATATAACTTGAAGCAACAAAGAAAATAATTAATGAAATGACAATATCAACTAGCTCGTTTGGTACACCGGTTTCAACAGGCATGTTTAAAGCGCCTATTTTAAGCGCCCCAAAAAGGACTGCTGCAATCACAACGCCTAATGCAGTATTTCCACCTAATAATGCAACAGCAATTCCATCAAAACCTATTCCAGAGAAGGAAGATTGTAAGTAGGCATATCCAAAATTCCCCAACCCCTCCATTGCCCCGCCAAGACCTGCAAAAGCTCCAGAAATAACCATCGATAGAATAATGTTTCGATTTACATTCATACCTGCATATTCAGAAGCATTCTGATTATACCCAACAGCTTTCAACTCAAAACCAAGAGTTGTTTTATCAATGATAAACCACATGACAATAGCTGCAATAATAGCAAGATAGATCCCATTATGCATTGTAGAATAATCTGTGATTTTTTGGAAAAACGGCGATGCTAATGAAGCCGATTTGTGAATATGTGGTGTCGTATCTTGCTGTTTTGACAATACATTTCGAATTAAATAGTTTGATATATACAATGCTATGTAATTCATCATAATCGTCACAATTACTTCATGAACCCGCAGTCTCGCTTTTAGGAATCCAGGAACGAATCCCCATACTGCTCCCGCGATAGCTGCTACGATAATCGCCAAAGGTAAATGAATAATCTTAGGCAAATCAAAAGCAAGTCCAACCCAAACAGCTGCAATCCATCCTACAATTAATTGACCTTCCGCTCCAATATTAAAGAGTCCGGTACGAAAGGCAAAAGCAATCGCCAATCCAGTAAAAATATATGGAGTCGCGAGTCGAATCGTTTCACCAATATAAAATGTTTGCCCAAATGCTCCATTCCATAGTGCTAAATACCCTGCAATTGGATTATAGCCGCTGATCAACATAATAATTGCACCAGCAATAAGTCCTAATAAAACCGAAATCACAGGAATCAGAATATTCATCATTCGATTAGACATTAATTTGTTCACCTACTTTTTTCTTGGATCCAGCCATTAGAAGTCCCAATTCTTGCTCTGTCGTTTGGCTTGCATCAACAATATCAATAATTTGTCCTTCATAAATGACTGCAATTCGATCACTGACATTTAAAATTTCATCTAGCTCAAACGATACGAGCAAAACTGCTTTACCGCGATCTCTTTGTTCTATTAAGCGTTTATGAATAAATTCTATGGCTCCAACATCTAGCCCCCGTGTCGGCTGCGCAGCAATTAAAAGATCGGGGTTTCTGTCAATTTCTCTTCCAATAATTGCTTTCTGCTGATTCCCACCAGATAAAGATCTTGCTTTCGTATATTCACTAGGTGTTCTAACGTCAAAAATAGAAATGATTTCTTTTGCCTTTTTATAAATCGATTTGTAATTTAAAACTCCATGTTTAGAGATTGGTTTTTTATAATACGTTTGTAGTACAATATTTTCTCCAATTGAGTAATCGAGGACTAGACCATGCTTATGACGATCTTCAGGAATATGTCCAATTCCAGATTCAGTAACTTTTCGCGGCTTTAAGTTTTGAATTTCTTTTCCATTTAGTCTGATTGAACCATTTTCCGTTTTTCTTAGACCTGTAATTGCTTCGATTAACTCTGATTGTCCATTACCATCTACACCAGCAATCCCAACGATTTCACCGGAACGGACATTTAAATTTAAATGTTTAATTGCTTGCACACCTCGAGAACTATTAACTGCTAAATCCTTGATCTCTAGCACAGGATCTTTAGGATTAGCAGGTCCCTTTTCAGTTGTAAATACCACTTCTCTTCCAACCATTAAATTAGCCAATTCATGTGTATTTGTATCTTTTACATTTAACGTACCGATTCCTTCTCCTTTACGTATTACCGTTACACGATCACACACTTCCATAATTTCTTTTAACTTATGAGTGATTAAGATGATCGATTTTCCTTCCTTAATCAACGTTTTCATAATTTGAATCAGTTCTCTAATCTCTTGTGGTGTTAAAACTGCAGTTGGTTCATCAAAGATAATAATATCTGCACCACGGTACAATGTCTTTAAAATTTCAACTCTTTGTTGCATTCCAATTGAAATATCTGAGATTTTTGATCTTGGATCAACGGCAAGTCCATATTTTTCCGAGATTTCTTTTACGGTTTCTTCCGCAGCTTTAATATTAATTGCTACACCTTTCTTCGGTTCTTCACCTAGAATAATATTTTCCGTAACTGTAAATTTATCAATTAACATAAAATGTTGATGGACCATTCCAATTCCCAAATCGTTCGCAATGTTAGGATTTGTAATGTTCACTGGCTTACCTTTTACACGAATTTCTCCTTGCTCGGGCTGATAGAGTCCAAATAGTACATTCATTAACGTTGATTTGCCAGCACCATTTTCGCCAAGTAAGGCATGGATTTCTCCCTTTTTTAATTGCAGGGTGACATTGTCGTTCGCAACAATTCCAGGAAATTCTTTGCGGATATTTAACATCTCGATTACATAATCCACCCTTTATTCACTCCTTAAATGTTCATAGTAAATTTGTGTGAAATAAAATGATAGTGGGACATCTCTTTTTCTTAAACAGTTTTAAATACGAGGACTTATAGCCTAGTGTGCAGTGCCTTTTTATGGACTTTATTAAGAATTGATTAGCCACAATTTTTAATACGGGACCAGTTATAACAACCAGTCCCGTATTACAATAAATCATTTATTTTGTTGGCTTAACGGGGATTTTCACATCGCCGTTAATGATTTTTTGTTTCCATTCATCTACTGCTTTTTTAACTTTTGGAGTTAGATTATCCTGTGTAGGTGCAATTCCAACACCATTTTCTTTCAAACCATATTCTATCGTTTTGCCGCCAGGGAATTTTCCATCTTTTGCTTTCTTAGATAAATCAAGTACCGCTTTATCAACACGTTTAACCATCGATGTTAATGTAACGTTATATTTTTTACCTTTTACTGTTACATTACCTTCATCTGCTTGGTCACGGTCTACACCAATTACCCAAACATCTTTACTTGGATCATCTTGCTTAATATTTTTCGCTTCTGTAAATACCCCTTTACCACTGCCGCCAGCAGCAGCATAAATAACATCGGTTCCAGACTTATACATCGCTGATGCAATGGATTGACCTTTACTTGCATCATCAAATGACCCTACATATTGAATTTGCACTTTTGCTTTTGGATTTACCGCCTTAACCCCGGCTTGAAAACCACCAGCAAATTTGTTAATTAAATCACTATCTGTTCCACCGATAAAGCCAATTTTATTTGATTTTGTTGTTAAACCTGCAACGACACCAACTAGAAATGAACCTTCTTGTTCTTTAAATGTAATACTTGCGACATTTTTCTTTCCAGTAATGACATCATCAACAATGGCAAAGTTTGTAGATTTACGTTGATCCGCAATTTGCTTAATGGCTGGTTCTAAATTGTAACCAATACCATATACTAAATCGAATCCGTTTCGAACTGCGGTATTTAAATTTGTTGTATAATCTGCATCCGAATGTGATTGAAGATAATCAAATCCATTTTTTCCTTTTTTCAAGTTCTCTTCTTTACCGAATTGTTGTAAACCTTCCCAAGCCGATTGGTTGAAGGAACGGTCATCGATCCCACCCACATCTGTTACAAGCGCTACACTAAAATTATCCTTTTTATTAGTGCTCGAACTATTACCACCTGATCCACAAGCAGACAGAAGTGTACCAGCTACTAAAACAGCTGCTAATGCTAAGCCAAATTTACGTTTCTTCATTTAAGTACCCCCTTGTTTTTTTAGTAAGAGAAAAACTTTGCTAATTTTATATTTATCTAAAAATTCAGTTATGCTCTTACTTTCGAAATTAATATATCATTTTTTAAATAGCAAATAAATATATTTTTTATTTTTTGTCGAAAAAAAAAGTAATTCTTCCTTTTAAATGTCAAAAAAGAATACATTTCGGTAACGTTAAGTACAATTTGATATTTACTTTCACACGATTTGTTATGCTACTCGATCATTTTGAAAAATATGTGAATTGAGAAAGCACGAAATGAATCAAGGAAAAAAAAAGACCCTCAAAATATTTGTATAAACACTCCTTCTATCCAATAAAGACTAGAATCTACATCTTATCGTGCTCATACAATATTTTGAGAAAGCCTTATTTATTTTATACTTATGAACTTTGTTCCTCTGATTGCTTTGGAATTAAGACGGTCCTAGGTTTGCTTCCTTCATATGGACCAACAACGCCTCTTACTTCCATTGCATCTATAAGCCTTGCTGCCCTCGTATAGCCAATTCTGAACCGTCTTTGCAGCATTGAAACAGAGGCTGTTTGCATCTCTGCAATTAACGCGACAGCATCATCATATAATTCGTCATCAACTTCTTCTGTTGTCTCAGGAATTTCATCTGGAATCATTTCTTGCTGATATTGAGCTTTTTGTTGGGAAATGACAAAGTTTACGACTTCCTCAACTTCTTCATCTGAAAGGAAAGCCCCTTGAACACGGACTGGTTTTGATGCTCCAACTGGAAGAAAGAGCATATCACCTCGCCCAAGAAGTTTTTCAGCTCCCCCCATATCCAAAATCGTTCTCGAGTCTGTCGAAGATGAAACAGCAAAAGCAATTCGCGATGGAATATTTGCTTTAATAACACCAGTGATGACATCAACAGATGGACGCTGTGTAGCAATAATTAAATGAATACCAGCAGCCCGCGCCATTTGTGAAAGTCTTGTAATAGAATCTTCAACATCGCTAGAAGCAACCATCATTAAATCGGCCAATTCATCAATAATGACGACAATATATGGTAACAGTGGCTGTTTCTCCCCTGTTTCAATATTCATCTTTTTCACATACTCATTATATCCTTCAATATTCCTTGTGCCAGTATGTGAAAATAGCTCGTAACGACGTTCCATTTCATTGATCACTTTTTTCAAAGCTTGAGATGCTCTTTTTGGATTTGTAACAACAGGTGCCAATAAATGTGGCACTCCGTTATATACATTTAATTCAACCATTTTTGGATCAATCATCATCAATTTTACTTCATGCGGTTTTGCACGCATAAGAATACTTGTAATAATTCCATTTATACAAACACTTTTTCCGCTACCAGTCGCACCAGCCACGAGTAAATGCGGCATTTTATTCAATTCTGCAGAAACAGCTTGTCCTGTAATATCTCTACCTAAGCCAATCTGTAGCTTCGAAGCTGATTCATGTTCCTTGCCTTCTAATACTTCTCTTAAAGAAACGACGGCAACTTCAGAATTTGGCACTTCAATACCAATTGCCGATTTTCCAGGAATAGGCGCTTCCATCCGGATATCTTTAGCAGCTAAAGCAAGGGCAATATCATCACTTAAACTGACAATTTTACTTACTTTTACGCCTGTATCAGGATGAACTTCATATTTTGTAACTGCTGGTCCTAAATGAACTTGTGTTACTCGGGCTTTTACTCCAAAGCTTTGGAAAGTCCTTTCTAATTTAGCCGCATTTTTATGAATAACTTTATATTCATTGCTTTGATCTGTTGAACGCGGTCTTTTTAACAGCGTAATCGGCGGTAGTTGGTAGTCCTCATTCTCATATTCAGTAAATAATATTGGCGGAGCTTCTTCCTCCTCCTCTTGTTCCACTGTATCAGTTATTGTTTGATCGTTACTCGACTGCTCAGGCTGTTCTTCTGCAGCAGGCGTATACTGTTCAGTAAAACTAGATATAATAGGAGCAACCACTTCCTCCTGTGTATCCTCATGCTGTTCTTCTGATATTGGAACTTGTTTTTCTTTAGCAGCACGTTTCGATTTTCTTAATTGTTTTTTTTCCCTTTTTTCTGCTCGCCAATCAGACAAATCGCCTTTTGACTTTGACCACTGGTCCTCAAAAAATTGTTTGCATTTTATACTCATTTTTTCTAGAAAAGGACTGATAGACTTTCCAGTAAGAAGCATGAGGGAAATAATGATTAAAACAACACAAAGTATTTTTGTACCTAAGGCATCGAAAAGAAAATGCGAAGCAGCATATAAAACGGCGCCAATAATTCCCCCGCCTAGATCATAGGAAAATACATTTACTTTAACTGAATGCCCAAGTACTACTTCCCACCATAATTGTTCTTCTTGATGCCAAACTCGCAGTGTATTAAAAATGACACTGTTGCCGACCAATTTATGCTGATTAGATAAAACTGCGATCATATTTACATGGAAAAATAGTAAAATACTAATAAGCAATAGATAATATCCTATTAAACGAGGTTTGAAAAATTGCGGCCAACTTCGTTTAATCATTAAATAACCAGCTAAGCCAATAAGACTCCAAATAGCAACCCAATATAGTTGTCCAAAGAAAAAGCGAAAAAATAAAATGAGCGTTGTTCCAGTTTTTCCAATATCGGCAAGCGCAAATATACTTAAAACAATAAATACGATACCTATAAGTTCAAACTTCATATTCAATTTAATTTGTTGTGTACTCTTTTTTCTTCTACGCTTTCTTTTTGCCATATGATCACCTTCAATATATAAAAACACAATTGGAATTTCGCTCTATGTAAGAAAGCAGCCAAATCTGGCTGCTTTTACTTTTTACTATACTATTATAGCATACCAATATCCAATTGAGGAATTTCTTTCAAACAATGGAATGATTCAATAGTGTTCCTGGCATCAATTCAGCTTGTAGATAGTCATTCGGATTGCTACTTAAAATGCGTATAATTCGATACCCTTGCTCCACCTGTTCAGCCAGTATTGGAACGCCATTATAAGCGATCATTTCTTGCTTCGTAAATTCTAGTGAATCTGTTGGGAAAATCATTTCTTTTGGCATCATCGTATGCAAAATCATTGAATGAGTCCCCCCTTGTTTTGTTCTTCTCTTTTAACTTCGATTAATTCATTTAACCTTTTCATCGCTTTACCGATCCCGCCAACTTCATCTATTAAGCCATATTGTACCGCTTCAGCACCAACAATATTTGTACCGATATCGCGGGTTAAATTACCTTTTGCAAACATAAGATCTTTAAAAGTTTCTTCTTCAACATTAGAATGTTGTGTCACAAATTTAATAACCCTTTCTTGCATCTTGTCTAGGTATTCAAAAGATTGCGGCACACCAATCACTAATCCTGTTAGTCGAATTGGATGGATTGTCATCGTTGCTGTTTCTGCAATAAAGGAATGTGTACAAGAGACAGCAATTGGAACACCGATAGAATGTCCACCGCCTAGCACAATTGAAACGGTCGGCTTTGATAATGATGCAAGCATTTCAGAAATAGCTAGCCCTGCTTCAACATCTCCACCTACTGTATTTAATATAACAAGCAATCCTTCTATATTTGGATTCTGTTCGATTGCAACTAATTGCGGAATCAAATGCTCATATTTTGTTGTCTTATTTTGCGGCGGCAATTGCATATGTCCTTCAATTTGTCCAACGATCGTTAAACAATGAATTGGAGAATCCTGGGCAAGCTGAGGAACGTTCGTTTGACCTAATTGTTGGATCTTTTCAATAAGCGGTGATGTTTGATCTTTCTGTTCATCTTTGTTTGGCAATGGCTGCTCTTCCATAATGAGCCCCCCTTTACATAATTACATAAAACATATACAGATCATTGATTGTCTCACATACTGACAACATGTCACTTTACATTTTAGTATCTACTTCTACCGGAATTTAATACTTACAGATATATAAAAAACGCCGATATTAAATCGGCGTTACCTTTCACACTTCCATAATGATTGGCAAAATCATCGGACGTCTCTTTGTTTTTTCAAATAAATATGAGCTTAATTGATCACGAATATCTTGTTTAATACTTGTCCAATCGAATGAATCTTGAGACATATTATGCTCAACAATATCTTTCACAAGACTGACAGAGTTGCTAATAAGTTTTTCTGACTCCCGAACATACACAAATCCACGGCTAATGACTTCTGGTCCCGCTGCGATTGTTTTCCGCAGTCTATCTAATGTAACGACTACAATGAGAATACCATCCTGCGATAATAGACGACGATCTCGTAAAACAATATTTCCAACATCACCGACACCACTTCCATCCACTAAAATATTTCCTGATGGAACACGTCCGCTAATCGTCAGTTTTTCTTGCTTATATTCAATAACCTCGCCATTACTAGAAATAATGATAGACTCTTTTGGGATACCAACTTGCTGTGCTAACTTTGCATGGGTATATAAACTTCTATACTCACCTTGAACAGGGATAAAATATCTTGGTTTCATTAAACCTAACATTAATTTTAAATCTTCTTGGCAACCATGACCTGTCACGTGAATATTTCGTTTGCTTGAAAAAACTGTAGCACCCGCACGATAAAGCATATCAACCGTTTTTGCTACAAATAGTTCTAATCCCGGAGATGGCGAAACAGCAAGGAACACTGTATCCCCTTTTTTTACGTTTACATATTTATGGGAATTTTTAGCCATTTTTTGTAAAACTAAAAACGGCTCACCTTGACTACCTGTTGTCAAAATAACTAATTCATGATCATCATATTTTGAAATATCATGTATCGGGATAATGAGATTATCGGCTTCCGCAGTTAAATATCCTAATTTTATTGCAATTTTGTATATTCTCTCCAAATATTTACCTACAATCGCTACTTTTCGATTTGTTTCACATGCAGAGTTTAAAATTTGTTGAATACGAATTAAGTTTAATGCAAAACTAGCTATAATAATCCTGCCTTTTGCTTCAAAGAAGGCATGTGATATTTCTTCTGCCACAATAGACTCTCTGATCGTCAAACCAGGATGCTCAGCTTCTGTACTGTCAGACAAAAGGAAAAGAACACCTTCATCACCAATATTGGCCATTTTTCCGATTTCTGAGCGATATGGCCCTTTTAATTCTTGATCAAATTTAAAGTCCCCAGTATAAACGATATTTCCTTCTGAAGTATGAATGCAAATTCCAACCGAATCAGGGATACTGTGAGTTGTTCTAAAAAAGCGAATATCTACAGAATCAAAATGCAAAACAGTATCTGCATGAATGGTAACAAATTGAATAGATTTTTTTAATTTTACTTCTTTTAATTTTTCTTTTACAAGCGCAATCGTTAATTTTGTTGCATACACAGGAACATTTAACTTCATTAGCATATATGGAAGTGCGCCAATAGCATCTTCATGGCCATGAGTTAAAAATATTCCTCGGATTTTATGCTTGTTTTCTTCTAAATATTTAAAATCAGGAATAACAATATCAATACCTAACATTTCATCCTCAGGAAACATGAGCCCTGCATCAAGGACAAAAATGTCATCATCCACTTCAACTACATATAAATTTTTTCCTACCTCCCCAACTCCTCCTAAAGGAATGACTTTGATAGTTTCGTTTTTTTCCTTTTTCAAATTACGATTCCTCCCATGTTGAAAAAAATGGCAGAGTAGAACAATCGTTATTATGCAATTATTTAAAACTTAAATAAGCTTTCTATTTAACAAACCGTTCACTCTTCTTTATTGCTATATAAAAACTCATTGATCATGATGTTGAAGATACGTTAAAAAAGTAATAACTGTTTAAGTTCTATTTGTTACACCGGTCCCAAATCATGATTTAAGAGTATTTAAATCAAAAATTCCGTTCCTTTCGCTTATGTATAGCTTAACCGAAATAGGGTTAATTGGTCAATTAGTGATATCATAATTTATGACTGTTTTCCAAAAGAAGATTGATTTTCGCTTCAGGATGCTCGCTTTCCGCAGGCGGATGCTGAGCCTCCTCGGCGTTGCACGGAGGCCACTGAAAATCTTACGTTTTTATATAAATTGATTTAGCAAAGGCAGAAAAAAGGCAGTTTGTTGTTCTAGTTCAGACAACAAACTGC
>NZ_JAAIWK010000029.1 GCF_011008565.1 Heyndrickxia ginsengihumi
AATTAATATCATTATTATAAGCTAAAAAGACAGTTAAAGGTTTAATTTATTCAACCTTTAACCGTCTAATAATTTAATGGACTTTTTCAGTGCCCTCCGAGCAGCACCGAGGATACCCATCATTTCTCCGTGGAAAGCGAGTATCCTGAAGCGAAAATAAGTTGTAAGAATCTATAACAAAAATATTATTGCAAAATTCTAATTTTATAGTAAAATTAATTTTATTCAGATAAATGCATAGGAGGTAAGTATGGGAGCAATCGAGAAAGTCAGCAGATTTGCAGGTAAGACATTTACATTTTGGGTGATTATTGTAGCGGTATTAGCCTATATGTATCCTGGAAACTTTAAATGGTTGGGGGGCTATGTTGTTCCGTTACTAGGAATTGTAATGTTTGGGATGGGGCTTACCCTTTCAGCAGCAGATTTTAAAGAAGTATTTCGCAGGCCGAAAGAGGTTGCTTTAGGAGTTGTAGGACATTTTATTATTATGCCGCTACTGGCGTTTTTATTGGCAGTAGGGTTACATTTGCCGAAAGAAGTGGCAGTAGGGGTTATACTTGTTGGCTGTTGTCCGAGCGGTACTTCCTCCAATGTAATGGTGTTTCTGGCAAGGGGGAACGTAGCATTAGCCGTTTCGATTGCATCGGTTTCTACAATTCTTGCACCAATCTTTACTCCTTTGCTTATTTTTCTATTAGCTAGTAAATGGGTACATATTAGCGTCGGTTCATTGTTCTTATCTATCGTTCAAGTAATTATCGTTCCATTATGTCTTGGATTTCTAATTAAAAAGTTTTTTGGCAAGCAAGCTGCTGCGAGTACGAAAGCAATGCCGCTCGTATCTGTTATTGCAATTGTATTGATCGTATCAGGAGTTGTAGCAGGTGCTCAAGCACAAATTGCCAAAACAGGCTTACTTATTTTTGCCGTTGTAATCCTCCATAATATTCTTGGTTATTGTCTCGGCTTTTTCTTTTCACGTTTATTTGGAATGGACTTATCTAAGCAAAAAGCAGTTGCAATGGAAGTTGGAATGCAAAATTCTGGATTAGGAGTAGCAATTGCCTCTACAAGCTTTTCACCATTAGCAGCTGTTCCAAGTGCTATTTTTAGTGTATGGCATAATATTTCAGGATCCATTCTCGCTTTTATTTTTAGCAAAATTGATGACAAACATAAAGAAGAAAAGGATAAGGATAAAAAATTGGCAGGATAATTGTTAGCAACTTTTAAAGTAACTAGTTTCAATAACGCAGAGTGCAGACGAACCCCCAATGAATCTATGGGGGTTTGTCCTGTTTTTTAGCCTTCGGACTCGAGTGTTAGCTTTGGAAAACTGTCTATTTAACATAGAAGACTGCAAGCAAACTATTGATATAGTATTTTAAAATAAAATATAGTACTTTCGTTATGGATACACAGATTCATATTTTATTTTAATCTTTGGCAAACGGTCATATCGCTTTTTGTATTATTTCCCTTAAAACAAATGTTTTTCTTCATCTAGCGAATTGACTAGATAAAAGCAAAAATAGGTCAAAAACATCAATAAATTACTTCAACATAGGCTTTCTTTTTTGGTGGGTTATCTTTTTTTAGGGAATGGGGAAAATTTCCTAATATACAAGACTAATTTTCAATTATAATATAGAAAGTAGTGGTAAAGGTAGGAAGTCGGTGAAATAAATTGGATGTCATGGAACTTGGATATGATCAAGAAAAAGATAAACTACTTCATGAAATTGATCAATTAAAAATAGAAAATGAGAAGTTGAAATCAGAACTAAGTACTACGAAAGAAATTAGCAAGTATCTTAATGAAAGCGAGCAACGGTTCGAGCAGTTGTTTAATAATATTTCTGATGCTGTTTATTATTTGAAAATAGATAAGGAAGGGGTTTCGGGGAATTTTATTGAGGTTAATAAGATTGCTTATAAAAGATTAGGCTATACCCGTGAAGAGATGTTAAACATGTCTCCCTTTGATATCGATTATCATGAAAGAGAAGAGCTTATACAAATATTAGAAAGCATCATGAGCACTGAAACACTCATATTCGAAACGATGCATGTTTGCAAAGATGGTACGCTTATTCCGGTTGAAATTAAAACCCATAATGTAGTCATGGATGGTGAAACATTTACATTGTCGGTTTGCAGGGATATTTCAGAAAGAAAGCAAGCCGAAAGGGTTATACGAGATACGAAAAAACAATATCAAAGATTAGTAGAATCTTCAACAAACGGGATTGCTGTTTTACAAGATGATAAATGGGTTTTTGCAAACGAAGCGGCATTAAAGTTGTTTGGCGCTCATACTAAAGATCAATTACTTGGAAAAAGTATATACGATATGCTTTATCCAGAGTTCATAGAGAAATATAAAATTCTTACTAAGTTTGGAGGGAAACATGCGAGATTAAATAGCACCTGGAAAAACTTAGACGGAAGAGAGATTCATACAGAAATTGTTTCAATTCCAATTATTTTTAGAGATAGAGTCGCAAAGCAACTCATTATTCAAGATGTAACAGAACGTAAACAAGCAGAGGATTTAATGATTCAAGCGGAAAAGATGAATGTTGTCGGTCAGCTTGCGGCTGGGATTGCACACGAGATAAGAAATCCGTTAACCTCATTAAAGGGATTTGTACAGCTCTTTCGCTCAGGAACAGTTCCTAATGATAAATTTCTTAACATTATGGAGAGCGAATTAGAGAGGATCGATGTTATTTCTAGTGAGTTTCTTACACTTGCCAAACCGTATAATGTAGATTTTTCTCCTGTTGATATACAAGAGCTTTTGAAAAATGTTATCGCCCTATTAGGTACGGAGGCTTCTAAGCAACGTATTTCTATTGATACAAGCTTTTTAAATGAAACAATTATTGTAGATGGAGTAAACGCAGAATTAAAAAAAGTGTTTATTAATCTTATCAAAAATGCGATTGAAGTTATGCCTGACGGGGGAACTATTAAAATTATTGTCGAGAATAGCGAAGAGGCCGTTGATATTTCTATTCAAGATCATGGCATAGGGATGACAGATGAACAGTTAAGGCGTCTAGGAGAACCATTTTTTACGACGAAAGAAACAGGAACGGGATTAGGGTTAATGGTTACATATAAGATTATTGATCATCATCATGGTGAAATGAAGGTGAAAAGCAAATTGAATGAAGGGACAACCTTTACTGTGCGCCTACCTGTAATAACATAAGGCACAGTATATTTGGGTTTTCCGCTGATTTTGTTTAATGGATGAAAGGAGAATGAGGGCTTTAACGACGATGTTAGAGTCCTTTCTATAGTCATTTTGGTAAATTGATCATGTCAGTAAATGTTGGATAATCATTACTCATTTTCATAAATAATGGTGAAAGTATAGGATCTGAGCTTTATTACGATCAGGCTATTTTCTTCATTTTTCAAAGCAATTAAAATGAATACATGGTCTCTTTTCATATATATCCACAACTTGTATAATGCAAGTTGTATCAAGAAAGTTTGGAGTCCAATAGCAAGGAGGAGAAGCATGCAGAAATCTATTTTTCACTGTTTATAAGTAATTATTCATATTCGTATGTCTTAAAAATGTTCTTTATGCACGACCATTTCGAAAAAGAAAGAAGGAAAAGGATGTGGCGAAGTATACAATCGTTGATAGAGAAACATGTATCGCGTGCGGATCTTGTGAGGCCGTGGCACCGGATATTTATGGGTATGATGACGAAGGGATTTCCTTTGTCTTGCTAGATGATAATAAAGGTACTGAAGCTGTTCCTGATGAGTTCATAGATGATATCGTTGATGCTTTTGAAGGATGTCCTTCAGAGTCTATAAAAATTGCAGATCGTCCTTTCAATGGCAACCCGCATGCATTTGAATAGAATCTCCATACATTTTAAATAGGTAAAAGAGAATATGATTAAAATTTTCAATATTACAAATATTTTCTGAACTGGAAAGTCGGCGCAAATCTTATACTTAATTTTTTTAATCATCTAAAAATAAACTAGATGATAAATGCTGTCCAAATGAAAGGGGAATTTATGATGACAAAAATGAAAGTAGTTAATCTTGCCTCGGTTACTTTTATGAAGGAATTGGATACTTTGGAGAAAAAGTTAAATCCTTTTCCAATATACGAGGAATTTCGTAAACATAGCCCCGTTCGTTATGATCAAGAAAGAAATTGTTGGGATATATTTCTATATGAGGATGTCGATTACGTTCTTAAACATTATGAATTATTTTCTTCCGAACAGCAGCGATTAATTAGAAGAGATAACATGTTACGAATGGACCCACCCCGTCATAAACAATTGCGCGATCTTGTCAACAAAGGATTCACACCCCGTGCGATTAAGGAGCTGGCACCACGGATTCAGGAAATAACTGAGCAATTAATAAGTAATGTATTGGACCAAGGCGAAATGAAGATGATTGATGACATGGCGATGCCTCTGCCAGTCATTGTCATTGCCGATTTATTGGGAGTACCGGCTGAAGACCGAGAAAAGTTCAAAGTATGGTCTGATATACTAGTAAAAGGTGTGGAAGATCCTCAGCCGGAAGTTTATGAAGCGGTAAAACGTGAGCAGGAAGATGTTCACCAGCAATTAAAAGAATATTTGTCTTACATCCTAGAACGGCGACGTTTTCATCCTCAAGATGATATTATTTCATCATTGCTTTCGGCCGAAATTGACGGAAATAAACTGACAGAAACAGAAATTTTAGATTTCAGTATTCTGTTATTAGCTGCCGGCAATGAAACAACCACTAATTTGATTACCAATGGTGTTCGTTTAATGACAGAGATACCCGACATTCAAAGACAAGCGAAGAGTGATCTTTCTTTAATCCCTTCAATGGTAGAAGAAGTACTCCGCTATTATTCACCGGTTCAAGCTCCATCAAGGATTGCAAAGCAAGATATTGAGCTGCAAGGCGAGTCAATAAAAAAAGGTGATATTGTCGTAGCATGGGTTGGCTCAGCAAATCGTGACGAAGCAAAGTTCCCTGCTGCAAATACTTTTCAAATTGATCGAAAGCCAAATCAACATTTGAGCTTTGGAAAGGGCATTCATTTTTGCTTAGGTGCACCGCTTGCGCGTTTAGAAGCACAGATCGCGTTTGAAAAAATGTTTACTCATTTTACCAATATTCGTTTGAAAGAAGCGGCACAAATTAAAAGAACACCTGCCCCGCAAATGTTCGGAGTAGTTGAGTTCCCGATTACATTTTCTTTGTAAAATATTTAGAGGGTGAGGCCCCCTGAACGTCCGCGGAAAGCGAACCTCTGAAGCTGCTTTCCCTGCTGCCTTTTTTGTACGTAAGAAAGCCTTTTTTAATTTCCTCTTTACCTGACAAGTAATCTTCGATATAATTTTAATTGATAATGATTATCAATATCAAAAAAGTGCAGGTGAAGCTTAAATGGGAAATCTATTAAGAAAGTCTGTCGAACTTAAAAAATCACAACTAATCCATAAATTATTAGATTTAGGTGTTTATAAAAAATATGATAAACAGCTATATGAGCTGCCGCTAACAGTTTTAGAAAAAGAGTATCAGGTAATGAAAGGCGTTCAAAATAATTAAATACTGAAAGGGATAATGCCGCATGTTGCATTTGAAAAATCAATCATTTCAAACATTGATAGATGAGAATCGGCAACAAATATTGGGGAATAAAGAGGAAATAGAACAGATTTATAAGCGAGTAGACCAGAAGGCGATGCTGAATGATAAACGCGACGCTAACAGTCCAGCTCGCAATTAATATTTGGAAAAGGCTGGGATAAAACTCAAAAGTGGTTAGCTCAAGACGAACATTGCACAAATCAGTTCCAGAAATATACGTAGCCGCCTGCGGAAAGCGAAGTATATTGCCAGAACGGGGTTGGAGCGCAATATTCGAGTTGTCTTTAGCTAACATGCTTTTGTCCCAGCTTCCGGACTGTAGACAATCTTCCTGGAAATTAAGTTTGTTTACAGCTTTTTGTTTTAAACTATTTAATGCCGTTTTTATACATAAAACTATAAAACTAACAGGTACGATACAGCCATACAATATGAAAAAAATGTTAAATTTTGTCGAAAAAAGTAAATAAATTTCTTGAAAAGGCAGGTATTACTATTATAATGAGAATAGGACTTCAAAAAATGAATACGAAAAGGGCAAATTCATTGAAAAATGAAGACGCAAAGCTATAGGGACTAACGTGTTGCCAACACTATGTCAGCCAGTTACCGATTATATGATGAAATGAGACACTTATCGGTATAGGTATGTCTCTTTTTTTATGATTAAATAGGCGGTGTCTTCGTATTTGAATTCAGCCCCTTCAATTAAGGAGAGGACAGAAGACGATGGCACAATTTCAAGTTGATCATAAGAATAAGGCATTTATTATTACTTTAGGCGGATTTGCAGAAACTGAGAAGGCTTCTAACTTTGTAGCGGATCTAAAGAAGGAAGTTGCAAAAATTCAAGTCAATCAGTTCACCTTGATCGTTGATTCGGCTAAATTAAGAACGTTTAAAACCGAGATTTTACCAGTTTTAGAAACGAGCTATGGTCTATATATGAGTTTAGGATTTAAAAATATTTTAATGGTTAAACCGGAAAGTGTCACACCACGATTGCAGCTTAAAAGGATTGCAAAGAAAGTGAATTTTTCCGGAGAATTTATTGATAGTTTACAAGAAGCATTGAATGTTTCAATGCATAGTTAAAGTTATTTAAAGATGAATGTTGCATGATGAAACATAAGGAGATTAAAAAATGTCAACAAATGTCATTTTAAAAGAAGTATCTGTGTACCATCCAAAAAAGGTTATGAATAATGACTATTACGTTACACATTTTCAGCGTCAAGGCAATGATATCGGCCGTTTGCTTGACGCTCTTGGCCGCGAGAATCGTTATGTTGCAGATTATAAAACAGAAACGACTTTAACGATGGCGATTGCAGCTTCAAAACAAGTTTTAGAAGAAAGCAGTTTATCGGGAAAAGATTTAGATATGATTGTGTTTGTATCTGGAACACCTGAATATTTTTGGCCCCCTAATGCTGTTGCGATCCATCAGGCTTTACAAGGGAAAGAAGAGGTTATTGTGTACGATATGAATGTTGCCTGTGTTGGAATGGTTGTTGCTGTCGAACAAGTTAGCCGTAATATGCTAGCAAATCCAAATATCCAACGTGCTTTAATTGTCGGCTCAGAGCAGATGCATCGCTATGCAAATGAAGAGGATGCCGTAACATATGCAAGCTTTGGAGACGGAGCTGCTGCAGTCATTTTAGAAAAAAATCAAACAGACAACAGCGGATTTATTGATTCTGCTTATAAAGTAAATACTGAATCGATAGATAAAATTACATTTCCAGCATGCGGCGTTTCGAATATGTTTAATGCAAACATTGCTGATCGGGATAAGAAAATTAAATGGGAAAATGTGAATAATGATAATGCTTTTATGTCTACTGTAGAACTGATTGAAAAGTTACTGAAGCGTAATCACGTCTCAACGAATGAGGTACAAGCTTTTTGTTTTTCACAGCTATCAAGGAAAAATATATATAAAGTAAAAGAAACGTTTAATGAGGATATTAAGAAGTTTCCAATTGTCGGCACTGATTATGGCTATACAGGCTCCGCTAGTCCTTTTATGGCGTTTGAGCGTGCAGTACGCACAGGTCAGGTTAAAAAAGGAGATTATGTCATCTTTTGGTCAGTGGGGGCAGGTACGGCAGCTTGTGCAATGCTATATAAATATTAAAGAGGGTTATTTTTAAGGGGGGGCGTCAGATGAAAATAAAAGGGATTACGTCAGGTACATTTAAAACATATGTATTACCATCTATAATCATCAGTGTTTTTTTGTTAACAAGTCTTTTAACGAAAAATGAATATGTAAAGCTATGGATCATCATCATTGGCGTAATTGCATTGATTGTATTAGGCTTATGGTCATCGATTCGTTTAACGGCTAGAGTAGCAAAAATGAAACAATATGTGCAAGATTTAGAATCCGGAAATTTTGCGAATATCGCTAAAATAAAAAGTAATGATGATTTCGGTACGATTTTCGAGTCATTTCATAAGGCGACTAACCATATTCGAGAGCTCGTTGGGGAATTAAAGAAAGGCATATATGATGTAGATTCTAACTCCGATGAATTATCGGCAACGATGACAGAACTTATTTACATAATGGAAGATGTAAAGGAAACAACAAATGAGATGGCGCACGGTTCATTAGAATTGAGTGCTACTACTCAACAAATCAGTGCATCAATAGAACAAATTGAATCTGGAACGAAAACATTAGCTGAAAAAGCAAATGAAGGAGAGCATATCGTTCAAGAAATTAAAGTGCGGGCAACGCAAGTGAGAGAAGATGCAAAATCGGCGGCTATTTCATCTCATAATATGTATACTGAAAAGGCAGAAAAAATTATGCACTCGATCCAACAAGCGAAAGTAGTGGATGAAATTAAACTATTGGCAGATACGATCGGAAACATTGCAAATCAGACGAATCTCTTAGCTTTAAATGCTTCAATAGAGGCAGCGAGGGCAGGTGAAGCAGGCAAAGGTTTTTCAGTTGTTGCGGAAGAAATTAGAAAGTTAGCTGAGCAATCTTCAAAATCTGTTGATAATATTCGTGAAATCACCCATCAAGTTCAACAGGCATTTTCAAACTTGACTGCCAACTCTAAAGAAATATTAGACTATGTTGATACGAAGGTACAACCTGACTATGAAAAATTAGTGAAAATCGGTGTTCAGTACGAAAAAGATGCGGAATTTATTAATCAAATGTCAAATGAAATTGCCCAAGCAACGACAGAGATGGCAAGTGCGATTGAGGAAGTAAATATGGCAATTCAAAATGTATCTGCTACAAGTCAGCAATCAGCTGCTGGAACAGATGAAATTTTAAATAATATATCAGAAGTTTCCTTAGCTATTAAAGAGACAGCAGATATGGTTCAAGCTCAACATCAATTAGCCATGAACATTAATGCAAAAACAACTCAATTTCAATTATAAGTTGAAATATTCGAGAAACGGAAATGCACCTCAAATTTGGGGTGCATTTCCTATTTGTTCTACATCATTTTTCCTGATTTTTGAAACTTAAATTAGAACAATACGTATTATTAGATATAAAATGATAGCAGATGAGGAGATAGACATTGATACATTTCATTAATGAATTGATCGTTTTAGTTTTGACCTTTCTTACTTTAGTAGGTATAGGGGCTCTTTGGCTTAAAATTAAAGATAAAATAAAAGAAATGATAAAATAAGTCATTATACTAATAGTCAAAAATATTTTGCATCTTATTTTAATCATTGTTATGCTATCCTTGTAATGCAATATAGTTGCATTATGTTTTTTTGGATAACTGTGTTGTTTTGCAATATAGTTGCGAAGGAGGAAATATATTTGTCTTCAACCCAGATTTTAAAAGGGATTCTAGAAGGGTGTTTGTTATCCATTATTGCGAAGAAAGAAACATACGGTTACGAAATGATGGAAAAATTATCCGAATATGGGTTTACTATGGTGAGTGAAGGGAGCATTTACCCGTTATTATTGCGAATGAGAAAAGAGGGGCTTGTCACTACGAGCCAACATAAGATTTCATCAGGCGGCCCAAGGAGAAAATATTATTCTCTTACGGAGAAGGGTCAGAAAGAATTGCTGCAGTTTAAAGAACATTGGGAAGTCATTTCAAATAGTGTAGCTCGATTATTGGAACAGGGGGGATGAAGAATGAAGTTGTCAGTGAAAAGCCAAGATTTTCTAGAGCGTTTAAGACTTTACTTAATTTCAAGCGGGAAAAATGAAAAAGAAGTTAAGGAATTAGTGGAGGAGTTAGAGGATCATTTATATGAGGCTGAGAAACAAGGAAAAAATATAGGTGAAATCATTGGCAAGTCTCCAAAAGACTATATGGAACAATTAGCGAATGAAATGTCTTTTGATCTTATTGGGTTTTTAAAGTATGTTCCGATTATTATTTTTGGTGCCTTAGCCTATATGATTATGGATGATGCACTGAAAGGAAATTTGGCGTACTCCATTTTACAATTAAGCGGGTATCCTGTTCTATTCATCCTTTTAATGCTGATTATCGCATTCTCATTTAGAAGACTTGCGGCTACAAAAATGTCTAGAATAAAAGAAATGTTGATTATTATTCTTCTTGCGTTTATGCAAATTGCCGTCTTTATTGGGTTCATCTATGTAAATAAAGTTGTTGAAACACCAATGATTTATTTCGGGACGATCGGAAAAATCGTTATGATTATTCTTTCGCTTATTTTTTTCATTACGGTTTCTTTTTGGATTAAAGCGTGGTTTCCAATTATGATTCTAATCATACTAATAGTACCAGAAATGATCATTCGGGCAACAAATTTGCAGGAAAGTACCAAACTTTTCATGACAAGCATCAGCATGCCAATTTGTTTTGGCATTTACTCAGTCATTACAATCATTGATAGCAGAAAGAAAAAGAATAAACATCATTCTATTTCCTAGTATTCAATAAACATAGCAATTCATTCAATGTCAGCCTTAATAAAGCTTAAAAAAAGAGAGTACATAGGCATCTCTTTTTTATAAGCCTTATATCAATAAATTAGACCGAAATTTATTGATAAATGGTCAGTAATGCTAAAAGAATAAAAAGAATTGCTTTTTAAATGTCAGCTAGTTCATAGGAGCGCAATGTTTTCTTTAATTGAACTTGTGGGGTTCCTTCTTTTTTTGCCTTTTGCATTTCTCTATGCTCTTGAACATGTTCTTCACGGGAAATCCATGCTTTAAAGTTTTCTTCAGATTCCCATTTTGTAACGATTGCATACTCAATACGATCACGATGTTTTTTTCTCCAAATTTCTGTTGAAAGAATGCCTTCAGCATGTGCATTCTCAGCTTTCGTTTTTTTACATTTAGCGATTAATCTATCCTCATTTTCTTTACTTCCTTCAAAACTAGCATGCATAATAAACATTCTCTTTACCTCCTGCATTTGATGACATCATTATAACAGATATTGATAATCATTATCAATTTTGTGTAAAGGAGATTTTATTAGATATATAGAATGAGGATTGGTGATTTTACAGGGAGTTTCCCGTGGATAAACAGGTGAACGTTTTGACTCGGCCTATTACTGAAGCAGAATTTCCTGAATAACTGTATATCTTTCATCATGCTCATATATTCTTGAAGAGAAAACATAAGCAAAAACCTATAAAGTAAAGATTCTTACGATAAACTTTTATCACTTGGTGATTGAACGCAAGGGGCGACACTCCTGCGGGAACTTGCGACGAGGAGGCTTTCCAAACTTCCCGAGGAAAGCGAGCCCCTATAGCAGAAATCATACCTGAAATTTTAAAAAATAAATATTTGCCTGACTGCAAATCTTTTAAAGAGGATTCTGCTCTGTTAATGAATATTTTTGGTTGCTATCTAGAGGCATCAACTGAAACGATCATAATGTATCCGCAGATGATGGATTTTTACTGTATTTGTTTAACATAATCCTCGAAAATCGCTGGTTCATCGTGAAATGGTGCAATGCATTCAATTGCGTTTTCCGTAAAAGGATGAATCAAATTAAGTTTACGAGCGTGGAGAGCTTGTCTTTGAAAAATTGTTTTTCCGCCGTACAATGTATCTCCAGCAATTGGGTGACCAATAGAGCTCATATGCACTCGGATTTGATGTGTTCTCCCAGTATCGAGCGTA
This sequence comes from Heyndrickxia ginsengihumi, assembly GCF_011008565.1. Classification (GTDB taxonomy): domain Bacteria; phylum Bacillota; class Bacilli; order Bacillales; family Bacillaceae_C; genus Weizmannia; species Weizmannia ginsengihumi. The sequence goes on from NZ_JAAIWK010000029.1 coordinate 11,792, forward strand.
CATTCAACTAGTGATAATTGTTGCTTATGAAATTGCTGTTTAACGGCATAATTTGTTTTCGCAGCCTGCCCTGTTTTAGAAACCCTTCTTCTAGTCGGATGATGGCGGTCACGTCCAATTGGTTGTGTGATTACACCTGAAAGCGGGTGGGGTGTTCCATGAACAAGTGCCCAATATGTTCTTTTAATTTCTCGCTTATTCAGCAAATGATCGAGAATTGCATGACCCCATGCATGTTTTGCAAATAGCACTGCTCCAGTTGTATCGTGATCAAGTCGGTGTACATGGCGGACTCTGCATGCTTCACCATTTTGTTGATAATGAAAGGCAATTGCATTTGCTAATGTGTTTGTTTGTCCTTCTACGTTTGGATGAGTATCCATTCCTGCAGGTTTATTGGCAACGAGCAAATGCTCATCCTCATAGAGAATCTCAACCGGATGATATTCAGGAACTACTCCAAAATCTTCTTCTTTAAAAATGGCAATGGAAAAAAGATCATGAGCTTTCAATGGCTTGTTCCAGCTGAGATTTTCCCCATTAATTTGTACAGCCTTATCCATTCTAAATTGGTGCAACATTTTCTTTGGGGTAGACCAATGTTCTTTTAAAATCGTTTCAATCGTCATTCCATTCAACTTATTTGGTAGTTCAAATTCAAATAGATTTCCATTTTTTTTTGCTTTCATCATTATGTCCTTTCATTTAATGCTTTTATTGTGTTAAAACCTCGTTCAACCATCGTTTCAAATAGCGGTGTGCCGCTTAATAGTTTACTTAACATATTATTTGTTTGCTGAAGTTCTTCTTTTGTATAAATGTTTTCCAAAGTCTTATACAATTGTATTTCAGCTTCGATAATAAGCGAATATTTTTCTTCCCCAAGACTTGTAAGAGCAAGCTGGATGTATCGTGAATCCTTTTCATCTTTAATCCGTTTAATTAATCCGTCTTTTACCATTCTTTCAATTAATCTTGATGGGCTTCCGTCTTCACAAATTAATAGCTTTCCTAATGCTTTTAAAGTAATTGGTTGTCTCGTTTTTAAAATGCTAATAACTTCCGCTTGAGAAGGCGTAACTCCAATATGTTTTAGCTGAGTTTTTAGCATTCTGTTTCCTTGCCTTTGCACAGCGAGAATAAGATATCGAAATGCTTCTGCTTCATTAAATAATGGATTCATGCTTATTTTCTCCTAATCTCGTTCTTCAATAATAGCTGGTAATATATTAGGATCGTGGTTTGCGATTACGCGAATGCAGTCTTGCCGTTCGGAAAAATTTTTTATCCATTTTAATGATTGGTAGGCGGCTTTTTTGTTTGTTGTAATCCCTGGTAATATCATGTGTTCCCATGATTGCTGCGAATAACCGACATCACTTGCTAAAACTAGCCACTTATTACCTATTTTAACCAAAATGGAAATCATTCCATCACTATGCCCAGGTGTATGCACAAGATATATTGAGTGATCTCCAAACAAGTCAATTCCTTGGTTGGTTGGACCAAAAGGAATACTTGAAAACGGAAAGGTGTCGATAGCTATATCATGCCACATTGATTGTATATAGCCAATTTTTTTGTGGGCTGCATTCCATTCTATGGCACTTGTAAGAATTTTTTTCGCGTCTTTTACATGTTCTAAACCGCTAACATGGTCTGAATGTAAATGAGTCAGTAAAACAATATCCAAATCTTTACTTTTAAGTCCTAAATGATTTAGTTGCTCGGCGATTGAATCACCTGCAGGAAGATCTCCTTTGAACATAGAGTAGGCTAACTTCCCTAAATGTTTCTGTTGATGATTCCTCATATTTTCGTGCCAGCCGGTGTCTATTAATATTAGTCCTTTCGGATGTTCAATCAAATAAGAAGATACAGGTACCCAGATCTTTTTATTTTTCCCGCGCAGCCAACCTGTATAGGGAAAAGGATGTAAGCTCTTTTCCTTATATGCTAATGCCCGATCAATATAGACCCTTCCCGTATGTAAAATATGTACTTTCATTTTTCGATCCCCCAAAAAAATAAATGATGTGTCATCTATTTCCAATAATAAATGACATGTCATTTATTATCAATCATTATTTGAAAAATTTTATTTTAAAGAAAATTATTTCAATACTGTTGTATAATATTATTTAGAAATAACGATAGAGGGGGAAGTGTAACAGTGGATATTATTTCGATGAGGCGCGATTTCCATCGTCATCCTGAAATTGGTTTTACAGAATTTCGAACGGCTTCAAAGGTTGTTGAACGATTAACATGTTTAGGTTATGAAGTGATTTACGGGCAAGATGCAATGGATGGAAAGTCACGTCGTGGTTTACCATCCGATGAAGTGCTTGAATCGTGCTTTAATAGAGCTTTAAAAGATGGGACCAACCCTGAAATCATTGAAAAGATGAGAGGCGGATATACTGCAGTTATTGGTGTTTTGAAGGGGAAAGCTGATGGACCAACTGTTGCATTTCGCTTCGACATGGATGCATTACCTGTTTGTGAAAGTGCAGAAGTTGATCATATTCCCAATGTCGAAGGCTTTCGATCTGAGTATGAAGGCAACATGCATGCTTGTGGACATGATGGACACACAACAATAGGGTTAGGTCTTGCAGAAAAATTAGCTGATCAGCAGTTTGCGGGGACAGTTAAATTCATTTTTCAACCTGCTGAAGAAGGGGTACGAGGGGCTTATTCTATTGTACAAAAAGGTATGCTTGATGATGTTGATTATTTATTTTGCCAGCATTTAGGGACAGGTGTTCCATTAGGTGAATTTCATGGCGGATCTACTGGATTTTTTGCAAGCACAAAATTGTCAGCCCATTTTCGAGGAGTTTCATCACATGCCGGTGCTTCTCCAGAGGAAGGGAGGAATGCGCTTCTCGGAGCTGCTACAGCTTTATTAAATATTCATGCGATTCCGCGGTTCAGTTCGGGCACAACGCGAATTAATGTAGGTGTTTTGGAAGGAGGGACTGCTGCAAATATTATTCCTGATTATGCAAAGATGGTCATTGAAACAAGGTCTATTTCTGAAGAGGTTAATGAAGAATTAGAGAAACGTGTTCGTGATATTGTCAAACATAGCGCGGCCATGCATGAACTTGAGTTTGAAATTGAAATGATAGGTAAGGCGATTCCGATTAGATGTGATCAATCCTTAGTTGATTTAGCGATAGAAGAGGCAAAACAAGTGGACGGTTTTACTTCTTTCAAGCCATTCAGAGAATCTGGTTCAATTGGTAGTGAAGATGCGAGTTTTATGATAGAACGTGTTCAAAAAAATGGTGGTCAAGCTACATATATGGTCATTGGAACAGACATTCCAGCACCACATCATCATCCAAAGTTTGATATTCAAGAAGAAGTGCTTCCGAGAAGTGTAGAATTACTTAATCGCATTGCAAGGCGAATGTTGTAGTTAATTGTTATGGACGGTTCCTCTAAACTTTATAAAACAATATATTTTAACATACTATAAAAGGGTGGTTTAATTGCATATTTTATGGGATTTTGACGGAACATTATTTGATACGTATCCTGCTTATACAAACATTCTCTCTCAAGTTTTAGGAGATACAGAGAATAAACAAGAAATCTACGAAAAGTTGAAAATTTCTTATTCCCACGCGATTAGTTACTACAACATTTCCAACGATCAAGAAGAAAAAATTAAAAATTTAAAGAAAAAACTACCTCCTCACGAAATTAAGCCGTTTAATGGTGTAGAAGCCATTTTAAAATATGCCAATAAAAATGTAATCATGACTCATAAGCATAGAGACGGAGTTGAAGCCATCTTAAAATATTATGGATGGGATCCATATTTTGTTGATATCGTAACGATTGACGACGGCTTTCCTCGTAAGCCTGATTCATTGGCCTATTTATATTTACACAAAAAACATAAAATTGATTTAGTGATTGGGGACAGAGAATTAGATTTATTACCCGCAAAAGAATTAGGAATTGCAACGTGTATATTTCAAAGCGATAGTAATGTCGCTGATTATCGTTTACAGGATTACTCGGAATTTTTCAATACTACTATTTCATTAGCAACATAATATATAAGTTTTTTAAACGCAATGAATGATGCTTACAATCAGAGTGTAGCGGGGAGAGAGAATCTGCAGGCGAATTCGAGTGGCTTCCGAACTGCCCGCGGACGGCGGTCCCTTGAGGCAGACATCAGCCTCTACGCATATTTGGGCAGCCAAATAAAAAAGCTGTAAACAAATCTCCTGTTTAAGAAGGAGTTTGTTTACAGCATGAGAGGCAGGGACAACATTTATATTAGCTAAAGAAACTCCGAATATTGCGCTCCGATCCCGCTTCGGAAATAGACTTCGCTTTCCAAAGCTGATTCGTGCAATATTCGTCTTTAGCTAAACAGTTTTGAGTTTTGTCCCCAGCCTCATCTTAATGCTCCATTAATTGATGCAGTGGAACACTTTGTTCATATTGCGGTTCGTTAAGCGGAAAGATTCTTGCGGTTTCATTGCTTTCATCCACATGTTGAATATAAATTTGTGTACCGTTATAGGTTACATTTGCCATAATAGGTGAAGAAGCAATTTCTTTTGCCCGTTGTATGTTCACGTTTTAACAACCTCCAGTGCAACGTTTAACAGTTATAATGTCTCCGACTACATATGGCAATATTCTTCACAGATCAAATCATTTCCAAAATGTTGGATCTTTTTTTATCAAAAAAGGATTTAGAGCATATAATTTTTATAAACGAAGTGTAGATGTTAGAAGAAAAATGGAATGAAGGCTAATGCTGCAATAGCGCCGAGTGCTACGCCCCAACCGAAGCCCCAGCCTACGCCCCAACCGTATCCACCGCCATAGTATCCATAACCATATCCGCCTAAATTCGGTCTGCCTAAAGGACGAAGGAACACTCTGTTTGGTGTAACTCTTTCAATAATACCGCGATGAATACGGCCGTTAATCGTTCTGATTTCAACAGCTCTGCCAATTCCTCGCCGACACATGCTGTGATACCGTGACATAGTATGCACCTCCCAGGAAAGATAAATTTTTTTGTAACCACTTATATGGTATGTGATTTTTTAAAAACTGAATGGTTATAAAACACAAGGCTTGTGCGGAAAGAGAGAATTCAAATCGAACAAGCCTAACATATAGTACCTTTCGGAGGATGAAATCATAGGATGGTTACAAAAAGAAGGAGTTGACATAATGACATATGATTATCAGGATGCCTTAGCATATAAGGGAATATCAGCAGCCCATCCTGGAGGATTTTCCCTTACAAAAAAGGTATTAGCGAAAGAACATTTTTCTTCACAGGAGAAAGTGTTGGATGCTGGATGTGGAACAGGTCTTACTTCCGCCTATTTATCGAAGGAGAAACATTGTAAAGTATATGCAATTGATATTCATCCACAAATGATTAAACGTGCAACGGAACGAATGAAAAAGGAAAAACTACAAGTAAGTATTGTAAAGGGATCGCTTGAAAAGCTGCCTTATCCAGATCATTTTTTTCATACAGTAATCGCTGAATCATCTATCATTTTTACAAATATCCCTTTAGCTTTAAATGAACTATATCGCGTTCTTAAACCAGGAGGAAAGCTAATTAGTATTGACATGACATTAGAAGAAGATTTGCGTCCTCATGAATTAGCACAATTAAAAGGCTTATATCATATTGAACATTTTCCTAATGAACAAGAGTGGCTAGGCGCTTTTGAAAAAGCAGGATTTAAAAAGGTTGAAATATTAAAATCTAATACGATCCTTCAAGAGATTGAGGAATATACATTTTCAGACAATGAATTGAATGTAATGCCTGAAGAGCTACCTTCAGATTTTAATGACATTCTAAATGAACACGGCAAAATGATGATGCACTTTGCCGATAGACTCGGTTACCGTGTGTTTAAAGCTGAGAAAAATGATTAGCATGATATCAACCTAGTGATATGTAATATCGCTAGGCTATTTATTGTTAAATTATAAATATTTTTACTTGTTAAATTATTTATTGACATTCCTATTATATTGGTGTATTGTTTGTTTCGTAAACGACAATTTAAAACTATGTTTTATAATATAGAACAAAAGAATAAGATATTTATAGCTTCATTTTTATTTACATAATAAAGAAAACGTTTTCTTTATTAAAGTTATTTACTAGAGCCTTCTAAAATAATGAATAAGAGGTGCTATAATGGGTCATACAAAAGAGATTATCGAAAAATTAGGATTTCCGAGCAGCGATCATCATGAATTGCCAACCTCTACAAAAACGTTTTCCGATGGTGCACAATATCGGATTGAAATTCCAAGTGTTGAAGGTGTAAAGTCGTTTGAAGCTGTATTAGAAATGTCCGCTAAACTAAAAGTTCCTATTCATCGTGTTTCACAGGGGAGCGGGATTATGCTTTTAACAGATAATGAATTAGAAAGCATGGTTCATTTAGGTCGGCAGGAAAATAGGGAGCTTAGTCTGTTCGTGGGGCCGCGTGGAAACTGGGATATTAATCCAATGTCATGGTCGAGCGGAGGCAAAATAATCGGGCAGCGGATTGAAGGTATGGATCAGCTCGTTTATGCAATTGAAGACATCAAAAGGGGATGCAATGCTGGCTTACGAAGCATCCTTGCAGCGGATGAAGGACTGTTATGGCTTGTAAACGAATTTAAAAAATTAGGTGAGCTTCCTCGCGATTTAGTCGTCAAAATTTCCGTACAAATGGGGCAATCTAATCCTGTTTCTATTAAACTAATGGAGCAAATTGGGGCAGATACATTTAATGTTCCAACAGATTTAACGCTGGCACGTCTTTCTGCCATTCGTAAGGTGATTGACATTCCGATCGATATCTATGTAGAAGTGCCAGATGACATAGGGGGATTTATTCGTCATTATGAAATCCCTGAAATTATTAGGGTTGCTGCACCAGTATATATTAAATTCGGATTAAAAAATGCACCTAATATTTATCCGTCAGGCACCCATTTAGAAGAAACCTCTATTGCATTATCAAAGGAACGTGTTCGCCGCGCCCGTATTGGATACGAAATGATTCAAAGGTATGCACCACAACTTAAAACATCAGAACTAAATACTAAGCGTGCAGGGGTTCCTGTTGAAAGCAACACGCCTTTCGTTTTATAACCCGTTACTCATCCTATATTTGCAGCTACCATCCTTAAGCAGTAAAGGGGATGCAATATATTAGGAGAAAGGTAATATTTCTTTAAACATAATGTTGGCAGTTTATCGTTAAACCTATCATTAAGAAATGTGGTGAAAAAATGGAACAACGTCTGAAGGGAATTATTCCACCGATCGTGACACTATTTGATCAACATGGAGAGATCGATTGGAAAGCAAATCAAGCATTAGTAGATTGGCTGATTGATCAGCGTGTGCATGGACTCTTATTAATGGGAAGTACTGGAGAGTTTTCAGCATTGACAAACGCAGAAAGAAAAGAATATGCGGAAAAAATGACAGCATACGTAAATGGAAGAGTCCCAGTATTGATTGGCACAGGAAGCACAGCTTTCAAAGAAGTGGTTGATCTTGCAACACATGCACAGTCTGTTGGTGCAGATGGGATTTTAGTTGTAAATCCTTATTATTGGAATTACAGTGAAGAACAACTATATGATTATTATGCTAAAATATCCCAATGTGTATCAATACCAGTCATTATTTATAATATTCCTCTACTAACAGGTCAATGTCTTTCAGCTGAACTCATTCATCGCTTAGCGGTCAATCATAAAAATATTATTGGCGTGAAAGATACGATTAACGATATTGGCCATATTCGCCAACTGTTAATTACTGTGAAAAAAGATCGCCCAGATTTTCTGATATTCTCAGCTTTTGATGACCATTTACTGCCATCACTGCAAATAGGAGCGGCAGGGTCGATCAATGGTATTGCAAATTTTGCGTCAGAGCTGTTTGTACAGCTATATGAACACTATCAAAGCGGCAATATACAAGCAGCGATCGAATTGCATAAGCAAATAGTGCAATTCATGTCAATCTATGATTATAGTACTCCTTTTTACACTGCTATTAAAGAAGCTGTGAATCAAAGGGTGCTGAAAAGGAGTACTGGTGCTAGATTTCCGATTGAAACAACTGATGATGAGTTAAAAAATAATGTAAAAGAATTTTTATTAAGCAACAAACTTATCCAATGATTGCTGTTGATAACAGACTAATCTGGAGGTGAGTACATTAGCTGCTCACTTGCTAGCTGACAATCTACTCACTGGAAAAACTTCCGTATCAATATTGTTCATTCGTGCTATTAACTTTCTACTCCTTTTATAAGAAAGTTAAAAGCTTATTATATAATTTTTTAACATCGCTTACATTTGAAACTAGGCGATGTCTTTTTTTGTTAGCGATTGACTATAGGTATCATGCCGTTGCTTTCAAGGGGATAAGCGACTGTAAGCAGGAATTGAAACTTTCTATATAGAATGTTGTAATGACAACTGTCGGGAGGGCGGTAGAATGAAAAGGGGTTTGGTAATTAGTGCGGGAATAGTATTAGTTGTTATGGTAATTGGAATTGGATATTTTTATATGAAGAAAGGGGAAGCTGAAGCAACTCAAGCACCAAAAAGTAAGTTGACGAAGAGCGAAGAAGCAAAAGTAAAAACAGAAATTAGCAATAGCTTCTATTCAACAAAAGGGAAAATACCGGACTATCAAAACATGAGTGAAAACGAACTAATGCAGGAAGTTCATGTGATGACACATCAAAAAGTTGCAGCAGAGGAAAAATGGGGGTCTTCTGAAATTACAAAAGCTAAAGTTGATCAATTATATAATGTTATAAAAAATAAACAGTTTACTGATCATGATCTTCAAACAATGCTGTTGAGCATTTTACAGCCATGGAAAAAAGGCGACTTTAGCAATGCTGTTAAGGCCCATAATGAAATTTGGAAATATCAACATGGAGATGTTGGAAAAGCAACACGCCTATTAACAGCTGAAGAGGAAAAGAAATACATAGATCAACATTTTAATCAGAACAAGTCAAACGGATAAACCTTTATCTAGTCATTTTAATCCGTTGCATACATAAGAGGCTGGGACAAAACTCAAAAGTGGTTAGCTAGAGACGAACATTGCACAAATCAGCTCCGCAAATAAATGTTGACTACTGCGGGGGGCTCATCAGCCGCCCGTGGAAAGCAAAGGACATTTCCAGAGTGGGGTTGGAGCGCGCAATATTCAGAAGTTCTTTAGTTAATATTCTTTTGTCCTAGCCTCTGTTTGTGATTCCGTTTGTATGCACTTTTTTATTTGCAACTGATAGTTTGATACAATGTTAGCATTAGCAGTTGAGAAAAAGGGGAATATTATATGTTCAACATTTTTATTATTGAAGATGATAAACAGCTAGTAACATTACTAGAGAGTCATTTACATAAATTTGGATTTGCAACAAAGTCAGTCGCTAACTTTGCTGCAATTACCGAGGAATTTAAGCAATTTGACCCGCATCTTGTGCTTCTAGACGTGAATCTTCCTAAGTTTAACGGCTATTACTGGTGTCGCCAAATTAGAGCGATATCTACATGCCCAATATTATTTATTTCAGCTCGTGCCAGTAAAATGGATCAAGTGATGGCACTTGAAAATGGGGCAGATGATTTTATTACAAAACCATTCGATTATGAAATTGTGACAGCGAAAATTAATAGCCAATTAAGACGAGCGTACGGGACTTATGCAAATGCCAGTAATGAACGAATGGTAAATGTCGCTGGCTTGCAGCTCGATGTTGAGCGCTTAGTACTTTCAATAGACGATCAGTCTGTCGATTTGAGCCATACTGAGGTTAAAATTTTAGATGAATTAATGAAAAAGGTTGAGAAAGTTGTAAGCCGTGAACGGTTATTAGAAAAAATTTGGGATGATCAGGCGTTTGTTGATGATAATACATTAAATGTATATGTTACACGGGTGCGAAAAAAATTAACCGAATTACATATTTATGATGCGATTGAGACGATTCGTGGTCAAGGATATCGCTTAGTGCCGAATTGGGGTACAAAGTTATGAGGATTTTTATTCGTGAACAGCTGCCCCTCATTGTTCTTTATTTTTTACAATTATTCATCGTCACAGCGATTTACTTGTTAGATGGTTATCACCATTTAATGATTAGTTTATATACCATTTTTTTAAGCACTTGTCTTTTGGCTGGCTATCTTTGCTATCGATATATAACAAACCGCTCATTTTATCGTCTACTAGAGAGACCGTTGTCAGCAATGGAAGATTTTAAGAATGAGGTCGGAAAATCTCCCTTATCTGAAAGTTTACAACAGCTTCTTATGAGTCAATTCGCTCATTATAGAGCAGACATACATCATTACAAATATAAACTTGAAGACCATATACAATTTATCAATCAGTGGGTACATCAAATGAAAACGCCGATTTCCGTTATTCATTTAATTATCCAAAATGAGGACGATGCCCGGTTTCATGCGATTGGCGATGAGCTAGAGCGTTTAAGAAAAGGGTTGGAAATGGTCTTATATACGGCTCGTTTAGATTTGTTCGAGCGTGATTTTTATGTAGAGACATTGGAACTTGAAAAAATTGTTCGAATGATAACATCAAGTCAAAAACGGCTGTTTATTCGCAATCATGTTTTTCCATCCATTAATATTCCTCAAAACTTAACAATTACTTCTGATGAAAAATGGTTATCGTTTGTCATTACCCAGCTCATTACAAATGCGGTCAAATATACAATTGGTGAAAATAAAAAAATCTATTTTTATGGGTACAAGCATGGAAACCATCAAATATTAGAAGTGCAAGATCAAGGAGTGGGGATCCAGCAGGCTGATTTACCACGCGTATTTGAACCATATTTCACAGGCGAAAATGGAAGGCAATTTCAAGAATCAACAGGGATGGGATTATATTTGGCAAAACAAATTTGTGAGAAATTAGGTCATCAACTTGAAATCGAATCAACGCTTGGCGAGGGGACGACTGTTCGTATCATCTTCTAAGGGAAAACAAAACCTTACAAATCTGTAAGTGAACTGTAATGTTGCTCCATAGTTTAGAAGCCGGGTTCTAGACTAAAATGAGGATATAAAAGAACAGGGAGTGAAATCCGAATGTCCATTTTACAAGTGAAGCATTTAGAAAAAATTTATGAAGGAAAAGTTGCCTTTAAAGCGTTAAATGATATTAACTTTTCCATAAATAAAGGTGAGTTTGTCGGAATTATGGGTCCATCAGGCAGCGGGAAAACAACGTTGTTGAATGTCGTTGCTACAATCGATAAACCTACTTCTGGAGAAATTTTAATTAACGGGAAAAATCCCCATCGTTTAAGCAGGAAAGAAACAGCATTATTTAGAAGGCATGAACTTGGTTTTGTCTTTCAATATTTCAATTTATTAGATACGCTAACCGTTGAAGAAAATATTGTTCTGCCGCTTACACTTGATGGAGTGAGTGTGCGGGATATGGAAAAGGAACTGGAGACTGTCGCTGAAAAGCTTGGGATTATTTCTATTTTAAAAAAGCGAACGTATGAAATCTCGGGTGGACAGAAGCAAAGAACGGCTATTGCACGAGCAATCATCCATAAACCATCTTTATTATTGGCAGATGAACCAACTGGTAATTTAGACTCGAAATCTTCAAAAGACGTAATGGAAACTTTTGAAACAATTAATGAACGGGATGGAGCAACATGTTTAATGGTCACACATGATGCTGTCGCTGCCAGCTATTGTCATCGTGTTATTTTTATTAAAGACGGCCAATTTTATAATGAAATTTATCGTGGTGATAATCGTCAAGCGTTTTTTCAAAAAATTATAGATATGCTTGCATTGTTAGGGGGTGACAATCGTGAGCTTTCGACAATTCGTTTTTAGAAATGTAATTCGCAATAAAAGAACTTATTCAGCTTATTTTTTGAGCAGCTCTTTTTCTGTTCTCATTTTCTTTGTTTATGCACTATTTATTTTTCATCCGGATATTAAAAAGGGTGTTACTGCAGCAACTGCAGTTCAATTAATGACAGCGGCAGAAGTTATCATGTACGTCTTTTCATTTTTGTTTGTATTTTATTCTGTCAGTACGTTTTTAAAAACGAGAAAACGTGAGTTTGGTATCCTCATTATGCATGGAATGACAAGAGGACAACTTGTGCGTATGGTCTTTTTAGAGAATATGATCATTGGAATAGGAGCGATCATCCTTGGGATTATGATGGGGATCATAACTGGAAAGCTCTTTCTGATGATAGGTTCGAACATGCTCGGAATTAAATCACTTCCATTTTATTTATCTCCGAAGGCATTATGTTTAACGATTATAGCTTTTTTTGTTTTATTTTTTTGTATTTCCTTATTTACAACCATTCTTGTGCAAGTGAATAAGTTAATTGATCTATTCCAATCAGGGGAGAAACCTAAGAAAGCGCCTAAAGTTTCAATTATTTTATCATTATTGTCAGCTATTCTTTTGTTTGTCAGCTATTATTTAGCTGCGACGACAACGCTTAAGACAATACTATTCCGTATATTGCCAGTTATAGGTATGACAATTATTGGAACTTATTTTTTCTATACGCAGCTATCTGTTTTTATCATAAAGTTATTGCAAAAAAATCGTTTAATCTTTTGGAAGAAAACAAATATCGTTACAATCTCAAGTTTAGCATATCGTCTGAAGGATAATGCTAATATGTTTTTTATGGTAACAATTGTTTCAACAGTTGCATTCTGTGCCATTGGAACTTTAGCTTCGAGTAATGCCGTGAACCGGGAGATTAAGACTGATTATCCAGCAACAGTCAGTTATATCGCTCAAGATCATAACCCAATTCACGAGCAGCATTTGCGCGAAATTAAAGAAGAATTTAACAAAAGAAATTTATCATATAAAAGTACAAATGTAGCAATTAAAGTAGTTAAGGTTCATGACAATTCGCAAGAAAAACCGAAATTGCAAATCGATCAATTTCCAGTTATTTCATTTTCTAGTTATAAGAAAATGTCCAAGCTTGCAGGTTTTGATGTAGATGAAAAAGCATTGGTTGGAAATGAAGCAAGACTTATGTTAGCGTCACATTTAAAGATAGACCTAAAACCTCAATCTTATACAATTCAACAAGGAAATATTACATTAGATCATTTGCAATCAACAAAAAATATCGTTTTTCCATACGAAATGATCTTAAGTGAAGGACTTGTTGTCAGTGATGAGTTATTTCGCAAACTTAAGCCTGTAAAAACAGAGATGTATACTGGATTTTATACAAAATCATTGCCAGAAACTGCTGGAATGGCAAGCAATCTCGTTGAAAAAGGAATGGCATTTCCGAATGAGAAAAATACTTATTCTATGATTGTTAGTGGTACTTTATATGCGAATCAAATGAGTATGTACAAGATGATGCTATTTGTTGCATTATTGGTTGGGCTTGTCTTTTTCGTTGCAGCAGGCAGCTTCTTATATTTCCGTCTATATAGTGATCTAGAATACGATACGCGCCAATATTTAACAATTAAAAAGATTGGATTGACAGATCGGGAATTAAACAGTATTGTGACCCGGCAAATGGCATTGCTGTTCTTTGTACCAATCGTCGTTGCCTTTGTTCATAGTATTTTTGCTTTTATAGCTTTGCAAACTTTTTATACAGTATCAATTGTAAGAGAAACAGTCATAGTATTAGCATGTTTCTTCATTGCCCAATTATTATATTTCTTTATTATTCGGTCTCGCTATTTGAGAAATTTAAAAAAATCACTGATTTAATTGGAAGGCTTTTTATCAACATTATGTCCTGGGAAATGTGGCATATGCTTTAAATATGATATAAGAGGCTAGGACAAAAGGATATTAACGAAGGAAAGCTTTTAGCTAATTACTTTTGAGTTTTGTCCTTGCCTCCTTTTGTTATATTTTATTTTCATCGCATTTGTAAATCCCAATAATTAAGAGCAATAAATAAATTTTCCTGTAAAAGTAAATATTATTGAATAATACTTACTTAGGAGGCATTTGACATGGGATACTATAAGCCGCAGCAAATTGCGATGCAGACAATTAGTAATGGAACAACGAAAGCCAGTCTCCCATTTATGAGTATGTTGCTGCTAGGATTTCTTGGGGGAGCATTTATTTCTATTGGCTATTTACTGGATATTCGTGTAACTGCAAGTTTGCCGCCAGCTTGGGGAACATTTGGATCATTTTTAGGTGCCGCTGTCTTTCCGTTAGGTTTGATCCTAATTATTTTGGCAGGTGGAGAATTGCTAACAGGAAATATGATGGCGGTGGCTTTAGCGTGCTTTGCTGGAAAGGTTTCACCTGGAAGACTTATTTACAATTGGATTATGATAACAGTGAGTAATTTTATTGGTGCCATTTTTGTTGCTTATGTTTTTGGACATTTGGCAGGATTGACAAGTGAAGATCCTTTTTTGGCTAAAACAGTTGCATTTGCAAAGGCAAAAATAGATCAGGGATTCTGGCCTGCTTTTTATTCAGCTATTGGCTGTAATTGGTTAGTCGGTCTCGCTGTTTGGCTTTCTTATGGATGTGAAGAAATGAGCAGCAAAATTCTTTCTATATGGTTCCCTATTATGGGATTTGTGGCCATCGGATTTCAACACGTTGTGGCAAACATGTTTGTCATCCCTGCCGCGATTTTTTCCGGGCATTTTACATGGAACGATTATTTTTCAAACTTTGTTCCTGTCTTTTTAGGTAATGCTGTTGGAGGAAGTATTTTCGTCTCCCTATTCTATTGGCTCTCATATAAAGCAGTTATAAAGGATTAGTATAGGGCTTTTATCGAGCTGTTATGGAACTTTTTCTAAAAAAGTGGAAGCTAATTTCGCTTCAGGATACTCGCTTTCCGCAGGCGGAGCCATTGACAAAGAAAAACATCGCTTCCGGATTGAACTGTCCTTGAGCGATGTTTTTAATTTTTATGAAATATTACTTTTTAAGGAGAGGTAGAATAGATATCTCAAACAATTTTTTAATGAGAAGCGCTATTTGCGATACGATGTTTCGTATGACGGTTTTTAAAGTAATTTTTTATTGCTGGTAAGACGAAGCGGTCTAATCCCCAATAATAAGAAGCACAGCCAGTAAATAATAATAGAATTGCAACAGTATATAAAATTGGGTTTGTGCTTGTTGTTCCAGCGAGCATAAAGTTTAGATTCATAAATGCGCCAGCAAGTAGGGCGGGAATAGTAGCTAAACCAACGATAAGTCCTAATCCTATTAATACTTCCCCTAATGGAACGATCACATTAAAGACTGCAACATTTGGTAAAGCAAAATGTTGAATAAATGATGCATACCAGCCTTGGACAGCAGGGTTTTCTCCGCCGCTGCTTTGAAGGGCATGGGTTAAAAAGCCAGAGGCATCAAAGCCGTCTTTTAATTTATGGATACCTGCTTCAAGCCATTGTACTCCGAGCCAAATTCTAATTACTGCCCATATAAGACTTATTTTAGAATTTTGATACCATTTCATCATTGCTCACTCCCATCTCATTTTCATGAACTTCCACATGCGGGCAAGAATGTGAAATAATTCACATTCTTTACACTTCTATAATATGCCATTATGTTTCAGTATTCAACTAGTTTGTGAAAAACGTCACATATTTGTGATATTTCAATGTTCAAGGGATGAGGAAGATAAAATCTAACAAGGATTTGATCGGGAATGATGTGGCACAGCCAGTAAAGTTTAAATAAATGCTTGTTGGAACATCTAAAAAGTCATTTTTCATTAGCGGCTTAAAAAAAGGAAGCGTTGGTTTCAGCTCGAGGATGCTCGTTTTATGCGGGAGGTAGAGGTTCACCTCTGTGGCTTTTGCTCCACGAAAACAGCAAGTGACTTTTATGAAATATTGTTGTTTCATCGTTCTGCTAACTTTTGAGTCTCATCGTAAATTTTTTCACCACAATCTACAGTAACAGAGTAAAAGGAAAGGGGGAAGTAATACTAGTGAACTATTTAAATAGTTCACTAGTACTCTACAATTTTTTTTGTGAAAAAAGCCAATTAACTAATTCTTGTTTCTCGTAAGTTGGTATCCATGACATATGAGGATGATGTAATGAGCCTGCAGGGTATTCCGTATATTTAATTGGACTTCGCAAAAATTGGAGCGCTGCTACCATATGTCTTGAACCTGAAACTGGAACAATTTTATCATCTGCCGCATGAAAAGCCCAAATAGGCATATGCTTAATTATGCCTGCATTACTTGGACTGCCTTGGCCACAAATGGGGATCGCTGCTGCAAAGATTTGCGGGTTTTTCTGAATGAAGTGCCAAGTGCCAATTCCGCCCATTGACATACCAGTAACATAAATACGACTTTCATCAATCGGATAAGTTTTCTGCATGTCTTGAAGTAATTGAAGCAATAGGGAATAGTAAGGATCGGCTGCCCATCCATTTTTAGTGGGAACATCCAATGGAAGCTGCGGTGCTAGCACGAAGGCAGGGTGCTGCTTTTGAATTTCAGGAGAAGCCCACATAGCTGCTCCTTTGTTGGCAAGGATATGAACAGCATTGTCATTTCCTTTTTCTCCAGCACCATGTAAAAAAAGGACAAGCGGATATGTTTGATCTGTTTCAACTTTTGGTTCGAACAATCGATAGGGCAGATTATTTCCGAATTCATCTGTAATTGCAGCTTGCTTAAAGTAATCGATGATTGGATTCATTTCACCATTATTTCTTAATTGTTTGTCTGAGGGGAAAAGAGGATTACCATTATGCGTGTAGACTGTTTCTGTTTGCGAAACGGCGTAGTTAAGCGGTGGCTTTCTGTTTTGATATTGTTCGTCGTTCCAAACGATTGTATTTGCGTGTTCATCATGTTCATCTAATTCAATGATCACATACGGTCCGTTAACTTGGGACTTTGACAATTCGGGTTGATGATTGCTGTAAACATTTGTAATCGTTCTTTGTTGCCAAGCTCCATTAACAGATGCTTTTACAGTAAAGCTTTTGTTTGATAACGATGCTCCATTGATTTCTTCATTAAACTTTAAAATGGCCGCAATTACTTTTTCGCCATCTGCTGTAATATTCGTTACTAAGTCTATTCTTTGAATAGGGCTTTTTGTCTTATCTACGCGCATACGATCATCTCCTCCTTATATAAAACATCTAAGTCTCCCTTAAAGATGAATACTGCCATTTTATATTGAAAACGCTTTATTTTCAAGAGAGTTTTTTTATCTATTATAAAAAAGAATGATTTCGTGTCTTTTTCGATGAAATGTACTAATCTATTTAATAAGAGAAAATATTGAATAGGAGCTAGCTTCATGAACGAGCAATATTATGATGGTTTACTTAATATTAAAACGATCGGTGAACAAAAAGGATTTTCAGCTTCCTTCCACTATCACCGCTATGAGCCGACACCTTATCAAGCTTTGGAAAGATTGCTTGCTCAATATGAACTACGAAGCACTGATCGTCTCATTGATTTTGGATGTGGAAAAGGAAGATTAAATTTTTTTATTAATCATGTTTGCCGAGCTTCTGTTGTAGGAATTGAAATGAATGAAACATTTTACCAACAAGCATTAAAAAATAAAATAAGATACTTGAAAAAACACGGTGATCAAATAGAGCGTATTCATTTTCAGTGCTGTTTGGCTGAGGAATATCTTATTGAACCATCTGATAATCGCTTTTATTTTTTTAATCCCTTTTCAGTGCAAATATTTATGAAGGTGATCCATAATATTTTGCGGTCAGTAGAAGAAAATCCTCGGGATGTCGAACTGATTTTGTATTATGCATCGGACGACTATCGATATTTTTTAGACAACCAAACTATATTTGAATTAAAGGATGAAATTATCCTTCCACATTTATATGAGCACAACCCTTATGAGAAATTTTTAATCTATCGATTAGCCTATTGAATTTGACAAACTGCATATTATATGCTAAATAAATAACTGATTAGCACTCGATGCAATAGAGTGCTAATCGGTTTAACAGGCGATATTTATGTTTACATATACTATTTTTGAAGGGAGAGTTCATAATGGCAATGAAGGAATTTAAAGCAGAATCGAAGAGACTGTTGGAGATGATGATACACTCCATTTATTCACAAAAGGAAATCTTTTTAAGAGAGATTATTTCAAATGCAAGCGATGCAATTGATAAAATTTATTATAAAGCACTTACAGATGAGAATTTAACTTTTAATAAAGATGATTACTATATTAAAATTACCGTAGATAAAGAGCAACGTACGTTAACGATTTCTGATACAGGAATCGGCATGACAAAGGAAGAGCTTGAACATAATTTAGGAACGATTGCGAAAAGCGGTTCTTTGGCGTTTAAACATGAAAATGAGCTAAAAGATGGTCACGATATAATCGGCCAATTTGGCGTAGGATTTTACTCTGCCTTTATGGTAGCGGATGTCGTTACAGTGATTTCAAAATCATTAGGCAGTGATGAAGCATATAAATGGGAATCACAAGGGGCAGATGGATATAGTATCGAACCATGTGAAAAAGATGCTGTTGGAACAGATATTATATTAAAATTAAAGGAAAATACTGAGGACGAACGATACGATGAGTTTTTAGATGAGTACCGTTTGAAAGCAATCATAAAAAAATATTCTGATTTTATTCGTTATCCAATTAAAATGGATGTAACAGAAAGAAAGCTGAAAGAGGGCAGTGAAAACGAATTTGAAGAAGTTAAAGAGGAACAGACGATTAACAGTATGGTTCCAATTTGGAGAAAAAATAAAAACGAATTAACAGATGAAGATTACGAAAACTTTTATCAGGAAAAACATTACGGGTTCGACAAGCCCATTAAACATATCCATATTAGTGTTGATGGTGCAGTACGTTATCAAGCTATTTTATACATTCCCGAAAATATACCATTCGACTATTATTCAAAAGAATATGAAAAAGGTTTAGAGCTTTATTCGAGCGGTGTTCTAATTATGGAAAAATGCCCTGAATTGCTCCCAGACTATTTCAGTTTTGTAAAAGGAATGGTGGACTCCGAAGATCTATCTTTAAATATTTCGAGGGAAATTCTTCAACAAGATAAGCAGCTAACATTCATAGCGAAAAATATTAAAAATAAAATTAAACGTGAATTAGAAAATCTACTGAAAAATGACCGTGAAAAATATGAAGCCTTTTATCAATCTTTCGGCAGACAATTAAAATTTGGCGTTTATAATGAATTTGGCCGTGATAAAGAAGTATTGCAGGACTTATTACTGTTCTATTCATCAAAGGAAAAGAAACTTGTTACATTAGATGAATACGTATCAAGAATGCCAGAAGACCAAAAATATATTTATTATGCTACAGGTGAGACAAATGAACGAATTGAAAAGCTTCCGCAAACAGAGCTCGTAGCGGATAAAGGCTATGAAATTTTATATTTCACAGATGATATTGATGAATTTGCGATTAAAATGTTGATGAAATATAAAGATAAAGAATTTAAATCAGTATCCAGCGGTGATCTCGGCATAGAAGAAGACAAGCAAAAAGAAACAGAGGCAGAACAAAAGGAACATCAAGAACTATTTGACTTTATGAAAGAAGTTTTAAATGGAAAAGTAAAAGATGTGAAAGTGTCAGCAAGATTAAAATCTCATCCTGTTTGTATTACAACTGATGGCGAATTGTCAATTGAAATGGAAAAAGTATTAAGTTCAATGCCAAATAGCCAAAATGTTAAAGCCGAAAAAATATTAGAATTGAATGTGCATCATGATGTATTCAATTCATTAAAACAATCATTTGAAGAAGATAAAGATAAATGTAGGCTCTATACAAACTTATTATATAATCAAGCGCTGCTTATTGAAGGCTTACCAATAAATGATCCAGTTGAATTTACAAATGATATTTGTAAAATTATGCGGTAATTTATGGCCCGAGTTATGGGCGTCCTATAAGGTTACTATAGGACGCCTTTTTTCGTGGCTTTGAATGATGATAAGGAAACAGTATAGATGGTAGATATGCAGATGAATAGAATGATTGACGATTATGGCAGACATGTTGGTGGAGAATATTTGTAATCATTTCTTCCATTATTTTTTACTTGATACATAGCATGATCAGCCTTTTTAATTAAAACTTGAATATCATCTCCATCCTCGGGATACCGGCTAACACCAATGCTCATCGAGAGAGAGACTTTACCATCAGGAATGTTTAAAGGTTTGCTTACTGCACACTGTATACTTTCGATGATCTTAGAGAGTGCAGCATTGTCTTTATAGTTTAAAACCAATGCAAGAAATTCATCCCCGCCCAGTCTGCATAAAATATTGTTCTTTCCGAGGACAGCTTTAATTCTAGATGCAATCTCTTTTAAAACAATATCTCCGACAGAATGATCGTGTTGATCATTAATCGCTTTGAAATAATCAAGGTCAAAAAAAAGAAACCCAATCTTTTTATATTTGTTTTTCCAGCCATCCTTGAAAAAGGCTTCAAGATAGCTTCTACTAAAAACATTTGTTAATGGATCGTGAAAGGCCATATGTTCAAGTTCAGTAACAGAGGAAAGGAAGGCAGCGATTGATTTTAATAGCTTTATATCTGTTTGTGAAAAAGCTTTCTTTTTACGATCCATTCCACAAATTGTCCCTACGATCGTACCATCTTTGAGCTTTATTGGAATTCCAATATAGGTAACGTTTCCTATATGCGCGGTTGGTTTCATCTTTTTTGTTAAAGGATTGTCTGTTGTGTCCGTAATGATTAGGACGTTATTCTGTTCATTTTCTTCAACTAAACTGCAGTATGCTTCTTCAAAAAGTACTTCTCCTTCTACAACCATTTTTTCCTGACGATTATAAGCGGATAGAACATAATTTGTTACTTTATCATTGACAGCAACGAAAACGGTATTTATATCAAGTGCATTACTTAAGGCTGAAAGGATATGTTTCGAAGCAATCTTCAAATCATTAAAAATAAAGAGATGTGTCTCTAACATTTAAGTTTCTTCCCCCTACAAAATCTTCCCTAGAAGCCTCTATTCACCATAATGAAATAGTTGTTCTTTAAAACTACTATTCATTATACAATTAAAATAGTGAATAAGTCCCGTTTTTTGTTACCCTTTTTTGTTTTTTCCTAAACCTAATGAACGATTTAAAATTTGTTTATTATTAGATTTTTTCCCTATAAGTTTATAATCAGTCCTTGATTTCCTTGAAAATACGGTTTAAGTATATGTTTCTTTCAATCTAATCTTTACATGAAAAGAAAAAATGATTTTAAATAAACATATTAAATAATGTTAAAATAATGAATAGATAAAAAATATATAATACTTTATCATATAATTGAGTACATAAATATATGTTTAATCGGCAACGAACGACTGAGACCTTTCTTTAAAGTGGCCTGAATTTTGCGTTGTTATTGAAGTAAACGATTTCAATAAAAAGGAATTATACATCTATTTTTTCCGTCTCTTTCTGGAGTAAAGGTGTATTAAATAAATATTAAATAGAAAGGATCTTTGTTATGAAACAATACGATATTGCTGTTATACCAGGAGATGGCATAGGAAAGGAAGTAGTACCAGAAGGTTTAAAGGTATTAAATACTGTGGCCGATATCCATGGGGGAATCCATTTTAATTTTACGGAATTTCCATGGAGCTGTGATTATTATGCAAAACATGGGAAAATGATGCCTGATGATGGGCTGCAAACGTTAAAAAACTTTCATGCTATTTTTCTAGGGGCTGTTGGAAATCCTAGTATTGTCGATGATCATATCTCTTTATGGGGACTTCTATTAAAAATTAGGCGCGAATTTGAACAAGTTTTAAATATTCGTCCTGCAAAATATTTTAAAGGTTTGCGATCGCCATTGGCTAATCCAAATAATTTTGACTTTATTGTTGTAAGGGAAAACAGTGAGGGTGAGTATAGTGAGGTTGGCGGAAGAATTCATAAAGATGAAGACGAAATCGCTATTCAAAATGCTATATTTACACGTAAAGGAACAGAAAGAGCAATGAGATATGCGTTCGAATTAGCCCAAAAACGAAGAGGCCATGTTACGAGCGCAACAAAATCGAACGGAATTTTCCACACAATGCCCTTTTGGGATTCGATATTTAAAGAGATAAAAGAAGTGTATCCTAACATTGAAACCGCGTCTTACCATATTGATGCACTGTCGGCGTTTCTCGTTATGAAACCACAAACGTTTGATGTCATTGTTGCTAGTAATCTCTTTGGAGACATTTTAACAGACATTGGCGGTGCCATTATGGGAAGTATTGGCATCGCCCCAGCAGCAAATATTAATCTTAATGGGAAATATCCGTCAATGTTTGAGCCTGTCCATGGTTCAGCACCAGATATATATGGTAAAGAAATTGCAAATCCAATCGGACAAATATGGACAGCGAAAATGATGTTAGATCATTTTGGGGAAGAGGAACTAGGAGCAAAAGTATTAGAGGCAATTGAATGGGTAATAGAACAGGGGATTAAAACAAGTGACATAGGCGGATCATCGGCAACGAAGCAAGTATCAGAGGCAATATGTAAACGGCTGTTATCATTATAAATGTTAAAGGACTTTCACAATGGGGAATGTGAAAGTCCTTTTTTCGGCTATTTTTTAAAAGATTGTTGTTGCTCACATAAATGATTCATCAAGCGAACTGGAGCGAGCATTATGGAGTGGAAATGAACTTCTTTCTTTGATGAAAAAGCAACAAAATTTATGAAAACAGCCCTTTTCTACGGTGATGTATTCTACGTAGAATAAACGAAGGAAAAGGTACAATGATTAATAAGTTCGGCTATTACTTGTTCTTCAATAATTGCATGATTTCTTCTTGTCTATCTTCAATGCCCTTCACCGCTAATTCCATTTTATCTAATCTTTCTAGCAAAGGGGTAAGCACATCCTTAAGTATATTGTTTAGGCGTTCAGCTTTCTCTTGATCCATCACAGACAACCTCCTCATTAACAAACAATAAAGATGTATTTTTAATACTTCTTTATAATACTCGAATGATTCATGAAAAAGAATAGAAATAATGAATGTGTAATAAAGTTGTCAAAAATCGACGGAACAAATGTTTAAACCTACTTAATTTAATGGAATTCTCAATTGTAAAGGAGAATCATAATAGTTATTTTTAGTAGTAGAATACTATTTTTTTAACCAAAAGGTCATTCCCTGTATGAGAATGACCTTTGGTTAAATGCAAATTCAATTAATAATGATAAAAAATTACTTATTTCAAAGCGATTGAGATAAATTTCGTTTCTAAGTATTCTTCTATTCCGTGATGTCCGCCTTCCCGGCCAAGTCCGCTTTGTTTAAATCCGCCGAATGGAGCTTGTGCAACAGAAGGAAGACCATCATTTAAACCAACAATTCCATATTCAAGCTTTTCGCTTACTTTAAATGCTCTATTAATATTTTCTGTAAAAATATATGCTGCGAGACCATATGGTGTATTGTTTGCACGTGCGATTACTTCCTCATCGCTTTCAAACGTGCTAATTGGTGCTAAAGGTCCAAAAGTCTCTTCGTTCATGCAAAGCATTTCTTCTTTAACATTTGTTAATACAGTTGGCTCGAAAAAGAAGCCATCTCCTAAAGAAATTTTTTTACCACCAGTCTTGATTTCTGCACCTTTCGATACAGCGTCTTGCAATTGGTTTTCTACTTTTTCGACAGCGCGGCTATCGATCAGTGGACCAATATCGGTTTCAGCATCCAAGCCATTGCCAACTTTTAAATTTTTCACAGCCTCTGCATATTTTTCGGCAAACGTTTGAGCAATAGACTGATGCACATAAAGGCGGTTTGCACATACACATGTTTGACCAGCATTTCTAAATTTAGATGCAATTGCCTGGGAAACAGCAGTATCGATATCAGCATCTTCAAAAACAATAAGTGGGGCATGACCTCCGAGTTCTAAAGAAACTTTTTTGACAGTATTAGCTGCCCCGCGCATTAATATTTTTCCTACTTCGGTTGAGCCAGTAAACGTAATTTTGCGGACCCGATCGTCTTCAAGCCAAGTTTTTCCGATTTCTTCGGCATTGCCAGTAATCATATTGATAACGCCTTTTGGAATTCCAGCTTTTTCAGCTAGCTCAACTAGTTTTAATGCTGTTAAAGGTGTTTGTTCTGCCGGCTTTACTACGACGGTACAGCCTGAAGCTAGTGCGGGTGCAACTTTTCTTGTAATCATTGCGACAGGAAAGTTCCAAGGTGTGATTGCTGCAATAACACCGACTGGTTGCTTCAATACAATAATCCGTTTATTTTGTGCTGATGCAGGAATTGTTTCTCCGTAAATTCTTTTACCTTCTTCTGCATACCAAGAAATAAAGCTATTGCCGTAACCTACTTCACCAATGGCTTCTTTTAATGGTTTTCCTTGTTCGCGAGTCATTAATTCGCCGATTTCTTCTTTGTGATCATCAATTAATTGATACCATTTTAGTAACAGTGTTGCACGTTCTTCAGCTGTTTTTTTCGACCAATCAGGAAAAGCTGCATAAGCTGCATCTACAGATTGTTTTGCTTCTGTAGCACTACAGTTTGGCACATTGGCAATTTCTTCCCCTGTTGCTGGATTGATAACAGGAAAGACAGATAAATTCTTTCCAATCCATTCTCCGTTAATATAAGCTAGTTGAGTATCCATTTATTACACTCCCATCAGATAATATGCTCTTCTAAATTATAGATGAATCAAAGGAATAGCACACATATATTGCTTCGAGCTATTCCTTGATTTTTCCTCGTTATAAAGAAATTTTTTCAACGGCGGCTGCCGCCAAAATAGATTGTTCAAGAATTTCTAAGCCTTCTTGTAATTGGTCATCTGTAATTGTAATCGGCATCAATAAACGAATGACATTACCAAATACACCCGCACTTAATAGCAGTAAACCACGTTTATTGGCTTCAGCTATGATTTGATTGGTTAACTCTTTGTTCGGTTCTTTAGTACTTCTGTCTTTTACAAGTTCTATTGCACACATTGCTCCCAGTCCACGAACATCACCGATAAATTCAAAACGGTCATACCAATTTTTAAAAGTGTTCATGATAGTTTTGCCAATTTGTTCACCGCGGCTATTTAAATCTTCGGTTTCGATGATGTCCAATACTGCTAATGCTGCGGCACAACCGAGAGGGCTCCCGCAATATGTTCCTCCTAATTCTCCTGGGGAAGCAGCGTCCATAATGTCGCTTTTGCCAATAACACCACTTAAAGGTAATCCGGCAGCAAGTGATTTAGAGACGGTAATTAGATCAGGAACAATGTCAAAATGTTCAATAGCAAAATAACGACCTGTTCGGCTAAAGCCTGATTGTATCTCATCAGCAACAAATAAAATGCCATGTTTATGACAAATGTCGTAAACCGCTTGAACAAATTTTTTACTAGGAACGATGAAACCACCTTCACCTTGAACCGGTTCCATCACAACAGCGGCAACCATTTCTGGAGCAACATCATTTTTGAAAAAGTTGTTAAATTCTTCGATCATAAAGTTTTCATATTCTTCGTCTGAAAGGTTGCCTGGTTTTCTATAAAAATAAGGATAAGGAGCTTTATAAACCTCTGAAGCAAATGGACCAAATTCAAATTTATAAGGCTTCACTTTGCTTGTCATCGACATCGTCATTAACGTGCGACCATGAAAACCTCGTGAAAAGCTGATAATGCCTGGTCTTTTTGTATATTTTCTAGCAATCTTTACGGCATTTTCTACTGCTTCGGCACCGCTATTGAGAAGAATAACTTTTTTATCATCATTTCCTGGGGCGATAGCTGCAAGTTTTTCGGCTAATTCGATATATGGTTCATACATGACAACATTAAACCCTGTATGAATATATTGATCAATTTGTGCTTTTAATGCATCTACAACCTTTGAATGTCTATGGCCTACATTGATCGTACCTATTGCGCCGGCAAAATCTATAAAAGTATTACCATCAACATCTGTTACGAGTGCACCTGTTGCTTCTTTAGCAAAGGTGGGGATCCCATAACTAACACCTTTTGGAACAGCTTTTTTTCTTCTTTCTAATAAACTTTTAGATAGGCTTCCTGGTAAACTACTTTTCACATTTGCGTATTTCATTTGTACCAATCCTTTCACTTTTAAATAGATTTTTGATCAAGTTGTAATTCTTCCGGATTCTCAGCACTTTGAAAATCCATTTCAGGTGGTGCTATTTTAAAGCCTTTTGTTAAAAAGGCTAGATAAACGATTCCAATGATGGTCCAAATGGATCCAAGAATTTTTGCGTTTTTATCTAAATTTAAAAACAATCCAAAATCTAAAATGGCGCCTATTAAAGGAATGAGGAGGTAGAAAAACATATCTTTAGTTGAACGCTGCTTTTGCTTTATAAAGTAATGAAAAATCACATCGAGATTCACAAATATGAATGTCAGAAAGGCCCCAAAGTTAATAAAGGATGTAGATGTCGTAACGTCCATATTCACAGCTAATAAAGAAATAGCTCCAACGATTACAATATTAATAATTGGCGTTTTTGTTTTTGAATTTAAATAGCCAAATATTTTCATAGGTAAAACTCTATCTCTGCCCATCGCATATAAAAGGCGTGCGCCGCTTGCTTGTGCAGCAATTCCAGAAGCGAATTGGGCAATTATCATACCAGCTAGGAAAATAGCACTGAATAAAGTTCCGCCAATTTGTTTGGCAATTTCAAATGCAGCTGAATCAATATTTTTAAAATCGGTGTAGCTTGGTTGAACAAGGTATAAAAAACAAGAGGAGATAACAAAGATGATTCCACCAATTAAAGTTATGAGGAAAATAGCTCGTGGCAGCGTTTTTTCAGGTTGTATCGTTTCCTCAGACATTGTTGTGACAGCATCAAATCCTAAAAATGAATAACAGGCAATTGACGCTCCTGCAAGGATAAATGAAAGGGAGGAGTGGCTGTTGAAAAACGGGTTATGAGCAAATACATTAACTCCGGTATTTAAAGTAATATTCATAATCGATAAGATGAGAAAAATAGCAACGACTAGAAGCTGAAATACCATCATGATAAAATTGACATTTGTTGTCATTTTTACGCTAATTAAATTAATAATAGATGTGACGATAATAAAGGCAACAATCCATGACCAAAGCGGTACAGATGGAAATGCAGAATTCAGATAGACAGCTCCGATTAACCAGATGACCATCGGCAGGAATAAATAATCTAGTAATATTGCCCAGCCAATAATAAAGCCTAAATGAGGACTGATTGATTTTCGGGTATACGTATAGGCAGATCCTGAAGTTGGATACGCTTTTACCATTTTTCCGTAGCTATAAGCAGTAAACAGCATAGCGACCAAAGCAACGATATAGGCAGTTGGAACGGTTCCGTGGGTAGTTTCTGCTAAAATGCCGTAAGTTCCAAAAACGATCATAGGCGCCATATAGGCAAGACCGAATAAAATTACTTGTGGAAGCTTTAACGTTCGTTTCAATTGTAGCTGATCTTTCATATACATTTCATCTCCCTTGATTGGTTTTTAGTACCAGATATACTAAGAGGTTTTATCTAGTAACTCGGCGTATAGGTCTGTTCTGCGATCTTTCATATAACTTAACTGTTCATCCAGTTGCTCATTTAATGGCACATGAATGGTTTGGAGCTGTTCTTCATCGTTTAGCTTAATTAATAATGAGCCATCGCTGCTAACGATAGCGCTTTCGCCAAAGAAATGGGTGTCATTTTCTGTTCCTGTACGATTGCATAAAACAATTGGTATTTGATTTTCCATTGCCCGACTTTGTAAATAAATGAACTGATATTTTTCATATGGTTGCATGTTTGCTAATGGTACGAGCAGAAGCTGAGCCCCTTTAAGACGAAGGATTCTAGCGACTTCTGGAAATTCAAGATCATAGCAAATCATAATTGCCATTTTTCCAAGTTCAGTATCGAAAACAGGCAGCTCTGTTCCACTGCTAAACACGTCTCCTTCATTCGCAAAGAGATGGGATTTTCGATAAATTCCTTTTATTAAACCTTTATCATCAATTAGTGCAGCAGCGATATAGAAAGTACCATTAAGATGCTTTTCGGGAAAAGAGATTACTGCATATATTCCATGTTCTTTACAGGCGGTTTGCAAGGTCTGAATACTTTTACCTGATAGTGGTTCAGCCAACTCACTCAATGATTCTGAAATAAAATATCCGGTCAGGCATAATTCTGGAAAGACAATGAGCTGTGATTGCTGTTCTTTTGCCTTTTTCATCATGTTGATCATGTTTTTAATGTTAGCGCTTTTATTACCTAGTTTTGGTGTGAATTGAGCAATTGTAACTCGAAACATCCACAATCCCTCCTTGGCATTTCGTATTCTTTTAATGTATACATAAATTGTATACAATTTATGACATCGTTCTATACATAACGATTAATCACTTGTGTAATGGAGACTGGATAAGTGAACTCTTTTGAAAAATCAATATCATGTTGAATTGAAACAATATGGTTAATGGCTAATTCTTCTGCAACTTTGGCTTGTCTATTTTTAATCGAATCTACTAATTGCCCGTGTTCACAAATGGCATTTGCCTCTTTATGTTCTGAAACATCATAGAAGCTTAATATAATGTGGGATAATGTAATAATTTTTCTAAGAAATTCTATTAAATATGTGTTTCTCGATGATTCAATAATGCTTAAATGTAAATTTTTCGTTGCAACTAATGACTTATGAAACAATTGGTCTTTCATCAACTTTCTTTCTTCCTCTAAAAAAAGATACATACGGTCAATTTCAGACGTTGTTGCATAATTGGCTGCAAGTGCTGTTGCTTGTGGTTCTAACATTTGCCGGACACTGAAGATTTGTTCCGCTTCAGCTGGAGTAGGACAATATACAAAGGCGCCCCTTTTTGGTTTTAGTTCAATCAATGAATCGTATTTCAAACGTTGAAAGACAGTTCGAATAGGGGTCCGGCTTACTCCAAAAGCTTCTGCTAGCAAACTTTCTTTTAATTGCTGCCCAGGAGGAAAATCTGCGTTTAAAATTGCATCACGGAGAATGTTATAGATTTTCTCTTCAGTCATTTTAGGTGCAGCTTCCATTGCATCATTCCTTTCTAATTAAATCTCACTTATAAATTACCATGAATTTTCAGAAATAACAATCTTTTTGTTAGGTTATCTCTCATATTTTTTTCATTGTAACAGTAAGTTAAATGACAGATTGATTCACGTAACTATGATAAAATAAATGCATAGTGGAAAGCGCTTTATTGGTTAAAATATTGAAAGTTGTTCACTGTTCCTGCATGGGATTGAAGGGAGATATATCTATGTTTAAAAAAATATTTGGAAAAAGAGAAGAAGTTTTAAAAAGTATCCAATTAATTGCGCCTGTTAGTGGGAAAATGCTTACGATCGAAGAAGTACCCGATCCAGTTTTTTCACAAAAGATGATGGGGGATGGCGTTGCATTTGAACCTCAAGAGGGCAAAATTGTTGCACCGGCAGACGGTGAAATCATTCAAGTATTTCCAACTAAGCATGCCATCGGAATTAAGGCTGTGAACGGAGCTGAAATATTGATTCATATTGGCTTAGAAACAGTAGGAATGAAAGGCGAAGGTTTTACCGTTCATGTTTCAGAAGGAAAAAAAGTAAAACAAGGGGATGTTCTTGTTACAGTTGATCTTAATCTAGTAAAAGAGAAAGCAAGCAGCATTATTACACCTATGATTATTACGAATCTTAACGATATGCAGTCTATTGAAAAAAGTTCGCTTTCTTCTGTTATTGCTGGTGAACAGGCTGTTATGACAATTGAAGCAAAATAAATTTTTGAATGATAAGAATCTATGATACTTTATGCCTGTATGAATAGTCTATTTTTGTTTAAACTTGCAATTTTCACTACGAACTTTTTATGATTTGCTTAAACGGCATTATATTTTCGTATCATTTGCTTGTGAAAGATGAAATGAGGCTGGGACAAAACCAAAAAGTGGTTGGCGAAAAACGAATATTGCACAAATCAGCTCCGGAAATATACGTAGACTTTTGTGGGAGGCTCGCCCTCCGCTCGGAAAGCGAAGTATATTTCCGGAGTGAGGTTGGAGCGCAATATTTGGTGTTTCTTTCGTTAACGTACTTTTGTCCCGGCCTCATTTTTTTATAGGTAAGATGATAATCCATTTTTGTCCCTATCACTTAAAACAGTAATAAGACATATTCTATTATCAAATTTGTATATTATCACATTTTAATTTTTTCAATGAAAGAGGTAAAGAGATGGCTTATCTTTCAGGAAAGACTGTTCTAGTGACTGGCGGTACAGGTTCGTTTGGAAAAAAATTTATTCAGACCATTCTCAAACAGGATGTAAAGAAAGTAATTGTTTTTAGTAGAGATGAATTGAAGCAATATGAAATGGCTCAAGAATTTACTGACTCACGCATGCGTTTTTTTATCGGGGATGTTAGAGATAAGGAACGTTTATATAGGGCGTTTGAAGGTGTCGATGTCGTTATCCATGCTGCTGCGTTAAAACATGTTGGTGCCTGTGAATATAATCCTTTCGAAGCAATTAAAACAAATATTCACGGGGCACAAAATATTATTGAAGCTGCGATTGATAAAGGGGTACAAAGAGTAATCGCACTTAGCACCGATAAAGCAGCAAGCCCAATTAATTTATATGGAGCAACTAAATTAGCATCCGATAAATTGTTTATTGCTGCAAATTCATATGTCGGTGAAAAAAATACGAAATTTTCGGTTGTACGTTACGGGAATGTTGTAGGCAGTAGAGGGAGTGTCGTACCATTCTTTAAAAAAATTCGCGATACAGGAACATTACCGATCACTGATATAAGAATGACACGCTTCTGGATAACACTCGACCAAGGTGTTCAATTTGTTCTCGATAATTTGGAAAGAATGCATGGCGGAGAAATTTTTGTTCCAAAAATTCCAAGTATGAAGGTCGTTGATTTAGCAAAAGCAATCGCACCAGATTGCAAAACAGAAATTGTAGGCATTCGACCTGGTGAAAAGCTTCATGAAACGATGATTACAGAGGATGATGCTCGGCATACATTGGAATTCGACAGTTACTATATTATTCAGCCAGAATTCCCATGGTGGTCGGAAACATATGCAAAGGGCGGAAAAACGTTGCCTGAGAATTTTAAATATACGAGTGATACAAATAAGAAATGGCTAACAGTTGAAGAATTGCGTGCATTGGTAAAGGGATTGTAATGATGAGCTTTTCGTATAGGAGATGTCATGGAAATGTTTAAACCAATTCGGAGCACCTATTTACCATATGGAAAACAATCGATTGATGAGGATGATATTGAAGCAGTTGTTCATGTGCTGAAAAGTGATTATTTAACGACAGGGCCTAAGATTAATGAATTTGAAAAGAAAATTGCTGACTATGTAGGTGCAACATATGCTGTCGCATTCTCGAATGGGACAGCAGCACTTCATGGCGCATGCTTTGCAGCAGGAATATCTGAAGGAGATGAAGTCATTACCACACCTATCACATTTGCTGCCAGCTCCAATTGTGTTTTATATATGGGCGGAAAAACGATTTTTGCTGATATAGATGAGAAGACATACAACATAGATCCTCATGAGATAGAAAAGAAGATTACAAATAAAACGAAGGCAATTATTCCAGTAGATTATACCGGTCAGCCGGCTGCCCTTGATGAAATATTAGAAATTGCCCGCAATAATGAACTTATCGTCATTGAAGATGCTGCACATGCTTTAGGGGCCAGTTATAAAGGGAAAAAGGTTGGATCACTCAGCGACATGACCATGTTTAGTTTTCATCCAGTAAAGCATATTACGTGCGGTGAGGGTGGAGTCATAACGACGGATCGTAAAGATCTGTACGAGAAACTACTTATGTTTCGATCGCATGGGATTACAAGAAATAAACAGCAATTAATAGAAGATCATGGTCCATGGTATTATGAAATGCAATGTTTAGGATATAACTACCGAATGACAGATATTCAAGCTGCATTAGGTGTCAGTCAAATGAACAAACTTGATCAGTTTGTACAATTGAGAAGGAAATATGCAGAAATGTATACGGAAGCTTTTCAAGAAACGAAAGAGATTGAGATTCCATATCAACATTCGGATGGTCAATCAAGTTGGCATTTGTATGTAATTCGTTTAAAACCGGACCTGCTTTCAGTAAGTCGTAAAGAAATTTATGAATCTTTACAAAGCCAAAATATTGGTGTAAATGTGCATTATATTCCTGTTTATTTATTGCCATATTATCAACAATTAGGATATCAGAAAGGGTTTTGTCCTAGAGCAGAGCGTTTGTACCAAGAAATCATTAGCCTGCCATTATTTCCAGCGATGACGGAAAAAGATGTGCAGGATGTTATTCAAGCAGTTAAAAGAACTGTTCAACATTATGCAACATAAATAGGTGATACGATGAAGATTGCAGCTATCATCCAGGCAAGAATGGGATCTACGAGATTGCCTGGAAAAGTATTAAAAAAAGTATTGGATAAACCATTACTAGAGTACCAAATTGAAAGAATTCAAAAAGCAACATTAGTGGATGAAATTATTATTGCTACAACTGTTGAAGAAAGAGATACTCCAATTGTAGCATTATGCGAGCAAATGGGAGTTTTATCTTATCGAGGTTCTGAACACGATGTGCTGTCCCGTTACTTTGAAGCAGCGCAAGCCTTTAACGTTGATGTCATTGTAAGATTGACTTCTGATTGCCCTCTTATTGATCCAGTCATCATTGATAAAGTAATTGCTCAATTTTTAAAGCAACAGCCGCACGTTGATTATGTTTCCAATACATTAAAAAGAACATACCCAAGAGGGCTCGATACAGAAGTATTTTCTTTTAATGCCTTAAAAGAAGCTGCAAATAATGCTCAGTTACCAAGAGATAGGGAACATGTCACCTCTTATTTCTATACGAATCCAACAATATTTACACTTGAAAATATTGAACATGATCAAAACTATAGTCATTATCGATGGACTGTAGATACCCCGGAAGACTTCACATTAGTCACTCATATTCTCACAGAAATGTATGATGCTAATAAGCTATTTCATTTGGAAGATGTTATTCAGCTTTTAAAAGAGCATCCAGAATGGAATGAAATCAATGCAAATATCGAACAAAAGAAATTGTAGGTTGTGGTTTAATGAATATTGTCATTAGAACGGACTCCTCAGTAGAAATAGGAACAGGCCATGTAATGCGCTGTCTTACTTTGGCAAAACAGCTTATGCAGTTCGGAGCTAATGTTTCATTCATTTGTCGTGATTTTCCCGGAAATAACAGTTCATATATAAAAGAGCAAGGCTTTTCTGTGTATAAACTTCGATCTAGATGCACAGAACATCATTGGCAATGGGTAAAAGAATATTGGGAAACAGATGTAGAAGAAACATTGGCGATTTTAAATGGCTTCAATCAGAAGCCGCACTTATTAATTGTTGATCATTATGGTCTTGATTCAAGATGGGAGGATAAACTCCGTGCGCATGTCAAGAATATAATGGTCATAGATGATCTAGCTGATCGTCCGCACAACTGTGATGTTTTACTTGATCAAAATTATTATTTAAATATGCGGGACCGCTATCGAGCACTTGTGCCTGATGCTTGCTTTCAATTGTTAGGACCGAATTATGTTCTTCTAAGAGATGAGTTTTTATCGATCGATACAGAAAATATTCAACGCGATGGGAAAATTCATAATGTGTTAGTGTTTTTTGGTGGAACTGATCCGACAGCAGAAACGATGAAGACCCTTCAAGCACTTCATGAATTACATTTTCCAAGCTTAGCAATTCATGTCGTTGTTGGAGCAACGAACCCCAATAAGAAGCAAATAAAGGATGTTTGTGCGAAAATGCCTCAAACCTTCTATTATTGTCAAATTGATCATATGGCAGATCTCATGATGAAAACAGACCTTGCGATTGGAGCTGGAGGAACAACAACATGGGAGAGGTGCTATCTTCAATTACCTTCATTAACAGCGATCATCGCTGACAATCAAGTCGAAGTTACAAAAGCAGTTGCGGCGAAAGGAGCTACGATCTCGTTAGGACGGACCAATGAATTTGATAAAGAAACGATAAAAAAAGAAATGATCTCTCTTATTAAGAATAAGGAAAGACTTCGAGAAATGTCTGAAAATTGTAAAGGGATTGTAGATGGAAGCATTGTAAAGGGAAGGCCTGTGGCAAGATTTGTTATGGAGCTGTGTTTATGAGCATATTCAACAGAGTGATGTTAAAAGACATGACAGAAGCGGATTTACCACTCGTTTTAAGTTGGAGAAATAAAGATCATGTTCGGAATATGATGTATAACAATGACATCATTACAATCGAGCAGCATGTAAAATGGTTTGAAACGATACAAAAAAGTCCTACATCTTTAGCGAAAGTTTTTTACGTTGATGAGCGACCATATGGTGTAGTAAATATACATCAAATCGATCATAACAATTATACGTGTGAATGGGGAATATATATTGGTGAAGAAAATACTCCTGCAGGTTTAGGCACAGTTATGGGATATTTAGCGATCCAATATATTTTCTATGAGCTTCGTTTAAAAAAAATACATGCAGAAGTGTTGGCTTTTAATCAACAAAGTTATTATTATCATAAAAAAATGGGGTTTGAACAAAAAGATGTATTGAAAAAGCATATAAGACCAGATGGAACTTTTATAGATACGATCGTATTCAGTTTAACGATTACGCAGTGGGAACAACAAAGAGAAGCCATTCAGACAAAAATAGAGCAGAAGTTTAAAGAAAATCATTTACAGTGAATAATTGAGAAAACGTTGTAGTCATTTCTCCTGCCTTACATGTTGAATTAAGAATGGTAAACCTATTATTGGTCTTAGATTTTTTTAGTTAAAGCGAAAGTCCTGATCCTGCTATCTTTTGTATTGCGGGGATATCCATCAGGAAGTTATGAATAGGAGGAGCGATGGATGAAAGAGATTACGATCATGCATCAAACAATTGGCAGTAATCATGCCCCGTTTATAATCGCAGAAATGTCCGGCAATCATAATCAATCACTGGAAAGAGCGTTAGAGATTGTTGAAGCGGCTGCGAAAGCAGGAGCACATGCGTTGAAAATACAAACTTATACAGCGGATACAATGACATTAAATATTGAAAATCCTGATTTTAAAATTGATGATTCCAATAGTTTATGGAATGGTGATTCCTTGTATCAATTGTACCAAAAAGCGTATACACCATGGGAATGGCATAAACCTATTTTTGATAAAGCACTTGAACTGGGCATGATTCCGTTTAGCACCCCCTTTGATGAAACAGCAGTAGATTTTTTAGAAGATTTAGATGTTCCAATGTATAAAATTGCTTCCTTTGAAAATACTGATCTACCATTAATTAAGAAGGTTGCTGCGACAGGAAAGCCACTCATTATTTCGACGGGGATGGCTTCAGTTGCTGAATTAGATGAAACAGTGAGAATCGCAAGAGAATCGGGGTGTAATGAGTTAATTTTGCTTAAATGTACGAGCACATACCCAGCAACGCCTGAAAATACAAATATAATGACAATCCCACATATGAGAGAGCTATTTAATGTTCAGGTTGGTTTGTCAGACCATACAATGGGAACGGGTGTTGCGGTTGCGAGTGTCGCATTAGGAGCAACAGTAATTGAGAAACATTTCACTTTAAGGAGAGCAGACGGTGGAGTAGACTCAGCTTTTTCTTTAGAGCCAGAAGAATTTCATGCTTTAGTAACTGAAACAGAGCGGGCATGGCAAGCATTGGGAAAGGTAACATATGGTCCAACCGAACATGAAAAGGCTTCGTTGAAATTTAGAAGGTCCATATACACAACAGCGGATATTAAAAAGGGTGATGTCATTACGAATCAAAATATACGAGTAGTAAGACCGGGATTTGGACTACAACCTAAATACTTAGATGTCATATTAGGAAAGAAGGCTAAAACAAATATTTCAGCGGGAACCCCAATTACATGGGATTTATTGATCTAATGATATCTTCACTACATTGGATTGTTATTGAATAAACCCGCTACAATATTGATATGCTCCCCTTTAGGTAGACAGATTAAAAAATAAAAATCTGGCTGCTTATGGGGGAGTATTTGTTATGTCCAAAAGATCTTACTCTGCAG
>NZ_JAAIWK010000002.1 GCF_011008565.1 Heyndrickxia ginsengihumi
AGACAAAACTAAAAGGCTTGAGCCCTGTGCAATACCGAGTTCAAACCTTAGCTATCTAATGAAATAAATGTGTCTAACTTTTTGGGGTCACTTCATGCATTAGCACGAGGAGGCTCACCAGCCGCCCGCGGAAAGCGAAGTATATTTCCGGAGCGGGGTTGGAGCGCAATATTCAGGTTTTCTTTAGTTAATATACTTTTTCCCAGCCTTTTTATTTTATATCCCCCAATTTTCAGGTTCTTTCCGCCAGTTATGTAAAGTTTCCAATTCTTCTTCAAGTATCAGCTGTTTCTCTAATCCGACCTCTAATAATGCAGAGTAATTTGATAATGTATATGCTTCTACACCTTTTTGTTCAAAGTTCTGTCTGGCTGCCTCTAACTGATAATTAAAAATTGCTACAACACCGAGCACGTTGCATCCCGCCTCTTTTAACGCATTAACTACAGTTAGGACACTTCCCCCTGTTGAAATTAAATCTTCAACAACGACTACTTGCTGGCCGCTTGATATTCTACCCTCTATTTGATTCCCTTTTCCGTGCTTTTTTGCACTTGAACGGACATAGCACATCGGCAAATTCATAAGATCACTAACGAATGCTGCATGTGCAATTCCGGCTGTTGCAGTACCAGCAATTAATTCTGCTTCAGGAAAATGTTGTTCAATTAACTTTTTCAAGCCAATCGCAATTTCTTTTCGCAAGTTAGGATATGATAATGTAATACGATTATCGCAATAAATCGGTGATTTTAAACCTGAAGACCATGTGAACGGTTCTTTCGGTCTTAAAAAAACTGCTTCAATATCTAGTAATTGTCCAGCTATATATTTTTCCATTTCATTATGCCTCCCATAGTTGTTTCATTTTTCGATATGCTTGATAAGGATCAGCTGCTTTTGTAATTGATCGGCCAACAACAATTGCAGAAGAACCATACTCCTTTGCTAACGCTGGTGTAACGACCCGTTTTTGATCAGAAAGCTCATCGCCGGCAAAACGAATGCCTGGAGTAATACTTAAAAATTGCGAACCAATATGATTACGAATTTCGCAAGCTTCTAAAGCCGAACAAACAACACCATCTAATCCTGCTTGATGTGCAAGTGCAGCATAACGTAGAACTGAATCCTTTAAAGAACCTTTAATTCCTTGTTCCTTTTGCATTTGCTCTTCAGATGTACTTGTTAGTTGTGTGACAGCGATAATAAGCGGTCGTTCCTTCCCTTGTTTCGTCCCTTCATTAAGTCCTGAAACTGCAGCCTCCATCATTTCTAATCCTCCAGCTGCGTGAACATTAACCATATTGACATCTAATTGCGCTAACCCTTTCATTGCCTTATGAACCGTATTGGGGATGTCATGTAACTTTAAATCTAAAAAAATATCATGTCCCATTTCTTTTAATTCTTCGATTACTTTAGGCCCTGTTTGATAAAACAGCTCCATTCCAACTTTAACATAGAGAGATTCACTATCAAATAATGATAAAAAACGCTTTGCTTCTGGCCAGCTTGAAAAATCAAGAGCGATGATCGGTTTAAACATATAATGTATGACTCCTTCCAACTGCTTCAGAAATATTTTCAAATCCGAGTTCTGCCAATTTTTTAGGCAATTGTTCTATTATTTGCGGACAGATATATGGATCGACGAAATTTGCTGTTCCTACAGCAACCGCACTTGCTCCGGCATATAAAAACTCTATTACATCCTCAACAGACTGGATCCCCCCCATGCCAATAATTGGAATATTTACATGCTGGCTAACTTCGTGAACCATCCGAATGGCAACAGGTTTAATGGCAGGACCTGATAAACCACCTGTTCCATTTGCCAATATTGGTCTTCCAGTTCGCAAATCAAGTCTCATCCCTACTAAAGTATTAATCATTGTTAAACCATCAGCACCACCAGCTTCAACCGCCTTTGCAATTTCCACAATATTGGTTACATTTGGGGATAGCTTCACATAAACAGGGACAGAGGAAACCTCTTTTACCTTTGTTGTTAATTCATATGCCATTGCTGCATTTGTTCCGAAAGCTATTCCTCCTGATTTAACGTTAGGACAGGAAATGTTCAGTTCCAGCGCATGTACATTTGGGGCTTCTGAAATACTTTCAGCAACATGGAGATAATCCTGAACTGTCGACCCAGCAATATTCGCAATGATCGGTACATCATATTGGGCCAACCATGGCAATTCTTTCGTTAAGACTGCTTCTAAACCCGGATTTTGCAGGCCGATCGCATTAAGCATTCCTGAATCTGTTTCGGCTACTCTAGGAGTGGGATTGCCGAATCTCGCTTCATATGTCGTTGCTTTTATCATAATTGCTCCCAATTCACTAAGGTCATAAAATTGAGCATACTCTCGACCAAAGCCAAAGCATCCAGAAGCAGGCATGATTGGATTTTTTAATGATAATCCTGGCAGTTCAACTTTTATGTTCATAGTACAACCGCTCCCATCTCAAATACTGGTCCATCACTGCATATTTTCCGATAAGTACTTCCATCAGGATCATCTGCTAAATGACATACACAGGCAAAACATGCCCCAATTCCGCAAGCCATTCGATTTTCCAATGATACAAATCCGCGAATATGTTTATATTTTTCCTGAAGTGCTTTTAGCATCGCCGTGGGACCACAAGCGTAAATACAGTCAAATGTCCAATCATCACTTGCAAGGAAATCTGTTACAAAACCTGCTGTACCGATAGATCCATCTGCAGTTGCAATAAATGTCGGTGCGATTTCATTAAATTGTTCCAGATAAAATGCTTGCTCAGCTGATTGAAAACCTAGAACATGATGTACTTCAATCCCCTGTTTAGTAAGCTGCTTTGATAATTCATATAAAGGGGGGACACCAATTCCCCCACCTACTAATAGTGCGCGTTGTCCTGTTTTCAATTCATCAGTAGGAAAGCCATTTCCGAGCGGTCCA
This sequence comes from Heyndrickxia ginsengihumi, assembly GCF_011008565.1. GTDB lineage: Bacteria > Bacillota > Bacilli > Bacillales > Bacillaceae_C > Weizmannia > Weizmannia ginsengihumi. The sequence continues at coordinate 2,958 of NZ_JAAIWK010000002.1, forward strand.
ATGACATCTACTGTCTCTCCCACTTGAATATTCGCTAGTTGTTTTGTTCCTTTTCCTTCTGCACGATAAAGAATGGTTATTTGATTGTTTTGTTTTTCAACAGAAGCAATGCTAATTGGTCTACGCAGCAATGGAGAAACATCATTGCGAACACGAATATGGATGAATTGTCCAGGGTTTGAAATAAGCTTAACTAATTCTCCCGCTAATACCATTTCGTAAATATTCGTCGCAACATTCGAATGACTCATCACGGTCATTTGATCTTTTATCATGAAAAAGTCACCTGCTTACTCGCTGTAATCATTGGTTGAATAGAGAAACTCATAGACTCTAAAATTGAGAGCATGGCTGCTACCGTATCAAGTGATGTTAAACATGGGATACCACTTTCGACTGCCTCACGGCGAATTTGAAAGCCGTCCCGTTCATATTGCTGCCCCTTTGTCATTGTGTTGATCACAAATTGTACATCTCCATCACGGATACTATCTAGTATTGTTTTTTCGCCGCCACCGATTTTATCGATCACTTCTACATCTAAGCCAAATTGGCTAAAATATTGGGCCGTTCCTGTCGTAGCTAATAATGTGAAACCAATTGCTTTAAATCTTTGTGCTAATTGCAATGCTTCATGTTTATCTTTATCCGCAATAGTAAATAAAATCTTTCCATATTGCTTTAATGCTGTGCCAGCTCCAAGCAATCCTTTGTAAAGAGCTTTTTCAAAGGTACGATCTTTCCCCATTACTTCCCCAGTCGACTTCATTTCCGGTCCTAAAGTTGGCTCTACTCTTTTTAACTTCGCAAATGAGAAGACAGGTACTTTAACAAAAACTTCATCTTTTTCAGGCTTTAGTCCTGTACCGAATCCTAAACTTTGCAATGAATGACCTAAGATTACTTTTGTGGCCAGTTTCGCCATTGGTACATCAGTGATTTTACTTAAAAACGGTACCGTTCTACTTGAACGCGGATTTACTTCGATTACATATAGCTCATCGTTGGATACAATGAATTGAATGTTCATAAGACCGACAATTTGTAATTCTTTTGCTAGTTTCTTAATATAGTCAAACATCTTTTCTTTTAGTTTTAACGATAATCTTTGCGGCGGATATACAGCAATTGAGTCCCCTGAGTGAACACCGGCACGTTCAATATGTTCAACAATGCCCGGAACAAGAACATCCGTTCCGTCAGCGATGACATCCACTTCAAATTCATTTCCAGTTATATAACGGTCAATCAAAACCGGCTGATTCGGACTTACTTTTACGGCATGCTTCATATATTGATGGAGATCACTTTCCTGATAGACAATTTCCATTGCCCTTCCACCTAGTACAAAAGATGGACGGACGAGCACAGGATAACCAATTTCCTGGGCAATGATGATCGCTTCTTCAACAGATGTCGCTGTTTTTCCTAATGGTCTTGCAATTTGCAATTTATTTAATGCTTCTTCAAACTTATGACGATCTTCTGCACGTTCAAGACTTTCAAGTGAGGTTCCGAGAATTTGAACACCGCGCTCTGTTAATTGCTCTGCAAGATTAATTGCCGTTTGCCCGCCAAATTGTACAACGACTCCTTCAGGTTTCTCCAAATCGACAATATGCATTACATCTTCGATCGTCAACGGTTCAAAATATAGTTTGTCAGATATACTAAAATCTGTTGATACCGTCTCTGGATTATTATTGATAATAATCGCCTCATATCCTGCTTCTTGGATCGCCCAAACTGCATGCACAGTTGCATAATCAAATTCAATTCCCTGTCCGATTCTAATTGGTCCTGAACCTAGCACAATAATACTTTTGCGTTTCGTGCGGATTGACTCATTTTCGTCTTCATAAGTTCCATAGTAATATGGCGTTTCGGAGGCAAACTCTGCTGCACACGTGTCAACCATTTTATAAACTGGCTGTAAGCTACGTTCTTTTCTCCAATCATAAACCGTTTTTTCATCCGTATCCCATAGCTTCGCGATTGTTGCATCTGCAAATCCCAGTTTTTTCGCATGTTTCACGACTTCTTCATTCCAAGGAGAGGTTTGCAGTCGTGTTTCAAATTGAATAATATTATTTATTTTATATAAATAGAAAAGATCGATTTTACTCCAGTCATGAATTTGCTCGATTGTGATTCCTCTTCTTAACGCTTCAGCAATATAAAAGATTCTTTCATCGCCAGCATTTCTAATTCGCTTTTCTAGCAAATGACCATCAATTTGATCTGCATCTAACAGTTCAAAATGGGAGATGCCGATTTCAAGTGAGCGAATGGCTTTTAAAATTGATTCTTCAAAATTCCGTCCAATTGCCATCACTTCTCCTGTTGCTTTCATTTGTGTGCCAAGTCTTCGATAGGCTTGCTCGAATTTATCAAAAGGAAAGCGTGGAATTTTCGTGACAACATAGTCTAACGATGGCTCGAAATTCGCAAAGGTTGTTCCTGTAACTGGATTTTTCATTTCAGCAAGCGTTAAGCCGACAGCAATTTTTGCAGATAATTTTGCAATCGGGTAACCAGTTGCTTTTGAAGCGAGGGCAGATGAACGACTGACACGCGGATTCACTTCAATGACATAGTAGTCAAAGCTATTAGGATCTAATGCAAGCTGAACATTACATCCACCTTCAATGCCTAATGCACGAATAATCTTTAATGAGACATTCCTTAACATTTGGTACTCTTTATCACTTAACGTTTGGCTTGGAGCGACAACAATGGAATCGCCTGTATGAACGCCGACAGGATCGATATTTTCCATATTGCACACAACAATCGCATGATCTTCTCCATCTCGCATCACTTCATATTCAATTTCTTTAAAACCGGCAATGCTTTTTTCTAACAAGCATTGATGAACAGGACTCTGTCTTAAACCATTTGTAACGATGTCGATCAGTTCCTCTTCCGATTTACAGATTCCTCCGCCTGTTCCACCTAAAGTATAGGCAGGACGAACGATAATCGGGTAACCTTGTTCACTTACAAACTGATACGCTTCTTCAAGAGAATGAATGATTGTGCTTACGGGAACTGGTTCCTCAATTTGTTTCATCAAATCACGAAATGCTTCACGATCTTCCGCTTGCTCAATTGCTGCAAGATTAGTACCTAATACTTCTACCCCGTACTCTTCTAAAATGCCTGTTTTTGCCAGTTCCATCGCAATATTTAAGCCTGTTTGCCCTCCTAAAGTAGGGAGGATGGCATCAGGTCTTTCGTTCCGAATTATTTGACTAACAAATTCACATGTTAGTGGTTCAATATATACTTTGTCTGCAATTTCTGTATCCGTCATAATCGTTGCCGGATTGGAATTGACAAGCACAACTTTATATCCTTCTTCTTTTAACGCTAAACATGCTTGTGTACCAGCATAATCAAACTCCGCTGCTTGACCAATAATAATCGGACCTGATCCGATAACTAAAATTTTATGTATATCAGTGCGTTTTGGCATAGTTGGTTTCCTCCTTAGTATGTTCCTCAATTAAGTATAGGAATTGATCAAATAATGGATTTGAATCATGTGGTCCAGGAGATGCTTCCGGATGATATTGCACTGTAAATGCTGGATATACCGTATGTGCTAATCCTTCAATCGTGCCATCATTTAAAGCCCGTTCGGTCACAATGAGCCCCGTTCCTTTCAAAGTTTGTTCATTGACCGCATAACCATGATTTTGTGCCGTCATAACTGTTTTTCCTGTCTCCACACTTTGTACAGGATGGTTTGCACCGCGGTGACCAAATTTTAATTTAAAAGTGTCAGCTCCGCATGCAAGTGCGAATAATTGATGGCCAAGACAAATGCCAAATAAAGGAATCTTTCCTAATAGACTTTGAATCATAGGAATGGCACATGACACATCTTTCGGATTACCAGGTCCATTTGAAAGCATCACGCCATCAGGCTTTAGTGCGAGAATTTCAGTTGCGGATGTTTGAAACGGAACGATTGTTACTTTACAGTTTCTTTTTACTAATTCTGCCACAATATTTTTCTTTGCCCCAAAATCAACTAAGACAATGTGCTTCCCGGATCCTGCTATTTCTTCGCAAACTTTTGTTGAAACTTGTGCAACTGCATCGATTTGAAACTGTCTTGCTTTCAAGCTTTCAACTATTTCAGAAGGATCTGAATGTTCGTCGCAAATCGCTGCCTTCAATGTGCCGAACTCACGAATTTTTCTTGTCAGTTTTCTAGTGTCTATACTTGAAATACCAGGAATATTGTACTTTTTCAAAAATTCATCAAGTGATAATGAACTGCGCCAATTAGACGGGAAATTTGCCCATTCTTTCACAACAACTCCTTTTATATATGGACATGTTGCTTCAAAGTCATCTTCATTTATTCCATAATTTCCAATTAAAGGATAGGTGAAAGTGACGATTTGTCCATAAAAAGAAGGATCTGTCAGCGTTTCCTGATACCCTGTCATGCCTGTCGTAAAAACAATTTCTCCTTCTGTTACATGTTCACTGCCAAATCCTTCTCCAACAAAAACCGAACCATCTTCTAATATTAGTTGTCTTTTCATTTTACTAACAGCTCCTCTCTCCACTTTAATTCCCCTGCGACAAACGTGGCTACTGGCCAGCCGCTGCATTCCCAACCATGAAACGGAGTATTCTTTCCTTTTGAAACAAATGAATCTCGATCAATTGCTTTTTTCTCGTTAAGATCCACTAATACAATATCGGCTTCTTTGCCAATTTCAATTGTTCCATATGGTAATCCGAATGCTTTTGCAGGTTTGACTGTCAACCAATCTACTAGTTGCTCGAATGTAAACATTTCCTTTTTAACAAACTCGGTATAAAGTAAAGGAAAGGCTGTTTCAAAACCAACAATCCCAAAAGGAGCTTTCATCATATCCTTTGCTTTTTCTTCTTCAGTATGTGGCGCATGATCTGTAGCTATAAAATCAATTGTTCCATCTAGTAAACCTTCTATGAGCGCAGCTCTGTCAGCCTTTGCCCGTAATGGCGGATTCATTTTATAATTCGTATCAACTGCCGGAATATCATCTTCACATAAAAGTAAATGATGTGGCGTTACTTCAGCCGTAACTTTTATACCTGCTTTTTTTGCATCACGAACAACTCTAACCGATTCTTTTGTACTAATATGACAAACATGATAATGACAGCCCGTTGCTTCGGAAAGCAATACATCTCGTGCAATTTGTACAGATTCTGCTAGTGAGGGAATTCCTTTTAGGTCGTGCTTTTTCGCGAATTCCCCGTCGTGTACTGCTCCGCCATGTATGAGGGAATTGTCTTCACAATGAGCAACAACAGCCATGTTTATGGAGGCAGCTCTTTTCATCGCTTCTAACATTTGATCTGCTTCTTGTACACCAATACCATCATCTGTAAAGGCAAAAGCTCCTGCTGTTTTTAAGCTTGGAAAGTCTGTTAATTCTTTTCCTTGTTGATCTTTTGTAATAGCCGCATATGGAAGTACACGAACATATGCTGTTTCATTCATTCGTTCAAAAAATTGTTTTAACCGTTCAGGTCGATCCATTACTGGCTTTGTATTCGGCATCGCTGCAATGGTTGTAAATCCTCCCCTCGCTGCCGCTAAAGTACCTGTTTCAATCGTTTCTTTATGCTCAAATCCCGGTTCTCTTAAATGTGAATGAAGATCAATGAGCCCAGGTAAGACAACAAGATTACTTGCATCGATCATGTCTTCACCATGCTCGCTTAAATGCTCACCAATCTCTTTAATTTTTCCATTATGGATGCGAATATCTTTTTTTATAAGACGATTTTCCTTATCTATTAAACTTCCATTTTTAATAAGCCAATTCATTTAACAAACCACCTTTTCGTTTTGTAAAATTGTCTTTAATATTGCCATACGAGCAAAAACGCCATTTTCCATTTGTTTAAAAATTCTTGAACGCTTTCCTTCTACTAATTCGCTGGCAATTTCCACATCTCTATTAACTGGACCAGGGTGCATGATAATGCTTCCTTGTTTCATTTGTTGTTCTCTTTCTAGTGTTAATCCGTATTGAATATGGTAGTCAGCCTTTGAAAATTGCGCTGATTGTTCATGTCTCTCATGCTGGATTCTTAGGAGCATCACGACATCTGCCTCCTTAATCCCCTGATTTATTTCTATATAATCTGTTTGCAGGAATGTTGGATCAAACCAATCTCTTGGTCCGGAAAACTTCACATTTGCACCAAGTTTCCGCAATGCTTCGTAATTTGAACGGGCCACCCGGCTATGAACAATATCGCCGACGATTAAAACATTTAGGCCATTAAAATAGCCAAATTCTTGCTTAATTGTTAGTAAATCTAATAGGCATTGGCTTGGATGCTGACCGCTCCCATCTCCGCCATTCACAATTGAGAGATCAACATGATTTATAAGCTGTTCATAATAGTGGTCTTGCTTATGTCTAATAACTGCAAGCTTAACACCAATAGACTGCAAAGTTTTAATCGTATCATATAAGGTCTCGCCTTTAAGCACACTTGAGTTGCCAATTTCAAAAGGTAATAATTCGAGTCCCAATCTTCTTTCTGCAATTTCAAAGCTGCATTTTGTCCTTGTACTTGGTTCATAAAATAGATTTGCAACGAAAACAGGCTCTGTTGTCTTCCATTGTTCTCCTCTTGAAAATGTATCCGCTTCTTGTAATAGCTCCATGATTTCAGTCGTGTTCATATCTGAAATAGATAAGAAATGTTTCATCAATACCATCTCCATTCATTTACTTTGCAGCTATTTTTACTTTTTACACTTTTTTCGTAGGACCATAAAAAAATGCACCCTGGATGATTCAGGGTGCATGAAAGATTGATCGGCATATGCTGATACCATTATCATGACACCCTTTTAGGCCTCTCTGGACCTCGCTTAAAAGGTGTTATTCATATGTTTATGACCTTAAATAAAAAGCCCTCTTTGTCATAGAGGCTGACAAAGAGGGCTTAATGAAGCCACCCATCCTTTGTCAGCCTCTCTGGACTGCTTATTAAAAGGATTTATTCATCTTCGTGTATACTTACTTGATCACGGCCATCGACATCTGTTAATTGAACAACGATTCTTTCAGATTGCGATGTCGGAATATTTTTCCCAATAAAATCAGCACGAATTGGTAATTCACGATGGCCTCTATCAACTAATACTGCCAGCTGAATTTGACTTGGTCTTCCGCTATCCATTAGAGCATCCATCGCAGCACGAACAGTTCTTCCCGTATAAAGAACATCATCGACAAGAATGACCTTACGATTTGTAACAGAGGAAGGCAATGTTGCACCTTTCACTTCCGGCTCACCATCATTTGTTTTTTCGCTAAGATCATCACGGTATAAAGTAATGTCTATTTCCCCAACTTCAATTGAACGACCTTCAATTTGTTCAATCCGCTCCGCAAGACGCTCTGCTAAAAAGATTCCGCGTGTTTTAATGCCAACAAGAGTTGTATCTTCAATGCCTTTATTTCGCTCAATAATTTCATGTGCAATCCGTGTTAATGCTCTACGGATCATCGTATCATCCATTACAATTGCTTTCTGTACCATTTTTTCACCTCTAAAAATAAACCTTCTTACCAAGAGGCAAGAAGGTTATTATATACCATGTTTATATACGCTCCCTTGCCAGCCTCACAGGACTGCTTTTAAAAGGCTTATGAAGTTAATTTAAAGATAAACTTTCCCGCACAATTTGTCAATATTTATTTTATTATATTTTACGTAATTGATTTAACAGTTCCTCGTACTCTTTAGGCAATGGTGCCTCAAATTCAAGATACTGATTTGTACGTGGATGTGTAAAGCCTAATAAACCAGCATGCAACGCTTGTCCCCCAATTGAAAGGGTTTTTTTCGGTCCATATTTAGGATCTCCTACTAGCGGAAATCCAATGTATTTCATATGAACGCGAATTTGATGTGTACGTCCTGTTTCTAATTGACATTCAACTAATGTATAATTATTTAAACGTTCTATTACGCTAAAATGAGTAATTGCAGGTTTTCCGTTGTCAACAACTGCCATCCGCTGCCGATCATCTGGATCGCGACCGATCGGTGCATCAATCGTTCCTACCTCATGTGGAATCACCCCATGAACTAATGCGTAATACTTTCTCGTTACCGTTTTATCTTTTAATTGTTGCGCTAGTTTTTCATGTGCTAAATCATTTTTTGCAACCATTAATAATCCTGACGTATCTTTATCAATACGATGAACAATTCCCGGTCTTAGCACTCCGTTAATGCCTGACAAATCTTTACAGTGAAACATTAATCCATTCACTAAAGTTCCTGTCATATGTCCATGAGAAGGATGCACAACCATGCCTTTAGGTTTATTTACGACTAACACATCAGCATCTTCATAATATATGTCAAGATCCATATTTTCTGGCTGGACATCAAGAACTTCAGGCTCTGGAATTTCTATATAAATTTGATCGTTTAAAACACAACGATAATTTGCCTTTTCATGTTTTCCGTTCACTGTAACTTTTTTTTCCTTAATCCACTGCTGAACTTGAGATCTTGAACATTCTTCCTGCAATGATGAAATGACTTTATCAAGACGTTCATTTACTTCACTTTCGCTGATAATATGCTGAATTGTTTCCATAGATTACTCCTTTGATTTTCGATCATCCATTAAGACAAAAATAAATAATAGGATAACACCAATTGTTAAGCTTGAATCTGCAACATTAAAAATAGCAAAATCATAGTGGACGAAATGAAGCTGTACGAAGTCAACAACTTCCCCACGGAAAAGACGATCAATGAAATTACCTATTGCCCCTCCAAGAATTAATGCCAGACTAACTCCTAGCAAATACTTAAATTTTGCATGTTTTTGTATGTAATAAATGATTCCTAAAATAACGACAATCGTAATGGCATAGAAAAGCCACATTTGTCCCTCTAAAATGCTAAATGCTGCTCCGGTATTGCGAGTAGAGGTAATATAAAAGAAATGCGGAATAACTGTAATACTATCACCAAGATTCATGTTTTTAACAATCAACCATTTCGTTAATTGGTCAATTGCAATAACTACTAACGTGATTAAATAGTACAACAACAAATACAATATAAATCCCCCGTCCCATCAATCTTATGTATGAATGGAGATGAAAAATATCTCCATTAAGGCTATATGCTACTTAAGCATTTTAGCACAAACAAGAATAAGGGGAAAGTAAGAGCTAATAAGTACTATAATCAAAAGGGACAGAAACTTTCCCATATGACCATATAGTATTCCAATCTTTTGAGGATTTTAATGTAGGTACTTCTTTCAACCAATGAGCAGGAAGAGGATCTCCAGTTTGTTCACATGCACCATATTGTCCTTTTTGACATTTTATAAGTGCTTGTTCAATATCTTTTAATTCTTCATATATCAGCTGCTGAACGGTTTCGTCTTTCGCTTCGTATATGCTTAACTCTTCTTGTAATCCATTCAGAAGTTCTTCTATACTTTTACTCATTTATGATCCCCCCAAAAATCTTTACAAATAGTCTTCCCGATTCCGCTCGTTTCTTGAGGAGTAACGTTTTCTAAAAGTAACAAAATATTCAAGTATAAATAGAAAGAAACCTGATATCCTTCCTTTTAAAAGTTAAGTCTGTACTCAGCTTTCATCAGAATGAATATCAGGCCTCTGAAATTTAAATAGAAGCTAATCTTTATTTATTTAATGTTTCCACTACAGAAGCACAGCGCGGACATAAAGTCGGATAGTTATGATCGTGCCCTACTTCAGGAGTCACAACCCAACAACGTTCACATGTTTCCCCTTCAGCCTTTTCAACTACAACTGCAGCATGTTGAAGTTGTAATGCCTGTTCAGGTGCTTGTTCTAACGTACCAGCCACTTCAAAATCTGAGACGATAAACAATTGGGTCTTGCTTTCAGTAATACTATCTAATAATTGTTTCGTTTCTTCATTAACGTATAATGCTACTTTCGCTGTTAAAGATTTTCCGATAACTTTTTCATTACGAGCAACTTCTAATGCTTTAAGAACATCATCACGTAAATCTAAAAATGCATTCCATTTCGTTTCTAAAGTATCTGCATTTGGAAGTTCCTTATACTCTGGAATATCTGTAAGCTGAACGCTCTCTTCAGTCACTCCAGGAATATGGCTCCATACTTCATCCGCTGTATGGGAAAGAATAGGTGACAATAATTTTGTTAAAGTAACAAGACACTCATAAAGGACTGTTTGCATTGCACGACGTTCAAAATTATTTTCAAGTTCGATGTATAAAACATCTTTCGCAAAATCAAGATAGAACGAACTCAAATCAACTGTACAGAAATTATTGACTGCATGGTAAATGGATGAAAATTCATATGCTTCATACGAATCACGAACATGCTTCACTAAGTTGTTTAATTTAACTAACATAAATTGATCAACTTCGCGTAAATCTTGATATGCGATTTTATGCTGTTCAGGATTAAAATCGTTTAGATTTCCTAATAGGAAACGGAACGTATTACGAATTTTTCTGTAGACTTCAGTAACTTGTTTCAAAATATCATTTGAAACACGGACATCTGCTTGGTAATCAACTGACGCTACCCATAAGCGGATAATATCTGCACCTAATTGATTTATAACTTTTCCAGGAACAATCGTGTTTCCTAGTGATTTACTCATTTTACGCCCTTCGCCATCTAATGTGAAACCATGGCTTAGAACTCCTTTATAAGGCGCTTTTCCAGTTACGGCAACAGATGTAATTAATGAAGAGTTAAACCAGCCGCGATATTGGTCTGAACCTTCTAAATATAAATCTGCAGGTCTTTGCAGCTCATCTCTGCCATGTAAAACAGCTTGATGAGAAGAACCAGAATCAAACCATACATCCATAATATCTGTTTCCTTCGTAAAAATGCCATTAGGGCTTGCAGGATGTGTAAATCCTTCTGGAAGTAAATCTTTCGCTTCTCTTTCAAACCATACGTTTGAACCATGCTCACGGAATAGCTTAGAAATATGTTGGATCGTTTCTTCCGTAATAATTGGTTCACCATTTTCCGCATAAAATACAGGAATTGGCACTCCCCATGCTCTTTGTCTTGAAATACACCAATCGCCACGATCACGGATCATATTAAAGAGCCGTGTTTCTCCCCATGATGGAGTCCATTTAACATCTTTAATTGCTTCTAAAAGCTCTGTTCTAAACATATCGATAGAAGCAAACCATTGTGCAGTTGCACGGAAAATAACAGGTTTTTTCGTTCTCCAATCGTGTGGGTATGAGTGGGTAATAAAGCTTAATTTTAATAATGCTCCTACCTCTTCTAATTTTTCTGTAATTGGTTTATTTGCTTTATCATAAAATAGTCCTTCAAATCCAGGTGCTTCCGCTGTTAAAACACCTTTATCATCAACTGGACATAATACATCTAAACCATATTTTTTCCCGACAATAAAGTCATCTTCCCCGTGTCCTGGTGCAGTATGGACACAACCTGTACCAGAATCAGTTGTAACATGAGTTCCTAGCATAACTAAAGAATCGCGATCATAAAACGGATGTTTTGCAATAACATACTCTAATTCTTTACCGCTAACTGTTTTAACTTTTTCAGTTGTCTCCCATTCTAATACTTTACTTACTTCTTCTAATAATGCTTCGGCCACAACATATTTTTGGCCATTTGCTTTTACAACAACATATTGTAAATCCGGATGAACGCTAATTCCAAGGTTTGCCGGCATCGTCCATGGAGTTGTTGTCCAAATGATAATTTTTGTTTTACTATCTAATACACCTTTTCCATCTTTTACATCAAATGCTACATAAATAGAAGGTGATTTTTTATCTTTATATTCAATTTCAGCTTCAGCAAGAGCAGATTCACTAGATGGAGACCAATAAACAGGTTTTAACCCTTTGTAAATGTAACCCTTCTTCGCCATTTCACCAAATACTTTAATTTGCTCAGCCTCATATTCAGGTTTCAATGTTAAATAAGGATTTTCCCAATCAGCACGAACACCTAAACGTTTAAATTCTTTTCGCTGGCGATCAACTTGCTCGTAAGCATACTCAGCACATAGTTTTCTAAATTCGGCAATTGACATTTCTTTTCTTTTAACGCCTTTATTTGTCAATGCTTGCTCAATAGGGAGACCATGTGTATCCCAACCAGGTACATATGGCGCATGATAGCCTGTCATTGATTTATAGCGATTAATAAAATCTTTTAATGTTTTATTTAAAGCGTGCCCCATATGAAGATCACCATTTGCGTATGGAGGTCCGTCATGTAAAACGAAAAGTGGTCTACCTTCTGTTCTTTTTTGCACTTTTTCATAAATATTCATATCTTCCCATTTTGCTTGAATTTCTGGTTCTCTTTTTGGAAGATTTCCACGCATCGGGAAGTCTGTTTTTGGCATTAATAGTGTTTCTTTGTAATCCATATTGATCCTCCTGAAATCACGAATATAATTTTGAATTTTCTACCTTCATTCTTGCCAATATATAATAAAAAAAACCTCTTCATCCCTGAAGAAGGGACGAGAGGTTCTCCCGCGGTACCACCCTAATAGACATACATCATTATGTCCGCTTAACATTCGTATCGTGAATAACCCGCTTTTATTTACTAACCATACGGCGTTCAAAGCAAGAACTCAAGGGGGATATTCAAGTTATGGTCTTTACCAAGCTTCCACTATCCTTGGCTCGCTGAAAAAGAGTATTCATAACTTTACTGCCCTATCATCGTTTTTACGTATGAAATTGATCGTTTTAATGTATTCCATTATATGTGAATTTTTTTGTGTTCGTCAATATTAATTTACTTCTTCTTCTAAATTTAAGTTTAAATCAGTAGCATCAACTTCAAATTCCATCAGCCGATCCCAGTCATCACTGTTTAAAAGATCTAATTGAGCTTCAACAAGCATTTTAAATCTTGTTCTAAATACTTTTGACTGTTTCTTTAGTTCTTCGATTTCTAAAGCGATTTTACGTGCTTTCGAAAGCGCCTCATTTACAATGCGATCCGCATTTTTCTCTGCTTCACGAATAATAAGCTTTGCTTCTTTCTGTGCATTTCCTTTGACTTCTTCAGCTGCTTCTTGTGCTACAACAATAGATTTATTTAATGTTTCTTCAATTGAATTAAAATGACCTAATCGCTCCGTTAATGTTGCAACTTGTTCTTCCAAACCTTTTTTTTCACGGATAATCATTTCATAATCTTTTATTAATTGATTAAGAAACTCGTTAACTTCATCCTCATCATATCCACGAAAACCTTTGCTAAATTCCTTGTTATGTATATCTAATGGCGTTAAAGGCATGCAGCCACCTCCAAAATTTTTTTGCCGTATTTTGTATGTTTATTTATACTATACCATTTTATTATAACGAATTTCGACGATTTTTTAAGAAATTCCTGCTAATAAATCAAATTATTTTAAAATTCCTGTCGTAATTCTCCATTTTTCTTTTTTTGTTTTCCCTTCTAATGACATCAGTTTACTTCTCCCATAGCCCCTAACTGAAAAATAATCTCCTTCTTGACATTGGAAAGAAGGATCCTCAATCACTTTCCAATTTACTTTTACATATCCACGGTTGATCAGCATTTGTGTTTTCTGCCTAGAAATTGAGTAGATTGCAGAAAGAATAGCATCCAAACGCAGTGAACTGACTGTCGTTATAGCCTCTTTCCATTCTTCTCGTGTAGAAATAACGTCATTCATATCTTTTTCGATTAGCTGGATTGTTGTCTTGCCAATTTGTTTAAATTCTAATTTTACATATTCCGACATTTCATTTGTAATAAAAAATTGTATTCGCTCGTCATGAATTAAAATATCCCCATATTTTTCACGTTTAACTCCCAGAGACATTAATGATCCTAGCACATGGTTATGTGCGATCGTAACAAATTTAGACGGATACTGAATTTCAAATAGAGTAAGATGAAAATCATCATCATTAGGCTGGAAGTAATCAGGATATAGCAACATTCTTTTTCTCTCAGCATCAAGATATCCTCCAAATGATGCTAGCCGAATGTCAGAATTTGTACCGATTATCGTTTCTACAATCTGCTGCATGCGTGGATCAAGGAAATCTGTTAATTTTGGTGCATATGTATCTTCTACAAATTGTTTCCAACTAAGCACCTGATCGATAAACTCTTTTTCATCAGGGCGAAAATGTTGATAGATCGTATCCATATGAGCTCCTTTTTACAACTAAAATTGAAGAAGCTGGGACAAAAAAGTATATTAACGAAAGAAAACCCGAAATATTGCGCTTCAACCCCGCTCCAGAAATATACTTCGCTTTCCACAGGCGGCTGGTGAGCCTCCTCGTGCTCATGCACTGCGGGGTCTCACCGATGCCTATTCTCCCGCAGGAGTCTGCGTCAATTTCCAGAGCTGAACTGTGCAATGTTCGTCTTTAGCTAACCACTTTTGAACTTTGTCCCAGCCTCTTTTACAACGTGATTCAATTTTTTGTTGATGATTACATAAACCAAGAGAATAGAGTTTTAAGTCCGTAACTTGCCAATTCTAAAACAATTAATGCAACGATTGGAGAAATATCAATCATTCCAAGCGGGGGAATGATACGACGAAATTGCTCTAAATATGGCTCCGCTAGTCTTGCTAAAAATTGACCGACCGCAGAATCTCTAATATTAAACCAAGAAAGAAACACATAAATAATTATCACATAGGAGTATAATTGAATTAAAGTTAACAATAGATGTAAGATCATACCCATCTACTTAAGACCACCTCGAATCATTAAGATCTTGTTCCTGTATGTAATCAGAAATTTTCCCAGATACTTCAACATTGTCAGGTGTACATAGAAAAATATTACTGCCTACTCTTTGAATATCGCCAGCTATTGCGTAAACCGTCCCGCTTAGAAAATCTACGATTCGTTTTGCTTGATCATGGGAAATACTTTGTAAATTCACAACGACTGCTCGTCTATTTTTTAAATGATCGGCAATTTCTTGGGCATCAGCATATACTCTTGGTTCAACAAGGATCATTTTTGCTGATTTTTGTACACTTTGTAAACTTACAACATTTTGTTTTGTAGGTTTTGCTTGTTTCGTTTGCTGCGGCTCATATTCTTGCTGTTCGTATTCCTTATCCATCATCTCTTCTTCCACTTCTTCATATTCATCATCTAGTAAAAAAAACGATTTAAATTTTGTTTTCAAACCCATTTTTAACACCTCCGCCTATATTTTATGAACCGACAAGTGCTGTACCAATTCGTACAAATGTCGAACCTTCTTCAATAGCAATCGTAAAATCATTTGACATCCCCATCGATAATTCATGACAAGGTGCATATGTCAATTGCATTGCTTCTATTTCCTCTTGTAATCTCTTTAATTCTCGAAATGTCCGACGAATGATTTCTTTATCTTCTGTCAGCGGTGCCATCGTCATTAATCCTACAATTTCTATATGTGAAAATGTTTTTAGGTCTTCAATAAATTGCTTAACTTTTTCAGGCTCCATGCCGTGTTTTGACTGCTCCCCAGAAACATTTACTTGAACAAAACATTTCATACGCTGCTCTGCTCTTTTTTCAATTTCTTCTGCAAGACTCATCCTGTCAAGAGAATGAATATAACTCACTTTATCAATAATATTTTTTACTTTTTTAGATTGTAGCGTTCCGATAAAATGCCATACTGGCTTATTACCTAGTTTCTCGTATTTGGCTAGTAAACCGTCATCACGATTTTCTCCTAAGTGAATAATACCTGCATCAAGCGCTTCTGCTGCCCGTTCTGTCGTAACATACTTCGTTACTGCAATAATTTTTATTTCTTTCGGATCTCTATTTGCCCGTAAACAAGCACTCTCTATTTGTTCATGAATGAACGCAAGATTTTCTGCAACTTTCATTTTGTATTTTCTCCTTTCATGCCAATAAAGCCAAGCATTCGTCCAGTTTTGCCCATATCGCGACGATGGGAGAAGAATTCCTGTTCTTGACAGCTCGTACATAAAGTTGTTACTTGGATATGTTCTCTTCGCAAACCTGATTTCATTAGAATAATTTTATTTAATTCTCTTAAATCTAGATCATATTGTCCAGTAGTTTTTTCTATATATGGTAAATTTTCCTGCATCCATGGTTTCATCGCATCAATGACACGATCATCCACTGTGTAGCAGTTTTTACAAATTGAAGGGCCAATTACAGCATAAATCTCATCTGTAGATATACCGTCTTTTACCCATTTATCTATCATTTTATATCCTATTCCTTTTGCAGTCCCTTTCCAGCCAGCATGTGCAATTCCTACACGATTATAGCGGGGAGCTATAAAATAAAGCGGAACACAGTCGGCAAAAGCAAGTGTTAACAAAATATTTTGATCATCAGAATACAAGCCATCCGTATGAGCAAAACTTGTCTCATACTCAAGTGCCCCTTTTCCTTTATCTTGTTCTACTATTTTTTGAATAACATCTTCATGGGTTTGTTCTGCTCCAACCCACGTATTTATTGGAAAATCAAGCTGAGCGGCTAATATTTTTCGATTGTCTTGAACATGCTCAAGTTTATCATGAACATGAAAGGCTAAATTGAGACTCCCATTAAAAGATTGGCTGACACCGCCGTGTTTCGTAGTAAAGCCAGAAACTATTTGATATTGACTGTCTAATTTCCAATCAATGAAATAACAATAATCATTTACCTTTTTAAACGGTTCGAACATAGTGACCGCTCCTTATAATAAAGCCTTTTTGTATCATTATAACAGTTTTTTTTTAGTATGCAGACTATTTCTCAAGAAAAACCGTTATTCCTACAAAAGTTGGATATTTCTAGCCTAATCTTTATTTACATAATCGCGATATAGATGAATATTCAGAGCAAATAAAATGAAGAAACTATCATTATATGAAGTATTTAATCTTGTTATTCTTGTTGAAATCTATTTGTAATATATTTAATATCCAGTTGTTACGAATTTGTTATATAAAACTGGTAATCTATAATCAACAATTTCAAATATAAGTGGGGTTAATATATTGAAAAAATTAAGTATGTCGATCCTTACAGTTTTTATTTTATTTTTCGGAATTAGTCATGCAACGTTTGCTGCCACGAAAACTTATAAAGTAAAAGCCGGTGACACATTATCTAAAATTGCTAAGAAAAATCACGTTACAGTGTCGCAAATAAAAAAATGGAATCATCTTAAATCAGATTTCATTAAAGTAAATCAAAAATTAACATTACAAACTAGCTCAAGTAAAAGTGGTAAAGTATCGTCTAGTTCGAACTCTTATCGTGTAATATCTGTTAAAGCTACTGCGTATACAGCAAGCTGCGGTGGTTGTAGCGGAATCACTTCAACAGGCATTAACTTGAAAAAACATCCGAGCGCAAAAGTCATCTCCGTTGATCCTAAAGTGATTCCTCTTGGTTCTAAAGTTTATGTTCCTGGTTATGGAACAGCGGTAGCTGGCGATAAAGGCAGCGGTATTAAAGGAAATCATATCGATGTTTTCATCTCTAAAAAAAGCAAAGCAATCGATTGGGGTTCAAAGAAAGTAAAAATTAAAGTATATCGTTAATAAAGAATCGGCAAATGCCGATTCTTTTATTTTATAGCGATGTTTACCGTATCATTTATAAAGTGATGGTTCTTTCAGTTGTTGTCATATCAAGTGCACAACCCTTTATCTTTGAAAAAGAAAAAACAATCAAACGCTATCTATTTTTTTGGTTCCTGTATTTGCTGTTGAATATAAGAAGATTCTTTAAAACGCACTAATATGACATCCGTTCCAATTTTAACGATATTACTCCAAGGAACAACAATTTCCTCTTCCTTTCCAAATAAACCAAACACTTTGCCAGACCCACCGCCAACGACAATACTTTCAACTTTACCAATATCTAAATTTATATCAATATCTACAACATTCCCTAATTTCCTGCCATCTGAAACACTCACAACATCTTTTATTTGAAAATCAGAAATTCGAATCATATTTTCCCCTCTCTAACCTCATCCATACATCATGGATAAATTTTGATCCTCATTTCAATTTACTTATACGATAACAGTGTATGCTTCATTATTTGTTTTTACCATTGAAATTCTGAAAACATCCAGAATGGTGTTATTGAGGTTAGGGGAGAGCCTTCTGCGAGATGAGCGCGTCGACGGGGAACCCACCGGGGCGAAAACCTCTTCCAAGTGTCAAAAATAAAGAGACTGTAGTTACTCCCCTTTTTAAGGAGTTGTCTACAGTCTTCAGACTCACTCATTGAATATTTTTATTCATCTGTTTAATTGCTGCTTTCTCCAATCTTGAAACTTGGGCTTGCGATATTCCAATTTCTTCAGCAACTTCCATTTGTGTTTTTCCTTGAAAGAATCTTTTTCTAATAATCATTTTTTCGCGTTCATTCAAGCGTCGTAGTCCTTCTTGAAGAGCGATTTCCTCTATCCATTGTGTATCTTTATTCTTTTCATCGCTTACTTGATCCATTACATAAATCGGATCTCCACCATCATTATAAATAGGCTCAAATAAAGAAACAGGGTCTTGGATGGCATCCAGTGCAAAAACAATATCTTCGTGTGGAATATCTAACTCTTTGGCAATTTCATCGGTTGTTGGCTCTTTTGAAGTTGAACCCATTAACTTTTCTCTTACCTGTAGTGCTTTATAAGCGATGTCTCGTAACGATCTTGAGACTCTGATTGGATTATTATCTCGTAAATATCTTCGGATTTCTCCGATGATCATCGGTACGGCATAAGTTGAAAAACGTACATTCTGATTCAAATCAAAATTATCAATAGATTTCATTAGTCCGATGCAGCCAACTTGGAAAAGGTCGTCCACATATTCTCCACGGTTATTAAAGCGTTGAATGACACTTAATACAAGTCGCAAGTTGCCATTAATTAATTTGTCTCTTGCTGATAAATCTCCGGCATGCATTTGTTTTAAAAGTTCTCTCATCTCCTCGTTTTTTAAAACAGGGAGTTTGGATGTATCAACACCACATATTTCCACTTTATTACGCTTCAAATCTTTTCCCTCCAATCAGGAGCTGCTGTACAAAAAACAGTATCTCCTTTGGAAGGAAAATTATGCACACATAAAAATGTTGGAAATCAATTGGAAGAATACAAAAACATTGGTATATAAGGTTTTTCTATACCAAAAAATTTTTTAAACCATTTTATCAAATTCTTTCTTAAGTCTTTTAATAATTCTTTTTTCCAGCCTTGAAATATAGGACTGTGAAATGCCAAGCATGTCTGCAACATCTTTTTGGGTTTTTTCCTCTTCCCCATGAAGTCCAAAACGCATTTCCATAATTTTCTTTTCACGATCAGACAATTGATGTAAAGCATTATAGAGTAATTTTTTATCTACATTTGCTTCTAAATCTTTCGTAATAATATCATCATCTGTCCCTAGTACATCAGATAACAATAATTCATTGCCATCCCAATCAATATTCAAAGGCTCATCGAATGAGACTTCTGACCGTAATTTATTATTCCGCCTTAAATACATTAGAATTTCATTTTCAATACATCTAGATGCATATGTGGCTAATTTAATATTTTTCTCGGGATTAAACGTATTCACTGCTTTAATTAGCCCAATAGTTCCAATGCTAATTAAATCTTCAATATTTATGCCAGTATTTTCAAACTTACGTGCGATATAAACAACAAGCCTTAGGTTTCTTTCAATTAAAAGTGAGCGTGCTGCTTGATCTCCTTTTGGAAGCTTTTCTAAAAGAATGGCTTCTTCTTCTTTAGATAATGGAGGTGGTAATGCCTCATTGCCACCAATATAATATACTTCATCTGCTTTAATGCCGAGTTTAAATAATAATTTGTACCACCAAAATGATAGTTTAAACCATAATTTTTTCATTTACACGCCTCCATCTTGCCACCAATGTGGACAGATTTTTAGTCTATGAAGCTGTTTGATTTTGAATGCTCGTCATCATTTTTGGATGAACGATACAATTAAACAAGTCATCACTTGATAATGTTTCACTTGTAAATGAAATGAGCGCTTTATTTACTTGCCATGATCCGTGATCATTATAAATCCTTATTGAATCGGGTTTATAAGCAATGAGAAGCTGTTGCTTTCCGACTGTCTTTGCCGGGATAAAACGAATTCTGTCGCTCCAGTTAGTACTTAACTCTATCGTATTATCAAAAACTTTTTCTGGATCACTTGCAGCCATCATAATTTCTGAAGGGATGTTATCTTGTACTGCTTTCGTTGAAATAAACATTACTGGCGACTTAGATATTGGATCGTATAATTGATTGCCGCTATCTACTAATCCCTTCAATAACAAAACAGAGTCATTGATTCGTACCTCAACATTTACTAACTGATCATATTGGATTTTTGTCATCTCAATTCCATTAATTCTTTGTTTTGAGAAATACCATGCTAAAGGAAAACCGATCACAATAAACATCCAACTTATTGGATCACCGAAACCTCTCACTTTTGCCTGCAAGACATTTGCCTGCATTCCAAAATCAAATTGAATAAAGTAATGAACACCAATTAAAATACCGCCCATTAAAAATGTTACGAAATAAAACGTTAATAGGTTTGAAAAAAAATACCGCCATCTTTTAAAACCAAATACAGAGTAAACCATAAAAATTGAAAATGTTAGTTTCATAAATGGATTCCCAGCGTAATATGCTAATGAAGAGGTAAAACTCATGATGATTAAACAGGAGCCGATAAATCCGCCTAAAATCATTCTCCACACACGAACCGAGCGTTTTAAAGCAATGCTTGTCAGCCATAGAAGCATACTATCGACTAAAAAGTTAAGGAGCCAGATCACATCTGTATATACAACCAAACACATCCCCCCAAAAGAAGAATTATGAACAAGCATCATTAAATAACATTAAATGTTTCCTTTGAAATAATGCTAAATAAATAGATAATGTTTTATGTATGGCTAGTATATCGAATCTTATTTTTAAATACTGTCAGTTTTTGTATGGAGAATGATAAAACTTTTCATATTTTCATTCGAAATTTGTCTAATGTATAATCGTCTAGTTTAAGTGTAAATAAAAAGATCTTTCTATCGATTGATAGAAAGATCTTTTTATTTGCACTTCACTGCTGCTTAACGATTTCTACGATTGCGATTTCTTAAAAACGTAGGAATGTCAAGCGCATCTTCAGTATATTGTACTGTATGGCTTGGTTCAGGTTGTTGTACTTCTTCTCGTTTTGGTTCTCTCTTCGGTACTTGTTGTGACATAGATGGTTTTGGTTGTCCAAAAGAAGGACGTTGCGGCTGTTTCACTTGTCCAGCTTCTTCTTTAAAACCTGTAGCAATAACCGTCACAACAATTTCATCTTTTAAGTTTTCATTAATGACAGAACCAAAGATCATATTTACTTCTTGGTCAGATGCTGATGCAACAATATCAGCAGCCTCTTGAACTTCATATAAACTTAAATTTGTACTTCCTGTAATATTCATTAGCACACCTTGAGCACCATCAATGGATGTTTCAAGAAGTGGCGAAGAAATTGCTTTTTTCGCAGCTTCTGCAGCACGATTTTCCCCAGAAGCAACGCCAATTCCCATAAGAGCAGATCCTTTATTTGTCATGATCGTTTTCACATCTGCAAAGTCAAGGTTAATTAAACCAGGAACCGCAATTAAATCAGAGATACCTTGCACACCTTGACGTAAAACATTATCGGCTTCACGAAAAGCTTCAAGCATAGGTGTACTCTTATCAACGATTTCTAACAATCGATCATTCGGAATCACAATCAGTGTGTCAACGGCTTCTTTCATTGCACTAATACCGCCAGCAGCCTGTGTCGCGCGTTTTCTTCCTTCAAATGTAAAAGGTCTTGTTACAACCCCAACAGTTAAGGCACCTAGTTCTCTTGCAATTTGAGCAATAACTGGAGCTGCACCTGTACCTGTTCCGCCACCCATTCCAGCGGTAACAAATACCATATCAGCACCTCTTAATGCTTCTTCAATCTGTTCTTTACTTTCTTCGGCAGCTTTTTTTCCTACTTCAGGATTTGCGCCAGCGCCAAGTCCTCTAGTTAGCTTTCCGCCAATTTGCATTTTAATTTCAGCTTTTGAGAGGTTCAGTGCTTGCGCATCTGTATTAACGGCAATAAATTCAACACCTTGAACATCATGTTCGATCATGCGATTTACAGCGTTATTTCCTCCTCCGCCTACACCAATAACTTTTATAGTTGCTAAAGAGTCTAAATTTGTATCGAACTCTAACATTCACTAATCCTCCTAATTAACGAGTATTCCTTTACAGTTTCTCGGACAAGATAAACGGTTTAATTGAAACTTAATTCAATCTATAAACCAGTAATGATCTCCTATCAAACTACTCAAAAAATATGCCCCAAAACTTTTTCATTTTAGAAGAAAGCTTATCTTCTTGATTTCTAGGCTCATGTTTTTGCTTCGGTTGAGATGCCTTTACCGGTTTTTTTTCAACGTATTCTGTCTGAACTGTTGTCGAGCTTACGTTTCTGCCTTGTAGTCTGGCGTTTTTATAAGCATAATTGATTAAACCTACAGCAGTAGTATATTGTGGCTCTCTTACACCAATATAGTCAGGAATTGCCATTCTTACTCGATTTTGAAATACTGATTGAGCAAGTTCTAGTACTCCTGGTAAATTTGCCGTACCACCTGTTAAAACAATCCCGCCAGGCAAATCAACAATCCCCATACGTTTTAATTCTTGTTGTACAAATAAAAACATTTCTTCCAATCTAGCTTCTATAATATCAGAAATTTGCAATTGGTTAAATCTTTCCTGTTGATTACTTCCGATAATTGGTACATTAAAAACTTCATCTTCTAATGCATCTGGACTGAAAGCATGTCCGTGCTTCACCTTCACCCTCTCAGCATCTTCTGTAGAAGTCCTAAGAACAATAGACAAATCTTTCGTAATATTATCGCCACCAACAGGTAATACACTTGTAGCTTTAATATGTCCGTTTTCAAAAACAGCTAATGTCGTACAGCCACCGCCAATATCAACTAAAACGGTCCCTAACTCTTTTTCATCTTTTGATAATGCTATTGCTCCTGCAGCCAAAGGTTGCAGGACAATTTCCGAAATCGTAAGCCCTGCCCGTTCAACACATCGTAAGATATTATGTAACACTGTTTTTGAACTAGTTACAATAATTCCTTCCATTTCTAAACGAACACCAATCATACCACGAGGATCATTGATCTCATCTAATCCATCCACTATAAATTGCTTAGGAATGACATTGACGATCTCTCTTTCTGGAGGAATTGACATTACTTGGGCCGCATCCATTACTCTGGCAACATCTTCATCCGTTATTTCACGATTTTCACTTGAAACAGCAACAACTCCGTGACAAGTCTGTAAAACTACGTGGTTACTTGGGATTCCGACGATTACATTATTGATATTCATTCCAACCATTCTTTCTGCTTCTCCAATTGCCTTTCTGATAGAATGAACAGTTTCATCTATATCAATAATTGCCCCTTTTTTAATACCTTCTGATTCGACATTGCCAACTCCAATGATATTGATAGAATCATTCACCATTTCTGAGATGATTACTTTCGTGGTAGATGTACCGATGTCTAAACTTACATATAAATCATTGTTGTTCATACTATGGCACCTCCCTTTGCCTTAACGATCAAATATCTATTATTTTTATTGTTATGTTTACAATCATTGAATTTTCAATAAATCAATACATATAATTATGTAAGAAAATTATAAAGTTAATGAAAGTATTCTATACTTGTATGAAAATCCCTTTCTAAATCAAGAATTTTTTCTACATTCACGAAAATTATTCTAGTATTAGATTTAGAAGAATGACATTGACATCTTAAAACCTTATTAATAGACATCATATAAAAATATTATTTTAATATAAGTCTACACTAAGATGTATCTAGTGAAAAGCGAAATATGCAATATTACTAATGTTTCTTCTTTGTGTCAAAAGCTTTAAAATAAGACCCTACTTCTAAATCAATAACACCCTTCTGATTTGGATTCAATTGACTAATAATTGACGGATAATGAACCATTTTTTCGGCAAAAGTTGGAATACTTGCTCGTACCTCGAATCCATTGTTCATATATAATGTAATTAATTCTTTATCCATTTTTGAAGGCGTATATTTAACTTCAGAAATAGATGATACAATTTGTTTCGGTAATTTTTTAAATTGTTGCAACATGTCTTTTAATACACGATCTTCTTTAAAGTTTGTAAAAATAATCGCATCTGTTGAAACATAATGCAGAGCATGGTGAACGATCGTGCCATCTTCTAATACAGGGTATAGATTCGTTTTATTTTGTAAATAGCCAATCTTAGTATGCTCTTTTATATGTATTTGAATGGTATTTGGCAGAGCGATATGAATGGTCGTCTGATTAACTTCAGGTATAGATTCTATTTTCTCGGCAATATTTTTCTTTCTAATATTCCATATATTCGTTTTTGATGAAATGCCACTTTTTTTAATAATCTCCTGCTTTTCAACTGTCTCGTTTCCCGTAACCTGTACTTGCTTTACATGACTAAGTGGGGATTGAAAATAAATAATAAATATTACCAGAAGAAAGAAACTAGAAATCAATAAAATAAGTCGTCGATTGGTTTTACGTTTACGTTGCTGTTTCAATTTCGGGATTCGATCTTCAATTGAAACAATATTTTTATCTTGACTGACCATTCCAATCCCCCTCTCTAATCAAAACTTATCCAATTTTATTTAGCAAAATTGCTTTAAAAACATATGCATATTTGAAAGGCTAGAAGTCCATTTCTTTATGCTGGCATGTAAATTGGAACACGATCGCTAAATCCCATTGAAATCATGACCGGGATTCAGCTAAAGATTCCATTACTTGATACAGTCTCTCGGAAGCATCGGGGATTCCTAATTTCCGAGCGGCTTCTCGCATTTTTATTGTTTGGTCTTTATCTAATAAAATTTGATCAATCGTTTCAATTAGCTTTGTAGCTGTCAAATCTTTTTCAAGAAGCATTAAAGCAGCGTGTTTTTCCGTTAATGCCCTTGCATTTTTTTCTTGGTGGTTATTCGTCACATACGGACTTGGAATTAATATGCTAGGAACTCCTAGAGCAGTTAATTCAGCAAGTGTCGTTGCTCCAGCCCTAGCCACTACAAGATCAACAGCACGTAACACTTCTGGCATATTATGAATAAATGGAACAACACTGACATTATCTACCTGACCAATTAGCGAAATTTCCTTTTGCACAGCTTCATAATGAACATCGCCTGTTGCATAAATAACTTGATAAGATTTCCCTACAAAATTGGCCAATGCTTTTATCACTGCCTCATTAATTGGACGCGCCCCTCGGCTGCCACCGAAAATTAATACCGTAGGAATATTTTCTTTCAAATGGAATGTTTGCAATACTTTTTTATCACGTTGTCCTAGTACTTCAGATGCTCTAGGATTTCCAGTTAAAACTACTTTCTTGTGATCAAAAAAGTCTTTAGCCGAATCGAAACAGACTGCTACTTTATTTACATATCTACTTAAAAATTTATTAGTTAACCCCGGTACACTATTTTGTTCATGAATAATTGTTGGAACTTTAAGCTTTGCTGCTGCATAAACAACTGGTCCGCATACGTATCCACCTGTTCCTATAACAACATCAGGCTTAAACTCTTTAATCATCTTTTTACATTGCTTAACTCCTTTAATAAAGCGCAAAACGGTTTTTACATTTTCAATTGAAAGAGAACGTTTAAAACCAGTTATATGGATTGCTTTAAAAGGGATATTTTCTCTTGGTACAAGTTTGGATTCTAATCCTTTCTCTGTCCCTATGTACAAGCACTCAGTATTTGGATGCTTAGCCTTAATCGTTCTTATTAATGCTAAAGCTGGATAAATATGGCCACCAGTTCCGCCACCACTAACAATAATTCTCATTTTTTCACCTCAAACGAATTACAGACATTCTAAATTTATGATAAAAATCATCTTCATTTTAAACTGCTCATTGTTATATATTACTATATTTTAAACTACATTTGGAGAACATTAAAAGAGAAATTAAATAAATGTCATATACTTGTATTCTTACATAAAAAGCCATAGGGCTGATGTCTTATTTTTAATCATTCCATGTTGATTATTCAGGTTGTTTTCAGGACTTTGATACTATATTCAATCTTTTCAAGGATCACCTTATGATTATTTATTTTTTATCCTTATTCTAAAGTAAATGACAATTGAACAGCTTGATTAACAAAATGATCTCAACATGAATACATTTCTTTTTACCGCAATTCCATTCAAAAATGATAAAAGACATCGAGAGTAAGTGCTCTCGATGCCTTTTGTCGACAATCTGAGAATCCTTTTTTAAAGGGATTCTTTTTAGTATCCGTCATAACCTTGCATGGCGGCTTATATTTAACAGCACTCCTACAGCCATAAGCATTAATGTTAAAGATGAACCTCCATAGCTTATGAATGGTAGAGTAATTCCGGTAACGGGCATCAATCCTGTAACAACGCTAATGTTAATCATCACCTGAATAGCAATCATCGATATAACCCCAACAGCTAAAAAACTTCCAAACAAATCCGGGGCACCTAACGCTATTCTAATTCCTCTCCATAATAAAAGGGCAAATAATAATAAAACGAATGTCCCTCCAATAAAACCTAATTCCTCAGATAGGATCGCAAAAATAAAATCATTTTGCGGCTCAGGTAAGTAAAAGAATTTTTGTCTACTTTGCCCTAGCCCTAATCCGAATAAGCCCCCAGGTCCAATAGCGTAAAGAGATTGAATAATTTGGAACCCACTGCCTAAAGCGTCCTGCCATGGATCTAAAAACGATGTAATTCTCTCCATTCGATAAGGTGCGGAAATGATTAAAGCAACAAACCCCGCAATCCCCATTAAACCTAACATGACAAAATGCATCACTCTTGCACCGGAAACAAAAATCATCACGACACAAGTGCCAAGCATTACGGTTGCGGTCCCTAAATCTGGTTGAAGCATGATCATTCCAAATGCCAAAAATGTTAAACCTAAAGATGGTAGCAGTCCCTTTTTTACTGTCGTAATATGCTTCTGATTTTCAGATAAAAATTTTGCGAGGAAAGCAATCATCGCTAATTTTATAAACTCAGACGGCTGAATTGAGAAGGCCCCAACTCCAATCCAGCTTCTCGAACCATTTCTCACCATTCCGATACCGGGTATTAATACGAGAATAAGCAATACAAAACAAATAAGCAAAATAAGTTTTGCCCATGTACGCCACGTCCAATAGTCAATTCTCATAATAAAAAACATCGCAACGATGCCGATACCAGCGAAAAGAAACTGACGTTTAGCAAAATAAAATGCATCATGAAATTTATATTCAGCCCAAATCGCACTCGCACTATAAACCATCATGAGCCCAACCGCCAATAATGCTAATGTCACCATGATTAAAAGAAAATCAGGATTAGATTTTTTTGATGGCATTCCGAACACCTCAAAGTAATTATTAGGGCTGGACACAAAATTAAAAGCATACTGTCTCAAAAAAGGTTCGTATTATTTGTTGGTCTTTCATAGTACACACCATTCTTATAAAAATGTACAATCACATCAACCATCTCTTTTTACGATCGAGCTGTTCACGGAAATAGAGACACCTACTGCATTTGGTCAAGCCCTTACTTAAGCTTATGCACAGCATTAATGAAAATATCACCGCGAATTTCAAAAGATTTATATTGATCCCAGCTTGCGCATGCTGGCGAAAGTAGAATGCAATCTCCAGGTTCGGACAATTCAAAGGCAACTGGCACAGCCTTTTCAACGTTATCCACACGGATAATTGTTTCTATTCCTGCCTTTTTTGCTGTTTCCTCCAATTTTGGAGCTGTTTGTCCAAATAAGATCATTGCTTTAACATTTGTTAAACTTGGGATTAATTCGTCAAAGCCATTTCCGCGATCTAGCCCACCAGCAAGTAAGATAGTTGGCTGATTAAAAGCTTTTAATGCACTTGTACAAGCTAAAATATTCGTTGCCTTTGAATCGTTATAAAACTTGCGTCCATCAATTTCGGCAACAAATTGTGTACGATGTTTTACACCTGTAAAAGTTGTTAAAACCTTTCTAATTGCTTCATTTTCAGCACCCATTAATTTCGCTGCCGCTACTGAAGCTAAAATATTTTCTAAATTATGATCTCCAGGTAAAACAATTTCATTGCGATGTATAATCGTTTCACCACGGAATGTAATATAGCCATCATATAAAGAACAGCCATTTTCTAAATATTCCTTCGTTGAAAATGGAATTAGTTTTGCCTTAGAAAAACGAACAAGTTCAACTAATTCTTTCTGGTCATTATTGACGATAAGAAAATCATCTTCCGTTTGGTTTTTCGTAATATTCGATTTTGCTTTTGCATATTCTTGCTTTGTTCCATGGTAATCTAAATGTGCCTCATAAAGATTTGTAATGATCGCGATATGAGGACGAAATGTCCGGATTCCCATTAATTGAAAAGATGAGAGTTCAATAATCATTTGCTGATCTTTTTTTGCTGTCTGTGCGACTTTTGATGCGACCTTACCAATATTTCCTGCAATAAGCGGATCAAGCCGTTTATCTGCCTTAAAAATTTCATAAATTAATGTAGTTGTTGTTGTTTTTCCATTCGTTCCTGTAATGCCTACAATTTCACTTTCTGTAATTTGGTAAGCAAGCTCAACTTCAGTAATAATAGGGATATTACGTTCTAAAGCACCTGCCACTAATGGATTTGTATAAGGGATTCCAGGATTTTTAACGATTAGCTCAAATCCTTCATCTAATAATTCAATTGGATGGCTTCCACAAATTACTTTAATCCCTTGCTCTAATAAACCTTGAGCATCGGGATTTTCTTCTAACGGTTTAAAATCATTAACCGTTACAAACGCCCCCAACTTATGTAAAAGCGAAGCAGCACTAACTCCGCTCTTCGCTAACCCAAGGACTAATATTTTTTTATGCTGATAATCATTAATAGTTTTCACTTTACATCCACACCTCAATATAAATTCCTAAAATTGCACATAACAGACCGACTGCCCAAAACGTCACAACTACTCTCCACTCAGACCATCCTGCAAGTTCGTAATGGTGATGTAAAGGACTCATTCGGAAAATACGTTTTCCTGTTGTTTTAAATGAGATAACTTGCAAAATGACGGATAAAGTTTCAATTACAAATACACCGCCAATAATAATAAGCAATAATTCTAAATGCGTTAAAATCGCAATACTTGCGATCGCTCCGCCAAGTGCTAATGAACCAGTATCCCCCATAAAGACTTTAGCGGGGTGGGCATTAAAGACAAGAAATCCTAAAACTGCCCCTACAACTGCTACTGAAAAAACAGCAATATCATATTGTGATTGATTCCATGCTAAAACAGCAAATGCTCCAAATGCAATTGCTGAAGTTCCAGATACAAGGCCATCAAGACCGTCTGTCAAGTTCACAGCATTTGAAAATCCAACGAGCCAGAAAATAATCAAAACAACATAAAACCAACCAAGATTTACCGTTTTATCGATAAACGGAATGGTTATTTCTGAAGACAAATGATAATGTCTAAAAATCAAATAAAATATAACTGAAATAACGATTTGCCCTAACAATTTTTGTTTAGATGTTAGCCCTAAATTTCGCTTCATAACAACTTTTATAAAATCATCAAGGAAACCTAACAATCCAAAGCCAATAGTTACCAATAAAAGTAGCACCGTTTTTACTGTTGGTACTGACACATCAGAAAATTTTCCTGTCATTACTAAAGTTGTAATAAGAATTGAAATAAGAATGACAATTCCACCCATTGTCGGTGTTCCAGATTTTTTCTGATGTGATTTCGGACCTTCCTCTCTAATGCTTTGCCCGAATTTTAATCTCCGGAGAAAAGGGATAAAAATTGGTGATAATAAGACCGTAATTAAAAAGCCCATTAATATGGTCATAAATAAAACTTGTTCCATCATTTTTATCCCCTCCTTTTCCCTTTAAGCGTGCTTAAAAAACTTTCCCGACTATGATTCGTAGAAAAATCATATGTATACGGCTCATTTGAATGATTTGGTGCTTTAAAAACAAAAGATGTACTCATTTCATAACCCTTACTTTCAATATTTTTTATATATTCTTCCCCAATTTGTTCGAGTGCAGAAGCTGGATCGTCAACAAAAATAATTGGGAAATCATTTGGTGTATACTTTGGAACCAATTGATCCTTTTTCCAAATTGCCGCAATTGCCCCATTGGAAATAGCAGTAAGCAGATCAGGCTCCTCCTCTAATGCAATAAAAAGTCCCTTTGGTTGCTGTACATTAGCAAAAATAGAGACCGTATGAAAGTTCATTGCAAAATCTTTTACACCTTGTGTTGTTTTAAAATGATGATAAATATCTTGATATGATAACATTATTGTCGCTCCTTTATCATTTCTAAAGCAACTTGTCGATCATCAAAATCAATAACATTTTCGCCAATAATTTGGTAAGTTTCATGCCCTTTTCCTGCTATTAACACAACGTCCCCTTCTTCAGCTCGATCAATTGCATACTGAATTGCTTCTTTACGATCAGGAATAACTTTATATTGTTTCCCTTCTACCCCAGCTTCCATATCACGGAGAATCGCTAATGGATCTTCACTACGTGGGTTGTCAGAAGTGAAAATTGGATCAGTTGCAAGTTGACATGCAATGTTCGCCATAATTGGGCGTTTTGTTTTATCACGGTCACCGCCGCATCCTATAACGACAAATATTCTTTTTTCGGCGAATTGTTGTACAGTTTTCAAAACATTTTCTAAACTATCAGGTGTATGCGCATAGTCGACAATGACTGTAAATTGTTGTCCACCTCTAACAGTTTCGAATCGTCCACGCACTCCTTCTACCTTTTCAATTGCTTCAATAATTGTTCTTAATGGAATATTAGCGATATATGCAGTAGCGATTGCAGCCAATACATTATAGACACTAAATTTCCCAATTAGCTTTAAATTCACTTGCTGCTCTTCAAACGGCGTAACAAGAGTAAAAGACATACCATGAGGGTTCATCACAATATTTTTCGCCATAAAATCAGCTTTTTGCTCAATGGCATATGTAAAAACATGGGCGGCTGTAACTTCTTCAAATTCTTTTGAAGCAGGATCATCCGCATTTAAAATTGCATATTTTGGATGAGACTGATCAAAAGAATTTCCGAGCTGCGCAAACAACAAGCTTTTTGCGCGGCGATACTCAGCAAATGTCTTATGATAATCAAGATGATCTTGCGTTAAATTTGTAAACACAGCAATATCATAATCACAACCATGAACTCTTCCTTGTACGAGCGCATGTGAAGATACTTCCATAACACAATCGGACACTTGCTCGTCGACCATTTTTTTAAAAGTATGTTGTAATGTTAGACTATCAGGCGTCGTGTTTTTTGTTTCAATTGTTTGATCAATAATTTTCATGTACATTGTGCCAATAAGCCCTGTACGTCTACCAGCACTGCGGAAAATTTGTTCAATTAAATGACTAGTCGTTGTCTTTCCGTTCGTTCCCGTAATCCCCACTAATTGCATTTTTCTTGTTGGCTGCTCATAAAAAACATCCGCTAAAATTGCCATTGCACGCTTCGTATTTTTCACAACGATAACTGGCACATTGACATCTAACTCATGTTCAGCTAAAACTGCGGCTGCCCCTTTTTGTACTGCTTCCTCAGCAAACCGATGACCGTCTACCGTCAAACCTTTAATACAAATAAACAAACTGCCTTCTGTCACTTTACGGTTATCCTGAACAAGCTCTGTAATTTCTGGATTTTCCTTCGGTAAGTTCACCAAAGGCAAAGCACGTAATAATGTATGTAAATTCATGTTTTTCCATTCCTTCCTCTAGCAAAGACAAACCCTTTTTAAATAAAGTCAACGACAATCCCTTTCTATTTTACAAAAAAAATGGCCATTAATCTATGAAGCATTGCACATATTTCAAAAAAATCGTCATGTAACCCATTTCATTTTCATTACAAAATGAGGGCGGCAATAAGTTTCCTTTTGCCGCCTAACAATTATTTCATATATATTCGAATTGTCGAACCTTCATCTACTTTAACACCTGGTTCCGGTGATTGTTTCACGACCTTACTACCAGAACCACTTATGTCTAGTTTAAAATCATAGTAATCATTGATAATCTCTTTTTTCGTTTGTCCAACTAAATCGGGAACTTTGACAGATGGTGTTTCAAAATACGTACGAGTTTTTTCAAGTTGTTTTTTACTTGGTTTTACTCCCATTGCACGCAAACTATCACCAATTATCGTTCCAGCGATCGGAGCTGCTACTGTACCACCAAATTGAACAGTATTTTTTGGATTATCAACTGCTAAATAAACAACGATTTTTGGATCATTCGCAGGTGCAAATCCAATAAATGATAAGATATAGTTGTTTTCCAAGTAATGCCCATTTTTTGCTTTTTGGGCCGTTCCTGTTTTACCACCGACACTATATCCATCTACGTATGCATTTTTACCAGTACCTTGCGCAACTACTGTTTCTAATGCATGACGAACTTGCTTAGACGTTTGCTCTGAAATAACTCTTCTCTTGGCTACAGGTGTCTTGCGCATGACCACTTCTCCTGTAGCCGGATCTACCAGTTCTTTTGCAATGTATGGCGTATATAATATTCCTCCATTCACGGCAGCAGATACGGCGGTAACTTGCTGTATAGGAGTGACCGATACACCTTGACCAAATGCCGTAGTTGCTAGTTCAACTGGCCCGACTTTTTTCGTATTAAAAAGAATACCAGAAGACTCACCAGATAGATCAATCCCTGTTTTTTGCCCAAAACCAAAGTCTCGAATATATTTAAAAAGCGTATTTTTTCCTAAACGATCTCCCAATTCGACAAATCCTGGGTTACATGAGTTTTGCACAACTTGTAAGAAGGTTTCAGAACCATGTCCTCCTCTTTTCCAGCAATGAAGTGTGGCTCCTCCAACCTTTACAGCTCCTGAATCATAAAATTTATCTTTTGTTAAATTCACTTTCTTTTCCTGTAGAGCAGCCGCTAATGTAATAATTTTAAAGGTTGATCCTGGTTCATATGTGCTCCAAATCGGTAGATTACGATTGTAAACTTGCTGTGATACATTTTTATAGTTATCCGGCTTATAAGTAGGCCTGCTTGACATTCCAAGAATTTCACCTGTATTTGGGTTCATGGCAATCGCAATTAAGCCATCGGGATGATATTTTTTTTCTGCGTTATCTAATTCTCTCTCAATAATGGTTTGTACTCTCGTATCAACAGTTAATTTTAAATCTAGCCCATCTTTCGGCGCTTTATATTCATCTGACATTTTTGTCATGCGCTTCCCTTTCGCATCAGCATAAAACTGAACAGAACCCTTCTTCCCGCTTAGTACATCATCATAATAAAGTTCAAGTCCTGTAAGTCCCTGATTATCTGAACCTGTAAAGCCTAGGACGTGCGAAAGATAGCTGCCGAAAGGATAATACCTTTTTGAATCTTCTGCTATATATACCCCTTTTAATTTTAAATTACGAACAATATTAGCTTTCTCATTCGTAACCTTTCTCCCCTCTTTTATACGGACAATTGAAGTCATTTTCGTTATCTCTTTATAAATATCTTCCGGCTTGGCATTTAATGCATTTGCTAATTTTTCAGCCGTATCTCCCGGATCTTTTACTTGCCTTGGAATAACAAAAATAGTTGGTGCACTTTGATTGCTAGCAATTGGAACACCATTGCGGTCTTCGATTTTTCCTCTTTCAGGTTCAAAAGGAATATCGCGACTCCACGAATCCTTTGCTTTATTCGTCAGCATATCACCTAAAGCAAACTGAACATAACCTAAGCGAACGTCGATAATACTAAATACAAATATCCCAAACAGTAAGACGGCTACCAATCGCTTTCGAACGGTTACATTTGATACACGTTTCACAAAAAGTCACGCCTCCCTCACTAAATAAGGAAAAGAAAACAATTATACTCCTATAGCCAATAGGATATTGTTTAATAGATTTTCCTTTTGTTTGTCCATGTTCTCCTAGCGACAATATATGCTTGTACTTTTATGAATAGAACATGTACCATTTGATGCTGCATATTACATTTCTGTCAAGCCCCTTACGCTCAATCAATAGGCTTGAAGCAATAATAGTAAAATAGCAACTCTTCTTAAAATGAAGGGGAGATGACTTCTGTTGCAGGGACTCATGTAGTCAATCAATTACGGAGACAGGCAGCCTCTTTTAAAAAGAGGCGGGTAGTAAAGCTTGCGGAAAGATAAAATAAAAACCCACCCGAGAAAATAAATTTTCTCGAGTGGGTTTCCTATCAAAAGACTGTACAGTTTATAACCTCTTTTTTATTAAGGTGTATCAAATTGAACAGTGATTGAATCACCTGGTCTAACCACTGAATCTTTACGCAAGCTTTGCGAGAATGCGTATCCGTCTCCACTTACATGCATTTTCAAATTCAATAATTGGGCTGCTTTCAATACATCACGTTTCGACCATCCTGTAAAATCAGGAACTTTTTGATAACCATTTGTTTTTAATAACACTTTTCCGTTTTGAAGCATAATTGCTCCTTTTGCAGGTGACTGATTCGTCACTTCATCACCATCACCTAAAACAACAGGTGTAAGTCCTTTCGATTTCAATAACGCTTTTGCATCAGAAGGCTTTTCACCAATTAAATCAGGTAGCTTAATATTCTTTGCAACCGGCATTTTTTCTGGTTTAATATTTAAATACTGCAAGCTATTTTTCATTACAGGGTTAAATATCATTTCTACTGGTTCTGAACCAGTCTCTGTTTCTTTTAGATGCGGTTGCTGTACAGCTACATAAACAATTAATTTTGGATGATCTTTTGGAGCCATGCCAAGGAAAGAAAAAATATAATTTTCTTTACCTATCATATATCCTGAACCATTCGGATTAGGGATTTGCGCAGTACCTGTTTTACCCGTTACAGAATAGCCAGGTATGTTATAGACCGTCCCTGTTCCTTTTTTCTTATTAGTTACAACTGTACGAAGATAGTCTCTTACTTGTTTCGCAGTTTGTGCACTAATAGGATGGCCAACTACTTCTGGCTTTGTAATTTTAGTTTTGTTCGTATCAGTATCCTTAATTTTTTCCACTACATATGGTTTCATCATTTTACCATCATTCGCTACTGCCGTTGCAGCCTGAACCATTTGCAGTGCTGTTACAGTAGTACCTTGACCAAATGCTGTAGTGTAGCGTTCAATTGGATAATCATATAAAATCTTCCCTGTCGCTTCATCTGCCAATCCGCTATGTGTTGATTGGCCAAAATGGAATGCCTCTAAATACTGCTTAAATTTATCTTGTTTTATATAATCCAATAACGTCGCAAAGGCAACATTAGAAGATCTTTGCAATCCTTCCAAGAAAGTAATCCTTCCCCAACCAACGCCATTATTCCAGTCTTTGATTGGATTCGGTACATTTTTCACATGAAATACCCCGGATTTGTATGTAGCATTTGGATTAAAAACGCCTTCCTGCACCGCTGCTGATAAAGTAAAAATTTTCATTGTTGATCCCGGTTCATATGCTGTTTCCACTGCCTCATTCTGCCATGCGTCGGATATTCCTTTTAACGTTTCAGGATCAAAGGTTGGTCTTTGGCCCATTGCAAGTATCTTACCTGTTGTAGGATCTGCTACAATGGCAATAATTTTTTTAGGTTTGTACTCTTTTTGAGCCTTTTCCATCGCATCCTCTAAAAAGGACTGAATTTTTTTATCAATTGTTAAATAGACATCATCACCATTTTTTGGCTTTGTTACTTTTTTCTTTCTATCTGGGATTAGGTATCCCCAAAAATCGCCTTCATAGCTTATTTTTCCATTTTTCCCTTGTAAATATTTGTTGTAGCTTTTTTCAACACCCATTTTGCCTACAAGCTGGTCAGTTTTAGGATCATTTTTTGCATACCCAATTAAATGGGCTGCAAACGATCCATTCGGATATGCCCGTTTAGATGTTGTAGTAAAAGTAATACCTGGCAAATGGAGCGCATCGATCTTTTTCTTAACATTGTAGGGAATATCTTGCCCCGCCTTGCCAAACTCAACTTGGAATCTTCCTTTTTTATTTAAAATGTCATAAATCTCACTTTCAGATAAAGAAATATATTTAGAAAGCTCTTTTGCAGTCTTTCGTTTATCTACGACATTTTTAGGGTGACTAGGATCTATCGTTGCTTTTTGATCGAGAATAGCGACTAAATTATAAGAGGTAATATTCTCAGCGATTACTTCTCCATTATCGTCATAAATCGTTCCCCGTTGCGCCTCAATCGTATTCGTCCGTAAATATTTTTGCGCCGCCTTCGCTGCCAGCGCCTTGCCATCCGCCTGTCCAGTAATTTGAATCGTCAAAAACCGGACAAGTAAGATAAAAAAGAGCAGACCAAATATTATAAATAATATTGCTGCTCCATAATTCGTATAGATTTTTTTGGAATTCATTTATTTTCAACAACCTTAACATTATTTTCATCTAATTTTAAACCAAGTTCTTTTGCCTTCTTCCAAATACGATCATAACGACTTAAATCACTTACTTGCACTTTCAAATCGTCTATCACCTTGTTTTTGTTTTGAATCGTCTGTTTAGTGTCTTCAATATTTCTGTTTACCTTATAAATGGCCGCTTCTGTTGAGATAATTCTGACTGCCATAAAACAAATAAATAACACAAACACACAGGCAATTACTTTTTCCCCTAATGTAATTTGAGATCTTCTTTTTATCGGTTGATGTTCTATCTCAACCTTTCTTTGTGGTTCTACATAAGCTTTTGGCTGTCTTGCTAAATTACTCAATATAAGCTCCCTCCTCCACTTTTATCAACATTTTTCAGCAATTCTTAATTTTGCTGAGCGTGATCGATTGTTTTCGTCTAATTCTTGGTCACTTGGTAAAATTGGCTTTCTTGTAACCAATTTTAAAATAGGCTTGTACTCATCAGGAATAATAGGCAGTCCTGGTGGTAAGTCTCTAACTTGACTAGCTTCTTTAAAAATATTTTTACAAATTCGATCTTCTAATGAGTGAAAGGTAATAACACTAATTCTCCCTTTTGGCTTCAAAAGATCAATTGCATTTTTTAGTGAATCTTCAAATGCAGCTAATTCATCATTGACAGCAATACGAATTGCTTGGAAAATACGCTTGGCTGGATGTCCACCCTTTCGTCTTGCAGGGGCGGGGATTGCATCTTTAATAATTTCTACAAGCTGGTTAGTTGTTGAAATGGGTTCCTTTTCGCGATACGCTTCAATTTTACGAGCAATCTGTTTTGAAAACTTTTCTTCACCGTAGCGGAAGAAAATGCGAACTAGATCTTCATATGGCCATTTGTTGATAATATCAAATGCTGTTATATCTCCCTCTAAATCCATTCGCATGTCAAGCGGTGCATCGTAACGATAGCTGAAGCCTCTTTCTGGAGTATCTAATTGTGGAGAAGAGACACCTAAATCATATAAAACACCATCAACTTGATGAACTCCCAGTTTCGCCAATTCTGTTTGAATATGCCGAAAATTGCTTTTTATAAAGGTTATTTGGTTCTCATATTTGTGAAGCCGTTGCTTCGCATGAGAAATTGCAGTTTCATCCTGGTCAAAAGCATACAAATGACCTTGTGGAGATAATTTTGAAAGTAAGTATTCACTGTGACCGGCGCCACCAAGCGTGCAATCTACATAAATACCATCAGGACGAATATTCAATCCATCAACTGTTTCTTTTAATAACACTGTCGTATGTTCAAACAATTCTATCACCTTTCCAATCGAAATGAATCATAAATCAAAGTCAATTAGATTTTCTGCAATTTCCGCAAAAGATTCTTCTGACTCTGAAAAATATTCTCCCCATATATCTTTACTCCAAATCTCAATTCGATTGGAAACCCCTAAAACCACACATTCTTTTTCCAATTGCGCATATTGAATAAGCGGAGTGGGGATGTTGATTCTACCTTGCTTATCCAATTCACATTCAGTTGCTCCTGAAAAGAAAAAACGGGTAAAGGCACGGGCATCTTTTTTAGTTAATGGGAGAGTTTTTAACTTTTCTTCAACTTGTTTCCATTCGCTCATGGGGTAGCCAAAAACGCAGCGATCTAGTCCACGTGTGATTACGAACATCTCCCCTAATTGTTCCCTAAATTTGGCAGGGACAATTAGACGACCTTTTGTGTCAATGTTATGTTGGTACTCACCCATGAACATAATAGATCCAACCCTCCCACTTTATATATTTAATTTACCACAATCCCCCACCTTTCACCACTTAATTTTTTAATTCTCTTAAAGGTAAAAAATTCCTGCACCATTTATCGGAAAATTTATTTTTTAATAATCAACCTGCTTTTCAACATAAAAAAAACTGGCTAAAAAATAGCCAGTTAAATTCGAATTAATTTATGAGTACCATCAAAACTGTAAGTTAAAGACATTAATGATGGAATAAAATCTGGTCCATATTTATTGATAAAGTAAAATACATTCCAAACTCTTTCTTGCGGTATATTATTAGGCCGCAATGAACGTTCAATCCTTGCATATTTTTCTAATACTACATCGTGTCTACGTTCAATTTGTTCATATATCTTACGCTGTAAAAAATTAAATTGTTCCGTATGAAATGCGAGATTCTTCTCAATTAGAGGATGGATACCATCATCAGTTTGCGCCGAAAGCTTTTTGTATTGCTCCTCAAGATATATTCTCATTTCATTGATGATATCATCATATTCCCCTTCTTTAATCGTATTCCAATACTCTTCTTTTTCATTTGCAGTTCCTTGTTTTAAAACTTCCTCCACAGATAGCTGCAATGTTTCAATATCTCTTTGAATCGAGCGTTCGAGCAACGTGATATTTAATCGCGGTATCATTGGCGGCATATGAAATTTAAATGCTTCAAATACACGTTTCAATTCGCCCCAATAAGCAATTTCACCAGGACCGCCGATAAATGCAAGTGTTGGGAACAACCATTCTTGCATGAGCGGTCTTGTCACAACATTATTGCTCAACAGCTCTGGCATTGTATCACAAATCTCTAATAATTGTTCTTTTGTAAAATAAAGATCTGTATTTTTTCCTAAAAAGCCATTACGTTCACGATCATATTCTAATAAAATTCTTTCTTTTCCATCATAATAAAATAGATTCAGCGCTTCCTCAGAAATGTCAATCGCTTTTGGAAAGTGATCTTTCTGAATTAATTCTTGCTGAGCCAGTACCGCTTTTGTAATCGTGTCATAATGTTCGATAATCGTTTTAAAATGAGAAGTTTCAAGCTGACGTAAAAGCGGGTTTGCCGAATCAATCAGTAGTAAGCCGTACTCTTTAAACAGTTCATTAATTATGAAAGCGAAACATTCAACCATATTATTTGAGTTGTCAACAATACAATCAAGTTGTTTCAAAATATCCTTTGTATAGGTGGTTTCACCTAAATGCTCAAAAATTTGATGAATCCACTTTTTTACATTTTCTGATTCTAAAGTAATGTCAGCAACCATCTTTTTCTGTATAGGTCCTTCAACATAACTCATTTTTTTCAATTGGCGTTCTCGTTCTACATATACATGATTTACTTCCAAATAATCATGATCCTCACCAGCAATCCAAAATACTGGAACAACAGGCTGATTTAAAAGTTTTTCTTGTTCTTTTGCTAGCTTTATAATTGAAATGATTTTATGTATTGTATATAGAGGCCCTGTTAATAGTCCTGCCTGCTGTCCCCCAATTACTACAACAGAATCATGATTTCGTAGTTTTTTTATGGAATGTTCTACCGCAGAAGCAGACGGAAATTTTCTCATATATTGTTCAATACAATTCGCAAGTTTTTCTCGGTTAAATGTTCTTTCTCTTAAATCTTGAGCTCTTCTTTTAAATACAGAAGAATCCCTTATGTCGTAATGAAAAAAGTCCTTCACCGGTTGTTTTTGTTCTAAGTAAAGGGATGCAAACCGATTAGTTGCTGGAATTGAAAGGTTTTCCAGTTCCATCAAAGATTCTTCCTTTCTACTGTTCGTAATTTCTAATTGAGTATAGCATTTTTAATTAAAAAAAGGAAAAAGACTGCCTAACTTTATCATTTTATCGTTCCGTCCAGTTCCATTCCTTTAACGATTTGGTAAATGGCTGTCATAATCGGCACGTGTTGTTCCCTCTCGCTAGCCTTCCCTAACATATAACCTAAAATGGCATCAATCTCTGTCTTTGAGCCTTTTTTTATATCTTTTAGCATCGATGATTCATTTTCTTTTGTACTTAAACAAAGATTTTTCACACTGCGATACATGGCTTCCCGATCTAATTGCGGAAAAAGGGATATTAATTCTTCGAACAAAGATTGAAATATTTTATAATAAAATGAATTACGTATCAGCTCTCCATTTTTCACCTTTAATATCGCTGTTAAAGGATTAATCATTGCATTTGCAAAGCATTTATGGAGGAGCATCAATTCATAATGATCATGATGTACAAATTTAAATTGCTCAGGTTGGGAAGAAAAAAACTTTAACAGCAGATCAGAATGTCCACAAAAAAAGGCAATGTTTGTTTTCCCCACACCATTATGTGATACTGTCATTTCATTTTTTCTTGTTGCTCCATGTTCGACAGTCCCAACAAGAATGATTTGTTGTGGCAATGTCTCTAATAACGTTAGATGCCCCATTCCATTTTGCAAAAACACTAAAGGAATGGAACTTTCAATATTCTTCAGCATGTTTACAATGGACATTAAGTGATATTGTTTGACTGTCACAAAGATTACATCTTGTTCATTTAACGCTGAAACATCCATCGTTGAAAGGACATTTACTTGGAAACAGTTCTCACCACATACTGTAATACCATGCTCACATAATTTTTCCGCCTGTTCCAATGATCTTGGAAACATTGTTACTGCATGTTCTGTTGCTAAATATCCTCCATATAAAAGTCCAAGTGATCCAGCACCAATAATTCCTATTTTCATTTCTACCTCATCACCATTGTTTATTATGTATTATTGTATCAAAATAGACCATTTTCGTAAAAAAAGAGCTCACAATCCACAAAAATATTTTGCTATCGCTTTCATCATTTTGTTTAAAAAATTCGCAAGTTTGTTATATAATGATAGTAATAGGCAAAATCTTCACAACAATAAAGGGAAAATGGATGAATAAAGTTATTTCACACAAAATGGGGGTTTTATAGATGTCATTTAAAGTGGAAAAATTAAAAGTTAATTATAAAACGTTGGAAGAGTTCAAACAATTCAAGGAATATGGCGCTCAAGAGTTGTCAATGCTTGAAGATTTACAGGATAATATCATTGAAGATAGCAGCGATTCACCTTTTTACGGAATTTATTTTGCAGATAAACTCGTTGCACGTATGAGCTTATACGAACGTTCCGAAAAATATGATCTTTATTTCGACCCTCCACAAACTTTTTTGGAATTATGGAAGCTTGAGGTATTACCAAATTATCAATTTAAAGGCTACGGAAGAGCACTCGTTGATTTTGCAAAAAGTTTTAATTTGCCAATTAAAACTAATTCTCGAATGAAATCAAAAGAATTTTGGGAAAAAATGGGCTTCGAGGCGCTCTCATACAATGTAGAGCGGGATTTAAGCGAAAACCCTATGGTATGGTATCCTACAGGCGTTAAGTTGCAAGAGCAATCAACAAAATAAACGTATAAAATAACCCCCAATGTATAAACATTGGGGGTTATTTTTTGTTCACCTAAACTTTGTGGAATGTTTCGTTTTATCGAGCTTTCCAGCCAACATCAAAAGATTATACTGCTTCCCCTACTTTGGCTGTAAGGATATCCTCTAGGTTCTTAGCATGTATTAAGTATCTGTAACACTACAGGAAAACGCTTATACGTGACTATTGACACATCAAACTTCCTTCTCGCCTAATTTCCTAGCTTTATCCATAAAAGATAGTAGAGAATGGTACTCCTGTTGCAGTCGCATACATTTTTCTTTCTCGGTTTGGTATAAGCGGTACACTTCTGCATACTTATTTTTCCAGTCATCTACACCACGTTGTAATTCTGTCTGCTCATGTTTCTTTTCT
This sequence comes from Heyndrickxia ginsengihumi, assembly GCF_011008565.1. Taxonomy (GTDB): domain Bacteria; phylum Bacillota; class Bacilli; order Bacillales; family Bacillaceae_C; genus Weizmannia; species Weizmannia ginsengihumi. The sequence continues at coordinate 45,390 of NZ_JAAIWK010000002.1, forward strand.
TCAAACTCTGCATGCAATTTCTGCAAATAGTTTATAACAGCAGGCAAAGTAAATGTGACCTGCTCGGGCTGAGAGTATTCTGCCTCCACAGGGCTTTCATAAGCAGACAGTGGCTCTTCATCATTTTTAGTCTGTTTTCTCTCTTTTCGTTGTTTTTTTGCTAATTCTATTGCTGATTTATATTGTTTTCTTACGTATGAATTCCAGCGAAACCCACAAGCAGCAGCTGTGCGGTTCATTTGTCTTCCTACTTCTTCAAACGCTTGCAATTGTGTACTGCCTTCACGAATATGACGTAAGACGACCTCCGCAAGCAACAAATCTTCATCTTGTGTCCATGCATCTTGTCGAACCAATGACATATCTATCCCCCCAAGCATTTTTTTATATTTATTCATATGCTCTTAATAGAATAGATAGACTAACGAAAAGATAAGATTATATAAGAAATATCATAGGAATATTTTTTTGCATAAAAAAAGGGTGAAGATCCATGGTATCTTCACCCTTTTTATTGATTTTAATAAATCAATTACTTGCTCACAACTTCTTTACCTTTATATGTTCCGCATGATGGACATACGCGGTGTGCAAGTTTCATTTCACCGCAGTTTGGGCACTCAACCATGCCAGGAACTTGCAATTTGAAGTGTGTACGGCGTTTTCTTTTCGCAGTTTTAGATGTTCTTCTAAAAGGTACAGCCATTCTTCCCACCTCCTTATAAGAGATAAGTACGTAATTTTTTACAGCCGTTAGTGGGTCATTTATTTTTCCGAGTCTTGACTAAAAAACTTTGCTAGATCAGATAATCTCGGATCAACCGCTTTTTCTGCGCTCTTTTCCAATTGTTCATACTGATCTTCTGTTATTACTTGCCAATTCTCTGTATGTGGAAGCTGGTCATCTTTCGCTTCATCACTAAACACTTGAATTGGAATATCAAGTAAAATAAGTTCTTTAATTACCGGGACTAAGTCAATGACTTCACCATCGACACGATGCACTTCTTCATCTTCCAATCCATCATATGTAATCGGCTTAAGAAGAAATGTTTCTGTAGATTCAATATCAATCGGGTAATTAACATCAACAAGAGTTCTAGAACAAGGTAAAACTAAATTACCGTCTATATGAATTTGAAAAGTTACCTTATCGGATGTAACTCTCCCATTTCCAGTAATATGAAATGGAGAAGCATCGCGAATATCAGAATTCAATTTTTTTAAATCCTGAGTAACATCAACATTTTCATCAATCTCAATACTCTTGTCTCGAAATTTTTGCAACTGAATGGTAGACCATTTCATTAAAAATCACCCCAAGACAACAAAGGTAATTATAGCTTTCATTATACCGTTTGTCAATATTTTTTCTTTACATCATCAGTATATCCAACATGATTCATTTTTCTGCATTTCCAATAGATTGCTTTTTTTTATGAATATGGTAAAAATATTTTAACACAATTTTTTTATGTAACAAAGTAACGATCCTTCTTAATAGAATTTAATTGGCATTTAACGAAGAAATCTAATCTAATCCATTCTATTATACAAAAAATACAGGGTGTTATGGCTAGGTTGTCAAATATCTTTTACATTTGTTGATATCGAGGCTGTTTTCGTATACTTTGTCGTTTTTTATTATTAAAAGGAGTTGATTTCGTTTCAGGGTGCTCGCTTTACGCCTGCTGGGTCTCAGCAATCCGCTATTCCCGCAGATGTCTCGCTCCTTCCATTCCAATCAACTTCTTTATGAATCATTTCAGTAAATAATAGTTCTTAAACACAATCCTTCAGAAAAAGGGCCTACAAAAACTTATGGACGAGAAATAAGAGAAAGGTGGAATTTGGATTGATCAGTACAGGCATTGTCGTAGAATATAATCCCTTTCACAATGGACATTTGCATCACATTAAAGAGGCAAGGCGCAAAACAAATGCAGACGTGATTATTGCCGTCATGAGCGGGAATTTTTTACAACGAGGGGAACCTGCCATTGTTTCCAAATGGGCGCGGGCACAAATGGCATTAGAAGCAGGTGTTGATCTTGTTATCGAACTTCCATATACATTTGCTGTCCAACAAGCAGAAATGTTTGCTAACGGAGCAATCGCTCTTTTAAACGCATTGGGATGTGAAAATTTCTGTTTTGGAAGTGAATCTGGCGATGTTCAATCATTAGTTAAAATTGCTAATATGTTACAAAATACAACTACTAATCAGCGCTTCCAAACAGCAATTCGCACTCATATAAAACAAGGAATGAGCTACCCATCTTCATTATCTGCCGGTTTTAAGCAATTAGGTATTATAGAAGATGATATAGATTTATCACTACCGAATAATATTCTCGGCTTTCATTATATTCTTGCAGCTCAACATCAGCAAACAAATATGAGGCCCATTACAATCTCCCGAAAAGCAGCGAATTACCATGATCAAACTTTTACTTCAGAAACAATCGCAAGCGCCACAGCGATTCGTCGTGCTATTTTTTCAAGCGACAACATTTCTGACATTAAGAAGGTAGTCCCTGCTACAAGTTTTCAAGCTTTGATCAACTATAAGCAAACATACGGTTCTTTTCACCATTGGAATCATTATTGGCCATTCCTCCAATATAAACTATTAACAACGTCAGCAAACGATTTAAGTGAGCTATATGAAGTAGTGGAAGGCATTGAATACCGTCTAAAGAAATATGCATTACAGGCTCAGTGCTTTTCGGAATTTATGAATTTAGTTAAAACAAAGCGATATACTTGGACACGAATTCAAAGAATGTGTGTACATATTTTAACAAATACAAAAAAAGTGGAAATGAAGGAACACCAAAAAAGACCTGAATATATTCGTTTATTAGCAATGAATGAGCAAGGAAAACAATATTTACGCTCCATAAAAAAGCAATTGAGTATTCCTCTTATTTCGAAGTTTTCAGCGAAATTTGAAAGCGTAATGGAATTAGACAGTCGCTCTACTCAAGTTTTTGCTCAAATATTAGATGCAAAGGCTCGCAGTCTTTTGCTTCATAGAGAATATAGCGAACCACCTATTATTCAAACATAAAAAAAGCTGGGACAAAAGTATATTAACGAAAGAAAATCCGAAAATTGCGCTCCAACTCCGCTCCGGAAATATCCTTCGCTTTCCGCAGGTGGCTGGCGATCCGCCCACAGGAGTCTACCTCTATTTTCGGAGCTGAGTTGTGCAATGTTCGTCTTTAGCTAACTACTTTTAAGTTTTGTCCAGCTTTCTTCTTATCTTCATATATCACTCTTTTGCTTTCAGTTGATTTAAATAGCTTAACGCGTCATTAAAGGTTTTCACAGGAACAATTTTCATTTTTGTATGAATATCCTTTGCAGCTTGTAACGCCTCTTGATAATTTGTTTTTATATGTGGATCTGTCTTTTTCATTTCAGGCGTAATATGATCATTCGGCGCAAAGAAGATTTCAGCTCCTGCTTTACTTGCTGCAATGACTTTCTTATCAATTCCGCCAATTCTTCCTACCTCACCATTTGTAGCAATTTCTCCAGTTCCCGCTATTTTATATCCTTTCGTAATATCCTGTTTCGTTAACTGATTATAAATTTCAAGTGAAAACATTAGCCCTGCCGATGGCCCTCCGATATTTTCTGTATTCATTTTAACAGACGGATTCGAGGTAAGCGTGCGGTCATCTACTAAACCAATACCGATACCAACCTTATCTTTGTTTTCCTTAAATCTCGCTAGTTTAACTGATGCTGTCTTTTCCTTATGATCATGGATATAAGTAATTGCTACTGAATCCCCTAATTTTTTCTTACCAACGTAATTCATAAATTGCTTGGAAGATTGGAACGAATGATGATCGACCTTTGTCACCCGATCACCAACTTTTAATACTTTACTAGCTGGCATATCATCATAAACATCAAGTACATATATACCTTTATAATGAGACTTGTACGGCTTATGAGCATTTGAAAAAGCAACTTCAATCGCATTATGCTTTGAATTTTCCATTAAATATAGTTGGTATACATTGTACTCTTCTTCAGTTTGATTTTTATCTCGTACTTCATCTAGCGGCACAATATCGTCATGTTTGTGTAATTTCGCCCAAACATATAAGTAAGGAGTTGCCCTTGCCATACGAACAGTTGTTAACATCAGCTGCCCTTTTTCGTGATAACCTCCTTTAACCTTAATAATTGGAGCAAGCTGTAAGGCGCTGCCAGGCATCTCAATATAATACGGCAAGCGTATAAAAGAGATTGCCGCTAAAATAATGACAATACAAATTAATATCCGCAGACGATTTTTTCGAAATTTCATTGTTTTCACATCCATTTTTTGTAATAAACAATTTAACCAATAATAATAGGTTAGTTCTATCTTAATGATTTATTCACAATTTGTAAAAGGAGACAATAATAATGAAAGACTCTCGTTTTTCTATTTCATTGATGACTTCTCATTATATCTCGCTAGCAGAATGAAATTGTTTATGGTCTAATTTGTATCAACATAAGCATATTGTTTTATATGGGGACAAGTAAGTATCACAAGGAAACCATTAGATTCCATACATAATACATCATGATAGACATTTTGTTAGGGGAGGAACAAAATTTGATCCAGTCAAAAATCAAAACTGCCTTGTTAGCATTAAGCGTATCAATAATGGCCATATCCATGATCGTATTACCTGAGCAATCATTTAAAGCTTCAATTAGCGGGCTTAATATGTGGTGGGAAGTTGTTTTCCCATCATTATTTCCCTTTTTTGTCATATCCGAGCTACTGATAGGGTTCGGGGTTGTCCGTTTTTTAGGTGTTTTGCTTGAACCTTTGATGCGGCCATTATTTCGCGTTCCTGGTGTTGGTGGTTTTACTTGGGCAATGGGGCTGGCGTCCGGTAATCCAGCTGGAGCTAAGTTAACTGCACGGTTGCGCCAAGAAAAGCAAATTTCACAAATCGAAGCTGAAAGGCTTGTCGCCTTTACAAATTCGTCTAGTCCACTATTTCTTTTCGGTGCGGTTGCTGTTGGCTTTTTTCATAATCCTACACTAGGCTTTATTTTCGCTTTATCACATTATGCAGGAAATATTGTCGTTGGACTACTGATGAGATTCCACGGATCAAGCGCGGAAAAGAAAATAGCTAAGAGCAATAAGCAGTTTATTTTAAAAGAAGCATTAAAAGCTTTGCACGCCACGAGAATTCAAAACAACAAGCCAATCGGCAAGCTGCTTGGAGACGCTGTTATATCCAGTATCCAAACATTATTAATGATCGGCGGTTTCATCATTCTTTTTTCAGTTATGAACAAACTACTTTTTCTTTTACACATTACAACTTTTCTTGGCACCATTTTAAATAGCATTTTAAGCACCATTCATTACTCTGAAAATCTAAGTATACCAATTATATCTGGTTTTTTTGAAATGACATTAGGGAGTCAAATGATTAGCCAAGTTGAGCATACCCCTCTTTTACAGCAAGTAATTGTGACAAGCTTTATTCTCGGCTTTGGTGGATTCAGTGTTCAAGCTCAAGTAGCAAGTATTTTAGCACAAACAGATATTCGCTTTAAACCATTTGTAATTGCGAGAATTTTTCATGGGTTTATTTCTGCAATCATCACGTTACTTATTTGGAATCCTTTTTATAAACATTTTCTATCTTCAAAGGAAACTTATAAGATGGTTATTAACATGGGAGAAATGAATAAGGATTGGTGGCAGCATATGTTTAATTGGCTAGAAATTTACGGCCCTCTTATTACGATTGCGGGAATCATTGTGTATATTCTTGTTTATGCAAAAAAAATGACCAAATTAAATTAATGGAGCATTCAAACCCAAGGGCTGATGCTCCATTCTTTTTATATTAGCACTAAGAGTTCCTGTTTTAAGCGCAGAGTCGTAAAGGTTCAGCCTCCCCCGCGGAAAGCGAGCATTCTAAAGCGACAATCATCTACTCTCTTTTAATAAAAGAGGCTTCTTATATCATCTCTTTCGAAAATTTATACTGCAACGCTTCCTCAACTTCTTTTGGAACAAGTTCTGAAATAGGTCCATGATATTTCGCAATTTCTTTTACGATACTTGAACTTAGAAAAGAGTACTGATTATTTGTCATAATAAAAAAAGTCTCAATTTGATCATTTAACACACGGTTCATTGATGTTAACTGTAGCTCATATTCAAAATCAGAAATCGCTCTTAAACCACGTATGATTGCATTTGCATGTTTACTTTTTGCATAATCCATTAATAAGCCTTGGAACGAATCAACTTCTACATTTGGAATATCTTTTGTAACTTGCGCGATCAATGACTTTCTTTCCTCTACATTAAAAAGTGGTTGTTTAGCTGAATTATTTAACACAGCAACATATACTTTATCAAATACTTTCGCACCCCTTTTGATAATGTCAAGATGACCGTATGTTATTGGATCAAAACTCCCCGGACAAATCGCTATCTTTTCCATCTCCATTGTCCCCCCTATGAATATATATCGTTATCCCTGTAATCCCATACTTTGCTTGTTTATATATTGTTAAACTTGAGACTTCTTCCGGCAATTCAATTTCAACTGCATGCTCACAGACAACGTAACCGTTTTCAGATAACAGATGTTGCTCTGCTAGAAATGATAATATTTCTACCAATTTCTGTTTTTTATACGGTGGATCAAGAAATACTACATCAAAGACCATATTACGCTTCACTACTGCTTTTAATGCACGCTCTGCATTATTTCGAAATACTTCGCTTTTTGATTCAAGCCCACATTTTTGAAGATTCGTCTTAATCGTTTGTACTGCCTGAAAATCACGATCAATAAAAATTATTTTTTCCATTCCTCTACTCAAAGCTTCGATCCCAAGACCTCCGCTTCCAGCAAAAAGATCTAAACCAATACCTTTTGAAAAATAAGGACCAATCATATTGAAAATTGCTTCTTTCACCTTATCTGTCGTTGGCCGCGTTCCCATCCCAGGAACAGCATTTAATATTTTTCCTTTTTGTTTTCCTGAAATTACTCTCATTCATTTCACCACATATCAACAATTTTTCTTTACTATCCTACCATAACTCATGTTTATTAGAAAAGTTTTTCATTTAACCTTTTTACAGAAGTATAAATTAGCCTAAGTTGGTGATACTGATTATAGCAACATCATTTGAAGGTGTTGTTGCCAACCGCGGAGAAGACTTACGTTTCCCCATAAGTTCTTCCTCCGGTTTCTCCTCTCCCTTTCCCTTCTATCCTTACATAGGATATAGAAGGACCCTGCAGCATTACTGCAGGGTTTTTTATTGACCATAGATTCCAAAACAAACATCATATATAATATAGAGCGTTAGATTAGAATCCGTATTAAAGTGAGGGAATGTCATGTTACAGCAATTTATTGAGTTAGGGGAAGGGTACAGTGATTTATTTGAACTGATTGAGCTAGCCAAGTCAAATCAGCATAGACTGATACAAATGCTTGCACTTCATTCGGTTGTAAATGAAAAGCCTGTTACATCATTAGCAATTGTTCTGCAAGCGACAGATCCTGGTGAATTCCAGCCTATATATATTTGTCGAGAAGGAATCCCTAATCCCCATGTCAATCCAAATAAAAGATATCAGCTTTTTGAACAGCTTGCAGCTGAATGTAACAAACACATTATTGAATTTGAAGTAAGATCCTCGCAAACTTTTGCAGAAAAAGCACTTTACTATCAATATTTAATTGGTATTTTACGCATGAATAACGTGATACCTCGATTAACATAAAATATATCGAATCCGATTCTTCATATACTGGTCAAATAAATTTTCATCATATTCAAAGCTCATGTTCTCAGGCTTTAGCAAATAAAGAAGCATCATTTTTACGAAAAAGGAGATAAATAACATTTCTCCTCATTTCATAGAAATGATGCTTAAATAACGTGTCCATGCAATTGAACGATGGAATGACGGAATGATTACAAGCCAATTTTATAATCATATTCTTTTGCCTTATCTGGTTTTGCATTTTCATATTCCGTCTTTAAAAATGGTTTCCATGATACTTCCACTTTACGAACGAAAGAAAACTTACTAAGTTTTTCCTGTAAATAATCAATTTCTGTACGATCACAATATAATACTACGTATTTCATCCGTTTTGAAACATAATGAATATTACCAAATCTTTTAAGCAATTTGGCTTGTTTCAAATGATACAACCAAACAATAAGTCCTTGTCTATCAGATAACATCCATTTTTTCCCCTTAGATATGCTATTTTTTTGAGTTTAACATATTAAGCTTAGCACAAGCAATAAAGAAAACCGTTAATGACCTTCTCAATCAACGAAAGAACCTGAGCAACCATTGCACTCAGGTTCAAAAAGATTTTCAAAAAAATCCCCATCAATATTTTATGAAGGCTGTTTCCGTAAACTTGTCGCTTTTCATTAAAAAAGAAGCAGGGTTTTCCGCTCCATTGGTTCGCAATCTGGAAGCCGCTTCAGAGTAGTCTCAGCCCTTTCTTCCAATCATGAATCATTAAAATGATTTAAGCTAACAATTTTACTAATGAGCCTTTATTAAACAGTTTATGCTGAACAACCACAGCTTCCTCCTGATCCACATCCACCCGAGCAAGATGAATCAAAGAAGGGATTGCCAGTAGGTACTTTAATTTGTTCTGAAACAGATTTTGCAATACGGAGACTGATTTGATCAAGCAAATCTTGTAAGGCATTTTCTGCTTGCCTAAAACGAGCAACATTTTCATCGAGATCCATTTCTCGCTTCGCATCGCGCGTTTCTTTATTAATTCGTTTATAATCTGGATGGTATCGTCCAAAACGCTGTACATCCGCAAAAAGCTCTTTCATATGTGTAAAATGCTGAACTTTGCGCTGAGTTTCTGCATCCGTCTTTAATCGTTTATAACATTCTTTATATTGAGCTGCAATATCTGATTCAATTACCATTTTCGCCAAAATTTCAGCTTCAGCTAAAATTTCTACTCTTTCTATTGTTGCAAGCAAAATGCTCACCTCCATGATTCTATTTTATCATGTTTTTGATGAGCATGCGAATTCCTTAACATGAATCTATTTAAGAAACTGTTATATAAAATTGTCTATGCATTCCAAGTTGATGGCTGCTTTTTCTATCCAAAACATCTAACTTAACTAAATGAACTCCTCGCTGCATACCTTTCAACACAAATGCAGCTGTATTATAATCACCTTTCATTTGACCATCTACATATACCCTAATCTTTGCCCTTTTTACATGCGAGCTTTTGTCTGTAAATGTCACACTCGGAATAAAACATTCAATGAATAGCGTATCTTGTTTTACAAAATGGCGAACAACCATTTGACTTTCTTTCGGAGATGATGCATCAACCTTCGTCGTATTTTGATAGTGATTAAAGTGTTTTAAGCCTACTAATAGCAGTAACAATACTAAACCGATCATCACAATTTTTTTCATCATATCCACTCCTTGTCTTTTCTTTATTGTCACCAACAAGGAGCTTTTTACTCAAAAAATTTATAAAAATACTTAACTTTGATACATGCCTTGAATCATATGCATCATCATTGAAACCATTTGTAATCCGTTTGAAAATTTTTCAACACGTTGTGGAATGGTCTTTTCAAAAAAATGGAGTGAAGCAATTTGAAACTGTTCTATTTCTTCTGGATGACGTGTCAGCCTTCGGTACCAGATCGGTTGTTCCCTTAAAAACTCCTTCAACTCGCCTTGTTGATAAATGATCTTTAAGACATCCTCTCGCATCACTATCACTTCTCCCTAGTCTTTTCTAAATGAAAATGGACTATTACGGACTGGTTGTTCTGGTTGTGCTTTTGGTTGTTCATTACTTTGGAATTGAGAAAATACGCCTTGGACTGCACCGATAGCAGAGCTTAAATTTTGTAAATGATGTTGAACTTGGTTTGCATCCATTTTTTGAAAAAACTGACTCACTTGTGAAAACCAATTTTCACTGGATTTTTCTGTACTTTTTTCAGTATCAGCTTCTTTTTCAATTTTGTTGCCCTCTTTATATCTTTCCCAATAAGGATCATCTTCTCCGAGTAAAAACCAATCCTCATAAAATTCCTGTAATGTTTTCTGTCCCTGGCGAACTTCTTGAATCAGTAAAGGATGTTCCTTCGTAAATACTTTAAATTTTTCAACAGAAGGATGCAGTTTTTTATTCGACATTTTCCTTTCACCTCAGAGAACTAATAAACTTTGCCCATATTAAAATATGCTCAAACTAAAAAAAGGTGAAATTGTTTTCATTTTCATACTATTTTGGTACTATATAAGTTATACGGGAATCGTTAAAAATGTTGTTAAGCCCCAAATTGATATCGTTTTCACATGGAATTAAAATCACTTTAATGAGGTTATTATTTATGAATGAAAAAATCACACAATTACTTGATGAATGTTTAAAAAATGCTTCAAAAGAGGATTTATCTGTACTATCTCAAGTATTAGAAGGAATTGTTAATAAACAAAAACACGAAAAAGATCAATCATCTTATATAAAAGATTTATTTCAAATGAAACATCATTTTCAAGATGAAGAAGTAGAAATAACTATGCCAATTACACCTATAACCTTTAATCATTTTTCGATTGTTCATGGCGGAATAACAGCAACACTCTTAGATACAGCCATGGGTGGATTAGCAAATATGGTACTCCCAAAAGGGCAAAAAGCCGTCACTTCTAATTTAAATATTCATTATATTGCACCTGGAGCTGGTAGCTTCATTAAAGCAAAAGTTAAAATCATTCATCGCGGTTCAAATACAATGGTTATGGAAGGGCTAGCTTATCGGGACGATGGTGTCCAAATCGCCCATTGTACAAGTTCATTCTTTATTATTAAACATTAAGAAAAAGACTTCTAATAAAATAGAAGTCTTTTCTTAAGATCATGTTATCGTTGAGCAAAGTCTTGCGTGTAGTATTTATCATATACACCAACACCAAGACTAGTAAATTGACTATCCAGCATTGCTTTTCTATGCTCTTCTGAGTTTAACCAGCCTTCAACAGTAGCAGGACCATCAATATAATTTGCTGCAATGTTTTCACCAGCAGATTGATAAACGATATTTGCTGTTTTTAAACGTTTAGATAAATTTCCATATCGAGGTGAAGTATGTGAAAAATAATTGTCCACTGCCATATCTTTACTATGATCATAAGCAAATGTAGACAACTCTTTATCCCAATGTAATTTTGGCGCTTTGTATCGTTGGCGAATAATATTGGTCATATCAAATATTTGTTGCTCACTGCCTCTTTCTACTTCTTCACGTTTAGTACTGTCTATTGTTTCCTTCGCTAAATGTCCTTGATAGCTCATTGCATAAGGATGTTGCTGTACTAAAGTACGTTTATCCATAAATCTTACACTCGTTAAAGTTCCACTAAATTTATCGAGAGCAAGTTGTGCATAAATATCGCCAAGCTGAACTAACGGACTTATGTTTAAATCTTCCTCGGATAATTCAAAACGATATGTACCATCCTTCATTTTAACCGTTATATTCGTATTCATTGTAATGGTTTGATAAATCGTTTCTACTTTTTCACCAATTTTAAATGGAGAGACAGAAAGACCGGATCCTAATGCATAGATTGTTACGACTTTCCCATTTTTAACTCCCGCCTGAAAATAGGTGGCATCTTTCTTCTTATAGATCCACCAATCATAGCCATATGCAGAAGCATCAATTCTCGATGGTTTTCCAAATTGTTTTGTTAATTCTTTCGTTGATTTCCCAATATAAGTTGAAATTCCACTTTTAGGTCGGCTATAAGTGTTTACTTTGTTTTTCTCATTTATTTTTGCTTGATCATCAATTTTAGGTGGATTAGAAGGTTCTTTTATACCATTATGATTTGGACGCAATTCAAAATAAAATCCCACTAAAAAAATGATAACAAGCATAATAACGATTCTTGTAAAAATGCGCAGGTGAATTCACCTCTTTTAATATATTTCCCCATAACATCCTTTTATCTAATATTATTATATCATTTTATAATCATCTAAAAAAACAAACACCTTTTTCTATAAAAGTTTATCGTCATGTTTACTATTATATGCCATAGACTTATAAAAAAAGCAACTGCTCTCTTTGAAGAAAGAAGTTGCATCAAATTTATAAATATAATATTTAGTACTAATGAAAGCTCGATTCATTAAAAAAGCGTCAAAATAACCATCGCAACAAATAAGATCGTTAAATAATTCAATGAATAAATAAACATATACTTAGCCCATTTTAAATCATCTTTCATTTTAAAACCTGCAATGCTCAATACTAACCAGCCAATATTAAAAATTGTTGCTAGCATAACAAACGGAATGCCTATCGCTTTTAAGAAAAAAGGAATTGGTAATAAGCATATAACCCAAATTAACATATGCCATTTTGTCACTTGAAAACCGCGAATAACAGGTAACATTGGGATATTAGCTTCACGATACTCTTCGCATTTTTTCATCGCAATTGCATAAAAATGTGGCGGCTGCCAAATAAACATTAAAAGGAAGAGCATCCATGGAATAATACCTAAGTTCGGATCAACCGCAGCCCAACCAATTAGTGGCGGCACAGCCCCTGCAAAACTTCCTACTACAGTGTTGCTGACATAATTACGTTTTGTCCACATTGTATAAAGTACAACATAACTAAAAACACCAAACGCTCCTATGATTCCCGCAGTGACAGAAGTCATAAATAAAAGCACTGTACCGATTACTACAAAACTAATCCCGATCGTTAATACTTTGGCACCTGAAATTCTCCCCGTAACAGTAGGTCTAAAGTTTTTACTTTTCATTATTTGATCAATATCACGATCATAATAGTTATTTAAACTGCATGAGCCAGCTACAATTAAAGCAGTTCCTATTAATGTTAAAAAGATTGTATCTAATGATTGTAAAAAATGTTGATGGTTAAATTCTAATGCTAACCACATTCCCGTAAAGGCTGTGATCAAGTTTGAATTTACAATCCCCATCTTAATAAGTGCAAAAAAATCTTTTACAGCAGACGTTTCAACTGCTTCTGCACCATTTACATTTATCGTTACTCGACTATCAGACACGATAGCCCCTCCCCTCTTAGTCTTCACTTGTTAAAATCTGTTGCTTTTTCGCATATGGCAAAACCTTCTAAAGTATTGTCCCTTCCCTGTATAGATATTAAAGAAACATTATGATTTGGTTAACATGTTTGGCTGTTTTCGCAAACTTTGTTGCTTGTTCATCATAAAGAAGCGTTCATTTCCGCTCCAAAGGCTGGCTCCCCCGAAGGAGTCTCATCCACTGCGCAATCAGCTGCTCCATGAAAAGGCTAAGTAATAAACCTCGATTTAAAACAACGATCCTTTAGAAAAAAGCCAAATCTTTTTTAGAAAGATAATGAAAAGTATTAGCCATTACCTATTAACTATAAGACATGTTTCATAATTTATCTATTAAGTTTAACTTTTAGTAAAGACCTAGTATAAATATATAGGTTTAAATGTATGTGCGAAAAATCTAATCCTTCAATTTACTATTTAAACATGAATTTAACATATTATGTGGCATATTTAAGAACTATTTTTGACAAATCTGTGACTTGATAAAAAATATTTTTACTTCCTTTGATTTTACGTTAATATGTTAATGAGATTTCTCTTTTTAGTATGTTTGTAATTGAAACGTTTACTTTATACTGATTGGTATAATGTATGTAAATTAGCGTTCATTCCGAAGAAAGGTTTGTACTCCAAACTTTGGATATGTTTTAGTCTACCCAATAACTGACTTTAATAAAATAGGATCTCTGTATAAATTGAGGAGGATGAATAGGTTGCGTATTGCATTAAAATGGATCGGGGTTTTAACAACAATTATTATGATGGTTGTTTTAATCGGTGGCGCCCTTGTTACAAATACAGGCTCAACATTAGGATGTGGCCATCATTGGCCTTTATGTAATGGTAAATTTTTTCCTGATCCACTTACATTGAATAGTTTTATCGAATGGGCTCATAGATTTTGTACAGGCATTGCTTCAGCTTTTGTATTTATTTTAGCAATTTGGTCTTGGATTTCAATTGGGCATAAGAAAGAAACAAAGTTTTTAGTCATTACATCTATTATCTTTTTATTGCTACAAGCCTTTCTAGGTGCAGCTGCTGTCGTATGGGGTTCATCTAGTATCATTATGGCCTTGCACTTCGGAATCTCGCTTATCTCATTTGCATCCGTATTACTACTAACGCTTTTAATTTTTGAAGTCGATCAAAAATTTGAAGCAAGCGATTTAATCATTGATAAAGGCATGAAATGGCACACAATAGGCGTTACCATTTATAGCTATATCGTTGTATATTCTGGTGCTCTTGTTCGCCATACAAATTCAAGTTTAGTTTGCCGGGATTGGCCTTTATGCTTAAACAATGCACCTGGATTACCTGCAAATAAATTTGAATGGATTCAAATGGGCCACCGTTTTGCAGCTGGTTTAATATTTATTTGGATCGCTTATATCACCTATCGGGCTGTAAAACATTACAAACACGCACGTGTGATTTATTGGGGATGGATCCTTGCCTTAATCATTGTCATACTGCAAATCTTTTCTGGCGCTCTTGTTATTTTTACATCATTGAGTACAGTCGTTGCATTGTTACATTCATTTATTATTTCATGTTTATTTGGATTACTATGCTATTTAATTTTAATTATCGGCAGAAGCAAATCAGCATAAAACGAATAAAAGGACCTCGGTGGCATCACCGAGGTCTTTTTATGGATTATCTTGAGTAAATTTTAAAAGGTCTTTTCGAATGATAATCTGTTTCTTTATGTTTTTCTTGTTTCTTTTTAAAGTTTTCTTCATAGTTTTTAAACATTGAAACATTGACTAATATGCCCATTGATAAAGATAGTAGGACTAATGATGATCCGCCATAACTTATAAATGGTAACGGTACCCCTGTAATCGGGATTAGACCACATACACCGCCTAAATTGATAAAGGATTGAATCGCTAGCATGCTGGAAATACCAATTGCTAATAGACTTCCAAACGGATCTTTTATTTTCACGCCAATGTATATTCCACGTAGCACTAAATATGCTAGTCCTAAAATAACAAATAGAACACCTGCAACTCCTAATTCCTCAGCAATAATTGCCATGATAAAGTCTGTATGCGGTTCAGGAAGATAACCGAGTTTTTGAATACTTTGTCCTAAACCTTGCCCTTTTATACCACCAGAGCCTATTGCCAAGTATGAATTAACAAGTTGCAAGCCATCTGATCCTTCTGTTTTAAATGGGTGTAAGAATCCTGTAAAGCGGCTTAACCGTTCTGGCGTAAAAATCTTATGCCTTGCCAAGAAAATGAATGGTGAAAAAACGACTAGAACGCCTAAACCGATACTGAACAATCTCATAATCGTTTTAAACTTCATGCCTGAAGAAACGATAATCGTACAGCCAATTAAAAAGATAATGGATGCTGTACCAATGTCCGGCTGTATACCTACCATTAAGCAAACGACAATTAAGAAAATTAAAGGCGGTGCCACTCCACGATTAAAGGAATCAATGTATGCCTGTTTTTTTGCATACACTGCAGATAAGTAAATAATTACAACAAGTTTCGCAAATTCAGATGGCTGTAAAGAAGCTGTTCCGATTTCTAACCAGCTTTGAGCGTTATTGGAGACATGTCCAAATACAAATATACTCAACAAACCTACAACGATAATGCCCATAATCGAAATTAAAAATTTATTCGTCTGATAAATTTTATAAGGCAAAAATGCAGTCACTAGAAACAACAAAAATGCAAGACATAAATTTAATTTTTGTCGATCATAGAAAAAAGCGCTATCTACTCCATAGCGTTGTACTGCTACAACCATGCTCGCACTATAGATCATTACAAGTCCGAATAGACAGAGTAGAACATAAACTGCAATAATTGAATAGTCAAATGATTTTAATATTTTCTTGAACATAGAAACCTTCCATTCCTATAATCTATTAAGAGTTTTACTCCTAATCATGCAAAATTATAGCATTTTTTTTAACATAATTCTTCCCTAATTAATGGAACAAATATCTTTTATGTATTGTAAAAAAAACTCAAACAATTGTTTATTAATCGTTTGAGTTTTTTATTATGCTACTCTTTTATAAATGCATCATGCAATGTAGAAAGCTCTTTTTCTAAGGAATCAAGCAGTTCCTTACCATGTATCTCATCTACTAGTCCTAATCGAACAGCAAAATCTATTTCACGGGATAAACCAAACATTTGTGTATCCAATACTTCCTCATATAAAGGACATTGGGGCATCGTTAAGTTATCCATTTGAACCTTAATTAATCGCAAAATTTTATCTGCGTCTGCCTTTAATAGACTATAGGCCTTTTCTTGGTGGTTCACCCTTGTTTCAGACGCCACATTGATCCCCCCGTTCAAACTATACATAATCTATCTAAAAATTTTACCTTGAATTTTCATAATTTGCAAGTAAAACACAGGATAAGTTCATGATACAATTCAAAAAATAAAAATAAAACCTTCTGGCACGCCTGTTCCTATCTTTGCTTAAAACCACTTATAAAAATAATCATTCTGCTATTATCAATGAACCTATTAAAACTGGTAAATAAGGCAATTAATATTCAACTTTTAATCGCTTTCAAGTGACAATACAAAATATTAACGATATAATTTAATAGTTGGAAGGGGGAAAAGGAGAATGATTATTCCAGTTAAAGGAAAAGTGAAGTTTCCAATTACATTAGATATTGGAACATGGCTTTTTGATGATCACAAAATTGATTTAGATACATATTTTGAGCAAGATCACTCTGAAACAAATACAGATGAAGAATATTTAAAGAAAACGGGTCAATTTTTCGACCGGGAAATAAAAGAAGGAGCAATTACACAACCGCCACCGAAACCAAATACCCATTCTAAGCGGCAGCATATGAAAACGGGAAGCTTCGGCATAAAAATTGATCGTTTTATTAGAAATGCTGAACCATTAGACGATGCAAAAGACATCGTGTTTGAAACAGTAAATGGTGATATTCGTTTCCCACTTACCAAACTAGCAGAATTAATTCTAGCTTTCTCACATAAAGGAAAACCATTAAAAGACGATGGTCCGCTTCATATTTTATTTGATGATGGTTCTAATCGTGAAAATCCAATTAAATTTGTTTCCGGTTTGCGTATCGAATAACTATGTATGTTCTAGGATGTCAGACACTGAAATCGTGCCTGACATCTTTTTAATAGCCTGTTAAATAATCCTCCCTTGTCTTATGAGGACCGGCCCACACAAGAAGGAAACAATTATATATTTAACTAAGCCTTTATAATAAATCAGCAGCAATTTGTGCTAACCGAGATCTTTCACCTTTAAACAATTTAATATGACCAGCAATCGGCTCATGTTTAAATTTCTCTAGTACATATGTTAAACCGTTATTATAGGCATCTAAATATGGATGATCGATTTGGTCAGGATCACCCATTAACACAATTTTACTGTTCTCCCCAACCCTTGTTAGTATTGTTTTTACCTCATGCTTTGACAGATTTTGAGCTTCGTCAATAATAATAAATTGTTCTGGTATACTGCGGCCGCGAATATATGTTAAAGCCTCTACTTCGATCGAACTCATTCCTGCTAAAATATCATCTATTTCCCCTGACTTTTTCGTGTTAAATAGGTATTCCAAATTATCATAAATTGGCTGCATCCACGGACGCAATTTTTCTTGTTTCTCCCCTGGTAAATACCCGATATCTTTTCCAAATGGGACAATCGGTCTTGCAACAAGTAACTTTTTGAAAATTTGCAAATCTTCTGTTTGCATCAATCCCGCAGCCAGCGCCAATAAAGTTTTTCCGGTTCCCGCCTTTCCGATCATGGACACAAGGGGAATGTCTTCGCGAAGAAGCAGTTCTAACGCCATTGTTTGCTGCACATTTCTAGGTTTTATTCCCCAAATGGCATCTTGATTATATAATAATTTTTTCACCACTGTTCCTGATTGATCAACAATACCAATTGCTGACGATGAACTGCCAAGTGCATCCTTCATAATTAAAAATTGGTTTGGATAAAACGTCTGTGTTGTAAATTCACGAATGGCTAGTTCATTCTTTTGATAAAAACTTTTTAAATAATCTATATCAACAAAAATTTCCTGTAAGCCAGTATAAATATGGTCTGCTTCCACAACACGATCATTTAAAAAATCCTCCGCTTGTAAACCTAGTGCATCTGCTTTAACTCTTACGAGTGCATCCTTGCTCACCAAAATAACAGCTCTACCATTTTCTTTTGCATTTTCTTCAATAGAGAGATTTTTCGCTACTGCTAGAATCCGATTATCATTCGTTTTTTCAACGAAAATTTCTTGCAATTGAAAAAATGATCGATGATTTAGCTCAATTCGCAACATCCCTCCATTACGAAGTGGAATTTTTTCATGTAATTTCCCTGTTTGTCTAAAGCTATCCATTAATTTCGATACTTGTCTTGCGTTTCTTCCTATTTCATCCATGTTTCTTTTTTTTGAATCCACTTCTTCAAGTACAACTGCTGGGATCACTACTTCATTATCTTCAAAAGAAAAAATCGCATTAGGATCTTGTAATAATACATTTGTATCTAACACGTAAATTTTATTCAACTGGATGCCTCCTGCTTCTCTTGGATTAAATTATTTTATGAAAAATTGTTGGAACTGTTCATCTTTAGTGGACAAAGATTTCATTGCTAAAATATATGTCCAAATGTATAAAGTTAGAAGATTTTTACACACTAAACTTTAAAGGATGTATGAATACTTGGAGGTGCATTCCGTTGAGAATCATCCATACGCTCATGATTGTCAGTCTATTCGCCTTTTTAACAGCTTGTGTTGAAAACAATAGCCTGCAAAATGGCGAAAGAAAAGATGCGATTCCCAGAAACGTCTCAGTTAAAAACAGTGACAATCAAAACACAAATCGAAAATCTAACCTGCAAATTGCAAATCGTCTTGCACAAATTGCAAAAAGCATCCCTAAAGTAAAAAATGCTCGTGCAGTCGTATTTGGAAATTATGCAATTGTAGGGATAGACGTCGACGCAAATCTTGATAGGTCAGAAGTAGGATCGATCAAATATTCAGTTGCTGAAAGCCTAAAGCATGATCCATACGGGGCACAATCAATCGTTATTGCAGACCCTGATTTAAACGAAAGACTAAAAGAAGTTGGAGAAGATGTTCGCGCCGGAAAACCAGGGCAAGGTATTTTAAATGAGCTAGCAGATATTGCCGGTAGAGTCATGCCGGAAATTCCTAAAAATATTGTAGAACCATCAAACCCAAATCAAGCTCCAGAGAAGCCTAAAAAGACCCTTAACGATTCTCAAGGTAAGCAACTCAATAAAGAACAAGAGAAACAATCAAATCAGCACAAATAAAGAATGAACAGCCTAGACGATGCTAGGCTGTTTTTTTTGAATTTATAAGTTAAACACGCAAATAAGCGAAATCAACTAATCATGACACGTTGACAAACCAAAAAAAGAGTACTCAAGATTTGATCTAGAGTACTCTTTTAATCATTATGCTTTTTTCAGCCTTTTAGCCAATTTTTCACGTTCGTTTTTATTTAAAATCTGTTTGCGCAAACGAATAGATTCTGGAGTCACTTCACAATATTCATCGTCATTTAAATATTCAAGTGCTTCCTCCAATGACATAATTCTTGGCTTTTTAATTACAGATGTTTGATCTTTCGTTGCAGACCGCACATTCGTTGCATGTTTCATTTTTGTAATATTAACGGTAATATCATTTTCACGTGTATTTTCGCCAACGATCATACCTTCATAAATATCTGTTCCAGGTTCAACAAAAAGGGTACCTCTATCTTCTACTTGCATCATACCATAAGTTGTTGCTTTACCTGTCTCCATAGATACAAGAACACCATTACGGCGTCCCCCAACACGACCTGGTTGCAATGGTTGATAACTATCAAAGCTATGGTTTAAAATACCATATCCTCTTGTTAACGTCATAAATTCTGTTGTGTAGCCAATTAAACCACGTGCCGGAACATTGAAAATCAGACGAACTTGTCCATTTCCATTGTTAATCATATCTAGCATTTCACCCTTACGTGAACCAAGCGATTCAATAATAGAACCTGTATGCTCTTCAGGGATATCAATTTGTACTCTTTCAACAGGTTCACATTTCACACCATCAATTTCTTTTACAATAACTTGTGGTTTTGAAACTTGCAGTTCAAATCCTTCACGGCGCATGTTTTCAATCAAAATAGATAAATGTAGTTCACCGCGGCCAGATACGACCCATGCATCTGGAGAATCTGTATTTTCAACACGTAAACTTACATCTGTTTGCAATTGTGAACGCAATCTTTCTTCAATCTTTCTTGCTGTTACAAATTTTCCTTCGCGACCAGCAAATGGGCTATTGTTGACAAGGAAAGTCATTTGCAACGTTGGTTCGTCAATACGAAGAGGCGTTAATGCATCTTGGTGATCAATAGGACAAACAGTTTCACCTACGTTAATATCTTCCATACCGGAAACTGCAATGAGATCTCCAGCATTCGCTTCTTGAATTTCTTCCCTTTTCAAACCAAAGAAGCCAAATATTTTCGTTACTCTAAACGTTTTGACAGAACCATCCAATTTCATCAAAGCAACCTGTTGGCCTACATGCATATTACCTCGGAATACTCGTCCAATTCCGATACGTCCAACATAATCGTTGTAATCAAGAAGTGCCACTTGGAATTGCAATGGTTCTTCACGATTGTCAACTGGAGCTGGGATATGTTCAATAATGGTTTCAAATAGAACCTGCATATTCTCATTTTGCTTAGCTGGATCTGGATCAAGGCTTGCAGTTCCATTCATCGCAGAAGCAAATACAACAGGGAATTCTAATTGGTCATCATTAGCATCCAATTCAATGAATAATTCTAATACTTCATCCACTACTTCTTTTGGACGTGCAAAATCACGATCAATTTTATTGACAACGACAATTGGTGTTAAGTTTTGCTCAAGCGCCTTTTTAAGTACAAAACGCGTTTGCGGCATACAACCTTCGTACGCATCTACAACTAGAAGGACACCATCCACCATTTTCATAATTCGCTCTACTTCGCCGCCGAAGTCTGCATGTCCTGGAGTATCTAAAATATTAATTTTTTTATCTTGATAATGAACAGCCGTATTTTTAGCAAGAATTGTAATGCCTCTTTCGCGTTCTAGGTCATTAGAATCCATCGCTCTTTCTTCGACATGCTCATTGGAACGAAATGTGCCGGACTGCTTTAATAACTGATCGACTAAAGTTGTTTTACCATGGTCAACGTGAGCTATAATCGCTATATTACGTAAATCTTCTCTTCTTTTCAAAAAAATTTCCTCCTGCCTAACTTAAATCTTAGTTAGTGTCTCTGTAACTAAATTATTGTAACATATTTACTAGAAATGATAAAAGTTTTTAGGTAAAATGATAATTAAAGGGAGGGCTTTTTATGCGAGAAATCAAGTGGGTATTTGTTTTCTTTGCTTTCGCTGCATTTCTTTCCATTTGTGGAATAGGAGTTGCAATTGGAGCAGAGAGCATCTTCGGTCTTTTCATTTCCATCGTTTTATTATTTTTTATTATGGGATTTGGATTTAAAACAAAGAAAAGATACCGCGAAGAAGGAAGATTATAAGCTTCCTTCTTTTAAATATTTATTTAAAATCGTTTCATGCAAACTTGGCTTGCTTACAAATACAGGACTATTTTCCAATATTTTCAACGGCTCTCCTTTAATATCCGTCATAATACCGCCTACCTCTTCTATTATAACCTTTCCAGCTGCAAAATCCCATGGTGATAAGCGCATTGTGATATACGCATCAAGCCTACCTGTAGCCACATATGCAATTTCCAATGCTGCTGAACCATAGCAACGAATTGCTCGTACATCTTTGACTAGCTTTGATAATTTTTTTGGGTCTATTTTTCGGTTCTCAACAACCCAAGTCGGATTTAACCCTACAATAGCGTTTTCAATAGCAGCATCCGTAAGTTTTGGAATCGGAACATCATTAAAATATGCTCCCTCCCCATGAACAGCATGATAAAGTTCTTTGTGAATCACATCATATATATAGCCTAATTTTCCCACTCCGTTTTCATAAATACCGATAGAAATCATAAAATTTCTTTGTTGATGCACAAAATTTACTGTTCCATCAATCGGATCAACAATCCATAACATTCCGTTTGTACAATCAATCTTCTCGCCTAATCCTTCCTCACCTAGAATATGGTGATCCGGAAACTTATTTTTAATATGTTGAATAAAGAACTGTTCAATTTCTTTATCAATATTTGTCACTAAATCATTTCGGTCTGACTTTGTTTCAATTTCAATTGAGGTAGAAAATGAGGCCAAAATCTTTTCTCTTGCCTCTTCTAACCACTCTCGAACGTATGTATCAATTTCGTCCCAATTATTCATATAGAACCCTCCATTGAATACTCTTGATTTTCTTAAGAGTAAAGGAAAACGTATTATTTATCAAGTTTTGAAAACTTTCACTCTAATCCATCAGCATTATTAAACAATACTGGATAAAATTGTTAATATCAGCCATTGTGAAATAATAAGTATGTACGGCAAAGAAGGAAAAAAATTATTTTCAATAAATAGTAGTGGTTTTCGCTTCGGAGGTCGTATACTCCTGCAGAAACTCCCTTGAACGCACTTTTCCTGCAAAAGTCTCTTTCGCTACAATAACTGGAAATGAATGATTTTATTAAAATTTAAACATACTTAAATACGTAATCTTTTGCTTTCAGATCTAATAGATCGGATGAGTGATTCCATTTTAGGAGGACGCTTTCCCCAGACAGTCCGGAAAAATCCTCGTAGCTTTGCGAATCCAGGGTCTCACATAAAAAAACCCCCATTTTTTAAGGGAGCAAAATTTTTTCCAGGTAAGCCAAACATTTTCTTACTTTTACATAGCATCCATTTTTAAAAGTTCTTCACGAATTTTTTCCAGTTTCTTAATGGTTTTTTGCTTAGTTTCTTCATTTTTGTTTTCCATTGCTTCGAACAATGTTGCAAGCTCGTAATCTAATTCCAGCCTTAAAACCGCAATTTTTTTCTTTTCATACTGCTGTCTTTTTTTGGAATTAATGACTTGTTTCAATTCTCACACTTCCTTCCATTGGATGATCGAATTTTCAGATATTGTTTTATATATATTATGAACTTGTCGGAATGATGTAACAAAATTGGGTGAAAATCTATTTTTTTATTAAACAAACCACTTTAATTTTCAAGACACGCCGTCGAATGTGATAAAATAATGATGAATATTGTCATAACATGTCTAATTTTATTATTAAACTGAGGTGAACATATATGAACATCGCATCATTTACTGAGCAGGACTTTCAAGTCTTTAACATAGAGGGACTAGATGCAAGAATGGAGCAATTGAAACAAACAGTACGACCGAAGCTTGAAGCGTTAGGAGCGTATTTTACTCCTACACTATCAGCCATTACAGGAGAAGAGATGTTTTACCATGTCGCTAAGCATGCTCGTCGTACGATAAATCCGCCTAATGATACGTGGGTTGCCTTTTCAAGCAATAAACGTGGTTATAAAAAATTTCCACATTTTCAAATTGGACTTTGGGAAACACATTTGTTTATATGGGTTGCAATTATTAATGAATGCCCAATAAAGGACGAGATCGGAAAAAAGTTAGAGAAAAAAATTAATCCAATTATCGAAAATATCCCAAGTCATTATGTTTGGTCCAATGATCATACGAAACCGAATGCCAGTATATTAAATAAACATGAGCTTCAATCACTATTTCGCCGTATGCAAGTTGTAAAAAAAGCAGAAATGCTTTGCGGACTCCATATTCCCAAAAATCAAGCGATTGAGATGTCCCCTGAAACATTGATTAAAACAATTGAAGATGTATTTATTCATTTATTACCCATATATAAAATCGTCTAAACCATTGTATTAACATAACAATTTTCAGTACTTGATTAAAAAAGGCCGTCTCTCGATCGAACAAATACGGATTATAAGTTAAAACAGCTCTTATAATATGTTATGTTTGATCATATTTGAGACAGCCTTTATCTTTATAAAAAAAGATTGGTTACATTTTAATTAACCCTGATTCGGACTCTTTCATTTTTTTTACTGCTCTATACGGAGAGTACCCACTTACTTCTTCAAACTCATTGCAAAATTTTTTCTCATCTGCTTTACCAGGTACAATCTCTTTAAAGCGTCGATAACGGCTTAAAAGTTCATCACGTTTTATGCCTTTTTCATATGCCTTTTCAATTGCTTCAAAAAAATGAACGACATCAATTACTTCCTGTGTTGACCAATCCATTGAAAAAGGATATTGATATTCCACCAATTTCACCATCTTTCTCACTTTTTTAACACATACACATTTTACATAGATAGCCTCTTTTCATTCAATTATTCTAGTATAATAAATAATTAAAAATAAGCAATTAAGTTTCAGCGTTTCTTTCACTTTTATACGTAGCTTATCACTACAATTGTCATTTCATACTTGTGATGTGATTGAACAATACCCACTTTATTATAACTAAGTGCCCTTATATCTAATTTCTATATGAAATAATTATTTTCCTTTTTATACGGAAAACTATTTAAAAAGATAGAGTGAAATGCTATAATTCATTTGTTTTGTTAACGATTATTTTATAAAAAAGGTGGAGAAGTCATTGTCGCAATTGGACACACCATTATATACAGGTTTACTTAGACATGTTAGTCGCAACCCCATTCAATTCCATATTCCTGGCCATAAAGCGGGAAACGGCGTTGATCCTGAGTTTCGTCAGTTTATTGGCGAAAATATTTTCAAGCTAGATTTAATTAATATTGAGCCATTAGATGATTTGCATTCACCACATGGAATTATTATGCACGCACAACAGTTAGCAGCTGAAGCTTTTGGCGCTGATCATACATTTTTTTCAGTCCAAGGAACAAGCGGTGCGATTATGACAATGGTCATGAGCGTTTGCCATCCTGGAGATAAAATTATTGTTCCGCGTAATGTTCATAAATCTGTTATGTCAGCAATTGTTTTCTCAGGAGCAATCCCTATTTTTATTCATCCTGAAGTAGACAATCAATTAGGAATTTCACATGGCATTACACCAGAGTCCGTTTCAAAGGCATTACAACAAAATCCTGATGCGAAAGCTGTGTTAGTCATAAACCCGACTTATTATGGGATTTCCGCTGATTTAAAAAGTATTGTTGAGATTGCCCATGCATATCATGTTCCTGTGCTTGTTGATGAAGCCCATGGTGTTCATATACATTTTCATGATGAACTTCCATTATCAGCAATGCAAGCCGGTGCAGATATGGCAGCAACAAGCGTCCATAAACTTGGCGGCTCACTTACTCAAAGCTCGATATTGAACATTAAAGAAGGACTTATATCTAAAAATCACGTTCAAAGTATGTTTAGCATGCTTACAACAACATCTACATCCTATATTTTACTTGCCTCTTTAGACGTTGCACGAAAAAGATTGGCCACTGAAGGGAAAGAAATTATTGAGGCAACCATCCAACTTGCGAAAAAAGCGCGCAAACAAATTAATGAAATCGATCATTTGTATTGTGTTGGCAATGAAATTTTAGGAACAAAAGCGACGTACGATTATGACCCGACGAAATTAATTATTTCTGTAAAAGATCTTGGCATTACAGGTCATGATGCAGAAAAATGGTTACGTGAAGTATATAACATTGAAGTTGAACTTTCTGACTTATACAATATTCTTTGTATTGTCACACCTGGAGATAGCGATCAAAGTGTAAACCAATTAGTTAAGGCGTTAGAAGAGCTCTCTAACACTTTTTCACATCTTTCAAGCAAGCTTGATGTTCAAGTACTATTACCAGATATTCCTTTACTTGCTTTAACACCGCGTGATGCATTTTACGCTGAAACTGAGACGATACCGTTATCAGAATCTGAAGGGAGAATTATTGCGGAGTTTGTAATGGTTTATCCTCCAGGAATTCCAATCTTTATTCCTGGGGAAATCATTACAGAAGAGAACTTAAATTATATTCGCACAAATTTAGAAGCTGGATTACCTGTTCAAGGGCCAGAAGACCCTCAATTAAATACAATAAAAGTCATAAAAGAACATCGGGCAATTAAATAAAGATATTAAGATATTAAAACATACTAACATTAGTAGCGCAAACCTAGGCCATGGTTTGTGCTACTATTTTTTTATAGTAGAAGTGAAGGAAGGTCGACCAACCTCTGGGACCATGTAAGAGTCCGTATCAAAACCAGACCAACTTCACACCCTTATTTGAATCAGTTTAGTATGTTGGGTCCACGAGATCGTGTATAAGAAAATGGAATCGATAAGGCACTGTGAAGGCTTCTATGATAGGCAAAAGGAGTAGATTTGTATGAAACATGTCATCGCCTTACGAAAGATTTTATTTTTTATGATTTGCGCAATGCTTATGACAAATTAAAAACGCAACAGAAATTACTGAAAGATACTTGACTAATCGTAAGAAAGAGGATGGGACAAAACTCAATAGCTAAAGACGAACATTGCACAAAGCGGATGCAGGAGGCTCACCAGCCAACCGCGGAAAGCGAAAGATATTCCCGGATCCGGGTTAGAGCGCAATATTCGAGTTTCTTTAGTTAATAACTTTTGTTCCACCTCTTCTTTTCTCCCTTTTCTAAAAAAGCTAATGTCAGTATCTGAAATCGCCTACTCTTAACTTATAGTGCAAAAAAAAAGCGGCTATAAGCCGTTGAGACATTGACCATTATTCTTCCTCTTCGTGCTGACAATGTTCACATGTTGAGTAGAGAACCGTAACCTTTTCATCTTCTACATGTTCGATCGTAGCTTCACATGATTGGCATACAATGATTCCCATTTTAATTTCCCCCTAAAAATAATTTGTAAGCGTTTATATTTATATATTAATACATACTATTTAATTATTCAAGATAAAAAAGTATATTATATTTATTTAATTGTGACATATAATTTATTTTACCATCTCATCTAAAACGATTTGTAGTACGCCGTAAGCAGATAAGCTCGAAGCCGTAATAATCATCGTTCTGCGAAATGATTTAATGATGGACTTAGCTAACAAAAAGGCTAAATAAAAAAACACAATAAATGTAATAACTTTAAACACCATTCGATCCCCTTTTGAAAGCCAAGATGCCAATGTAAAAACGCTCCAAACCATTAATTGAAAAAGAAATGCAACATAGTATTTCATCGTCTCACCCTAAGTTTTTTATTATGAATATAACGAATCTATTCTCCATTAATAAACAAATATGCCCAATTTTACACAATATGATGAATATTTTACGACGATTAGAATCATAATATCTATATTACGAAAACTTAAGAAGATAAAAAGGAATAAACATAAATGATAGGCACCCAAATAACATTGCTTTATTTGTGAATACCCCTTTTACTCAACGTAAAAACATATATTGTCATTTATTATTTGAGCCTTTTAAAAAATGTTTGTTTTTATTAGTCCGTTCTCAAACAAGCTATCTACAGTAAAAGAACCAAAATTTCTACGGGATTAGCAGGATTGCTGAGTCCCCAGCTTCTTCCGCAGAAGCAGCACCCGGACGAAAATCAACTGCCTCTTTTTAATAAAAAGGCTGCAAATTAAAAAAGTGCCCTCGTTGAGGACACTTCATATTGCTTATTTTAAAATGTGAATTGGTGTTCCAAGAGCAACTTCCGATGCTTCCATTGTAATTTCACCTAATGTTGGATGTGCATGGATCGTCATTGCAATATCTTCAGCAGTCATACCTGCCTCAATTGCTAGACCAAGTTCAGAAATGATATCAGATGCACTGACACCTGCTACTTGTGCACCAATTAGTAAGCCATCTTCCTTACGTGTTACCAATTTAACAAAACCATCTGTTTCGTTTAATGCTAATGCACGTCCATTAGCACCGTAAGGGAATTTTGCTGCTACAACATCTAATCCTTCTTCTTTAGCTTGAGCTTCAGTATAACCGACAGTTGCAAGCTCAGGTTCAGAGAACACAACAGCAGGAATACCGATGTAATCAATTTCAGAAGGATGGCCGGCTATTGCCTCAGCAGCGATTTTTCCTTCATATGACGCTTTATGAGCAAGCTGAGGACCTGGCACAATATCACCAATTGCGAAAATATTAGATACACTTGTACGACATTGCTTATCGATCTCGATAACGCCTCTTTCTGTCATCTTCACACCAGCTTGTTCTAATCCCATTTCGTCTGTATTCGGACGGCGACCAATTGTAACTAACACATAGTCTGCTTCAAGTTTTTGTTGTTCACCTTTTGCTTCGTAAGTGACAACGACACCATCTTCTTTTTCTTCTACACCTTTAGCTAATGCTTGTGTAATAACTTGAACACCTTTCTTCTTCAAATTACGGGAAACAATTGATGTCATTTGTTTTTCATAAGCATTACCTAAAATATCTGGAGCGCCCTCTAAAATCGTTACTTCAGTTCCAAAGTTCGCATAAACAGTACCAAGTTCGATTCCGATTACACCGCCACCGATAATCACTAATTTTTTTGGAATTTCTTTTAAATTTAACGCTCCGGTTGAGTTTAAAACTCTTTCTGAATATTTGAAAGTTGGCAATTCAATTGGACGTGAACCAGTTGCGATAATTGCATGCTTAAATGTATAAGTTTGCGCCGAATCTTCCTTAATAACACGTAGAGTATGATCATCATTGAAATAAGCTTCACCTTTTACAATCTCTACTTTATTCCCCTTTAAAAGAGATTCAACTCCGCCTGTCAATTTTTGAACAACGCTTTGTTTCCATGTTTGTACCTTTTCAAAATTAACTGTTACATTTTCAGAAACAATTCCCATATCCTCAGATTGCTTTGCATGCTCATAACGATGAGATGCTGAAATAAGTGCTTTTGATGGTATACAGCCAACATTTAAGCAAACACCACCAATATGCTCTTTTTCTACTATTGTTACTTTTTGTCCTAATTGTGCAGCACGAATTGCTGCAACATATCCCCCTGGACCAGCACCAATGACAATTGTATCTGTTTCAATTGGAAAATCTCCCACTACCATTTTTTTACGCCTCCATTAATAATAGTTCTGGATCGTTTAATAAACGTTTTATATGATTTAACGCATTTTGTGCGGTTGCACCATCAATCATACGGTGATCAAAGCTTAATGATAATGCTAAAACAGGAGCTGCAACAATTTCACCGTTTTTTACAACTGGTTTTTCAGCAATTCTACCAATTCCTAAGATAGCTACCTCAGGATGGTTAATTACAGGTGTAAACCATTGGCCACCAGCAGAACCAATATTCGTAATTGTTGTAGAAGCACCTTTCATTTCGTTTGGTGCTAACTTACCACTGCGTGCTTTATCAGCTAGCTCATTAATTTCTTTTGAAACAGCAAAAACAGATTTTCGATCAGCATGTTTAACAACTGGAACAAGCAAACCTTTTTCAGTATCTGCAGCAATTCCAATATTGTAATAATGCTTTTGAATAATTTCATTTGTTGAGTCATCAATCGATGTATTAAGAACAGGATACTCTCTTAAAGCACTAACAAGAGCTTTCACTACGTACGGCAAGAACGTTAGTTTAATGCCCTTTTCAGCTGCAATTTCTTTAAATTTCTTTCGATGTGCAACTAATGCTGTAACATCCACTTCATCCATGAGCGTTACATGTGGCGCCGTTTGTTTTGAATGAACCATCGCCTTTGCAATAGCCTTTCTGATTGCAGTCATTGGCTCACGTGTTTCAGGGAAATCACCCTCTGGTATAACGACTTGTGGCGCTGCTTTTTCTGCATGTTCAACTGGTGTTTCTGATGTTTCCGGCGTTTTTGTATCACCGTTAACAAAAGCATCAATATCAGCTTTAATGACACGGCCATTATTACCGGAACCAGATACAAGACGAATGTCAACACCCTTTTCGCGAGCATACTTACGAACAGAAGGCATTGCAATTACACGGCGATTTGGATCTGCCGCCTCTTGCTTAGAATCTGCCGTTTCTTTAGCTGCTTCTTCTTTATTCGTTTCAACAGCTACCTCTTGTTTTTCAATCTGTGCTTCTTCCTTTTCTTCACTTGCTCCATGGTTGCCTTTAAATTGCATATTTTCATATCCAGGGGCATCAAATTTCGCAAGCACATCTCCAACAACAGCTACAGTTCCTTCTTCAACTAAAATTTCTTCAACTGTACCTTCTACTGGAGAAGGAATTTCAACAACGGATTTATCATTTTGTACTTCACATAGTACATCATCTTCTTCAACTTTATCGCCAGGCTTAATAAACCATTTAACGATTTCACCTTCATGTATTCCTTCACCGATATCTGGTAATCTAAATTCAAATGACAAGGTGTTCTCACTCCTTTTTGATCATAATCATCTATCACAACAATAAGAAACTTTTTATTGTAGCATGTGAATAGATATGATGTAGCGATTAAAAAGTTAAGACTTTTTTCGCTGTTTCTAAAATGTCTTTATAAGTCGGAATCCAAATACCTTCTGCTTGTGCAAATGGATAGATCGTGTCAGGAGCCGTTACCCGAAGGACTGGTGCCTCCAAGCTTAAAATGGCACGCTCATTAATTTCAGCAATAACATTTGCAGCAATTCCTGCTTGTCTTTGTGCTTCTTGGACTACTATAGCACGATTTGTTTTCTCAACGGAAGCAACAATTGTTTCAACATCCAGCGGACTTACTGTTCGTAAATCAACTACTTCTACAGAATAGCCTTCTTTTTCCAGCTCTTCAGCAGCTTTTAATGATTCATGAACCATCGCACCATAAGCTATGATGGAAAGATCTGTACCTTCTCGTTTAACATCTGCTTTTCCAATAGGTACTGTGTATGCTTCTTCTGGAACTTCCTCACGGAAAGAACGGTACAATTTTAAATGCTCTAAGAACACAACTGGGTCATTATCTCTTATTGAAGAAATTAACAATCCTTTTGCATCATATGGTGTTGAAGGTATAACTACTTTAATACCTGGTGTTTGGGCCATTAACCCTTCCAAGCTGTCAGCATGCATTTCTGGAGTATGTACCCCGCCTCCAAATGGAGAACGAATTGTAATTGGCATATTGATACTGCCGCCCGTACGGAAACGATACCGAGCCATTTGGCCATGAATCGAGTCCATTACCTCAAATACAAAACCGAAAAATTGAATTTCTGGAATAGGACGAAATCCTTGAAGAGCTAAACCAATTGATAATCCACCAATTCCTGATTCAGCTAACGGAGTATCAAATACACGTTCTTCACCAAATTCTTTTTGCAAACCTTCTGTCGCACGGAATACGCCGCCGTTAACGCCAACGTCTTCACCGAATACTAACACATTTTCATCATTTTTTAACTCAGTACGTAATGCGTCAGTGATTGCTTGAATCATTGTCATTTGCGCCATGGCCTATTTCGACTCCTTTGCTTGATAAATTTCATATTGCTCTTGTAATGTATATGGTTGTTCTTCATACACAACAGAGATTAGTTCTGTTACTGTTTGTTTCGATGCTTCATCGGCTTTTTTAATTGCCGCTTTAATATCTTCTTTTGCTTGTGCAATTACTTCATTTTCTTTTTCTTCATTCCATAAACCTTTATCTTCCAAATACTTACGGAAACGAACTAAAGGATCTTTCTTTTCCCATTCGTTATCTAAATCAGAAGTACGGTAACGGGTTGGGTCATCACCACTCATAGTATGTGGGCCAAAACGATAGCATACTGCTTCAATTAATGTTGGACCTTCACCATTAATCGCCCGTTCACGAGCTCTTTTTACAGCAGAATAAACTGCCAATGGATCCATACCATCTACTACAATTCCTGGAATTCCAACAGCAATAGCTTTTTGAGCGATTGTTTTAGCAGCTGTTTGTTTTTCCCGTGGAGTAGAAATTGCAAATTGATTATTTTGCACGATGAAAATAGCAGGCGCTTTATATGCAGCTGCAAAATTCATCCCTTCATAGAAATCTCCTTGTGATGAACCGCCATCACCTGTATATGTAATTGCAACAGATTTTTTACCGCGTTTTTTTAATCCAAGCGCAACACCAGCTGTTTGAACGTATTGAGCACCAATAATAATTTGCGGCGGTAAAATATTTAAATCCTTAATATTTTTCATACCATCAACATGACCACGTGACCATAAAAATGCTTGGTATAATGGTAGTCCATGCCAAACAATTTGTGGTACATCACGATATCCTGGCAAGATAAAATCTTCTTTTTCCAATGCGAAATGTGAAGCAAGTTGTGAAGCTTCTTGTCCTGCCGTTGGCGCATAAAATCCTAATCGGCCTTGACGGTTTAATGAAATTGAGCGTTGATCAAGAATTCGTGTATAGACCATTCTACGCATTAATTCTTGCAATTGCTCGTCTGTCATATCCGGCACTAAGGAATCGTTTACAATTTTTCCTTCTTCATTTAAGATTTGGACCATTTCGAATTGTTCTTCAATCATTTCGAATGTTTTCTTCTCATCGAACACTGTATTCTTTGTTTTTGAAGCCATCGAAGTCACCAATCCTTTCTACATATCTTCATTTAGATGATTATTTCAGTTCTATCATTCATTTTTCCAATACTAAATTAGTCACTATTTTATGAAAATGTCGACAGATTACATAAAACAACAAATACACAAGAAACCGCAATCATTTTCATTTTTCACAAAAAACAGTATATACTGTATTAATAAAATCATCTAACAAAGTGATACAATACTGTTTCTGACATATATAGAGTACCTTAAAATTGGTAAAGCGTCAATTATAAAACCTAACTCAAAAAAATTTTTTAAAGATCATAAACAATCATCTGTAATACTTAGCCTTCAAAACTGTATTATAATAGAATAGACATTAATCTTTTATACCATAACAAGTTCCGCAACTGTCCAATATTTTTCGACAATGACTGCAAATCTAGAAACAAAAAAATCCCGTCTCGCACGGGATTTTTTCTTTATATTAGTTCTAATTTTTTTAGACCATAATAAATTCCGCCATTGTCAACATCTTCAGTTACAAAGCTAGCGCATCCTTTCAGTATGTCAACAGCATTCCCCATTGCTACTCCAGTACCAACTTCTTTAATCATCTCAACATCATTTAGTCCATCTCCAAAAGCATATACATTTTTCATATGAATGCCTAATTTAGAGATCATTTGTTTTATCCCCTCTGCTTTTGAACCACCGTTTGGTAAAACATCCATGGAATATTGGTGCCAACGTACAAAATGAAGATCGGGAAATTTACCTATATATATATCTTCATCTTTTTCTTCGCAAAATAATAACGCTTGATAAATTTCATTATGTAAATAAAAAGATGGATCGTATGCAGGATGAGGAAACTTTAAGCTAGCGATCCCCTCTTCAATATGAGGATGGTACTCCACATTCGCTTTCATAGTTTTTTCTGTTAAGTATACAAGTGGATGACCGTTTTTATTTGCTAATTCCGTTAAGGCCTTTTGTGCTTCAATTAAAAGTGGATTCTTATATATCAATTCATTTTCGAACACTACAAACTGACCGTTAAAACTAACATA
Organism: Heyndrickxia ginsengihumi; assembly: GCF_011008565.1. Taxonomy (GTDB): domain Bacteria; phylum Bacillota; class Bacilli; order Bacillales; family Bacillaceae_C; genus Weizmannia; species Weizmannia ginsengihumi. Next base: position 79,289 of record NZ_JAAIWK010000002.1, read on the forward strand.
TGAATCAATCTCCAACTCCTTGCGAATATGTTCAAACATAAAAGGGGTACGACCTGTTGCAATGGCTACATATACTCCATTGCTTTTCAACTCTTTAATTGCCTTTTTTGTAGAATCCGGAATATTTTTATGATGATCAAGCAATGTACCATCAATATCAAAAAATACGATGTCTTTCATTTTATCTAAACTCCATTCTTTACTACTTATATTTCACAATGTTAACATTTCCTCTCCTCAATCGTAAATTACTTTCATCTTAAATATTCGTCATTTCCACATTTTTCCTCGATAATAAAAAATTCTTTTGCATATAATATAAGACAAGATCTACTGGCCGCCTTTACTTTATCCGATAATTTATTACAATAGAAGTAGGGAGATGATCTCCATGTTAAAAAAGCTAAAAAAGAAGCTTTTAAAACAATGGAAAGATCTATTAAGAAAAAAAACAATTGCATAACCATTGGAATCCCTCTTTGTGAGGGATTATTCTTTATCTAATTATCTTTTTATTTTAGTAAGTTCACCCATTAAAATGAAATCAGCATACTCTAATAGTATTTACTAACAATATACTTGATTGATACCGGGTGAAAGATTTAAAAAATCAAATAAATATATGGATAAATATTAATTTACATGAAAAAGTTGTTATATGTAGTTATCTTTTTATATAATAGAAAAAGTTACTATTGAAAACGGAGTAAGGAGAGAGATAAAACATGATCTATAAAGTTTATTATCAAGACAGTTTATATGAAGTACCTGTACGAGAAAATACAAAAGCTTTTTATATTGAAGCTGAATCTGAAAGAGAAGTACGCCAAAAATTAAAAAACCGCGCAATTAATATCGAGTATATTCAATTATTAGAAGGAAAATATCTCGAATATGAAAAACAACAAGAAAATTTTAAATTAGTGGAGTAGTAACTATATGAAATTTGTTAAAAATGATCAAACAGCTGTTTTCGCTTTAGGCGGACTGGGCGAAATCGGCAAAAATACTTATGGCGTACAATTTCAAGATGAAATCATTCTGATTGATGCTGGGATCAAATTTCCTGAAGATGAGTTGTTAGGAATTGATTATGTAATTCCTGATTATACTTATTTAGTTAAAAATGTTGATAAAATTAAAGGGCTATTTATTACCCATGGTCATGAAGATCATATCGGTGGTATCCCTTATTTACTACGACAAATCAACATTCCTATTTACGGTGGCAAATTAGCACTTGGCTTAATTAGAAATAAATTAGAAGAACACGGCTTATTACGACAAACACAATTAATAGAAATTCAAGAAGATGATATCATTAAATTTAGAAAAACATCAGTGACCTTCTTTAGGACAACCCACAGTATTCCTGATTCTTACGGAATTGTTGTCAAAACACCTCCTGGAAATATTGTTCATACAGGAGACTTTAAGTTTGATTTTACCCCTGTTGGGGAGCCTGCCAACTTAACGAAAATGGCTGAGATTGGAAAAGACGGTGTTCTTTGCCTCTTGTCTGATAGTACAAATAGTGAAGTTCCTAATTTCACAATGTCTGAACGTCGAGTAGGCGAAAGTATTCAAGATATTTTTCGAAAAGTTGACGGAAGAATTATATTTGCAACCTTTGCATCAAACATACATCGTCTCCAACAAGTAACAGAAGCTGCTGTTCAAACAGGAAGAAAAATTGCTGTTTTTGGACGTAGCATGGAAGCAGCGATTGAAATCGGACATGATCTCGGCTATATTCGTTGCCCAAAAGACACTTTTGTTGATACACAACAATTGAATCGTCTTCCGGCCAATCAAGTAACCATTCTTTGTACTGGTAGCCAAGGCGAACCAATGGCTGCTTTATCTAGAATCGCAAATGGCACACACCGTCAAATTCAAATTCAGCCCGGGGATACTGTTGTCTTTTCTTCTTCTCCAATTCCAGGGAATACAACGAGTATTAATCGAACGATTAATCTACTTTATCGTGCTGGAGCAGATGTTATTAGCGGTCCATTAAATAATATCCATACTTCTGGACATGGTGGTCAAGAAGAACAGAAATTGATGTTGCGTTTAATCAAACCTAAGTTTTTCATGCCAATTCATGGTGAATATCGCATGCAAAAGACTCATGCACAATTAGCAAATGACTGCGGTGTTCCTGAAGAAAACTGTTTTATTATGGATAATGGTGAAGTACTTGCTTTAAGCAGTGATAAAGCACAAGTAGCAGGTAAAATCCCTTCTGGCTCTGTTTATATAGATGGAAATGGAATCGGTGATATTGGAAATATCGTACTGCGTGATCGTCGAATTCTTTCAGAAGAAGGACTTGTCATCGTGGTTGTAGCTATTGACATGAATGAATTTAAAATTGCTTCTGGTCCAGATATTATTTCACGAGGTTTCGTATACATGCGTGAATCCGGTGATTTAATTAACGAAGCACAATCGATTATTGCAAAACATCTAAACGTTGTAATGGAACGAAAAACAACTCAATGGACAGAAATTAAGAATGAAATTACTGACACACTTGCACCATTTTTATACGAAAAAACAAAGCGCCGACCAATGATTATGCCAATCATTATGGAGGTTTAATAAGATATTTATGTAAATCATACAGACTGTAAACAAGCTCCGTTAACATGGATCGATTGTTTACAGTCTTTTTTGGCTGTTTTCGTTAACTTTGTTGCTTTTTCATCCTTTAAGCTAGACTCCCCTCCCTCTATTTAAGATAAAAGGTAAAATGTAGAGATCAAAATGAAGCTTGAATTAAGGACGAAGTTCAGAATGTCATTACTTTTAACCTCGTTCTTGCAAAAAAGAGTCTGTTGTATAACATTTTCATATTTATTTTGCTGGAGACGCAAATAGACGGATACAAATCCTTGGAAGAAAGTAATTTTCAAGTATAAAAGCTGGGCTCTTTTCTAAAGATGTTGTTTAGGGAGAGGTGATTTCGATCCAAAATGCTGAGCCTCCGTCGCTGTGCACTACACCCCTGTAATTCTCACCTATTCCGCTTTTCTCACAGGAGCCTTAATCTCCCTGTATCGGTTCACCAAAACAGCAACCATATTTATCAGATAAAGCAAAAAATTACGGATAATCTAAAAAAGTACTGTACAAAAACAAAAAAACCGTATATACTGTATTATAACAACAAATCATAAATAATGTCTGTTGTATAAAACAAAATGTTTCTAATCTCACTTATCCAATACAATCATCCCATCTGTTTTATAACAACAGAAACTATCTTTTAAGGAGAGGATTTATAATGAATATCACTAGCCCAGTTGAGTTTTTTAAAACTTTGCCACCAAAGCAATGTCCAGAATGCGGTCAAGTAATTGAAGAACAAGCTGAATCTTACTTAATGGAATGTGATCATTGTCTATCTAAAAAAACAGAGTAAATATAATAAAACAGGAGGAATTATGTCCTCCTGTTTTATTTACTGCAAATCTTGTTCAAATCGATTGATAGCTTCATCCGCTCCAATAATAATTAATGTATCTCCAGCTTGAATAACGTCCTGAGCGCTTGGAGAAATTATTATGTTTTCTTTATTCCTTTTTATAGCAACAATTGTAACCCCATATTTTGCGCGAACATTTAAATCTAAAAGTGAATTACCAGCCATTTCTGTCGTTGAAGCAACCTCAGCAATACTAAACTCTTCAGACAACTCCAAGTAGTCTAGTATATTATTCGAGATCATATGATGTGCAATTCTTTTTGCCATATCTCTTTCAGGATGAACAACGTGAGTAGCACCGATTTTTAGCAATACTTTCTCATGTAAATCATTTTGCGCTTTCACCGTAATCGTTTTAACACCTAATTCTTTTAAAATAATTGTTGTTAATATACTCCCTTGTATATCTTCACCAATCGCAACGATAACATGTTCAAAATTTCGGACACCTAATTTTCTCATGACTGTCTCATCCGTTGTATCAGCAATTACCGCCTGAGTCGCAATTTGAGCAAACTCATTAACTCTATCCTCATCTCTATCAATAGCTAAAACATCCATACCAGCGTCAATCAATTCCCGACATACACTACCACCGAACCGCCCTAAACCAATCACAGTAAATTCTTTCTTCATCTCAAATTCCCCATCCTATGAACTTAACATTTTTAATACCATTATTCTAACATAGATCTTTGCATATTTTGGAAGAAGACTCTTTTTAAGGATTGCTGTTTTTTATTTGTTCATGTTTAACTTCATTAGCTTTTATAAAATGAACTGATCTCTTTCATTTCTTTCAATATAAGATGAAGCTGCTTTTCAAGCAGATGTAAACCGCTTCCTCCTGTTTGCATATGTCGCAGTCTTCCGTTTTCGTCAAATAGATAGTAAGAAGGAACATACATATTTTCAAATGCATCTGCTAACCGATGCTCATTATCAATATAAATTGGTTGTGTCATCCCGTAATCTTTTGCAATCAATTTTACGATTTCAATATCAAGATCATTTTCAGATCGTGGCATATGTACACCAACAACATTTAATTGTTGTTTATATTGATCACGGAATTTATTTAGTTCCGGCATTGCCTTTTTACAAATATGGCAGCTGATCGCCCAAAAATGAATCAATGTCGGCCTTACGCCAATTAACTCATCTCTCGTAACTTCTTGATTAACCCATTCTGTTGCATTTGCCAATTCAGGCATTTTTTCATTAAGCTTCATAATCCCCCTCCTTACTATATCTCTCTATCGTTTACATTAACCTAAATACACAAAAATAAATAACATTTTTTCTGAAACTAATTGGTAAGAAAATCACCTGCTCGCTTTTGATGACCGTTCATAAAACTAATCTGAGCGGAAGGATGCAAAACTCCTGCGGGATTAGCGAAATTGCTGAGACCCCGTAGGCGGACAGCGCCGAGGAGGCTCAGCTTTCGCCCGCGGAAAGCGACATCCCGGAGCAAAACCACTTCATCCTTTTCCTAAACTTTATTGAAAGCAGCCTAAATAAAAGACCTAACCGAATTCGGTAGGTCCTTACAAATAAAAAGATTCAGGATTAAAGTGTAGCTTGACCAGGCTTCCAGTTGACAGGGCAAAGTCCACCAGTTTGAAGAGCTTGAAGTACACGAAGAGTTTCTTCTACACTGCGGCCAATATTATTATGATTCACAACTTGATACATTAATTCTCCATCCGGATTAATAATAAATAAGCCGCGGAGTGCTACGCCTTCCTCTTCAATAAGAACCCCATAGTCACGAGAAACTTTATGGTTATGATCGGCAGCTAAAGGATAGTTAAGTTCGCCAATTCCGCCTTCTTTACGATCCGTTTTAATCCAAGCTAAATGAGTATGAATAGTATCAGTTGACACCCCAATTACTTCTGCATCTAACTTTTCAAAATCTGCGTAACTGTCAGACATAGCAGTAATTTCAGTTGGACAAACAAAAGTAAAATCCATTGGATAGAAGAAAAGAACCGTCCATTTGTTATTTTTCATGTTCTCTTCCAAGCTTACTTTACCAAATTCTTTATTAGGTAAAACAGCTTCCATTTCGAAACGTGGCGCTTGCTTCCCTACTAAACGTTCAGTCATTCACAATCCCTCCCAATAATATAGGATCTTTTTCAATTGAAAACGCAATAAATCTATTCTCAATTACTATGTACGTTAAAATTATTATAATAAACCACATATCGAGAGTCAAACGATCGCATTTAGATTTAGCCTATTAAAACTTATTATTATCTAACAACGCCAATAACTGTATCAATGCGCGGAAAAATAATATTTTTAAGCAGAAGTTATTTTGAAATATGATTTTAATCTACATTTAAAGTTTAACCAACTTATTGGCGTGTTAAAATTAGAATAACGATTATTTAAAATCATTAGGAGGTTTATTTTGGATAAAGTTTTAAATGATTTCACAAATAAGGATGAGATTCTTAACATCTTTTATGAAGCAGGTACGGTTATCGTACGATTGATTATTATTTATGTACTTTACTTAATTATTAAGGCAGTTGGGCATAAAATGATTCATACTATTTTCGAACGCTATCAAGCACGAGAAAAAGTATCATCCTCACGTGCAAAAACATTGGAAAAGCTTATTAAGAATACTATTGACTACATTCTCCTCTTTATTATTATTGTTACAGCCTTGCAAATGATAGGAATTCACGTTACAGCAATATTGGCCGGTGCAGGAATCATTGGCTTAGCAATAGGGTTTGGAGCTCAGGGATTGGTCAGTGACGTTGTAACAGGATTCTTTTTATTATTAGAAAAGCAAGTAGATGTTGATGACTATATTACGACAGGTAATTTTTCAGGCATTGTCGAGCAAATGGGATTACGCACAACACAAATACGGGATTTCGATGGAACATTGCATTTTATTCCTAATCGCCAAATCATTACTTTAAGCAATCATTCTCGGGGCAATATGCGTGCTCTCGTAGATATTTCTATAAGTAATGAAGAAGATCCTGATAAAATGATTGATATCATCCAAACTGCTTGTATAGAAGCTGTAAAAGGAAACTTAGATGTAGTAGAAGGTCCAAATGTAGTTGGGGTTGAAGCATTTGATAGTAAAGAAATTGTTATTCGTGTACTTGCAAAAACAAAAAATGGAAAACAATGGGAAGTTGAAAGAATCTTGAAAAAGGCAATTGCAAATGTGTTAACAAAACGCGTAAAAGAAAGCAATTAAAATGAAAAAAGAAGAAGGCTTAAGGACTGTGAAAAGCTCCTTATAGCCTTCTTTTTTCATTCTGTTTAAATGAAGCTGTAAAATAAAACTGTCCTTAAAGTTGATTAAAGCGTAAAAGGTGAGCTTTCGGACCCGCACGCGGAAAACAAAATAAACTATTGTTTTTTTATAGGCCTTTGTATTAAAGCGTACAAATATAATCAGTCATAAGAGATACAGCCACTTCAATTGCTTCTTCGTTTGGTGACAGTTTAGCATGGTGAAGCCCAAATGGGGAATCAACCCCAAGCCAAAACATGAACCCTGGTATTTCTTTTAACATATAACCGAAATCTTCACCTGTCATTGCTTCCTTACATACAAACAAATTGGCATGTTTGTACTTTTCTACAAAATCCATAAATGCTTTCGTTGGCTCATGATGATTATATACTTGATAATAATTGCAACCATAGTCAATAGAAGCTTCGCATTCAAATGAGACTGCAATGCCTTTAACGACATTTTCAATTCGCTTTTTAACTAGCTCCATACCTTCTGCAGATAATGTGCGAATCGTTCCTTCTAATCTTGCTTGTTCTGCAATAATGTTTTGAACAGTCCCTCCTGTTATTTTTCCAATTGTAATAACAGCACTATCAAGTGGATCAACATTGCGAGAAATAATCGTTTGCAATTGCGTTACTAAATGAGCTGCTGCCACCACCATATCCTTAGTTAACTGTGGATATGCGGCATGTCCACCTTTTCCTCGTAAATCAATAAACAGCTCTGAAGTATTAGCAAACAACAATCCTTCCTTTACTGCAATCGTACCTACTGGATATTCTGGAGCAATATGAAGCCCCATGATCATATCAGGCTTCCAATCACCAACTAATACTTCTTCCAACATTGCTTCCGCCCCTCCAGGCCCTTCTTCAGCTGGTTGGAAAATAAACAGCAAATCATCTTGAATTGGATGATCTGCAAAGTAGGTTAAAATACCAAGGGCAATTGTCATATGAAAATCATGACCACATGCATGCATTTTCCCCTCATGTTCGGAATGGAAATCTAGTCCTGTCTGCTCTTCAATAGGTAAACCATCAATATCTGTACGATAACCTATTAATTTTTTCGCATTGGTTCCTTTTATTTTTACAAGGATCCCCGTCTTCCATGTTTTTATTTGCAATCTTTCTTGCGGAAGTAAAGAAAGATAATTCATTATATAGGCCTGTGTTTTAAATTCTTGATACCCTAACTCAGGTATTCGATGTAAATCTCGCCTTATTTGAGTTAAATCCACCGCCATCACAACGTCCTCCTCTATCGTAAAAGGGTCGGGCATCACATTTCATATTTCAAAATATCTATCCAATAGGTATTTCGAGATATAAAACATAGCGCCAGACCCTTTTAAAAACAAGATTTTAATTATAAGTTTCGAAGTTCCTGTTTAATTTCAATTTTTGACTTTGTTTTTTCATCAATTTCTTTGATAACTTTTGCAGGAACTCCAGCTACAACTGTATTAGGTGGAACATCACTTACAACAATTGCACCAGCAGCAACTACAGCACCTTTCCCAACTGTAACACCTTCAAGAATAACAGCATTGGCACCTACTAATACATTATCTTCAATAATAACTGGTTTTGCAGAAGGCGGTTCTACAACACCAGCTAATACAGCACCGGCACCAATATGGCAGTTTTTCCCTACTGTTGCTCTTCCACCAAGTACAGCATTCATGTCAATCATCGTACCTTCACCAATCACTGATCCAATGTTGATGGAAGCTCCCATCATGATAACAGCATTATCTCCTATTTCAACTTGATCACGAATAATAGCACCTGGCTCAATACGTGCATTTACCCCTTTTAAATCAAGCAAAGGTATCGCAGAATGGCGGCGATCATTTTCAACAACATAATCTTCAATTTTGTCTTTATGCGCTTCAATTGCTGCTGAAATTTCTGACCATTCACCGAAGATGGTTCCAACGTTACCATTGATAAAAGCATGAGCACTTTCTCCAAAATCAATCCCTTGTAATTGCCCTTTTACATACACTTTTACGGGAGTTGATTTCTTACTATTTGCAATAAATGAAATAATTTCGTTTGCATCCATCATTTTCATATGTATACCTCCATCTAAAATATATATGAATAAGATGAGGAGTCGACAATCTTTAATTAGCTTCACTTAAAGAATTGTTCTTCACCTTATTTTGACAAATTAAGCCATTATACTACTGCATTTACTTTAACAGACAAGTCTTTTATATACAAGTATGAATCATTAAATTACATGGGGATTCATAGCAACAAATTCATTGACTACATCAAGAAAAGCTTGGACTTGTTTTAATTCAAAAGCTGCATCATAGCCAAGCATCCATGTGTCTCTTTTTAATAGTTGACCGTGCTCATCTTTTAATGGAATTTTATAAAGATTTTTTACATCAGCATCATTTAATGTAATAGCCGGCAAAATAGCGTAGCCAATTCCGTTAAAAGCCATTTGTTTACAAGTTTCAATCTGATCAACGACAATAGTTCTTTTTGGGGATGATTGAAATTCACGATGCCACCAATCTTGAATTTCTTGATAATAATTTGAGTCGCTTTTAAATTGGATATATGGACGATCAGTATGTAGGACTTCACCAATTTCTTGAATTTCTTTATCCACTAAATATAGAGGATCTTCAAAAAGGTGAAGCTTTGGTCCTTTCCAATCAGTTGATCCACGAACGATTCCAATATGTACTTCATCATCATAAATAGATTTCATAATCTCACTGCTCCAACCAGTGATTAAAGAAATTTTCGCATGTGGATACTGTTGGACGAATTTTTTTAAAACTTTTGGAAGCCAATTTTGCCCAACGATTGTTGCACAAGCAATTTTTAACGTTCCATGTATTTTTGAATCCAACGTATTAATTTGCTCTCGAACCTTTTCTTCTTTATCAAGAATTTCATTTGCAAATTGAATCACTAACTCACCTGAAGGAGTTATCGTCAGTCCTTTTTGGGTTCTAAGAAAAAGCTGTGTACCCCAATGTTTCTCAATTGTTTGTAATCTTTGTGAAAGCGCAGGTTGAGAAACAAAAAGACGTTCTGCCGCTTTCCTCATATTCAACTCTTGCGCTAATACTGAAAGTAATTGAAACTCTGAAAAAGCCATAATACCCCTCTATAAGTTTTTCTTATTATTATACACGAAGAAGTCAAGAGATTTCTATTCATCCATGCAACTTTAAATTTAAATGATTATAAAGAACTGATCAGAGCAGACTCCTGCGGGATAAGCGAAATTGCTGAGACCCCGCAGACGGACAGCGTCGAGGAGGCTCAGCTTTCGCCCGCGGAAAGCGAGCTTCCTCGAGCGGAAATCAACCTCTTGTTTTACGAAAAAACAACAAGTATACAAGAACAGCCGTTTTAAAAATTTTCACTTTTTAAAAGAAGCTACCCCCTTGATTATAAAGATGATTAGAGCGGAAGGATGTGAGACTCCTGCGGGATAAGCGAAATTGCTGAGACCCCAAAGACGGACAGCGTCGAGGAGGCTCAGCTTTCGCCCGCGGAAAGCGAGCATCCTGGAGCAGAAAGCAACCTCTTGTTTTACGAAAAAACAACAAGTATACAAGAACAGCCGTTTTAAAAATTTTCACTTTTTAAAAGAAGCTGCCCCTTGATTATAAAGATGATTAGAGCGGAAGGATGTGAGACTCCTGCGGGATAAGCGAAATTGCTGAGACCCCGCAGACGGACAGCGTCGAGGAGGCTCAGCTTTCGCCCGCGGAAAGCGAGCATCCTGGAGCGGAAATCAACTACTGCTTTTTATAAAAAAACAGCCCTATAAAGAGGCTGTTAAAAATGATTGAGTTTATGCACATGATGGTTTAATTCTTTTAGCAAAGTCCTCCTCGTAAAAATTCCTGCAAAAAACCCGTCCTGATCTTCTACACATAAAAACGGATGATCAATTAACAATCCTAAAGCTTTCTCGAAGTTATCATTAATCTGTATACGAGGTATATTTTTATTCATTACATCTTCTACTTTTTTATCAGTTAATTTTTCAAATTCAATCCGTTCCAAACCTAAAATTGAATCGGTAATTAATGCTGAACTAATAAGTCCATGTAATTTATATTGCGGATCTAAAACAGGAATAGATGAATATCCGCTTTTTGTCAGCACTAACAAAGCATGTTCTAAACTGTTGCTCATTTGTACATGGGCAACTTTTTCAGATGGAATCATAAAATCAATAATTTTCGGTTCAAGAAATTCATGGCTTTGTAAGGAAATCATGAAATTCCTCCATTCTTAATTGAATTTTGTATGTTCAAAACCCTTCTAAGATGAAGTATCAAATCAAACAATTCAATAAAATCTTTGTGTATATCCCTTTATATTTTATCATAGTACACTTAGGAATGGTTCCAATTTATATCATCTGTATTGTAACAATGATTAAAATCATTTTCTACTCTATATATAATAAACTTATATTTACAAATATTTTATAAAAACTAATTCTGCCGCTTTACATCAAAAGATTAAAAAACAACCATAAATAGCTATTTTCGTAACAATTTGCTGTTTAAAGAAACTAGATGTTGTCTCTTTAAATTTTCATAAATGAACCTGATTGAATCCTTTAAAAAAGAGCTTAAAAAAAGAGCCAATACGGCCCCTTCTATTAAGCATTACTTCCTTCTTGAACGATATCAAAAATTTCAATTGCAGTAATATCAATATCATCAAATTGGTACTTATTTGAATGCTTTTTATCATCGAATACTTCTAGCTCATAAGTATTTGTCGCAGGGAAAAATTTAACTTGGCATAGCGTTTTTCCATTTACTTCAAAACGCCTTTGCTGCACTTCACCTGAATCCTTTACTTCTTGCATTGCTTGTAATCTTTGAATAATACCTAAAAGTTGAGACATAATGAACTCCTTTCAAAAGCAAATAAAATGATGAATTCGAAATCATTTCTTTAACGATTTACAAAATATAATTTACATATGCAATCCTCTCACATTTTACATGTCGAAACAATAACGAATATTTCTTGTCCCCAAAAGGAATTGTACAGTAATAATTCCACTTAGGAAACCCACTGTCGACATTTTATTACATATTTTTTTCTATTCCATCCACTTTAAGTTATTCTTTATCATATGTTAACGTTTTACTCCATATTATTGTTCCCGTTTTATTTTACAAAAAACTTTCTACTTCAAATGTAGAAAGTTTTTGTATTCAAGTATATATGATTGTTGACTTTTGTACATAAACATTGATGCGCTGTTTACATTATTTTTAAATAACTTGAATGAACACTTAAAATGGATGTTGGTTCAACCACTGTCCACCATCCATCGTCACAACTTCACCATTCATGTAAGCCGCATGTTCAGAGAGGAGAAAATAGGCAAGCTCTGCTATTTCTTCTGGATGGCCTAATCTGCCGAGTGGAACACTGCTTAGCGTCCTTTTAGCAGCTTCTTCAGATGTCCATAATTTACTTGCACCACCTGTTCTTTCAATTGGACCTGGAGCGATTGCATTAACAGTGATACCGTATTTGCTACCCCACTCAACAGCTAATGTTCTTGTAAGCGATAAAACTCCTGCCTTTGCTGCTGCTGAATGAACAACCCCTGCACCAGCACCCCAAGCATATGTCGCAACCATATTGATAATCCGCCCTTTAATATGATGTTTAATCCAATAGTTTCCAACGGCACGTGAACAGTAAAACGTTCCATTGAGGACAATATTAATGACGGAATTCCAACCGTTAATAGATAGTGTTTCTGCTGGACATATAAAGTTCCCTGCAGCATTGTTCACTAAAAAATCAACTGTTCCAAATGATTCAACTGTCTGTTCTAACATCTTTTCAACATCATCAGGATTTCTTACATCCATTTGGATCGCTAAAATTGAAGGGGATTCAGCCCCTAATTCCCTCTTTGCCCTTTCCAGCTTGTCTTGATCTCTTCCAGTAATGACAATTTTCGCCCCAGCATTTACAAATCTTTTTGCCATATATTTTCCCATTCCATTTGAACCGCCAGTGATAATCACCACTTTATTTTTCACATAAATCCCCCTCTTCGTGAATGAATAACCATTCATTTTTTTGACAGAACTAAATTTTATTCAATCGATTTCGCTCCAAGCAGAACCGATTGAATAAAATATATGAAACCTACTAGCTATTAATCTAATTTATTATTTGTAATGGTCTTGTTTAACTTAGCTAATGAACGCAGCATAGTATCTTTAAAATTATAGCCTTTTGCAATTGCGACATGTTCATTGTACTCAGTAATGATTTTCCCTTTTGAGCTAGGTTCTTTAAAACCATAAATAAACATTTTCATACAGCCTGTGTCAGTTGGAATGATCATCATTTCCATTTTTTTATCCATTTAGCACGCTCCTTCTGTCCCCATACAGCCAAGCATACAAAGAAGAGGAATTTTTTTATGTTCATATGTTCACTCTAACACGAAACCATTAAAAAGGAAATAAACGTGCATTAATAAAAATATCGATGTTCAATCTCTTCAGCCGATACTGGACGGCTAAAATAATAGCCCTGGGCCTTTTGACAATTAAGAGATTGAAGTAACTTTACTTGTTCTTGCTCTTCTACCCCTTCAGCTATAACCTCTAAATCTAAATGATGAGCCAAATGGATAATCGTCTTTGTAATTGCCACGTCCTTCTGGCTAATATTAAGCTCCCTAATAAAAGATTGATCAATTTTCAAAATATCAATAGGGAATTTTTTTATATAGTTCAATGATGAATAACCTGTTCCAAAATCATCTACAGAAATCTTTATTCCTAAATCCTTTAATTCCTGTAAAATATTTAAAACATTCCCTATATCCATCATCATTGTTTCTGTAATCTCTATTTCGATAGCCGAAGCAGGCAAATCATATTTTCGCAATGTCTGATGAATTAATTTAGGCAAGTATGGTGCTTTGAACTGTTTTGGAGAAATATTGATCGCCACCCGAAAATCAACAGCTCCCCTTTCCTGCCATTCCTTTACTTTCTTACAAACAGTGTCGATCACCCATTCTCCAATTGGGATAATTAAGCCTGTCTCTTCTGCAAATGGAATAAACTTTAACGGCGAAACATTACCAAATTTTGGGTTATTCCACCTTAATAATGCTTCAAAGCTTTCAATTTCCCCTGATTTGAGGTCAACTTGTGGTTGATAATGGATCATTAATTCATTCTTTTCAATCGCTCGTCTTAAATGTTTCCCCATTAAAATATACTGTTGAAATTCGACGTCCATACGGCTACTATAAAAGCGATAATGTCCTTTACCACTATCCTTTACTTGTGACAACGCGGTATCAGCATGTTTAATCAATGTTTCTTCATCTTCGCCATCATTTGGATAAATACTGATTCCAATTGAAGAAGCAATGATATAATCTTCTTCCTCAATTTGAAAGGGCTCATTAAATATTGCAGATATTAAAACGGCCCCTTTTTCAATATCATCTTGATTTCCATTTAATATAATGATAAAACGATCACTGTTTACATGATATACTTGAAAGTCATCAAGATTTAATCTTTGCAGTCGCTGCGCCGTTCTCTTTAAGATTTCATCTCCAGCTTGCTTACCTAAAATATCATTAAAATACTTAAAACGATCTAAATCAATATAATAAATAGCAAATTGACGGTTTGCTTTCTTTGCTTCTAAAATAAGCATCTTCATATGTTCTAGAAGTGCATGTTGATTCCATAATCCTGTCAATTCATCATGTAATGCGAATCGGTTCTCAACCGCCGATTTATTAATATTTTGGATAGTGATAAAAAACCTCTTTATATTTATATCTACCGCAACAAGCATAATATGAATAGAAACAAATATTTTTTCACCAATTCGATTATAAACATAACAAGAAAACGTTTGGTCTTGATGGCTCACAAGCGACTTATTTAATAATAATTGAAAATCCTGTGCTGTATGCTTCTCCATTAGATTAAAAATAGAACGGCTTTTCAGCTCATTCTCCTTATATAACAGCAAATCATTTACTGATTCATTCATACTTAAAATGTTACCCGATACATCAATAGACATGACAGCACCGATATGGCGTTGTACAAGTGCCTCATAAGCTTTATTGCTCTCTAATAATACCTTCTTCCCCATTTCTAATTCTGTTACATCTTTTGTCATTACAATAATCCATTGACACGGACGATCTTCTTCTTTGTTGCAAATTAATGTCGATTCATAAAGGGACACTTTATTATTTATATAGGTTTCTGTAATAAAAGTAACAGGTTCAGAACTTTCAATCACTTTACAGCAATAGCTTTCCAACTGTCCATTTTGAATCACTTCACTTAATATTTGATATACTTGTTGTTCGGCTCGATCATCACATGCAATTGCAAATGTTGGACCATGCTCCACCTTTATTATCGATACGAAATCAGCCAATTGATATAAAGTATCTAGATTGAATAATGTTTTAATTAAATCACGAAGATTGTCAAACTCTCTCGTTGCTGCTACCTTGTCCATAAAACCATCCTTTTTATCTCCATAATCAGGAAATTCAATCTCCCAAAAGTGGGCAAACTGTAATAACACAACAATATAACTCTATTTTACAAGGAAATAAATAAAAAGAATAGAAAAAAATTCTAAAACAAAAAAGAGGCTAGGAAAAAAGTATGAACTAAAGAACCCCCGAATATCGCGCTCCAACTCCGCTCCGGAAATATCCTTCGCTTCCGGAGCAGAGTTGTGCAATGTTCGTCTTTAGCTAACCACTTTTGAGTCTTGTCCCAACCTCTTTAAACATTATTTATTAGCGATGAACGGCCACCAATTTACTTTTCCTAAAGTCTTCGCAATCACAGGAATTAAAAGCGGCAAAACAAGAAAAGTATAGAATAATAAACCAGTGAGCGTTAAAGTAGCAATTTGCATAAGCGTTAATACGCCTGATGGAAGCATTGCAGCAAATGTTCCAGATAAAATGATTACAGCTGAAATAATGACAGTCCCCATATTTTTCATCGCATATAATATTGCATCTGCAACAGACAATGCTTGATACTCATTAAACCTCTCCATTAAGAAAATAGAATAGTCTATTCCGAGAGCAATTAAAATGACAAAACCAAAGAAAGGAACTGCCCAGCTAAGTCCAGAATAGCCGCCTAAATGGATAAAGATTAGTTCAGTAACAGCCATAGATGCATAATATGTTATCAATAATGACACCAATATATAAATTGGCATGATGATTGACCGCAAGAAAATAATTAAAGCTACAGCTGCCCCTGCCAACATTAAAATGACAGTATGTGTATAATCATTTTTTGATAAACTTCTAAGATCATGATTTATACTTGTTACGCCATCAATCCCGACATGGGCATTTTCTAATTTTGTATTCTTTGTTGAATCTTTAATAGATTGATGAATGTGATTAATCATGTCTATCGCTTCATTTGAATACGGATTTTCGGTTAAAATAATATTTATTCTAACCATTTTCCCATCAGGAGATATATAATTTCCAAGTGCTTTTTGATAGTTTACATTATTTAATAATTGGTCCGGGATATAAATCCCTTGTGTTCCTTCTTGATCGGCAGATAAATCCGCTAAAAAACTCTGTGCACTATCCAGTCCGGATTCTATATGACCAAGGCCATCTACACTTGAATTTAATCCATTCGATAGTTGATCAAGTTGACCATTGTAATGACTTAATCCTGATCGTAATTGCGCCTGCCCGTCTGATATACTCTTTAATCCATGATTAATGGCTGGTATTTTATTAATAACTTGATTTTGGGCATTCGCCGCTTTATCAATTCCTTGTTCTAGTTGATTCAAGCCATTGATAACAGGCGTAAAACCATTTACGAATTGACTTAGACCATTTGACATCGTTTGTAATTGCGTATTGATCGCTTCTAGCTTTGATGTCGTATGATCCAGTTGCATAATTAAGCTAGGAACTTCACTGTTTATCATCCCAAGTTCCTCAAGGCTTTGTTGTAGCTGCTGAAATTGCGGGTCCTTTTTGATTTCGGGATGACCTTTTAAAAAACGATTATAGTTGGACTGCAGCTGATCAAGTTCAGAAGGAATATCACTAGGCAATTGATTGGATTCTTTTATATATTGCTTAATGCTTTTTTGAGCATCCTGATATTTTAATAATAACTGTCCAAATCCAGCCTGCAGTTGTTCAGCCTGTACCTGTGCCTTTTGAACATTCGACTTTAATTGATGGGCCCCTTGTGAACCATCTCTCATACCTGTTTCAATATTGCTTAATGCCGCTTGTAGATTTGTCATACCTGATTGGATTTTACTCGTTCCTGATTGTAAATCATCTATTCCATCAGTAGCAGCCTTAATTTTAGCTTTAGAATTGGCAACTGAATCGGAAGCAGTATTCAATCCTGACTTTATTTGACGCAAACCATCATTGCTTTCTTTAATACCATTACTAATTGTTTTCGCTTGTTTATGAATATATATGTCTTGTATAACCTTCCCTGCTGGACGTGTAGGACTTTGAACCTCTTGAACATTTTTCAAACTTGCTAGATTTGCACTGATTTTCTCAATCAAAGCTAAATAGTCTTTTGACTTCATTGATTCGTCGTTTTCTATAACAACTTCGACTGGCATCATTTTATCAGCACCAAAGCTAGTCGAAATCATGTTAAATGCTTTGACAGAATCGTACCCCTTGCCAATTTCATTTAAAGAGTTGAAAGAAATTTTCCCATTGTAACTGATTAGTAAAGGCATGACGATGATGATGACGATTCCTAAAGCAATGAAAGGCCGTGCGATAGCAATCTTTCCTAGCCAAGTCCATATTTTACTTTCATTGTGGGTAATTTCACCTTTCGTTGGCCAAAATAGGTTTTTTTTCAAAACTGCCATAAAAAAAGGGATAACTGAAAACAGCGCCATTAACAAGATGGCAACACCGATGGCAACAGCCGCTGCCGATTGATATAATTTAAATGTTGCTAAACCAATAGAGGCGAATCCAATCATAACAGCAATGCCGCTTATTAAGACGGTTTTTCCTGCAGATTTGTATGTATTTATAATCGCAGGGAGTGTCTCCCTTCCTTTTGATAGCTCCTCTTTAAAACGACTTAGCAGTAAAATACAATAGTCCGTTCCGATTCCAAAAA
Organism: Heyndrickxia ginsengihumi; assembly: GCF_011008565.1. Classification (GTDB taxonomy): domain Bacteria; phylum Bacillota; class Bacilli; order Bacillales; family Bacillaceae_C; genus Weizmannia; species Weizmannia ginsengihumi. The sequence continues at coordinate 97,283 of NZ_JAAIWK010000002.1, forward strand.
GAATTGCAACTAAAAATATTTGCGTAAAATTCGAAATTGGAAAATTAAAACGATCAACTAAAACGGCTAAAATAAATTGGCTCATCATATAGGCAAGTGCCACGGTTATTAAAGGAATAAACGGTGCAATGATTGAACGGTAAACTAAAATTAATACGATTAAAATAAAAACAACTGTAATGAGCTCCGTTCTTTTTAAACCCTTTTGTGAACTGTCTGCAACATCTTGATTAATCAAACTGCTACTCGTCATTAAAGCTTGAATACCAGGCGTTTGAATTGCCTTTTGTAATTGTTTCCTCACACTTCTTAAAGAAGAGTGACTCAAATTTACAGTAAGTCGTGTCATTACTGTTTTTTGATCTTTGGACACTAGTGCTTTTTTTAGTGATGGATGATCAAACTGACTTATTACTTTCGTGATGTGTAAAGATTCTTTATTATCATTTAAGCGGTGAATCGTATGTTCTATACGATCCATGTCTGCTTGATTAAATTTATGTGATTGGTGAAAGACAACCATAATATTTGCAGTCTCTTTTTGATCTGGATTATGCCGATCTTTTATTTGCGACGCTATAGCGGAAGGATATCCATTTGGTACGGAAATTTGTCCTTTTTCACGTACTAATAAATTTAAAGATGGCGCCTTCCATGCCAATATGCCCCCACACAACACCCATAAAATTAAGACTAACCAACGGAGCTGTACAATATATTTCATCCAACTCCTACCCCCTTTTGTTTAACTTTCTCTCTATTTTTTATAATGAAATTATAGCATATTCATCTATGTAATATTGTTAAATAATTAAAACAATAGATCGGTTCTTTCCATTTCCAAGGAAAAGTTGTATAATTAATTAACAAAAAAGTAAAATTATTTAATTTAGAAAGGAGTTCTACATTGAATTCACATAAATGTACTCCATTGAACCCTACAATTCAAAACCTCTCTCATGCGATTTTCACCGTGAATCGCCATGCTAAAACTGCTACGAATCCGAAATATTTATACTGCCTTAAAAAAACAGCGCTTCAAAAGATGATTCAAGAAGGAAAAGCTGTTAAAATCGGACTGCATTTTTCTGAACACCCAAAATACAGTCAGCAGCAATCGGATGTCTTAATTCGTTGTGGCGATTATACATTTCATATACCACCATCAAAGGAAGACTTTAAAAATCTCCCTCATCTTGGCAAACTCGATCATTCATCAAGAAATCCAAAATGTCACATGTCTTTGCACCAAGCGAAACTTTTACTACAAGCCTATACAGGAATGATGGAAAATCAACCAAAATCACCTCAAAAATCAACGCAGCAATACCATAAAAAGAATTGCAAACCTGTCTTTAAAAGGCTGGGGGATTCATTTTTTTAAGCAATTCAACATTTTTCATAACGGTTATTAATTTTAAAGCCTCATATTATAAATAATGATGATCATAATATGGGGCTTTAAATACTGTTGATACTACTAATATCATAAAATAAGTGCATCAATATATTTAATTAATTCATTAATTTCCGGTTTACTTACTTGAGCGTCAGCCCCTACAATCTCTCCTTTATGCCTTAAAGTATCAGTGATCAGCGATGAAAAAATGATGACGGGCAAATCATTCATATCATTTGTCTCTTTAATTTTTTTCGTCAAGTGATGACCATCCATTTGCGGCATTTCAATATCTGTAATAACGAGCTGCACTTCTTCCGTTATCCGTTTGCCTTCTTTCAGAAGTGAATCAAGGTAAGCAAAAGCTTCTCTTCCGTTTTCAAAAAATTTCACTTGCTCATAACCAGCTTCATTTAATGTTTCTTCTAGAAGTCCTCTAAGTAAAGCAGAATCCTCAGCCAAAACAATTCGCTTATTACTTCTTTCTCTTTTCCCTAGTTTCTTTACTTCTGCTACTTTTATATTAATATTTGGATTTATTTCCGTTATAATTTTTTCAAAATCTAGCATTAAGATCATATCCTGATCTTGTTTAATCACACCGACAATTTCATTTGATTGACTCGAATACAAATCAGAAGGCTTTTCAATTCTCTCCCAAGATATTCGATGTATTTTGGAGACGTTGTCTACATGAAAAACGATTTTTTGCTGATTAAATTCTGTTACGATAAATTTCTCATTTGCACAATACGTCTGTTCTTGAGATTTTAACACCTTCCGCATGTTTACAACCGGCAGCACTTCACCGCGTAGCTGGATAATTCCTTCTACAAATGGATGTGCATTCGGAATGATCGTCACGTGTGCAGGCATAATAATTTCCTTCACTTTGATAACATTAATTCCATATTTATTTTGATTTACTTCAAATTCAATGATTTCTAGTTCATTCGTACCACTTTCTAAAAGAATTCCTTTATTACTTTCCACCAAAATTCCCCCTTTTTCTACTTTTTTCTCCTTTTGAATGATTATATCATGAACGTTCTTATATTCGCTGTATTTTTTGCAAAATCACGTTTTCTTTATTTTTATCGTTTTGGGTCTTTTATACTGGTACAACGAAAAACAAACTCTTCAAGTTTTCAAGGAAATATTTAAATTCTATTATTTATATTTTTCTATTGGAGTGAAGATAGAACCTAATGCGAAGAGATTGATGATAAAACCCTTTTGCATGAAGTTTTACATTTAATATGGAAGATTTTTTACTATGTAGATTGGAGCGGAAATGTAAGGAAGTTTACTACGGGATATAATCAGTGCAAGGTGGAACTTTCATGTTTTCGAATGGCATATTGATTAAAAGAGACTATTCTAAATTCCTTTTGTTAACAAACTGAAAGCCTCCTTATTTGGGAGGCTTAATTTCGCTCGTCCATTATTACTGATGTGCCAGCGATCATATCGTGTAGTGTTTGTTTTCTTTCTGTAAATGCAGCAATAATATATCCAATATAAAATATACCAGATAAAATCATCGCAAAGCTTCTACCTAAAGCACGCCAAAATGTTAGCGGATTTCCTTTAGTATCAATCACTTTGAGCCCTAAAACTCTTTTTCCTATCGTTGCCTGCCATTTCGATGATTCTAGCCACGCAAAATACAAAATAGGTAAAATTAAATCTACGAAGAAAATAACAAGATATCCAATTCCGATAGAGAAAAATTGATTAATTGTAACTTTATTCGTAGAAAAATCAATTTGTACTGCTACAATGCAGAACACCGCAAGTGTAATAATTAAGAGTGGAATACTGAGTATTACCATATCTATTAAATAAGCTACAAATCTCCTCCAAAAACCTGCATACCTTATATCTTGTTGTTGTTCATCCATACTTCCATCTCCATTCAAGCATACACTCACTACTATAAATGATTAAAATGAGAAAATCATGTAAAATTAATAAAAAAAGCATGATATTGAAAAATTATTTTTTCCACTAATGCCAACTCATTTTATAGTACAATTAGAACAACGAATAAAATATTTTAATCATACTTTTCTTCAATGCTATGATACAGTTAAACGAAATAAGGAGGCAATTTCTTTGGATCATTTACTAAATCCAAAAGTATTAGATATTGAAATTTCCGGAATTCGCAAATTTTCTAATATGGTGAACCATATTGAAGATATGGTCTCTTTTACAATCGGCCAACCAGATTTTCCTACACCTGAGCACGTTAAACTGGCTGGAATACATGCAATTGAACAAAATGTAACAAGTTACACACACAATGCTGGAGATATAAAACTAAGAAATGCTGCTGCACAATTTGTGCAAACAAAATATAATCTGAATTACAATCCCGAAACGGAGGTCATTGTAACAATAGGTGCCAGTGAAGCGATCGACATTACGCTTAGGACGATCTTAGTACCTGGATCAGAGGTAATTTTACCCGGCCCTGTGTATCCTGGTTATGAGCCACTGATCCGTTTGTGCGATGCAATACCAGTTCATGTCGATACGAGAGACTCTAACTTTAAATTAACAGCTGAAAAAATTAAGACAGCTCTTACAGATAGAACGAGATGTGTCATTTTACCTTATCCTTCAAATCCAACTGGTGTTACCTTAACGGCAGATGAATTAAAAGAAATAGCAGATTTACTAAAGGACAAAGAAGTGTTTGTATTAGCAGATGAAATATATAGTGAACTATCTTATGATAGTCCGCATGTATCTATTGCGAACTTTTTACATAACCGTACCATCGTCATAAATGGCCTTTCTAAGTCGCATTCTATGACAGGATGGCGAATCGGCTTGTTGTTTGCTCCAGAATGGCTTAGTAAACATATTTTAAAAGTCCATCAATACAATGTCACATGTGCTACTTCTATTTCGCAACAAGCAGCAATTGAAGCATTAACAAATGGAATAGATGATGCTAAAGTGATGAAAAAAGAATACATGAAAAGAAGAGACTTTGTATGTTCACGACTGGATCAATTAGGTTTAACATATGTAAAACCTAACGGCGGATTCTACTTTTTTGTTAAAATACCCGACTATATTGCTCTATCATCATTTGATTTTGCTGTCGATTTAGCCAATAAAAATAAAGTCGCAGTCGTTCCTGGAAGTTCTTTCTCAGCTTATGGTGAAGGATTTTTCCGAATTTCATATGCATGCAGTATGGAGACACTTCAAGAAGGATTTAACCGCATCGAAAGTTATTTAAAAAGATAGATCCTTGGTTAAATAGTGAAACTGTTCCTAAAGATTGTTGATTGGAGTAAAAGGTGCAAGACTCCTTCGGGAAAAACGGGATAGATGAGACACTAAAGGAGTGAAGCAAGCATACTGGAGCATAAATCAACTAACCCTTTTGTTGAAAAGTTACAAGGTTAACGAAAACAGCTATTTAAAAGAATATAGATCATAAATAATCCGCTTAAGAGGAACCGTTCAGCCCCCTTTTAAGCGGATTGTTTATTGTATCATTGAAATTAACATATATTTACTGTGAATTCGATGTTTAAAAACAAGGCAATCAATTCATTAAAAAATATCCCAATATTTCACTAAAGCTTGCGTACCGCTATTTTCCTCACCATTTTCAGCTAATTGTTCATATAGCTTTTTACTTAGAGCAAGCCCAGGAAGCTCTAAGTTCATTTTCTCTGCTTCATCTAATGCAATTTTCATATCTTTAATAAAATGTTTAATAAAAAATCCAGGTGAATAATCGCCAGCAAGTACCCGAGGAATTAAATTGGATAATGACCAGCTGCCCGCAGCCCCTGCACTAATTGATTTCAATACTTTTTCCGGATCTAATTCTGCTTTTTTGGCATACACAATTGCTTCACTTACCCCCATCATATTTGAAGCGATCGCAATTTGATTGCACATTTTTGTATGCTGTCCAGAACCAGCCGCCCCTTGATGTACGATATTTTCCCCTAGCACCTTCAAAACTGGCAATACCTTTTCAAATGTTTCAACATCTCCGCCAACCATTATCGTTAAATTTCCTTTTTGTGCACCGATATCGCCACCTGAAACTGGCGCATCAATTGCTTCGATATTTTTTTCTTTCGCAGCTTGATATATTTTCCTTGCAAGTGTAGGAGTTGATGTTGTCATATCAATCAATACTGTCTGTTCATTAGCATGTTTCAGTAATCCATTTTCGCCAAAATAAACTTCTTCCACATCATACGGATAACCAACCATTGTAATAATAACCGCTGATTGTTCTGCAACCTCTTTTGGCGAAGGGCACCATGTAGCCCCCTGCTCTAATAAAAGATTTGCCTTATCCTTGGAACGATTATAAACATTAAGTGAATATCCAGATTTCAATAAATTGAATGCCATATTTCTACCCATGACACCTAATCCGATAAATCCAATACTTGTTAATTGTTTATCCATATTTTCTCCCCCACACTCATTTATTTATCGTTTTATTAAATCGATTTTACTTTTCCGCCGTCAATCAAAAAGCTGCTTCCGGTGACATATGAATTTGCATTTGATGCAAGAAAAGCAACAAATTTAGCAAATTCTTCAGGTTGACCATATCGTTTAAGCGGAATAGACTGTAATTGTTCTTGCTCAACTTCTTCTAAGCTCTTTCCTGTCTTTTCTGCTGTTACACGATCAAGATGTGTAATTCGATCCGTTGCAATTCTACCTGGACCAACTGTATTAATTAAAATAGAGTAAGGTGCTAGTTCTTCAGCTAGCGATTTAGAGAGTCCGACAATACCCGTTCTAAAAGTATTTGACAAAATTAATCCTGGAATTGGCTCTTTAATAGAAGATGAAGCAATATTGATAATTCTTCCGCCATTTTTCTTCAGCAAAGGAAGTGACTCTCTAATGATTCTTATGTATGAAAGCAAATTAAGTTCAAATGATTGCTGCCATTTTTCATCGTCCATATCTTCAAAATTTCCTGCTGGAGGCCCACCTGCATTATTTACCAATATATCAAGTCTTCCATAAGTATCTTTTACCTTTTGGACCATTGCTTTTATCTCTTCAACATTTGTAATATCCGTTTTAATATATTCAACATCACCTTTGCCTAATGCAAGCAACTCCTGTTTTACTTGTTGGAGCTGTTGTTCATTTCTGCTTGCAATAACAACATTAGCACCTTCTTCAACTAGTTCTTTTGCAATTGCTTTTCCGAGCCCTTGACTAGAAGCTACAACGAGAGCTGCTTTTCCTTTAATTCCCAATTTCATTTCATATACCTCCTTAATATTCTTCAATGCTAATTCAAGTATAAACGAAGTATTCAGTAAAATTCATCTATTATGACTAAAAAAGCCGAATGAAATATTCATTCGGCTTAAAAAAGAGAATAATGAGAAGAAACGATGCACACCCAACAGATTATACTACGTATATCAGGACGCAATGTTCTTATTGGGATAATATACTATACCCATTTACAATCTCACTAATCCACTTTTTTACTTTTTAATGATTTGTAAATTTTTTCACAAGTTCTAACACTTCATCATTTGTTGTTAGATTTAATGCTTGCTCAGCTAATTTTTCCATGTCGGCTTTGTTCAACGTACGTATTTGTGATCTAGCTTTTAAGATAGAAGAAGCACTCATTGAAAATTCATCTAATCCTAAACCAAGAAGAAGAGGAATTGCAATTTCATCTCCAGCCATCTCACCGCACATGCCTGCCCATTTACCTTCTTGATGAGCAGCATCAATAACGCGTTTCACAAGTCGTAAAATAGATGGATTGTATGGTTGATATAAGTATGAAATACGCTCATTCATACGGTCAGCAGCCATTGTATACTGGATCAAATCGTTTGTTCCAACACTGAAGAAATCAACTTCTTTTGCAAATAGATCTGCTAAAACTGCAGTTGAAGGAATTTCTACCATGATACCAACTTCAATTTCATCAGAAACTTTTACACCCTCTTGAATGAGTTTATCTTTTTCTTCAAGAAGAATAGATTTTGCTTCGCGGAATTCATTTAAGTTGGAGATCATTGGGAACATGATTTTTAAGTTACCGTATGCACTTGCACGAAGTAGCGCACGTAATTGTGTCCGGAAAATATCCTGTCTATCTAAGCATAGACGAATAGCACGGAAACCAAGAAATGGATTCATCTCTTCAGGAAGTGGTAAATAAGGTAATTTTTTATCGCCACCGATATCAAGTGTACGGACAACGACAGGTTTACCATTTAAGCCTTCTAAAACCGCTTTATACGATTCAAACTGTTCCTCTTCAGTTGGAAGTTCATCTCTTCCCATATATAAGAACTCAGTACGATATAAACCGACACCTTCACCGCCATTATCAACAACACCTTGTAAATCATTTGGTGTTCCGATATTAGCAACTAATTCAACATGATGTCCATCCTTAGAAACGGTTTTTTCATGAAGTAATTTAGCCCATTCAGCTTTTTGTTGTTCAAATTTTTCTTGCTCTTTCTTGTACTGTTCCACTACTTCTGGTGTTGGATTAATATGGACATCACCCGTTAATCCGTTAACGATTACAAGATCACCATTTTGGATATCTTGAATTGCCGTTTTTGTACCAACAACAGCTGGAATTTCTAAAGAGCGAGCCATGATTGCTGAATGTGATGTACGTCCCCCAACGTTAGTCGCAAATCCTTTAACAAATTCACGATTTAGTTGAGCTGTATCTGAAGGTGTTAAATCTTCAGCGATGACAACCACTTCTTCAGCGATCATACTAGGATTTGGAATATCAACTTGAAGCAGGTGCGCTAAAATTCGTTTCGTAACATCGCGAATATCAGCTGCACGTTCTCTCATATATTCATTATCCATTTGTTCAAACATCGTAACGAACATATCTGCAGTTTCTTTTAAAGCGAATTCTGCATTAACTTGATCGTTTTTGATTTTATCTTCGATTTGAGATAATAATTCTGGGTCACTTAAAACAAGTAAATGTGCATCGAAAATCGCAGCTTTATCCGCACCTAATTCTTTAAGAGCATGTTCGCGAATCGCTTCCAATTCTGTTTTTGATTCAGCTACCGCGCTATGTAGGCGATTAACTTCTTCGTCAACATTTTGAACATTTTTCTTTTCATAAGATAAATCAGGTTCCACTAAACGGTAAGCTTTTGCTATTGCAATACCGTTAGATGCCGCAATACCTTTTAGAATTGTTGACATTATTCAGCTAAACCTTCTTTTTTCAATAGTTCTGCTAGGCTGTTCAATGCGTCTTCAGCATCGTTACCTTCAGCGAAAATTGTAATATCTGCACCTTTACCAATTCCAAGAGACATAACACCCATAATTGATTTTAAGTTAACTTTTTTATCCTTGTACTGTAATTGAACGTCAGAGTCGAATTTGCTAGCAGCTTGTACAAGCAAAGTAGCCGGACGTGCGTGAATTCCTGTATCTGCAGTTACTGTAAAAGATTTTTGAGCCATAATTTTCTTACTCCTTTTCAATAAAATATTTTTCTCATATAAAAATAAAGCACGTTGCAAATTTCGTCAATATTTATGTGAAATGTTACATAAAAAAGACAAAACTGCATTAAATTTGATGGGGATTTAAAAGAAAATCCACGGTATAGGATACCATGACTTAAAAAATAATACAAATTTCGAGAAATATCAACATAATTCTTTCAATTCGATCAAAATAATGATATTAGCTTCTCGGAATCTGTAAATATTGATAAATCACATTTCCCCCATGTTGGGCAATCCCTTTAAAATGTTTAAAATCTTCTTGGGAAACAAGCACTTCACGAAAAGTTAAAAAATCTTCCTTTTTAATTAAAAATTCCTGAATTTCACCTTTTCGAAGTTTTTCAATCAAATCTTTCATTTCTTCCTCTGTCATATGCTTCACCCCATTAATATTTTATCATAGGAACTCTCATATTAATCATAACAATGATGATTTGCTTGTTGGAATTGTAAAAGCATAAAATGCTTTTTTAAAACAAATTAATAGTTTATTCAAATTTCCGTAACTATTAGTCTTGAACTTTTCTGATAAATAGTGCAAACTATTTACAATACGTTCAAAAAGTGATAGGAGGCGTTATTTTGAAGAAAGCTCAAATTGGTGATATTATTGAATTCAAAGAGGGCTTGCAAGGCGTTGTGGAAAAAGTGAATGAGAATTCTGTTATTGTTAATTTAACACATATGGAAAATTTCAATGAACTAGAATTAGATGAAAAAACGGTTATTAATCATAAAAATTACAAAATTATTCAATCATCCACAAAGGCTTAAATACCATAATGACGATCTACCTAACTAAAAGCTCACGTACGCAAAAAAAAAAGAAATTGGGAGTGCTCTCAATTTCTTTTTTGCGTGTCAACTCGATTCGACTATTTATATTAAATGATGGAATTTTCTTTCCATTCATTTTATCTACTAGATTTGATAAAATAACAAAGTATGAAAAAATGAATATGTTTTATTTCATGAATGTATTCATTTTTTGAATGAGTTACTATTATATTTTCTGTGATTGAAAGAGAGGAGAAACTACAGCATGACGAAACTTTCCGTCGATACGAAGCTAATCAGTAGTATTATACTAGCTCATATTCTTCTATTTATAACATTTCACGATCATCATGCGGTTTTTTGGTACTTATATTCCGGGGCTATGCTCTTTCTAATTAGTTTTTCTATATTTCAAGGGAAAGCAGAAAGCAACGCGAAAAAGTCTTTTTTTCAATTCCTACTATATGGCATTCTTTCCGGTATCGTTTTATATTTGATTTTTTGGATCGGACATTTTTTATTAACATTATTGCCAACGGATCTTGATCAACAAGTTTCACATGCTTATAAACGCTTTTCACCGGAATTGCTTTGGAATTATATTGTCCTCATCATTATTCTCATCCCAGGTGAAGAAATTTTTTGGCGAGGCTTTGTACAAAAACGTTTAATGAATCTAATGAACGATAAGTTTGCCATCTTAATTTCTGCACTTTTAAATGCATCTGTATTTCTTTATGCAGATTTACCAATTATGATGATTGCCGCGTTTGTCGGTTCTCTATTTTGGGGAATTCTTTATGCTAAAAAAAGAGATCTATCGATGCTTATTTTGTCACATTTAATATTCGATCTTTTACTTCTTGTCATTTTTCCAATCCATTAAGACTGCAACTAAGCAGTCTTTTTTTATTATATTTTCCTTGTTTTAATCCCAAGGATAACGATAAACAGTAGACTGAAATAACCAAATATCGGATAAAGTATCGATAGCAGTGTTCCATAGTGCAATTGACTAATAAGAAATGTTATAACTAAAATGATGATATAAATCGGAATACTATTAATCGATAAATATCCTCTTAGTTGCTTTTCTAAACCATAGACATTGCCAATAATTGAAGTGAAAATTTCGCTATAAATCATTAATATGTAAATCATATAGATTTCAGGAAAACTATTTTTCACAATAACTGCCATCGGCAATTCATATGATGTAAAATGTGGTAACGTAACCAATGAAAAATGACTAGATATAAGGATCCACGTTAAAAATAAACCGCCGAATATTCCCCCAAGCCTTATCGTTTTTTTATCATTTACTTCAGTTGCAATTGGGACTAGAACAGCTTGCGCCAATGCTAAATTAAATGCTGCATATGAAAGAGCTTGAGTAATGGCATTACCAAAATGCGCCGTGTTTGGCCTCCATCGTAAATGCGTCAAAAAATTAGGCTCTTGTACAGAATGTGACATTAATAAGGCATTAAATAAGATCATCATCGGTACGACAAAAGTATTGACACTAAACAATCCTTTTGAACCAATTAACATTACAATAAAAGTGAGCAAAACAGTAATGAGCATACCAATCATTCTACTTACATGAAGATGTTCATCAAAAACTGCACCTGCGCCAGATAACATCACGCCACAAACACAAATAAGCATCACCATTGTTAATAAATTAATCGCTTTAGATAATGTTTTCCCAAATAAAAATTCGTTAAACTCTTCGTACGATTGTGCTTTTATATCAATCGCCTTCTCCATCATCTTCGTTCCTAGAATAATAAAAAGCACACCTGAAATAAAGATAGAAAGAAAACCATAAAACCCAAAGCGAGTAAAAAATTCCACTATCTCTTTTCCTGTTGCAAAACCTGCACCGATTATTGTTCCAATATAAACAGCAGCAATTTGAAGTGCACTTAAACCTCTTTTCATAAAACTTCCCCTTCCTACAATTAACTCTCTATCCCCAGTAAACATCATGATTAATCAATAAAATTCCATTTATTATCATCCTATGTACAAGCAATGAAGATTAGCCCGGCCCTTCTGTTATTTAGAAAAAAATAAATTAGTCAAAAAAGGTCAAAAAAAACTCTTTACAACGAAAAATAAAATGGCTATAATGTAATCAAAGGTCAAAATAAGTCAAACAAAGTCGTTATTTGCTTTATATTGTTTGATTGCAAAAATCAAACTTGGTCAAATTCAAGCAAACCATTTGCATTTATTCTTATTTTGATCTACATTATTCAACAAAAGGTCAAAGTTAATCAAAGTCAAACAATCAAACGATCTTTAATAAGGAGGAATGTTTGATGTTGTGTGAAAAATGTCATCAAAATGAAGCGAATATTGGATTTCATATAAATATTAATGGGAATGAACAAACTTTAAATTTATGCTCTAATTGCTACCAAGAAGAACGTGCTAAATTTGAAAATCAATTTGGAGGTGGATCATTCATGAATGGTTTTGGTAATGTTGGCGGCTTGAATGATTTATTCAACCAAATGAATGCAAATGGATTTACAAATATGGGTGGTATCAAACAACAAACAATACAAACCCAAGGTCAAAGAGGCGGCGGATTTTTAGATCAATTTGGTCGTAATTTGACTACAATGGCCCAATCTGGACAAATCGATCCTGTAATTGGTCGCGATGAAGAGATCAGTCGTGTAATTGAAATTTTAAATCGCCGCAATAAAAATAACCCTGTGTTGATTGGGGAACCAGGTGTAGGTAAAACGGCCATTGCTGAAGGGCTTGCCCTTAAAATTGCTGAAAATAAAGTTCCAGCCAAATTAAGAAATAAACAAGTATATTTATTAGATGTAGCATCCCTTGTTGCAAACACAGGAATTCGCGGTCAATTTGAAGAACGCATGAAAAAACTAATCAATGAATTGCAGCAAAGAAAAGATGTACTGTTATTTATTGACGAAATTCACTTGCTTGTTGGTGCTGGTTCTGCAGAAGGATCAATGGATGCGGGGAATATTTTAAAACCTGCTCTCGCTCGTGGTGAAATTCAAGTGATTGGTGCAACAACATTAAAAGAATATCGTCAAATTGAAAAAGACGCTGCCCTTGAAAGACGTTTTCAACCTGTTCAAGTTAGTGAACCAAACCTAGATGAAGCATACATGATTTTAAAAGGGTTAAAAGACCGTTATGAAAAGTATCATCAAGTAACTTATACAGAAGACGCTTTAAAAGCTTGTGTGAACCTTTCACATCGTTATATTCAAGATCGCTATCTGCCAGACAAAGCCATTGATTTAATGGATGAAGCTGGCTCAAAATTAAATTTAACGATTACAATTCCAAGTAAAGAAGATATCGAAAAACGTTTAAATGAAATTAAGCAAGAGAAACAAGCTGCTTTAGCAAAAGAAGATTATGAAACAGCAGCTAAGCTTCGAAATGAAGAAACAAAGCTAAAAGAATGGCAAACATCAAAGCAAGATTCGGCAAAACCAATCGTTGATGTAGCGCAAATACAAGAAATTATTGAGAAAAAGACAGGCATACCTGTTGGTAAATTAGAAGTAGATGAACAACAAAAACTGCAACATTTAAAAGAAAACTTATCTGCTAAAGTAATTGGCCAACAAGAAGCTGTTAACAAAGTGGCAAAAGCAATCAGACGCTCACGTGCAGGGTTAAAGGCTAAAACTCGCCCAATCGGTTCTTTCCTATTTGTAGGTCCTACTGGAGTCGGTAAAACAGAATTGTCAAAAACGCTAGCAGAAGAATTATTCGGTACGAAAGATGCAATGATTCGCCTTGATATGAGTGAATTTATGGAAAAACATAGTGTGGCCAAATTAATCGGTGCGCCTCCAGGATATGTTGGCCATGAAGAGGCAGGTCAATTGACAGAAAAGGTACGCCGCAATCCTTACAGCATCATCTTGCTGGACGAAATTGAAAAGGCACACCCAGACGTACTCAATATGTTCTTACAAATCCTTGATGATGGCCGCCTAACAGATAGCCAAGGTCGAACTGTAAGCTTCAAAGACACTGTTATTATTATGACAAGTAACGCTGGTGTTGGACAAAAACGCGCTCAGTTAGGATTCGGAAAAAGTGAAGCGATCAAAGAATCAAACATCCTTAATTCATTAGGAGATTTCTTTAAACCAGAATTTTTAAACCGTTTCGACAGTATTATTGAATTCAATGCATTAGAAAAACATGACTTAATTAAAATTGTCGATATATTGCTTACAGATTTAAACGAAACACTTGATGAACAATCTATTCAATTAGAAGTAACGGAAGCCGTAAAAGAAAAAATCGCTGAACTTGGCTACGATCCTGCATTTGGTGCTAGACCATTACGCCGTGTCATCCAAGAACAATTAGAAGATCAAATCGCTGACTTTATATTAGATCACCCAGAACATAAACAATTAGTTGCCGAGATACAAAATGAACAAATCATGATAAACGCTGCAAAATAATGGATATAAATAAATTAAAAAGGCCAAAAGAACGTCTCGTTCTTTTGGCCTTTTTATTGTGCTTTATTAGCTTGTCATTCATCCGCATAATAGCTAATACCCTATTCTATTCGTTAAAACAGTGATTATTGTTCAGTAGTCTTTTCTTGGATAGCACTGACTACTGGAAGACTGGCTGTATGATTTCGTTTTATCATAAATTTATAAACCGGCAGACCAATTATTGTACAGATAATCGATAAAATTGTATCTTTTGGACTATCTATTAATGTACTTCCTACAATATATATAACCCCTAAAATGGCAATAATCGGTGTTACTGGATAAAGTGGTACTTTATAAAGATTCCTTCCATTGTCTGGATCTCTTTTTCTTAATATAAATAAAGCAAAAAAAGCGAGTCCATAGAAAGTAAAAACAGAAAAAATTGCAATATTTGATAACCTATCTGGATCCCAACATAACATTAATATTAATGAAATGATCACGACAAGAACAGTCGCCCCTACTGGTGTTTTAGATTTCGGATGAACCCACGAAATGAAACGGGAAGCTGGTACTAGCTTACTTTCAGCCATTGCATATGGTATACGTGGAAAGGTTAATAATTTGCCGTTTAAGCAACCAAAAATGGAGATTAGAATCCCAATTGTGATCAATTTTGAACCAACTGGACCAAACAAAATCTGTGATGCATAGCTGGCTGAATTTGCTCCAAGATGAACAATTTGTTTGCCTGATAACACATGGAATAAAGCGGCGTTTACCGCTATATAAGCAAACATGACAAATAAAATTCCTGATATAATCGCTTTAGGTAATGTTTTTGAAGGATTTTTCATTTCCCCCGCCATAAAGCCGACATTAATCCAGCCGTCATACGCCCAAAGCGTTGCAAGTACAGCTGCACCCATACTAATATGATCAGCTGCAACACCACTCTCTTGCATTAATATATTCCCATTTCCCTTCCAAAGACCAAAAATCGCAATCAGAAAAATAGGAACCATCTTTCCTATCGTAGAGCCAATCTGTATAAATCCGCCATATTTTGTTCCTAATAAGTTTAAAATCGTCAAAAATAAAACGACCATAATCCCAATCCAAATTTTATTATGCTGTTCTATACCAAACAAGTCAGCAAATATTGAGCCAAAATATAGGCCTAGTGCCCCAATAACGGCTGGAGCATAAATAAGAGATTGAATCCAGCCACATAAAAAACCCCATAGTTTTCCGTAAACAGTTTCAAGATAAGCATATAAACCACCTGTTTTTGGGATTTTTACACTTATTTCTGAGATTGTTAAGCCGCTCGCTAATGTAATAATGCCCCCTATGATCCATGCCAACATTGCCATTTTTGAATTTCCTGCTGAAGATAAAATAATTCCAGGCTTCATAAATATTCCTGATCCAATAACAGTACCGATAACAATTGACGTTGCCACTGAAAAGCCAATATTTTTCCTTAACTCCGAATGTTGTTCCATGTCTACCACCTGCAAACAATTGTATTTTTATTGTAAACATTATATCATAGAATACTTTACTAATATAATTTTCAGAATTATTTTTCTTTGTAATTGGATGTAAAATCCCCTTATTATTAGGAGACTATTTGTATAGAACGATGATTCGTTAGTTTAGTTTTCCAATATATTCGAGGCAGTTCATTTTTATAGAAGACCGGCAGCACTTCAAAAATTACGTAAAAAATACGGGGTGCCCCGTAAAGAATAAATCTTAATGGTGCACCCCGACTGTTATGATCATCTTTGTTATAGGTTTTTGTCATCAACTTCGTTAAGATAGTTTTGAATTGTATCAATGACAGATTTGACACAGCCATCTTCAAAAGGTGAAATTAAATTTGCTTCTTTCACTAACTGAGTGAAAGACTTCGTTCCCCCTTGTTTACATAAATGGAGATAATCTTTCCAAGCAGCATCGTGATCTTCTTGTGACTTTTTCCAAAATTGAAAGGCACATATTTGTGCCAGTGTGTAGTCAATATAATAAAATGGATTTTCAAAAATATGACCTTGTCTTTGCCAAAAACCGCCACGCTCTAAATAAGCAAACCCATCATAATCTCGGTGTGGTAAATATTTTTTCTCTAATTCTTTCCATATTTGTTTTCTCTCTTCTGGAGTAGCTTCTGGATTTTCATAAACAGCATGCTGAAATTCGTCAACAGCAACTCCATAAGGTAAAAACTGTAATGCCGCACTTAAATGGGCAAACTTATATTTATCCGTATCTTCTTTAAAAAATAAGTTCATCCATGGATACGTAAAAAACTCCATACTCATTGAGTGTATTTCGCAAGCTTCAGTAGTTGGCCATATGAGCTCAGGAGTTTCGATATGGCGACTCGAATATACTTGAAAAGCATGGCCAGCTTCATGCGTCAATACATCAATATCACCGCTTGTGCCATTAAAGTTTGAGAAAATAAATGGTGATTGATAATCAGCAATAAAAGTGCAATATCCCCCGCTCGCTTTACCTCTTTTTGCCAATAAATCGAGCAAATGATGTTCTGTCATAAATTGAAAAAATTCATTTGTTTCAGGGGATAGTTGTGCGTACATTTTCTTACCATTTTCCAAAATCCACTCCGCATCCCCCTTTGGAGTCGCATTACCTGTTAAAAACTGTAAGCTTTCATCGTAAAATTTGAGTGAATCAACACCAATTCTTTTCTCCTGGCGTTTATATAAAGCTGTTGCAAGTGGAACGATATATGTTTGAATCTGGTTTCGATAATTTTTCACCATATCAGCATTATAATCTGTTCTATTCATACGATCATAACCGAGTTCGACAAAGTTTTTATATCCTAACGTTTTAGCGATTTCCGTTCGTACTTGAACTAGATCATCATAAATTCGATCAAATTCTTCTTCATGTTCTGCAAAAAAGGTGAAACGTGCTTCAGTTGCTTTTTTTCTTATTTCCCGATCTGTTGACTCAGCAAATGGCTGCAATTGGGCAAGTGTCCGTTCTTCACCTTCAAATAAGATTTTGGCAGAGGCTACTAACTTTGTATATTGGGATACAAGTTTATTTTCTTTCTGCAACAAAGGAACAATATTAGG
This sequence comes from Heyndrickxia ginsengihumi, assembly GCF_011008565.1. Classification (GTDB taxonomy): domain Bacteria; phylum Bacillota; class Bacilli; order Bacillales; family Bacillaceae_C; genus Weizmannia; species Weizmannia ginsengihumi. The sequence goes on from NZ_JAAIWK010000002.1 coordinate 114,600, forward strand.
AGAAAATGTCTTTAGCTGAACTTCAGCAAGGGCAAATAATTGTTTTCCCCACTTTTCTTCCAATTGCGAACGGAAGTTGGATTGCACAATTGCTTTATTAAAATCAGCATTTAAGCCTTCCATCACTGGCAAGACTTCATCCATAAAATCATTTTCAGCTTTATAGAATTCATCTTCCGTATCAATTGTATGCCGGATATAACAAAGATTGTACATCGTATCAAACATGCTTGATACTTTATTTAATTCAGCGATCGCCTGATGTTGATCCTCCACATTTTCTGCATGATGAAAGTGATTAAGCCAATGATGAAATTCCCTTGTAATTTGCTCCATATTCGGTCTCACATACTTATACTCTTCAAATTTCATTCTTTCACCTCTTTTTGACATTTATATCATGATCTCTTTTTTTAAAAAAATTAATGTTTTTTTCTCCTGTTCAAGGTTAAAAACTCCTGCTAACCTTTTGAAAAATTCTTGATTTCAAAATATTAATGGATGTTTTTTCCAATCCGTTTTAAAAATTGAATCGCTAGTGCTTTTTCATCTTCATTTAACGCAGACATAATACGATCAATTCGTTCTTCATGCTCTGGGAAAAACGACTCGATAAATTCTTTGCCTTTTTCTGTTATATGTGCATATGTAATGCGGCGATCATTCGGACATGAGATTCGCTCTAAGTATTCTTTCTTTTCCAACTTGTCGACAACATATGTAATACTCCCGCTCGCAAGCAATATTTTCCCGCCTATTTGTTGTAAAGGTTGATCCCCCTTATGATATAACAATTCTAAAACGGCAAATTCTGTTGGATTAACACCCTGCTTTTGAATAAATTGATTCGTATATTCATTAATAGCTCTCGAGGCTTTTGACAACACGACAAATAGTTTTAGCGACTGTTTCGTTTCATTCTCCATCATAACCGATCCTTTAACTTTTTTATATTATATGTAACCGCAAATAACAATGCAATTTTATACATAGTATGTGCGCATTAAAAAATGATAACTGAAAATAAAAAGATTCCTACCTTATCTCTATGTTTGTGGTATGGAATCTTATCCGTGAGAAATTGCTGTTTTTGGAAAAGAAGATCTTTTTCTCTTAATTCCAAAATCTATTAAACAACTTGTAAGGCTTTTTTCTGTTTCTTTATATTTAATGAAGATCTTTTTACCCTTTCATACAATATAAAGGACATTTCTCTAATAACAATTAAGTCTGTTGGGTCTTCACGACGCTGACATTGATCATAGTATAAATTTAAGAGCCTGTCCAATTCTTGACTACAATCAACCGTTTTTTCATGTGTGAAACCTAGCTCTAGACCCATTTGCATCATTTCTTCTCTTTTTTTCTGTATTTTTCTTAAATAATACTCTTCCGTTGCTTCATTCGTGCTCACTTTCCACTTCTCCTTCAATTTTTTTCTTTCTAGCTTATTGTATCTATTTTTATTAATAAGCAAAAGATGACAGGTTTTTTCTTAAAACAATGCAGATTCCTATAATGTTATAAAACTCACAATGGGAAATGTCGTTTCATTAAATATTTTACGATTTCTCCCAGTAACTACTCAAGAATTATCGCAGGTCTTTGTATGAATGTAAATAGATTCGCAATATTAGACAAAATTATATAATAAATTTCTTGCTTTCGACAATCAAATTGTGCTGTAAAAGTTTGATTTTTTTCTTTTTATGGAGAAATAATATAAGAAAATCATGACAGGTATTTAAAAGGAGAGAAAATGATGCTAAAAAAAATTCTTTTTAAAAGGATTGCCTATCGCCTATTTTCTTCAAAAGCAAAAACATATGCAGAAAATAAGATGAAAACAAAAAGGCTCTTATCAGAATCTGAGAAAAAAGCTTCTTCACATAAAACTTCATTAAAACATATTTGGAGTAATATTCGTATTCTATTTCAATTACTAAAGGCTTGGACTACTGGTGAGTATCGTGATGTTCCCTATCGTACAATTATTATGATTTTGGTCGGTTTACTTTATTTTATTTCACCGATTGATTTAATTCCAGATTTTCTGACAGGCCCAGGACTGCTTGATGACACAGCTGTACTCGCTTTTCTTCTCTCGCAAATAACACCTGATCTAAATAAATTTGTTCAATGGAAAGAAAATCAACAAAAATAAGGAGTGAGTAATAGAATGAAGTGGAGAGAATATTTACAATATATTCCCTCCACTGCTTCTAATATATCAACATTTATGGCTTGACGAAAACAATTCCAATTTACTTATTCTCTCTACTGCTTCTTTTAACCTTTCTTCTGATGTTAATAGACCTACACGTACAAATCCTTCACCGTTATTCCCAAAACCAATTCCTGGTGCAACAGCAACGTGCGCCTTTGTTAATAATAGATCAGCAAAACTCTCTGAAGTATAACCATATGGCACTTTTAGCCATGCAAAAAATGATCCTTGCGGTGCATCAACGTCCCAGCCAATTTCTTGAAGGCCGTTAATGAAAGTGTTTCTTCTTGATTCATACATGCGCACAAGTTTATCAACACAGTCTTGCGATTGCAATAAAGCCGCACAAGCCGCCTCTTGCACCGCACCAAATAAACTTACATACAAATGATCTTGAATTAAATTAATATGTTCGATAACACTTCGGTTACCAATTGCAAAAGCTACACGCCATCCCGCCATATTATACGTTTTCGACAATGTGTAAATTTCAATTCCAACATCTTTTGCTCCTTCTGCTTGGAGAAAACTAACTGGCTTTTTTCCTTCAAAGCCAATTGCTCCATAAGCAAAGTCATGGACAACACAAATATTGTGCTGCTTAGCAAATGTTACTGTGTCATGAAAAAATTCGACATTTGCTGTAGCACCTGTTGGGTTATTCGGATAATTCAAAAACATCAATTTTGCCTTTTCACTAACATCCGGTGAAAGCGCATTAAAATCTGGCAAGAAGCGATTTTCCTCCTTAAGCGGCATCATTTTCATATTTGCCTGTGCCAAAGCAATGCCTGACCAATAATCTGGATAGCCGGGGTCCGGTACTAATACAACATCACCAGGATCGAGAATACATTGCGGAATTTCAACAAGACCAGCTTTTCCTCCAAATAGAACAGCCACTTCTTTATTTGGATCTACACTTACTCCAAATTCCCGCTTATAAAAATCTGCGATTGCTTCTTTTAAATATGGAAAGCCTCTAAACGGTGAATATTTGTGATTTACTGGTTTTTCTGCTGCTTCCTGCAATGCCTTCACAATATGTGGAGGTGTTGGTTGATCAGGATTTCCCTGCCCTAAATTTATCACATCATGCCCTTCAGCTTTTACCTTTTCTACTTTAGATACTAACGTTGCAAAAAATTGTGTCGGCAAAGATTTAAGAATCTTTGAAGGAGAAAATTCGTTCATTCATAACCATCCTCTTGCATCATTTTACTTTTCTTGCTTAATAAAAAATGTTATAACGAAATAAATGGTTTGTAAAGCGAAAATTAAGAATATAGTAAATAAATTAGCAAAGGGAGAAAACAATGAAAAAAAAGATTGCTTGTATTCAGCTCGATATTGAATTTGGAAATCCAAAAGCAAATTATGAAAAAGTAGAGTCCTGGCTGCAAAAAGCAGTAAAACAACATTGTGATATTGCTGTCCTTCCTGAGCTTTGGACAACAGGCTATGATTTAAATCATTTATCAACAATTGCCGACGACCATGCAAAGACATCTATTGCGTTTTTAAGTAAATTCGCCAAACAATATGGGATCGATCTAATCGGAGGGTCAGTTGCAAACAAAAAGAATGAGCAATTTTTTAATACAATGCTCATTATCAATCGGAATGGAGAGATGATTAAGCAGTATAGCAAACTGCATCTTTTTAAATTAATGGATGAGCATTTGTATTTATCCTCTGGAAACAATGATGGCGTATTCCAGTTAAATGATGAGACGTTTGCAGGAGTTATTTGCTATGATATACGTTTTCCAGAATGGATTAGGAAACAGGCATTGCAGGGGGCAAAAGCGCTGTTTGTATCTGCAGAATGGCCGCATGCGAGACTTGATCATTGGCGAACATTGTTGCTTGCACGCGCAATTGAAAATCAATGTTTTATTATCGCCTGCAATCGGGCTGGTCGTGATCCAAATAATCTTTTTGCAGGACATTCAATGATTATTGACCCTTGGGGAAAGGTTCTTGCAGAAGGAACAGATAAAGAGGAATTAGTGACTGCCGAGATTGATTTATCTGTTGTTACCGATATTCGTAACACCATTCCAGTATTCTCTGACCGTTTACCTGAGTTTTATTAAAGAAATTGAATGTCTACAGTAAACTATTTCTTCATATGCAATTTCTGTATGAGTAAAAACTGTAATAAACAGACATGATTAAATAAAAGAAGATGTCCAAGCAGCTCAAAGCTCGGACATCTTCTTTTATTTAAATCCTTCAATTTCTAATAATGTCGCTTTTTTATCAACTTGATTTCCAGCATATCCTGTTAAGGAATGATTTTTCCCAATGACACGGTGACAAGGAATAATAATTGGTATCCTATTCTTTTTATTTGCCTGTCCTATGGCGCGAACTGCCTTCTCTCGATCTATTGCTTCAGCAATATCTGAATATGATCTTGTTTCTCCATATGGAATATTTTGAAGCTCTTTCCATACCGCCTTTTGAAAAGGAGTACCTTCAATTATAATGGGAACGTCAAACGTTTTTCTCCGTTTTAAAAAATATTCTTGTAATTGTTGTACTGCCTTTTGAAGAACAGGATGACCAGGCTCGTATTGTTCATTTAAATCAATTTGACCAAAATGAATTGCCGTTATTCCTTGGCTATTTCCGACAATTGTTAATAAACCTATAGGACTTTCCATCGTTATATATGCCATACTATCTTTCACCTATCCATTTTGAATTGGTAAATAAATATGGAAAGTAGTACCAACTCCTACTTCACTTTCTACATTTATTCTCCCCCTATGTTCTTTAATAATTTTATAGCTAATCATTAAACCAAGTCCAGTTCCTCTTTCTTTTGTTGTGTAAAAAGGTTCACCAAGCTTGGCAATTTTATCAGGGGGAATGCCATCTCCTTCATCCCGGATCATTGTATGAATCATTTGTTCCCGTTCATCATAACGAATCGTAATTTCAATTTTCCCTCCGTTTGGCATAACTTCGATTGCATTTTTAATCATATTGATAAATACTTGCTTCATTTGATTGCCTTCACAAAAAGCATTAGGAAGTTGATAAGGATAATGGCAGTCAATTTCAATATTGTGCATTAATGCTTGGGCATTTAATAAATCAATGGTATCACTCATAATTTTTCTAATATCTTGATGCTGAAATTGAATTGCTTGGGGTTTTGCAAGAACAAGGAATTCAGTAATAATTGATTCGATTCTTGCTAATTCTGATGTAATAATATTGAAATATAATGTATGATCCTCTTCAATACTACTTTGTAATAATTGAATAAAACCTTTCAATGCTGTCATTGGATTACGTATTTCATGTGCAATGCCTGCTGCTAGCTCTCCAACAATATTTAATGTATCTGATTTCCGCAATTTTTCCTGCAACGCTCTTTTTTCTGTTATATCTCTAACAACAGTCAAATTCATATTAGACGTTAAATTACCTTTAGAAGTAATTTCAAAGTACTTTGTAAAATTTTGCCTTTTTATCGGAAATAGATAATCTGCTACACCGTTTTTCTTTAATTTTGTTATATGGTCTTGAAATTCCCTATGAAATTTATTATTCGTATGTAATAGTTCCTGTAGACTTTTATTTAGCATTTCTTCTCTTTCACATTCAAAGTAGCAAGCTGCAACAGGATTTATATCAATAATTTTATAGTCCCAATCCCATAAAATCATTCCATCGAACGAGCCTTCAAAAATTTTGCGAAATCTTTCCTCACTATCACGCAATGTCTGCTCCATTTGATACCGATCGCTTACATTCCGAAAAATAGTCATGTGATGATCTTCAGCGCATATATATTTTGAGGTGAATTCAAGATGTTTTCTTTGACCGTTTGGCATTAAAAATAAAAGCTCACTACGTACAGCGTTTGATCTGTTAATTTCTTGGATAATTTGATGAAAGCGAGCGTTCTTTTGAAAAACAAAATCCCATAATTTTTTATTTTTAAACTCTTCCAAAGAGCATTCAAATATTTTTAAGGCAGCTCTATTAGCCTTTAAAATGCTTCCATCATGCTTCCAAAAAACAATCCCATCAATTGCTTCTTCAAATAAGCTTTTAAATAGTTGTTCATTGTTCTTTAGTAAAAAATCCTTTTGCGGCTCTTTATGACCTAAACTATTTATCTTCACTCTTGTTCTCCCCTTTTAATCAAGAAGCATGAATACAGTAAAAATTGTTCAATTAATTAGGACCCTGACAGTTGAAATGCTACATACATAAAAATAAATGCGGTCGGAGGAAAAAGAGCATACATGTTGATATTTCGTGAATAATAGTGAATTTCCTGCTTTAATATGAAATTTTGTCAAAAAATTATGGATGGGGATTCTCCCCATCCATATTATTTACTTTTTCTATCTTCATCCGAAGAATTGTGTTTATCTTTAGAATTGTTGCTAGCGAAAATTTCATATATTTTATCTGCGTTTATATCTCCTAATTCAGAAGCTGATTCTTCTGAAAATATCTCTTTTTTCTTATTCATTATGATCTCCCTTTTTTACCAAGTTTCGAGTTGCGATTTGCACCTTTTATTTCTTCTTCTCCCTTATGGAATTCAGTAGAAAACTCAGTTTCTGCTAAATTTTTTCTCGGCGTTTGGTTATTTTTTTTAGCTGCGTCGAAAGTTGCTTTTCTTTTCATAACAAACTCTCCTTTCACATTACAATCATTATATTGTCCTAATAAAATAATGAAATCCGCTGTAAAATATACAATCATTGGTGGTTTCAATACTGGATTTCATCCTTTTTCCATTCATGATTTTCATTTTTTTTCTCATAATAATAGCAGAAACAATTATTTTAGCTTCTAACAAATGATTCATTTACAAATAAATGTTTAAAGGAGATTATTATTATGGCAAGAAGCAGCAATAAATTATTAGTTCCTGGAATTGAACAATACCTCGATCAAGTAAAATATGAAATCGCACAAGAATTTGGCGTACAATTAGGTTCTGATACTGTATCGCGAGCAAATGGATCTGTTGGCGGAGAAATTACGAAACGCTTAGTTCAACAAGCACAAGCACAGTTATCAGGCAATAAGCAACAATAAGAGCATTTGGAGCAAACTGTAAACAAACTCCTTCATATGGGTTTGTTTGCAGTTTTTTATGTTTTTGCCTCCAAAAAACCTATTTAACATAAAAAGACACTCGACAAACCACTGACCATTCCAATTCGAACAGCATTTTATGATGCTTCTTCCTTTGAATACCGTTTATTCTGCTTCTTCACTGAAAAGAAGTATCCTGCTAGGGAGATTCCGATTAATACAGACCAGAAAATAAGCTTCCATAAAAATGATTCAGGAAAATGATGCGGCAGCACACCAACTTTTGGATGAGAAAGCGTAAATATAAGAAGCTTCACGCCGACCCAACCAACAATCAAAAAGGCTGCGTTTTCTAGATTAGGATATTTTTTTAACAATTCGACAAATTTATTAGCTGCAAAGCGAATCATAACAAGTCCGATCATACCTCCAGCAAACATGATCAAAAACTGCCCTGCATCAATTCCACCGATTTGAAACCAGCCCGCTGGTTTTAATGTAACAGCTAACGCTACAGCAGCTAGCATTGAGTCAATCGCAAACGCAATATCTGCAACTTCTACTTTTAACACCGTCAACCAAAAAGAAGCTTCTTTTTCTTTTACAGACAATAACGCCTCTTCTTGATGACCCTTTTTCTTTTTATAAAAATGATGAATTGTAATATAAAATAAATATGCTGCTCCGATTGCTTGCACCTGCCAAACATTCACTAAAAAAGAAATTAGAAACAGAGCAAGAAATCTAAAAATAAAAGCCCCGACCAAACCATAAAACAATGCCTTTTTTTGTTTATTTCCAGGCAAATGCTTTACCATCACTGCCATAACGACCGCATTATCAGCTGCTAAAATACCTTCGAGACCAATTAATATCAATAAAACCCAGCCATATTCCAATACTAAAGATACATCCATTGAAATGTCCTCCTTTTTCACAAGATTTACAAATTTTCTTTGACAAATCTTCCTATAAAGACAAAAAGCAAGACCTCTGCCCTTATAGGCAAAGGTCTTGCTGGACATTTTTTCAGAATGCCAACAAAGCCGATGACTTCTGAAAAACGAAATCATGTAATGACGACTTTGTTTTAAGGATGCCAAACATCCTTAACGCTACTCCCCTTTGACAATTGTCAAAAGTATTTTGTTAAGAACATTGTAACAAGTTAAAAAAAGATCGTCAATGCTTATCTCTTTTTAATAACATTCTTCTTATAACATTTCCGATGAAGATTCCAGGGATTAATGATAAAATCGGTAAAAACACTGGTCCGATTAATTTATTATGAACATAAATAATAGGAGAATACATTAAACCAATCGTAACAAAGTATGCGGAAAAAGCAAAGGGAAGATAAATATGTTTTGGAGGATTTACAAAGCTTGATTTATAGGCATCCCACATTGCAAACATATATAAACATGGATAGAACATTAACCAATCATAATTTATAATATTGCTGGCCTCCACAGTTTTTCCTAGAAAACTAAGCATAATTGCTTTATTAAAATGGCCATTAAGATTAATCAGAAATTCTAAAAACATGAATAGGATGCCTTTTAAATATGATCCCGTTAAAAGCTGAGCAAATCCAGGTAACGCCACACTCCAAAGAATTGCTTCTAAATGTGATAATTTTTTCATCTTTTTGCCTTTAAAATATGTATTGATAAATCAAACTTTCGATTCCGCTTTTAACGTCCATACTATTCATAAATTTCCCTCTTCTATTAATATGTTTCATATTGATATCCTCCCTTTATGTATAGGGTGCCCCATTTCACAAAATATACTCTACATAATAGAAAAAAGAACAAGCAATGATCGATGCTTGTTCTTTTTCAAATCTATTCCATAGGATTGGATAGCTTAATTTCTGGATGCTTATCACTAAACCAACGTAGTGCAAAATCATTTTCAAATAAAAACAGCGGCTTATCATAACGGTCTTTAACAAGTAAACTGCGTGAACTTGAAAGTGACTCGTCAACTTGATCCTCATCAATCCAGCGAGGAATCTTAGAACCAATTGATTCCATAATTACATCCGAATTATATTCATTTTTCATCCTGTGTTCAAAAACTTCAAATTGCAATTGACCAACTGCACCTAAAATATAGTCCTCTGTTCGATACGTCCTATATAATTGGATAGCCCCCTCTTGCACTAATTGATTAATTCCTTTATGAAAGCTTTTTTGTTTCATGACGTTTTTTGCAGATACCCTTACAAATAACTCAGGCGTAAATTGTGGAAGCTTTTCAAAATGAATAAGATTTTTTCCAGATGTGATTGTATCACCAATTTGATAAGTACCTGTATCATATAAACCGATAATATCACCACTTACAGCAGCATCTACTGTACTGCGATCATCCGCTAGAAATTGGGTTGATTGAGAAAGTTTCATTTGCTTTCCAGTTCTAGACAAGGTTACATTCATTCCACGTTCAAATTTACCTGAGCATATGCGAACAAATGCAATACGATCACGGTGAGCCGGATTCATATTTGCTTGAATTTTAAATACAAAACCAGAGAATTCCTCTGAGGTTGGTTCAATTTCTCCCACATCAGCTTTTCGAGGCTGTGGCGATGGCGCAAACTGCAAATATGTTTCCAAAAATGTTTGGACGCCAAAATTTGTTAAAGCACTACCAAAAAAGACAGGTGTTAAAGTTCCATTTGCAATGTTTTCTTCTGAAAATTCATTCCCAGCTTCATCTAGCAGCATGATTTCTTCAATTGCTTGGTCGTATAATGTATTCTCTTTAATACCATAGTTCCCGTCAAGTTCACCATTTTCATTTAAAGGTAGAAAGCGATCATCCTCTTCTACTCGAAATTGTTCGATTCGATGATGATATCTGTCATAAATACCTAAAAATTCTTTTCCCATTCCAATCGGCCAATTCATTGGATAAGATTCAATTCCTAATACTTCTTCCAATTCTGCCAATAATTCAAGAGGTGTTTTCCCTTGACGATCTAATTTATTAATAAAAGTAAAGATTGGGATGCCGCGCATTCGACAAACTTTAAATAATTTGATTGTTTGGGCCTCAATCCCTTTAGCGGCATCAATAATCATTACAGCACTATCCACAGCCATTAACGTCCGATAAGTATCTTCACTAAAATCTTGGTGTCCAGGAGTATCTAATATATTTACTCTTTTTCCTGCATATTCAAATTGCATGACTGAAGACGTAACAGAGATACCTCTTTGTTTTTCTATTTCCATCCAGTCAGATGTCGCAAATTTCCCAGTTTTTTTCCCCTTTACTGTACCCGCAGCCCGAATTGCTCCGCCAAATAAAAGCAACTGTTCAGTTAGAGTCGTTTTCCCCGCATCAGGGTGGGAAATAATTGCAAATGTTCTTCTTGACAATACTTCATCTTTAAAACTTGTCATCATCATAATCCTTTCATTGTTAAATTAGTTTTTTACGAGTTAATAATGTTTTACATCGGGATCACCTTTTTCAATTTGTTTTACATTTCTCTAGTCCATTGATATATCCGTGTAGCAACCGCTTCTACATCGGTCATGACGTTTGTACGGATTAATGAATTTGTAAGACGTTCAATCAAAGGCTCTCTTTCCTCATCATATGTAAAAGTAGCAGACCATTCGAATGCTGGAATTGCTACTATAAAATATTCTTCCTTTTTATTCTCATATATAAAAACGTTCAATTCATCATGATTTACCATCATTTTTCGAATCTTCATATTCTAAATTAATCTCCCAAAAAATTTAGTATACCACATCTAATATAACAGTTCACTTTTATTATATAGGAAAATATAAAAAGAAAAAATATTTCACATCCATCTTTTATTCAAAAGCACTTGGAAATGGTACTTATTTTTTAATAAAACTTAAAGTGAAACAAAAACAAGTTTCCATTACTCGTTTTGGAGCCCAAGGGGAGAGAATCTTGTGCGATATGCTTGTCATAGGGAGACTAGTCGAGGAAGGCCGCCTTGGGAAGCGAACTTCATAGTACAAAGTTCCCATTCCTTCTATTTCTGATTTAATCACTAATCAATCGGAGCGAGTCTCCATAGTACTTAAAATAAAAAGAACTGCAAATAATCCTTAATGTTAAAGAATTTATCTACAGCTCAAGATTTTTTATTTTAAATAATTTACTCAATCATTTCTGACTGAACGTATGCAAGTAATAAATTTTCCGTATGTAAAATAGATGATTGATGGGTGCGTTCATACGCATGGGATGCGTCAATTCCAGGCCCTACCAGACCATGAACAATATCATGCCCAGCACGAATAGCAGCCGATGCATCTGATTGATAATATGGATAAATATCGACCTTATACTCAATATGATTCTCTTCAGCTAATTGCACTAAATGTTTACGCAAACGATAATGATAAGGTCCGCTAGCATCTTTTGCACAAATAGAGACGGTATATTCATCAGTACGCTGACCATCTCCAATTGCTCCCATATCTACAGCTAAATACTCGACAGTTTCAGGGGTAATATTTGAATTCCCTCCATATCCTATTTCTTCATTATTAGAAATTAAAATATGTGTTGTGTATGGTAATGAAATATGCTGCTCTGAAATTGTTTTTACAAGCTTAAGAAGAATAGCAGTACTTGCCTTATCATCCAAATGTCTAGATTTTATAAAACCACTTTCAGTGATTTGTACACGCGGATCAAATGAAACAAAATCCCCTTCAGCAATTCCTAGCGCTCTTACCTCATCCTCATTTGTAACTTTTTCATCAATTCGAACTTCAATATTTTCCTCGTTTCTTTCTGCTTTTCCAGCCTCTTTATATACATGTACAGATGTTTGATGCATCAAAATTGTACCGGTATAAGTTTTACCTGAAGCCGTTTCAATCTGGCAATATTCCCCTTCAACAGCATTCCAACGAAAACCGCCAATCATTGATAATTTTAAACGTCCATTTCCTTTTATTTCTTTTACCATAGCACCTAAAGTATCTACATGTGCTGTCAACATTCTATGCTTCGAGTTATCCTTGCCTTGAATCGTAACAAGTAAACCACCTTTACGATTTTTCCTTGTTTCAACTTTTAATCCTTTTAAATAGTTTTCACAGAAGTCAATCACCTTTTGTGTATTACCAGATGGGCTTGGAATTTTCACGAGCTCCTCGACTAGCCGCAATATTTTATCTGCCATTAAAACTCCTCCTTTATTAATGATTGATAGTAGCCTTAATACTTTATATTTTTACACGTTTACAAAGTTATGTATACTAAAATAGAAGCAGATACTAAAGGTTAGGAGATATGACGATGGCAGAACATCATTTTTATTTACATGCAGATTGGCCTGGTGGTAGAAATGAAGTAGGTCAATTGAAGGCAGGAAACTTACATACAAACATTTCTATTCCTCCTGAAATGGACGGTCCGGGAATCGGTACAAATCCTGACGAAATGTTACTTGGCGCTTCTGCAACTTGCTATATTATTACGCTCGCAGCAATGTTAGAAAGAAGCAACATTACCCCTCTTTCTTTAACCATTGATTCAGAAGCAATCGTCGAAGTAGAAAGAGGCGTTAATACATTCAAAAAAATTATTCATCGTCCAACAATTGTGTTGCCATACGATGTAACCGAGGTTGACGAGAAAAAAGTTCACAGGTTCGTGACACTATCAGAAGAGCGCTGTATGATTTCAAAAGCACTAAAAGGAAATGTTGAAATTGCTTTGGAGCCTGACATTCAAATTGCTCAATAAGGAAAAGAAGATATTAATAGAAGAAGCTGGGGGAAAAGTATACTAATGAACCCCGCTCCGGAAATATCCTTCACTTCCGCGGGCGGCTGGTGATCCTCCCGAAGGAGCCTCCGTATATTTCCGGAGCAGATTTGTGCAATGTTCGTCTTTAGCTAACCATTTTTGAGTGTTGTCCCAGCCTCTATCGTTCTTATTCTTTTACTCGTGGCAGAAAAATTTGAAAACTTGTCCCCTCATCCACTTGGCTGTAAATTTTGATCTTCCCTTGATGCTCATCTATAATTCTATAACATAACATCAATCCTAAACCATTTCCATTTTCTTTTGTTGTATAAAAAGGCTGCCCAATATTGTTCAACTTTTCTTTTGGGATACCACACCCTGTATCAGTGATGGAAATGACGATATGGCGGCTCCCTTGTATTGATATTGCGACCGATAATTTTCCGTTCTCATCAATCGCTTCCATCCCATTTTTAATGAGATTGATAAATACTTGCTTTATTTTTGATTCATCACATTTTATAAAATACGATTGTGCAGGAAAATGCTTTTCAATTTCAATGTTTCTTTGCAATCCTTCAGCTTGCATTAATAAAATAACTTCATTTAATAACTTTTGAATGCAATGAACACTTTTCTGGCTTTCTTTTCTCTTTCCTAAAAACAGCAATTCACTTGTAATTGATTCGATACGGTCAATTTCATTTTTCATAATATTAATATAATTACGCGTGTCAATTACACCCGCTTGCATTAGCTGCAAAAACCCTTTAATCGAAGTTAAAGGATTACGGATTTCGTGAGCAATTCCGGCTGCCATTTGCCCAATGATCGAAAGTTTTTCTGAATGAATTAAATAATTACAAAGTTCATTGAGTATACTTATATCTTTAATTAGCAGTCTAATTATTTGCTGTTCTTCCAACACCATATAAGTTGTTTCTACCCATTTATAATCCCCTGTTTTTTCTTGTAATCTATATGTAATGACTCCATAATCATCATGGTTTATTTTATTAAGTGAACCTTTCATTTTTTCTAGATCATCTTTAAAAATATATTGAAAAATGATTTTGCCGATCAGCTCCTCACTCTTGTAGCCAGTAACAGATTCAGAGGTTGTCGATACTTGCCTAAATACTCCATCCATTCCAACCACTGCTGTGAAATAATCAAATCTATTAGCAATATTAATAAATTGAGATGAGGTTCTATCAGTATGATAAAGTTTATTACACAAAGTTTATACACCTACCCTATAAATCTCATTCATTTAAGCAAACCATTATTTCAACTATATGTACTTTTTTCTACATTATTCTTTAAATAATTTATTATATTAAAAAATGATCCAGCATTTGTTTTGTTTTAACTTTACTATATCGCTTTTTTAGCATAAATATCCATAGTTTTTTTAAATCGACATTGTTTTAGCTCATACTAGATTACTAAGTTGTGCTAGAATGAATTTGTAATTATTAAATACCATGGTTTACTAAGTTGCTGTTCTCTATTAAATGGCTCAACAGCATACTTTACCGGACCAAATGAAAATTAGGAAGTGATGCTATGAAATTTGCAACTGTTGGTACAGGATGGATTACATCAGCTTTTATTGATGCTGCACAACATTCTGGAAAATTATCATTACATTCTGTTTATTCACGTTCGAAAGAGAAGGCTGAACAATTAGCAAGCAAATATCATGTCTCATCCATTTTTACAGATCTTGATAAAATGGCAAAAAGTGAGGAATTTCGTGTTATCTATATCGCTTCTCCAAACTCATTGCATTTTGAACAAGTACTAGCTTTTTTAAAGAATAAAAAGCATGTTATTTGCGAAAAACCTATTTTTTCAAATATTGCTGAATTTGAATTCGCATACAAAGTAGCCGAAGAAAATGGCGTTTATTTATTTGAAGCAATGAGAAATATTCACTATCCTAACGCATTATTATTAAAGAAAAATATCAATGCATTAGGACAAATAAGAAGCGCAATGTTTCAATACATCCAATATTCATCCCGATATGATGCATTTTTAGCAGGACAAGAGCCTAATGTATTTTCACGTAATTTTTCCGGAGGTGCACTAGTTGACTTAGGTGTATATCCATTGTCACTCGCAGTATTTTTATTTGGAAAACCAATAGATAGTCATTATTATCCTGTATTGTTACGTAATGGAGTAGACGGTGCCGGTACCCTTGTTTTAAAATACAATGATTTTAATATAACTATCCTTTGTTCCAAAATTTCACACTCATATATCCAAAGTGAAATACATGGTGAAAAAGGAAGTATTGTTATTGATTCTGTTTCTGAAATTAATCATACGGAGTTTCATGATCATCACACAAAAGCAACATCTGTTCTTTCAACTAGTCAATTAGAACAAAATATGGCATACGAAATTGACAGTTTTGTAGAAATTATTGAACGCAATGATCTTCAAGCCTATACATCTTTAAAACAATTAAGCGCCGATGTCCTTTCCATTACGGAAACATCTAGAAGGCAAAATGATATTGTATTTAAATCTGAGCAGAAATAAGAAAGCTTGTATCTAAATTATAATTATTATAATTTAAAATTGATTATCAAATAAAATTGTGTATAATATAAGTATAAGATCAAAACACAATCTTTTATATGAATTGTTCATTATTCTTTTATTACATATTATTAGGGAGGCATTTTGATGTATATTGAATCAGCATTAAACGTACAAGTTGCAAATTGGAGCGTACTTTACACAAAACTTCATAATTATCATTGGTATGTAAAAGGACCTCTATTCTTTACTCTACACGAAAAATTTGAAGAACTATATAATGAGGCTGGTGAAATTGTAGACGAGTTAGCAGAACGTATTCTTGCACTTGGAGGAAAACCGGCTGCAACGCTAAGCGAGTATTTACATCTTGCTACTATCGAAGAAGCAGTTAAAGATGTATCTGCAGAGGATATGGTCAATTCTCTTATTCAAGACTACCGCCAATTAAAAGCTGAACTAAAGAAACTCATTGATTTAGCGAGCGATGAAAAAGACGATGTTACAGAAGATATGGCTATTGCGCTAGTAGAAAAAATTGACACACATGTTTGGATGCTGTCTGCTCTACTAAATCACTAATCATAAGCTCGGACCCTTTGAATGTTTACAAAGGGTCTTTTCTATTCATAAATAGAAAAAAACATTGACAACTGAAAAGTTTCACCTATATAATTATTGTAGTTTATATACGATTCTGTAGCTCAGCTGGGAGAGCGCCACCTTGACAGGGTGGAGGTCGCTGGTTCGAGACCAGTCAGAATCATCCTTTAAGCCCTAGAGCCGCAACGGTTCTAGGGTTTGTTATTTTATGGTAATTAGACAAAAGGACTAAAATGGTGACGGATTGGTGACGAATTTCAAAAATCATTTAAAAATGGACATATTTTTAGAATCAAAATAAAATTAGCTGATCTACCTATACCGTCTTCGCCAAGAAGTAAATCTCTGTATATAAAAAGAAGCCCTTTCTAATAAAAAGGGCCTCTTTTTTGGGTAATTTTTATGGAAGTCAACGCTAAACGATGGCTCAAGGAAAAATATACTTAAATGCATTAAATAGATATAATAACAATTAAAATCTCGTGAAAAATCAATAAAGACATTTCCCTCTCTTGATTGACAGAGGTTTTCTAATAAAAAAGAAAAAAACACTCGAATACTACATTTAGATGTAGTATAATTAAAATATAGAAAGGAGGGAAATAATTGGTACTACTGTTAAAAATAATAGCCGTAATCACCGGCATTGCAACGATTCGTAAAGTTTGGTACGACGGTACGAAATCGAAGCAAGAAGCCGAGAAATTACGACTATAAAACCAAAAAATGAGACGTGGGGGTTAATCCCCTACTCTCACCAACAGTATACCATAATGTATATGATGGAAAAAATACTTGATGTCTCTTTAATTATCATCGTTTTTATTTTGTTGATCGTTTGGATCAGGAAAAAATATTGGGACGCTAAAAAGAAAGGGGAGAAGTGAGGATTATGCATCCGATAGAACTACTTTGCAAAGAGAAAGGCATTACTCGCTATGCCTTATCGAAAAAAAGCGGGGTTCGGGAATCAGTATTTTCGAACCTCGTCCAAAAAAATTCCCCTATCGAAAATATGAAACTTGGGACGCTCCTTAAAATGGCAGCCGCTCTTGAATTGCCTATTGGAGATTTAATCGAAAAACTTCTTAAGTACGAAAAAACTGCCTCTTCTAAATAATGACGAGGCAATTTTTATTGAGAAATAAAAAAGAGTAGGATCTCTCCTGCTCCCATCCGACTGGTGCCTATTGATTTCACCAAGTCACATTAGTTAACTTTAATATATAATGTGATATTTCGATCTTCCATACAAAAAGTCCACATCAATGTGAGGGCTTTTTCTGTTTATTTGGCAAGTTAGGAATATGATATTTTATTCTCTATTTAAAAATATTAAAAAAATGGAAATAACCATCGATTTTTTATATCGCATGCGATATGATTATATATGTAAGAGAGATAACCTTACTAATACATAAGAAAGGATCACATCATGATAAGAAAAAGAAAAGCTTCAAGAATAGAATTGACCCTCACAATCAATCTTCTATTCTTAAAGCTAACTCTAAAGTGGAAAGCATAAAGCTCTATGGGGGGCGAAAGCCCCTTCCACTTGTATCTTATCACGATGAAATGTGAATAACAATGAAAAGACTAAAAAAAGGGAACTTAGAAATTAAACTAGAAAAACGTAAGCCACACATATTAGAATTCGTTTTTTGGGGCGTTATAGTAGCATTCATCATTTGGATAATTTTCTTCAGATAGGAGGAGTTAGATTGACTGAGCAAAAATCAAAAACGTCTGAAGCCCAAAAGGAAGCAAACAGAAGATACCGTCAAAAAAATAAAGAAAAGCTAAAAATTGGATCATATGCACGCACTGCGAAAATGTTTATACGAGAACATGCCACTGCAACTGATATTGTAGAATTAAGAAAACTTCTGGATGAGCGTGAAGAACAAATTAAAAATAGCGCCCTTCCTGAATAAGGAAGGGCTATTCTTCAGGGGGAAAATACTTATGGTTTCTTTACCCTATAGCGAATATATTAAACCATTATTTTTTTAATAATTTACCGTTCTTCACCATGATTTTTTTTATGTTTTTTGTGTTCTTTATGATTATCGCAATCGTCACATTCATCTGGAATACCTGGATCAATAACAACATTTCTTGTCACTGTTCGATAAACATTTCTTGGTACATTTACGATATGCTGTCTGTTAATACGAATAATCCGATGAACATAAGTTACTTCTCGTTCTACATACGTATCATTAACAATGTACTCGGGGTCACAGTAAACAGTGGTGTTTCTAATGTTATCCGAATTACTAGTATTTTGTGCGTTATCAGATGTTGTAAAATTATTTGAGTTACTTGTCCGATGTTTACCCATTATCGCCACCTCCTTATTCATTTTTCTATATAGTAAATGATTTAAAGGTGAAGGTTGAAATGGACAAGTATCTAGAAGGAATAGAATGGATTGAAAAATGATTGATTTGATTAAGGGTTTGTTATTTATAGAAAAACCCCCACATTGTGAGGTAGCGATGATAAGTGGTCTAGATCCAAATAACAATTAAACTATTCTTCATTAAAATAAAAAGCCCTCCTCAAATTTGAAATTTGAGAAGGGGTGTCGCAAAGGTTATTGGTGAATCTCTATTATGATTACCCATTAAAAAGAATATATACAATTATTAGTAAAAAATAGCCCATAATGTAATGGGCTATTTTTGGTGAAATAGAATCATTAAACAGAAAAAATGGAAAGTCAGGATATATTTTTGTTTCGTTTGACAACTATCTGATTTTTAATATTATTTTCCCTTTTGCTCTTCCTGCCTCCGCATATTCCATCGCTTTTTGAGCATCTTCAAAAGGAAAAATTCTATCAATGATAGGTTTGATTTTACCAGTCTCGATAAAGTTTGCAATTTTACGTAATTGTTCTCCACTTGGCTTCATAAACAAAAACGTATATTGAACATTATGCTTTTTTTCAAGCCTAGTGAGTTTATGACTAGCTATCGAAAACAACATCGTTTTAAAAAATCCAGAACCATATTCTTTACCAAAACGGGCATTTGGTAATCCCGAAACGGAAACAATTTTTCCTCCGCTTTTGATCACTTCAAATGATTTTTCGAGGATCTCGCCCCCAAGTGTATCAAACACTGCATCATAGTTTTTTAGTAGCTCTTCGAATTTTTCTGTCTTGTAATTGATAATTTCATCTGCACCAAGAGATTTTACTAAATTTGAACCAGCTTCACTGGCAGTCGTTGCAACAGTAGCACCCATTAATTTAGCCAATTGAATAGCGAAGGTACCGACACCACCAGCCCCAGCTTGAATTAAAATTTTTTGTCCCTTTTGTAATTGCAAAATGTCTGTTAAAGCTTGATAGGAGGTCAGCCCAACAAGTGGGATCGATGCTGCTTCTTCAAAGCTCAAATTTTTAGGTTTTAAGGCGATGTCATCCTCATGAATAGCTATATATTCAGCAAAAGTTCCGATCTTACTCTTACGTGGGCGTGCATATATTTCGTCGCCAACTTTAAAACGAGTCACTTTTGCGCCAACCTTAACAACGACACCAGAAAAGTCATTCCCTAAGATAAGAGGCATTTTATATTTCACTAACAATTTCACTTTCCCATCGCGTATCTTAAAATCAATAGGATTAATACTAGCTGCATGAATTTCTGCGAGTACCTCATATTCACCAATTTTAGGTGCCGGCATTTCTACCAAACGCATTGGAACTTTTCCATACCTATCAATAACCATTGCTCTCATAGCCTATACCTCCAAATAATATGTGTTTAAATGCCCATTCAATAAAAGTTCTGCATGAACTTATCAATATCCAACACAAGCGTTTTTAATAAACCTAATTCTGTACGTACATTAATATAGTAAAAGTTTTTTGTCCCTTCTTTACGCATTAAAATAACACCGGCATCTCGTAAAACTTTAAGATGATGGGACACAGCAGGTCGAGAAAGATGTGTTTGTTCAGTGATTTCACCCACACGTAATCCTGTTTGACAATCCGTCCCCATTAGAACTAACAAAATAGACTGACGTGTTTCATCACCAATTGCCAATAGTATTTTTTGACAATTAATAAAATCCTCTTTGATCATATTTAGTTGGTCCTGTTTATTCATTCAGTAAAATACCTCCAATAAATGGTTTAATAGTTTAAGTTGATGAACCATTTTACTGAATACAACAATATACTAATGTGATGTGAGGTGCAATATTGAGAAAGCAAATCGAGACGAATATACGTTAGAGGAATCGTATTAGTTTAGCAACTAAAAAAAGGACTATGCTTGATGACTGCTCTAAAAATAAAGCAGCCTTAATATTCCACTTGATCCGTTAATTAACATAAACACTAGATAAGTGCTCTAGAGGTCTTCTAAAAAGAAAAAACTCTGAATCGGATAGTCAATTTATTACGATCCAGGGGGTATTTCTTTTAGTTATGTACTTTTTGTTTACATTATCTTGAACCATTTCTTTGACGGGCATCAGCATACGTCTTTGCATGAGATTGTTTAAATTCATATTCTTTTAAGAAGCAGCTGTATGCTATTCTTTATTTTTCCAACTATTACTAGGATTTACTCTATCATAGTGGGTGCTGTAAGAATAACTCCTACGTTTTCTCCACTTCTTCCCCCCCCTTTTACATCGTTTTTCACCTTAATTTGTCTATAAAAAAAAGCATCTCGAAAGATGCTTTCCAGTTAGCAGTAAAATGCCTATTTGAATATTTCATCAACTAAAGATTCATCTACAAACCTTTTAACTGTTTGCCCTAAATCATCTTTCGTTTGTAAATACGTTTTCCCTGATTTATTTACAAGAATTTCTACTTCAAAATTTCCGCCAGTAATAGATGCAATGCCCTTTACTTCTGAATATCGAATATGTAATGATTTTTCATCAACATAAAGAAAAACTTCATTAGGGGAATCTTTATCAATTTCGACCAAATTTGGATCAAATAATGATATTGGTCTCGCTAAAGTTGTTTCAAATTGATCGATAAAAAAGTTAATCACTTTTTCTCCAGTATTTAACTGGTTACTTTGCGTTTCAATTTTTAATTCCGTAATAAGTTTTTCTTTCCAATCCAATGAAATTCCCTTCTTTCACTATAAGTAATAAATAATTCTATTTTAAATTCGACAATAAGTAAGAATTACCTCTTTTATTGACGAATATTGCAAAAAGAGGTCATTGGTAAAATCTCAGTAGATCGGACATCTATTCAAAAAGGATAGATTTGATGTGCTATAACGCTGATAAATATGTATTTTTCAACTATCCTTTATTAATTGGGTAGCTTTATAGCAAAAAACTGCAATTGACAGTTTTTTAACAACTAACAGCAAAATTATTCCGAACAAATCCCACTCTACATTTGATTTTGTATACGCACATCTATTGACTTAAACCTTGTCACATATAGTTAGCGTAATTTCGCACTTTCCCAGATAGTAGTTATGTCCTATTATTCCCAATAATTGTATAATCAGGAGGGTTTTTGATAAATATTTATATATCAGTAATCAATGGAGTTGATGGATATATAAATAAATTAATTGGCTTAACTGAGCAAATAAGAGAAGTTAGACTTGATTATTGGTTTAATGAAGTTGTTTTTACAACTAATTGGTGGTTCCTTCTCCTTTTATCTATTATACCTTGGGTCTTGTGGATAAAATTCATCGATCCTAAAAGATTGTTTGAGACTTTATTTTACGGTAGTTTAATTTCTATTTATTCTATACTGTTGGATGACATCGGTTCTTACTATTTATGCTGGATTTACCAGTATCAACTAGTTCCAATCAGCTCTCGATTAAATCCTGTTGACTTAGCACTTATGCCGGTTACTTATATGGTTGTATATCAATATTTTAAATCATGGAAAACTTTTTTTATTGCCCAGTCCATTTTATCATTTGGAGCTGCATTCCTGTTCGAACCACTTTTTGAATGGTTGCATATTTACAGACCAATACATTGGTATTTAATCTATTCATTTATCATTTATTTAGTATTAGGAATTTTTAACAAGTGGTTTGTCAGCATAGTCAATAAAAAGCTTTCATAATTTTGTCTAATATTAAGTAAACAATGGGAGGCTAGTACAGAAGTATGTTAACGAAAAAAACCCAAATATTGCGCTCCAAGCCCACGGCGGCTGGTGAGCCTCTTGCAGGCTTCTACGTAAATTTCCGGAGCTGATTTGTGCTATATTCGCTTTTCGATAACCACTTTTTGGTTTTGCCCCGGCCTCTTTTTTCACATGGAAATACCAAAAAAATAAGCTCTCACAAAACGCGAGAGCCTTTCCAAATGGAAATAATAACGAATGATAGTATTATATTACCATAAAATTATTATTTTTTACCTATTTACTTAAAAAATAATGTGAAATTTTTCCTAATATAAATGAATAAATAGAAAAGGAATGTAGAAGTTATGTCTATGGAGGTGAAATTACCTATGAATGAAAAGCCAAATTACTATGATGGCAGTGGTATGATGAATAATAAATCTTCCGAAAATGACTTTACAATGGATGAACCGATTGAAGTAACTAAGGAAATGCGAACAAATATTAGTGGAAATCCTTATACAAACGAAAAGATAGAATAACATAAAAAGGCCCTTTTACATATGAGGGCCTTCCATATGAGAAAGATGATTATAAACGGTTTACATCATATTCTCCATAAGACAATCAACATGTTCATTTTTCCACAGATTCTCACAAATCAATCCAAATTTATAGTTTATCTATTCTCCGGTATTTCTATAAATTTATCAAATTAAACCTTTGTTCCTTCCCTTTTTCTCTTTCCTGGCTGTGCTTCTTTTCGATATATTAAATTCTTCTATACCCGAACAAGTCCATAAAAACATACATTTAATAATATATCCCCTCAAAAGAAAGGAGGATATATTATGGATAACTTAAAAATATTTAATCTGGATGAATTAAATAGGACCCTTACGAAAAATTCTAGAATGGAAATTCGCAAACATACTTTGCTTTAAATACTATTAACTCAATCTTCAATTTAGCCCATTCTTTAAATCCTAGAACACAACTGCAAACCTTTGTGAAAACATTTCAGTTACACCTATTGACATTAAAAGGAAGTCCAAATATATGAACTTCTTTTTTATACATTTGGATTTTTTATTTTTGCTTCAATCTTACAAATCCACTTGTAATAAAATAACAAAATAACAAAAAGGAATGGATTCTCAATAGCTGAATTCCATATATTCCACCAACCATAGTGGAAATATCCTATCGGTTCTGGCAATAGTGTAATTAACTCATAAAGTAAGCAACCTAGGCTCCAAAATAAAATATAGAATATTTTTATTCCTATTTTTTTGTTAAATGGATACCAATTTAGAAACATCATATTAACTGGTGGCAATAATACCGTATGAATTAAATAACTCCCCCACTCAATTTTTTTAGTGAAATACCAATATCCAAAATATTTAAATTCAATAACCATATCGAAAGCCATCTGTAAAAGAGTGGTAAAGTACCAAATGTGTACAATCTGATTTATTGTTAGACGTTTATTTGTGGTAAAAGCGACCAGGTTAAAGATGAAAATTGATAATAAAAGTCCGATCATTTATACGCTCCTTTTTATCACAATTTCCATCTTTACCAATTTATATTCAAAAAAGTATTAAAAGTCACTCGTTAGGAGCTCATAATTATTTTATTTGCTGGAGATTCAGCATAAAAATATATCCATAAGTATATCCATTCTCGCGATCTGATCAAAGTTTTTAGTACTTATAAGGACAAAAATTAAACTCAATGCTAAAACTTATATTAATTTTGGTTTTGATTTTGGTAAATATTTTTGACTCTGTTATTTGTTTTATTTACAAGTGTCATTAATACTGCAGTATAAATTGTGGTTAAAACTAAGCCAACGATTGCACTATAGTACATAACATTTAATTTTTGAATGAATCTAAATTTCAAATGAATCACCTCTATACTATTTTGCCCAGACATTAAAAATAATACTTATCCCATTATATTAGAAATTCTCTATGTACTTAATTATTTCGTCTATCATAGGGGAAATATTAAATACTTCGAAGTGAATAAAATTTATTGAAAAATGAAACAAAATCCTACAGAACTACTAATATTTCAACAATGGTTTCGCAAAAAAACCAATTTTGTTACAATTGATATTAGAATCAATAATCATTATCAATATTTAAATAAGGGGGGAAATATTAAAAACTATGCAGCCTCAACGTATATGTCATATGATAACTAAATCATGGTTAACCATTCTTATTCTACTTGTTTGCTGCATTTTACTTAGTTATTTCACGGTTCATTTTAATAAAGTTTCACCAAAACCTGGAACGATAATAGAGTTCCCGAGTTATTTTCAATTCGTACATATATCTAAAATCATCCTTTTTAATTTGTGTGCTGCGGCGGCATGGATATTATTAGGAATATCCTTATTTCTAGACATATCACCAAAAATAGGTAATCGTTCTACATTGTTTTGTGTCACTTGTCGAACACTGGGGATTTTTTCTATTTGTGGAGCAATTTATTTTTTTACTTACTTAATTTTACTGATTGTATCATTGTCATTTATTGTTTAAGCACTTATTATCTTATCGTTATTTACATAAAAATTATTTAACATATCAATACATACCTATTAAAAAGCCCTTTTTCCGATATAAGAAAAGGGCTCTTATTTTTCTGCTGCCCCATTCTAAAAGATGACTTTAAAATAGGAGGCAGGGATAAAAGTATATGGGCTAAGAAACCGCGAACATTGTGCTTTAGCTAACCACTTTTGAGCGTTGTCTCAACCTTTTACTCATTATTCGTAATCGTTTTTATGACGCTTTTTGTCTTTTTTATGTTTATCGCAGTCCTCACATTCGTCCGGAATACCTGGATCGTCAATAATATTTTTTGTTACGGTTTCATAAACATGCCGTGGAACGTTCACGATGTGCTTTCTATTTATATATATAACTGGATGAACATATGTTACTTCTCTCTCAACGTAAGTGTCTTCAACAACATACTGAGGATCACAATAAATCGTGTTATCAGCATTATTACGAACGCTCTCGACATTTTGTACAGAATTTGATGCGCTCAAGTCACTTAATTGAAAATTGCTTGATGCATCAAAAGCGTCGGTGTGATGAAAACTGCTGCTTGATGTTCTAAATTCATCTACTTGTTGAGAACTGCTGCTACTCGATGTTCTAAAGATATTTTGGGAACTGCTTGATGTGCTTAGGCTATCTGACATCCAAAGATTATCATGGTTACTTGTCCTATGCTTACTCATACATAATCACCTTTCACTTTATATTCTATATATAAAATGCTCTTAGAGAGCAAGGTGGAACAGACAAGTATCTAAAAAATAGAGTAGGATTTAAAATGAGCAATTCGCTTAATACGAAGGCTCTGTATTAATATAATTTTCAATAAATGTTATTCACTTAATCGTCCATAAAAATTGATTAGAGCAAAAAGCGCAAAACTCCGCAGGCGCATGCCGAGGAAGCTCCCTGACTGCCCGCGGGAAGCAACCCTCCTAAAGCGCAAATCAGCCTTCAAGTTTTCATAAACTAAAACTAATACGGTAGGATGTTTTCATACAATTATAAGTTGTGAAACATTGTACGGATTTTTTCTAAATCACCTATGAAATGACTAGTTTCCTCAGATGTTAAACTGACTGGCATTTGGTCATACAGTGTAATAATTTGACCTTCATCTTCATTCACATGTTTTTTCAAATAATCATAAAGTGTATTTAATTGATTTCCATTTATAGTGGATTCCATATAGAAATGTTTTACCTGTTGCAAGGCAAATTCATTCCTATATTCATCAAATTCTCCCGAAATAATATCCCCTTTTATCAGCATATCATCACCCCAACATTTTTAGTTACGAATAGTTTTCTACAATGTTTTGCTTTTCATTAATGTTTTTGACATTTTCAAAAGAAAGAAATGCCTTCTGATTTATGTGTATACTTCATCACGAATATCATAAAATAATGTCAAATTATAACCGTAACGACAATTGGAGGTATTTCTTTTGGGTACTGGAGCGAACGATCAAACAAATCCTGCATTACCGGAGCTTTTAAACCAATTAGTAGATAAGCTAAAAAAAAAGCAGCTTACTATATCAGAAATTTTGCCCATATTTTCTCAAGACAAGAATAATAAAAGTACAAACAATCCAGAAATCCACACTTTATTAAAACAAATGATTGACAATACGCATCATAATAGCAACATAGCTACTTCAAAAGTACAAAATCTTTTCCAGCAATTTATTGAGGAAAAAGTGAAATCCGGTATTTCAAGCGCTGAAATCACTTCCCTCCTTACACAAATAACGAAGAAAGCGGAGAAAAATACTTTAACTGCTGCGGAGCTGTCCGCTCTTTGGCTTCAATATTTAGGGGATAGTATGGCAATTTGTGTTTATAAATACTTTCTTAACATTGTTGAGGATGAAGAGATAAAATCAATTCTAGAGCTTTCATTGCAATTATCTGAAGGGCACATCGCAAAAATTACCGAATTTTTGGAGAGTGAAAATTACCAAATCCCATTAGGGTTTACTGAGAAAGATGTAAATCTCAATGCTCCGCGGCTATTTACCGACTCTTTTTTACTTTTTTATTCCTACATTATGGCGATTCATGGTTTAACTGCCTATAGTTTGGCAATTACAAATTCAGAACGACAAGACATTCAAAACTATTTTTATGAATGCCTTGTAACATCTAAAGATTTGTTTCAAAAAATAGTAAATTTGGCTAAAAATCAACCTTTTTATTCGAGTGTACCGACCATACCTTCATCACATGAAGTAGAGTTCGTTGATTCAACAGGAATAATTTCAAATCTATTCGGAGACAAAAGACCACTCAATAGTTCCGAAATTAGCAACCTTTTCTTTAATTCAAAGAAAACCGGATTTGTGAGGTCATTGAGCTTGGCTTTTAGTCAAGTAGCAGAACTAGAAGAAGTTCGTAAATTTATGGTAAAAAACGTAGAATTATCGGGGAAAGATGCTGAAAGTTTCAATACAATCTTACAACAAGACCATTTACCAATACCTGAGTCATGGGATGCTGAAATCACTGACTCTAAAGTAAGCCCGTTTTCAGACAAATTAATGGTGTTTCATGCAGCGTTTTTAGTGAATGCAGCACTTTCCTATTATGGTGCATCAATAGGTGCAAGCTTAAGGTCAGATATCATTTTAAATTATGAAAAAGTACTAAACCATGCAATGCACGCTGGCTCAACTTGTTATAAAATCATGGTGAAATATGGCTGGTTAGAAAAGCAGCCAGAAGCGATTGACAGAAAATCATTAGCGCAAGACTCAGAAAAATAAACAATATTTTTTCAACTATGCTATTGGTTTAGCTCTCACTATAAAGTCCAATATTTATGATCAAACTACTCGAAAAATAATGGGAAAGTAATTCATTGCGAAAAAATAAAGATCGCTCCATACTAGATACGATCTTAATAAATAATCAAATTTAAGGGGGAAAAGCGATATTCCCCCTTAAACATTCACATTAAAAAATTGTTTTCTTTTTTGAAATCCCTCTGACAATAATTTATACGCAATGATTTTTTTCTTATCATGTTTAAACACATCAACATGATCATTGTAAATGTACACAAATAATCTGGCATTTTTTTTGCCGATCTTTGTATTAATAATCAATGGGGTTCCACTTTTCTTTGGATGTACATAATACTTTTGTAAAAATATTGCTTCGTTAAATTCGTTAATCACTTGTATTTTTTCTTCTCCGTCTAAACGTTCTCCATTGATATCTACGGTTGCAGTCTCATTACTGAGCTTTGGATGGACTTCGAATTTACTAACAAACCAATCTACAATAAAGGTTGGAGGACATGTTACTAATAATTTTACAAATGCTATAAGGAATATCATTAACACCCATACCCATATTCCCATATATATCATCTCCGTTTTGTTCATGAACAAAATTATGATCATAGAATTGAAGCTGGTTGAAACCTTTCCAAAAATATTCCCTTTTCTATTTCATACACCGCTGTATCATAGAATGTCAATCCAGACTTTTATTGCTGTCATACATAATAAAACACTTAACATAACTTGTAAGATTTTTGTATCCATTCTTTTGCTTATTTTTGCCCCGATAGGTGCAGCAATTAAACTAGCTAAGACGATCATAATAGCTGGCATAAATTCAACCTGTCCCGTTGCAATCTTTCCAACAGTTGATCCAATTGAAGAGATAAACGTAATAGCTAATGAAGATGCAATCGTCATTCTAGTTGGTATTTTTAATACTGTTAACATAATTGGTACCAATAAAAAAGCTCCGCCAGCCCCAACAATACCAGCACCAATCCCAACAATAAAAGAAAGCAATACAGCTAGCCGTTTATTAAAATTTACTTGTTCGAAAGAAACATCATCTAATCCTTTTTTAGGCACAAACATTAAGATAACTGCCAATAGCGCTAGCATCCCATAAATCATGTTAATGGTGTTTTCAGTTAGATGATTAGAACCAAATCCCCCTATGAAACTGCCTACTAATATACTAATCCCCATATAAGCAATCAATTTTTTATTTAAATAGCTGCCTTTCCGATAGATCCAAACACCGCCCATTGTTGCAAAGAGCACTTGTATGGCCGTTATTCCTGCTACCTCATGTGAAGTAAAATGTGCAACTCCGAGTGCTGCGGGAACAAATAATAGCAATGGGAAATTAATAATAGCCCCACCAATCCCAAACATTCCAGAGATAAATGAACCAATAAATCCGACTAAAAAAATGGTCACAATAAAACTGACATCCATTTTTACGCCGCCTCTCTAAATAAGAAACCTCTTTTAAATTTATCTTTTTTCAGTTGTTTGAGCGAAAGTATACGAACGTATTCAATTTTATGAATATTTTTACAGTATGCATAGAAGACGATGACACTATATTTTACTTCTTAAATTCCTTTAGTCTCTTATCGGACAGCGCAACGATTCGGCCCAATTTCCATTTCCCGCTGCTTTTTTTTATCAGGGGTAATTTTCCCCATATTAGTTTGACGAATTTCTTTATATGAGTTCGGTTGTGGAGGTAAATTCTCCGTAACCAAATTTCTAAATTCAATTTCGTCTTCAACGTTTAATCCGTGGTTCTTTGCGAATAGTGTTTCTAAATGTTCTGATACTGTTCCATCTTCATTTAGCTCCCCAATTGTCATAAAATGAGCTGGGAGAACAACTAAATCATCAGATAATTCTCTGTAACGTTTATAAAGCGTCTCTCTTAAATCTACTACCCAATCTTGAGCTAAACCAGCTAAATCAGGTCTGCCAATTGAATCAATGAACAAAATATCACCGGAAAGTAAGAATTGTTCATCCACAACAAATGAAGTTGAACCGATCGTATGTCCTGGTGTATGCAATGCATGGATGTTCATTTTTGTATTGCCAATTGTTATATTACTGCCGTCTTCTAAAGGATGATATTTGAATATAACTTCTGCTGCATCCTTTGATGGAAGCCAGTATGTTGCACCTGTATTCTCAGCAATAAGACGGCCGCCAGAAATATGATCTGCATGAAGATGTGTATCAAAAACATGTGTAATGTTAACTCCAATACTTTCAGCAAAATGTAAATAATGATCAATCATTCGCGTTGCATCAATTAATGCTGCTTCTCCATCAGAGACAACCATATAAGATAGACAGCCTTTGCCAATACGAACAAATTGATAAATTTCTCCCCCATGTCTTAAATCACCCACTTTAACAGGCTCTAAATGCTCGCTCCACGCTTCCATTCCACCTTTTAAGTAAGAAACTGTTAAGCCTGCCGCAGAAAGCATATCTGACACCATAACGGAAGATCCTTCTTTAGCACATACGACTAAAATGTCTTTATCTAAAGGAAGTTTGTCTATAATTGCGTCTACACCATCGAGTAATTCAAAATAAGGAATATTTAAAGATTGGAAATGTCTTCCTTCAATTTTCCAATCTTTAAAATCATTTTCGTTTCTTACATCTAGAATAAATAACTTTTCGTTATGAAATATTTTTTTTGTTAGATCAGCTGGTGACATTAGATGAACAGCCATTTCTCTATTACCCCCTACGGTATATTATTTTCGATAATTAACTGACTAAAATGTTAATGTTATATCTGCGTCTTTAGCAAATCGTAAAAACGTTACTGCTCCTCCGACTTCTACCCCTTCAATAAACTGTTCCTTTTCCAATCCCATGACATCCATAGTCATTTGGCAGCCAATAAATGTAACCCCTAATTCTTGCGCCATAGCAACTAATTCAGGAATACTAGGTATATTTGCTTTCGCAAATCCTTCTGCAAAATGTTCTTTTCCCTCAGGCATTGGAAGTTGTTGATAAGCTTCTTTATGAATTAAATTTAAACCTTCAAATGTGAAAAATATTGCTACCTCTTGATCGGTTGCTGCAGCTGCAGTTGCGATATTAAATACTTTATACGCATCGAACAGCCCACCATTACTTGCGATAATTGCTACCTTTTTACTCATGTTATATTCCTCCTAATTTTATTTTTATATTTCATAATCCAGTCTTTTCAACGTCTCTTCTTATGTTAATGTGAATCATTTATACTTAATGTTTTTCCAGTCCATTCACTCATACCTGGTACGACATTTACAACATTTGTAAAACCTTCCGCAACTAATTTCTGTGCTGCTAGATCACTGCGATTACCTGTACGGCATATCACGAAGATCTTTTCTTCCTTATTTAGTTCGTCTATATGTTCTTCTAATTCTCCTAAAGGAATAGAGATAGAATTTGGAATATGATTAAAAACATATTCTGCAGCCTCTCTTACATCGAGTATAGTTATACTTTCGTTAGCATTCAGCAATTTTTCTAGATCCTCATTGTTAATGACATTAGGGTGTTTTTTATCTTCTTCTTCTTCATCCGCAGATACTTTTCGTAAATAATGCTTAAGAACCTCCCCTTCATCAATTGTGCCTAAATATTGATGGCCAGTACTTTGAGCCCATGCTTGAATATCTGCCCTTGAGCCTTTGTCTGTTGCCTGAATTTCAATTACTTGACCTGCCACAAGATTCTCCATTGCTTTCTTTGTTTTTATGATTGGCATTGGACAAGTTAACCCTTTCGCATCTAAAATAATGTCCGCCTTTACACTTGTCATGATAATATCTCCTCCTACAATATACCTACATAGGTATATAAATGTATATAAAAATTATTCAACTTTTCCTTTCCAAGCAAGCATTCCACCGCTCATATTGATCACATTAAATCCTTGTTTTTCCAAAAACTGCGTAGCACGACCGCTCCTACCGCCTGAACGGCAAACCATTATATACTCTTTACATTTGTCTAATTCATGCATACGAAACTCAATTAACCGTAAAGGTATGTTGATAGCACCAGGAATTTTTCCAACTAAAACTTCTTTAGCTTCCCGTACATCAATAATATTTAAACTCTTTCCATCTTCAATTAATGTTTCTACTTCTTTTGCTGAAATTTCTCTCATACTCTCCCCTCCTAAAAAAATGATAACCAGCTATTCATACCTCCTTTCACATTCGTCACTTGCTTAAATCCCTGCTTTTTAATGATTTTGCAAGCCCTAATACTTCTCATTCCACTCTGGCAAATGACAACAACTTCTCCTTAGAAAGTTGATTTAATTTTTGAGGTAATTGATAAAGTGGGATATTTTCAAGTTCCTTGATATGGCTTTCTTTATCTTCACGAGGTGTACGAACATCCACAAATTGTCTATCTTTTTCTTTTAATTCTTTCTTCAATTCTGTTGTAGTTATATTTCTCACCCAATTAGTTGGAAATAAACGCCGAAGAACAAGGAAAATAATAAATGTGAGAATAATATAATATAGATATTCCAAATTTAACATCTCCTTAATTAATTTAAATGAATTATTTTCACCTCCTGCTCATAAATCTTTTATCTTCTAGGCTGTCTTATTAGTATACCGGTATGGGTATATAAGTTTGTGAAAATGATCTTATGAATTTTAAAAATTCATACCTACTTTTTAAACTTTTCACCATTTTAGCAGTATGGACTAGTGAAAATAAACGTTATGGTTTCACTCATGAATACCCCCACGGGTATATAATATGATAAATAAAAGAGGATGTCAACCTATCGACTTTTTACTAAAAGGTTGACAGCTTCTTTCACAAGTTCTTCTGCACTTCTTCCCTCTGCTTCAGCCTTTTGAACACATTCCACCAAATTAGAACTTACAACAACACCAATTGTCCGATCGATCGCTGTTCTTGCAGCTGATAACTGTGTTATCACATCTTTACAATCTTTGTTTTCTTCCATCATCCTTAAAATTCCCCGTAATTGTCCTTCAATACGTTTAACTCTATTCTTCATTTGATCGTCATACAACATATATGTTCCTCCTTTAATCTATTAAACATTCGTTATTTATTCTTAAATGTAAATGGGATATCCATTATTTCACTGCTACATCGTTATATCGCAACATGCCGTCTCAATTAAAATGCTGTCACATAGTTTTTTATAAACTAGATTGGACAGATAATTACCACATTATACCCGCACAGGTATATCGACGTCAAATAAAAAATAAACATTTTATTTTTAAATTAGAATATAGCCCTCTCAGCACTCAATTAATTTAACTTATTTTCCTATAATGATCATCAGTAGCGACAGTCTCGATTTCAATTACAAATGCAATAACTATATTCATATAGGTACCAATAAAAATAGAGGCCAGGACAAAAGGATGTGAACGAAAGAAACCCCAAATATTGCGCTCCAATCCCACTCCAGAAATATACTTCACTTTCCGGAGCTGATTTGTGCAATATTCGTCTTTAGCTAAACACTTTTGATTTTTGTCCCGAGCCTCTTGGTTTTAATGTTTATTTATCAATTGCTTTTAATACGTCATCAATAATTTGCTTATTGGCAATCGTACCTGTATATAACCAGCTAGAGCTTGCTGGTAACTCAGTAACATGATGATGTTTAACAGCAGGAATATTTTTCCATAGTGGTTGTTGTAACATACTTGAATCCTTTTTATCGCTATTAATGAGGAAGATATAGTCAGCATCAAGTTCTGTTAACTTTTCAAGTGAAATTGGATTCCAATTACTTGTTGCTTTCGCTGAAATTTCTTCTACTACTTTAGGAACTTTTAATCCTAAATCATTGTACAAAACATCTCCACTTGAGAGATTTTTAGACACGATAAAGAATTTACCACCAACTAGCCAAACTGCTGCTACTGAAGGGGATTTTCCATCTTTTGCTAGTTTCGCTTTTGCAGCCTTTGCCTTTTTATCATAATCTGCAAGTACTTGTTTCGCTTTATCTTCTTTATTTACTACTTTACCTACTGCAAGCAATTCTTTACGCCAATCATTATTCTTTTCTTTTCCTACAACATATGTCGGAGCAATTTTGTTATATTTATCATATTTTCCTCCACTTACCATATCAGCAGAATCCATAATAATTAAATCTGGTTTGAATTTTTCAACAGACTCAAAAGGAAGGTCATATGAAATAGTAGGTACGCCTTTCAACTTATATTGCAAGTAATCTTGAATACCATTAGAAACACTCCATTGGGCAACCGGTTTCACATCGAGTGCTACAAGATAGTCTTCTAAATACGATGCCAATACTCGTTTAGGATGCGTTGGAACTTCCAATTTATGTCCCATTGCATCTGTTACTTGACGGGTTTTAGATTGTTCCTGTACAGAAGATTTACTTCCATTATCATTGCTAGAATGACCATTATTTCCACACGCTACTAATCCTACTGATAGAAGCGCAACTCCACACAATTGCATTACTTTTACTGTTTTTTTTCTAGAAATCATTTTAATCCCCCTAAAGTTATGATAAAATATGTATCGAATCAAATTGATAATGATTATCAACATCAATTAAAGCGGAATTCTCCTCTTCTGTCAATGCTTTTTTGAATATTTATACAAAAATTGACGTTTTGACTATTTATTTGTCAACATCCTTGCTTAATGAAATTGCGAGAAAGAAGGAAACATAGTGAAGAAAGATTTAACGAAAGATGAATTACAAAGCATACATAATGATAAACCATATAAAAGGAAGCTTGCTTATCTTATTCTTAGCTTTGGATGGATCGCTGTAATTCTTGCCATTGTCAGCTCGATCTATTTTGGAGCATCCAATATTCATTATGCGACCGTTTGGAAAGGTATCTTTTTTTATAACCCAACAAATTCTACACATGTCATTATTCACGATCTACGTCTACCTCGGGCACTTGCAGCAGTCTTTGTTGGGGCCGGCTTAGCAGTGTCGGGAGCGATTATGCAAGGAATGACAAGAAATCCCCTTGCTTCCCCTTCTATATTAGGGGTCACATCAGGGTCACTGTTTTTTATGGCGATTGCTTTTGCATTTTTTCCAAATCTTACTTATAGGAACTCGCTTTTATTTTCATTTGTTGGGGCTGGAGTAGGTGCAGCACTTGTTTTTTCGATTGTCGCTGTCGCCAAAGGTGGAAACGCAACAGTTAAACTAGCGCTTGCTGGATCGGCAATCTCTTCCTTGCTCAGCGCTTTATCAACAGCAATTGGGCTGCGCTTTAACGTTTCTAAAGATATGAGTTATTGGTATGCTGGGGGCATTGCTGGCATCCAATTAAATCAATTAAAATATGTGATGCCTATCATCATCATCGGTATTGTAATTGCGATAATTCTTTCACGTTCTATTACTGTTTTAAGTCTTGGGGAAGGAGTCGCAACAGGACTGGGACAAAAGACGAAATTTGTGCGATTTACAGGCATTGTCGTTGTCTTGTTACTTACAGGAGCATCAGTGTCAATCGCCGGCATGATCGGTTTTATTGGGCTAGTGATCCCTCATATTACACGTTTTCTCGTTGGATCAGATTATCGCTTTATCATTCCTTGCTCCGCTATCCTTGGGGCACTTGCTCTGCTCGGTGCAGATATTCTAGCAAGAATGATTAATGCTCCTTTTGAAACACCAGTTGGAGCGGTCACAGCAATTATTGGTGTTCCATTCTTTCTTTATTTGGCACGCAAGGAAGGAGGGGCGCTATAAATGGTAAAAAATTCAACTAATCATACATTGAAATACATAGCATTAATGACTTTTCTCGTAATCATACTAATCATTGTTTTTGTTGTCAGCATCAATACAGGCTATATGAAAATCCCCCTTTATGAGGTTTGGTCTGCCTTTTTTGGCCATGATGTTGGTAATCAACGATTAACATTATTTGAATTTCGCTTACCCCGTATTATTCTGGCAATGCTGATTGGTGCCGGCATTGCTGTAGCAGGAGGCATTTTGCAAGGTATCACAAGAAATCAATTGGCAGATCCTGGAGTCATTGGTATCAATGCAGGTGCAAGTTTTGCCGTAGTTTTATTTACATTTTTAACAAATAGTACAACTTTTCTAACAGGAACACTTTCTGTCTTTGTCATGCCATTTACAGCATTAGCAGGTGCTTTTGTTGCCGCTGTACTAATTTATATCATTTCTAGAAAAAATAGCAAGGTCAGTCCTATGCGTCTTATTTTAGTAGGTATTGGTATCAATGCAGCCTTCGCTTCTGGAACTTTAGTCTTACAAATGAAAATGGATCCACAAGATTTCACAAAAACATTGACATGGATATCAGGCAGTATTTGGGCAACAAACTGGGATTTTGTAGTCTCTACTCTCATATGGTTAATCATCCTCGTTCCTTTAGCAATCTATAAGTCACGTACTTTAAATGTCTTCAGTTTAGGTGATACCATTGCGATAGGATTAGGTGTCCCTCCTGAAAAGGAACGTCTAAAGCTATTAATTATCGCAGTTGGTCTAGCCGGTGCTTGCGTATCAGTCGGAGGCGGCATTACCTTTTTAGGTCTTATCGCTCCACATATTGCGCGAAGCCTTATTGGCTTAAAACATGAAAAACTCTTACCATTGTCCGCTCTTCTTGGAGCCTGTATTCTTCTTATTGCAGATACAATAGGACGTGTCGTTATGGCACCTATGGAACTTCCTGTTGGTATTGTTATATCCATTCTTGGTGCACCGTATTTCATCTACCTGCTCATGCAGACAAAATAGGATCAAAACAGGTGGTTGACAAATGCGGGCTATGAAAATACTCTTCATTTGCCAACAAAGGCGTTCAGAATGAATCCATTCTGAACGCCTTTTAAAATTCATGACAGCCATGCAACTTCTACTTGCTGCACGTCCAAGCAGGTCTGCTGCAGAAAGCGAATCCTTTGGAGCGGAATTTTACATTCCAAGTACTGCGGTTCTGAGCGAAAAAAAGCTGGTAACCTTTAAGTTACCAACTTCATTCATCGCAAGTTTATTTTTTTACATCAAATGTAGTAATCATACCTGACATATCTCCATTACTATCAACAACATGATCTGTAATGTGACAGTGGAATAACCACTTTCCTACTTGATTTGCATTAAAAGATATATCATAGGTTGTGCCCGGTGCAGTCGCAATTGTATCCATCGTTACTGGTGAAGGTAAAGGCACACCATCTTGGCTTATTTCCTGAAAATGCATGCCATGTAAATGCATTGGATGGACCATTGAGCCGATATTAATCAAGTGAACAAGGATTTTATCCCCAACCTTGGCTGGTAACACCGGTGTTGCTGGATAAGACCGTCCGTTAATAGTGTAACCAAACTGTGGTGAATCATTGACAAGTACTGTGTATTCTTTTTGATAACCAGGATGTACTTGTTTCCATCCTGTTCCTTTAGGCTCTACAATAAATGCTCCAAATAGCCCCATTTGTTCTTGCTTCAACATATCTTTCATCGGATGGCTATGGTAAGCATACGTACCTGGTGAAGCATTGACAGTAAACGTATATGTCCAAGTCTCACCTGGCTTAATATCAGGCTGGCTCACTCCACCAGTTCCATCCTGCTTAAATGGAACATCAAGTCCATGCCAATGTACAGTCGTGCCTTCAGAAAGATCGTTTTTGACAATGATTTTGACCTTATCTCCTTGATTGACCTTAATTTCTGGACCTGGAACAGTTCCGTTATAAGCCCATGCCTTCACTTTTTTACCAGGCTTAACTTCCCACCATACTTGCTTAGCATTTAGGTGAAAAACTTTATAGCCATTGACCATTTTATATGGAAGTAAACGAATACCATCGGCTTGTTTAGGTTCACCGCTAGTTCCCGTTCCTAACGGTGCAGTCTTTCCTTTACTATCTGCTTTTTCAGTTGACGACATTGTTTCCATTGTCATTGCTTGCTTCTTGTCTGTAACTATAACAGTCCCATCCATTCCAGCATGATAGGTACACTTATATTTGTAGGTACCTTTCTTATTAAACGTATAGGAAAATGTCTTCCCCTCTGACAGTTCTTTTGATTTAAATGCCCCTGAATTACTTACGACATTGTGCGGTGCTGCATCTTTATTCTTCCAAGTTACTTTAGTACCTTCAGTTACATAAACAACCTTAGGGGAAAAGGCCATATTTTTCATATCGATCTCAACTTTTCCGCTATGAACCGTTTTAGATGCTGTCTTATTTGTTTTCGACGAATCCGTACTGTTAGAAGATTGACAACCCGCTGCTATGAATACAAGTAACATAATCATTATTAAACTACTTAATGCTTGACTCCATCTTTTCATTGTATCATTTCTTTCATTCATTAATTAAATTCATTCTCTTTAAGGTTACTATGAATCTCCTTCTTAGTCAGCGGTATTTTATTGCTAAATGTTACAAATTAGAGAACTTAGTCCAAAATTTCACAAAGTATTAAATTTATGTTCCCTCATTGTCTATTATTTCACATATGAGCTATACAAAAGTACAAATATTTCAGCATAATCAGCTGTCCTTGCTTAAAAGGTATACCTTTTTGCTGCAACATGTTTCGTTATTTTCGTTATATCTCTCAAAGTTACTGTTTGGATTGCCACAATACTCAAATATGTGGATATTAGTCAACACTTCTAGTTCAGAATGTTGCTAAGCGTTGGAGCAGATCCCCCCATAAGCAAAGTGAACTTTATTGAACTTTGGACTGTTTAGATTGGCAGCCTAATCCATTCCCCAATTATATGATAGACGCATCCAAAAAAAGGATTCAATATTAGCAGAAAGAAATACGAAATGACAGTCTACACATTATCAATCAACGGATAAATCAAAGATTTTAAGCTTTTTAGCTATCATGTCATTCCTCTTACTTACCGATTTTTTTGCTTAACGCTTTCATGATATACTTTGATTTCTATGTCCGAAACGTTTTCCGTTCAATCCAAGCGTTTCCGCTGTTGAAGTATGTATTTTTTGGAAAAGTTCCGGATTCTCTGCTAGTGCTACGCCATAAGAAGGAATCATTTCTTTAATTTTTGGTTCCCATGCTTTCAGACGTTCCGGAAAGCATTTTTTGATTACTTCAAGCATTACATGAACTGCCGTAGAAGCCCCTGGGGAAGCACCTAGTAAGGCAGCGATTGAACCATCTGCAGCACTAACAACTTCCGTTCCAAACTGAAGTGTCCCTTTACCGCCTTCAGCAGTATCTTTTATTACTTGCACACGTTGTCCTGCAACAACGATATCCCAATCTTCACTTTTGGCGTTTGGCACAAACTCTTGTAACTCTTTAATACGTTTTTCTTTTGATAACAACACTTGTTGAATCAAGTATTTTGTCAATGGAATGTTTTTTGCACCTGCCGCTAACATCGTTAAAACATTGTTTGGCTTTACGGATGCTAATAAATCAAGATTTGAACCCGTTTTTAAGAATTTTGGTGAAAAACCAGCAAAAGGTCCAAATAACAATGTTTTCTTATTGTTGATAAATCGTGTATCAAGATGCGGAACAGACATTGGCGGAGCCCCAACTGCAGCTTTACCGTAAACTTTTGCATGATGCTGTGCTACAACTTCTGGATTATTACATACTAGAAATAATCCGCTTACAGGAAATCCCCCAATATGCTTACTTTCTGGGATACCAGTCTTTTGTAGCAATGGCAGGCTTCCACCGCCTCCGCCGATAAAGATGAATTTTGCAGTACAATACTCTATTTCCCCTTTATCATTGCGTACTTTAACTTCCCATAACCCGTCACTCGTACGTTTAATATTATCAACTTTATGCTTGTAGTTGACATCTACATTTTTATTCTTTAAGTGATCAAATAACATGCGAGTTAAAGCACCAAAATTAACATCAGTTCCAGAGTCAATTTTTGTTGCTGCAATAGGTCCGCTCACTTTACGATCCTGCATAATAAGCGGGATCCACTCCTTAAGTTTTATCGGATCGTCAGAAAACTCCATACCTTGAAATAACGGGTGATCCGAAAGCGCTTTAAAACGTTTTTTCAAAAATGCTACATTTGTTTCCCCTTGTACTAAACTCATATGAGGCAATGGCATAATAAAATCCTGCGGATTCCGGATCAAATTGCGGTTTACTAGATATGACCAAAATTGTCTTGAAACTTGGAACTGTTCATTGATTTTAACAGCTTTACTAATATCTATAGATCCATCCGCTTTTTCAACAGTGTAGTTCAGCTCACACAATGCAGAATGACCTGTTCCCGCATTATTCCATTCATTAGAGCTTTCCTCTCCTGCCTTATCAAGTTTTTCAAATACTGTAATTTTCCAGTCCGGCACTAATTCTTTTAAGAGTGTCCCTAAAGTCGCACTCATGATACCGGCTCCAATTAAAATAACGTCTGTATTAGTTTTATTATTTTCCCTGTTGCTCATCTTTAACATCCTTATATTTAAGATTTACAGAAAGGATGTAGGTGCTCTGCCTAAATATCACAGCAAAGAGCGACACAGTCATACATCTTTTCTGTATGAATTATACCTAATATTAGTTTATCAAAATTATTTATAAATTTTAATATATATTTTGATTCTTTTCTATTATCAAGAAATATTGTAGTGAATATTATTATGAACGTAAGCATCATAAAGAGCAATCAAGCGATAATGTTATCTCATTATAATTGTCAATCAACAGTTATTTCCTGAGGCAATATGCCAAACTCCAAATTCAGACAAAAAGACTGCAAATAAAAGATGAGCACTCAACTCAGCCCATCCCTTTTTAAATGATGCTACAGTTCTGTTTATAAGAGCACGAATTGAAAGCCATTGAAAAAATATATGAAATCAGAATTCTTTTTTGGTTGTTAAGTTTCACTTTTTCCTTTAAAATATTGAACTTATAGTTCATCTAAAATATCCCATCGTATAACAAACTTACAATAAATATACTGAATACCCTTTCATTTCTACAAATACAAAAGGGAACCTAAATGAAAGTAATCTAGAAAAAAGCCCCATATAGGATCAACATACGTTATTTAAATTAAATGGATATTTAGTTGATGATTGAGCATCTTATAATGAGGTCTCAATATATTGAAAACTGGGAGGATCGTTGGGCAATAATACGAAGGAAACATTGAGTTAGAAGTAAAAAACAGTAGATATTGAAATTGCCATCAAAAATTTAACAACTTCAGAGCGCAATGAAATCAACTAAGGCTCTTTTCAACAAGGACAACAACAGTCTGGGCAACAAAATCAAAGCAGACCCCAACGATTAGTCGGGGTTTTACTAGTTTAACCTAATTAAATCTCCTTCTTGAAGAGATTAAATATGTTCTCTATATAAACTTTATCACTAATCTTAATAATGCCATTAATATGACACCGATAATAACTGTGGCGGATAAACTTTTTGTCTTTAAAGCAACAAACAATGTTGGGACTAGAACAATGATCACTGTCCAATCTATATTTAAACTGTAATGATTTGTTTGGATAATAAAACTATTTACGACAAGCGCCGTCAAAATACAAATAGGTACAAAAGAAAGCCATTTTAAGACAGGTTCAGACAGACGAACATTACGAACGAGTAAAAACGGAACAACTCGCGGTATAAATGTTACCAATGTGCACCCAAGTATGATAAGCAAAACCGTTAAATCTGCATTCATTTATCTTTCACCACCCCGATAGTTGCTACAACAATTGTTGCTATAATCACTGCAAGGTTTGACGGAATAAAAACAGATAAAATGATCATTGCAATAATCATATACACAATTAAAGATAGATAGAGCTTTAGCTTAGCTGACTGAATACTTTGTAGCTGTAAAACAAGCAAAGCAGCAAACATTGCTGTTAAAGCAAAATCGAGACCAAACACTTGCGGATTAGAAATCCATTTACCGAATATAGCTCCAACTATGCTTGATAAAACCCAACTAATATAAGCTGTTATATTTAAGCCGTTCATCCAGCGATCATTAATTTGTTCACCTTTAATGATTTTATTCATCGCCACACCAAATGACTCGTCTGTAACAAGTGCTCCAATGCTAATATTTTTTACTAATGAGTACTTTGTAAAGTGAGGAGCTAGTGTTACGCTTAATAGAAAATTACGTAAATTCACAATAAATGTTGTTAATATGATTGCAAATATCGGACTATTGGCTGCCAATAAAGCACAAATAATAAATTGTGATGCTCCCGCATAAACAAATATTGATAATAAAGCAATTTCCATTACAGATAGTTTAGCTGTTACCCCTACAATTCCAAAAGCAATACCGATGCTTATGTATCCTATTAATGTTGGGACACAATCTTTTACCCCTTGACTAAATGTCGGATCGCTCTCTTTTGCATCAATTAACACTTCGTCTGAAATCACCGTTATTCCCCCTTTTTCGTTTAACATATTATACATTTGTTCACTATAAAAGACAATAACATGTTATAATTACGATAACAATATTTGGAGGAGAATATTATGGATCATATTCAAGAGATCATCGCGAGCAATCTGATTAGCCTTCGAAAAAACAGAGGTTTAAGTTTAGACAAAATGTCAGAAATAACTGGCGTTAGTAAAGCGATGCTAGCTCAAATTGAAAAGGGGAAATCCAGTCCGACAGTATCAACCCTATGGAAAATTGCAAATGGTCTGCAAGTATCCTTTTCGGTCCTTATGAAAGAAGATAAACCGCAAGTAACAAAAATAAATATAGAACAATTAACACCTGCAATTGATGATGAAGGAAACTATCTTGTCTATTCTTTTTTTCCATATCATCCTGAAAAAAGATTTGAGATTTACATAGTCAATCTAAAACCTGGATTTACTCATCAGG
Source organism: Heyndrickxia ginsengihumi (assembly GCF_011008565.1). Taxonomy (GTDB): domain Bacteria; phylum Bacillota; class Bacilli; order Bacillales; family Bacillaceae_C; genus Weizmannia; species Weizmannia ginsengihumi. The sequence goes on from NZ_JAAIWK010000002.1 coordinate 157,240, forward strand.
CAGAAGCACATTTAGGTGAAGAGTATATCCTTATTAAAGAAGGGGAATTAACCATTGACATTGAAGGTGATGTCCATATATTGAGGCCAGGGGATGCTATCCAGTTTACATCAAATACAAAACATAGTTATACAAATGCTACAGAAAAACTCGTTAGCTTTTTTATGCTTATCTATTATCCAGAATCATATTAATTTTTTTCTGTTTAGCTAGATGATGACTCTCTGAAGCTTTCCGCGGATGAACATCGAGCCGCCTTTTATAGATCGTTTTTGTTTATAGAACATTTCTATTGCTATATTATCGGAATATCAGAAAGAAGTATTTATAAATACAAAAATTCACTGTGACTGCCCAATTTGTCAATTTCCTTGAGCTCAAAACAGTGAAAGTAAGCGCCGTCTAACGCAAGTATGCTTATTCAATGGGTGTTTACGCTCTGAAGATACATTGAAATGTATCTATTTCTTATCTGTAACAACTTCTGTCCTGCTAATAAAACTAATTAATACTCTTCCATTGCCTTTTCTTTTATTTTTTCAGAGCTTTAATCATCAGCCATAAACAGCTTGGAACTAGAACAGCATACCGGCTGCTCTAGTTCCAACACTATTTATTTAACCCGTAAAATTTGCCCGACGTAAATGGTATAGTCATCGTCAAGATGATTCCAGCTTTTAATTTGAGCAATTGTACTACCATACTCTCTACTCAATGAATAGACTGTATCTCCTGCAAGAACAGTATGATAGACTGCCGTACTTTTCTTTTGAAGATTAAATGCTTTGGCTAGCCCATTAACATGGCCTCGCGCTACATTTGTAATCCAGCTGCTACTCTTCATTTTCGCGGCATCATACGCATTATCAATGAACCCATTTTCTGTAAGAAGTGCTGGCATCGTTGATTCTCGCAGTACATGTAAGTCAGATTGTTTCTTACCACGATCCGTTAACTCGTTCAACTTTAATACTTCCGCATGAATAGTACTTTGATAGGTTGTTGTCGGTGCTCCTGCTTCTGGATAAACATAGCTTTCAAACCCTGTCCCTCCACCAGCATTAATATGAATCGAAAGGAAATAATCTGCTCCCCATGAATTAGCGGCATTCGTACGTTGTGTCAGTGTTGGATATGTGTCTCCTGTACGAGACATCAAAATAGAGACATTCGTATATTCATTTAATAGGATATCTCGAATATTAGTAGCAATGTTTAACGTAAGATCTTTCTCTTGCAAACCGTTAGCTGTTGCACCAGGATCGCTGCCGCCATGTCCTGGATCTAAAAATAACTTAAACATTTTTCATCAACTCCTTACTATATTCAATGCTTCTCTCTCTCAATTCGTACAAACGGATTAAATAGGAGAATCGTTGAATTTATATCGTTCTAATTCTCTGTAATCATTCTCCCATAAGCAAAACGAAAACGCTTCCTAATTTGTGCGGATTGAAACGGAAGATTACCTCCTTTATCATTGTTTTCGTTTCACCTTTTAATAATAAAAAAACAGTGAGTGCTATATAGCGGACACTCACCGTTTTGAAATATTATATAATTTTATTTTATACCGTTATTTACTAATAAGTAGGTTAAACCATCCAAAAATACCATAAGTCATATGTGAAAATATCATCATCGAATCCTTGATATAAATTGAACAAATCCTCTTCATTTGCTTCGAATTCTTGAAAATCATCTACTGCTGTTTCCGTCTTTGTTAATATTTTCGAGATCTGTTCATACATAATCTCACCTCATATAACGTTTATTTAACTTCTTCATCACTTTAACTCTGAAATATTAATATGATATTAAGATATGTTAAAACTTCTATCATTCTTTTAATATGCTTAATAAATGCACGTTCAGTAATCATGCTAGTCTGATAATTGATTATCGTAAAAAATATTTGATGAAGAATAAATCGTACTGTTAAAATAAATTAAAAACGGTGTGCTTTTAAGGAGATAAGGAGGATGGAGTAATGAAAAGAATTGCAATAGATATGGACGAGGTAATTGCAGATTTTATTCCAAAACATTTAGCACTATTTAACCGGGATTATAATGAAAATATTTCTATTGAAGATTTAAAAGGAAAGAAATTAAGGGATTTACGTCCACATTTGCAAGATGAAGTTACGAATTATTTACTTGATCCTTCCTTCTTTAGGGATTTAGCAGTGATGAAAGATAGTCAAGATGTCATAAAAGAATTAAGTCAATATTACGAGATTGTCTGGAATTACAATAACTCTTCTCTAAATGATATCAAGAAAAAAGGATTGATTAGTTTTTTACGTTAATGTCTACTTTTTAAGGAAGATGATAAAATAAGGATGGAGGGGGGAAGCAAATGTATTGGAGACTAAGAATTCCTTTGTTGTTATTAGTCTTTGGTGTTACAGCTGGGTTTTACCAGAAGTTTCCTAAAATGTTTTTAGCATACACCAATGGTTTGTTAACGAGTGCTTTATATATTGGATTAGTGGCTGTAATCTTTATTGTTTTAGAAGGAACAGGAATAAATGAAAAAAAATCCATTTTATTTGGGGGATTCTTCTAGTTTTTGTGGGATATTTATGTGATAGCTTGGAGAGTGTTAGCCAATGATTAGTTCAGTGAGTAGTTCTTCTTATGACAAAACGAAAGATCCTCGTTTCTTAGCATTCAGTCGATTGGCCACTGAAGGATCTGCCGAAGCCAATGTAACCGATAAAAATCGCTATTCCATGAGTTTTACAGAGTTCTGTCATGACTTGGAAAAAGGTGAAATCGTTGATTCTCAAAATGCCCAAAATAATACTTATAACAATTCTCAAAGTCAATGGGAATTCAGAATAAAAGAGTCCCTAGTAAGTAAAACAAATTCTCAGTTAGGCTCTGAAGTGTTAGACATTATTAAAAAGGCCTATGATCTTGGGATGGTGAACAACGACAACATGTTACTAAGAAGTCGCGCGATCAAAGCTTACAAATCCTCTATCTGATTTAACGGTTAGAATATATATTAAGGCCCCGGCGCACTGGGACCTTTTTTCTTTTTTTGCTTCAGCATACATTTAAAAAGAGAGAAACGTTCCCTATTTATTTTGCCTTTGAGATTGAGAAGGATTGTTGCTTTCTTTTAAAGACGGACCCATTTGGGAAGGAAACAGCCATTCGGAACCCAGTGTTTTGATGTAGTCCTAGATTTCCTCGTAGACGTTTTCGAGGTGGATCGTCCGGGGTTTTTTCGTTTTTCCTTCCTAGTAGATCACCATTCTTTTTTCTGGCACACTTCCTTTGTTTTCAACTGCAGCAAATCCCCACCCAACCGTAATCCGGTATTAATACCAATTAAACGCGCCGACCGCAAAACCGGTTCATGGCTCATTTCATGTCTTCGATTTTTTCACGAGACCAGAACGACTTCGATAAAATAAAGATTCCTTTCGAATTTTCCTTGAGATGTTTGCTTCTCGATTGTAATCAATCCGCGTTTTTCCAGTTCTTTTTTCTCCATTTATAGTATCTATCTCCCGTCATGCCCAACTCTTCACATTGTAAGGTATTTTATTTACAGCCCCTCATAATCTCTATGAAACCGGTTATACAAGAATGAACAATTGGCAAGAAGCAAGAGAATTTTTTCTTAAAGAATTATAAGCAGAAAGATTTTCGCTTTTATTAATCCATTTCACTTTTGAACAACCTATTTACTCCCGATCATGCTATTTCGTTTCAACAAAAAATTTGCTATGCTTATAATGGAAATATGATCGAGGTGTTTTACATGAGTGAAGAAACGGAATATAAAACAAAAGGATACGATACATCTATCGTTTACGACTATAAGGAAAATCCCGATATCAAACCTGGACGTTGTGATAATTGCGACTATAGTCATTTTAAGTCATCAGTTAAGCATGGTGTTTTCTTGCGAGAATGTCGTCGTTGCGGGATGAAAAAAAGTATTTAATTAATGATTCAATTTGATTGATCGATTTTTTTCAAAATGAGAGTGAGTTCTAATACTTAGAGATTAGAATTCATTCTCATTTTTAATTCTGGATTTTTCTTGATTAGCCTTCCTCTAAATTCAATCTTCGCTCATTTTAAACCGAATAAAACGGATATTAAACATTCCTTCGGATAAACTACCTTTATGCACATGAATAAAGGGGTGAGATATGATTGCCTTCTACCCAAATTAATGGTGTAAATATGTTCTTTGAATTAAAGGGGCATGGAGCAACATTAGTGTTCATACATCCCCCTGTTTTACCGAGCGAGATATTTAGATTTCAGTTAAAACAGCTGTCCAAACATTATCAGATTCTCTTATTTGACATTAGAGGGCATGGTTATTCTTCTCCTAGCCCAACAGAATGGAACTTTTCAGACATAGCAAAAGATTTAAAACAGCTCCTTGATCAATTAAACATCAGGCATGTCTGGATATGTGGTTACTCTGCTGGAGCATCGATTGCTTTTGAGTTTACACATCTATTTCCAGAAAAGGTAAAAGGTTTAATTCAAATCGGACCTGTCCCAGCAGTTAATGACCTATTACTAAAAGGAATGGTCAAGATTGCAATGAATGCAGCCGCCAAAAATAAAATTCCCCTTATTTCATATGTAGGGGCAATGCTAAATACAAATACGCTAAGATTATTTTTCTCACTATTAAAAACCGCAAAAATGACTAATGCAAATGATGCAGCGTGCTTTTACCGTTCTTATTACAAATTTCAGTGCATGGCATATCTAGCGGATATTCACCAGCCTGTACTCCTCATTTATGGGAAAGAAGATAAAGTCTTTGGAAAGTATGCTGAATCGCTGACACATCTTTTGCCTAACTATACACTTACCTTTATCGAAAAAGCAAAACATGAAGTACCGGGCAATTTTTATCATGATTTAAATCATTTAATTAGAAATTTCATAGTATAAGCAACATAAAAGAAGCGTACCCTTTTCATATTGATTTATTAAAATCGTTTAGGAGGAAATGCAATGAATGAACATGATAATCCTTTAATCAATACTGATTCAACAAATTCGGAGGAAAACACCGAAATCTCTAGTTTCAATAGTGATTCTCAAATTACAGAAGGAATTGCTGAAACTTATGAGCTAATGGTCGATGGATATTATGAAGGGACAGCGGATCACTTAGTTCAAAAGAAGAAAAAATAAATTTTCCTGCACAGTTGAATTTTGAATTCTTACTTTTATTAGCTTCTTAGTTCCAACTGCGTGTCGTGAACCGAGAGGCTAATAAAGTTGTAAAATTTAAAATATAAGTCGTAATAGTTTTATCATAAGCAAGACTACTAAAAACCATAATGGAAGAGAAATTAACAATCCCCATAAGCATCCTTTCGCAAATGATTGACCATTCATAATCTTATATTCATATCCAAAAATGTCCGCTTCTTTTTCTCCTGTACATGCTGCTCCCCCTTACATATATTTACATATTATTCGAATTATCGTCTTATTTATTTCCAGCTATACATACTGTTTCAAATAAAATCGATATGATCAAATATTGTCCAAACCTCCATAAGGAACATAAGCTTCCTCATATGTTACCTAATAATAAGTTCACTGCTTGAACCCCAAAATAAATGCCAAAGCCTATCAATGATACTCCTGAAAGAATTGAGATGGATGCTAAAAGTTTTGATGTCAAAATTTTTCGAAAACTACTCGATATAGTTGCCATTGTAATATCCCATAGAAATAATCCAAGGAAAATTGCACAGCTGCATAAAACTAAATCTGCCTTCACATATGAATCTGCAGTTTTTGCAAGAATTGAGCCATATATCCCTAACCAAAAAAGAATAGTCAAAGGATTTGTTATGGACATGAAAAAGCCAGAAAAAAAAGATTTATAAACAGGTTCACTGTTTCTATCATCATTGATATGTATTTTTCGTGCATTTATTATACTTTCAACCCCAGTATAAATTAATACAAAACAACCAAATAACCATAAGAATGTTTTTACGAAAGGTGTGTTTATAAACTCAACTATTCCTAAGTAAACTGCCATCATATAGAATCCATCTGCAACAACTGCTCCTACCCCAACTAGCCACGCACTTAAAAAACCATTCTTAATACCGCTGTTAAGTTGTGCTGCGTTAATCGGCCCAATCGGGGCAGCTAACGAAATACCTAATAGAAAATAACTCAATAGTACACCCACCGCTGCCACTCCTTAAGTTTTTAAATTAGTGAAAACTTGTCTACAAAAATTTTTATTCAAAACTTCTCGAAGGTATAACCATAAAATGTAATAAAAAAATACCAGACTATGGGAAGGTGCTGAAAAACCATTGGTTTTTTTAGAACTTCTAAAGCAAAACTAAAAAAGATGACTTGAACATTTGAACTGCCCCCAATTGTTAGACACTACTAACAATTGGAGGTGCAGTTGTTATATAACTAAATATACTTGAAACTAAATTAGAGGCGATCTATGCAGATCTTGAGGGGACAAAATCTTATTTTGAAATTGATATTATAATTAACAGCAAAAAAGGTATAATCCCCTTCATCATGAGGAATTATACCTTTTTAAATTTAACCTAGGTAAAAAACGCGGTTCATTGGAGTGGAAGGCGGCGGAGGCTCCTGCGGTACGGTAGTAAGACGCCCGCCGCCTGGAGCAGAAATCAACAGCCTAATTTAGTATCACAATCTAAATTTAAAGGACTTTTTCAGCGCCCTCGACTTTGCTGGTATCATGAACACGCTTTATTCTTCTTCGTTTTTTTCCATACAGTTTTTTGGAGAATAAAGGCTACAATACTAATAATCGCAGCGAACAACAGACTAATGAATAAACCAAAGCGGATGGTTCTTTCAACTAATGTTCCACTAATTGCTGCGACTATTAAAGCAACCCCAAATAAAGCGAGTAACCTGCCCAATAAGCTCATTGTTAAAATTCGAAGCGCGGAAATGATAATAAACCCCCAATTAAATAACAATAAAATACTGGCTGCCGTTGTAATATACTCGTATATTTTTCCTGGTAAAACTAATGCCGCTATAATTGAAGCGAGTAATCCAATTGTTGCAAGTAGCAATGAAGGTAAAGGAAGCGACTTCCATTTTTTAACTTTTTTTGAAAAAAGAGCTGGTGCATCACCATCTTTCGCTAAAGTAACAAGTAATGTTGTAACCCCAAATAACGAAGCTGTCATTGTTGAAAAACCTGCGATAATGATAGCAGCATTGAATACATGCGGAAAAAAGGATAAATGATATTTTTCCAGTGCTGTCACGAACGGGCTTTCCTTCTCGCTAAATGCACCGTAATAATCCATTGTCACTGCGAGTAGCAATGCTAGGATATAAATGATTGCTAATACAATTAGCATAATCATTCCTGCTTTTGGAGCATCTTCCTTTTTTTTAAGTCTCATTGCCATGAGTCCTATCACTTCTATACCGCCGAAAGCATAATAAGCATATATTAATGAAGCCCAAAAGCCTCGTATTCCTTCAGGAAACAAACGATGAGTGGTTGTTGGAATACCAGGATGATGAACATCTTTTGGCATCCAGCCAAAAATCGCAAAAGATGCAATAATGATAAACATAATAATGGCTGCTGTTTTTATAATTGCTAGCAAATTCTCGATTTTGTCAAAGCCACTTGTTCCTGTTAACACGACGATAATAGATAAAATTGAATATCCTGCGGCAAGTATCCATAATGGTATATGTTCGAACCAAAATCTTGTTAAAATCGATAATGCCATTAATTGGCTCCCCATAATTAATATATTGGAGCTCCAATAATTCCAACCGCAGCTAAAACTGGCCCACCGGCCATACGCTTTATTTGCATAATAGCAAAAAGACCCTTCTTGTGGATCTGCTGCTGTCATTTTGGCTAATAGATCATACACAATGTAAGTTCCAATAGTTGCCAAAAGAAACGAAAAGACGATAGAAGGACCGGTCGTTTCAATTCCAATAGCTGAACCGAGAAAAAAACCCGTTCCTATTGTGCAGCCTACACCAACTAATGATAGTTGCCACCATTTTAAATTCCCTTTTTCATTTCCTTTTGAAGTTCCACTAGGGATAAAAAAATCCATATACTCCTTATCCCTCCCTACGGTATCCTTTAGTATTTGTCCATTTCATTTTCAGCTTTCTGCATGGACGGATCGATACAATTGTGTATAGGAGCTCCCTTGTACAATGTGCTCTAATAAAAATGCACTTATAATTTTTTTATATTCCTCATCATCAAACATTTTTTTATGCTGCAATTCCATTTCAGCCAGCCCTTCAAATGATGAAAGCAATCCATAAGTATGGTCTTTTCCCGATATAGGTGTTAATATTTCAAGTCTTTGATTGTATTTCTTTTTTCTGTATGACTGAATTGCCTTTAAACCATCCAATGCTTCTTTAAATTTATTTTGTTTGATTTCAAATGTTTGATAAACAAAGACTGGCATTTTTATACCCTCCCAACGTTTAATACGTAATGTTAGAATTTGCTTTGGACAGCTCATTTATTCTTTTCTTTCCTACCATTTAATACATCGTTGTATTAGCTGGTTCAGGGGTATTTCTTTATAAGTGTGGAATATTAATAAAGAAATTCAATTTATTACGATGAAAGTGAGGATGATGGCCTAAATGGATCATATGACAATCTTTATAAAGGAAGCTACAAATTCCAAACCGATACAGATGCTGGAACATATCCTTATGCAAATGAATGGTATTGAAAGGGCATTAGTGGATACAGAAGATGGTGAAGTGAAAGTCACATATGATCGTAAACAAATTGCCCAAGAACAAATTATTAATCACATTAAACAGCATGGAATGTACCCTGTAGAACAATAAATAGTTGGAAAGATAGAAAAGACCGTCCTCTGACGGTCTAAATAAAGTTTTCTATTATAAATCTGTTTCATCCTCATCTTTTTTCAAATCAGATGTTTTTGGAGTCAATTCTTCAGTAGTTTCGAGTTCATATTCATATTTTCGAATAGGATTTTCTCTTTCATGCCTATTCATCACATGACTTAATAAGTAGCGATGAAAGAATAATTCAAATGCTGCGATAGCAGCTGCACTAATTAATGACTCGAATATCATGCCCTCAAAATTAAAGTAATATAAATTGAGGCTTTTACTGATCATCCAAACAGTTACAAAAGCTAAGCCAAAATCCGACCAAGTTGCAAATGTATTATTTGTTGATGGCAAAATCATTAAATCTCCGACTAAATAAGAAACAATCCCTAAAATAGCAGAGATAAACAGTACCTGCCCAAAAGACATTCCAAAGAAAATCCCAAGTATGATATACAATATAACAAAACTGGAAATAAACTTTATTGCTAACGCTTTAAGATGGTCCATTTATATTACCTCCTCTATTATTATGTTGGTTTTTTTCCACTGTATTATGCATGATTTTCCTCATTACCTAAATGATGAATGTGTGATCTTAAATATAAAGCCTCATTTCTAAAAGGTTATTGTATGTAAATTGTTGATTTTCGCTTTGGGGGCTTTCCTTCCTCCTTGCGCTTCATCAACTTTATGGATGGTTTGATAAAAAAGGAAAAAGTTTACGAACATATGGCCTATCTAAAAAAGGAGCCAATAAATAATTTTATTGGCTCCTGAACCATGTATAGATCTAAACTATATTTTAATATAAATAAAATTGCGGGATTACAGATATTTTCAATAGTTTTTCTATGTATTTTTTTTGCCTTTCCATTTGATATTTTTCCGGTTTAAAATCATCATTACATTTAATATTCATTACCCATGTATCTTTTTGTGGAGAAATTTCAATATCTTTTACAAGATTACGTTTTGTAATATTTAATCCTTCTGCAATTTTCAATAAGGCACCAATTAAGCTAATTTTTTTCTGTTCCTCTTTCGTGAACCAATCTTTAAATGGTTCTATGTATTGACGAAAATTTCCTTTTCCTTTGTAGGAAGCAATCAGGGCTAATTGAACGCGCTCGCGGTGGGATAATCCGAGAATGGTTCTGTTCGTAAGTAAGTAAAAAGTATGCTGACTACTTGATTCCTCATTAACATATTTCCCAACATCAAAAATCAACGCTCCTCTTTCTACCAATTCGAGATCGTCATCATCTAGAAGATTTCCTGCATCACTTATATGTTTAATTTGCTTAAAAAGTTGTTTTGCATTTTCTATCATATATTTGCGTTCATGTTCATCTATATGAAAATCTTTTACAATTTCTTGGATACCGATATCTACCAATGAAGTACATTTTTCATTTGTCTTGTTCATCTCGTTATAAAGAAGTCCTTCCCGCAACCCTTTTCTACTTAATATAAACTTAGTAGCTCTGGATATATCGCATATTGCTTGAAAAACTTCTATAGCTGGCAATATCGTGTCTGCACGATCTTTTGAAATTCCATCTATTTTTTGCAATTCGTTCCATGATAATGGCTCAATTGTTTCTTTTATCTCTTGGAGATTTAATATACTCATTTCATATTGGTGAATCCCCGAAAGTGGGTAATGGATTAAACTTTGATGAAGTTGTGCAATACTTCTTGCACTACCTCCCATTGCAATAATCGGAATTTCTTTATCATTGATCCATTGCAAATGTTCAAACTGTGATTGTACAAATTTCCGGATTTCTTCATTCTCCTGATCAGTCGGAACTTCTCCTTTCACAAACTGAAGTTTTAATGATAAGGAGCCAAAAGGAAGACTCTCATACTGAACTAATTGACGATCTCGGAAATATGTAACCTCTGTACTTCCTCCGCCCATATCGATTGTAATTCCCTCATTTATATCCATCGAAGACACAACTGCCAGATACCCATAATACGCTTCTTCATATTCACTTAACATTTTTATCATAAAACCAGTTTCTTCCTGAACTTGCTGCATAATTTCCTGCTGGTTTCTTGCCTGACGAATTGTTGCAGTTGCTACACATATTACTTTAGCAACGTTATAGTGACGGACAATTGCTTGAAAAGTTTGGAGTGAATCAATTAGTACACGAATTCCTTTTTCATTTAAAAATTGTTGCCCATTTAAGTAAATACGCAAACGAGCTGCAATTTTTATATTATCTAACTCTCTATACTCTCTCCTATCTTCCTCACGTTCATAAATTACTAAGCGAACCGTATTAGAACCAATATCAACAATTGCTACTCTGTCTTTCAATTCATTGATCACCCTTTTTTGAATTTTTTATATAATTTATATCCTATAATTAGAGGTCCTTTAATTCAAGTGTAAAATCATTTTAATTCATTCACTCTTCAAATTATAATGACCGTTTATAAATTTTTAGTTTTAACTTTATATAAAGAAAATATGACAGTCTTGTAAAAAAAAACAATATATTTACATTGAATTAACCCTTCGTTTACATGATATTTACATAAAATTTACACTAACATGGTATCTTCAAACTATTGAAACATTTAGATAGCGTTCTAAGGAATAAAGGAGATGTAATATTCATGCAAACAACAAGTAAAGGCACAGTAGAGATCGATTATAGCGTCCCATCTTATTACAATAATCGGGAATTAAGCTGGTTGGATTTCAACAAAAGAGTACTCGAGGAAGCGCTTGACCACTCTACTCCTCTACTAGAGCGATATAAATTTCTAGCTATTTTCAGTTCTAATTTAGATGAATTTTTCATGGTACGTGTAGCTGGTTTACTTGATCAAGTGAAGGCTGGATTTAATAGACCAGAAAATAAAGCAGGTTTAACACCAAAAGAGCAATTAACAGCTATTTCCAAACTTACAAGGAAGTTAGTTGAAAAGCAAGATCATACATTCTTACATAGATTAACCCCCCTCCTAGCAAAGGAACATGTAGAAATTGTCTCAATTTCATCATTACGTTCTGAAGATCTAGCTTTTTTAGAGGAATATTTCGATAATCAAATTTTTCCTGTTCTTACTCCTATGGCCATAGATGCCTATCGTCCTTTCCCTATTTTGGCAAATAAATCTTTAAATTTAGCAATTGTGATGGAACAAAAAAATGGAGAAAGAGCAATGACATTTCCTTTTAATGGAAAATTGGCGATCGTACAAGTTCCTTCAGTTGTAAATCGCTACATTGAGTTACCCGAAAAAGATGGTACACGATCATTTGTCTTACTTGAAGAAATCATCTCTCATTTTATTCATAAACTGTGTAAGGGCTTTATCATTAAATCTGTAACACCTTTTCGAATTACACGTAATGCAGACTTAACAATTCATGAAGATGGCGCTGACGATCTTCTGCATGAAATCGAAGAGGAGTTGAAAAAGCGCAAGTGGGGAGCTAGTGTCAGACTAGAAGTGCAACAGCAAAGTTACGATGAAAAAGTAGTTGCTTATCTAAAGGAAGAATTAGAAATTCATGATAAGGATATTTATTACATTAAGGCTCCGCTCGATTTAACATTTTTATTCTCTTTTTGCAAAGCGATTCAATCAACACATGAGCATTTAGTTCAGCCATCATTCATCCCCCAACCACCACAAGACCTGGAGAGAGGGGAAAACATGTTCACAAAGGTATTAAAACAAGATATTTTACTTCACCATCCATATGAATCTTTTGAACCAGTTGTTCAGTTTATTGCTCAAGCTGCTGACGATCCGAACGTACTTGCTATTAAGCAGACTCTTTATCGAGTAAGTGGTGACTCTCCTATCATTAAAAGTTTACAAAGAGCGGCTGAAAATGGTAAGCAAGTAACTGTTCTCGTTGAATTAAAAGCACGGTTTGATGAAGAAAACAATGTACAATGGGCGAAAGAACTTGAACAAGCAGGCTGTCATGTTATTTATGGAATGACCCATTTAAAAACACATAGTAAAATTACTTTGATTGTTCGCCGCAGACAAGGGAAAATTGAACGTTTCGTCCATTTAGGAACCGGAAACTATAATGATGCTACAGCAAAAATTTATACAGATATAGGATTAATTACTGCAAATCATGATATCGGAATTGACGCGACTAATTTTTTTAATTATTTAAGTGGCCATATGGAAATTCCAGAATATCACCACCTATCTGTGTCACCATTTGGAATAAGAGATACATTTATAGAATTGATTGATCAGGAAATTGCTTTTCATAAACAACATCGTAATGGACATATCATTGCTAAGATGAATGCTTTAACAGATAAAAGGATTATTATGAAGCTATATGAGGCTTCAAACGCAGGAGTTAAAATTGAACTAATTGTTAGAGGAACTTGTTGTTTGCGTCCAGGAATTAAATATATTAGCGAAAATATTAGTGTCCGTAGTATAGTTGGAATATTTTTAGAACATTCCAGAATCTACTATTTTCATCAAAATGGCGAAGAAAAATTATTTTTGTCATCTGCCGACATGATGACTAGGAATATGGAAAATCGTGTTGAAATCTTATTTCCAATTCTTCAAACAAGTTTAAAACAGCGGATAAAAAAATGGTTAAAGATTATGTTAGAAGATAATGTTAAAGCAAGAGAACAAGATGCTCAAGGACAATATCATTATGTAAAAATAGCCGATAACGCGATCAAAATAAATAGTCAATCACTATTATGCGATATGGCGTATCATAGTAATCATACTGGTGAAAAGCATACAACCTACCTATCAGATTTAAAGATCAAATTAGCTAGATTTGGATATTTATCTTTATTTAGTTTACGTAAAACGATCGGTTCCTAATATGTTAAGAACGTGCTGAATATTACTTTTGATTTTTATCGATGTTGTTTACGTAAACCTTTTATAAAGAAGTTGATTGGAGCGGAAATCAACTTCTCTTTTTTTAAAAAGGATCAATCAGTCTTTATAAAAGATTTATTTTGTAGTCAGCGTTGATCATGCAATATTTTATGAAAAATGCTGATTAAACGCAAAAGGTGCGAAGACGCCTGCGGAAATAGCGAAATCAACGGAACCCACAGGCGTACTGCGCCGAGAGGCTCAGCTTCCGCCCATAGAAAGTGAGCGTCTTGGAGTGAAAATCAACTTTTCTTTATTTATCGATAAAAATGGATGATGTAGCTTAATAAAATAATAAGCGCTATAACAACAACAATTGTAGTAAGCACAATACCTTTTGATTTACTATATCTTTTTTCCATAGATAAACTAAACCTCCATTCTTTAAATACAATAGTGCTCTTTAATACGTCTGCTAATATGAGTTCTTCTACTTTAATATGTTTTATTATGACTAAAATATTCATAATAACTGCGTAGCGTTTTCAAATATAGCGAGATTTTTGTGTATCCAATAGAATCCCTTCTCTAAATAACACTTATACACTTATTTGCTTATTTCCCAGGAAAACATTCGTTCTTCTTTATTTGAAGAAACCTATTTTAAAACTAAATGCTTTCTATACCTTTACCTCTTACTTGTTCATTAAAACCTCATTCCGTAATTAATGTTTATTCCTTTTAGAATTTAGAAGTTGTTCATTTTTACAATGCACAAAATTAATCGAAAAGAATGGTGTGAGACTTCTGCGGGTTAACTCTGTTCGCAAAAAGGTGCAGCTGAGACGGAAATAACTGCCAAAAAAATGAACAAAGTAAAAAATTGGCAAGCATGAGTTCGGTTCAATACCGTATCCACACAAGCCAATTTCCTACTTCATACAAAGCTCTAATTTACAGGCATATCATTTTATATAATAATAGCTTTAAAAAGCTTTTGAACAATTGTACTTTACTTATAAGTTTTCCTCTTCTTCATCCCATACTTCATCCAATAAATCATCTTCTTCCCAATCATCTTCCCATTCATCATGCTCTTCTTTTTGGAAAAACTGTAAAAATCTTTTGAGCATAAATATCCTCCTTGCTTGCTCTTGCCAATTCAATACTTTTTAGGATATTTTGCTCAGTCGATAAATACTTTATACATCTTTATTGAAAATAATCATGTTAGCAGTATAAATATTCCCCTTTTTATTAAACTAACAATAAATAAACTATGTAAAATGGAGAGATACATAATGAATAGTTGGATTTATTTACATCTTATTAATACGTTATATTTCATTATTTTTATGTTTTTCATTCCAATTGCAATAGCATGCTTAATATGTTTTAAAGAAATAAAACAGTATATACAAAAACGGAAAAACTGTACGAATTGACTTTTCTGTAAAAAAACGACATTTCTCATCAAATTATCATTTTTTTTTCATATTATTTTAGGAATTGTTTCGTATTATGAATTTGTAGCAAGGACAAGTTACAAAACCCTATACCAACTAGACACCCCCCTTTTGTTGTCTAGAAACCCCCTATAAAAACCGGCTATTGTCGGTTTTTATTTTTTTATACAAAGATGGTTTCCACTTTCAGAATGTTTAATTGAAATAATAAATAGGAAGACATTCATGAAATTCCTCCCTTGGTGCAAGAAACTAGAAGTTTTTACTTATAATTGATAAACTTAAACATAAAGAAACGTTTTCATACTGGAGGATCATCATGGAGCTTCAAAAAGGAACGATTAAGGAATTTATATTAAAAAGTAATGAGCTTGCAGAAGAAATCGACATATGGGTTTATCTTCCAGCAACATTTTCATCCTTATATAAATACTCCCTTTTAATTGCACAAGATGGAAAAGATTATTTTCAGTTAGGAAGAATTGCCCGTTATGCTGATGAATTATTAGCAAATAAAGAAATTGAAGATATTATTATTGTCGGTATTCCATACAAAAATGTACAAGATAGACGAAGAAAATACCATCCAAATGGTGAACAAAATGGTGCCTACATTCGCTTTATTGTCCATGAGCTTGTCCCTTATTTAGATAGAGAATTTCCAACATATAATATCGGAATGGGGCGTACACTAATAGGAGACTCATTGGGCGCAACCGTTTCATTGATGACGGCTTTAACTTATCCAAACACATTTGGCAGCGTCATTTTGCAATCTCCGCTCGTGAACGATCAAGTAATAGAAAAAGTAAAGCAATTTGTGCAACCACAGTTATTGAACATTTATCACACCATTGGGAAAGGTGAAACAGAAGTTAAAACAACGGATGGCAGTATCCAAGATTTTATAACTCCTAATCGAAAGCTCCATCAATTGTTAGTTGAAAAAGGATTTTCAACAGCATATAAAGAGTTTGATGGAACGCATTCATGGAAATTTTGGCAACCAGATTTAAAAGCAGCTTTAACGTATATTTTTAAAAAATAGCCTTATAGTCATATTGATATTACTAATCAGTAATTAATGATTTCATGATTTCAAAAAATTGTTATAATAAAGTATATTATGATTTGCTAAGGAGGTCAGGACTTTGAAATACGCAATTGTAATTTTTCCATCTAAAAAATTACAAGACTTAGTAAATTCATATCGAAAACGATATGATCCACACTATGCGCTTGTCGCTCCTCATATAACACTTAAAGGAGCTTTTGAAGTATCAGAGCAAGATACAGAAGAAATGGTTGCAAAGCTTAAGGAGATCGCAAAAAAATATGACCCCTTTACATTAAAAGTATCTAAAGTAAAATCATTTGCTCCTGTAAGTAATACAATTTACTTTAAGGTAGACTCTACTCCTGAGCTGGAAGGTCTTTTTGACAGCTTTAAAAATGAATTACCTGGAGAGCAGCCAAAGTTTAATTTCGTTCCTCACATTACAATAGGTCAAAAATTATCTAATGATGAACATTCTGATGTATATGGACAGCTAAGGTTAGTAGGCATTGATCATCAAGAAACTGTCCACCGTTTTCATCTTGTATATCAATTAGAAAATGAAACTTGGACTTCTTTTGAAACATTTGATCTTGGAAAGGAATAAAACATGCACGTAAAAATTGTTGAAAATGATAAAGAACGAGCGGATGCGTACTATGTTCGAAAAACTGTATTTGTAGAGGAACAACTTGTTCCTTTAGAAGAAGAAATTGATCAATATGAGGATGTTTCCACACACTTTGTATTATACGATGAACATGAACCTGTTGGCGCTGGTCGTTTTCGTCTAGTAGACGGCAAAGGGAAAATAGAGCGGATTTGTATTGTCCCTGACTACCGTGGTAAGGGGGCTGGAAAACTTTTAATGCTTGAAATTGAAGATTTTGCCAAAACACAGCCTGTTACAACTTTAAAATTAAATGCTCAAGTTCACGCTATCCCTTTTTATGAAAGATTAGGCTATCGCATAACATCAGATGAATTTTTAGACGCTGGTATTCCTCATAAATCAATGGAAAAGTGAATACAACCACAAAAAAGAAAAGTAATGCTAAACACACTTAGCATTACTTTTCCTTTTATTTTTGCTTTTAAATGATATAGAAATTGATAAGGTGCATCTGCGGGAATTGCAAGTGACTTTAGACAATGCAAACGCGGCACCTTCCCCCGCAAAAAGCGAATACCTTACAGCGGAAAGCAAGCGTCCTGTAGCAGAAGTCAACCTCTTCTTTAAATACTACTCCATTTCATCCGATTACCTTTCTAAAAAGAAAAGATTATTGTTGTAAATTAATTGGCTATATAGCGTTGTTGATTGGAGCGGAAGGATGCGAGACTCCTGCGGGAAAAGCGGAATAGTTGAGACCCCACAGGCGTGAAGCGCCGAAGATGCTCGGCTTCCGCCCGCGGAAAGCGAGCATCCTGTAGCGGAAGTCAACCTCCTCTTCTTTGCAATACAACTGCATATAAAAGGATTTGTATCATACATACAAATCAATATATCTTCCTTTTCCGGTTTCTTTTATAAGGGGCCTCTCATTTAATTGGCTAATTGTTATGTCACGGTCTTGAGGCGGAAGATATTGAAAATTTCTTTGGAGAGTATCATGATTTTTAACTTTCAACGGCTGAACTGTCGGCTGTAAACCATCTGCATATTTCGATAGCTGATCATATATTTGATACTGTTTATATTGATAATTATCAACAGGAGCAATATACGTCATCATGTTCTCCCCCAAAAGATTTATTTTAATGAATGTATTCCCTTTTTATGTTATTTAAAACATGTTTCAAAAAACTCTTTAAGAAAAAATAAGAATTCCTTACACGTCTCCTAAACTAAAAAGACTTGCATAAAAATGCAAGCCCTATTATTGCTATTTACCATTATTCATCATTTTAGAAATGGTATTTAAATCAATTTTTTTCCCATCATTAATGATAGAATGAACGATCTTATCTTCTAATTCTTTAGGTACTTTCTTATTGGCAATTTGCGAAACTCTTTTAATGATGCCCCTTACCGTTTGTTCATCTTTAAAATTAGCATTTTGCAAAGAATTGGCTAGTTCAAATATATCGTTCATATTTACCCCTGTCTTTTTTTCAATACCTTTGAAAAATTGATTATCCATATTTTCATCGCTCCTCTCTTTCAACTATTCTATGTTATGTACGAGGAACGAATTTGGTGAAAAAGATGGACAATAATAAGAAAAAGATGGAGAAAAAATTCTCCATCTCTAATCCAAACCTTATGCTAAAAAATTAGCAGAAGCTTGCTCCAACAATAATAAGAAGGATAAATAATACAACGATTAATACAAATGTGCTTCCATAACCGAAACCGCCGCCGCCGTAGCCATAACCGCCGTATCCACAGCCGCCGCCAAATCCATAGCCGTATCCAAACATATTTTTTCACCTCACTTCATGTAGTACACTATAACTTATGTCAGCTTACATGAAAGTGTATAGGCAATCATCCTAAAAGTTGAATTAACCTTTAGGTTTAAAGATTAATGAACCGATAAATCCGAAAATAATTGCAGCTGAAATCCCCGATGATGTCACTTCAAACATTCCTGTCAAAACACCTACGATACCATGTTTTTGAACTTCCTGCATTGCACCAGTTGTAAGGGAATTTCCGAAGCTTGTAATTGGAATTGTAGCTCCTGCTCCAGCAAAATTAATTAACGGTTCATATAAACCAAATCCTGAAAGAATAGCCCCAACGACAACAAGTATGCTCATAGTGTGACCTGGAGATAGCTTAACAACATCAAATAAGAGCTGCCCAATGACACAAATAATTCCACCAATTATAAAAGCCCAAAAAAACATTGCTAACATGGTTTATTTCCTCCTTATTGCAAAATCTGTTTATAAATATTCAATTGAACACGCATGCGCAATACACGGAATGGTTTCTTTTTGTTGAAATGATAGCGGTGAAAGAAGTGCCCCCGTCGCCACAAGTAAAATACGTTTATATGTACCTTTTTTCATTTCATTTAATAAATGGCCATATAAAACGGTTGCCGAGCATGCTGGTCCACTCCCCCCTGCTTGTACAGGCTGATTTTCATCGTAAATAAGAAGACCACAATCTTTAAATTGCTCTTCTCTTATATTAATCCCTTTTTGTTGAAATAATTCTAATGCTATCGGTCGACCAATTTTTGCTAAATCTCCAGTTACAATTAGATCATAATATCCAGGATCGATACTACGATCTTGAAAATGCTTTTCGATTGTATCTACAGCTGCCGGTGCCATTGCCCCTCCCATATTATAAGGATCAGAAATCCCTAAATCCGTCACCTTTCCGATTGTAGCTGATGTAACACGTGGCAAAGGACCTTTACTGCTATCACTTTTACCTACAATTGCAAAACCGGCGCCTGTAACGGTCCATTGAGCAGTTGGCGGTTTTTGGCCTCCATATTCTGTTGGATAGCGAAATTGTTTTTCTGTTGCAGCGTTATGGCTTGACGCTCCTGTTACAACTTTATTGGCTCCCATATAATTGACAAGAAAAGCTGTTAGAGCTAGGCTTTCCATTGAAGTTGCACATGCGCTGAATAATCCTAAATAAGGTATTTGATTCGTTCTTGCCGCAAAGCTCGTTGGTGTAATTTGATTAATTAAATCCCCACCAATAAAAAATTGGATATCTTTTTCCTTTAATTCCTGCTTTTGTAATGCAACTTGTACAGCTTCTTCTATTAATACTTTCTGTGCTTTTTCATAAGAATTTTGCTCAATCCATAAATCATCGAAACATTTATCAAAATCCTCTTTAAGAGGACCATTTTTTTCGAACGGTCCCCCGACTACACCAGTGGATAATATCGCAGGGTGATTTGGAAAAGTCCACGTTTGTGTACCTGTTAACATATCATTACCTCCAATATAAAAGGATTGAACGGATTAACACAACGACAAATGCGGAAAATACCCCGTACACAATAACAGTACCAGCCAATTTAAACATATTTGCTCCAACACCTAAAACATATCCTTCTGTCCGATGTTCAATCGCAGCAGAAACGACTGAATTACCGAATCCAGTGACAGGTACTGCACTTCCCGCACCTGCAAATTGCCCAAGGCGGTCATAGATACCAAATCCTGTTAATAGCATCGATAAAAAGACCATTGTTGCAACTGTAGGATTACCTGCTGTCTTTTCAGTGAAATTAAAAAAATAAATATAGAAGTAACTTAGGGCTTGACCAACTATACATATAAACCCTCCAACTAAAAAAGCCCGTATACAATTTTTGAGAATTGGTCTTTTAAGTTCATGCTTTTTTTCAAGTTCATTATATTGACGTTGTTGTTCAGTTTGCTTTTGACTAGCCATCGTTTTCACCCTTCTTTACGTTAGTTCTTTCTTTAATTTCACAATTTCCTTAAAACGTTTTCTCGCTTGTTTATCAGATATTTTTTTGCTTTCCATTTTCTCCTGTAAACGTACAGTTTCTAAAAAAATTTTATAATCACTTGATACAATAAACTTCTTATCTGGGTAGTTTTTTTCGAGATATGACGTTAAATCTTTTTCGATTTTGTCCATTTTAAAACGATGAAGGTGTCTTACCTTATAGGCCACTAAAATTTGATTATTTTCTTCGATCATGGCGACATCATAAATACTATCGAAGTGTAAAATTTTCGATCGTAATTCTTCAGATATATGTTTTTTGGAGCTCTTATTAGTTAATTTAATCGGCTCTGGCTTAGTTGTTTTTATTAATGCCATTTGGCTATCTTTATTTGGACTAGAATCACATCCAATTGAAGAAACGGTAATCATGCTTAAACCCAAACATAATAACAGTTTTTGCGTAAACTTTTCCATTTTTTGTCCCCTCTACACTCAGATCATATCATTACTATTTTGAATAAAATCCGTAAATTTATGTTTAATTTTTATGTGTTAAATTTTAGAAGACAAAAAATAAACCTCTAAAGGTAATATTATCTTTAGAGGTTTCTGTTATGTTGGATCATTATCTTATCGTACTTTTTTTCCTCCACAGCCACATCCGCCTTTTTTAATTTTCTTTCCGTTTAATTGTTTGACATACGAAGGTACAGTAGATGGGACTGCAGGAATTTTAACAGTTGATTTATTCATTATTTACCACCCTTCATCAAAGAAATTCCCTCTTCTTTTTTATCATATGCGATAAATAATGTATTGTTTCGTCATCTGTCTAAGAACGGTGAAAGCAGTGTTTCTACAATACTTGCACACCCGGCAATTGTTAAAATGCTAATGACATAAATTGAAATGGTCGGGAAGAAAACCCACCCTAAATATAATATAGCAGCACACCATATTCCAGTACACCAATAACAGCTTAATAACTCCCCAATCCATCTTCTTATTCCCTTTCCTTTAATAATAATATAGGTTTGTTTTGATCCATCAGGTTCTATCTCTTCTATCTCCTCATGAAATGGTTTTCTTAAAAAGTTTGTAATTTTATCATAGACTAATAATCGTGTCAGACGAAAACTCGCGAAAATTAATAAAAATAGCATAAACCATGATGAAATCATCCAATCCCTCCTTTTCCAACTTCCATATCATAATGTATGTATGTCAAATTAGATTGATTATACGAAGTTTTTCAAGAATGTCTAAAATTCATGGAACCTTTAAACATCAAGTATGGTGATGATGCCTATTTTTCCAAAAATGCAAGGACATTCGTAACAAATTAGGTCAATAGACAATATTCTATTAATGTAATGTACATTACAAAAAACATAAGGAGTTGGATTCTTAATGAGTTTACAAAAACACGATATTCATTGCGTTTGTGATATCGTTCATTTCATTAATGATTTGCAAGATGCCATTGAAGATGATAATAATTGCCCAACACATTGTTTAAATCCAGTATTAGGTGGAACATCATCAAAGAGACCTCCTAAAAATACGCGGCCATTTGTTCTTTTCACAGAAGATGGTAAACCTTTTGAAGCTTTCTTTAAGCCAATCCACGACGGATGGGATTGCCCTTGCGATGAAGATGTAGATGGCAATGATAAAAAAGCAATTGACTTTTTTTGCAAATCTAAATTCTTCAGAGTAGAAAGTGTTGAAGGGTGCTGTGCAGTATTACGTGTATTAGAACCAGCTTGTATCAACAGTGCTTGCCCACAAGTTGATAATCCGCAAGAAAATCTGATGACTTCACATTCTTGCATTACTGTAGATTTGAACAAGTTTAGTGCTATACAATGCTTAGACGATATATATTTAGAAGGTGTTTAATCCCCTCCTAAAAGTCGATAAGTAAAAACTTATCGACTTTTTTATTTAGCTTGATTTCATTTTAATTTGGTTAATCTCTTCAAAATGTAATGAAACAGGTGCGATATTATTTTCTAATATAATCTTCACTTTTTCACCATCAAAATCTCCGATAACTCCTATATATACATTATCATTTGTGGAAATTTCACACACAATTTTTGGTATATAAAACGGCTTATGAACTAAATAATCAATTTTTTCTAAATTGGTCATCTCCTTAAATGACTTACGGCTATAAGTAGGCGTCTCTTCAATTTCATCAATAGTAACTTGTCCTTCAAGCTCCTCAACTTCTGTATTTACTTCCGCTTCTTCGTTTACTTCAACGATTTCCTCTACTGTAGGTTCAGTAATGACTTCAATATTTTCCTCTGAATAGTCTTCTATGTCTTTATCTGTTTCAACAGTTCCGTTATCTTCAATTGTTTCTTCTTGAAGATCTGTTTCTTGTTCCTCCAGCTTTTCCTCATCGGTCACTAATGGTTCGAGCGTCTCTTGCTCAGTTACTTGTGAGATCATCTCTTGTGGTTTAAGAATGAATGTTTTTTGCATATTATTTACGCTAATAGGATCAGATTTCGGCTGCGTAATATACAGTAGTGGTTTATTGATTTCATAATGGCTTTGTTGACTACTCAACTTCTCATCCTCCATTCTGAATATTAAATACGTATTATATGTATGCATTAGGTCTTTGCAAGGTGCCTAGATACATAATACTGATCACCACTCTGTTTGAACAAATACACTGTTTCCACCTATTAGAACAGTGAAGAACCACTTGTTTTAACAACACGCCAAGATTTTTTACACCCTCTCTAATATTTGTAATGTGTTAAACTTCCGCTGCTGATCCTAGAAGCTCCTTGGCTTACAACTGATTGATGGTCTCACGTTGACCCCCATATCCCGTTGTAGTCTCATCTCATCCACTCCAATTGACTAGTTATTTTGAATGTAAATATCATTACCCTATTGAGTTTTTGCTTCCTTATTTGGTCAACTTTGATGGCTGATTGTCGCTCCAGGGAGTCGCTTTCCAAGCGATAGTCCGGTCTCCATCTCGGCAGACAGAGCCTGCGGGGTCTCCCATAAACAAGTTAATCCCCTGCAGAAGTCTTATCTTTTCCACTTCAATCAATGAGTGATTGAAGCAACACAACAATCTTTTAAAAAAAATAAATCCCCTTTACTGTTAAGAATAAAGGGGATTGGTTAACATCTATTAAGATTGGTTTAAAGATTTAACTGCATCTAAGAATGCCTTTTTATACTCTTGTTGCTCTTTCATAGCTTGTTGTAGCGTTGTTAATAAAGATTGGTTTACCTGATTATTTTTTCTCCATTTTTTTGCATCATCGTCCAAAAGATTTAAAAGGAATGTATAGACAAGTAATAATGTTGAGTAATTATCAATATATGTGAGACTGATGGAGTGACCACCTTTACCGCCTTGTGCTAGAGAATGAAAGGCCGGTATCGTACCATCGGCAATCTTTTCGGCTAACTCTCCAGGTACCCCAAGCTCCATCAATTGTTCCTTTGAATATTCAGAAGGTTGATTAACCACTTTATATCATTCCTTTCCTTTGGACGCTTAATTATCAATATTTATTACAATATATGCGGCAAATAAGAAGATTAGACGTCAACTTCTACATCTACTTCATTATCGCAAACATTTGCTTGAAGAGGTACGTTAAGCACTCCACCTAAAGATACTGCTGCACCGCCAATAGCGATATTTAAAATATTTACTAAGCCGACAGATACAACTGTAGCGTCTCCTCCATTTGGATTTTGTGTATTTACAGGACTTGCAGCGTTTGAACAACCACCTGTAGTGACATCTTTTTTCTTAGAATCAGAGGAATGGCATGAATTTGATTTTTTCCATTTATTGTTTGAACACTCAATAAATTCTTTACTCATTCTCTAACACCTCCTTTCAACTCTCTACATTAAAATATGAGAAATGGTATTTTTAGAAACGGATTTTGTAATAGATTAAATATCTATTTATTTATAAATTGGGATAAATCCAAGTCTAATAACGATTGATCATTTACTTTTATTTTAAATGTGCCATTTTCAGTAGCTGTCGTAAATTTTGGTAGTATATTACCTAGTTGTTGTGTTAGGTTAAGAGGTGTGCTGGTATTTGATGATTGAAGATTGCTTAAAAGATTTGTTAAATTTCCACCATTTAATACATTGCTTAGATTATCTAGGTTAGCCAAATTCCCTAGATTCGCTAAACCACCGTTCAAAACATTATTTAAATTTCCACCTAATACATTTGATAAACTTTGGCTAACGATCGTCGTGATACTCCCTAAGCTTTGATTTAATGTTGAAATAAGTGCTGCTAATTGTTCTTCACTTAGAGTGTTAGAGATATTTCCACTCACATTCATTTGTGTCTCACCATTTGACTCAACCAACTCCGTGCACCTCCTTTCTTTCTAGTTTAGTATATTAAGACTTCATTCATAGTGGCTCAGCTTATATCATTAGGAAAGTGCCCTTTTTATATTTGAAAGGTTATGATACAAACCTTATAAAAGATTATGTGATTATTCATTGTTCACTTAGATATATGCGTATGCTCAAATATTTTTATTAAAGATAATGATAAATAAAACTGCCGAAGGGATTTATTGTGATGGGACTATTTTTCTCTATTGAGGAGGATAAAGCATATACTTACTCTTTGTATAATGATTTGTCCATTTTAAATTTAAAATAAACAGACCATCCTTTTTAAGAGGGACTGAATTCCTATAAAACGTAAAATAGCCATAAAAATGATTGAAGGGGAAGGATTAAAGATACATAATGAACCTCATGGAAAAAACAATCTAAATCTAATTACATTACACTCTATACTTCTTTTAATATATAATCTCTTCCCCAATGACTGAATGACTATCCAAATAGCTATATATTCTAATTACTAACAATGAGAACACAAATGAGCAAAAACAGCCCATAAGTGTTATTAAAACAAATAGGATCGTCATTTTTACATACTATGAAGAGAAAAGCGAGTTTTTCAAAAAATAAATGATGGATAATTTTAACGGTTTTTAGTTTCCCAGTCGAATCCAATTGATGGATCATCCCAAGGAATTCTTTTTTCATCAGGATGATTTGGATTATATGATTTTGTTGTGAAGTATATAATTGTTGCTGGTTCATTTCCTAGCACGCGATAGCCATGTGCAACCATTTTTGGAATAAGTAATAAACTAGGATTATCTACCCCTAAATAGTATACATTTGTTTCTTGATAAGTCGGAGAGTCCGGTCTTAAATCGTATAGAACGACTTGTGCCTGACCTGAAGGGAAAAACCATAGATCGTCTTGAAGTTCATGATAATGAAAAGCTTTTATCACACCAGGATAACTCATAGACCATGATGCTTGCCCAAATTCACTTAAGAGATTTTCATCGTCACGAACAAGCTCCGAAAAGAATCCACGGTCATCAACGTATTTGACTAATTTTTTTATTTTGACACCTTGGATCAAATGAATGTCTCCTTTCTATAAAAATAATGTTGCAAAGCTTCATGCCACGGCTTCATTTTTATTCCTTCCCGATGTAGCGCGTTATGGCTAAGTACCGAATACATTGGGCGATTTGCTAGAGTCTTTAGTTGACTGCTAGAAATAGGCTGTATATTTGCTGACTGATAGCCAGATAGTTCTGCAATCTTTTGAGCAAATTCAAACCAACTACATGATCCTGAGTTAGTTACATGGTAAATACCGTATGGCTTGCCTATTAAACTTTTAATCGTTAATGCAAGATCTTCCACGTAAGTCGGTGATCCAATTTGATCATCGACTACCCGTAATTCTTGATTAAGCTTTAACTGATTTAATATTTTACTAACGAAATGGTTATTACCCTCTCCACCATATAACCATGATGTTCTAACAATATACACTTTTTCAGAAATCATCGTGACTAACTGTTCACCCAGCCACTTACTTTGCCCATAAATTGAAGTTGGGTTTGGGCGATCTGTTTCTTCATACGGTACTGAAGATGCTCCATCAAAAACGTAATCAGAACTGATGTAAAATAAAACAGCCCCCACTTCGCTTGCTGCTTTTGCTAAATAATAAGGTCCAAGCGCGTTTACAGAAAACGCCTGCTCTCGCTCGTTTTCCGCAAGATCTACTTTTGTATAAGCAGCTGCATTCATAATATAATGAGGCTTAAATCGATTTATGACCTCTCTTACAGCTAGTTCATTTGTAATATCTAGACTTTCTTTGTTTAATAAAAGAACTTCCGCATCCTGTTTAAATACTTTACTTAATTCTTTTCCAAGCTGGCCGTCCCCACCTGTAATCATTACTTTCATTTGCTATCACCCATTTTTAGATAGGAAGACTTATACCATTCGATCGTTTGCTTGATTCCTTTTTCAAAAGACACAGCTGGCGCCCAGCCTAGTTCACGATTCAGCTTCTGCCAATTCATCGAATATCTTTGATCATGCCCTAAACGATCTTGAACAAATTTAATAAGCTTAGGACTTTTTCCCATTATTTCTAAAATTCCCTGGACGATTTCTAAATTTGTTTTCTCCTCATTACCGCCAATATTATAAATTTCCCCTTCTTGTCCATGGTCCAATACGAGTTTAATGGCCCGACAATGATCTTCTACGAACAACCAGTCTCTTATATTTAATCCATTTCCATATATAGGTATTTCTTTATTATGAAGTGCATGCAAGATTACTTTTGGAATCAATTTCTCTTCATGCTGGTATGGTCCATAGTTGTTGCTGCAGCGAGTAATGATAACAGGTAATTGATATGTTTGATAAAAACTTCTAACGAGCAAATCCGAACTTGCTTTGCTTGCTGAATAAGGATTATTTGGAGCGAGAGGATGTTCCTCAGTAAAAGACGGTTCATCATTTTTCAAAGAACCGTATACTTCATCTGTCGAAATATGAACCATTCGGCTCGCTTTTCCTTTTAGTAATGCTTCTAATAAGTTTAACGTACCATGTACATTTGTGTGGATAAAAGGATACGCACTTTCTATACTCCGATCTACATGAGATTCAGCTGCAAAATGTATAATCGCATCATAATGACGATCGAAAGCCTTATCCAATTGCGCTAGCTCTGTAATATCGCATTTGATAAATCGATATTTTGGATTCATTTCAAACTCTGTAATAAGATGGTTATGGCTCGCATATGTTAACGCATCAATATTTGTAATCTTGTCATCCGTATTGTCTAGCAAGTATTGAATGAAATTTGACCCTATAAAACCAGATCCGCCGGTAATTAATAATTCCCTGCTCATGTTCCTAACTCCATTTCATCATTAAATGCTTGATAAATCATTTTGTTCGCTAAATATAAAGATTCATGCGTCCCGGCATCTATCCACCAGCTTGATAATACATTATATGTTAACTTTGAATGTTTAATATACTGATTATTTACATCGGAAATTTCCAATTCACCACGATTAGATGGTGCAATGCTTTGAATAAAATCAAATACTCGCCCATCATACATATAAATACCAGTTACGATATAATTTGAAAGAAACTGCTGTGGCTTTTCTACAATATTAAGAATTGAATTTGATCCTTTATCTATGACTGCCACACCAAAGCGATTTGGATCTTCAACTTCTTTCAAGAGTACTTTTGCACCGGATGGCTGCTCTTGAAATTGCTTGATAAATGGTTTGAGAGAATCTTTAAATATATTATCTCCTAAAATAACAACAAATCGATCGTTGCCAACAAAATCCTTCGCATGCAGAAGTGCTGCCGCTATTCCCGCTGCGCCCTGTTGAGCAGCATATGAAATATTTACATCTAAATCTTTCCCATCCGCTAACAATTTTTGAAAAGCTGGAAGAAATTCTGCGTTCGTAATAATAAGGATATCCGTAATTCCAGCTTCTTTTAGCTTTAATATTGGCCAATAGATCATCGGGTATTTACCAATCGGTAACAAATGTTTATTCACCGCTTTTGTAATTGGGTACAGCCGTGTCCCTGTTCCCCCAGCTAAAACAACTCCTTTCACTGTAAAACACACCCTTTTAAATGATAAAAATTTAACAATCCATAATACATTATGTAAAATCAAACCAATTTGTCTAAACGGATACTATTTTTTTCTAAAATAGGCTCCAGTTGATTCACTCTATAAATAATATATCTACATAAGTGGAATTTTATTAGATTAGGAAATGAATCTATACTTCTACTAACAAAATTACATAGAGTATAGTGTAGTTTGCAAATTAAAAGAAAGTTGAGGTGAAAGATATGTCAAACTTAGTAGCAGCAATTTTTCAATTAGTTGATGATATCCTTGAATCAGTAGCAAATGTAATTAGTGGTGGTACAGTACCTCCAAATGAAGGAACTTGTGCCGTTTTTAGCCAGCTCACACCAGGTACTACTGTAACAGTAACAACAACTTCAGGAAGCATGATTGGGCCAGCTACATTTGTATCATTTGATGCAGCAACTGGGATTGTAACGCTTCGTGAACAAAGCTCAGTTAGTCCTCCTGTTGTTGAAACGATCCAACTTTCATGTACAAATATTGAAAGTGTTACACAAGGTTAGGCGAGAACATTGACATTATTATTTATTCGATCCGGGTACGCAGGAATCTACGATTATATAGAAACAAGTATTTTGGAAGCTTTCGAAAACAATGCTATTCCATTTATTATTCATCATCCGCATGAACCGATCGAAAATCTCGAAACTATTTTAAAAGAGAATAAACTATCATTTGCAGTAACAATACTTGGAGATTATCTCTCTATAGAAAAAATAAATCTTTTAAAAACATATTCCATAAAAATTGCAGTTTGGCTCACGGAAGATCCCTTTTATATCGATCATACAAAAGAATTAATTGATCAATATGATGTGGTACTAACGATTGATCAAGCTGCTTTAACATTTTATCGAGCAACAGGCCATCAACATGTTTATCATTTGCCGCTTGGAACCAATACAAATATATTTAAACCTTTAGCTGTTTCAGCAGATTATGCCACGGATCTATTATTAGTAGGTGCACCCTATCCCTCGAGGGTACACCTTATTCTTTTTTTATTGCAGCAGTCCGATTATCAAATCACAGTTATTGGCAAAGGATGGTATAATGCTTTAGGCAAAAAAGAGAGAAGAAATCCACAGCTTAATTGTATTAATAGATGGATTGCTCCACAGGACGTCGCCACCTTTTATAATGGCGCAAAAATCATTTTAAACCCCCATCGTACCGGGCAGCTAAAATATAATAAAAATCGTTTAGGTATTATAAATGAAAGTATAAATAATCGCACGTTCGATATTGGTGCTTGCGGAAAATTTCAATTAATTGAGGAAAAAGCGGATTTATT
Source organism: Heyndrickxia ginsengihumi (assembly GCF_011008565.1). GTDB lineage: Bacteria > Bacillota > Bacilli > Bacillales > Bacillaceae_C > Weizmannia > Weizmannia ginsengihumi. The sequence goes on from NZ_JAAIWK010000002.1 coordinate 187,290, forward strand.
TACCTTTTTTGAACACGATGAAATTGTATCTTATCAAGATCAACATGATTGCTTATTAAAAATAAAACAATTTATAGACGATCAAAAAAATCGAGAAATAATGAGCGAACGATTAAGAAAGAAAGTATTGGCACAACATACGTTTAATCATCGTATTCTTACTATTTCTGACATAATAGATAATTGTTAATCCCCCAATGTATAATGATTGGGGGATTTGCTATCAATAAAAATAGCCCTAGCAGACAACTAGAGCCTCAATTTACATTATCCAATAACGTGATAACCGGCATCAACATGAATGTTTTCACCAGTAATTCCACGCGATAGATCACTTAATAAGAAGTACGCAGTATCACCTACTTCGTCAATTGAAACGCCACGATGTAAAGGTGCACGTTCATCCATTACCTTTAATACGCTATTAAAGTCGCCAACACCTTTAGCAGATAACGTACGAATTGGACCTGCGGAAATTGCATTCACACGGATATTTTGTTTTCCAAGATCATTCGCTAAATATTTTACGCTTGCTTCTAGTGACGCCTTTGCAACTCCCATAATATTGTAGTTCTCCATTACGCGCTCTCCGCCTAAATAAGTTAACGTAATGATACTGCCGCCATTTGGCATTAATTCTAATTCTTTTGCAACTTTAGCAACAGCTGTAAGAGAGTAAGAACTAATATTATGGGCAAGTAAAAATCCTTCCCGAGTCACATTCGTATAATCGCCTTTTAGTTCTTCTGTGTTGGCAAAAGCAACACAATGGGCAATCCCATCAATCATTCCGACTTCTTCTTTAATCGTTTTAAAACATGCTTCAATCGCTTCATCACTTTCTACATTACATTGTAAGACGAGTGAATTTTGATGATTTAGCGTTTCTGCTAATTGACGTACATTTTTTTCTGTACGTTCTCGTCCATATGTGAAAATTAATCGTGCTCCTGCAGCGTCCAATGATTGGGCAATTCCCCATGCAATACTACGCTTATTCGCTACACCCATTACAACAAAGGTTTTACCTTCTAAAGACAAATTCATGCTTTTAACTCCTTTATGTCAACATTACATTCTAAGATTAGTACCTAGTGCCAATTTTACATGAACTTTCCTTTTTTGAAAAGAGCATCCTCTACCATGATTCCATTTCTTGCCGCAATTCTTCTACATATTCTTCTGAACCAGTAACAATTAATCGATCATTAATATGCAATTCGGTATCTCCGTGCGGAACAATCGATTCTTTTCCTCGAAAAATCCGGACGATAATGACATCACCAGTAAACGGAAATTTTCGCAATGGGATTCCTTCAAATTGGCGATTTTGCATATCAATTTCATGGAGTGAAGCTTCCTGACTCGTCAAAATATCTAATAAATGCGGTGATTCAATTAATCCTCGAAGCAATGCTTTCGTCGATAATAACGTAGAGAACACTTCAATTGATGTATATTTAAGAGTTTCCGCTAAATCAGGTGTTTCAATACGGGCAATCACCCTTTCAACCCCATGCTCATTTGCCCATTTTGCTAACTCAGCATTTACTTCTTCATCCCCTGTCATAAACACAACAATATTAGCGTCTAACACTTTTTTTTGTTTTAAAATATTGATATCGTAGCTTTCAACTTCTTTTACATTAAAAGCTGATTCGGCAATTTGCTCCGCTTTATCCAATTTTGTATGAATCAGAATGGGTTCATATGCTGCTGATTCCAATTCAAGTGTTAACAGCATTGTCCATTGATTTGCACCAATAAAAGCGACAGTTTGTTTCCTTTCTTGCGTTCTTTCTTTTGGGAGCAACTTTCGAAAAACAATTGGTGTAATGATACATGTAATAATTGCCACTAAAATAAAAATACCGCTCATCTCTGCTGATATAACGTTCATGCGTTCAGCAATTTTCGCTGCTGCAATAACAAGCGATAAAGTTGAGGTTAACAAAAAGGACGAGGCCATCACCGTTTTCGTATCATACCATTTTTTCAAAAGCAGCATTGGCAATAGCTTTGATAGGAAAAATGCAATTAATAATAACGGGATAAATATTAACAATTTTCCATTGCTCAATAGCGGCCATATATTTAAATCGACTCCGACCATAACGAAAAAGATCGGAATAAGAAAACCGTAACCAAAAGAATCTAGTTTGCGAATCATTTCCTGATTTGGTGCCAATAGAGAAACGAGAGTACCAGCAAGAAAAGCCCCTAAAATATTTTCTGCGCCAACGGATTCGGATAAGGCGACAAGAATAATAATTAAACAAAAAATGGCCCTTGTCCCGATTTGTGCTGTTCCTGTCGATAGCTTTTCAAAAAATGGTTTACTTTTCAACAATCGTGCGATGAAATATAAGATCACTCCTGCTGCGAATAAAATGAGTAAGAGCCACATATTTCCGCCATCTTTACTTGACAATGAGACGAACACAGATAATAAAATCATCGTTGCTAAATCAGCAATAACCGCTACAAGTAAAATCAATTGTCCAATTGGCGTTTTCATAATATGAGCATCTTTTAACGTCGGGACAACAACACCAAGGGAAATGGTTGATATCATTAATGTCATTAAAAAGAGATTATCAATTAATCCACATTTAACGAACACGTATGAAAAAATGAAAGAAAAAATAAAAATACCAATAAAAACAGCGAATGCCATTTTTAAACGATTCGGTTCTGCTTTTCCAGTTGACAATGTTTGTAAATTTTTAGAACGAAATGCAGAAAAATCAATTTCAAGTCCGCTTAAAAACATGAGAAATATAAATCCCAGTGTTGATAATGTATTTAGCCATACATCTTTTTCAATCCAGTTAAATCCACTCTTCCCAATAATCAAACCAACGATGATTTCACCGATAACAACGGGAATGAAATGCAATTTTAAGCGGTGTAAAACAACAGGTGTAACGAAAGCGGCAATCATAACAATGACAACAGAAAATAATGAACTTGATTCCAACAGAAAACCTCCTTTATTTTGGAATGGTAATATAAGCTTTTGTAAAAAATATCATAATCATAAGCAAAATCATACTGCATATTCAGGATTTCTTCTATATTATTAAATGATCAAGGGGGTTTTGTCATGAAAATTGATATCATTGGAGATATTCATGGCTGTTTTGATGAATTTCAACAGCTGACAAAAAACTTAGGATATGATTGGAAAAGCGGTATCCCGATACATCCCGATCGTTTGCTAGGATTTGTCGGTGATTTAACAGACCGCGGACCAAACTCTTTAAAAGTGATTGATATCGTATGGGAATTATGGAAAAAACAGCTTGCTGTATATGTTCCCGGAAATCATTGTGATAAACTTTACCGCTATTGTATAGGCCGCAATGTCCAGATCACCCATGGCCTTGAAACGACAGTAGCAGAGTTGGACGCCCTCACACAACAAAAAGCAGATGCTTATCGCAAAAAATTTATCGAGCTTTATGAAGGCTCCCCTCTATACCAAGTACTTGATGATCAGCAATTAATCATTGCTCATGCTGGTATTAAAAGAGGGGATATTGGAAAAATGAACAAAGCAGTTAAAACATTTGTTCTTTATGGTGATATTACAGGGAAAAAGCACGCAGATGGGACTCCTGTTCGGCGCGATTGGGCGAAGTATGATAATGGCAAAGCATGGATTGTTTATGGCCATACCCCTGTGAAAGAGGCAAGATTTCTCGGACATACCGTCAATATTGATACTGGAGCAGTGTTTGGCGGAAAATTAACCGCGCTGCGCTACCCGGAAATAGAAACTGTATCTGTTCCATCGACAATGCCATTTGTACAAGAAAAATTTAAAACATTTGCATAATCTTATCGAGAAACGGTGCTTTCGTATGAAATGTTAACGGCTTGTTTTCAATAGGATGAACGAATGTCAATTGACTACAATGTAAAGCCTGGTGTGGGTAAAGTTCAATACTACCTCCATATAGTTCATCACCTACTAATGGATGACCTAAATACGCCATATGGACACGAATTTGATGGGTTCTCCCTGTATCTAACCATAACTTCAAATGGGCAACATTCGGATATTGCTGAATCACTTCAAAATGAGTACGAGCATATTGACCATCACTTCTAACCTCTCTCTCAATAATGCTCGTTTCTTTTCGACCAATAGGAGCTTCTATAATACCGTTCTCTTCAGTAAATTGACCTTCTGCAAGAGCTTCATATGTTCTATGAATGTCACGTTTTTGCTGCATTTGGCTAAAAAGATGGTGGACAAAGCGATTTTTCGCAACAAGCACAAGACCAGATGTATTTCGATCAAGACGCGTGACAATATGAATGGCAGCCTTTATAGAATGGCGTTGATAATATCCCATTAACGCATTTGCCAAGCTCGATCTTGGATGCTCACGCGATGGAATTGTGCTCATATATGGAGGTTTGTTTATAACAATCATACTTTCATCTTCATATATAATTTCTAATGATATATCTTCAGCAAGTAAGCTTTCACTTGGTTGTTCTTGAGGAAATATAATTTCAAGTACGTCCTGTTTTTGTAATCGATAACGAACATTTTGTTCGCAGCGATTGACCAATATTTTTCCTCCATTAAATTTTATATCTGTTAAGGCACGTTTAGAAATATGATGTTCTTTTAAATATTGCTTTATTTCTTTATGATGATCCTCAGGTTGAATAATCCATTTTAATGAAAATTGCTTCAAAGTTTTCCCTCGCCTTATTGATGTCAATCTGAAATAAACGAATCATGAACTCTTTTCCAAAAAGGAAAAGTTTTGAAACGGGCAAAACGAATTTTTTCTTTTGCAACACGATATTGAATAGATTTAACGTCTTTATGCAATAAAGTTAAATGGTCTACAGTTACAAGAAAATCTTTTTGGCGAACTGGTTTTAAAACACATGTGTGGTGTCCTGGTAAAATAAGCGGTGAACCTATAGTACGAAACACTTTATTATTAATGGATGCCATTTCTGTCAACTGGATTGATTGCAAAGATGGATGAACAATTGCTCCTCCAAGTGCTTTATTATAAGCTGTACTACCAGATGGGGTCGCAACGCAAAGACCATCCCCACGGAACCTTTCAAAATGCCTTTCCCGGATCTCAATGTCCATTACAAAGGTACCCTCTACACATTTAACAGTTGATTCATTTAAGGCAAGATATCTCGTTTCCTTGCCGCCATGTTCATAACGAATCATGACTTCCAGCAACGGATATTCAACAGGCTCGTAAGATTTATGGGCAATCGCGTCAACTAAAGCTTCAATTTCTTCTGGTACCCAATCAGCATAGAAGCCTAGATGTCCAGTATGTACACCGACAAAGGCAGTCCGATCCAGGCGAGAACTATATCTATGAAACGCATATAATAATGTACCGTCACCGCCAACTGAAATAACAATATCAGGCTGTGCTTCATCATAAACGAGGCCAAAATCTTGCAAATAAGTTCGAATCTTTAACATTAATGCATTTGATTCTGCATTTCCTTTAGACCTTACAGCAAATTTCATTCTTTCTGCACCTTCTTTCACTATGTATTAATATAAAAAGCTGTAATAGCATCCACACCTCTAAAAACTTCTTTATTTCCTAGTATGGTGTTGAATTCATCTATTTTTGTTTGTCAATTTGTTCTTTATTTTTCGTAAAGTAAACTTGTGCTTCTTGTATTTCTTCACGTATTTCAGACATTTCCTCATCTAAACGAAATGCTGCTTCTGCTGCCCTTTTTAACCGCAATTGAATCTCTTCTGGAAATTGTCCTTTGTATTTATAATTTAAAGAATGCTCAATAGTGGCCCAAAAATTCATAGCTAAAGTACGGATTTGAATTTCTGCTAAAATTTTTTTCTCACCGTGAATCGTTTGTACTGGATATTCAATAATGACATGGTAAGATCGATAGCCACTCGGTTTTTTATTCGATATATAATCTTTTTCTTCAACAATACGAAAATCATTTCTTTTTCTTAAAAGTACAACGACAGTATTAATATCGTCTACAAACTGGCACATCATTCTTACACCAGCAATATCCTGTATTTGAGTTTCTAACTGGTCTAGTGGAATTCCTTTTGAAGCTGCTTTATCTAATATGCTTGCAATTGGCTTCACTCTACCTGTAACAAATTCGATCGGGGAATGTGTCCGTTCTTTTTCAAAATGTGTACGCATTCCTTTTAATTTTATTTTCAATTCATCAACGGCTTGTTTATATGGTATTAAAAATTCATCCCAATGTGTCATCCGTTGTCACCCCTTTATTTGCATATCAAACTCCCACTATCATTTAAAATTTCTTCATGAAGCCTTTAGAGAACCAGCATCATTCATTTGTTTTTGCTAAAAAGATTGCTTCTACTTTTGCAACAAATTCTTCTCCATAGTTACTGTTGCCTTCAATATTACTAATGAGATAATCCATTTCCTCATGGAAATCTAGCAATTCTAGTCGTTCATTTTTAGAAACAGCCACAACGTTTTTATGATGTTTTAATGCCTGCTGAAGATCATGCCATATTTCAGTTGGTAAATATAAATATGTATATTCCTTATCATCTTCTGTTAAGTAAACAAACGAGCACTCGTCAGAATCAACAAGCATTCTACCTGCTGGTCTTAATTGTGAAAAGGCAATCGGCTGATCGCAATATAATTCAAGCGAATTTTCTAAAACTTCAGACTGATTTAACATTATTTTTGTACGCAATACAGTTTCCTCCCAAATTCAAATCCCCAGCTACATTTAACCTATTTTCAAAGTTAAATAAAATAAAAGTCACTTTATTTTACCATAACTACAACATTAAATTGAAGGTGCCTGACCCCTTTAGTATAATAAAGGGGTCAGGCACCTTTAAAGGGAGGTACGTTTTAGTGAGTACTGAGATTGAGATAGAATTTAAAAATATTGTGACTGCCCATGAGTTCAAGCAATTTCTTGCAGCATTTAAGATACTTCCAGAAGATTTTTGGAGTCAAGATAATCTTTACTTTGATACGAGTAATTTTGCTTTAAAGGAAAAGCATTCCGCTCTTAGAATAAGAAAGAAAAAACAACAATTTGAGCTGACATTAAAAACACCTGCAAAGGAAGGGCTTTTAGAAACAAATCAATTGATCAGTGAATTTGAAGCAACTAGAATGATTAACAATGAATCATTTCCAAAAGGAGATGTATTACAACAAATTCAAGCATTACAAGTTCCATATGAAGAAATTGTTTATTTCGGGACATTAACAACAAAACGGGCCGAGATTCCATATCTCGACGGATTACTCGTTTTTGATCATAATTTTTATTTAAATGAAGAAGATTTTGAGATAGAATATGAAGTAAAGGAACCAGTAGCGGGTGAACAAAACTTTATGAATCTTATGAAGAAATTTAATGTTCCGCTTCGCCCCGTCAAAAATAAAGTACGCCGTTTCTATGAAACAAAAAAGAACATAACAAAATGAGGTTTGGAACGATGACATCGATCAATCAATTAAAATCTTTTATGGAAATGCAGGCATTACAATCTCTCATGAATTCTTCCTCTACTTCTGATGCATCAACAAGCATCGATTCAAGCGATTCAAGCACGGGAACGAATTCATTTTTTCAAGAAATACTAACAATGTTGCTGGAAAACGAGTTAAATGATGAGTCAAATACTACTACTGCCTCTTCATCCACAGACAGTAATTCAAGCTCTCCATTAACCGTAAGTAATAATTCAAGCGAACTTAAAAATTCTGTAAGCGATGATCAGCAGGAATCAAGTAATTTGGACACAATCATTTCCAATGCTTCCAAACAATACAATGTTCCAGAAAACTTGATAAAAGCTGTTATTAATCAAGAATCTGGTTATCATACTAATGCTGTTAGTTCTCAAGGAGCATCAGGGTTAATGCAATTAATGCCTACCACTGCTAAAAGCCTGGGAGTAACCAACATAATGGATCCTACTCAAAATATTAATGCAGGTACAAAATATTTAAAAACTATGCTTAATAAATATAATGGAAATGTTCGGCTAGCACTTGCGGCATATAACGCTGGACCAGGCAATGTTGATCGTTACGGAGACGTACCTCCGTTCCAGGAAACACAAAATTATGTGAACTCTATTACAAAAAAACTATAGTTTACAAAACGTTGCTATTAATTAAGCAACGTTTTTTTTGAAATAATTCTTCCATTTCATTGATATAATAATGCTGATTGGTTGAGTTATTATAGCCTGATTGATAAAATAAACTTACCTTAAATTATTTAATAAATACAATTTAAATTTAAGCGATATGAAATGTTTAAAAATAAGATAAAAGGAGTCATTCATATGGTAGATAAGAAAATTGTGCCGTATGATGTTATCGGGGAACAAAAACTCCACCAACTCGTCGATGCTTTTTATAGTCGAGTTGCAAAACATCCAGATTTAATTCCTATCTTCCCAAAAGATTTAACTGAAGTTGCTAGGAAGCAAAAGCAATTCCTCACACAATTTTTAGGTGGACCACAACTTTATACTGAGGAACACGGACATCCGATGCTGCGTGCGCGTCATATACCGCACGAGGTGACACCAACAAGAGCAAAAGCATGGTTGTCTTGTATGAGTCAGGCAATGGATGAAGTTCATTTAACCGGTGCAATACGTGAATATATTTTTTCAAGACTTACTTTAACAGCACAACATATGGTGAATACACCGGATGATACGCTTGGTGAAGAACATTGAAAAATTTTATCGAAATGATGCAAGAAGCAGGTTGTCATTCAGAAAATAGGCCATTAGAAATTTACGTTTTTATTGATCCCCTTTGCCCGGAGTGTTGGGCTTTAGAGCCTATTTTAAAAAAGTTACGATTAGAATATGGATTATATTTTCGTTTAAGACATGTTTTAACTGGAAAACTGACGAACTTAAATGTAAACGCAAAAAAGTGTTCGGCAATAGCTGAACATTGGGAGAAAACCGCAAGTAGGACCGGAATGTCTTGTGATGGCAGTTTATGGATCGAAAATCCGATCACATCTCCACATATCGTTTCAATTGCTATTAAGGCAGCTGAACTTCAAGGCAAAAAATGCGGCATACGTTTTTTGCGGAAAGTACAAGAGGTTGTATTCTTAGAAAAACAAAATATTTCAGATATTGATGTCTTAATGGACTGTGCTGAACAAGCCACATTGGATGTAAATGAATTTTTTAATGATATTCATTCTGAAAGTGCTGCAAAAGCTTTTCAATGTGATTTAAAAATCACATCTGAAATGGACGTAACCGAAACACCTTCTTTAGTCTTTTTTAATGAAAACATTGAAGATGAAGGGTTAAAAATTACAGGACTTTATTCATATGAAGTATATGTCCAAGTTATTTATGAAATGTTAGGCAGCACCCCATCACCGTTGCCATTGCCGCCATTAGAAGCATTTCTTAAATTATATGGCCTTGTCGCCTCAAAAGAAATTGCCGTCGTTTACGATAAAACGATTGATGAGGTTGAAAAAGAGTTAAAGAAATGGTTGCTGCAGCAAAAGGTAAAAAAAATTAATGGAAAACATGGTTCATTTTGGAAATATATTCAATGATAAAGAACCTAACGAGATGATGACGATCTTAACTTGATAATCGTAGATTCATCTTGTTAGGTTCTTTTTATAAGGTCGTTTTTAAAAAAAGGAAGGGATGCTCCGCTCCAAGTTGCTCGCTTTCCGTGAAGTTTTGTTTCTTCCCCGGGCGTAGCCGAGTCCGTTCGGAGATTCTCATCGGCAATGACTCTCCCCTTTCACCCCCACCAATTTTTTGCTGAAAAACAGAGCTTTTTAAAATATAAAAAGAAAAAGACCTTGTCATGACAAGGTCTTTTTCAACACGAACAAAGGGGATGGGAGAAATTTTTCACGGTCAAACAAAGGGGTATATGTTTGCTTGTGATCAACTTCACGTATATAATATACCACCGTTATAATTTGAATGCAAGTAAATGATCATATTTTCACATAATCGTCAAATTTGAATATTCCATACAAAAAAGCATATGTTTTTATGAATGCTTTTTTATAGGGGATGATGACAACGAAAACTTACTTGTTACCATTTTTTATCTTTATGATTGTTTTTTCATTTATTTTAAACATATTTGGTTTAATGAGGCTGCTTCCTATTTATATTACTTCTCCACTTCTTTTCATTGTCATTTGCTTATTTATTATATATTTAAATGGCCGCAATAGATTCAAAGGCTTCACATTAAAAAAGTAGCCAACTTGAGTGTTTTGCACTCATGTTGAGCTATTTTTTTTATGAAAACTACTGTTTATTCTTATACTTTAAGCAAAGAAATTATTTAACAGAGCCTAAAAGTAATTGTTCCAGCTCATTTAACCTCTCTTCAAATACTTTTAATGCGTCTTCGATAGGCTTAGATGATGTCATATCAACGCCTGCCTTTTTCAATACTTCGATTGGATAATCAGAGCTTCCTGAGCTTAAGTAACCAATATAGCGTTCAACAGCAGACTCGCCTTCTTCTAAAATTTGTTTACTTAATGCTGTGGCCGCACTAAAACCTGTGGCGTATTGATAAACATAGTAATTGTAATAGAAATGTGGAATACGCGCCCATTCTAATCCAATTTTTTCATCTATTACTAGATCTTCTTCACCAAAATATTTTTTATTAAGCGCATAATATTCATTTGTTAATAGCTCAGCGGTTAAAGCTTCCCCACTTTGAGCCTTTTGATGAATCAAGTGCTCAAACTCTGCAAACATCGTTTGCCGGAAAACGGTTCCTCTGAATCCTTCTAAATAATGATTTAGCAAGTAAATTCGCTTTTGCTCATCATCAATAGTCTTTAATAAATAATCATTCAACAACGATTCATTGCATGTTGATGCAACCTCTGCAACAAAAATCGAGTAGTCACCGTACGGATATGGCTGTGTTTTACGAGTTAGATAACTATGAACACTATGTCCTAATTCATGTGCAAGCGTAAAGACGTTATCAATATTATCTTGCCAATTCAACAAAATATATGGATTTGTTCCATAAGCACCAGAGGAATATGCCCCACTTCTTTTTCCTTTGTTTTCAACAACATCAATCCAGCGGTTTTCAAACGCTTCCTTTAGTATATTAGCGTAATTTTCACCAAGCGGTTTTAGACCATCTAATACCATATTTTTTGCCTTTTCATAGGAAACTTCCATATCAACGTCTTGTACAAGCGGCGTATATAAATCATACATATGGAGCTCGTCTACACCTAATACTTTTTTACGTAACTTTACATAACGTTTTAATAAATGTAAATGTTGGTTCACAGTTTCGACTAATTGATCATACACTGTTTCCGGAATATTATTGCTGGCCAATGCTGCCTGTCTCGCAGACTCGTAATGGCGAATGTTGGAAACAACATTATTTTTCTTCACTTGCCCACCTAGTGTGCTAGCAAAGGTATGTTTAAAAGTACCGTAAGTGTCATATAACTTTTCAAACGCTTCTTGACGGACCCGGCGATTTTTACTTTCTAATAAATGAGTATAACGTCCATGTGTAATTTGAATTTCTTCACCGTTTTCATCAATAATCGTTGGAAATTCCAAATCAGCATTATTCAGCATTCCAAATGTAGAACTTGAAACATTCATTACTTCCGATGTTTTTGCTAATAATGCCTCTTCAGCTGTAGATAAAATATGGGGACGCATCGTATTAATTTCTTCTAATGCATGTTCATAAACCTTAAGCTGCTCATTCTCCTTTAAAAAGGATGATATTTTTTCTTCATCAATTGCAAGAATTTCTGGAACAACATAAGCAAAAGCGCTCCCTATTTGCGCTGATAAACTTCTTGCTTTACTATCTAAACCTTGATAAAAAGAATTTGATGTATCCTGATCATAGCGCATATGAGCATATGTAAATAATTTTCCAAACCTTTCTGTTACTTCATCTTGAAATTTCAATGCAGCGTAAAATTGTTCAGCGCTGTCTCCCAATTTCCCTTGATATTGTGGTGCCTTTTTGAGGAGCTCTTTAATCTCTTGATATTCTTTTTCCCAATCATCATCGGTTGCAAATATATCTTCTAATCTCCACGTCAATTCTTTATCAATTTCACTACGATTAGGCAATGCTTTAACTTTCTTTTCATTTGTTGACATGAAACAGCCTCCATTCATAATTGTATTTGTATTACAATTCTATCCTACATGATAAATTCCTGCTATTCATATGTCTTTTTTGCAGCGAAGAATTCCAACTTCAACTTCTTTTCCATCCGTATAACCTCTTCCATATTCTTTGGAATGGGAATTGATTTATTCATAATATATTTTCTTTTCTTCACTTCCTTTAAATATCCCAATCTAATAAGCAATTGTGTATATTGATGAAGCATTTCATCTTTAACATCTTGGTATATAAGAGGAAAATGACGTAAATGAAGATAACGCTGTTCCATCCTTTTTCTGAAGTTTTCATGGATTTGTTTAAAAGTAAGCGCTTGGCCATTTTTAAGATTTCGCAAATTATCAATCCAATAATAAAATTGCCATTCAATAGCATGTTCTCTGCAAATCATCATTTGTTTAAGCGGTAAGCCAATAATAGCTGGTAAATATAGAGGGTGTTGATCGTGTAAATATACTTCTCTTAAAAATGGATCTTTAAAACCTTTTCCATATTTAAGTTTCGTGTGGATCCATTCCTTTCTCAATTGAAACCATTTTTCATAAAAGCCATTATTCATACTTGTAGAAATCAGTTGATGTGCTAGAAGTGGAAATGTTATAGAATAAAGTGGTTGTTGTGTAATATTTGCGATTACAGTAGTTAAAGATACTGGCATAAGTTGTGTGAGAATGTGGAATTGTCGATTTTGCGGAGAATAGCTAAAAAGGTAAAATCCCTTTTTATAGTCATAACGGATAAATGCCATTTGAAAATCGGTCAATTGAAACCTGTGCTCTCCTACTACTTTCTGATAAGGTAATCCGCCTAATATCCAAACGGGGATGATGTGCTCTTCTAAGTATCCTTTTGTTCGTTTTATTATTTGTTGCATCGGAATTTTTGAGCACTGATATTCTATGGCAAATAATTGCCGGTTAAGTTTCACAAGAAGATCTGCCTTTTGTTGGATAACAGAGATAAATGTTTCAACTTGCGGCTCTAACAGCTGTCGTTTTAACCATTCGTAAAAATCTTTTTTTGCTTGCAAATGTTGGAAGCTTTCGTGTTTGGAAGTATATAAGCAGTCATTATTTTTCACATGGGCAAAATGTGGTAATTTATATTTACCAATTTTTAATAAAACAGGCTGATAACAATGACAGCAAAAAAATGTTTGTTGTTCCTTTAATTCCCGTAAACTTTCTCGCTTATGAAAAAACAACAAATTAATACATTCACCATCTTGATTCATTGCGGTAAACAATAAGTATCATTCTCCTTATTATTGATATAAAAATAGTCGTTTATAATGGGCAAGAGATGTAACAAACAGCATTTTATTAATAATATGACATTCATCTCATCTTTCCTGCACAAAAATAAAAAAAATCGATGAAATGATCATCGATTTTTATTGTTGATTAAAAAATGTATTAATTGTAGAGAAAACATTTTCTTTCATAATTATTTTACCGTATTCCTCTAGTCGATGTATGGTGACAGGAGATTCTTCACCGAATTCAAGCATACGACTTAATATATCATCAATGTCTTCTTCTTCAAATTCATGGGCTGGAAACTCTACATACAAATAGTAGCGATTTTCAAAATTGAAAAGCTTTGTTAGTACGTTTTCAAATTGATCTACTTTTGCCAAAGAAATCAAATCTTCAAATTCTTTAAACACCATGACCATTTCATATATTTGCGATGCATCTTCACCTTCTTGAGAATCAGACTCTTCAAAATGGTCAGCAAAAAATTCAGCAAATGGTTCAGTCAATGGTATATTTTTAAGTTTATCTTCTGGAATTGGTAATTCAAAACGCTGGCCATCTTTTGACAATTGCGCTTTTGTTACTAATACTTCAAGTCCTTTTTCTAAAGCCTGAACTTGAATCCACAATGGGCCATCTGGAATAAATTCTTCCTCGTGATGAATTTCATCCATCATCTCCCAGAACAGTTCTTCGCTTCTTTCTCGGTCATACCAAATTTCTTCGCGATTAAAGCCACGTTCCTCTATATCTATATACGAAATATAAAATTTAACTGTGTTTTCATTGATCCGTTCAATTTCCATACATCTACTCTCCCTTCTATCGAATAAGTGTTGAAGGGACTGTTCCCCCAAGTAAGGCACATGTATGATTAATCGTAACTCATATTGTACACCTTGTACTTCTATTTTATGATAAAAAGAGCTTAAAGGGAAATAAAATTGCTTCCCATTTTCAAATTCCACTATCGCCTATTTTGCTAATATGATTATTAAGCATTATCAATTATTTTCTTTATAGTCTTGTTTTATGTATTTTATCTAATTTTATTACTTTATTCAAGACGAAATTTTCTAAAATTATTTAACGTTTTAAGAATACATAACACAGCTCCTATATATTCTTAAACCCTAAAAGGGATGCGCTAAAAAACACCTTCTTTCGTGAGAAGGTGTTTTATATTTATTAAATCATACTATTAGTTAACAAGTTTTTGAGCTTCCCTAAGTTGAAACGTACGAACTTTTCGAGGCAAGAAACGACGAATTTCATCCTCATTATAACCAACTTGTAGACGCTTCTCATCAACAATGATTGGTCTTCTTAATAACCCTGGGTTATGTTGGATTAATTTATATAATTCTTGTAATGGCAGAGCATCTAAATCAACATTTAACTTTTGAAAAGTTTTTGAACGAGTTGAGATAATTTCATCAGTTCCATCTTCGGTCATACGCAAAATTTCTTTAATTTCGTCCAACGTCAGAGGTTCCGAAAAAATATTTCTCTCTTTATATTCAATTTGATTTTCTTCCAACCAATGTTTTGCTTTTCTGCAAGATGTGCAACTAGGTGAAGTGTATAATGTTACCATATATCATTCACACTCCTATATATAATATTTGATATGCTGCTTCATTAAATTATTACATTATTAAATTAAAATAACTTTAAAGAAACAATGTATATTATGTATTATACACCAAAAGCACAATGATGGATATACTTTTTGGAAAAATATATCTTCACTTGGTTTCTTAGCTATTTACTAAACTATACCACTCCACATTTTACTTAAACATAAAACTGGAAATGCTTTAAATGATTTTCAATCTCACTATACTTATTATAAGTTACTTTCATTAATATTCAATTAAAATTCGATTAATATTAAATATTTTTTTCAGAATGTTCAATATCTGCATAAATAATATAAAGTAATTAAGGACAAAAAACAATTTAGGATCGTCTAATGACTGAATAAAAAACCAATCCTCACTTTGTTACTATTTAAGATTTACTAAAACTTCTGCAGAATGTACGCAACAAGTGCAAATGAAACGGCTCTCTGCCGCCGTGGAAATTACTCCCCCCTTTTATAAACTAACAATATTTTACATATCTTTATAAAGATGACTGTTTTTAAATCGATGTTGTTCATCAAATCGTTCATTAAGACACCAATCTGGCGGAAAGATGCGAAATCCATGCAGGATTAGCGGAATTGATGAAACCCCCTAGGCGTGCAGCGCCGAGGCGGCTCAGCATCCGCCCGCGAAAAGCGAGCATCCTGGAGCAAAAATCCGGAAATTATCATCCGTATAAAAAGCTAAAAAAACACCCCGTAAATGTTAGTTTGTTGGCTAACATTTACAGGGCAGTTCAATTTGGCTACAGTCCAAAAAAGATTTAAATTATTTCCTATTTAAATGTGCTTTTATAATGTTTAAATTCCTTTTCAGAACAATATACAAAATGATTTGGTGCAACTTCACGCATTTTGACTTCTTCACCTTGCTCATAATTATGAATAGCAGGATCATATATTTTCCTAACACGTGTACGTTCATAATCTGGATCTGGTAAAGGAATGGCTGACAATAATGATTGTGTATAGGGGTGAAGCGGATGGTTATACAAATCATTTGCTGGAGCTAATTCAACTAATTTACCGAAATACATAACACCAATACGGTCACTTATATATTTAACCATTGATAAATCGTGTGCAATGAACAAATAAGTTAACCCGCGTTCCTTTTGCAATTTTTTCAATAAATTAACGACTTGTGCCTGTATAGAAACATCAAGTGCTGAAATTGGCTCATCAGCAATAATAAATGATGGCTCAACAGCCAATGCACGCGCAATACCGATCCTTTGTCGCTGACCACCTGAAAATTCATGTGGATATCGATTCGCATGTTCACGATTCAAGCCGACCGTTTCAAGTAATTTATATACTCTATCCATTCTATCAGCCTTTGATTTGGCTAATCCATGAATATCAATTCCTTCTGCAATAATATCTGCTACTTTCATTCTAGGATTAAGGGAGGCATATGGATCCTGAAAAATCATTTGCATTTCGCGATTAAACTCTTTTAAAGCTTTCCGGGATTTTTTCTCATGAACATTTCTCCCATTGAAAATAACTTCACCATCAGTCGCGTCATATAACCGAATGATTGTACGTCCAGTTGTAGACTTACCACAACCTGATTCCCCTACAAGACCAAGTGTTTCTCCTTTGTAAATATCAAAAGTTAGATCATCTACTGCCCGTACTTCATTTGGTTTGCCAACATTAAAATATTGTTTTAAATGTTTAATTTCTAATAATTTTTCTTGCGATGCCAATTACTTTCCCTCCTTTTCAAGGTCAGTTGCTTTAAACTTATGCATACGTTTCTTCACCGCTTCCGGGGGCTCCACTTTAGGTGCATCTGGATGGAGCAACCACGTTGCAGCATAATGCGTATCTGAAACTTTAAACATCGGCGGTTGTTCTTCTAGATCGATTTTCAATGCATACTGATTACGCGCAGCAAAAGCATCTCCTTTAGGAGGATTTAATAAATCTGGCGGTGTACCTGGAATTGCATATAGTTCTTCGTCACTTTCATCCAAACTCGGCATCGAGCTGATTAATCCCCATGTGTAAGGATGTTTTGGATTATAAAAAATTTCATCCACAGTGCCAACTTCAACAATTCTGCCAGCATACATAACTGCGACACGATCTGCGACATTTGCCACTACTCCTAAATCATGTGTAATAAAGATAATAGAAGTATTAATTTTCTTTTGTAATTCTTTCATAAGCTCAAGAATTTGTGCTTGAATGGTTACATCTAATGCTGTCGTTGGTTCATCAGCAATTAATACTTTCGGATTGCATGCAAGAGCAATCGCAATGACAACACGTTGTCTCATCCCGCCCGAGAATTGGTGAGGATATTGTTTAAAACGAGCCTCTGCATTAGGGATTCCGACTAATTGCAGTAATTCAATAGCACGTTTTTTTGCATCCGCCTTTGATAAATGTTGATGTTTATGCAAAGGTTCCATAATTTGTTTGCCAACTGTCATTGTTGGATTTAAAGATGTCATTGGATCCTGGAAAATCATTGAAATATCTTTCCCGCGAATTTTTTGCATTTGGCTTTCTTTTAGTTTAATTAAATCTTTATCTTCGAACATAATGTGACCTGATTTAAATTCTGTTGTACGATCAGGCAGCAATCTCATAATTGACTTTGTCGTAACAGATTTACCCGAACCTGATTCTCCTACGATCGCCAATGTTTCACCTTCATGCAAATCAAAACTAACACCACGAATCGCTTGTACTTCACCAGCAAATGTATGGAAAGAAATGTGTAAATCCTGTACTTCTAATATTTTCTTCATCTTGTTGTTCACCTCACTCTTAATCTCTTGATTTTGGATCAAATGCGTCACGTAATCCATCAGCAATTAAGTTAAATGTAATCATTAATAAACTAATAATAATCGCCGGAATCAATAACTGAAACGGTAAAAATTGCATCGTCGTAAAGCCGTCTTCTATTAATGTACCTAATGACGCTTTTGGCGGTTGTAATCCTAATCCGATAAAACTCAAGAAAGCTTCAAAGAAAATGGCATTCGGAATCGTGAACATCGTGTTGATGATGATAACGCTGGATAAATTTGGAATTAAATGTTTAAACATAATTTTTCCGTTACTTTCTCCTAATGTTCTAGAAGCAAGGATATACTCTTGCGATTTTAGTTTTAATACTTGTCCACGGACAACCCTTGCCATTCCTGTCCAGCCAGTAATGGTGAGTGCAACTGTAATGGAAATAATACCTGGATTCAAAACGAGAATCATAAGAATGACAATAACGAGTTGCGGAAGACCTGAAATTACTTCTAAAATACGCTGCATAACGTTATCAACATTACCGCCATAGTAACCAGATACAAGACCGTAAACAACACCGATCACCATATCGATGAGTGCAGCTAAAAAGGCAATATATAAAGAAACCTGCGTACCTTTCCAAGCACGAGAAAAAATATCTCTTCCTAAGCTATCTGTTCCAAACCAATAATACTCTTTAATATTTTTCTGTTTATATACATCTGTTTCCACGCCGCTAACCTTCATATGGCCATCGAAAATTCCTAGCTTCTCAATTCCTTGAATTTTCGGTGGTAAATTCGCATGTGAGATATTTTGCTTATCATAAGCATAAGGAGATAAATGCGGACCTACAAAAGCCATAATAATAAGAATAGCGAGGAGAAAGATACTAAATACCGCTCCTTTATTTTTTCTTATCCGAAGCCACGCATCTTGCCAAAAATTCAAACTAGGTTTTTCAATTCTTTCACTTGATTCAGCAACAATGTCGGCAGGTTCAAATTTATTAAGGTCAATGTTGTCAATAGCTTTCATTATTTTCTCCCTCCCGATATTCTTATTCTCGGATCAATAACGCCATATAAAATATCTACTACTAGAATAATGACTACGAAAAGTACTGCAAATAACATTGTCGTTCCCATAATAACGCCATAATCATTTGTTAAAATAGAGGTAACGAATTGTTGTCCAATTCCTGGAATTGCAAAAACTTTCTCGATCGTCAATGAACCAGTTATCAAACTAACGGCTAATGGTCCCATTACTGTGATTAAAGGAATTAATGCATTTCGCACTGCATGTTTAAATGCGATTCCAAGCGAGCCAACACCTTTCGCCCTCGCTAATGTAATATAGTCTGAATTCAAGACATCGATTAATTCTGTCCGCATAAATCTTGCTGCAGTAGCAAGCGGAAACATCGCTAGGGCAATACTTGGCAATATTGTACTCGCAAAGCTTTGCCAATAAGCAACTGGGAATAATTGAAATTTTACAGCGAGAAAATATTGCAGCACTGCCGCAAACACAAATGATGGTATTGATTTTCCTAAAACAG
The DNA here is from genome assembly GCF_011008565.1 of Heyndrickxia ginsengihumi. Lineage (GTDB taxonomy): Bacteria > Bacillota > Bacilli > Bacillales > Bacillaceae_C > Weizmannia > Weizmannia ginsengihumi. The sequence continues at coordinate 206,754 of NZ_JAAIWK010000002.1, forward strand.
CAATAAATGTACTGGAATAGTCCACCCATGTATTTCGTTTGAAAGCAGCAAGCACTCCTAAAAGAACACCAAACACAACCCCTATTACCATTGCTTCTACACCAAGCTCTGCTGATGGACCTACACGGCTAGCGAGAATTGATGTAACAGAACGATTATCTAATTGGAAAGAAGTACCTAAATCTCCTTTTAATAACCCAAACATATAATGTGCATATTGAACAGGTATCGGATCATTTAAACCGTATTTGTCTTTCATTATGTTTAATTGTTCTGCAGTTAATTTTGATTGAGAATTAAATGGAGTACCTGGCATGATTTTCATGAGGAAAAAAGATAAAGAAGCGATTATAAACAATGTAATAATCATATAAATGATTCTTTGAATAATAAATTTCACCATTTGACCCTCTACCTCCTTAATTTATAATTTAACTAAAAATTCATCAAAGTTCGACAATTATTTTAAATTGAAAAAGAGAGTATATGAGACATACTCTCTTTTCAAAAAACTTACAATTATTTTTGGATATAAGCCCATTTGTAAGTGAAATCTGTTCCAGATGCGTTTTTCACTACACCTTTAACATATGGTTGTTGTAAGAATGCCCAACCTTTTTGGTATACAGGTGCAACAGCAGCATCTTGTTGAACAAGAAGTTTTTCAGCTTTTTGAATTGCAGCCCAACGTTTCTCAGGATCTGTCGCTAAAGTTGTTTCAGCATCGTTAATTAACTTGTCATATTCTTTAGAAGCATAACTTGAATGGTTTTCTGGACTATCAGATAAGAATAAGCTCATAAATGTATATGGATCTGTATAGTCTGGATTCCAACCACTCATTACAATATCGTAATCGCCTTTATCCCATCTTTCGAGACGGATTTTAAATGGAACTTGACTTACTTGTAATTTCAAACCTGGTAAATTCGTTTGTAATTGGTTTTGCATGTATTCTCCAAGTTTTTTCGCAACATCTGTATCATCGCCTAAATATCTTAGAGTCAATGAAGATTTACCGATTTCTTTTAGACCTTTTTTCCAATATTTTTGTGCTTCCGCCTTGTTATAAGCATTAAGTTTGCCATTTTCAGCACGGAAATCTTTTCCTGTTTTAGGGTCTTTTACAAAATTAGCAGGAATAAATCCATCTAAAGGTATCGCACCATCTGCTGCAATTGAATCTGTAATACCTTTTTTATCGAATGCTAATGATAGAGCCTTACGAATATTCACATTACTTAGAGCAGAGTTCTTTTGGTTGAAATCTAAATAATATGTGCTTGGTGATAAGTAAGTAGTGTAATCACTTTTTGATTTCATTTGAAGTGCTTGCTCACCATTTAATAATGTTCTATCTAATTTTCCTGTGTTATAAAGATTTACACCAGTAGATGCATCTTTTACAACATTTACATTAATTTGGCTTAGCTTAACAGATTTTGCATCCCAGTAAGAGTTGTTCTTTTTATATGTCCAAGAGTCACTTGTACCGTTCCATTTTGTTAATACAAACGGACCATCATAGATGAGGTTATCACTACTAGTAGCGTAATCTTTACCTTTTGATTCAACATATTTTTGATTTTGCGGTAAGAATGTTGATGATGTAATTAGCGTTTCAAAATATGGAGTAGCTTTTTCAAGTGTAACTTGTACAGTTTTATCATCTAGCGCTTTGATACCTAATTGATCAGGCTTCATTTTTTTGTTCGTGATTGCTGTTGCGTTTTTAATGACGCCATCCATTAAATATGGTCCGTATGGAGAAGCTTGTTTAGGATCAATTGCTTTTCTCCAAGCGTAAACGAAATCGTTCGCTGTTACAGGATCACCATTAGACCATTTTGCATCACGTAGTTTAAAAGTATAAACTGTTTGAGCTTTGTTTGTTTTTGGCATTTCTTTCGCAATACCAGGTGCAGGCTGATCATTTTTATCGAGACGTAGTAAACCTTCAAATACTTGATCCATAACTGTAGAACTAACAATATCCTCATTCATTGTCGAATCCATTGTCGGAATTGTATCTTTCTCAGTAATGTTAAGTACTTGCTTTGTACTTTTAGAGCTTGTGCTACTACTACTATCACTACTACTATTGCCACCACAAGCAGCTAAGCCTAAACTCAGTACAGCTGTAAGACTAAGTAGAGCGGTAAATCTAGCTTTTGTTCTACTCATTAGTAGACCCCCTTTTTCTATTTTTCAGAAAACTTTACACAAATAATATTATACATGCTTTTTCAGTTTTGTACATATATTTTTTTAATTATAATAAAAAAATAAAATTCTAAAAATTCTTTCTAATTATTCGTATTTTTTCCAAACCCCTTATGCCATAAGGGGTTATTAAAGGTTTACTACAATAATAAAAAGTGTTGATAACATGAAAAATTCATTTTTTTCCACCTATTAAATCAATTCGATTTTGATAGATATTCTAACATATTTTTATATCATTTTTTGTTTTTAAATAGTCATCTTTGATATAAGTGAAATATTTGTAACAATACCTCACTCACTTCCTTCATTCTCCATAAACTTTCATTTTTTTGTCATAAGATAAGACAAAAATCACTATTTTTCCTAATTTTTATAATATTAACAATTAATATTATATCTAATTAGTTATCTAAAATAACTAATTGCAATGATATCAACAGATATTTAAATATGTCGCACTTACTATTTTTCGCTTATAATATTAAAAGATGTTTTTATCATTTGAAAACGACATTGTCATGTGGCCATGTTTTAAGTAGAGGTGAACAGGATGCTTAAAAAAACAATATATTGGTTTATCCCTTCTCAAATCGTCATTTTTTTAATTACTATATTTAAAAATCATACTGTTAATTTATTGCATTATATCAATATTTCTTTTATGCTCGGTGGACTCTTCATTTTTTTCGGATTAACGATCTATGTACTTAGTTCAGGTTTTTTCGATGTAACCGTTTATAGTTTCAGGCGAGTATTTAAAGTGAATGGAAAAGAGCTATCTAGAGAGGAAGTAAATGAAATGCGACCTTTTTCTGAGCTCGTTTCATTTAATTTCCTTCCTCTCCTCTTAAATGGTATACTAATTCTGGCTATTATGTTCATCTGCTTGTTTATCTACTATTGATAAACATTAAAAAAGTAGATATAATAATAACTATTAAAAATTTGATAATTAAGCGATGACAAAGAAAAGTACATTTGTTTTTACTTTTATAGAGAGCTTGTGGCAGGTGGAAACAAGTATGTAATGCAAATGGAATGGGCTTTTGAGCTTTAATAGTGAACATTGAAGTAGCTATTAACGTACTGTACGTTATACTTTCTAAGCGGCTCGTATACTAGCGAGCACTTAGGGTGGCACCGCGGATCATTCCCATTCGTCCCTATATTGGATGAATGGTTTTTTTATGTATATTTTTAGGAGGTATGTTAAAATGAAAACAATTTTTTCAGGTATTCAACCAAGTGGCGTCATTCACCTTGGTAACTACATCGGGGCAATGAAACAATTTATAGAACTGCAGAACGAGTATAATTGTTATTTCTGTATTGTAGATGAACATGCAATTACAGTGCCTCAAGATCGATTGCAATTGCGTAAAAATATCCGCAGTTTAGCGGCATTTTACATTGCTGTAGGCATTGATCCATCAAAAGCAACATTATTTATTCAATCAGAAGTTCCTGCTCATGCCCAGGCAGGGTGGATGCTCCAATGCGTCTCTTATATCGGCGAACTGGAGAGAATGACTCAATTCAAAGATAAATCGGCTGGAAAAGAAGCTGTCTCAGCTGGTTTATTAACTTATCCGCCATTAATGGCAGCAGATATATTATTATATAGCACTGACTTAGTTCCTGTTGGAGAAGATCAAACACAGCATTTGGAATTAACTAGGGATTTAGCAGAAAGGTTTAATAAGAAGTATTTAGAAATATTTACGCTTCCTGAAATTAGCCTTCCAAAATCCGGGGCGCGTGTTATGTCATTACAAGATCCAAAGAAAAAGATGAGTAAATCTGATCCTAACCAGAAATCTTTTATTACTCTTCTTGATGATCCTAAACAAGTTGAAAAGAAAATTAAAAGTGCTGTTACTGATTCAGACGGCATTGTAAAATACGATAAAGAAAATAAACCTGGCATCTCCAATTTACTCTCAATTTATTCTGCACTTGGTAATCAATCAATTGCAGAACTAGAAGCGAAATATGCTGGAAAGAATTACGGCGTTTTTAAAACGGATTTAGTTGAAGTAGTTAACAATGCCCTCAAACCGATTCAAGATAAATATTATCAGCTTATTGAATCAGATGAATTAGATGAAATCTTAGATGAGGGTGCAGCTAGAGCCAATCAAGTTGCAGGAAAAATGCTCAAAAAGATGGAAAATGCTATGGGACTTGGAAGAAAGAGAAAAAGATAATTGCAAAATAACAGCCGGCAAGCTTGCCAGCTGTTATTTTTTACATTAATTCTCTTTTTTCATTATGCTCTAATTCCCATATCCGTTCAAAGAATGGCTGCCCTTTAACGAGATTTTCACATAGTTGCACATGTTTATCTGACCACCCTAGTTTCGTTTCTTCAAAGAGGTGCTGCCATACTTCTTCAAAACTCATGTATTGAATTTCTTTATATTTTTCTGGTGCCCATTCCGTATACCAATAACGGACTTCAGCAACATTTTTCGATTCATATAATTGATCTAAAGCCATAAATAATAATTGTTTTAACTGTCTTTCTTTTCTCGTTAATCCTTGCATGTATGTAGGAGATGGAGATAGTATATGATGTTCCTTCGCTTTTCCTTTTCCGTTAAATTGATATTTCGTGCATTCATGATCAGCAATCATATCATACACTAACTGTTCTTGTCTTGGTATTAGTCTACTTTTTCTAATTGGAACAGTGTAACCAATTGTGTCAACCGCAATAATACCTTTTCCATCCGTCACTACAAAACAATAGTCCAACTGCGTACGCTCATGATTTTTTCTTAATATTGCTTTTTGATATACATCGTTCAGTAGATCCGCTGGAAGTTCTGCTAAATCGTTTTCTATGTAGTCAAATAATATAGGATCTACTAACAATAGCGGTACTTGATCTAATAATTCGATCGTATCGTCGCGCCGCCATTCATGAAAGGAACAAACGTTATATCCATTTTCTTCTCCTTCAAACCAATTTACCCAAACATCATGAAGATAAAGCATGACTAACCCCCCATTTACTTCTTTTGTCATTCAGTATAGGCAGGGATTAGTAAATTTATTCCTTCTATAGCATATAAATCTAATTACAAAACATAGGATATTCCCCTTCCTTATGAGTAATCTCCTTGCAAAAATACCGAGGAATCCTTTTTGATGTAGCGTGTTGTTTTAAAACCTTCATTTTTTTTAAAATCCTCTATTAATTTAAAACCAAGTGCATATCCGATCATATTTGGCAACAGACTCTTTCCATAAAGAAGCTGATCATGTATCGACTCCTTTTTCTTCCGTGATAGATTATCCTTAAAATGACTTTTCCAATATCTTAATAACTGCCTATCAGCATATTGTTTCGTGCTCTGCGCCAAATACTTCTCACCGCAATATTCAAGTACAGCATGTTCTGCCAAGCCTTCGAATACCAATGAATCTAATAAAGTATAATCCATCAAATCTTTATTTAAATAGTGCATCCTCGTTACATGGTGATATTCATGTACAAAAAGTGCTTCCCACTCTTTTATATCATCTACTGGAGCAAGGAATAAATATATTTTGTTTGGAAAGGAAACACCTGATTTTTGAATCGATTGGCCTGAAAATAATGGGTTCTTCATCTGAATTGGGAAAATATAAATATTTGATTCTGGCCCACTCCAAAGTTTTCGATATTTTTGATACCATCTTTCAATTAATTCCCACACTTTTCTATCCTTTAACTTTGTGTAATTCGCTTTTGTATATCTGGATGGTGTGTACATACCAAACGTTTGTAAATAGCGATAAAACTGCTCCCCACCAACTTGTTCCGGTTCCGCTTTTTGACAAAGCTTTTCAGGATGCTCAAAATCTTCATCAAGCCATTGATCTGTTCGGATTACTCCCAATATATTCACCCCAAAAGTAGCAAATTTTATTGTTATCTTATGTAAAAAGACCACATTTGCCCCTATGGCAATGTCCAATTTGCTGGGAAATATCCTTAAGAAGAAAACATCCACCCACAATGGCGCCGTCAATATTCATAGTAACAGGATGAAAGCTATAAAGAGAGTTGAATAAGAAAAAGGCATGAGTCTAACTCATGCCCTAAACATACTATTTTGTTTAACATATAAATAAAAACAGTCACAATAATACCCTTACATAAGCATACGTATAATACAATATATATCTTAATATTTTTTAAATACTAATGTAGCATTATGGCCGCCAAAGCCTAATGAATTGCTTAGTACATAATTTAATTCTTGTTTGCGTGCTTTGTCTGGTACGTAATCTAAATCACAATCAGGGTCCGGTGTTTTAATATTAATAGTAGGCGGAATCATTCCATCCTTAATTGCTAACACAGAGAAAATTGCTTCAACACCACCAGCAGCACCGAGTAAATGCCCTGTCATTGATTTTGTTGAGCTGATCGCTAAATGATATGCATGGTCGCCAAAGACTTCTTTAACAGCCATTGTTTCATACTTATCATTATATTGAGTGCTTGTACCATGTGCATTTATATAGTCGATTTCATTTGGGGCAATCCCAGCATCATCCAATGCCATTTTCATAGCACGTGCTCCGCCTTCTCCACCTGGTGCTGGAGCAGTAATATGATATGCATCACCTGTTGCGCCATAGCCAACAACTTCAGCATAGATTTTTGCGCCGCGCGCTAAAGCATGCTCTAAATCTTCTAAAACGACAATCCCTGCTCCTTCTCCAATAACAAATCCATCACGCTCTAAATCAAATGGACGGCTTGCAGATGCTGGATCAGGATTTGTTGTTAATGCCGTATTCGCAGAGAAACCTGCCAATGACATATTTGTAATTGGGGCTTCCGCTCCACCACTGATCATTACATCGCAGTCTCCACGTTGAATAACTTTAAAAGCATCACCTATAGAATTTGTTCCTGTTGCACAAGCTGTAACAGTACAAGAATTAATACCTTTTGCACCAAGAATAATGGAAACTTGTCCAGCAGCCATGTCCGGAATCATCATTGGTACAAAGAATGGACTCACACGTCGATAACCGCGTTTTTGAAAGACTTCCAACTGTTGTTCATACGTTTCCATTCCACCGATTCCAGAACCAATCCAAACACCAACCCTGTTCGCATTCTCTTCATTAATCGTTAAATTAGCATCTTTTACTGCCATAAGTGCTGACGCTACAGCGTAATGTGTAAAACGATCCATTTTTCTTGCTTCTTTACGCTCGATATATTCTTCAATATTAAAATCTTTTACTTCTGCTGCTACTTTTGCAGGAAATTGTTCAGCATCTAATCTTGTTAAAGGACCAATGCCTGATTGACTATCCAATATATTTTTCCAAGTTGTTTCTGCATCATTTCCCACTGGCGTAACAGCACCTATTCCAGTAATAACAACTCTTCTTTTTTCCATATTTCCATCTCCTTTTCTAGGGGACAAGATGACCCATTATTTTTGATTATTTACGCACGATAAGTTTTCCCGGCAGGAAATTCATATTGAAAAGAACATTATCTTCCCCATTTAATAAGAACTGCTCCCCAAGTTAGACCTCCACCGAAACCAACCATCACAATTACATCATCATCTTTTATTTTCCCTGCTTCTAACTCATCAGCAAGAGAAATAGGAATAGAAGCTGCAGATGTGTTTCCGTATTTATGAACGGTTTTAGACATTTTCTCAATAGGAAGTCCTAATCTTTCGCGAGAAGCCTCCATAATACGAATGTTCGCTTGATGTGGAATTAAGAAATTCACATCTTCTTTTGATAAACCAGCTTTCTTAATAACATTTAAGCTTGATTCACCCATTTGTCTAACTGCAAATTTAAATACTTCACGGCCATTCATTACAATATGCCCATTTTCGTCTTGATATAAATATTTTCCACCCGATCCATCTGAACCAAGCTCAAAAGATAAAATTCCTCTACCTTCGGAAACAGGACCTACTACTGCTGCTCCGGCACCGTCACCAAATAAAACAGCTGTACTGCGATCTTCCCAGTCTGTAATCTTAGATAGTTTTTCGACCCCTACTATTAAAACATATTTATACGTATTCGTCTCAATAAATTGCTTGGCCGTTGCAAGACCATACATAAATCCCGAACAAGCCGCACTAATATCCATTGCCGCAGCTTTTTTCGCACCTAAACGATCTTGTATCATATTTGAAACAGTAGGAAACGGTTGATCCGGTGTTACAGTTGCAACTAAAATGAGATCAATATCTTCGGGAGTAATTTCGGCATTTTGAATGGCTTTCGCTGCTGCTTCGTAGGCCATATCTGAAGTATTAATCTCATCTGGAGCAATTCTTCGTTCTTCAATACCTGTCCTTGTTCGAATCCACTCATCAGAAGTATCCATCTTTTTCTCAAAGTCAAAGTTTGTTATTACTTTTTCTGGATTATATTTCCCTACACCTACTATTCCAGCATTCATTAACACATACCTTCTTTCTAAATAAATTTAAGCCATTTTCATTTGGCTTTGTCAAATGTAATCATTGATTAATATTTGGCAATGCGCCATCGATCAACAGGGATACTGAACAAAAATATAAATAATATAAATTCAAATACAAGTTTATAGTAATTATTATGACCTGCTACTAATTATAGCAAATCAAAATTTTTTTGTCACCTTCCCCCTTCTTTTCATTTAATTAGGGCCAATTAACGATACTGAAAAAAGGTTTTCACATATGTTATAAGTAAAAAGTTCAATTGGAGGTGAGCTTTATTGGAAAATGATCGTGAAAAGGTGCACCCATTTGACCGAATGTTTTTTAATCATGAATCCCGGCAAGAGGTAGACAATAACGACAATCAACAATTTGATGATGCCCCGCAGTTTTTTAATGAGATTTTCAATTCAGATATACTTAAAAACATCGATATGGATGAAACACTTGCAAGTATTGAAAAAATATGGGATTCATTCCAAGAATTGAAGCCGATGTTTCAGCAGGTAACTCCATTATTTGAAAAATTCATCTCTAAATTTGGCCATAAATCTTAAAGCTGCCTTATTAAAGACAGCTTTTCATTTGTTTCATTTGCAATCGCAAAGCCTCGTGAAAAGGAATAGATTCTTTAACAGAAATTATTTTTATTTTCCCGTCTTCTAGGATTACCCGCTGTTTTCTTTCACGATTTTCAATATGAAATGAATGATCAATTTCATGGGCCAATTCTTCCCATCTATTTTCCGCTTCATTCTGCAGCATAATGGTCTGCTGCTGATCCTGTCTATCTTCTAACAATGAAATAATCGTGTTTACAGCATCTTCAATAAAAATTGCATCACTTGGATCATCTTTATAATCAAGTTGCAGATTGCCAGATATTAGCTGATGAAATAATAAGGATTGGGGCTGCCACGGTCCATACAGAGTAGGTACATATATTTGATGAAATATTACATCTTTTTTTAATATATCCGAGCACCATTTTTCTTCCCATTCACTCTTAAAACACTGCGTCGGACTAATCACCACCACTTTATGAATAGCATCCATCATGTCTTCCAATTTCGAATAAACCTTTTGAAGAATGTCTTTTTTTTCAACAATATAGTAATCATAAATTGGAAGAAAACAGATCATATTATCTTGTAATTCTATACTTTCACCTATTTCACGATATTGAAGGTTTGCATTTCTTCCAATCTCCATCCATTTATTATTTTCAAGCATTTCTTCTTGTTGTTGTTCATCTATTGCCAAGACTTCATAACCTTGATTAACTAAAGCTTTACAAAGTTCAAAACCAATAAATTGCTGGGCTCCGAAAACTAGTGCATACTCCATAAGAGACCCTCCTGAGCAAATACTAAATATTGCATAGTGATTACTTCATGTATATGCATTAACGGTCGGACATTGTTATAGAAAATAAATTTGTAATTCCAGTGAATTTATTGATTCCCTCTTTATTTAATACAGACGCTATGATAAGATTTAGTTAAATAGTAGATGGAAAGCAAACTTGAGGTGGAAAAATGAAATATATTTTGACGCTATTTTGGACCTTTTTACTTGTAGAAATGCTTGGGTATGTTGGAAGCGCTATGACAAACTCAAAATATGATGTTACGACTATGGCCATTCTTTCTATTTTCGTAACAATTTTTATTTTGATTGTAAATGCATGTCTTTCAAACAAAACTGCAGCGAACGAATAGTAAAAAGCAATGATTTTCATAATCATTGCTTCAGATTGTCGACAAAAGGCATCGAGAGCACTTACTCTCGATGCCTTTTGTCATTTGTGAATGGAATTGCGATAAAAACCGTTGATTTCCGCTCAAGGTGCTTGCTTTCCAGGGGGCAGTGCAAGCCACCTGCGGAAAGCGAAGGATATTTCCGGAGCGGAGGTGGAGACAGTATTCGGAGTTTCTTTAGTTAATATCCTTTTGCCCAGCCTCCAAGCCATGATTTTAAAAATCATGGCTTTTTATTTTCCTATTGAATTGCAAACGTGAGTGCACCATCCTCCATATCCAGTTTCACGACATCATTTGGATGAATATTCCCTGAAATAATTTCCTTTGCTAATTGTGTTTCAATTTGATGCTGAATAAATCGTCTTAAAGGACGAGCACCATACATAGGATCGTAGGCAGATTTAGCAATCCATTCTTTAGCTGAATCAGAAATGGCTAAATGGATATATTGATCGCTTAATCTTAATTCTAATTGCTTAATTAATTTTGTTACAATATTTTTCATATCATCCATGCTTAACGGTGCAAAGAAGATAATATCATCCACTCTATTCAAAAATTCAGGTCTAAAGGATGATCGTAATTGCTGTAACACTTTCACTTTTATATCTTCATTTATCTCTCTATGTTGTTCTGCACTTTCCAATAAATACGCTGATCCAATATTAGACGTCATAATAATAATCGTATTTTTAAAATCAACTGTCCTGCCTTGTGAATCTGTGATTCGTCCATCATCCAATACTTGTAACAAAATGTTAAATACATCTGGATGAGCCTTTTCAATTTCATCTAGAAGAATAACAGAGTATGGTTTTCTTCTCACAGCTTCGGTTAATTGTCCGCCTTCTTCATAGCCAATATAGCCTGGAGGAGCACCAATTAATCTTGATACAGCATGTTTTTCCATATACTCGCTCATATCAATTCGAATCATATGATCCTCATGATCAAACAAATGCTGTGCTAATGCTTTCGCTAGTTCAGTTTTCCCTACTCCTGTTGGACCAAGAAAGATAAAGGATCCAATTGGCCGGTTTGGATCTTTTATGCCAGCACGTGCTCGTAGGACTGCATCGCTCACTAATTGGACAGCATCATCTTGACCAACTACTCTTTCATGGAGGATCGTTTCAAGTTTTAATAATTTATCCCGTTCTCCTTCAACTAATTTTGTGACTGGAATGCCTGTCCATCTTGCAATAATATTGGCAATTTCTTCTTCTGTCACTTCTTCCCGTAAAATACGGTTATCATTTTGCTTGGAGGCTAGTGTTTCTTCTATTTGTTTTAGTTCTTTTTCTACAGCTGGAATTCTTCCGTGCCTCAATTCTGCCGCTTTATTTAGATCGTATTGATTTTCAGCTTCATCCAATTCACGACGTAATTTTTCTAACTGCTCTCTTTTTTCTTGCACAATTTCCAGTTCATTTTTTTCTAACTGCCATTTAGCTCGCATTTCATTTAGTTTATCTTTCATTTCCGCTAAATCGCCTTGTAAAATGTGCAATCGTTCTTTACTCGCCTCATCCGTTTCTTTTTTCAAAGCTGCTTCTTCTATTTCAAGCTGCATCACTTTTCTTGTGACTTCATCTAATTCACTTGGCATAGAATCGATTTCTACACGGATCGTTGCGCATGCTTCATCTACTAAATCAATCGCTTTATCAGGTAAAAATCGATCTGTAATATAGCGATTTGACAATGTCGCTGCAGCAACGAGTGCCTTATCATGAATACGAACACCATGATGAACTTCAAATCTTTCTTTTAGACCACGTAAAATTGATATTGTATCTTCAACTGTCGGTTCTTGAACAAGTACTTGTTGAAAACGGCGTTCTAACGCTGCGTCTTTTTCAATATATTGGCGATATTCATTTAAAGTCGTAGCTCCAATACAATGTAATTCACCACGAGCTAACATCGGTTTTAACATATTCCCTGCATCCATCGCGCCTTCTGTTTTCCCAGCTCCAACAATCGTATGGATTTCATCAATAAATAAAATAATTCTGCCTTCACTTTTCTTAATCTCTTGAAGAACGGCCTTTAATCTTTCTTCAAATTCGCCCCTAAATTTTGCTCCTGCAACAAGTGCAACAAGATCTAATGAAAAAATGGTCTTATCTTTTAACCCTTCAGGAACATCTTTGCGCACAATCCTTTGCGCCAATCCTTCAACAATGGCTGTTTTTCCGACACCAGGCTCACCAATTAACACTGGATTATTTTTTGTCTTTCTAGATAAAATTCGAATAACATTTCGAATTTCAGCATCTCTCCCAATAACAGGATCTATTTTTCCTTCTTTTACCGCTTCGATTAAATCAATACCATATTTTTTTAATACATTATAAGTCGCTTCTGGATTTTGCGAGGTCACTTTCTGACTCCCCCTCACCTTTAAAATTGCTTGTAAAAGTTTTTCTTTTGTCACTTGTTTTCTTAATAAAAACTGTGTCACTTCATTATTTTGCTGCTCCATTACAGCTAGAGCAAGGTGTTCAACAGAAATATATTCATCTTTAAAAGCAGCCATTTCCTTTTCTGCTTGTTGAAATAACTGCATGAGCTGATGGGATAAATAAGGGTTGTCAACATTACCTGTAATTTCTGGCTTTTTTTCAAGCAGATCATTTAGTTTCGCAAAAATATCCTCATTACTTATTTCTAGCGTCTGATAAATACTTAGCAATAAACTATCGGGCTTTTCAAGTAACACTTTCCATAGATGAGGAATGTCTACCTCTGGATGATGTTTTTGAGCTGCTAATTGCTGTGCCTGAACAAGACCGTCCTGCACAGTAAAAGTAAAGCGATTCACATCCATTATTCCACCTCCACCCATTGTGGCTATGTAAACATAGTATTTCTCATACATATTTTACAATCATATGCGATACAGATCAAAATTCTTATATAAATAAAGACGAAAGGAGCATAACCCCTTTCGTGTTTTTGTTAAGGTTTACGTTTATATGTCCATTGACGGCCATCATTTGTATTTTCAGGAAAATGGTCTCCAGCTTTTAAACGAATACTCTTTGGATTTTTAACCATACTTCCTTCCTCGCCAATTTCAACATAAATACCATTATTAGGAGCTTTTTGACCTACTCGAAATCTGTGTTGTTGTCCCATCTAAATATTCCCTCCTCAAATTTTTGGCGGACATGTTTAATTTACGTCAGTTCATTGCCTTCATAACAAACACATTTTCCCAATGTTAAAAAAATAATTAGTGATTCTAACTATCCACTATCTTATGTTTGACGATAGTTAAATAAATAGTGGTTCTCTAAAGCTTTCCGCAGACAAGCATCGAGCTGACAATTCTCCTAACCAATAAAGCGTTTGCTTTTAAATGTTTTAATTGCCATTTTTAAAGGGATTTTTGTATAGAAGATATGATCTTTTCTGTGGGGGCTGGTGTATTTGCAGATGTGAAGGGAAAATCATGGCATGTAAAGGACGAAAGAAAAAAGCAGGACACCTCCTTCGAATAAAGGATTCAATGGGAGGTGTCTACACTCTAATCTGTATTAATAAACATTCATCATATAATTAATCTGGAATTCCTAACGCAATTTTTGCATATCTTGACATTCTATCTTTTGTCCATGGCGGATTCCATACAATGTTAACGTTCGTTTCTTTTACTTCAGGAATGTCTGCAACTGCGAGTTTAACTTGATCAACAATAACTCCCGCTAATGGGCAGCCCATTGCTGTCAATGTCATTGTAACATCGAGAACGCCTTCTTCATTTACATCTAAATCATAAACAAGTCCTAAATTTACAATATCTATGCCAATTTCAGGATCAATCACTTGTTCAAGTGCACCTAAAACATTCTCTTTTAATGTTTCATCCATATTGTTCATCCTCCTTTTTTTCTATCATAACAAATCCATTCTTAATATAAAAATAATAATTCTTCAAGATTTTAAAATCATTTTCACATATAAAATGTTATATTATTTAGTATAGTTTTAATCATTTATTAAACATTTATTATTGATTAAAGGAGCACATATATGACAAAACCGTATTTAATCGCTCTCGATTTAGATGGAACCTTATTAAATGACGAAAAAACCATTTCTTTAAAAACAAAATCTGTCCTTCAAAAGGCAATGGAAAACGGTCATATTGTAATGATTTCAACTGGACGCCCCTTTCGATCAAGCTACCAATATTATCAAGAATTGAACCTACATTCGCCAATTGTAAACTTTAACGGCGCCCTTATCCATCATCCTCGCAACGATCAATGGGGAATTTACCATGAACCTCTATCATTGGACGTTGTCAAAACAATTATTGAAACGTGTGAAAATTTCAGATTACACAATATTATTGCCGAAGTAAAGGATGATGTCTATCTTCACCAACATGATCCAAAGCTTCTTGATATTTTTCATGCTGGTTCACCAACCATTACAACCGGACATTTAGTACAGCATCTAAAAGACCACCCAACGTCCTTACTTATTCATGCGGATCAAAAGGATGTAAAATCTATTCGGCAATATTTAAGTGATGTACACGCAGAAGTGATAGACCACAGACGCTGGGGTGCACCATGGTATATTATCGAAATTGTAAAGTATGGATTAAATAAAGCAGTCGGCATAAAAAAAGTGGCAGACTACTACCAAATTCCTCAAGAAAGAATCATTGCTTTTGGCGATGAAGATAATGATTTGGAAATGATTGAATATGCTGGAATAGGTGTTGCAATGGGCAATGCTATACCAGCTTTAAAAAACATCGCAAATGATATTACTCTTTCCAATACTGAAGATGGAATTGCCTTATATTTGGAAGAAACTTTAAATTTAAAATAACTCGAACTCCATTCATTACCTGATTATTATGTATGAACGAGTGTTAAACTATTTATCGAATACATCATTTGTATTCATTTCTAACATATAAAAGGCGGTGTTACATTTGGGTAGAAGTAGCAAATCAAAACGTTTTGTTCAGCAAGGGAAAAATGCTGTTAAACAGCATTCACAACAATTTCCTTATCACTCCACTTTTTCTGAGGCAGAGCAACGTCAGCCAAATGTAACAAACGATAACGCGTAACACGCATGGAGGCTATTAAAAATGGCGAACCGTTTATATCAACAAGCCCGACAATATGTTGAATTAGCAAAAGAAACTGCTGCAAATGGTACTGATTATGAAACAAAAGAAACAATTGCAAAAGCAAAAAATGCATTATCTAGCGCATACGCAAATACAACTGTAGCAGAGCAAAAACAATTGCGTGAATTACAAGCTGAATTAGATACATTAGAATAGTTCATTACAAAGAAGATTAGGATTGTCTTTAGAAGTTGTTTTCTTCTAAGACAATCCTTTTTTTGCTGGTAACATTTAGAAATGATTCGTTATTCCCCTTAAAAAAATGGTAAACTAAATAAAAAAAGTAATCGAAGGTGATTGAATGAACGTTCAACTATTTGCAGACAGCGGCTGTGATTTACCATTACATTTTTATAAAGACAATGATATTCATTTAATTCCGTTAACAGTATATGTAGAAGAAAAGGCATACGACGACTTAATTGAAATCAATCCAAAGGAATTATTTACTTTTATCCGTAATGGTGTTGAAACAAAGACATCACAGCCGTCCCCGGATGTTTTTGAAAAAATGTTTACAAACTTAGCAACTGCTAATCAACCTGGCATTTATATGGCTTTTTCCTCGGAATTATCAGGCACTTACCAAACAGCAGTCATGATTCGCAATCAAGTAAAAGAAACTTATCCAAATCTAGATTTAACGATCATTGATACAAAATGTGCATCGATTGGATATGGTCTTGTTGTCAAGTCTGCTGCCGACTTATTAAAAAGAGGCGCAAGTAAAGAAGAAGTTATTAAAGACATTGAATTGCGCAGTCAGCATATGGAACATATTTTTACTGTCGAAGACTTGGATTTTTTGGCAAGAGGCGGTAGACTTTCAAAAGCTTCTGCATTTTTAGGAGGTCTTCTCAATATTAAGCCTGTCTTAAATGTTGAAGAAGGAAAATTGATTCCACTTGAAAAACTACGAGGACGCAAAAAATTATTCAAACGGATTTTAGATATTATGGATGAGCGCGGAGTCGATCTGGAACATCAATTGATCGGAATTTGTCATGGTGATGACGAACAATCAGCTGAAGAATTAAAACAGTTGATTCAAGATAGATTCGGGACAAAGGAATTTTTGATTAATACAATTGGTTCTGTCATTGGATCACATGCGGGCCCTGGTACGTTAGCTGTTTTCTTTTTAAATGAAGTAAACAATGCATAGTCATTATCTTCTCGGAAATATTAATAGAGGACATACTCTTTTGCGAAAGGAGTCATGATGATGTCCCATACTTCTGATAATGATAAAAAAGCTCGTGACAATAATGCACTGAGACATGAAAAAAATATGCTCAAAGAGAAGAACCGTAAAGCAGGAAAACATCAATATTCTAAAAAAACCGATCATCTATAAAAAAGGCAAGGGTTTTCACAACCCTTGTTTTTTTATATTATGAATTAGTTGTGAACGTCTGAAACATTCCTTTATAATATGTTCATGACATTAAGTTGATGAGGTGGAAATCTATGGCAAAAGAAAGTTCATTTGATATTGTTTCAAAAGTTGACTTATCAGAAGTAACAAATGCAATCAATATTGCACTTAAAGAAATTCAAACACGCTATGATTTCAAAGGTAGCAAAAGTGACATCAAACTTGAAAAAGAAGAACTTGTGCTCATTTCAGATGATGAGTTTAAATTGAATCAATTAAAAGATGTTTTATTAGGAAAATTGATTAAGCGTGGTGTTCCGGTCAAAAACTTAGACTACGGAAAAGTAGAAAATGCTTCTGGCGGTACTGTACGCCAAAGAGCGAAACTTGTACAAGGTATTGATAAAGAAAATGCAAAAACAATTAATACACTAATCAAAAACAGCGGCCTAAAGGTAAAAAGCCAAGTACAAGATGATCAAATCCGCGTAACAGGTAAAAATCGTGATGATTTACAACAAATTATTTCGTTAATCCGCGAAGCCGATTTACCAATCGATGTACAGTTTGTAAACTATCGTTAATCATTGTAGACATCACTTTTTAGTGGTGTCTTAATTTTTTTAAAAGTTAAGGATGAAAATCACTATTAATTTATTACTAGTGGATTGGAGCGAACACCCACATCCAAGTTTAACAAAGTAAAAATCACATCTGCAAATGTTGAAAGCCCCGCCTCCCTTTTTTCCACTTTTAATACAAATGAAATAAATAAAAATGTAGATTACGTACACAATAATGGGTATACATTTAGTACCGTATCTTTTTTCATTGTACAAACATTAATTCCTGCATTATAAGTGAGGAGTGATTCCATTTGACAAATAATCAAAATGCAACCAAACAAATCTTTCCGAAACAATCTCAAAATCAGCAGCCAGGCATAGAGACGATAATGAACCCGCAGCCCGAAAGTGTAAACACTTATTATAAAGGGAGTGGTAAATTAGCCGGGAAAACAGCTTTAATTACTGGTGGTGACAGCGGTATTGGAAAATCCGTAGCTATTTATTTTGCAAAAGAAGGAGCAAATGTTGCTATATGCTACCTAGAAGAACATGAGGATGCCGAAAATACGAAAAAACAAATTGAGCAAGAGGGACAAGAATGTCTGCTTGTTTCCGGTGATATTGGCGATGAGCAGCATTGCCAGCAAGCAGTCAATAAAGTCATTGCTCAATTTGGTGCACTTGATATATTAGTAAATAATGCGGCTGAACAGCATCCGCAACAATCCATTTTAAATATCACGAAAGAACAATTAGAACGAACATTTAAAACGAATATCTTTTCCCAATTTTTTATGGTCAAAGCAGCATTTCCCCACTTAAAAAAGGGAAGTTCGATTATCAACACTGCTTCCATTACAGCTTATAAAGGCAATCCGCAGCTACTTGATTACTCTAGCACGAAAGGAGCAATCGTTTCTTTTACGCGATCGCTCGCTCTTTCTCTTGTTTCCCAAGGAATACGTGTAAATGGCGTAGCACCAGGTCCAATTTGGACACCGCTTATTCCGTCTACTTTTTCTCCTGAACAAGTGGCAACATTTGGTTCTGATACACCGATGAAACGGCCTGGACAACCTAGTGAATTAGCTCCCGCCTTTGTTTTTCTAGCCTCTGATGACTCAAGCTTTATTACAGGACAAATGATTCACATAAATGGTGGAGAAATTGTAAATGGCTAATGATCGTTTTTAAAATAAAAAGAAAAGGCTGATAGAGAAGGATATTAACTAAAGAAACCCCGAATATTGCACTCCACCCCCGCTCTGGAAATATACGATCCTCCCGCAGGAGTCTACGTTATATTTCCGGAGCTGATTTGTGTAATGTTGTCTTTAGCTAACCACTTTCGAGTTTTGTCTCAGTCTTTTATCGTCAAAAGGAGTTTAGAATAAGACCATTCTAAACTCTTTTTTAAGGTGAATCGTTTATATCTACTTAGATTGGAAGACTCCTGCGGGAAATGCAGAATATGTGAGCCCCCACAAGCACGAAGCGTGTTGAGAGACCCTGTGTCCGTTCATGGAAAGCAAGTAATTCTAGGGCAAATCAGCCTACTATGTTTAAAATAAAAAACTGTAAACAGACCTCCATGTTAAGAAGTTTGTCTACAGTCAGTCAAATGAATACATTTCATCTTCTCTTTTTTTAATAGAACGGATGAAACCCTAAAGGTAATTTTAATCCTAAGTATAAGACGATCAATAAAAAGATAATAAATAAGATCCAGAACATGCCCGTTCTTTTTCCTTTAGACAATCGGATTAAAATCATTTCCATAAAGCCTAAAACAAGAAGTCCACCTAGTAATTTTACACCATACATAGCCGGGTTAATACTTTGATTATGTATGAATAATAATCCCCCTGTTATGATTACAAGTATGTAAAAAACACGTAGTATCATTTGCGTCACTTTGAATCCTACTTTATTCCCCTTGGCATGTAAAATAAGGGCAATAATGAATAAAATAAGCGCAATTCCCCAAGTCGTAATATGGGCATGGGTGCTAGTTACAAACATATTTTCATCTCCTACTCTCTATAAATTATTTAGCTGCCAGCACTCGATTATTTTATCACATTTATCAACGTTCCAATACTTTGAACTGTAATTTCGACTCGATCCCCTGTTTTTAAAAAACGAGGCGGCTTAAAACCATTTCCAACTCCTGCTGGTGTTCCTGTCGCAATAATGTCACCCGGCTCTAATGTCATACCTTTCGATAATTCAGAAATAATGTCTTCAATAGAAAAAATAAAATGCTGTGTATTTGACTGCTGCCTAATTTCTCCATTTACTTTCGTCATAATATCTAATTCATTTGGATTTGAAATTTCGTTATGATGAACAATCCAAGGGCCAATTGGGCATGAAGTATCAAGGCTTTTTCCAATAAAAAATTGCTTATGCTTTTTTTGCAAATCACGGGCTGTTATATCATTTAATATTGTATAACCAAAAACATAATGAAGTGCCTCTTCTTTTGCAATCTGTTTTCCCTTTTTTCCTATAACTAAAGCTAATTCACCCTCATAATCAAGTGCTGAAGTTAGTTCTGAATGGGAGTCAATGTCTGAAAGATGAGCATTAATCGTTGTCGGCGCCTTTGTGAATATTATAATGTTTTCTGGAATATCTGCTGCACTTCCCATTTCAATCGCATGATCACGATAATTTTTTCCAACACAGATAATATTTTTATGAGGATGCGGTATTGGAGATAGAAATTTGATCTCATTAATTGGAAGTAAATATTTCCCATCAATGTTCTCTATCTTTCCTAAAATTGCATCGACTAATTGAACAAATGCGTCTCCTTGCTGAATACCTTGAATTAGCTGACGAGGAAGTTTGTCATATTGTTCGTCTTGACTCAATTGGTAAAGATTTAGTACCGATTCTCCTCGGTTGCACAAAACACCATATTGTTCTTTACCTGCTAATTCAAAACTCAAAAATTTCAATAAAAACACCCCTTCGCATAAATAATTAATAGGATTTTCATCATTCATTCTGTTCATCTTTATCCATTATACCAGTCTAAATTATATCTTTGGATTATTTTGCATCATATTCACCACCTTCTATTCTTAGGCGAATGAATCACATATTTATAACCCACTCATACAATAAAGCGAGACAATAATCCATAATAGGTTTCATAATCTATAAGACATTGAACCCTAATAAGGATGTGGAAGTAATGCCTGGTTTTGTTGGCGCTATACAAGTTGTGAATATTAGTTCGAGCGGCGTATTAAATGTTGGAGATGTTTTTCTTATTCAGCCAATTTCTTCTTCAAAAACATTTGCAGGGGCTGGTTCATTTAATACAGGAGAAACCGTTTCAATTACGAACCATCAATCAAACACTAATACGTTTGATTTTGACACAATTGATCAAGGAAACTATTTAAATTTATAGCAGGTGATGTTTGATGAATATTTACGTACAACAAACGATTCAAATTCGCCAAATCAAAATTGGTGGTGTTTCAAATTCCTCTGTATTTCAAATTGGAACATCCGGTATTATCAAACCAGCTTCATATTTATATAATACTGGTGGCTTTACAACTCCCGCTCCTTCTGCAACTGCTGAAACAATTGAAGAAAATTCACCGTTAACGACTGTTCCATTACAATCGGGAGCCGGTGGTGCTGGCGCTACCGGGGCCGGGGCTGCTGGCGCTGGCGCTGGTGCTGCAGGAGCCGGGGCCGGTGTAAGATGAAAAGGAGGTTAATATGGTAGATTTCCTTTCTCAACTTCAACAACTTTATCAATACATTCAAGTCCAAGAAAATAAAATTATTCAACTTGAAAATATTGTGAAAAAATTAACAGCCGAAGTCGAAACATTAAAATCAAAACCGCCAATTCATGTGGATCGAATTGAATATGCATTTGACCAATTGAAAATTGAACAACTTGATGGAACGTTAAATATTGGATTAAACCCTTCCGATTTAGGTAATATTGAAGATTTGGCTGTAAACAAAGGACCTACGCAAGCAAAGCAAGAAAACCAAACAGTTGCAGCTAAAAAACCTTTAACTGAAAGGTTGCTGCATTATATTGACCATGATTTATCTACTGTTATCAAAGATGCTGAAAGACAATTTAAATTACCATTAAATGCTGAGTACCACGACTTCATAAAATCGGATTTAAAAAATCAGCTTGAACAACGAATCAATTACTATTTAAATCAAAGAGATCAAACTTCACAAGCGAATGACGAAGACTTGATAAATACGGTATTTCAACAGATCAAGGATGATATTGATCATGCCGTCTATACCTTTATTGCGAAATTACCAAATAATATTAACGGAGGTCCTAATAATGGAACTTAATGTTGTGAATCGTGAAATCAATGTTGAACAAATAGAGATTATTGGTGTTTCGGCTTCATCAGTCTTACTAGTTGGTGATGTAAATACTATTCAGCAGGCTTCTACCTTTGATACACCAGCAGAATCTTTAATTATCGGACCGTTCGTTCCACTTGCACGGAGAGGATAACAAATGTTTCGATCTTCAGTTGTAGACTATATAAATATAAAAAATGTTATCTTTTCTTCTAATATAATTGTTGGTGACTCCAATAAAATAGAAATGGATTCAAGAATTATTGCAATTCAAAGACAACAAGAAATTTTTTATGGGTACGAGGCACCTTTTGAAAACTTTCCAATCTTCACTGAAGTCATCCCAATTCCTCCAATAACAGAAGAGTTGCATTTTCAGCGTTTTAACGCAGATCCTGTGATTAAAGTAGGAACAATCAATGTTCTAGGTTTCTCAACTTCAACTGTTTTACAGGTCGGTAATACGAAAGATATCTATTTGGAATCAAGAATTCATCATTTACGGCAATTAAATCCACAAAGCAAGGAAGAGGCTCTCACAACCTTCCATCATGAAATATAATGAATTTTAAATAAAATGTTTTTATAAAGAGGGTGAGAAAATGCCAGCAATTGTTGGACCTTTACAAATTTTTAATGTTGGAAACGGAATTATCCATTTTGGCGATACTGCCGTAATTTCTCCAAAAACGAGTTCAAAAACGACAAGCGGTTCAGGTGCTCTTTCAACCGCAAGCTTTATTATTACAAATAATGCACTTAGTGCTAATAATACATTTAATGGCAGTGTGTTTGACCAGCCTACATTAGGAAATAATTAGTAAAAAGGCCAGTTATCCTCATTACTACGGATAACTAGCCTTTTTACTTTATACATGCAATAAGTAGCCACCATCAAAGAAATATAGGAATTTCCCATTTACTTTTTTCTTCAGTATTGTTTCAAGAGCTCTCTCATATAAATCTAGCTGAATTTTATATCGCTTCTCTAATATTGGCCGTGCTTCTTCAAGTCCACCTTTAAATCGGTCTTGAATCCGATCCGTTTTATAATCCAATAAAATTAATCCGTTCTCTTCCTCAATCACACAATCGAAAATCCCTTGAATAAAAACATGTTCCTCATCTAATCTTTCATTAGGATAAAGCTCATTAGCTGGGATAGACATACTGAACGGAACTTCGCGCATTACTTTTTCCGCTGTCAAAAGCTTTAAACCGATTTCAGTTGAAAAAAACTGAATGATTTGCTCAATGGATATAACCTCAATTTGTTCTTTTGTCAACAATTCTTGCTGTTCCATTCTTTCTAGTAATGCTGAAATGGACTCTACTGTCGGCAACTTGTCAAACGAAATATGCTGCATAACCATATGCATGGCTGTTCCTCTTTCAGCTGGAGTAATTGATTTCTCCTGCATAAAGCGCGGTCGATTAAAAATCGGTTTCTGCATTCTGCGAACAATTGTGGAATCTGATGCTTCGTCCCTTATTTCATACATCCTTTTTATTTCTGAAACAGATTGCTTTGCCCGCTTAACAGATGCACTTTTATATGGATATACCCAACTTAAACGATCGTTAATTTCATCCTTCCACTCTGATTCAATTGGACTCGTTTTTTGTTGTTCAACTATTTCGATCCATTCATTTTCTTTCTCTACTTCTAACTGTTCAACATCTAAAAATTCTTTTTTTGATAATATCCTTATATTCCAACATGATGGATCTTCGTATATCTCTATGCATGGCTGCTCAACTTTTGCCATACCATCTGCATATAATGCATCCGCATCCCGATGGCGAACGATAGAAGGACCAATCCAATCTAAAAATGAATTAGCTTGAACACGCAAATGGTCATTTAATAGCCATTCTGAATGATGTAGTCGTATATTCTCCCATTTTTTTAATAGCTTGTTAGCATTTTTTACTGTCCCAACAATATATAGACGCTCTTTTGCACGCGTTAGTGCAACATATAAAACGCGCATTTCCTCCGAAAGTGTTTCAAGCTTTTTCTTTCTTTTAAAAGCAAGCTGCGGTAATGAAGGATAAGAAATCCGCTTTTCTGGATTTAAATATTTACATGCAAAGCCATAATCTTTATCAAATAGAAAAGCTTGATTTAGATCACGTATATTAAATTTTCTTGCACTTCCAGCTAAAAATACAACAGGAAACTCAAGCCCTTTACTAGAGTGAACCGTCATTAAACGCACGACATCTTCCTGTTCACTCAATGATCTGGCGACGCCTAAATCATCTCCCCGATCTTGCATTCTTTCAATAAAGCGCAGGAAACGAAATAGTCCTCGAAATGAAGTCTCCTCATATTGACGGGCACGATCATAGAGCGCACGCAAATTTGCTTGTCTTTGTTTCCCCCCAGGCAGACCGCCAACAAAATCATAGAATCCTGTCTCACGGTAAAGGAGCCAAATAAGCTCTGATAAAGCGCCTTGCCTAGCAATTGATCGCCACTCTTTTAATTTTTCCAGAAACTTTGATAGCTTTTCGTAAAGTTTTTCATCTGTATCATTCGATTTTTCAGCAATATATTTCGTCACCGCTTCATAATATTGACCATATTTTGAGTGAACGCGAATTTCAGCCAACTGTTCTTCATCCAAGCCGACAATTGGTGATCTTAGCACAACAGCGATTGGTATATCCTGATAAGGATTATCTATAACTTTAAGTAATGACATCATAATCGCTATCTCCGTTGCATCAAAATAACCAGTTGAAAGATTGGCATAAATTGGAATTCCTTGTTTTTTAAACTCTTCCATAATTTCCGGTGCCCATGTCATTGATCTTAGTAAAATAACAATATCCTTATATTGAATAGGGCGGCTTGCACCAATTTTAGGATTATAAATCTCCTTTTTCTCTTGAATAAGCTCTTTAATTTTTTGTGCAAGAAATCTTGCTTCAAGCTGAGACTGTTCCAATTCTATTTGGTCTAATCCCTCGTCAGAGGACAACTCTGCTTCTTCTTCATTGGAATCTTCATCCGATTGATCGATGATAGCCAACTCAATCGGAAATTTCTTGTTTTCAGGGTATGATGCACCTTTCACAAGCTCAGCTTGCTTATCATATGACATCTCACCTACCGCGCTCCCCATTATTTGCTTAAAAATATAATTAGTGCCATATAAAATTTCTTTTCGGCTTCTAAAATTTTTAGACAAATCGATCCGTAACCCTGTCTGTTCCCCATTTGTCGTAAATGTTTGGTATTTCGTTAAAAATAGATTTGGATCTGCAAGCCGAAAACGATAAATGGATTGCTTTACATCGCCAACCATAAATAAATTCCCGTCATAGCCACGCCCTGAAGTAATTAATTGAATGATAGTTTCTTGTACCATATTCACATCTTGATACTCATCGACTAATACTTCTTTAAATTGTGACTGATAAGACTTTGCTGCTTCTGAAGGTATGATTTCATTAGAAGATGTTTTTTCTAATAAAATTTCAAGGCAATAATGCTCTAAATCTGAAAAATCCACAAGACCTTTTTCCATTTTTAATCGTGCATATTCATATGAAAATTTTTTAACTAATTCTGCCAATGCAGCAATAACTGGCTGCATCTCTTCCATATCCTTCAAAAAATATTGCGGCTTCCTTGAAAACAACTCCTCTTTCAATTTCTCAAGCATCATTTTCGCAGATTTGCGCAAATCGTCTGCGGCCTTAACGAGATCAGGAATAAAATCATCGCCTTTGCAAGACTTAGCACGCGTAAAACTCCATGCGTTTATTTCCGTATATAAATCATTCCATGATTGCTCGTTTGCTTTTAATAATCTATCTACAATTTCAATATCATTTAAATAGTTTTCAGTACGTGGAGCAGGTCCACCTGGTTGTTTCGCTAAATGGAGCGCTTCTTTTAGCAATTCCTTAGCACCTTGTAACTGCAGGTTTACATCATTTCGAATAGAATCAATGAAGGGAAGAGAATCGATATCCATGTTTTCATTCACACTATACATTTCAACTAATTGATCCAACCATGCTATTGGATCTGGATGTGACCGTGAAAAATCATATAATTTTCGAATTAACTCCTGTAATTGTTCATCACTGCGATCATTGGAAAATGTATCAACAACTCGATAAAAAGAGGTTGGATCTTCACTCCCATACTCAGCTTCAAATAAATCATCTAGCACTTCATCTCTCAGTAATTCAGCTTCTGTATCATCTGCAATTCGAAATCCAGGATCAATATTTGTTAAATAATAATATTTTCTGATAACCTCTAAACAAAAGGAATGTAGTGTTGATATCGATGCTTTATTTAATAAACCTAATTGCCTTCGCAAGTGATGTGAGTCTTGCCGTTCCATAAGTGCCTTTTCAATGGCTTCTCCAATCCGATGTCGCATTTCAGCAGCAGCAGCATTCGTAAATGTCACAATAAGCAGCTGATCAATATCAAGCGGAGCTTTTTCATCGAGAATTTTTTGAATAATTCTCTCTACAAGTACAGCAGTTTTACCAGATCCAGCTGCAGCAGCTACGAGAATGTCTTGATCCTTTGCCATAATTGCTTTCCATTGATCATCCGTCCATGTTGCATCAACTGGCTTAATTGGTATAGCTGTTTTCATTACCTTGCGTTTCCTCCTTTATTTTTGCTAATATCTCATCTGGTTTTTGCGGAGTAATAATACGGTATTCATTCTCCTCTAATGATTGGTCAAATTGGCAAACAGATTTAAATGGGCACACTTGACATGCCGTTTCTTTCTTTATTTTATATGGAGAAATGTCGACAACACCCGAAACAATATCATTACCGGCCTTCTTATAAATGTTGCGCACGTAATCGCGAATTTCTTCAAAATTGTCTTTTGTCGCAACTTCTGAACGGGCAGATAATTGTCCATCTTTCTTTAACCCTGCGGAAACGATTTGGCTGTTACCAGTTTCCAACGTTTGATCCATTAAACGGATGACTTCAGGATCGTTTAGCATGAGCCCTTTCATTTTAAAACTTTTTATAATTTCTTCTTCTATTTGATCAATGGTTAGCATTTTATTACTAGATATTACTGGATTATGAAGATGGAAGTACAGCACTCCTGCTGGTAATCCTTCTTGTCCAATTAATTGCTTTGAATACGTAATAATAATGTCAAGATATGTTAGCATCTGTAAATCTAAACCATAGTAAACATCAGTTAAATCTAAACTATGAACACTTGATTTATAATCTATTACACGCAAATAAGTCCCCTGCTCATTCTCCGCTTTATCAACTCGGTCAATTCGGCCGCGAAGCTCCATCTTAGCTCCATTTTTTAATGTGAAGGTTAATGGGGGCAATTCAGCTTTTGGTCCAAACTCCAATTCCATACCAATAGGCACAAATCCACTTGCCTTAGCATGCTCGCTTAAAACATACGATGCCCTCGCAACAACTTGTTCTAATTTTTTCTTAATATAATAATAGCGGTTAGAACTTAATAAAATTTGATGCTGTAGTTTTGGAGCCAGAAAATCAACAGCTTCTTTTGCTAAAAGCAAACTTTGCTCACGGCTTAACTGGTCCCATGAAATATTTCTTTTTTGAATTTCATCTGATATCCATTTTAATGCACCATGAAACAGATCTCCTATATTTGGTGCACCAAGCTTAAACACATCACGCTCACGTAGCTTTAAACCATAGGAAGCAAAATGTGAAAAAGGACAAACAAAAAATTGTTCCATTCGCGAAACACTCGCTAAAATATGATCACCATAAAGCTCTTCGCTTGTTGCAGAAGATAATTTTTTCGTTTTGTTTTTGTAAAACAAACTCGAAAATGCATGACTAGCACGTTCTTTCCAGTTTTGCTGGCTTATATAAAAATTGTAAACATCCCACCAAAAATCGGCGATTGGATAGTTTCTTTTCTTTAACTGCAACTGTGAAGTCAACAAGGAAATAGTAGCAAGTGGATGTGAAATATATTGTAGCTGCTCATCATTGCTACTTTCAGATGGGTCACTAACGATAAATTCCTCTCTCATAAGCGGAAACATTTCCTTCATTCTTTTTACATATGGTGAAGGAAGCAGCGCCTTTCCTTCCTCATCAGCAAGAGGATACGATAGTATTAGTTGATTAGAAGGAACTGTTAACGCACGGTAAAGGATAAATTCTTCATCTAGTAACTTAATTTTACTACTTGGTGATAGATTCAATCCTTTCAGCATCAAAAACTCTCTATCTTCATCATTTAATATGCCATCTTCTGAAACTTTCGCAGGAATAACCCCATCATTTAGGCCAATGATAAAGGCAATTTTTACACTCGCTAACCGTGACTGTTCTAAATTTGCAATTAGCACTTGATCAAGCGCTGGGGGAACAATTGAAAATTTTAAAGACTCTAAACCTGATTCTAAAATAGCCGCGAATTTTCTTAGTGAAATAGTTTCATTTCCTAACATTTCAACAAATTGATCAAGAAGATTCATGACTTCATTCCATGCCTGGTCATGTGTCCGCGAAGCAACTAACTCTCCGCTTTCTTCCCTTGCGATCCTTAGATTTTCCAGTTTTTTTGGAATCTCTAACTCTTCTAAGTATAGATATAATGCTTCACATAGTTGTTTACTATTTTGGGCCTTTTTCAACCTTCTCTGTAATCTTAAAATAGGAGCAGTAATGAATAGACGTAATTCATTTAATTCTTGTTCAATCGCTCTTTCTTGGTCAGTTTGGGGAACACTCTCCAATTCCAAGCCTCTAATCCGGCGGTATTCCCATCTTTTTTTATTTATCCAACGCTCCCCTTGAATTCCGTATGCAAGTACATAATTTTCAAGACGATCCATCTTTTCTCGCATTTGATGAATAGGTGCATCCACCGGAAATAAAAGATCTGTTTTAATTGCTCTAAAAATAGGCTCATAGCGCCAATGGCTATTCAAAATTTCTAATGTTGATCGAATTAATTCTATTAGTGGATGATTCAACATCGGCTGTTTTTGGTCAATAAAATATGGAATATCAAAATCAGAAAATATCGTTTCAATCATTTCTTGATATTCATGACCGTTTCGCACAAGGATTGCTATGTCACGGTAGCGAGCATGTTCTTTCCGAACAACATCTCGAATATGACGTGCAATGCCTTCTATTTCAGAACGGCGATTATTTGCTTGCCAAAGCTCGATAGACGGTGCCTTTGGAAAAGAAGGTAAAGGTAGTTTTTCAAAATGACTTTGTAAAAACTGCAAACTTTCATGCTGGAAACGTTTTGGATCTGTTAAAACGAGATCTTCTTCAATTGTAATCTGATGTTGAAGCGCGAGATCATAAATTGTAGCATAAGCCTCACCAGACATGCGAAACAACTGAAGTTCGTCTGGCTTTACATTGCGAAAAGGCCGATCTACGGTCAACGCAACTGTTACCTTTTTACATGTTTTCATAAGGTGTGAAATCACTAAATATTCCTGCGGTGTAAACTGATGAAAGCCATCAATATAAATGCTAGCATCCTTTAAATATGAGGACTTTTCAATTGAAGTAGCGAGCAATCGCAAATAATCTTCTGAGTCTACATATTTATCAATTAACATTTCTTGATAAGATTGATAAATCAACTCAAGATCATGAAGTTTATCCGCCAATGCTTTTGATTTCCCTTCAGGTTGCAATAAAAGCTGTTGACTATGGAGCAGATCTGGATCAATGCAATATCTTTTAAATTCGGTCAGCATTGTTTCAATATGCTCAATAAATCCAGGTTTATCTGCAACCTTTACAAATAATTGAAGATCATCTTTTTTATCTTCCATTATTTTTCTAATAAGCATATTTAAACCTACACTTGAAATATGATATCGACTTATTCCCCCAACTTCTTGCAATACTTTCCAGGCAAGACGTGTAAAACTATACACTTGGGCACGGATCATTCCATTAATTTCAGGAAACTTCGTCAATTCACTTTCAGATAGGAATGTCATCTGTTCAGGAACTAAATATATAATTGGAAAGCCACTCGGATTTTCCTTTAATTCTTGCTGTATTTCTTCATGTATTCGTTTCGTTTTTCCTGTACCTGGACGGCCAATAATAAATCGTAAGGACATGCTTTCACTTCCTTTAATTAATACAATACAGACAGCACATTTATAGCTATGATTTTTAGAACATTTGTTCTTTTAATCATATAATAATTTAAAGCTTTTTTCAATGATGGAGTATAACATAAAAAAGAAGGATCTAGATAAAGGATATCTTTTCCTTCATACAAGATCCGCACTTTTTCATATCATTTATTTCTTTATTAATCACCATCAAATATATTAAACAAACCTTTTGCAATGCTTCCTTCATCTTTTGCACCGCCAACCTGTGGCATGGCAGAAAATACACGACTTGCAAGACGACTAAATGGAAGAGACTGTACCCAGACAGATCCTGGTCCTCTTAACGTTGCAAAAAATAATCCTTCTCCACCAAATAAGAAAGTTTTTACACCTTTCACGAATTCAATATCATAATCTACATCTTTTGTCATTGCTACAAGACAGCCTGTATCTACTCTCAATACTTCACCAGGTGCCAGTTCTCTCTTTTGAATCGTCCCCCCTGCATGAATAAAGGCCAAACCATCTCCTTCTAGTTTTTGCATGATAAATCCTTCTCCACCAAAAAAGCCTGTACCAATTTTTCTTTGGAATTCAATTCCAACTGAAACACCTTTGGCAGCAGCTAAAAATGCATCTTTTTGACATACGATTTTTCCATCAAGCTCACTTAAATCCATCGGTACTATTTTCCCTGGATACGGTGCAGCAAAGGCAACATGTTTCTTTTCATTTCCTTCATTTGTAAAAGTCGTCATGAAAAGCCCTTCACCACTTATCATTCTTTTTCCAGCAGAGAATAGTTTGCCCATAAAACCACCAGATTGATTGGATCCATCTCCAAAAACGGTTTCCATACGGATATGATCCTCCATCATCATCAAGCTACCAGCTTCTGCAATGACTGTTTCTTGCGGGTCAAGCTCAACCTCCACAAATTGCATATCATCTCCATGTAATTTATAGTCAATGTCGTGATTATTCATATTCATTCCTCCAGCTAAAATAATTGTCCAATTATTGATACGTTCTGATCATGCATTTGGTTTCTTTTTTTTTAGTTAATGACTTGTCGGATTTACTAAATATGTTTCCTCCCTTTTAACAATAAATGAAATACGTATGAAAGAAAGTTCATAAACGAAAAAAAAAAGTAACCATTTGAGAAACTTATTTTTTACATTTAGCAATAAGAAATGCTGAACTTCCTATACCGTACCCTTGTTTAATGGGGGAGCGTCTTTAGCTTTGTTTTATGTATAAACCTAAAAAAGCATAATCTTGTTATTTCATATAGATTATGCCAAATTTGTTCTAGTATTATTTATTAGAAAATACTCTTGCTTTTATGACTAAATAAATAAGGCGTTTTATGCTCTAACGCATTCAAACGATATAGTTGCGTTTTTTTCTCAATCCGTTCAATATTTTGACCGTAGCGATTATATAAAAGGGTTGCCTTATATAACTGATTTTCAAAAGAATTCCGGCTAATGGGTACAATTAATTGTTGATAATTTTGGAAAATTACATTCGTAGAGAAGTTTTCAAATTCTTCATGGTGAAAAACATGCAGTGGTGAAATCCAAAAACAATTTGGAGATTTTGGTGAAGTAGTTGGAAAAAAACAAATACTTAAATGATAATCAATTAAAATTGGATGCTTTCTAGTCACGCCAATTAACTGAATAGCCCCTTCTCTTCTTCCTTCAAATGATGATCCGAACATATGGCAACTCTTTTTTATAATGTCTAGTGGTGCCGTTGGGACTACAAATTCATCATTCGTTTCTAATACTCTTGATCCAATCCGTTGATCCTCCATTTTCTCTGGCACAATTGCCATAGTATTTGATGAAGTTTCGAAATCTAAAAAATTTACAATCTTCACTATTTTTTACCTCCAATCTTTATTATTCACTCATATTATAGAACATTTTTCCTATTTTTCCATTATTTTTTTACATTTTTTTGGATTTTTTTACTTATTTTTTATATTTTTAAAAAAATAAATTTTCTATTGATTTTTATTTGAAAATTCTATATAATAAAAAAAAGCAGAGAAGGTGATCATCGATGGAAAATAAGAAATCTTATTCAGATTTAACGAAAGCTTATGCGATGACCCAGATTCAAATGGAACAGTTTTTAGACAAAATTTATGCAGACATGGTTCTTAATGAGCTCATTCTTAAAAAAGAAAAAGAAAAAATACTTGAGCAAATTGATCATGCACTTGATTTGCGCGACAAAGAACAATTTTTTCAACTAACGAATGAGTTGCAACAATTAGAAATGAAATTCGGACAATAGTACCTTTACCAGCCCTTATTTTAATAAGGGCTTTATTTATGGGGGTATTTAAAAATATGCGGTTCATCTACGTAAATGGGGACAGAATGGAGTCATTCTGATCCCCATTTTTTAGTCTCCTTATTGTTCAATCATGTTTGTTCACTTACATATATTCATTTCATCCTTTCAATGACAAAATAATTTATTAAGCTCAAAACAAGTTACATTCATGATTGACTTGCCAACTTGTCATTTGTATTGATTTTAAGATCCCGGAGGCGCAAAACGAATCCCTACAGAGAAAATCATCCCTATGTAAAAGAAACAGACAAAGTCCTCCCGCTTTTTATAGCGAGAGGACTTTGTCTGTTTTTTTACTTATTTTTATATTTCTCAAGTCTAAGTATTCTTTCCATCATTGTTGGATGATCATAGCGGAATATTTTGACCAATAAAGGTGGGTTTACTTCACTTAATCCCGATCTTGTTAAATCTTGAAACGCTTTAATCCCTGCCTTTTTATCATGTGTCAGATGGATGGCATAACGATCAGCCCGTGTTTCTTCATATCGAGATCCCCAGTTCGTTAAAGGACTAGCCGCAAATATTAACATGGAAGAAATCATTAAAAATAATGGTAATGAACTTATTTGTGAAATTGAAGTTAGATTTAAAGTTCTTCCATATTTTTTAACCATATAGGCCATGATTTTAGAAATAAGCCATAATCCAATTAATGTTAATATAATATAGCCAGCCATGCCAAAGTAAATATGTTTTTCTACATAATGCCCCATCTCGTGAGCCATTATAAATAAAATTTCACGATCGGATAGCTTATTAAGTGTTGTATCCCAGAGAACAATCCTTGAATTTGAACCAATTCCTGTTACATAAGCGTTTAAAGCATTTGTTTTAGCGGACATATTTACTTCATAAACATGATTTGCAGGTATATGTGCTTTATCAGCAAGAGCTAATATTTTTGCCTCTAATGCTTTATCCTTTAATGGATAAAAGTGATTATATAATGGATCAATGACGACAGGTTGAATGAAGGTCATAAAGATCGTAAATGGAATTGATAACAACCATGCCATCAGCCACCATTTTTTCTTGAATTTCTTCATTAATGCATATAAAACAAACACAATAACGAACATTGTAACGTAATTTACCCAAAAATCAATTATTTCATCCTTCATCCACGAGTGAAATGTTTGTGTTGAAATATGATATATACATGAAAAGCGATATGAAATATAACTAAGCGGGAATGTAAAGATAAATGATGCGAGTGAAAACCAAAATAAATAAATTAGCGTTTGAATAATCCGGTTTCGGGATGTATGGCGTGACCACTTCTCAAATACTGTTGAAATTCCTAGTATAAGAATTAGGAAATAAAATAACCATTCATACGGAGTGGAAAGGAAAAATAATAAATTACGTATTTTTGAGTAATCTTCACTTAGAAATAATTCTCTACTATTTAGAAAGGTTGCAGGATCTGCACTCGTCCCTTTTAAGTTAGTCGGAATACTTGTATTTGCCATATGAAAAAGATACAAATACATGAGAATCCCAAATAATAAATATGCAATAACTACACGAAATGCCCATTTTATTTTCAATTACAATACACTCCCTCCTTGTCCTCTTTTATAGTATATGTAAAAAAAAAAGGGGGCAGACCCCTTTAGTATACTAAATCAATAAATTCTTCTTTATTTACGTTTCCAAAGTAGTGTTTAATATCAATCGTTTCAAGTGCTTTTACAATGCTTGCACGTTCATATCTGCAGCCAATTAATTTTCTTTCAATATCATTAATATCACCAATACCGAAAAAATCACCAAATATTTTACAGTTTTCAATAATTCCTTTATTAACCTCTAAACGAATATCAATACTTCCAACAGGGAAACGATGAGAATGTTGTAAATTAAATTTAGGAGATTTTCCATAATTCCATTCCCATGATTGATAACGTTCTTTAGATAATTGATGAATATTCTCCCAATCCTTTTCCGTTAGTTTATATTCTGGAATATCTTTATTGGCAAAAATATTTTCTAGTAGTAATTGTCTAAACTCTTCCATCGTCAACGGTTCTTTTAAAAATTCAGTAATATTTGCAACACGGCTGCGCACAGATTTAATCCCTTTTGATTGAATTTTATCTTTTTTAACTTTTAAAGCCTTTGCAACTTTATCTAACTCTGAATTTAATAGCAATGTTCCATGGCTGAACATTCTCCCATTTGTTGAGAATTGGGCATTACCTGAAATTTTTTGCTCTCCTACTTGAATGTCATTCCTCCCGCTTAATTCAGCTTGCACACCAAGCTTGTGCAAAGCTTGAATAACAGGCTCTGTAAATTTCATAAAATTGCTGAAGCTCTCACCATCATCTTTTGTGATAAAACTAAAATTAATATTCCCTAAGTCATGGTATACAGCCCCGCCACCTGACAGTCTTCTTACAACGATAACACCATTTTCATCAACATATTCCGTATTAATTTCTTCAATTGTATTCTGATTTCTTCCAATAATAATAGAAGGCTGATTTATATAAAAAAGTAAATAAGTCTCATTAATATCTAAATGTTTTAACGCATATTCTTCTATCGCTAAATTAATTCTTGGATCTGTAATTCCTTTATTATCAATAAATAACATTGTTGCCCCTCCTTGTTTAATGAATAATCGCTTTATGTAAAAAGATCATTTTCATTGCTATGAAACCTTCATTTAATTATAAGACAGTTAATATTGATGAGCAATCATATGTAATTTTGTAAACTGTTTTATCACATTGTTACTATGACCCCCGCCATTCCTTTTACTATTTTATTTGTTACATCTAATGACAACTTCCTTTT
This sequence comes from Heyndrickxia ginsengihumi, assembly GCF_011008565.1. Classification (GTDB taxonomy): domain Bacteria; phylum Bacillota; class Bacilli; order Bacillales; family Bacillaceae_C; genus Weizmannia; species Weizmannia ginsengihumi. The sequence continues at coordinate 242,000 of NZ_JAAIWK010000002.1, forward strand.
CTTTTTCTATCGATCTTATAAAATGAAAGCACAGCAAGTGACCTCATATGCAGACGAAAATACCATGAAGGAGTGGAAAAGTATGGCGGACATTAAAGTAGCAACTGTATCAATGCAAGTAGAGTTCGATAAACAAGCAAATTTAAACAAGTATTTAACATTCATAGAGCAGGCCGCATTACAACATGTTGATCTAATTGTGTTTCCTGAACAATCTCTCCAAGGCTACTTAAAAAATTTATTTTCGTTGGATATGAAGAATGTACAACACCAACATGACCAAGCCGAGACAGTCGAAAATGGAACTTCCGTAAGAACATTGATAGAGGCTGCTTCCCGCTATAATATGCACATTATTTTCGGGATGACTGAAAGAGATGATGAACGTCCTGATATTCTTTATAATTCCGCTGTTCTCCTCGGACCAAGCGGTCATATCGGTACTTACAGAAAAGTGCATCAACCTGGAGACGAAGTCCATGTATACTATCCAGGAGATTCATTCCCAGTTTTTGAAACTTCTCTTGGAAAAATTGGTCTACTTATTTGCTACGATAAAATGTTTCCCGAAAGTACAAGAGAGCTTGCTTTAAAGGGAGCGGAGATATTAGTTATGCCGACTGCATGGCCACTTTCTGAAGTTGGTGCTGATCCTACGCTCGATCCTATGGGACAATACTATGATTTACTTGATTCAGTGCGGGCCTTCGAAAATCAGTGCTGGTTTATCTCATCAGATATGTGCGGCATTCATGGTGATCATGATTTTTATGGTCATAGCAGAATTGTGTCGCCTATTGGAGAAACATTAGCCGAATGTGGTTATGAAGAAGGAATGACTATAGCCGAAATTGATGTAAAAAAAGGAATTGTATCTGCAAGAAGTTGCGACCTATTAGGATTAAATTTATTAAAAGACCGCCGTCCTGAGAAATATGCTGTATTACAAGAAGGAGCAATACGTAAACGAACGAAAAAGCCGGTGCCCCAAACCATTCAATTAGAACACCAAGTTTAATTAATGATTGTAGACAATTAAACTCATAGTTTCAGTTTAAGAAAGGTAAAAAAGGTGAGAGTGCGCTCATTCTAAATCTCCTTTTATGCCAAATAAATTCTAAAAAAATCTCTAAATTTAAGTACGATTAAAGTCAAGTAACCATTTTAATTACCATTTTAGATTAAAGCGAAATCATCGTTCATGTTTAAAATCTTATAACAAAAACTGTAGACAAGCCTCTATTTTAAGAAAAGGTTGTCTACAGTTTATTGCATTAATGCTTATATTGCACATATACTACGTGTGTTTGTAAATATTCTTCTAACCCATGTTTTCCATCTGCTCCGCCGATTCCTGATTTCCTCCAGCCAGCATGGAACCCTTGAATCGCTTCAAAGCTTTCCCGATTCACATACGTTTCACCAAATTTCAACTCATTACTTGCCCGCATCATCGTATCTACATTTTGTGTAAAAATAGCTGATGTTAAACCGTACTCACAATCATTTGATAACTCAATCGCTTCATTCAATGTTTCGAAAGTTGCAATTGGCAACACAGGCCCAAAGATTTCCTGACGCATAATTTCCATCGTATTATCGACATTGACAAGAACTGTTGGCTCGTAGAAATATCCCTTTTCTCTGTTTGCAGGTTTCCCTCCTGTTAACACTTTTGCTCCATTAGCGACAGCTTTTTTAACCATTCGATCGACATTTTCTAATGCATCTTTACTGGCAAGCGGTCCCATATCAATATCTTTCTCCACTAGCGGATCTCCATAGCGAACTTCTGACATTGCTTTTGTAATTTTTTCAATAAATTCGTCAGCAACAGATTCTTGTACGTAAACCCGTTCTGTACAATTACATACTTGCCCAGAATTAATAACCCGTGAATCAACAACAGATTTTACTGCTAAATCAATATCTGCATCATCCATTATAATAGTTGGTGCTTTTCCACCTAATTCTAACGATACTTTCGTAATATTATCAGCCGCAGCTCTCATGACAGCAGCACCGGCATTGTAACTGCCTGTTAAGCTAACCATTCCTACTTTTGGATTGCGTGAAAGCTCATCTCCAAGACTGCTACCACTGCCAGTCACAATGTTAATAACACCTTTTGGCAAACCAACTTTATCAAGAATTTTCGCAAATTCTAGAGCGTTATTTGGTGAAACACCGCTTGGCTTAACAACGATTGTATTACCGGTAATAAGAGCTGGAGCAGCCTTTCTAGCAATTAAGAAAAATGGAAAGTTCCAAGGCAAAATACCTGCAATTACACCGATAGGAGCTTTATAGACAAAAATATTTTCATTTGGACGATCACTTGGTACGATTTCCCCTTCGTAGCGACGTGCCCAACCAGCCATATAATCAATATAGTCTGCTGTAAAGTTTACTTCCGTTTCAGAAAGAGCAAGTGTTTTTCCTACTTCTTCCGAAATAGTTCGAGCAAGTAAATCGGCATTTTCACGAATCTCTTTTGATATTTTCAATAAATATTTAGCTCTTTCCGAAGATGGCAACTTTCCCCATTTCTTTTGCGCACGTTCAGAAGAATCTATGGCACGTCTTACATCTTTTACAGTTGCTTTTGGGACTTCTGAAATAACTTCTTCGGTTGCTGGATTGATCACTTTTGATATTTCCCCTGAACTTGAATCAACAAACTCCCCATCAATATACATTTGATATGATTTTGTAATCGTTTTCATCATTCACAATCCCTTCCTAGAAATCTCTATTTCTACTTATATTTTAGTTTTGAAATATTTGTTTGTCAACAAATAAACCAATATTATATGTTGTTTTATTTATTATTTATGTTGTATTTTTTGGTTTTTTTATTAATTTCAACATTTACAATTTTTTCAATCTCGTATGATATACAATCTTAGCGTATTCTTGCGATTCTCTTTAAAAAAACGTTTTCTTTGAAGATAAAACGTTCTCTTTGCTCATTTGTTCACATTGTTTCGCTTTTTCTTTTGTAAATCAATGAACTATAATGGATTTAGTTTTAGATAACAAAATGCATCTGAGCCAATCTGCTAGATTTTAAATATTTAAATTAAAGGGAAATACCACACCAAATGTCATCAGGTGATCGGATGATATTTGGTGAAATTATAAAGCATCGAGGGATTAACATGAAAAAAACAATTTTATATATTCTATTTTCGGCTATATTTTTTAGTACAATGGAGATCGTCATTAAGTTCATGTCAAGTGAATTCAATTCCATTCAATTAAATCTTTTACGTTTCTTTATCGGGGCCATTATTTTAGCACCTTTAGCCCTTCGCCATATGAAGGCAAAAACATTTAAATTCACAAAAGAAAGTTTACTATTTTTCATCCTAACTGGTTTTCTATGTGTCGTCATTAGTATGACATTTTATCAATTAGCAATTGTTTTTACGAAAGCATCGACAGTTGCTATTTTATTTAGTTGTAATCCCCTTTTTGTTATACCGCTCGCCCACTTTTTCTTAAAGGAATCCTTTTCTAAACTTACATTTTTGGCATTATTCATTAGCTTTATCGGTATTGTAAGTATCATTAATCCATTTGAAGCATCAAACCCTATTGGCATTATTTTTGCACTTGTTTCAGCAATTACTTTTGCATTGTACGGTGTCATCGGGAAAAAAGGAAGTCAGCAATATAAATGTGATGGTGTCATTTTAACATGCTTTAGTTTTCTTACTGGTAGTATAGAAATTCTTGTATTAATTCTTGTTTCTAAAATTAGTTTCGTTTCAAGCTGGCTTACGCAAATTGGATTAAGCATGTTTGCGGATGTGTCGATCTTTCACGGAATTACATGGAACTCATTGCCAAGCTTGCTATATATAGGTGTTTTTGTTACAGGATTAGGATTCACTTTATACTTTTTAGCAATGGATGAAACTTCAGCTACAACAGCGTCAATAGTATTTTTTATTAAACCTGCGTTAGCACCAATTTTGGCGTTTTTCTTCCTTCATGAGGCAATTACTGTAAATGTGGTAATTGGAATATTATGTATTATGCTTGGTTCATATTTGACATTGCGTGTCAGCAAAAAAGATAGGCAACATCAAGTGCAGCATGCAGCTGTGCAATTTAACCGTGGTAAAAAACAAGAGGCAGGGACAAAAGTATATTAGTGAAAGAAAACCCACATATTGCGTTCAAACCCCGCTTTGGAAATATACTTCACTTTCCGCGGATCGGCTGATGAGCCTCCCGCAGAAGTCTACGTATATTTCCGGAGCTGATTTGAGCAATCATCGTCTTTCGCTAACCACTTTTAAGTTTATCCCGGCCTCTATTTTAAAGCTACATATTAGTTTCTTCTGCTTTCATATTGACATTTTGTATATTCATATGATCATTTTTTCCATTATTAAATCCAAACCGTTCCTCTTCAATCTCTTGTAATGTTTTCCCTTTTGTATTAGGGGCAAGGGCAATCCCAATTATACATTGGATAACTAAGAAGACAATCATGACAATTCCTGCCACTTTAAATCCTAATGTGTCCATTATTGTTGGTAAAATAAAGGACCATATCGCAATTCCAAAACGCACTAAGAAGTAGATAAAGCCTTGTGCACCTGCGCGATATTTTGTTGGGAATAACTCACTCCCCCATAATCCATAAAAAGCTTGAGCACCAAATCCTGCTGCACTTCCCCAAAGGATAACAAACGCAAATAGCGAGAACCAATTCATACCTGTATAAGTTAAAATTAGCCAAGCTGCAATGCCCATAATCGCTCCTATTCCAAATAGAAGACGACGACTAAACTTATCTCCCAATTTCATAAAGACAAGATAGGTCGTTAGCACGGTTAATCCCCATAGAAATGCTTGAAGTAAATTTGCCTGTTCTCCAGTGAGCCCGCCAACATTTTGATAAATATATGGCATAAAATAGCCCATTGCACCAGCTGTCAAATTCCAGAAAAGATAAATACCAATTAATAGAAAAAGTGCTTGTCGATTTACCTTTAAACTGAATAGATCTTTTAAAGTACTTGAAGTCTTTTTCGTATTTCTTTCTTTTTCAGCCTGCTTTTTCCCCTCTTTCCAAATAGTAGATTCAGATAACCCTTGGCGAATGTACCAAGTAATAAAAGCAATGACTAAAAGATGAAGAAATATGATACGGCTGCCTAATAAACCTAAAGGTGTCAGTAAAACAGCAAGTAAAAATGTGATCATTGGACCAGTTGACCACGCTAATTGTGCTGTTCCAACATGGGCTGCCCTTTTAGAATGCGGTGCTTCTTCAGCAATATAAGTCCAAGAGGCTGGTACACCTGCACCAACTGCAACACCGGTAATGATCGTACCGATTAAAAGCATTGAGAAATTAAATGATACTGCAATGAGCAAAACGCCAAGCATATAGAAGAGTAAATCATATGCATATATGAATTTTCGCCCATATTTATCACATAGATAACCACCGAATAATGCTCCAATTGCTGCGCCAAAGGCATTTGCACTCAGCGCACTTAAAAGTCCCACGGTCAAACTATTCAAATGAAGATATGCTTGCCACATTGTAAGGCTGCTTGCCGCTGCAATAATAGATCCTGCCTCAATATAATTGGCCATTGCAACGGATATTGTTGCCTTCCAGCCTGTAGTACTTTTACTTCCTATTTTTGCCATTATTTCCCCCACCCATCCGTATTTATTAGAAACTCAATGTTATCGCTTTCATTTATTTACTGATCAATTCCCACTCATTTCACATGAGTGGGAATTACTTAGACAAGATGAAAAACTTCTTCGAGATCAATGGAAACCGGACTTGAATCTTCATTCGTTTCCATTAAAGGCTCCATATATGACCACCATTTTTTACAAATTTCAGTTGCAGCAATTTGTTCATACATGGCTTCATCTTCAACTTCTAAATAAGCAAATAATCTACCAGTTTCTTTATCTAGGAAAATAGAATAGTTATGTGCCCCATGATCCTTTAATGCTTTTGCCATTTCAGGCCATAGCTCATCATGTCGCCGCTTATACTCTTCATAATGGTCTTTGTAAAGAAACATAATGCTTGCCTTTCTGATCAATTTCATTCACCTCTTTATAGACCCAATTCCAAAATACCCGGTCTAGGAACTACTCCGAAAGCCTCTGCCAAATCTTGCAGTTCATGATCTGATATCGTTTGTTTAACACCACCTTGTGCACAAACGATCGTATATACTTGCGCAGCCTTTTCTGCTGTTTCAATTAGTCCAAATGTTTCATCCATTGTTGTTCCTGCTCCAAATATTCCGTGATGAGGCCATAAAACTAAACGGACATCCTTCATTTTTTCTGCTGTAGCACGCCCAATTGCATCAGTTCCGGGCACCATCCATGGAATAATCCCCAACCCTTCTGGGAATACAACAATACATTCTGTACACATTTGCCATAATGTCTTCGAAAAATTCTTTTCATCTAAAGAGTGAGTAAATGTCATGCCAATTAAGTGTGTTGCGTGACAGTGCATAATTACTCGATGGTCTGGATCAACTTGAAGTCTTTGAATATGTCCCATGAAATGGGAAGGTAGTTCACTTGTTGGGCTACCTCCGTCTTTAAATCCCCATAAAACTTCAACTGATTTTCCATCATTCGCCACTTTTATAATGCCGAGATTCTCTTCAGGATCATCAATCACATTTTTAAAATATTTTCCTGATCCTGTAACAATAAAGTACTTCCCTGCCAACGCAGAAGCATCAAACTGCATAGGGATTGTGCGAATGACACGATTCACATTTAAAAAAGGAATCAATTCTTCTTCTTTTAATAAATAACTAATGTTACCGCCATTTCTTTCATCCCATCCTAAACGGTATAAATTTGCGGTTGTATTCATCATTTCTTGAACAAAATTTGCCGATAAAATATCTAATTGGACAACCATTTTATTCACCTATTTTCAATTAAAGATTTTTGATTCTTATTTCTTTCCTTCAAAATGTTTTGTTCATAATCACGTACTTCATGTAGCCATTCTTCTCGAACAGGAACGCCATTTAAAGCACAGTAATAATCCCAAATTGCTCCAAAAGGATACGTTTTAAATTCTTCACGCAATGCTAATCTTGCTGTGAAATCTCCTTTTAATTCAAGCTCTCTTAATTGTTCTGATGGTTCTAAATATGCTTTAAGTAGTGCCTTAATCATATTGCGCATGCCGATAACCCAAGCGGCTATGCGATTAATGCTAGCATCAAAGAAATCGAGCCCGATATATGTTTTCTTAAGAAGATCATTAACAACTAATTCACGGGCAATTTCTTGCAATTCATCATCTAATAAAATGACATGGTCACTATCCCAGCGAACTGGACGGCTAACATGGAGTAAAATCCCTTTATTAAATAATGAAATTGCCGATAGTTTATTAGAAACCACTTCTGTCGGATGGAAATGTCCAGCGTCTAAACATAATAATTTATTACGGGTAAGTGCATAGCCCATGTAGAATTCATGTGAACCAACCACATAACTTTCTGAACCAATTCCAAATAATTTACTCTCAACTGCGTCTAAATTATATTTTTGATCTATTTCTTCCTTAAACACTTCATCCAAAGCTTCTTCAAGTCGTTTTCTTGGTGTCAATCGATCTACAGGAGTATCTTTGTAACCATCTGGGATCCAGACATTTGTTACACAAGGCTGACCTAATTCTTTTCCAAAATATTCCCCGACTTTTCTAGCACGTTTACAATGTTCAATCCAGAAATTACGAATCTCTTTATTCGGATGACTTAATGTGAAACCATCTTCTGAATTTGGATGTGAGAAACAAGTCGGATTAAAATCGAGTCCAATCCCTTGCTCTTTTGCCCATTCAACCCATTTTGTATAATGATGTGGTTCAATTTGATCCAAATCTATTTTTTCTTCTGTATCAGCATAAATGGCATGCAAGTTTAATTTGTGTTTGCCCGGAATTAGAGAATACGCTTTCTCTAAATCTTGGCGAAGTTCTTCTGGTGTCCGCGCAGCGCCTGGATAATTCCCCGTTACTGAAATGCCGCCTGTTAATTCCTGTTCTTGATTTAAAAATCCGCGAACATCATCGCCTTGCCAACAATGCATTGAAATATTAATTTCCTTTAATTTTTCTAATATCTTATCAGTATCAATACCATGCTTAGCATATATTTCCTTTGCAGCATCATAAGCTTGTTGAACTTGTGGTGTAATCACTATTGACTACCTCCTTATATTGATTAATTATCGCCATCCGATTGATTGCTTCTGGCTGATAAACATGAATTTGAAATGAATGACGAATAAGGTTTCTGGCTGCAAATAAATCAGTTACTTCCTCTGTCGTAATCATTTGCATCATTACATTTCCAATAGCTGTTGCTTCCGACGGTCCAGCAAGAACCGTTCTCCCGCTTAAATTTGCTGTCAACTGATTAAGCCATTCATTATTAGAACCGCCTCCGACAATATGCAGCCGTTCAATCTTTTTGCCTGTAATTTTTTCAAGTTCGTCAATCGCAATCGCATAGATAATGGCTAAATTATTATAAATACAATTTGCTAATTCTCCCGGCGAAATTGGTATTTCTTGGTTTGTAGATCGACAATAGCTTTGAATCTCTTCGATCATATTGTCCGGATTGAGAAAACGTTCATCATTAAAATTTACAAATTGCTTAAAGGCATTTACCTTTTTCGCCTCTTCCACTAACTGCGGAAAAGTATAGTTAATTGGTAAGATGCGCCTCACTTCTTGAATAAGCCACATGCCCATAATATTTTTTAAAAAGCGAACCGTTTTAAAGGCTCCCCACTCATTTGTATAATTTCCTTGCAATGCTTCATCTTTTACAATAGGTTCATTATTTTCAATACCAAGAAGCGACCAAGTACCGCTGCTTAAGTATGCCCAATCATTTCCAACGCCTGGTGTGCCGACTATTGCGGATGCTGTATCATGACTTGCAACCGCAATGACTTGAACATCTGGCAAATCATAAGATGGAAACCATTCCTTTTTTAATGTTCCAAGCTTTGTACCCGGTTCTACTAATCTTGCAAACTGCTCTTTTTTTACAGAAATAAGCGCTAATAAATCGCTATCAAACTGATGCTCATGAATATTTAGTAATTGTGTAGTAGATCCATTTGTTTCTTCGGTTACGGCCACACCAGTCAAGCAGTAACCTAAGTAATCAGGAATCATTAAAATGGTATTAGCAGCAGATAACAATTTTTGATCTTCTTCGTAAAGTTGATAAATTGTATTAAATGGTTGGAATTGGATACCTGTTTTTTGATAAATTTCTTTTTTGGATCTTTGTTTTGTTATGATGTTGATTGTATTCATTGTCCTGTCATCTCGATATGAAACGGCTTCTCGCAAACGCTTTCCATTTTCGTCAACTAAAACATAATCAACTGCCCATGTATCTATCCCTAATACACATTGCTCATAACCCATTGATTTTATCTTTTGCAAGCCTAATAATATTTGATTTAATAAATGGTCAAGATCCCAATAACAAGTACCCTCTTCATTTGTAAAACCATTAGCAAAACGACTTACTTCTTTTATCTGCAATTTCCCGTTTTTAATTTCACCTAAAATAAGTCGTCCACTAGAAGCACCGATATCAACGGCAACATATTGCATCGGCTCCACACCCCTTTGGATCTTGATAAACATCTCTTTTTCTTTAAATATATAATAATCTAAAAACAAATAAAAATCAACATAAAACAAAATAAAATCACAAAATACTATTTGTTTTTTTTATTGTTTATATTTTGTTTTGCTGTATTGTTTATTGAATTAGTAGTCATCCTCTTTAGAAATCGAACAATGCCCACACATACTTAATAAATAATAAACCAAAAAAATTTTAAAAATAATTACTAATTGTATAATTTTTTTATGGACGGTTAACATAAACTAAACTATGTTCCTAAATCGTACGAATCATGCCATTCATAAAAAAGATGCTAAAATTATATGATAGTACGACATTTTACATATTCACGGAAAGAAGGGATCACAATGGAAGACCTCGGTCTTTTAATTATTCGTTTAGTTATTGGCCTTACTTTTGTCGGTCATGGCGCTCAAAAGTTATTTGGCTGGTTTGGGGGCACAGGGGTATCAAAAACAGGTGAATGGTTAGAATCGATTGGTATAAAGCCCGGTGGGAAAATTTGGGCAATATGCGCAGGGATATTTGAACTAGTTGGTGGATTATTATTTACCACAGGTGTTCTTACATGGCTTGGCTCAAGTCTAATTGTCATTATTATGATTGATGCCATTATTACTGTACATGGAAGAAATGGTTTTTGGCTTACAAATGGCGGTTATGAATATAACCTCGTTCTTATAGCAATTACAGTTGGGGTTGCTCTTACCGGACCAGGTCGTTATTCATTGTTTTATCAGCCATTTTGACAAATGAGTGGACGAACATCGGATGTACAAGCTTATTATGTTTTACCACACCCCCCTCAGAACTAAGGGGGTTTTTATTATTCCTTCCAAATCCCTTTTATTTATTCTTTCTTTTTTTGATTGTTACTTACTTCTTTTCTGTTTCCAAATTTTTTGGTAAAATTTTAATAAATCTTGATAGAAATCTGATTCAAATGAGACGAGGTCTATACAATGTTAGCTTTTGAGCGCCGTGAAAAAATCTTAAATATCCTCTATAAAGAAAAAAAAGTACATGTTGGGAACTTAGCAACTGAATTTAATGTAACCGAAGAGACTATTCGTCGTGACTTAGAAAAACTTGAAAAGGATGGAATTGTTACAAGAACTTACGGTGGAGCCGTATTAAATCTACATACAAATGAAGATTTACCATATCAAACAAGGAATACTGCCAATATTGATGAGAAACGATATATTGCCAGTAAAATTGATTCGTTAGTTTTAGACGGAAATACTTTAATGGCAGATGCCAGTTCTACTGTTTTTGAGGCATTAAAGGAATTAAGCTCAACAAAGGAAGGCCTTACCGTACTAACAAATTCGGTTACTGCCTTAAGCGAGTTTACGCAAACGAAAATGAATATTATTTCGACCGGTGGACTTTTGAGAAAACGTTCAGGATCATTAGTTGGATCCATTGCTGAAAATACTGTTCAGAACTATAATGTCGATGCAGCAATTATAAGTTGCAAAGGTATTTCGCTAACACATGGAATTACAGAATCCAATGAAAATGAAAGTGAATTAAAAAAGCAAATGATCCAGCAGGCAAGCAAAGTCATATTACTAGTAGATCATACGAAGTTTAATAAAATTGCTTTTATTAAGTTCATTGATATGTCTAAAGTTGACTTTCTTGTTACAGATAAGAAGCCAAGTGAAGAATGGTTGGCCTACTTAGAGCAAAATAATATTGAAGTTATCTTTTAATATAGGCAGTTTTTGTTCAGTCCTAACATGTTAGTAATATTGAAACTATACTTGCACATAAAAACGAGGATGCCTCATTCTTGAGGCTCCTCGTTTCAACATGTAATATTCCCCGTTGAATCTATTATTCTAGGGGCTTTGTTATTTTTTTAGTCTAATCCTAAGTTGGACATAGTTTCTTCCATATCCAATTTCACTTCTTTAAGCTCGTGGCAGCAAACTTTTTTAATTCTTCAGAATTCCGTTCACCGCACGCACTGCATGCCCTTCTCATCTGTAAATACACCTTCTAATGTTTCTATGCCATGATGTTCAGCTTGCTTGTCTCCTGCGGAAAAAACAAAGCAGCCACTTTCGGTGACCATCATTTATCTGGCAAAAAAATACTGTAGACAAACTAAAAAACAATACGTTTGTCTACAGCCTGAAACAATCTTGCCCTATTGTGGGGTATTCTCTTTTTTTACCTATTTTTCATAAACAGTTTCTAGCGCAAGTTTTCCGTCACTCTGTTTAAATTTAACAACAAAGAATGTTAATGTTAGAAGGACGAAGATGACTAAATAAATGAATAGCATCCCCATATTTTCCCACATATATGTGAAGTCCCCGCTTGAAACAACTGCTTTAAACATTTGTAAACTATAAGTCATTGGCATTAATTGATGAATCGGATGTAATGCGTTTGGAATCAACTCAAGTGGAAAAGTACCTGCACTTGTTGTAAGCTGCAATATTAGAATAATAATCGCTATATATCTACCTGGATTTCCTAATGTACCTACTAAAAATTGAATAATTGCCATATATGTTAAACTTGTAATAATCGTTGCCAATACAAATAATGGCACGCTTTGTACATTTACGTGAATAAGCACTAATAGAATAAAATCTGCTATCAGCGACTGAATAATACCGACGAACGCCATGACACCAAACTTTCCTAAATACCATGAGAAACCATTTTTTGGGAATGTGACAGGATTTTTAATATTATAAACAATCGTTAATAATAATGCTCCCACAAATAATCCTAATGATAAGAAATATGGTGTTAAACCTGTTCCGTAGTTTGGTACTTTTGTATATGCATCTTGGTTTAATTTAACCGGATCTCCCATCGTATTATAGGTTGAATGATTTGCATGAATATCACCAGATTTATTAGCTGCATCACTAAGTTTATCCTGTAATGCTTTGCTTCCATCCTGTAATTTCTTCGTTCCATCCGATAGATCTGTCGAACCATTGGCTAATTGCTTTGTACCATCTACTAACTTAGTAGAACCTGATGTTAACTGACCTGTGCCATTTGCCAAATCATTAGAACCATCTGTTACTTGTTTTGCCCCGTTTACTAAATCACTTGAACCTGTTGCTAATTGTGAAGTACCATTTGCCAAGTTATTTGAGCCTGCAGCTAATTGTTTTGTGCCATCGACCAATTGGCTTGATCCACTATTCAATTGACCTAAACCTGTCGCTAACTGTGAAGCACCCGTCTGCAATTGATTTGCTCCACTATTGGCTTCTGCAAGTTTTTCATTAAAAGTTTTCATATTTTGAACATAGCTATTTTGACCATTTTCTAATTGTGTAATCCCCGAGTTTAATTGATTTGCTCCTTGGGATAATTGGTGAATACCTTGCTGTAATGTTTCTTGATTCTGATTAATCGTTGCCAATCCTGTACTCAATTGATTGAAACTTGGGTCAATAGCTTGCTGAATTTGTTCTTCCATTCCAGATGTTGATTGAGTTAATGTTGATTGAACACCTTGCTTAAACTGACTAAATGCCGGTGATAACTGTTCATTCACTTGCGCTTCTGTTGGCAAGCTTTTTAGAAGCCGCGCTTTCATCTGGCTCTTTTGATCCTCCGGAAGGTTTAGGCTATCCACCATTTTTGCAACTTGTTCTTGTTGCTGCTCTACAATTTGTTGCGCAATTCCAGCTTGTAATTTTGTAATTCCATCATTTAATTTACTTTCACTATTTGTTACATTTCCTGAAATTTGTTTTGCCATTTTTTCAGGAAGCTGTTGCTGAATCTCTTTTACTGCTGCCTGAGCTTGGCTAGTTCCTGAAACAAGCTTAGGAATTTGTGAATCTGCTTGTTGCAAACCATTTTTCAGCTCTGTACTACCAGATGACAACTGGTTTGCTCCTGCTTGTAGTTTTCCTGCACCTGTTGCTAATTGATCGCTGGCACTAGACAACTGATGTAATCCGGAAGATAAACTTGTTGTTCCCTTTACTAATTGATTTGCTCCTGTACTTGCGTCTGATATTCCATTAGAAAATGTAATTGAATTTGATGCAAGTTGGTGCAAATGATTTTTTAATGTTTGTGCACCGCTATTTACTTCATTGCTACCTTTATTTAAGTCAAGTGCTCCTGTATAAAGCTGATTCGTTCCATTATTTAATTGTTTTGCACCAGCATTTACTTGCGTAATACCATCATTCAAATGAATAACACCCGTGTATAATTGATCAGCACCTTTTCTTAGAACACTTACACCATCGTGTACTTTAACCGTTCCGCTACTCAAAGTGGCTGCTCCATTGCTGGCTGTTTTATATCCATTGGCCATTTTTTTCATATTTTTTAACATCTCTTCTGAATATGTAGCAACTAAATCTTTAGAAATAGCCGCTTTAATTTTTTCCATTGCGGATTCTTCTATTTTTGAAGAAGTATAGTTCATCGCTTGGTTTTGAATATAATTAAGCTGCAATTTTTGCGGATTGCTATTCATCAACGTTGTCGCATCTTTAGAAAAATTATTAGGAATTTCTATAATCATGTAATATTTATTATTTTTTAAGTCTTTATAAGCTGTTTTTTTATCGACAAAATGATAATTAAAATTTTCTTCATCCTTTAATTTATGGACTAATTTATTGCCAATTTCAATTGATTTTCCATTTAAAGTTGCCCCTTTATCCTCATTAACAATAGCAATTGGTAATTTTTCTAAATTTCCGTACGGATCCCAAAATGACCATATAAACATCCCGGCATACAAAATCGGAATAAGCATAATGGCGATAACTTCAATGCGCTTTTTACGAGACTGAAAAATCTTTTTGATTTCCGCTAACCATAATGAATTCAATGTTAACTCCCCCTACTTCAGTTCCAATATTACAGCTCTAAGCCTTTAACTAAATAAAGGTCAAATAGGCCAGCAATCTCTTCCTTTGTTAGCGCCTCATGATTTTGTTCCCAGTCAAAAATTAATGCAACATATAATTTAAAGATGACAAATGCTGTTATTTCCGGATTACATGGCTTGATCTTTTTATGGTCGATAGCGCGTTGAAGAAGATCTTTTATGTGAAAAATAATTTGGTTTTCAATTTTTTTCACCATTTCATTTACTGCCGGTGTTCCGATCTCTCTTTGTTCTTGAAATAATTTAATTGTAAGAAGATGATACTTACGAAATTCTAACAACCTAAATAATGCCGCATGAAGATTCGCATAAAATGATTCTTTTTCATCCATCACTTCATCCGCAACTTTAATCATTTCTTGAATCAAGGAAGATATGATTTCATCAAACAATTCCTCCTTATTTTTGAAAAATGTATAAATCGTTCCCTTGCCGACGTTGGCCATTTTTGCAATTTGATCCATCGTTGTCGCCTTGTAACCATATTGCGAAAAAGATGTTTTAGCTGCTTCAACCACTAAATGTTTACGATCTATTTCCATCATTCTATCTCCTATTCGAACAAACTGACTAAATTAGTTTTTTGGTCATTTATCACAAAAATTACTATACCACTTAACAAACTGATCTTCAAGTTTTGAAAACAAAAAAAGTGGCCCTTAGTCGGCCACAAATGAACGCGTACGTTATATATATTGAACAATATTTTTAACTGCCTCTTCACCTTGGCGAATGCAGTCAGGAATACCGATGCCTTCAAAAGAGCTTCCGATAAAGAAAATACCTGGAAGCTCCTGTTGGGCTTCCTTAATGATTTTATCCACTCGTTCGAGATGTCCAACGGTATATTGAGGCATTGCATATTTCCACCGCGTAACAATTGTAAATTCTGGTTTTGAAGATATTGACATGATCCTCTTTAAATCACCAAGTACAATATTTTCTATTTGATCATCTGATAAGTCGATTGCTGCCTCATCACCTAAACGGCCAATATAGCATCGTAATAATGCTTTGCCTTTTGGAACAGTGTGAGGCCATTTCTTATGTGTCCATGTACATGCAGTTATCGTATAATCACTGTTTCTTGAAACAACAAAACCACTTCCATCAATATCTTTTACTATAGCTTCCTCTGGGAAAGCCATTGCTATTGTCGCTACAGATGTTGATGGCATATTTTTTAAAGAATCAAATATGTTATATGTTGAAAAAATATGTGGTAATGCATAATGAGGTAAGGCAGAGATAATAAAATCTGTATTGACAATTGTTCCATTTGTAAGCTTAATTTTATACTGATGCTTGCCAGTACTTTTCTCGATTTTATCAACAGTTACACTTTTCATAATTGATTCTTTATGAATTTTTTCTTCTAATGCCTCAACTAAAGTCTCTAAACCATTTGCGAGTGTGAAAAATGCCCCACTCTTATTAGTTGGTCGAGAGTCATTCTGAGCATGCTCATGAAAAATGCGTTTCATTCCTAACATTAGACTTCGATATTTTTGTTCAGCTTGATAAAGTTGCGGCAGCGTCGTCAGTAAACTTAAACGGTCAATATTTCCAGCATAAACACCTGATAATAGGGGCTCAACTAGATTTTCTAGCACTTCTTCACCAAGTCTATATCGAATAAAATCTCCAACAGATTGATCTTTATCTATTTTTTTTCGAGGAAGAATTAAATCACAAAGGGCGCGGATTTTCCCCGAAACAGAAATTAAATTCGTTGTCAGTAACGATGAAATTTGAGCAGGAATGCCCATTATCGAACCTTTAGGAATAGGATGCAATCTTTGATTGGCGATGATATAGGATGCACCCGCTGCATTTGAAATAAGCTCTGACTGTAAACCAATATCCTTGATTAAACGTAATGCACTTTTTTTCCTTGCCAAAAATGAATCCGGACCTTTATCAATGATAAAGCCATTTCGACGTATGGTTTGAATTTTTCCACCTAGACGGCTGCTTCTTTCTAATAATGTTAATTCAACTGGAAGTTTATTTTTTTCAATGTATTGTTGCAAATAGTAAGCAGCTGTTAAACCTGTAATTCCTCCACCAAGCACCACTACTTTTCTATGTATATCGGCCATAGTAGCACCTTCTTAGATCAAGAATATAGATTCCATGCATCATTTTAGACTCCTACATGTTATATGAAGAAAACAAGACCTCCGCTTAAGACAGATGACATCTATTTGCGGTGGTCTCATTTTCCATTAAATAGCTTCTGGTTGAGCAGATAATCTTTTTAATACAACTGTTGCAAGGGCATCAATAAACGCTTGTTGAGCATTAGGCATTTTAGGCCGATAATAATGAGCCCCTACTTCTTCTGTTACGACTTTACATTCATAGTCATTATCATAAAGAACTTCTAAATGCTCTGCTACGAAACCAACTGGTACATAAACAAATGCTTTGTATCCTTTTTCCTTATACAAATCACGGGTCAAATCTTGAACATCAGGCCCTAACCAAGGATCTGGTGTATTACCTGCACTTTGCCAGCCAACTGCATAATCCTTGATACCCGCTTCATTTGCGATTAAAACCGCTGTTTGTTTCACTTGTTCAGGATATGGGTCGCCATATTGCAATATTTTCTCTGGCAAACTGTGAGCAGAAACGATAAGACAAGATGATTTTCGCTCTTCATCATTCATTAATTGATATGTCTGCTTTAATTGGTCAACCCAAAATTGAATAAATTTTGGCTCTTCATACCAACTTTCAACTGAAGTGATAACAGGTCCACCGATTTTATCTGCAATTTCTTTTGCTCTATCATTATAAGCCTTCACACTAAATATAGAGTAATGAGGAGCTAGTACAATCGAAACCGCCTCTTCTATTCCATCTGCGTGCATCTTTTCAACAGCATCTTCAATAAACGGTTCAATATGTTTTAAACCAATATATGCTTTAAATTCCACTGCATCTTGAATACTATTTAAATAATCTTGTAAAGAAAAAGCTTGCTGTTCAGTTATTTTCGCTAATGGAGAAAGTCCTCCAATTGCTTTATATCTTCGCTTTAAGTCATCCAGCATTTCATCAGTTGGTCTTCTTCCGTGTCGAATATGTGTATAATAGCGTTCTATATCTTCTTCTTTATATGGGGTTCCGTATGCCATCACAAGCAAGCCCATTTTTTTCTTTCCCATTTATATAACCTCCTATCGATGTATCAGATTCATTTCGCTATATTCATGAATAAATGCTGTCAATCTTTTTAAAGTCTCTGGGTCTACCTCTGGAAATACGCCATGTCCGAGATTAAATATATATCCTGGCTGCTGCATCCCTTCATCTAAAATTGACATAACTTTCTTTTGCAAAACTTCCCACGGTGCTAATAATAGCGCTGGGTCTAAATTACCTTGTAACGCTTTTTGTATACCTTTATCTCTTGCCTCACTTATTGGCATTCTCCAATCTAGTCCGACAACATCGAGCGGGAGATCATTCCATTCTAAAGCAAGATGGGTTGCACCTACCCCGAACATAATTAATGGAACTTTTTCTGTTTTAAGCTCAGAAAAAATTCTTTCCATAATCGGTTTAATATAAAAACGATAATCCTCTATATTTAGAGCACCTACCCAAGAGTCGAATATTTGGATAGCACTAGCCCCTGCATGAATTTGAGCTTTAACATACGAAATAATCATATCCCCGAGCTTGTCCATTAATGTAAACCAAGCTTTCGGCTCAGCATACATAAAAGCCTTTGTCTTTTTGTAATCTCTCGATGGCCCACCTTCAATTAAATAGCTGGATAATGTAAACGGTGCACCTGAGAATCCGATCAAAGGTACTGTTAACTGCTCCTCTGTCAACAGTTTAATTGTTTCTAAAACATAAGGAATATCTTCCTCTGGATGAATCTTCCCTAATTGCTCTACATCTTTTATTGAACGAATCGGATTATGTATGACAGGACCTTTTCCAGTTAAAATTTCTACGTCAACACCAATTGAAGGTAGAGGCGTCATAATATCCTTATATAAAATGGCTGCATCCACATCATAATTTTCAACTGGCAGTCTTGTCACATATGCACATAATTCCGGTTGATGGGTAATTTCAAACAATGAATACTTCTCTTTTAATTTCCGATATTCTGGTTGCGAACGACCGGCTTGACGCATATACCAAACAGGTACACGATTGGTCACTTCTCTTCTAGCTGCTTTCAATAGAGAGTCATTGGCTATCTTACTCAAAACGGAAAATCCTCCTTAACTTACAAACGATCATATTTATTATATAATAATTTTTATAAAATAAGAAATAATTTAACTTGTAACATTAACGACATAGTGCGTCCTTGTATAACTATAAACTTTTTACATCAAAAAGTATATGAAGCCTTTACAACTGTCATAAATTTGCCGAATTCTCCTCATAAAAAAGTAATTTGTTCTTGCAATTTTATGTTTAATTGGCTTTGAATCGTCTATATTTATTAGTAAGTAAACTTGATGGGGTGAAACAATGAATATTTATATCACTACGGGAACATATGATTTTTTAAAACAAATTCAAGAAAAAAATCTAAATGAGCAGATGTTTTTAATGCAAAATGCAGAACATGCCCTCCTTTTACATGAAACTGAAAAGAAGACAATATTCTCTTCTCCAAGAAAATATGAAGTTGTTGCAAGTAATGGAAACTTTCAGCAAGCTGTATTTTTATTATTTAGCCATATTCCAGTAACAGACGAGGGAAAACCAGTATTTGAATTCAATCTAAAGGAAAAACAATCTACGATTGAAAAGCAACAAGGTTATACAACTTTCCGTCTACTTCGTCCTCTTAAAGGCGATACATATATTATGATTACAGGCTGGAAAGATGATCAATCATATAAACAATGGAAAAATTCAACAGCATCAAAGCTTATCGATGACTTAAATTCAAAAACAACGATTCCTGTACTTTCTTCACCGAGCTATACAAAACTGTATGTCATTCCCAAAAATGAATAAACGATAGCAACTGTTCATTAATCAGCGGCATATGACAGTCGGTAATGTAAAGATATATAAAACCTCCTACTTCCCTTGATGCAAGATACTTTATAAAATCTTTTAGCATAAAAAAACGAATCATTATCTATGATGGTGGTTCGTTTTCGCTATAGTTCTCTATATTGAAACTTCAGCTTTCTACTTTCTCTATAATCTCCTACTTATATTCGTTAAAAAGAAATGATTGCCATATAAAACTCCCTATACATTTCAAGCACCAATATAGACGTTTGTCATATGTTATATGAAGAAGGGGGCGTAATTATGGGAATTGAATTATCAGCAATCCATTGGATATATCTCACATTTATCGTTTTGATTATTTTGTTCATGCTTTTTAGGAAAGATACCAGTATTATCTGTGTAATTGGTATTTTTGCCATCGCCTTAGTGGCTACTGGTTCACTTTCTGCATCTATTAGTGGCATATTCAATAGTTTTGTGTTTGCTATAAAAGAATTACTGCCAATTATTTTAGTGATTTCAATTATTGTTTCTATGAGTAAAAGTATGTTGGATACAGGCATTAATGATGTGATGATTACCCCGTTTTCAAAGTTAATTAAATCACCGAATCTTGCCTTCTGGCTGATTGGCATTTTAATGATGATTATCTCAGCGTTTTTTTGGCCATCGCCAGCAGTAGCACTAATGGGAGCCGTTTTACTTCCTGTTGCCTTAAGAGTTGGGCTGCCTGCCATTGGTGTAGCTATCGCCATGAACTTATTCGGACACGGTATCGCATTATCAGGTGACTATGTCATTCAGGCAGCGCCAAAGCTTACAGCTGATGGAGCAGGAATTCCAGTTTCCCATGTCATTCAAGCAAGCATTCCGCTCGTTATCGTAATGGGTGTTGTCACGACAATTACAGCATTCTATTTATTAAAAAGAGATATGAAGCTCGGAAAAATTAAAGTCGAACCTATCATCCCTTCAACAAGTTCCTCAGAACAGAAAACATTACTATCTCTTACTTATCAACGCATTTTTGCACTACTCATTCCGTTTCTATTTATACTTGATATTGTTGCAATGGTTCTTTTTAAACTTCAAGGAGATGCTGCTACTTCACTTGTCGGCGGAACTTCTATCACGATCCTCTTGCTTATTATGCTAACAGGCTATAAACAGAAAGGCTTTGAAAAAACGACTGAATACTTAATTGATGGACTAAAGTTTGGATTCCAGGTGTTTGGTCCTGTTATTCCAATTGCCGCATTTTTCTATTTAGGTGGAGACGGTTTTCATACAATGATTGGAGCAAATTTACCAAAAGCTTCACAAGGAATCGTCAATGATTTAGGTGGAGCATTGGCATCAATTGTTCCAATCTCTAAAGAATTAGGAGCATTTACAGTTGCAGGTGTAGGTGTTATAACAGGTCTTGATGGATCAGGTTTTTCAGGCATCTCTTTAGCCGGTTCGATTGCAAACTTGTTTTCTCACGCAATCGGCCATGGCGTTGCGACGTTAACAGCACTTGGTCAAATTGCCGCAATTTGGGTCGGTGGCGGAACCATTATTCCTTGGGCGCTTATTCCAGCAGCAGCTATTTGTAATGTAGACGCCTTTGAATTAGCAAGACGAAACTTGATTCCCGTAATCCTCGGTTTAATTGTAACTACGATTGTTGCCATTTTCTTAATATAACAAAGGCTATTTACATTACCATGAACGAAGTAAGGGATGATTGCGTGTCAGCGGGAGACCCCGCAGACTATGCGATAAGTTCCCGGACTGCTCACGGAAGACCTTGAAGCGGAAATCAATCCCCTTCTTAAAAGAAACTTTAAACAAAAACATTAGTAATCTACGGATTTTACTACAGTTAATAAGGCTGGGACAAAACTTAAAAGTGATTAGCTAAAAACGAACATTGCACAATTCATCTCCGAGAAATATACGTAGACTCCTGTGAGAGGATACGCATCGGTGAGATCCCGCAGTGCATTAACACGAGGCGGCTCACCAGCACGAAGCATATTTTTGGAGCGGGGTTGGAACGTAATATTCAAGGTTTCTTTAGTTAATATACTTTTGTCCCTGCCCTATTTTCCATGCCTATAATTCAATTTTCTTTAAAATACAACTATTCATGATATAATAGTAAATAGATGAGAAATGGGGGAATTATCAGAAAATGTTAGAAGGAAAACTTCATGACCGCCTTGAACAATCATACGAAGATATGATTAAAGTAAGGAGATATTTGCATCAACATCCTGAATTATCTTTTAAAGAAGTTCAAACAGTAAAGTATATTGTAAATTTTTATAACAAATTAGGTATAGAAGTCCACGAAAACATTGGTAAAGGCGGAGTTGTTGCCCGTATTAAAGGAGTGAAACCTGGCAAAACAATCGCCTTAAGAGCCGATTTCGATGCCTTACCGATCCAAGAGGAAAATGATGTACCATATAAATCACTTGTACCTGGAGTAATGCATGCTTGTGGTCACGATGGGCACACTGCAACATTACTAATTTTAGCTAAAGTGCTCAATGAATTAAAAGACGAGCTCACCGGTGAATATATTATGATTCACCAACATGCTGAGGAACTTGCTCCTGGCGGGGCAAAACCGATGATTGAAGATGGCTGCTTACAAGGAGTCGACGCAATTTTTGGTACTCATCTATGGGCACCAACACCAACAGGTACTATTCAATATCGAAAAGGCGCCTTCATGGCTGCAGCAGACCTATTTGAAATAAACATTCAAGGACGTGGCGGACACGGTGCACAGCCACATACCACAAAAGATGCGGTTGCAATCGGTGCACAATTAGTAACAAATTTACAACATCTCGTAAGCAGAAAAGTAAATCCAATCAATCCAGCTGTTGTAACAATCGGTTCTTTTCACTCAGGGAATGCTTTCAATATTATTGCTGACACAGCAGTTTTACAAGGAACTGTAAGAACATTCGATGAAAAAACGCGGGATTTAATCGAAGCAGAAATTGAGAGAATTGTAAAAGGTACATGCATTGCCGCTGATTGTACATATGAATATCAATTTCACCGTGGCTATCCAGCTGTTGTGAATCATGATTTCGAAACAGATGTTGTGATTGACAGTGCAAAGTCCGTAAATGGAGTCGAACATATTGAAGAATCTGAACCAAATATGATTGGGGAAGATTTTGCGTATTATTTACAGCATGTAAAAGGAGCATTCTTCTTTACAGGTGCGAAACCAGAGCATATTGATCAGGCATATCCACATCATCATCCGAAATTCGATATTAACGAAAAAGCTATGTTAATTGCTGCAAAAACACTCGGTACTGCTGCAATACGATATCAAGAGAAATAAAAAAGAAGAGTTCTGTACTCTTCTTTTTTATTCTGTAAAAAGACGAATATGATATGCATTCATGGCCGTCTCTCCTAGTTCATCTAATAAATTATAATTTGCGTAGGCCCCTACAACCGCTCCAATCCCAGGGACTAGTTGTAACATTTTGACAAAGTCAATATAGTCCCGATATTCTTGTTGTAATGTTCCCCAATCTACTTCAGGGCGATTATTTTCCCAATCTTCTATAATCGATAACACTTGCTTTCGATGCTCGCTGCTGGAAAATGCAAGCTGAAAGACATATAAAATAAAGTTTCGTTCTGATAACAATTTCGTATCAAATCCATAAATTGAAGCAACTTCAAATAAAAATTTCATCTTAATGGATAACAAAAGTGGAAAATCGGCAAGACCTAGAAAAACACCGCCCCCTCCTGTTCCTGCTCCTTCAACTGTTGCAATTTTTTTATATGTTTGTAGTTTTTTCTTTACTAATTGATCTTTTTCTTGTAATGATAATAACTGATCGTCATCATGGCTTTTTGTTAAAAACTCTGAGCCATAAAGCACGCCCTGAACCATTTTTTTAATAGCTTCAGTCATCATATCGCGGACCTTATCAGGCAGTATATTGTTTATTTTTGATTGAGCGTTTTTCGTGACCCGATTCAATACGCCAGATTTCTTAGTTACTTTTCTTTTCCATTGCTCAACTTCGTTACGAACAAGTTGCTCATATTCCATTAACGAAGACTCCTTTTATAAAAAAATTATTTACGAATTCGACTAGGAACGTACCATTTAATAAGTATTAGCGATAATACAATACTGCTTACGAAAACAATAAAGCCATGCTCCCAATTAACTCCTTTTATACATACAGCAAGTGAAAAAATAACTGATTGCACATACAGACAGATTGAAAGCAGCTTAATAAATGCTTTTTCTTTATACACATTTGAAACTGGATAAAGATGTATCCATATTTTTAAATCGTGATAAGCGACCATTGGAATCATTTGAAAACCCGTTAAATAAATAAACAATAGCGCCAATATTAATGATAAATATAATTGACTGCTTACAATTAACAAGATGATGCCAATAATAGTTAATCTCATATACAGTCCAAAATATTGACTCGTTCTCAGAAAAGTTCTCGCAAATAAATATTGATATGTGCTATCTTTTCCAAAACGGATACCTGCTAAAACTGGATCAAGCCATTTTCTGCGTTTGACCCTTCCCTTTAATTCAGGCACATCTGCGAATAAATTAGCGAACCGATAAAAACTCATCATTCTTCGTTGTTCCCGCTCAATTAAAAGATCCCAATACACTGTTTTTTCTTTTGTAATATGATAAAAATATGCAAGTAAACCGACCATGATCACTAATATGACCATAATATACAATATCTTTGCCCCTTCAATAATGAAAAAAAGCAACACAGTATTCAAGACAAAGCGGATAAGCCAATCCCAAAGCACTGTATTTTGATCTTGTACTTTTAATACGAACCAGTGCAGTAATAAGTTCCATATTTTTAATGCAAATAAAATCAATAATAAAAGAAAAAAACGTTTAAACCCTTCTCCAGTCACCTTCACATACATTGGCATGCATGCAGCTAATACTAAAATCAATATATATGCTTGAAAGCTAAAGCTAAAACGCAATGCTTTTTGAAAGTAACTTCTCATCTTCGTTTCAATAGAGATGAGAAAAACTTTATCGGCTTCCTTCAAAAGCGTATGAATTGGGCTGATCGCCAAAGTTAGCCCTAAAATGACACCCATTACAATTCCAATTGGGAAATCTTTATGTAAAGTTTTAATCCAGCCATTATAATAATACAACGCTGCACCTAAACCAAAGATCAGAACGAAGAGCAAATGATCATTAAATATATATCTTGTATAGCGGCGTAAATCATGAAAGTATAACTGCAGTCGGGTTTTCCATAAGTTCTCAATTGACTTCATCTATATCTTCCTTTGTTAATTGAATATATAAATCATCTAATGTTGCATTAGGCATTGCAAATTCGCTTTGTAATTCCTTCAATGTGCCAGATGCCCTTACAGCACCATTATGTAAAATGATGAAACGGTCACAATATCTTTCTGCAGTTGCCAAAATATGTGTGGACATTAAAATGCCTGCACCTTTTTTCTTCATCGTATTCATTAAATCTAATAACGATTGAATACCAAGAGGATCTAGTCCAAGAAAAGGCTCATCAATAATATAAAGACTCGGTTCTACTAAGAACGCGCACATAATCATTACTTTTTGTTTCATCCCCTTTGAAAAATGCGCAGGGAACCAGCTTAACTTTTTATCGAGGCGGAACTCTTTCAATAAAGGCGCGACCCTTTCTTCGTACATTCTTTCATCTAATCCATATGCCATGGCAGTTAATTTTAAATGTTCATCGAGTGTTAATTCATCATATAAAATAGGTGTTTCTGGTATGTACGATAATTGCCTGCGATATTGATCCGGATCTGCTTTTAGTTCTTTTCCATTAATTTTAATAGTACCGCTCTTCGGCTCCATTAGCCCAATAATATGTTTAATTGTTGTACTTTTTCCTGCACCATTTAATCCAATTAAACCAATTAATTCATTGGAATTTAATGAAAAGGTTACATTCTTAATAACGGGTTTTTTTGTATATCCGCCTGTCAAGTCTTCTACTTCTAAAAGTGACATATGCAACGTCCTTTCTATCTTGGTTATCTAATATATTGTACCATGAATCAGTTTTTTCCCTAAATGAACAAAAAAAGATCAAAACTTTGTATAAAACTTTTGCTTTTTGTCTATTCTATATCGTGTAGGGGCAAACAAGCAAAACGGGGTGGTTATAAAAGACCGTATCCGAGCTTTATAAGGAAAGTCAGTAACAATTCGTTTTCACCATACATTTCATGATAAAAAATGAGGTGTTGACAGCAGACCATCTAACTGTTTAAAGAATATATTTTCTTTAATACCTGTAAGGGGATGATGGCGTTGGAGAAAGGTAAAACAAAAACCATTGATCATCAATCAAAGGTTATTATTGGCTTAAACATCCTTTAAAAAACCCCTACAAAAGGGACGGGACAATACGAATCCCGTCCCTTTACTTTATTTTCCCTTTTCCTTACGATATAATGAAACAAATAAATCCTAATGAGAAGGTGAACTACAATGTGCATTTTTTGTAAAATTGTGAATGGTGAAATTCCAAGTGCAAAAGTATTTGAAAATGAGCATGTTTATGCTTTCCTTGATATAAGTCAAGTGACAAAAGGCCATACGCTAATCGTTCCAAAAATACATAAGGAAAACCTTTATGAATTAACTCCTGAGATTGCCCGGAATCTTTTTGAGGTTGTACCAACAATAGCGAACGCCATTAAAGAACAATTCGAGCCTATTGGGTTAAATTTATTAAATAATAATGGCGAAAAAGCTGGACAGTCTGTTTTCCATTTCCATATTCACCTAATTCCCCGATACGGAAAAGGCGATGGTTTTGGGGCAGTATGGAAAACACATGAAAAAAACTATAGCGCTGAAGATTTAGAAAATATCGCTCACTCTATTGCACAACATATTCGTTAATATTCTAAAAAAATCCTGCAACAAGAGCAGGATTTTTTTATTTAGATTGGTCAGAATATCCAAGCACATGGATGATGTTCAAACAATATCTCATATGTTATAATAATGTTAATCTTTCGCTACTGGTCATGAGGATACAGTAGGAAAGCAAGTATAGAAGAGAATAGGAGAGTTGAGACAAATGAATACTCGATCACTTGTCAGTTTAGCTTTACTTGTTGGTGTCGGAGCAGTACTTTCTATGGTCATCCCTGGAATCGTTTTTGGAATGAAACCAGATATGATGCTTACGATGATGTTTCTTGGAATTATATTATTTAGAGACGTTAAATACGTTGTTATTTTAGGTGTCGTAACAGGAATCATTTCTGGGTTAACTTCAAGTTTTCCAAGCGGGTTGTTTCCAAATATTATTGATAAAGTTGTAACATCTTTTGTGTTTTTTGGTTTACTGTTTATTACTAGTAAATTATCAAAAAAACTACCAACTTTAATCATTTTAACCGCCATTGGTACGATTGTTTCCGGCACAGTATTTTTAGGCTCAGCTTCTTTATTAGTTGGGCTACCTGGTTCATTTACAGTGCTATTTGGTACAATTGTACTTCCAGCTGCCGTACTAAATGCAGTTGCAATGTTTATTTTGTATCCGATTATCACTTCAATTTTAAAACGAACCAATATGGCACACAGTTTGTAAAAAACGATTAGCAAATTGCTGATCATTTCAAACCCCCATTGAATTATAAATTCAATGGGGGTTTGTTCTGTTTGTTGACTCATCTCGAACGGGGCATCGTTTCTTCCTTATCCAGTTCGCCAATTCCTTTAAGTGCATCGCAGTGAAAAGAACATTGCACAAATCAACTCTGGAAATATATAGACTCCTGCGGGAGGATAGGTATCTATGAGACCCCGCAGTGCATTAGCACGGAGAGGCACACCAGCCACCCGCGGAAAAGGAAGTATATTTCCGGAGCGGGGTTGGAGCGCAATATTCAGGGTTTCTTTCGTTAATATACTTTTGTACCTGCCTCTTTATGTTGTTTTAAAATCCTTTTTATAAAGAATTAAATTAAACTAATAAATAAGGCTAGTATAAAACAAAATATTCCTCCCCCACCGAGAAAAAGGATTCTTTTTCGAATCATTTTTTTAGGTGGATATATTCTCCTTTTTTGATATAATGTAAGATTATGCATCATACAAATAATTAAAATCAAACCGATTACAATAAACAGCATTGAAATCCTTCCCATATTAATCCCCCTATTATTAAACTAAAGGAAGCGGACATGTTCCTATCTTTAGCCTATGCATAGACTTGAATAAATTGAACTAAGCAAAGAGATTGCATTCTTATATTTTACAAATAGGGGCATTCATTTTATCATATTGTTAAATCATACAATTCTCGAGGTGGGCATATGAAAAAAACAAAGCTAGTATACGGTTTCTTAATTGGATCTACTGTTGGTGCCATTACAGCATTACTCACAGCACCTTCATCAGGTCAAGAGCTACGTAAGCAAATATCAGAGAAAAAAGATGATTGGCTTCAAGACGGAAGAGATATATTAAATAATTTAAAGGACTTAAAAGAGTCTATTGGTAAATTATCTACGGAAGGCAAAGTGATTGTTGAGGACGTGCTTGAGGAAATTAAGCATTCCTTTCAAGACTGGCAACGTCAAGTTGAACCTAGTCAAGACGCAATTCAAGTAGAAATAAACGAAATTCAGAAAAACCTAGCAGATTTAGAATCTAAAATACAAAAACATAACGACTGAAAAGTAATTTTTTATTTGGGGTTGTATCAAAAGAAATCGTTGGAAACCATATATGATTAGCGGCTTGATAACCATTCACTTTTGAAACAACCCCCTTTTCAATTTCCTTGTTTCAAAAAATTTTGTATTTTATATCTTTATTAATTTTTATTTTATTGGCATAATATTAATATATCGTTTAAGGGGTGACGGATAAATGAATGATCATGTTTCTTCTATAAATGAGTATTTGCTATTTTGCAAGAGAATAACTCAGCTTTCGAAGGCTTTATGGAAAACGATTGAAAAAGACTGGCAGCAATGGATAAAACCATTTGATTTAAATATTAATGAACATCATATTTTATGGATTTCTTATCATTTAAAAGGGGCTTCAATCTCAGATGTAGCTAAATTTGGTGTAATGCACGTATCCACTGCCTTTAACTTTTCAAAAAAGCTAGAGGAACGAGGCTTGCTTGAGTTTTCAAAAAAAGAAAATGATAAGAGAAATACATATATCCAATTAACGGATAAAGGGAAAGACATTTTCGAACAGTCGCTGAAAGCGTTTAACCCTGAAAACAGCTCGATTATGCACGGAACTATGCCCCTACATGACTTGTATGGAAAGTTTCCGGACTTAATTGAATTGACCACTATGATTAGAAACATATACGGTACTGATTTTATGAGTATCATCGATAACGTTTCTATCGACAATAACGATGAAAAACATGATGCTATAGAACAAAAATAATCCAGAAAGCCTAGAAATCAATATCATTACAAATGTTGTTAAATATTTTTTTCTAGTGCTTTCATTAATTCGGGAAATAAATGTTGCTGCTTACATGCCAAAATAACTTCTTTTGCATCCAATTTTTTATGCAAACCTTCTTTGAATTTTTGAAAAAGCGGGTAAAAAAAGACAAATTGATCCGCTTTTTGTTCTTGCAATTCTTTCGTTAATGCTTCACAACGTTTAAAAAACATTTCCATATCTTGTTTTGATAATTGTTTTTCCATTACAAGCTTATAAAAAGGAAAACTATTAGCTTGTACCATCTGCATTAACAACGTTTGATAAAATTCAAGTCTTTCGAGTTTTTGTTCAATTGTTTCCATTTAATCCCCTCGTTCTCTTTTTATTTAGTTATTTAAAGTTAAATGAAAGAGAGCTTTCGTAATTATGTAAGTAATGTATCTTTTTATTATGCCAGCCAATAGATCTGTATATTTAAAATTCTTCATTTAAATTTTATCAAATTATCCTTGATTTTTCTTTTTGTACAACGTAAAGTATGAAAAGCAGTTACATTTCATAGCATATAATAAGGATCCTTCTAATCTATTATTCCATTTTTTATGGAATAAATCGATTTACTTTTTCCCTTGTTAAAAGGAGGTTTGCTTGTGCTCTTATTTCTAATAATCATCTTCGCTTTCTTTATTTTATACTTTATGAATTTATTGACAAGTAATCTTTGTAAGAAAAAAGAAATTCCATTAGAACATCAGCCACAAGTATTTCGCACCATTAATATCCTTACAACTATTTTACTCTTTTCTTCCTATTTAGACATTGAATTCACATAAATAAATAGGGTCAAACACCTAATGGTATTGACCCTATTTGTCTTTCATAATTACCAAGCCCAAGATGCGCCAATAATGATTAATAAAATAAACAATACAACAAGTAAGGCAAAGCCGCCTCCGTAAACTGCTCCTCCCATTCTTTCCACCTCCTCTATTTCAGTATTATCATATTCAATATTCATCTTAGTTGTTAAGGCATTCGTCTATTGACCTTGTTTTTTTACAAATAAGCTGCGCCAACGATAATCAAAAGAATAAATAGTACAACAATTAACGCAAAGCCTCCACCATAAGCAAAACCCATTATGAATACCTCCTTTATTCTCTTTCGATATATCCTATGTAGCTAAAAGCATTACGTCTAGAGCAATCGCCTATTTTTGAGTAATTCATCTAATTATTTTTCCATATTCTCATCCAATTTTAACTTTTTCTCAAGTTAAAATTGGATGAGAATTAAGTAAAATTTCCATAAGAAACCCAATAAGGAGTTTCTTTTCTGTAAGTTTTTATGATATAGTAGTGATTGTAGGTTTTTAATGGACGAAATAAGAATAGGAGTTGTTATTACATGAAGAAATGGGTATTATCCCTTACATTAGCAGCAAGTGTTATCGGTTTAAGCGCTTGCGGCAACGGCGGTGCTGTTGTAAAAACAGACGCTGGGAATGTTACAAAAGATCAGTTATATTCAGCATTAAAAGATAAATACGGTTCATCAGTACTTCAACAATTAGTAATCGAAAAAGTTCTTGCTAAGAAGTATTCTGTTTCTAAAAAGGATATCGACAAACAAGTAAATCAAGCGAAAGATCAATTAGGATCTTCATTTGATTCTGCTCTTCAACAATATGGATATGCAAATGAAAGTGACTTCCGTGAAAGTATTAAAGTTGGACTACTTGAACAAAAAGCTGCTGAAGCATCTATCCATCCTACAGAAAAGCAGTTAAAAGATTATTATAATAATGATATTAAACCAGAAATTAAAGCTCGTCATATTTTAGTTTCAAGTAAGTCAAAAGCCGAAGATATTAAAAAACAACTTGATAAAGGTGCTGACTTTGCTAAATTGGCTAAAAAATATTCAACTGACACAGCTTCAGCTAGCAAAGGTGGAGATTTAGGCTGGTTTGGCGCTGGAGAAATGGACAGCACTTTTGAAAAGGCAGCTTATAAACTAAAAGTAAACCAAATCAGTGATCCTGTAAAAACTTCTTATGGATACCATATTATCCAATTAACAGGAGAAAAGAAAAAACAACCATACAGCAAAATGAAAAAAGAAGTCGAATCTAAATATAAAGAATCTAAAGTAACATCTGACAAAATTCAAAGTACTTTGAAGAAGGAATTAAAAGATGCAAATATTAAAGTTGAAGATAAAGATTTGAAAACAACTTTTGATTCTTTACTAAATAGTAGTACAACCTCTACTACAACAACTGGTCAATAATAAAGAAAAAAGGAGCATATGATGATATGCTCCTTTTTTTGGCTTTCATAAGCTTTGTTGTTTTTCACCAAAAAAGAGGCTGACTTTCGCTTCAGGGATCACGCACCCTTCCGCTCAAATCAGCCTCTTAATAATTTTATTTAAGCAAACAACAATTTTTTTGAAAAGGGTCCCTCTTTTATTTGTTATTATTGTTGATAACTTAATATTTCATTTTTATATGGTACAAGTGCTACACAATTTCAATCAATCAAATCTTATCGCCCGATGTATGTGAGAAGCCCCCTCATTATCCTTCATTGGCCTTTAATGTTTCTTGATCAACATGTTTTCGTTCTTTTTCTTTATTCATTCTTTCAATAAAAACTTCTCCCTCTTTTTCAATCCACTCTAACTCTTCTTCACGTTCTTCTCTTGACGTTTTAACAGCCATAAATGCAGAAATAATAATTCCAGCAATCACGAAATACACCCAGATAGGAAAATCCATTTTATCACATCCTTATAAAAGTTTGTCCCATTGCTACAATGTATTCATAAACATATAAAAAAATGCCTCCCGATTCGGAATGCATTTTTTTATGAATATTATTTATGAAAGATAGGCTTATAAAATGAGCGATTGTCTAGCGCAAATACCCTCTCAGAAAATTCACCTGGTTTAACAGTACGTAATGCTCGATCCATCATGTTCATTTTAGCATCAATATTATCAATATAATGAAGAATTTCTGCTTCTTTAATCATTGGCGGTTTTGCACTTCCCCACTCTGGTTTCCCATGATGGCTCAAAATTAAATGTTGCAATACCATAATTTCTTCACCATGAATTCCAAGCTCTTCAGCTGCTTTTGCGATTTCCGTCACCATGATTGAAATATGACCAAGCAGATTTCCTTCCACCGTATAAGTTGTAGAAATAGGGCCAGATAATTCATGAACTTTTCCTAAATCATGAAGAATAATACCGGAATATAATAAATCACGATCTAAAGATGGATATAATGCTGCAATCGCTTTTGCTAAATCAAGCATAGACACAACATGATAGGCAAGACCTGAAACAAATTCATGATGGTTTTTTGTCGCTGCTGGATAAACGAGAAACTGTTGTTGATATTTTTTT
The DNA here is from genome assembly GCF_011008565.1 of Heyndrickxia ginsengihumi. Classification (GTDB taxonomy): domain Bacteria; phylum Bacillota; class Bacilli; order Bacillales; family Bacillaceae_C; genus Weizmannia; species Weizmannia ginsengihumi. Next base: position 274,543 of record NZ_JAAIWK010000002.1, read on the forward strand.
ACAAGATGGCGTGTAATTCTCTGGATATTTGGATTCTCCATTTCAAAAATATATTGCGTAATTTTACTAATCATTTCATCTTGTTTAAGAGGAGCTGTCTCAAGAAAATCAGATAGTTGAACCCCATCATTCGGAGAAGCTGGATGAATTTGGCGAATTTTCAACTGCATTCTTCCACGATAATTTAAAATATCGCCAGTTACCTTTACAATCGTTTCTGGCTTATACGTATCTTCATCTTGTTCGGATGCATCCCATAATTTTGCTTCAATATCACCTGTACGGTCCTGCAAAATTAAAGTAAGAAATGGTTTGCCATTACTTGCAATTCCTTTTGTCATATTTTTTATTAAGAGAAAAGCGTCAAATTGCTCTCCGACTTCATAATATAGAAGCCCTTTCGTCATGATTCAGTCCTCCGATCTTAACCGTTACAAAATTTTTATTCACATTTAAGTATAGCATACTATCTATCTATTTTTTTACTATCTACAATGAGTTTAGCAATTTACCATTTTCCAACGTTATGATTTGTTCTTCTGCAAATGTTGGAAGTAAATATTGATGACATGTAAAAAATAGTACTTGTTTGTTCTTACTCATTTTCTTTAAAAGCTCAATTACATTTTCTGTACGGCGACTGTCAAAATTGACAAAACCATCATCAATAATAATAGGACAAGCATATTCATCTTCAAGTATATTGACAAGAGCAAACCTTAATGAAACATAGAGCTGTTCGGCTGTCGCTTGACTTAATTCATTTGGTGCAAACAATACACCATCTTGGCGTTTTATAAAAAAATGATCCTCTTCTTCATGTAGATGAAGGGAAACATACTCACCATTTGTTAACATACTTAAGTATGTTTCAGCCATCTGTAATACTTTTGGAAATCTTTGCTTGCGAAACTTGTCCATCATGTTGACAAGTATTTGCTTAGCAAGAGCAAGCTTAAACCATTTTTTAGCAAAATCTTGAAATTGCGATTTGGAATAATGAAATTCATGAAGTTTTTCCGTGAATGTTCCTCCCTCTTCCAGCTGCTTTAACTCATACTTTATTTTCGCTAAGTCCGTATCGGTCACTGTTAATTGATGTGTCAGGTCTTTTACGTGACTTATTAAAGAAGTTTGCTTCCTTTCCAACTCATGTATATCTTGTATCGACTGATAACCTTTCGTTTTTTCCTCTGACATTTGAATGCTTAGCAATGCTAATCGTTCTTTAAGTTTTTCCACAGTCTCAAAATTGCTACCTTTATTCCAGTAATCCTCAATATTTTCCGCATTTGCTACGCTCATTAGCTGCTGCATATCAGATTCAACAGACTGTTGTTCCAACTTTAATTGGTGTTCTTGATTGTCAAGTTCTTGACGTTTATTGTTTAATTCACGATAAATGATTTTTTTCTCTTGATGATCAGATAGCGCTTTTTTCAACAATAATATTCCTTCAAAATTGCTTGGCCACTTAAATTGTAAACGTTCAAACCATTGCTCTAGCTCTTGTTTCCACTCAAGACGTTGCCTTTGCAATTGTTGAATTAATACATTGATATGCTTTGTTTTACTTAAATGTTTTCTTATATCTACCAAAATATCAAATGCATTCATTAATTGTTCACTCGGAAATTCGATATCTAATAACATTTCTTTCTTCATTTGATTTAATTGCTCAATAAATCGTTGATGTTCCTTATGTAGTAATTGCCATTCATGTTCTAGCTGTTCACTCTGATGTTGAATATGTTCCAACTGTAACACTTGATTTTTCCATTGTTCTCTTAACTCTTTTTGTTGTTCATATAGGTGGGCATTATGATGAACGTTCTTCTCACTATTTAATTGTTCTTTTAGCTTTTCCGCTTCTTCACTTAAGCTCGACAATTGCTTATTTAATTGCTTTTGCCCGCCTTTTTTCATCATAAAAATTCCTACAATGATACATGCAACAAAAGAAAGAATTAAAAAATCATAATGTTTCATGACGAGACTAAAACCTGCAAAAAGGAGAAATACTGCCATCATGATGATCGTCATTTGGCCACTAGTATTTCGAGAAGATGCAACATTTTTCATGATCTCAATCTGCTGTTGCACACGATCATATTCAGCTTGCAAAACTTTTGTATGTTCTAAATGATGCTGTTTATTCGAAAGTCTGCGAAATGTTTCTTCAGGCATAAGTTGGCTTTCCAAGTGATTACAGTTATGTTCAATCGCAATAAGCTCTTGTTTTTTATCTTTTCTTTGTTTTGTTAGTGATTCTCTTCTTAAAGATAAATAATCATATTGCTTTAGTAAAGAGCGGAGCTGTTCTTTTGCCTTTATACTGACATCAATTGCTTCGACTCGTTCTAAATCAATATGTTGGAGGTGCAATTCTTGCAACAGTAGCTGAAGCTGTTCATGAATCGTTTCCAATTCAAGTGTATATTTATCTAGATCATTTTTCCATTGTTCATACTGAGACCATTCGTTAATAAGCTGTTGTAATGAGAGATGATGTTCATCAAAACTTGGGTTCGGTGTAGCTTGAGCAATTTGCTGCTCTAGCTGTTTTTTTTGTTGTTCGCATGCAGCAAGACGACTATTTATTGAGCGTATTTGCAAAGTAAGCTGTTCCATCCGTTCTAAACCATTTGCTGGAAAGGATATCGTCCCAAACGCATCGATTCGCTTCATGATTTGCTGCTTTTCTTTATACAATGGCCATTCATTGATCATTTTTTCAACAGTTTGCAACTCTCGTTGATGATGTTCAATTTTTTCCTGTATTGCTGAACGTTCGCTTTCCAAACTTAATTGCTTATGTTTTAACATCTCGTATTGGCCATTATATATTTTTAACTCGTTCAATTCCTTTTCACGACTGCGCAGCTCATGTAATAACTGATTAATAACAGGCTTACGTCCATTCGGTTTAAACAGAGTATCCATTTCTTTTTGAATTTCTTGTTCAGCCTTTAGTAATGAATCTGTTCCGATTGTCCCTGCTGCAAATAAATATCTACTAATATCTTCACCTTTTAATTTATTCATATTTTGCAAGCCATGAATATTAAAAGAGAAAATCGATTGGAACATCGATTTATTTAAATGATTGAGAACAATGGATAAAAGCTCCTCTCCACCAATTTGTCCATTCTCCATCGTTACAGTCACTTCACCTGTTGCTTTACCTTTCACACGCTCAACTAATACTTTTCCATATTTTTCCGTTAAAAGAACAAGCTGGCCGCCATATGCAGAATGAGTTTTTGGTTCATAACGAAGATCTTGTTGCTGTTTAGTTGGAAAACCAAAAAGGACGCTATGTATAAAAGCCATTAATGTTGATTTACCAGCCTCATTTTTACCGTAAATCACTTGAAAATCCGACAGATTTGTAAGATGAAAATCAATCAGTTTCCCAAAACCATATACATGGATCTCTATAATTTTCAAACGAGCATCCTCCTTTAAGATTTAATTTTAGAATACACCATCTTCTCCGCCTCTATAAGAAGATCCATTTTATCTTCATTTGATATCGAATCAAGAAAACGATTGCCATATACATGTGAATACAAAGGAGAAATAGCGTCTACCAACGCTTGCTCTTCTTTCAATTCCATTAATGCTGTAGAAATCTCTTGTGTTAAAAAATCATTTTCATAAGTAATATCATTCTCATGAATACTAATTTCATGAACCCATACAAAATTATCCATCATCTCTTCATCGTCTTGTAAAATTTCAAGAAGTTCTCCATTTTCAACCTTTTTTAAAACATCATTACTAAGTCCTTGTGTATCTTGAATCTGTAAAGAAAGAAAAGTACCCTGGTTCTTCTTTCGTACTTCTTCAATTTTTTCCCGACAAGTTGTATAAAGTTGATTGAAATCTTCAATTTCTTTTGCAGAATAAAAAAGTTCTTCCCAAATAATGTCCGCAGTTTCTAAAAATTGGACATTCGTTTCAAACTCATTCATTGAAACAAAAGTACAGCCCTTCGTACCTGTTTCTTTCTTGTTTCTTCCTTGAATATTTCCTGGATAAATAATATAAGGCTCTTCATGTAACATTTGCCGCTGATGAATATGCCCCAGTGCCCAGTAGTCCATTTTTTTATCTAATAAATCTTGAACAGAAAAAGGAGCGTATGGCTGATGAACGGTCTGACCACCTGTGCAATAGCCATGCAGCATCCCAATATGAAAATCCGCTCCTTCTTCTTTTTGATAATCTTTTATTTTTTTTTCATAGACATGTCGCTTGCCGTAGCTAAACCCATATAAATACACATTTGTTCCATTTATTGTTTGAAAATGTTTTTTCTCTACTTGTTCGGAAAAAATATGGACATTATTAGGCATATCTATAGACGTCCACGATCCGCTTAAATGATCATGATTACCATGAAGGAAAAATACTTCAATTCCTGCATCTTGTAGTCGAACCATTTGTTTTTGCAGTTTAATTTGTGCCTTCAAACTGCGATCTTCTCCATCAAACAAATCTCCGCTAATGAGGAGAAAATCAATCTTGTTTTCTAACGCATGGGAAATCAGTCTATCAAAAGCATTGAATGTACTTTCTTGTACTCTCTTAAAAAGCTCTTTCGGCAAATGCTTTAAGCCGCTAAAAGGGCTATCAAGATGAAGATCAGCTGCATGAATAAATTGAACACTCCGCATAACTTCACCACCAATCACGAATATACGTTCTATTTTCTTATTATAACTGATTTAGCTTTCATGTGAAACTTAAAAATTACTTCTTTTAAAAAGGTTCCAGCATAACCTCTTTCCGAACCCATTGTTTTGTTAGGAGCGGAAATCCACCTTTTTAAAAAACAAGTATATAAGAACAGCCCTTTAAAAACTTTTGCTATTTAATAGATGATGCCCGTCGTTTATTAAGATAAATGGAGCGCAAGAATGCGAGACTCTAACGGGAATAGCGGGATAGATGAAACCCCACAAGATGTGCCGCAACAAGGAGGCCTTACATCCGCCTACGGAAAGTGAGCGATAAGCTTCTCAGAGCCCAATATCTATCTTAAATAAAAAAGACTGTCAACAAACTACAAAACAATAAGTAGTTTGTCGACAGCCTAACATTTTTATTTATCGAGTTTTTGTCCAAATCGATATTATTTTTCATTAATTATATTGACGATAAACATAAGGATCTTTCGGTTCAGGCACACTCTCATATTTTGTTACCTTTAAATAAGGAATGTTTTCTTGGAATGGTTGATAATAAGTAGTCGCTAAAGTTCCTTCAACTTGTATCCAATCATTTTCTTTTAATTCCTTCTTCATATCATTTGGAAAATTAATAAGCATGCCATAAACACCTGCATCTGCTATACAATGAATAATCCCAAATCGTAATACAAATACTTGATTTGCCTTTAAATCATCTGTTCTATACACAAATCCTTTAATCGTTACTTTTTTTCCAATAAAATTTCCAGGGTAATTATAAATCGTCTCAAGACCATGGAAATAATGATTATCATCAAGTGTAATATGGCTCATTCCTCGATATTGTTTTAAATCCTTGTTCTCCATTTCAGCATATTGATCGGTATCATAATACAAACTTGAGTTAGGACGCAATACTTGGTGATTTGCATATTGGTCTGTATCATTATCAATTTCCGAAAAATGAAATCCTTTTGCCTTAACAATAGTAGAATTCAATGTAGCAACAGGTAAGAAAATACCAGTTGCTACGGGAATAATTAATAATCCATACGTCAATAATTTTTTATACCAGGTGTTTTCATCATGGTCATGTGAATGCCCATGCAATTGTTCATGTATATGATCATGGTGATGATCCTTATTTCCAGCTCGCACCCATTTAATCAATTGGTAAAATGTAAGAAATGCCATAATAAAAATCATGGTGAAGGATAGATAGGAATATTTCATATTAATATATTTACTAATGTCTCCAGTCGCATGCAATTTCATAAAAAAATAGGTAAATCCAAATAAAATAATAAACCTTAACATGTTCACACCTACTTTCCTATATCAGTAATGCTCCAACAAATACGAATACAGCAATTAATCCGATTAACGAAAATACAAATTTTTTCTTAAATGCATTTAACATCATAAGTAAATTTTTTATATCTACCATTGCACCAAAAACTAAAAATGCAAGAATTGGTCCTGTTCCGAACATACTACTAAATGATGATGCAATAAAGGCGTCTGCTTCCGAGCAGATTGACAGAATAAATGCTAATAACATCATAATTAAAATAGCTGTAATATGATTATGACCAAGCTGTAGTAGATTACTTGTTTTAAAGTATGTCTGCATTGCAGCAGATAAAAGTCCACCGAATACAAGAAACTTTCCTACAGAAAAAAATTCATCAAGTGCATGATCTACCATATCTTTCATCTTCATTGCAAACGTAATCTTTACATGTGATCCATGATCGTGATCGTGGTCATGATCATGGTGATGATGATCGTGGCCGTGGTGATGATGGCCTTCATGGTCATGATGATGCTTTAGTTTTTTCTCAATATAATTTTTAAGTTGCCCTTCATCAAAAACATAAGAAATGACAATCGCCACGAAAACACCGACAAAAATAGCTAGTCCACATCTAAGCAATGCCATTTTCCAACTGTCTCCGAAGGCAACGAAAGTGGAAAATATAACAATCGGGTTAATAATCGGTCCCGTTAACATAAACGCAATTGCGGCATATAGAGGTACTCTTTTTTTCACTAGCCTTTCTGTAATTGGAACGATTCCACATTCACAAGCTGGGAAAAGTGCCCCCATACCGGTACCGACTGCGATTGATAAAAAACGATTTTTCGGCATCACTTTGGCAATCATTTCGTCAGTAATGAACATTTGTATAAATGCTGATATAAATACACCAATTACAATAAAAGGCAGTGCTTCGATTACTATACTAATAAAAATTGTATTCATTTGTAATAAGGATTGACTCATAAGCAAAAATTCTCTCCTTTTTTCTTCTAAAAGCACTGAAAAACTCTCCCAACTAGAATACTACAATAATTCATATGCGTAAATGGATAGAGATTACAGTAATTCAAATATCTATAATTCTTTTACATATAAAGGTATCCCTATACTTATTTCACTGGATAAAATTATTAAAAACAATTGATTACTTTTTAGAAAAAAATATGTTACTATTTTTATATAGGTCATATGAACTTGTATTAAGAACGCAAAGTGTATATTGAAAGGAATGAAGCTGTTGTTCGGATCCATTTTTCCATTAGGACTAGCCATCTCGACTGGTGCCGCAATCGCTCTTTTAAAAATTATTTTAATTGATATTATCTTATCTGGTGATAACGCTGTCGTCATAGCAATGGCAACAAGAAAACTGCAAAAAGATCAACAAAATAGAGCAATCTTTTGGGGTACTGCAGGCGCAGTTATTTTAAGAATTATACTGGCAATTGTCATTGTTGCACTTTTAAAAGTTCCTTTTGTCAATATTATCGGTGGTCTTTTACTTTTATGGATCGCTTACAAAGTGTTGGTTGGAGGAGACGAAGAAGTCCATATTCAATCTTCTAACGGAATATTGAAAGCTATCGGCACAATTATCGTTGCGGATGCTGTTATGAGCCTTGATAATGTCGTCGCATTAGCCGGTGCCGCGAACGGACATATCGGTATGATTGCCCTTGGTGTTGCAATCAGCATTCCAGTGATGATTTTCGGTTCAAAATTGATCGTCGGTTTAATGAATAAATACAATTGGATCTCTTATATTGGTTCAGGTATTTTAGCATGGACTGCCGGAGAAATGTTGTTAAAGGACGAACATTTACTAGATCTTTTAAATCTTTCACATGGCCTAATTACTTATATCATTTCAGCAATTATTACGATTTTCGTCCTAGCACTTGGTTATTACATGAATAAAAAAACATCGGAAAAACAAAAATTACAACATGCCAATTAAGGTTAGGGAAAGTAAGTAAGAGGGACTATCCCCCTCCCTCTACGGACATTCCATCTATGCCGTGACTTACACCCATGCCAGGCGCACAACATAAAAGGTCAGACAATTTTGTCTGACCTTTTCTTTATCGATGAAATAAAATTAATGCACCTTGAGGAGATGTTAATCGATGTGATTTTTCACATCCACCTTTTTTCAGCAATATTTCTTCGCCTTTAAGCTTTGCTTCTTGATCATTTACGGCATCAATTTGTTCATCTATGATCTTTTCCCCTGAAGATTCAAATGCTGTTAAATAATAAATTGGCATCTAAATCCCGCCTTTCTTATTCACCAATAAAATATGGCTGGCGTTTTTCCACAAACGCTTGAATTCCTTCATAGTGATCCTTCGTTTGTCTCATTTTCCATTGTGCGCGTTTTTCTAACTCCAACGATTTATTAAAAATCGGACGATTTAATTCAGAATATATTTTTTTCGTTTTAATCATCGCAAGGAGTGGTTTAGTTTTCCAATTTGAAATTTTATCTTCAACCGATTGTTCAATTTCTTGTGAAAGCTCGTCAATTAATCCTATTTCTAGTGCCTCGCTAGGAGAAAGTATATTTCCTTCCCATATCAATTTTTTGGCTTTTTCTTGTCCAACCCGACGCTGTAATAAATAATGTCCACCGCCATCTGGAACTAGTCCAATACCAATAAAATTCATGGCAAGTTTACTATTTACATCACTAATAATATAATCAGCCGCAAGTGCTAGACTTAATCCTAATCCTGTTGCAGGACCTTTTATTGCTGCAATCGTTAATTTTGGTAAATTCGTTAATGTATTGACAGCTTCATTTATTTGTTCCATATATTTTGTAAATACATTTTCTCCATGCAATGAAAGCATTTCTTTAATATCTCCACCAGCTGAAAAAGCATTACCAAGTCCTGAAACAACAACGATTTTTATCGTCTCATCTAAAGTAATCGTTTTCAAAACATCTGATAATTCATGCACCATTTTCATGTTTACTGCATTTAAAGACTCTGGCCGGTTAAAATACAGGTAGACAACCTCATTTTTCACTTCAAATTGTAATGTTTCAAACCGCGAAACCACCGAATATGCCACTCCTTCATTTATTTTAATCTTACTATTATAGAATAACTGAAAATTCCCGACTTTTCCATAAAAAAAGAAAATTATCATATATTGGCGATTTATGTAGCTTTAAAGGTATGTTAATTTAAACAGGTTAAAATGATACAGATGTAGAGATGATCATCATTTAAAAAAGCTGTCTCGATTAAATCATTTACTCATTCACCATTTCCCCAAAACGACATTCATTGAGCTTGATAAGGAGGAATACGTGATAATGTATGTTGAGACAGCCCTTTTATGCTAGTTCGCTTATTCAACAGTGCAGATAATATATATACTTTTAATTAAAAAGCATCATAACTTATTTAGCGCTGCGATTTATTTAATAAACCGAATCTTTTTTAAAAAGTCTAATGGCTGCTGTTTGCGAAAATGTTCTTTTACCATATACGCTACACCATTCTCATTATTAGAACGTGTAATCCAATCTGCCGCATTTTTCACTTTATTGGAAGCATTGCCCATTGCAACTCCAAGCCCTGCCCATTCAATTAACGGTATCTCATCAACGCTAGAACCAATCACTACTACTTCTTCGCGGCGAATGTTTAAACGATCACATACATATAACAATCCTCGTAATTTCGAGATTCCTGCTGGAACAATATCAAGTGTTCCGTCATCACAAATGATACAATCTATTTCAGAAAACATATTATTAATGGCCTTTTTTGCTTCTTGCAAATCTTTTTCATTTATAAATTTAACTTCCACTTTTGATGGTGCAATTGGATTTTGGCCAAGCTTTTCGCTCAAGGAATCAACAAATTGTTCGGAATAGGAAAATGAGTGGGTTGTTTGATAAAGAACTCTACCGATTAAATGATTAGGCAAATTCAGTTTATTAGAAAGTGTAAATCTTTCTGAAACGAGACGTATTTGAGCAGGATAACTTTCGAGAAAACGCACTAAATCATTCGTAACATCTTCGTTAATTTTCCTAACAAAAATCGGTTTTTCTAATTGGCTTGCAATAAAGGCCCCTTGCAACGTTACTAAATACGTATTCAATTTCAATATTTTAGCTATTCGATTGGCTGCCGAAAAGTTTTTAGATGTAATTAATGTTACGGCAATTCCCTTATCATTAGCGTATTCAATCGCTTCTTTTGTCGACTTGTTCAATCGCCCGTTATCTTGAAGTAATGTTCCTTCAATATTTAAGGCTAACATTTTATAAATCATGGATGTTCCTCCTTCTCATGATGCCAAATAAGCAATGATCTCATGGCTTATTCTTTTTATAGATGTATGAAGAAAATTCACAGATTAGAACATCCAACGAGATACAGTTTCATCTTTTTAGTAATAGTCTTTATGTACTAGTACGTCGCTTTCCGCGGGCGGTCGAGGAGCCTCCTTGTCTTAGGCACTTACAAGGTCTCCCGTTGACATTCTTCCCCTTTTACTTCATTAACAAATTCAATAAGTTTAAATTATTCTTGGGGGCTGCCACCTTATTTAAAATAAAAAGACTGCTGACAAACTTAAAAACATAAGTTTGTCAGCAGTCTGAGACAGTTTTTATTCTCAACTCCTTTGAGGAGTTGGAAGTAATACCATCTGCTATTTATCAACCATTCCATAAAGGTCATCTAATGGTTTTAAGATGATTTTATTCAATTGATTGATTGTATCACTCATACGTTGTTCTGCTGTCATTAATTGAACGATATAAGGATTTTGCTGTACTAATAAGGCAGTCTCCTGTGCTTTTTTTGCTTCTTCTTCAGTAATTTGCTGCCCGGTCATTTGTTTCTGCTGAAGTTGAAGCTGTAAATCGCGAAATTGCTCAAATAAAGATTTTGCCTCATTATTTTGTAGAACAGTTTGATAACTTGTTGTTAATGCTTTATAGTCCTCACTGTTTCGTAGTGCCTTTTCTAATTCCTGTGCATAATCAATTAAACTATTTGCCAATACAATTCCTCCTGTCGCTTATATAAGCGTGCATTTCAGCTAAATTTTTTAGTTACTCTCCCATACTACTATAACAATATATGGAATGAAATGTTTAACATGCAATTTTTAAAACAATAAGGCTATAATCCCTTGAAATAGACCTATTACCCCGCCCAAAATCGCTCCTAAATATGTAATCATCTTAAACTCATTGGAAGTAATACTAAGGATTAGCGACTCAACACGCTGGATTGGAAAGGACTCAACCTCATGCTGCACTAATTCTGCAATTTGCAGTTTACTAACAATAGCTTGTACTTGGTTTGCCAATAAACGAATCATCTTCTCAGATAAATGAGGAATCACTTCGTCAATGATTTGTTTTTGATGCTGCCCAACAAAAGACTGAAGGGGTGTATTTAAAATATTGATTTCATTTACTATTTCCGCTAGATTATCACGAATCCATAACGCTATTTCTTCATCTGGTAATACCGGCAATACTTCTTGGAGCGGCTGATTTTTAAGATGATTCCATTCTTTTTCAAGCATTTGCGAAATCGTTTCGCGCGCTTCTTCTCCATTTAAAGCATGAATAAGCTTTGGTTGAATTTTTTCAGCAAGCGAAATATTACCAAGGAGGCTCTTTAACATCGAGCCAAGCATTCCTTTATCATCTAAAAAACGATCCACCATTTGTTCAATTTTTTCAGCACCTTCATGACTTCCAATATACTCACACATTTTTTGTGTAATACGATCTGTTAACATTGGGATCTTCTCATCAATCTCTCCCATTAAACGATTAGGAAAAATTTCTTGAAGTGTGCGACTCATTATTTTTTGCTTTATCCGAATATAATGTTTATCCACATTCTCCCCAATCCATGTACTTACGATTGACTCATGCACATGGATTTTTAAAAATTCACACACATACTTGATTGTCCATTCAGCATTCATCCACATGACAAAGCGCTCAATAAGCCATTGACTTAACTCATTACGAAACTGGGAAGTGAGTAATTTCTTTTCAATACTCTTCGGAGTCACTAGATGCTCAACAACAAGCTTGCCTAATTGTTTCGCAATTTCATGCCGCCTTTTTGGAATCAATCCTGGAGTAAAAGGAAGTCTCCATTTGCCGATATATTTAGCCTCACGTGGAAAAAACAGCATTTTAATCGCTAAATAATTTGTAAATCCACCAATGATTGCGCCTATAACAACCATAAATACTACTTCTAAAAATGCATGCATAAAACCATCCATCCTATCTACTTAACGAGCTTTAAAAAATAATTTAAATTATAATGAACCAATTTGTCGTACCAATCATACGATATCAGCAAAAGCCCATTCAAGTCAAAAAGGTTCCAATTTTTTCTTAAAAGATATCTTCTATAACTAGTACGATTTTGTTTACATATAAAAGAAAGGAGCTATTATTATGTCCACTAAACTAGGTATCCTTACACTGGATCCACAAACTCAACAAGAATTTTTTCATGAAATTGGCAAACGTGCACGTAAATACGATATAGAACTGTTTTTATTTTCCCCGCTAAATATCGTTCCAGCATCTCATAAAGTAGAAGGTTATTGTTTCCATTCTGATATAAACGAATGGAAACAGAGCGAATTTTCATTACCTCTTTACCTATATGATCGATGTATCTATGAAGAGGACAGTAAATCTAAAAATGCAAAAAGGGTTGTCTCCTGGCTTAAATCACGCTCTGATACAACATTTTTAGGATATGGATTACCGAATAAGTGGGTGCTTTATGAAGAGTTAAAAAACAATCCGCTCATCTCTCCTTACTTAGTTGAAACAACAAAAGCATCCTTACCTGAAAAAATTATTTCGAAACTTTCAGCAGATCACCCTATTATCTTGAAACCTATTGATGGTAATCGGTCTGCGATATACTCAATTGAACAAATCGAAAATAATGTGTTGGTTAAAACAACAAGAGCAGAAAAAGTTGTGGCAAAATCTTTTGAGTCAGTGGCTGATTGTAAACAATGGCTCGAAATCATACTTAGAAAACATATTTATTTAATGCAGAGGAAATTAAATAATGTAAACAAAAACAATCAACCATATGCACTGCGTATGTTACTTCAAAAAGATCATGCTGGCAACTGGCATGAAGTTACAAGAAAAATTCGAGTCGGGGATAAAAATGGATTACTTACGAATACTTCCGAAAACATCTACACATATGAAGGGTTAAAAAAACAATTTCCTCATTTTAATGTAACTTATATAGAAAACGAAATTGACGAAATTATAGCTCAGCTTCCTAAACAATTAGAGCAGACATTTCACCCGCTATTCGAATTAGAGGTAGATATAATTCTCGCAAATGATCAATCGATTTGGATTATTGATATAAACTCCAAGCCTAAAATGATTTCCGCTGACAAGATAGAAACGAATAGATTAGAACAACTCATTGAAGCCCCTTTAGCTTATTGTCAATTTCTTTCAACTAGCAAGAACGGTTTAATATAGAAATAATCTGGCGGTCATTTTTCCGCCATTTCAAATGAGGTGTTATGAACATGGCAAAAAAATATAAAATAGATTTTTTTGATGAAGAGAGCCATATTCTTTATTATCCCGCGTCACTTTCACTATCCGACTCAATAAAAAAAATTGGCTTTGGATCGACAATTGTGGAAGTAAAAGCTGAACCTCATCCGAATGAAAGTAATGTATTATCGATAAGTAAAGGCTTAGCAAATTCTCTTTATATGCCGACATTTATTAAATCAATTTATCTCTTCCAACATGAACAATTAATGATTCTTGGGCCTTTAGTAGGGATTTTTTCATCTGGATTTACCCCTTATCAAGTTCATCCAATTGGTGAAAGATCTAATACGTTTGCAAGACTTTTATCTGTTCAATCATCAATTGGTGTCGTTCCCTTCCTTTTTGGTGAACAACATATTGATTGGGATTCTGGACTTATTGCAGGATTTTTCTATCAAAATGGAAAATGGGAAAAGATTAACATTCCTTTTCCAAATGTCATTTACGACCGTCTTCCAAATCGAAAAAGTGAAATGCAGCATCAGTCGCGAAAAGTGAAAGAAAAATTGGAAAAAGAGTATTTAATTCCTTGGTATAACCCTGGCTTTTTTAATAAACTTGAAGTACATGAGCGATTATTTCAGGATGAAAAAATTGAAAAATATTTACCAGAGACCCATTTACTCACTTCAAATCACCAGATTGAACAGATGCTAGCAACATACGGCCATGTGTATATTAAGCCCATTAATGGAAGTCTAGGTATTGGTGTCCACCAAATTATTTATGACCGTAATACAAACGCATATTACTGTCGATATCACGATGGGAAAAACCACTTATTAAGGTTCACTAGTTTAGAAGCATTAATGAATCATGTTTTTGCAAAAAAGCAACGAAGTCAACTAATGATTCAGCAAGGAATAAAGCTTATGAGAGAAGATAAACGTTCCATTGATTTTCGTGTTCATACAAATAAAGATATAAATGGGGATTGGAAGGTAAGCGCAATAGCAGCAAAAGTTGCAGGTATTGGAAGTCCTACAACCCACATAAAGGCCGGTGGAGAAGTTAAAACATTAGAAGAGCTGTTTTTTGATACAGAGATGCGGATGGAAATAAAAGAGATGTTAGAACAAACAGCATTAGAACTCGCCCAATCTATTGAAGAACATGTTGAAGGTATTGTCGGTGAAATTGGCTTTGATCTAGGAATAGATAAGGAAAATAAAATATGGTTGTTTGAAGCTAACTCAAAACCCGGTCGTCACATTTTTGCCCATCCTTATATGAGAGACTTTGAACTTTTAACAAGGAAAATGTCACTTTCCTTTGCTATTTATTTAACCGTAAAACAATTTGAATCGCCTCAAACACTATTCTCATAGCTCCCTCCTATCTTCATTCTCTTTTTGGAGGGAGAATGATTGGAAATAAGATTCATTTTATATAAAATATTCTTATATAGAACTCAATGTAGTAAGTAGTTCATTTTTATCTTACATATCATAAACCGCATTTCTATCCATAAATAACCTTACATAAATAGAGCACTGAAAAAGGCATAAAAGAAGAACGAGGGAGAAGCAATGATTAATCGCTTATTAGAACATTATCCAACTGCATATACATCCAAAACTCCTATTCAGACAAAAGGAACTATTTGCTTTTGGTTGGAAGATGGACAGCAATATATTGGTATTCCTATAGAGGATCTAACACCGGAAGAAACAGAACTATTAAAGTCACTTTTCCCCACTTTTCATGAGGAAACTACGTTAAACGATACGTACCAAGAAAAACGGTGGTACGACTTTTTATTAAACAATGAAAAAGAAGCAAAAATGCCAGCTTCCATTGAAAATGGTGTATTCCGTATTATTCAGTTCGCCGTTTCAAAAAAGGGAATCAATACACAGGACTTAAAAGAAGCGTTAAAAAATATGTTTGCTTTTGATGTCACCGTAATTTTTTTAAATGACTATCATGGTTTTATTGTTGAGGAAAAGCAGCAACTAAATACAACAGAAGATGATTTCCATGCGTCCTTGCTTGCCTTTGAAAACGATTTTTATGTCCCAATTTCATTATATATTGGCGAATTTAAAAACGTATATAAATTAAAGAATTTCTTTCAATATGAACAAAAACTATTTCAATTTGCACGCTCGCATATTTCGGCATCATTGCTTTTTACACTTAAAAACATACTTCCCGTCTATCTTATACATACATTACCTATTGAAATCCGGAAACAGTTATTTATGAGCATCTTTGATGTGTTTCGTGATGACCGTGAGTTATGGAAAACGGTAAAAAAATATCTTGAAAATTATACGAATACGAGTTTAACTTCTAAGCAACTATTTATTCATCGAAATTCCTTGCAATATCGGATTGAAAAATTTGAAGAAAAAACAAATTTAAATTTAAAAATGTTCACTGATGCAATGTTTGCCTATTATGCATGTCTAGATTTTGAATATATAGATGAGAACTAGGCAATGTGCCAAAAGATTATTCATTAATTTTTGTGCACATTTGCCATTTAAAAATGTAAGGGTTTTCACTAAAATGAATTTAACATTTGAAGGGGGGCTATTGATTATGACAGATTTAGCATTAGAACATATTTATAAAATCTATGATAACAAAGTAACAGCAGTTTCGGATTTTAATCTCCACATTCAAGATAAGGAGTTTATCGTATTCGTCGGTCCATCCGGCTGTGGAAAATCAACAACCTTGCGAATGATAGCTGGATTAGAAGAAATCTCAAAAGGCGATTTTTTAATGGATGGGAAACGTGTAAATGATGTGGCCCCTAAAGACCGTGATATTGCAATGGTTTTCCAAAACTACGCCCTTTATCCACATATGACTGTCTTTGACAATATGGCCTTTGGACTGAAATTACGAAAAGTACCAAAACAAGAAATTGAAAAACGTGTAACAGAAGCTGCAAAAATTCTTGGACTAGAACCTTATTTAAAAAGAAAACCAAAAGCATTGTCTGGCGGACAACGGCAGCGTGTTGCTTTAGGACGCGCAATTGTTAGGGATGCAAAAGTGTTTTTAATGGATGAGCCATTATCTAATTTGGACGCAAAACTGCGTGTACAAATGAGGGCTGAAATTATTAGATTGCATCAACGTTTACAGACTACGACAATCTATGTCACTCATGATCAAACTGAGGCAATGACAATGGCATCAAGAATTGTTGTCATGAAAGACGGAGTTATTCAGCAAGTGGGCACCCCACGAGAAGTATACGATGCTCCAGCAAACTTATTTGTCGCCAGCTTTATTGGTTCACCAGCAATGAACTTCTTTAAAGGTACTTTAAATGAAGGAGCACTTACAATTTCAGATGATTTAAAACTCGAAATTCCTGAAGGTAAAATGAAACAAATTAAACATTATATTGGAAAAAAAGTAGTACTTGGCATCCGTCCTGAAGATATTCATGATGAACCAATTTTTATTGACGCTTCCCCTGGTTCAAGTATTGAAGCTACGATTGAAGTGTCAGAACTGACTGGAGCAGAGACTATGCTCTACACTAAAATTAATGATCAAGAATTTGTTTCAAGAATTGATTCTCGGACAGTTGTACATCCTGGGGATAAGATTACACTTGGATTTGATATGAATAAAGCTCACTTCTTTGACGCCGAAACAGAAGAAAAAATTGGCTAATATACCTTTTAGAGGATTAGATACTCCCTTAATGAATGTTTTGGGATTCTAATCCTCTTTCATTTAAATGTATGAAACTTCTCATTCAAATACTTTCATGAACAGCATTCTCAATACTCATTTTCCAAGCACGTTTTTAAAAAATACGATATGGGATTTTCTGTTCAATTTCTTTCTGACATTGTTTACAAACGAGAAGATGCATACATTCGGCTTTTTTTGAGCTCAGCAAATCTCCATCTTCTAATTTAAGTAAATCAATATCCATATATGCACTATAGTCATCATAGAAATCATATATTTTACCTTCATCAAGTAGCATACTTCCACAATGGGGGCAGACTACTTGAATTTCTTCAATTCCATTACATACTGAACATCCGATCATGATTCATCATCCTTCTTGAATACTTCTTTTAAAGGATGTGAAAAATACAAAATACTATACGGAACATTCAAGAACATTTTATGATATTACTACTTTTTTCCAGACAAAAAAAATGAATGAACAGCCAAAAAAAAAACATACTAGATAATACAAACAGCAAAATAAATACAATAATTACTGGGTTAACCAAGATGGTAACAAACTATTGTTTGTTTGCTGGTGCAATTCCAGCTAACCCAACCAAAAAATATAAATGAGGAGATGAAAGAATTATGGCAGACAATAATTCTAACCAATTACTAGTATCTGGAGCAGAACAAGCACTTGATCAAATGAAATATGAAATTGCACAAGAATTTGGTGTAAATCTTGGAGCAGATACTACTTCTCGCGCAAACGGTTCTGTTGGAGGAGAAATTACAAAACGTTTAGTGCAAATGGCTGAACAACAACTTGGTGGATCTATCCATTAATTAAAAGTATAAGTTAAAAAATTTCATAAATATGGATATGAAGGGAGACAATTTCTTGTCTCCCTTCTCTTTCGTTTTAAAACATTATTTTGATAAATTAACCATCTGAGCAGGAACAATCCATTGATCATATTGTTCTTCTGTTACATAGCCTGTTTTAATTGCAGCTTCTTTTAATGTTGAACCATCTTTAAATGCTAATTTGGCGATTTCTGCTGCTTTTTCATATCCAATATGCGGATTTAAAGCTGTGACAAGCATTAATGAACGGTTTACATTTTCTTCAATTGTCTCAACATTTGGTTCAATACCTCGGACACATCTTTCATCAAATGATTTCATCGCGTCTCCAAGTAAATGAACGGACTGTAAGAAATTATAAATAATAACTGGTTTGAAAACATTTAATTCAAAGTTGCCTTGACTTGCTGCAAAACCGATTGTCGCATCATTTCCAAAAATTTGTGATGCAACCATTGTTATTGCTTCACATTGAGTCGGATTCACTTTACCTGGCATAATTGAGCTACCTGGCTCATTAGCAGGAATTGAAATTTCTCCAATGCCGCTTCTTGGACCACTTGCCAACCAACGAACATCATTCGCAATTTTCATTAAATCTGCAGCAAGTCCTTTAAGTGCACCATGTGCAAAAACGATTTCATCATGGCTTGTTAATGCATGAAATTTATTATCTGAAGACTTAAACGAATATCCAGTTTGTTTCGTTAATTCTTCTGCTACTTTATCACCAAAAGTAGGATCTGCGTTGATACCTGTTCCAACAGCAGTTCCGCCAATTGCTAAATTTAAAATGTGTTCAGCGCTTTCATTAATCATTTGTTCACTCTTTTCAAGCATCGCACGCCATCCACTAATTTCTTGTCCCAATGTGAGCGGCGTCGCATCTTGAAGATGTGTTCGTCCAATTTTAATGATTTTCATATAGGCTTGTTCTTTTTCTTTTAACGTATTTTTCAACTGTGTTAACGGTGGCAATAGTCGTGTTTGAATTTCATGATAAGCCGCAATATGCATAGCTGTTGGAAAAGTATCATTTGAACTTTGTGACATATTGATGTGATCATTTGGATGGATCTTTTCTTCAATATTTTTTGTCGTCAATATTTCATTTGCTCTTCTTGCTACAACTTCATTTACATTCATGTTTGATTGAGTGCCACTTCCAGTTTGCCAGACAACAAGCGGAAAATGATCATCAAATTTTCCTTCTAGCACCTCTTCACATGCTTGGACAATTGCTTCTTTTTTGGCATCTGACAATTTTCCAAGTTTATTATTGCTAATTGCTGCAGCTTTTTTCAAGTGGGCAAATGCTTTTATCACTTCAAGAGGCATTTTTTCTCCGCCAATTGGGAAATTCTCTTTACTACGTTGTGTTTGAGCGCCCCAATATTTATCAACCGGTACTTTCATTTCTCCTAGAGTATCTTTTTCAATACGATATTCCACAGTGTCCCCTCCCTGATAGTGCTTACAATTATTTTATTTTTTTATATTGCAAGTTTATTTTACTACAAAAAAAGACAAAGGAAAACTTTAGCTTTTAAGCAAACGTCAAAATAGAAATCTTATCCCAACATGATAGGATGCTGATAACATATTCAGTATAAGCACAGTATAAGCACAGAATAAAAAACAGGACAAGAGGCTGGGACAAAAGTATCTTAACTGAAGAAAACCCGAATATTGCCCTCCAACCTTGCTACGAATATCACTCGCTTTCCGCAGGTGGCTGGTGAGCCTACCCCGCAGAGTCTACGTAAATTTTCGGAGATGATTGGTACAATGTTCGACTTTAGCTAACCACTTTTGAGGTCTGTCCCAGCCTCTTGTCAACACTATGGGCTGTCTCTTTAAAGACAGCCCAATAAATGATTAATGTCCAAGTATATCTTTTAATTTTTCTTTAATGCGTTCACCGATATTTTGCAATTCCCCTTTATGAGAATCTACTGTTTCTTTTAACTTATTAGCTTGCTCTTTTAGTTGATCATCAATATTTTGAAATTTATCTTGAATCTGTAGACCGTTATTTTCTTGTTGTTTATTAATCGATTCAACTCCAAAATCACCGGCCTTTGTATATTTTAATGTCGCATTCATAACTGCATTAAATACTGGTACGACCCCTTGCTCACTTAATCCGTATAAATAATGGTTGCGGTCCGTTTGATCGTATCCCATCCAAACAACTCCCACTAAATTTGGTGTATATCCGACAAACCATTGATCCATTGTTCCATTATTTGTAAAAGATACTTGGGTTGATCCTGTTTTTCCTGCAATTTGATAACCAGGAACGCTCACACCTTTACCTGTTCCTGATTCCACGACATTTAACAACATTGAATTCATTTCTTTAGCAACTTTTTTCGAAGTCACTCTAACTTTTTTGTCTTTATGTTCCGCAATGACTTTGCCAGTTGGTCCAACAATCTTCTTAATTATATGTGCTTCCGATCGTTCACCGTTATTCGCAAAAGTTGTATACGCCTGTGCCATTTCTTCAGGTGATACCCCCTTTTGAATGTTTCCAAGTGCGATCCCTAATTGCTTATCTTTCTTTTCATCAAGGGTAATTCCAAATTTCTCCGCTGATTCCATTCCTTTATCGATCCCAATTTTATTCAGAAGCCAAACAGCTGGCAGATTTAATGATTTTTCAACGGCAACATACATCGGAACTTCTCCTAAATATTGTCCATTATAGTTTTTTGGAGAATAACCGCCTTTAAATGTTGTCTCTTTATCTTCTAATATCGATGTAGGTTTATAACCTTCTTCTAGGGCAGGTGCATAAACAGTAATTGGCTTCATAATAGAACCAGGCTGTCTCCTTAATTGCGTGGCCCTGTTAAATCCTCGGAAAACTTTTTCTCCCCTTCCGCCAACAAGTGCCCGAACTCCTCCAGAACTAGGATCAACTAAAATACTACCGCTTTGAATGATTTGATCGGCCGTCCCCGATGGAAATAAATCCCCACGTTGATACACATTCTGCAGGGCCGATTGAATATTTTGATCCATCTCTGTGTATATTTTATATCCTCTCGTCAAAATATCTTCTTGTGTAAGGCCGTAACGATCAATTGCTTCGTCTAATACAGCATCTACATAATATGGATATTTTTCCTTTAAATCATCTGTCTTCTTATCTTTTAATGACAGTTTCTCCTTTACTGCCGCATCATATTGCTGCTTTGAAATCATCCCATATTGTTTCATTGCGCCTAAGACAATATTTCTGCGTGCAATTGCCCTATCATAATGATTATATGGATCTAATGCATTTGGGGCGTTTACTAGTCCTGCCAATGTTGCTGATTCAGATAAGTCAAGATCTTGTACATCTTTTCCGAAATATTTATTGGCAGCTTTCTGAACTCCCCACGCACCTTCACCAAAATACACTTGATTTAAATACATCTCTAATATTTCTTTCTTTGTATAATGTTTTTCTATTTCAATTGCTAAAAACAGTTCCTGGATTTTCCTTTTTAACGTTCGTTCAGGAGAAAGATAAGCATTTTTTGTCAATTGCTGTGTGATTGTACTTCCACCTGCAGTTACTCCCCCAGGAATTAAATCTTTCAATAGCGCGCTTGCTGTGCCAATAATATCAAAACCGTGATGCTTGTAAAAACGGTGATCTTCAATTGCTACAATAGCATTTTGTAAATTGCTCGGCATTTTTTTTATCGAAACACCTTCTGCCCGATTCGCAGAAACTTTACTAGCAACATCACCATCTTTATCATATATAATCGTTGATTGCTCTAATCCCTTTTTTAGCTGACCTACATTCGCACTTTTTGCATAATAAGCAAAGAATGCTAAAAAGGCTAGAAAAGCGAATGAAACTAACAATATGACGATTTGTGTCATATGCATTTTTTTCCAGTATTCTTTTATTACATTCCAAAATGGCTTCAGTCTATCCACAGTTTTCCCTGCCTTCATAGTCTTATGATGAATAAATCTCTATTTCGAACGTTCAATTTTATTTATTTGCTAAAAACATTCTAAGCAAAGAATAGTATGAATGTCTATAAAAATCAATGACAACCGTATACTATGTATGTTTCCCCATTTTTCTCATAAAAAAAGGCCTGACATCACATCTCAATAGAAATATGATTTCTATTGAGACTTTTGTGATATCAAACCTTCTTCATCAATCTTCAGCCATTAAAAAGCATATGAAGCACCAACGATAATGAGTAAAATAAACAATACGACGATGAGAACAAAGCTGCTTCCATAACCGCCGCCTCCATAACTGTAGCCGCCGTAACCGCATCCTCCGAAGAACATAGAAATTCACCTCCACCATTTAAAACTCGTATTACAATGATAGTTTATTCAAGCTTTAAATGAAGGTTTGGACATTCTTTCTGTTCATTCACACATTTCACTTTCTGTTTCAATTAATTGATGTCTCTTTAAATATTGTAGAAAATTGTTATAAGCAAATCCTTTAACTTGATCTTCTGAATAGTGCTTTAACAGTTCTTCAATTAAATTTTGATACTTCGCTGCATTTTCTAAATTAGAAACATATCGCCCAATCCCGTCAAAATCTGAACCGAAACCGATTTGATGAACTCCGCCAAGAGAGCAAAAATGATCAATATGTTTGATCAAATCTGGAATAGATGCATTTCCATCTTTTTTTATAAACTCTGGATAAAAGACAATATGAACATTTCCTCCTTTTGCAAACATTTCTTTTGCTTGCAAATCAGTAAGATTCCTTTGATGGTCACAAAGTGCTCTTGCATTTGAGTGGCTGGCAATGGGATAGTATGCCAAGTCCATTACATCCCAAAATCCTTGTTCACTTAAATGAGAGACATCTGTTAATACTTTATACTGATTGTTTAATTGAACAATTTCCTTCCCAAAGACCGTTAATCCTGCACCTCTTGGCTCCCCTGCACCATCTGCAGCCAAATTCGCTTGATTCCATGTTAACCCAACGGATTTTACACCTAAATGGTATAATGTTTTCAGCTTTTCAATATCATTTCCAATGGCATCTACTCCTTCAAGTGTCAGCATTGCCCCGATCTGATCTCGCCGTAAATGGATCAAATCCTCCCAAGTTTTAATGTGTTTCATATTTGCCTGTTTATTTAGAACTTCTTCATAAAATAAATTGACTTGCTCTAAAACAGTTGAATACATCTGAGCAGAATGGGTAGTCGGTTCAATAAAAATTGCGAAACATTGAACTTTTACTTGTCCTTGATTTAATCTTTCTTGATTTGTATCAATCTCAGGATCATTTTTAAAGCGCCCTGTTTTATTCCCTTGTGATAATTTTAAAAGTGCGTCGCAGTGCAGATCAATAACTTTCATTTTCCCACCTCATTATTTTTACACGCATGAACGAAAGAACGGAATATTTTTACAGAAGTCTGTTCATTAGTATGTGCTAAACATTCTGGATGCCATTGAACGCCTAATGCAAATGTGTGATTTGTACTTTCAATTGCTTCAATAATACCATCTGTTGAACGTGCTGAAATGATAAACGGCTTCGGAACACTACGAACTGCTTGATGATGAAATGAGTTAACCTTAATTCTTGTTTCTTTTAATATTGAATAAAGTAAGCTGTTAGGGGAAATAGCAACATAATGAGATGGATGATGACGAACAGCATGTTGGCTATGTTGAATAAGTGGTGATTCAATTTGACTGTAAATATCTTGATACATATCTCCATGAACAGCTATATTTAAAATTTGCACTCCTCGACAAATTGCCAAAACGGGTTTATTCAATTTCAATGCCTGCTGTACAAGCAGCATTTCTAATGAGTCTCTTCCAGGCTCAATCTCCCCCAAATTTGGATGCGGCTCTTCTCCAAATAAGAGTGGATCAATATCACCTCCACCTGATAATAAAAGACCATCTATTTTATAAAATAAATTTTCAATATCTTTTTCTATTCCAATGGGCAATATTACCGGAATGCCGCCTGCTGTAATAATGGCTTCGATATAATCATTTGCAAGCGTATGTTTTAAATCATTTTTCACACTGCTTGTTATCCCAATAATAGGCTTCATTTATTTGCTACAAAATATATCTCAAAAAAAAAGAGAAATACTGTAGCGTCCCACCACCTTTTTCTAGATATTGAAAAGTTTTTTGCTCAAAAACATGCTAGTTCCACGAAAGGATTTAATTTTGTAAACTATATAGTAAAATATTGCTGAATGATTTTTTATTTTCACTAAAAAATTATTGTTTTTAAAGAAATGCTATATATTTAAACGGTTCATTAAGAAGTAGAGCGGAATCGATGAGACCCCATAGGCGTGAAGCGCCGAGGAGGCTCAGCTTCCGCCCGCGGAAAGCGAGCATCCTGGAGCGGAAATCAACCACTCCCTTTTAAAAACAACAAAGTTT
>NZ_JAAIWK010000030.1 GCF_011008565.1 Heyndrickxia ginsengihumi
CACTTAACTGCTTGTAATTTATCTTCGGCAGTAAATTTAACCATAGAAAAACTGCACCTCCAACTGTTAGATGGTGTCTAACAATTGGGGGGCAGTTCAGAATTACTTATTATCTTTCGGTTTTTTACATTCAGTTAAGGTCTGCTTTCCGCGGGTAGTTTTTCCGCAGGAGCCCCAATCTACATTGCCTATTCGGTTAAGAAAAGAATTCAATTCTTCTTTAAAACAGAGATATTACTTACATGTTTTATTAAACCAATTTTTATTTTTCGTATTCCTTCACAAACTCTTTCGTACTTCTAACGGTATCTATTGGACGAACCAATTGCTCAATTTGTTCACGTTTAGGCTCTAAAAATGGAGGTAAAGAAAGTTTTTCTCCAAGCGTTTCATAAGGCTCATCGCCCATAAATCCTGGACCATCCGTTGCAAATTCGAATAAAATTTGCGGTGCAACATTAACATATAATGATTCAAAGAAATAACGATTAACATAACCAGAAGTTCTAAATTGGAAAGCTTCCATACGTTTAATCCATTCCTCCAAAACAGATCGATCCTCGACTCTGAAGGCTGCGTGGTGAACTGTACCAAATCCTTGACAGGCTTGAGGGAGAATCACATTGCTTTCCACAATTACTTGTGCACCATTTCCTCCTTCGCCGACTTCAAATAAGTGAAATGAACCTTCATGGTCAATTTCTTTAAACAATAGAACTTTTTCCATCATTTCCTTGAAATAATCAAAATGAGCTGTACGGACAAAAATCGGCCCTAATCCTGTAATCGCATATTCTAACGGAATTGGCCCTTTTTGCCAAGGCGTTCCTGATGCAACACCTTTATTATGTTCATCAGATATTAATTGATATTGTTGATCATCAAAATCCACAAAAGAAAGAGTCTTCTTGCCAAACTGTTCTTTAATGCCTGAATGTTTTACTTCAAAACGATCAAAACGGCTAACCCAGTAATATAAAGCGGCATCACTTGGTACACGAAAAGACGTTTTTGAAATTTCATTCGTTCCGTGAACACCCTTTGGAATTCCCGGGAAGTCAAAAAATGTCATATCTGTTCCTGCATTTCCTACATCATCTGCAAAAAATAAATGATATGTTTGAATATCATCTTGATTGACACTTTTCTTGATTAATCGCATTCCTAAAATATAAGTAAAAAAATCATAGATCTTTTCGGCACTACTCGTTATCGCTGTTACATGATGTATTCCTTTTAATTCATCCATGTTCGTTCCTCCCAATTACACCTTAATTTAGCCAATCTTCAACGGAATATAGAAATGTTCATTTTCCACATCCATGAACTGAAATATGCCATATATGTTGAAATCAATTATTTCGAATATAAACATCTTTAATTCGAGATAAATGTATCACGAATTAAACATTCTGTCAATCAAATGAACAGTATTAAATGCCACATTGATGTTATGTAAAAGGAGAACAGTATTTCTTATATATTTGTAATGAATATGCCGCTCTCCACCATCCCTCATTTC
Source organism: Heyndrickxia ginsengihumi (assembly GCF_011008565.1). Classification (GTDB taxonomy): domain Bacteria; phylum Bacillota; class Bacilli; order Bacillales; family Bacillaceae_C; genus Weizmannia; species Weizmannia ginsengihumi. The sequence goes on from NZ_JAAIWK010000030.1 coordinate 1,523, forward strand.
AATCTGATACTTTGTTCCTTAAAGAATAAAATCTACTTATATTGCATTCAACAATATCGCCATTTCGAATAACGACAGATCCAGGTGTCCCTGTCATAATAATATCTCCGGGAACCAATGTCATAATTTTTGAAAAAATGACACAATGAACCATGGCTGGTACATCATATTTGCAACAACATTACGATGATGAACCTCTTCGTTTAAAATCGTTGCAACAGCTATATCATTTATATTAGGAAACTCATCAATAGTAATTAAATATGGACCAAAGCTAAAAAATGTGTCAAAGCTTTTAGAGCGTTGTAAAAAACGTGGGTTTTTCTTATTAATATCTTGCGCCGTCACATCTAAAGTCGTCGTAAATCCTGCAACAACTTTAGGAGCATCTACTTCTTCTACTTCTTTGCATATTTTTCCAATAATGATTCCAAGCTCAGCTTCTGCTGTTATCTCTTTAGATTCCTTTATTAATTTGATTGCCTCTTGCGGACCAATTAAGCTAGTATCTGGCTTCATAAATATAACAGGCTCAGTTTCAGGTGGCTTTCCAGATAACTCTAGTGCTTTTTCCATATAATTCATCCCAACGCCCAAAATCTTCTTAGGCGTTCGATAAAGCGGTCCATATTGTATCTCGCCTGCCATGAAAGCAGGTAATGTATGTAATTTGGCTTTTCCCTCATTATTAAACCAGAGAGAGATTTCCTCTAGCTCCTCTTTTTGTAAAATATCAAGTAGCTTTGTACTCCAAGTTTTATGCTCTTTTTCATTGATTGTTTTAATAAGAATTATCCGATTATCATGAACAATTGCCGCCGCTTCTTCACCTGCCATTTTCACAGTTGCAAATTTCATATGCATCCCCATCCCCGTCTACAATGTTTTTTCATTTATTAACATTACTATATATAAGAGAATTTATTTTTTCATTGTATAAAGCATCCAAAAGATGGCATACATTTTAGCAATATTCTACAATTATAAGACTTCTATATTTAACTTTATGGAAAAATAGTGAACGTTGCAGGGCAAGGATAACAGAAACCCCCCCCAAATCCGAAGTATTTTTCCACGAAATCAGGGCGGTATCGATTTGTTTATTTTTGGGACTATATAAAAAAGAAAACGAGTAGCATCAATTTATTAAAAAAACGATTGAATACATAAAAATCTGACCGCTGCTCTTTCTGCTTTCTTTGTCGCTTGGAAACGAACTGTTATTCAAGTTCTCTCTCTCTTGAATTTTCTAAAAATTGACACTAAACCTCTTGTAATTAAAGATTTCAAACTAACACTAAGAAATGTATGATACCATCGCCATCGCTTTCTCCATTTTATCAATCCAGTTTTTCGTTCAGCCCAAAGCTCAAAAATTGTAAGTGGGACTGAAAAAAAAAGTAATTTATAAATAATCGCTACCGGTTTATCTTTACTCGTTAATTGATTGTAAATAACAGTAACAATTGGATAAAGGAAAGCATCATACAGTATGTGTATGTTAAATAATTTCGGTAATAAGCGTGTAGGATACGAAATGAAATTCATCGTAACCCATTTATCTAAAATAATATTGGTAATTGCGTTATAAATATATGCAAACAACCAGTCCTTTTTAGGTGGCCGTTTCATTACGAAATAAATCATTACAACGGAAAGTAATAGTAATCCATATAAAAATCTCTTTTCATTTTTCTTACCACCCATGATAATCACCCAATATTAGCTTGCTACTTGTTTGGACTTTTATCCATTTTCCGCAACAATTTTATATCGTTAATGTATACCGTACGTTGAGCAGAAACTCAACGATCAAGTTTAACGCATCCAATATTTAAAGAACGTTATTTTATTGTTGAGAAAGCCCATGGAGGTTGGAGAGATTAATTTTATAAATAAAATAACTTGCGTGTTTATTTTCTTCTTAATTTTAAAAGTGAGATGGGATCTACTGTAATTTCTATTGTATTTCAACTGGATTTTTCAAAAAAAAACCAAAGGTCTTCCGGAAAAAGCACCGTAAAAAATCTACTGATTTAGAAACTTATTTTTATATAAGAAACGTTATTTTTTATAGAGACACAATTGTAAAACCTTAAAGTGTAATCGGATTCTACAGTAACACTCTTTGCAGGATTTCTTTACAACTCTACATTAAATATTTTAGTCCTTCTCCCCCTCTTAACTCCCACATTCCACTGTAGTCGTTAAAATAAAGTTTTCCGATAATAGAGGGAAGAGAAATTCGAGAAAAGACTGACAGTACAAGGAATAATAGAAAAAAGACCCTGAAATCGGAAAAGTTTATTTTCACAAAATCAGGGTCAGAATCGGAAATGTTTATTTTGGCTGAGAGATGTTTATTTTTTTGCTACAATTTCTGTTCAACAAAAAAGTTAATTTCCGAAACCCCCCGCCTCCAACCCGCATTCCACCGTCGCTGTTAAAATAAAGTTTTCCGATGGAACCCCCATTTTGGGGTGTTTTTGATTCAAAAATGACCGTTTTTTCGCCTGTTTTTCCGCCTATTTTTCACGTTTTTTCGAGAGTTAAAATAATCTTTTCTCAAAATTCTTCTCTCGGCCAACTTGGTAAAGGCTTGGTATGACAAGGATTCAACAGAATTATGCCCCGAATTCGGAAAAGTATTTTTTCACAAAATCAGGGCTGTCATCGGAAATTTCTATTTTGGTTCGGAAGTGTTTATTTTTGGGCTACAATTTCAACATTATTTTCGCCACTGCTTCACAGTGCATCGTTTGCGGAAACATGTCCACTGGTTGAACTTCAACAGTTTGATAACTCCCGTCTTCAAGTATTCGTAAATCTCTCGCTAAAGTTGCGGGATTACACGAAACGTATACTACTTGTCGAGGTTTCATCTCGATAATTGTTTTTAATAATGTTTCATCACAGCCTTTGCGAGGTGGATCAACAACTAGCACGTCGGCATTAATTCCTTGGCTATACCATTGCGGAATAATCGTTTCTGCCTCACCTACTGCAAATTCAACATTTGTAATACCATTTAATTCAGCATTTCGTTTTGCATCTTCAATTGCTTCTGGAACAATTTCAACCCCATATACTTGTTTTGCCTTTTGGGCTAAAAACAGTGAAATCGTTCCAATCCCGCAATAAGCATCAATCACTGTTTCTTCACCAGTTAAACCTGCAAATTCAAGTGCCTTATTATACAAGACCTTTGTTTGTTCTGGATTCACTTGATAGAAAGAACGAGCTGAGATCGCGAAACGAATATTGCCGATGTAATCGTAAATCACTTCATTTCCCCAAAGAACCTTTGTTTCATCGCCAAAGATAACATTCGTACGCTTTGCATTTACATTTTGCACGATAGAGCGAACTTCCGGTATTGCTTTTAAAATATCCTCTACTACCATTTTTTTATGTGGTATTTCCTTTGTACGTGTAATTAGAACAATCATGATTTCGCCAGTTTTATGTCCGTAGCGGGCCATAATATGCCGTAACGTTCCTTTATGAAGTTCTTCATTATAAGCATAGATACCATATTTTTCACAAATCTTCTTCACCGTCTGAACAACAATATCATTCTGTTCCTGCTGGATAAGACATGCTTCCATATCAATAATGTCATGCGAACGATGCTTATAAAAACCAGCAATTAATCCGCCTTCACGATCACCTACTGGAACTTGCGCTTTATTACGATAACGCCACGGATCATCCATCCCTAAAACAGGATGAACTTTAACATTTTCCAGCTTTCCAATTCTCGTAAGCACATCTTTCACTTGTTTATACTTTATTTGCAGCTGTCCTGAATAACTTAAATGTTGAAGCTGGCAACCGCCGCAAGCATCATAAATAGGACAAGCGGGTGCGACACGATCTGGACTAGTTTCTGTTAGTTCCATTAATTTTCCAAATCCATAATTTTTATTTACTTTTACCACTTTGATTTTTCCTTTTTCACCAGGCAAAGCATTTGGTACAAATAGTGGATAACTATCTACTTTTGCAACCCCATTTCCCTCGTGCGTTAAATCCTCAAAGTGAACATATATCTCATCATTTTTCTTAACTGGAGCTTGTTGATTCATACAGTTCTTCCTCTTCATATATATTAAACATCGATAATAAGAATGATCTTTTTTGATTGTATCATATTATTTTATTTTTCCTAAATGCTATGAAGGCAATGAATCAACTTTCATTTCACCCAAAAATTCCCTTTGCCCTCTTTTTGTTTCGTTCTTTCAATGATAGACTATTCATAATAATATAATAAACCATTTTATGAAAGGGGCTTTTTATGCTAAGTGACAATACATTTAAATTAATCTCAATCGGGATATATATGATCCTTATGCTATGGATTGGCTGGATTGCCTATCGAAGAACGAGTAATCTAACAGATTACATGCTTGGCGGGCGTTCATTAGGGCCAATGGTTGCTGCCTTAAGTGCAGGGGCTGCCGATATGAGCGGATGGTTATTAATGGGGCTTCCGGGGGCTATCTTCAGCAGCGGTATAGCAGAAGGATGGATTGCAGTCGGACTGACGATCGGCTGTTATTTAAACTGGAAATTGGTTGCTCCACGTCTCCGCTCCTATACAAAAGTTGCTGGTGACTCGATCACGATTCCTGCTTATCTCGAAAATCGTTTCAAAGATCCTACGAAATTACTGAGAATGGTCTCATCTCTTGTTATTCTTATCTTTTTTACGTTTTACGTTTCATCAGGTATGGTTTCAGGGGCAGTCTTTTTTGAGAATTCTTTTGGATTATCTTACTATTTAGGTCTTATTATTGTTGCAGGTGTCGTCGTACTTTACACGCTTTTTGGTGGATTTCTTGCCGTTTCATGGACTGACTTTGTTCAAGGACTTATTATGGTTATTGCCTTAGTATTAGTACCGATCGTTGGCTTCTTTTATACAGGCGGCCCCGCGAAAACATTTGACACTATTCATGCAATCAACCCAGCATTGCTCGATTTCCTAAAGGGGACATCTATATTAGGAATTATTTCTGCACTTGGGTGGGGGCTTGGTTATGTAGGCCAGCCCCATATAATCGTGCGTTTTATGGCTTTAAGGTCCATAAAAGAAGCGAAAGATGCGCGAAGAATCGGAATGAGTTGGATGATTCTGTCACTACTCGGAACTTCGCTTACAGCTTTAGTTGGCATTGTTTATTATCATCAACCAGGTCATACACTTGACAATCCAGAAGCTGTCTTTATTCAATTAGGGCAGATTTTGTTCCATCCTTTAATTGCAGGATTCATTCTCGCGGCTGTTTTAGCGGCAATTATGAGTACAGTTTCCTCGCAATTGCTTGTTACATCAAGTGCATTAACAGAAGATTTATATAAAGTACTCTTTCGAAAAAACGCTTCGGACAAAGAGCTTGTCTTTTTTGGACGTATGTCCGTACTCATTGTCTCAATTGTCGCGGCATTATTGGCATTAAACCAAAACTCAACTATTCTCCAACTTGTTTCATATGCCTGGGCAGGCTTCGGAGCCTCATTTGGTCCAGTCATTTTCTTAAGCTTATTCTGGAAAAAAATGAACTACTGGGGTGCACTTTTCGGAATGATCGTAGGTGCGATTACCGTTATTATATGGACATGGACGGGACTTGATGCAAAACTATATGCCATGATTCCTGGATTTGCCTTTAATTTAATTGTAAGTGCCATTGTGAGCAGCACAACTTACAAACCACATTCGGATATCGAACAAGAATTTGAAAAAAGTATCGCATCTTTAAAACAGGAAACTTCCATTAAATCATAAAGAAAAAAGATTGTCATAAAAGTTCTGTCGCAGAAAAAAGGAGCAGACCTTTTGATGACAATCTTTATTTTTTATACTCGATCTTGAGGGCGCAGTTTTTCGATTGGTGCAAATACATCAATATGGCGATAAAGATTTTGAAACACAGCTGGAACTTCTCCGCCAAGTTCTCCATCCAAATTAATTAATATTTGATCGTCCGATTTTACTTTAATATGGCTTGCAGATGCATAAATGACATTCGGATCATTAATGTGATCGCCGCGTAAAGCCGCTGTAACAACACGAATGAATTCCGCAAGATTAGTTTTTTTCAAGATCATTAACGTAAACAATCCATCATTAATAGAAGAATCTGGTGCTAATTTTTCAAAACCGCCAACAGAATTTGTAAGGGCGATTAAGAACATCATAGCTTCTCCTTCAAAAAGCTTGCCATCATATTCAATCGTCATCTGTGTTGCACGAATTGACGGCAACATTTCAATTCCTTTTAAATAATATGCAAGTTGGCCGAGCATTGTTTTTAGACGGCTTGGTACATCGTATGTCAGTTCTGTCAGCCTTCCGCCTCCGCCAATATTGATAAAATATTTATCATTCATTTTCCCAATATCAACTGGAATTAAATCTCCTTGAACAATAATATCTGTTGCAGCAGCTACATCTCTTGGAATTTGTAGTGCACGCGCAAAATCATTTGTTGTCCCCATTGGAATGATACCTAATTTTGGACGATATTCTTGTTCAGCGAGACCATTCACAACTTCATTAATTGTCCCGTCACCACCAGCTGCAATCACAATGTCATATTTACGCTCTACTGCGATACGAGCAGCGTTCACTGCATCGCCTTCACCAGTAGTTGCATGAGCTGATGTTTCATATCCAGCCTTTTCTAACTTTTGCAGCACATCCGATAGATGACGTTTAAATGCTTCGCGACCAGAAGTAGGATTATATATAATTCTTGCACGTTTCATTCAAATCATCCTTATACTTTTCTTTTCAAGTCAAAAGCGTCCTTACTTTAAGAACTTTATCATATGTATAAATCGATCTTTCTATCCCATTCACTTATATAAGCCTAAATACTTATATTATTAGCGGCTTTGTTTCATTTTCATAAAAAAACCACGACTTTCCTCGTGTCTACTTGAAATATCATACAACTTTTCCGAAAAAAAATCTAGAATATCAGTCTTTCTTGGTATAACTGAACTTTCTAGTTTGTCATTATTAAGATTCCCATTTTCTTTCGATCTTTCTAAATTAATATTGCCTTCAGCCTACAATTTTTTACCGTATCAAAATAAATAAACATCTCGTTTTTGTAAAAAAACTATCGTCTGCTCTAGTGTATCTTCATCAATTTGATATATAGCCTGAATGGTTTGTTTCCACTTATCATAGTCTCTCATTTGAATTTCCCTGATATTGCGATAGTTAATAATTTTTAATGAAAGATCCCGTAAATAATAGCATTCAGACCCATTGAAGTGAACCGCCGTAACACGACGCATTGTCTTGTTGCTAGGATGGTCATAATAAGATTCCTTAATATCTTGTATAAGCTCATGTTCAGATAGTGGTGTCCATTCAATTGTTTTTTTCACAAAAGTTTTTCCAAAAGACCGGCGATCAATTTCAAAACATGTATCAGTTTTTCGTGTGAATATAATTTCTTCACCAAATCCATGGAGAACATGCTGAGGCTTTGTTTCAAGTTCAACAGGCTTTATGATTGGTGAACCATAACCTACATCCACATAAAATTTCCGTTCACCGACTAAGACCATGATGGCAATATGACCAGGATTTACTCTGACAAGTGAACAAGAAAAGCCAAGTTTTTCAAGTAGTTTAGCAAAATTGATATTTAATGTAAAACAAGTTCCTCCCCAGTTCTTATCAATCATGTTCTGTACAAACACTTCAAACGGCGGAATAGCCTGGCCATATTGCTGAAAATAATGAAATTTACTAAATGTTTCGTAGGGGACGATAGATAAATGATGTTGTATTAATCTTTGTAAATAATTCCCTGTAGGTTCCTCACGCTCTAGCTTTAAATATTGGATATATTTATCTACTGCATCCTTCAAATCTATCACTCCAAAAAAAGCTCCTTGTTACTTTTATTATAAGTAAATGTCAATGTTCTGTATAGTTTGTTCACAATTAAAAACGGATGTCGACAACCTTGTTGTTTTTTCAGTTTGTCGACATCCGCTTTTATTTTAGATAGATGGTGGTCTTCCGAACGAATAGCAGCCGCTTCAATTAGCGTTTTTTATATAATGATATTCTATTCCTTTAAGAATTTTCCGTTATTGAAATATTTTTCTTTGCGACTTTTGGCCTCACTCAATTGCTTGTAATGTTTTTACAATGTCTTCGTATATATCATTCCAAAGAACAGCATTATCAGCATAATGATCGACGATTTTTCCAATCATCAATGTTTTCTGCAAATCATCTTTTGGAAGGAGTTCTTCATACAATTGATTTACAATTTGTTGGGCAATTGGGGCACGCGGTCCCCACACAGCTTTTTCCCCTCCTTTTTTATCTATAAAAATAAACATTGGAATCGAACGATATGATCCATTTGTTAAATATTGATTTACAAGCTCCGTATGTTTGTCACGGTAAAGCATTCTCACACCAATATTAGCAACCGCTGCTATTTTTAGTAAAATTGGCACATTCACCATTGCGTCCTTACTTCGTTCCTCAGTAAGAACAATGACACGAAGCTGTTTTTCACGTAGCTTTTGAAATAGTGCATCATCTTTTTTCCTCACATCAAATGCATCGAGAATATACTCAATATGTTCCTTGTAAACTTGCATACTGCTTAAATATATATTTGAAGGAATCCCTTTTTCAAACCAATTGTTTAAATTCATATAATCTCCTCCAATCACGCTTTTTTATTTTATTTACCCTTAATCAAAAAGAAAATAACAAAACGAGCCAGATTATATCTAGCTCGTTTTATTATTGCGGTCTTTTAATTGTAAACATATGACCTAATGCTGCATAATCATTTCCTGCAAGGCGGCTAACAGGAGCAAGCGTTTGACAATCAATATATCCATTATGATCCCGAAGCGAAGAAGCGATATGATATTGAACAATTCGGCCAATAATAAAATCACAACTTGAATTTCCTTGGTCATCTTGAATCTTTACAATTTCATGTAATTTGCACTCATAACGCACTTTTGCTTCCTTTACACCTTGTATAGAAATCTCTTTACTCTGAACAGGAGTAAGTCCGGCTAAGTCAATTTCACTTACATCATTAGGAACAGTTGCTGCTGTTTCATTTACCATTGATACATTTTCCTCATCAGTAATATGAACAACAAATTCTTTTTTCATTAGGATATTCCTTGCTGTATCTTTCATTTCTCCATCTGCCTTACGTTGAACAGAGATCCCAATTAAGGGGGGATTTGCCGAAACGATCGTAAAATAACTGAATGGTGCACCATTTAAAGTGCCGTCCTCTGCAAGTGACGTAATAAATGCAATAGGTCTTGGTATTAACGTTCCGGTCAAGAACTTATAATTTTCTTTTTCAGATAAACTTTCTGGATCAATGGAAAGCATGGAACCACCCCACTAGTAGAATTTTATATAAATTTATGATACCATTCCGCTGCTTTTTCTACCTCTTTCATCGTTAATTGGTGGCCGAAATGATCCCAATGCACGGTTACATCTGCTCCTTTTATTTGAAGCATATCGCGTAATTCATTCGTTTCTTCTGGAGCACAAAGCGGATCATTTGTACCTGCTCCAATAAAAACTGGAATTCCCGTTAAATCCGGAAGTAATATATCCCGGCGCGGAACCATTGGATGATGAAGAATAGCCCCCTGCAAGACTGTTTCAAAATAGAATAATAAACTAGCAGCGATATTAGCACCATTTGAGTAGCCAATCGCTACACATTTTTTACGGTCAAATTCATACTGATCAGCAGCTTGGTCAATGAATTCTTTTAATTCAAATGTTCTTTTTTCTAAATCTTCGAGATCAAATATACCTTCCGCAACGCGCTTAAAAAATCTTGGCATCCCATTTTCCAAAACATTCCCTCTAATACTTAGAATAGATGCCTCTGGATCAATTAAATCTGCTAATGATAATAAAGATTGTTCATCTCCGCCTGTTCCATGGAGTAAAACAAGTGTCGGTTTGATAGGGTCTTTTCCTTGTATAAAAATATGCTTCATTGTAACTAACCTTCCTTTTTAAATTAAAAAAAATCGGTCATGACTCTTTTATTCGCTCAGTTTGTAGCTAATTTTTTTAAAATATTTATGGAAATCATCAATATAAATCCTACTATATCTTCAAAAATATTTTATTATCTTGAATTCGAGATAATTATACATCGAAAAGCACATTAAATCAATTTTATCGAATAAACTAGTTTAAGTAATCTTATAAGAGCTAATGAAGCCGTTTATAAACAGCATAACCTTCTGTACTAACAGAGCCGGTTTTCTATGAAAATAAAACCGGCTCGCTTAATCATTTATTTTTCTTTAATGAATATCACTCTGTCAGCACTTTATGCTGATCCCTTTTGTTTTTTTAATAGGATTAATTGCAAGTTTTGATATTTTACTTTTAAAAAATGGTCTTTACAATAATATCCGATTAATTGATTGCTCTTCCAATCATATACTGGATAGACAGCATCAATTTCTGCACCTACTTTTTTCAAACAATATGCACACATTGTTTTGAAGCTGAAACCATCACACATTGTTTGGCACACCCTCTTTTTCTTTTATCCTTAAATACTTGCATATTTTACCCGCCTTTATACGCCCTAAACCTCATGCGATTAAACAAATATAATATGAGTCAAATATCCCAAGCCAAAATTCATTCAGTCGTCTCATATTACTGATTGAATCATTTGTCGGTGATTGAAATACTGCAAATGAGGGGAATTGGCTTTTCAACAAGAGAACCCGCGGAAAGCGAGCCCCTGTAGCGGAAATCATCGCCAAACTTTACAATTGAAACAAAAAAACTGTAAGCAAACTTCCATTTAAAGAGAGTTTGCCTACAGTCTTAAATACATCTATTGTATTCTGTAAAACGAATCATATTCATTTATTGACTTCCTACGACCGCTTGAAACTGTGCATCGTAGCTGTCTAATGACTTTGTTAAAACATGTACAGTTATCTTCCACTGTCCAGCCATATTTAAATACAATCCTTTTTTCTCATACACCCCTGATGATTTTTCCGGAATAATCATCGTTGTTGCATTCATATTCATAGTAGAGTGTTCAAACTTAAGCGTAACTTGTGCAACATTCGTTATACGATGCCCATTTTTATCTTTCAGCCTCACCTTGAATTCATTCATTCCTTCAACATTTGGACTAACTTGTAATGTAACTTGATGCTGCTGAACTTGTTTTGTTTGTGAAAAAGGTCCTGGCGCCGACATCGCTGTAGGTAAATTGGTTAAAACTGAAACGGCAACCATCACTAAAACACCTACTACAAATTCAAATAACACAGTACGCCGAATATTTCTTCCCTTTCTACTGCCTTTAATGAAATGATAAGCGCCCATTCCTAACATGATAAAAAATAATACGATTTTCACAATCAGTGTTTTGCCATAAACCGTATGGAACAATGCATACCATGTTGGAATATATGCAAGACTCCCATAAATTCCAGTTATAATAATTACAGCAACAGCGATAAAGGCCAATATTGAAAATCGCTGTACAGCATGCAAATACCACATTTTTTCATCTTTTGGCGCAGAAGCATTGCTCGGTGATAATAAAAAGATTGCAATTAAACCGCCAACCCAAATAGAGGCAAAAAGTAAATGCAAGAAATCCATTGCCATCCCAAGCCATTCATGATTTGAACTAGTTGCATGGCTCGTTATTGATTTTGTGATAAGTAAACCTATAAAAACAATGAGCGTTTCCATCCAGCTCTTTAGAGAAAATTGATTTCTAACAATAGTCGATAAATAATTTGTACCGAATAACGCCACCAGCAATGCCAGCTGGATCAGCCAAATAATTCCAAAGGAAGTTTCCGTCAATGTCTTAATTAACAATGATGGCTGAAAAGCGTGAAGCCAAGATACGTTTGCATTGATTGTCGTTTGTAAAGGCAGATCGAGTAAAATAGCGATCGTCATCCCAATCCATGCAATCCAAATTCCTTTTATACTTCTCTGTTTCATTTTTTGGCTATATTGTTGTTGAATGAGTAGATTAAACATAATAATGCCAATAAATAGCGCGAAGCTAATATATAGCAATACACGCAATATAATCATATCGGCTTGTGGAACATATCCGGATGTTTTCGCTTCAGCTTGAACACTGCCCTTTCCAGTACCAACATTGAAGGGAATGACTCCTTGAACAGGATGGCCATCTGCTGAAATGGCTTTCCATTGAACAGTATATGTATCTTTCGAAACTTTCCCCTTTATATTCACTTCAAGTATGGAACCATTGTGAGGATCAATTTTAGAAGATGTCGTTGCTACTTTTTTCCCAGAGGAGTTCACCAATGTTATTGAATGAAACCCTGTTTGGATCGACTCGCTAAATTGAATTCGGATCTGCTTTGGCGGCTCCTTCAATACTGCATTTTCACTAGGGTTCGAACTGATTACATATGCATGCGCAAAAGATTGTATTGGAAACAGAACTGTCACAATACACATCAAAAGTAGAAGTAACCAAGATACTTTTTTATTCATTTTTGCCGCTTCTCTCATATTTAAGACCTTTCTTATTTTCACAATTATTCTTATTGTCTCTTTCTCATAGATTGATTATTCGAGTTAAAGTCTAAAGCTATTGTAAATAAGAGACTTAAAAAGTTCAATGAATCGACCTTTTGTTCACAAATCATACAAATTTAAGGGTTCTCCTTCCGTGGAAGTCTCACCCCTTGCGCTTCAATCGTCTCCTTAATAAAAAAGGGCTGGCATCGTATATCTCTTTAAAGATACATGATGTCAAACCCAATTTTTTAAGACATTAACGCTTATTCATTTCTTGAATCAATAATTTATTTACCATTGGTGGGTTCGCTTGCCCTTTCGTTGCCTTCATGACTTGTCCGACTAAAAATCCTAATGCACGGTCTTTACCGTTTTTGAAGTCAATGATAGATTGTTCATTTTTATCTAGAATATCTGTCACATATTTCAATAGTTCGCCTTCATCGGAAATTTGGACAAGTCCTTTTTCCTTCACAATTTTTTCCGGATCTCCGCCTTTTTCAACAAGCTCTTTGAATACTTTCTTCGCCATTTTGGAGGAAAGCGTTCCATTTTCAATTAATTTAATCATCCCAGCTAAACTTTCAGGTGTTAAAGGAATATCATGAATCTCTTTTTGAACAGCATTTAAGTGTGCTGAAACTTCACCCATTAGCCAATTTGATGCTTGTTTTGCTGGAGCTCCTGCGGCAATCGTTGCTTCAAAGAAATCTGACATTTCTTTTGTTAATGTTAATACCATTGCATCGTACGCAGGTAATCCTAACTCTTCTACATAACGTTTTTTACGTTGATCTGGAAGTTCAGGAATCTCGGCACGAACTCTTTCTTTCCATTCATCGTCAATATAAAGTTTGACTAGATCCGGTTCTGGGAAATAACGATAATCATCAGAACCTTCTTTTACACGCATTAAAATTGTTTCACCAGTTGCTTCATCATAACGGCGTGTTTCTTGATCAATAACCCCACCAGAAAGAAGCACTTTTTCTTGACGCTTCTGTTCAAACTCTAATCCTTTACGTACATAGTTAAAAGAATTTAAGTTTTTTAATTCTGTTTTCGTTCCAAATTCTTCTTGCCCAATTGGTCGAAGTGAGATATTTGCATCACAGCGAAGAGAACCTTCTTCCATTTTACAGTCAGAAACACCTGTATATTGAATAATGGATTTTAGTTTTTCAAGATACGCGTATGCCTCTTCAGGTGTACGAATATCTGGTTCCGAAACAATTTCAATTAGCGGTGTTCCTTGACGGTTATAATCGACAAGCGAATACCCTTCACTTGATACGTGTGATAATTTACCAGCATCTTCTTCTAAATGGATACGGGTAATACCAATTTTTTTCGTTTTGCCGTCTACTTCAATTTCAATCCAACCATGTTCCCCAATCGGCTGATCATATTGAGAAATTTGGTACGCCTTCGGATTATCCGGATAGAAATAGTTTTTACGATCAAATTTTGTTTCCGTTGCAATTTGACAATTTAACGCCATCGCAGCTTTCATGCCGAAGTCCACGACTTGTTTATTTAAAACAGGCAGTACTCCAGGATAGCCAAGGTCAATCACATTTGTGTTTGTATTTGGCTCAGCACCAAAATGCGCAGGTGCTGGAGAGAAAATTTTTGTATTTGTTTTTAATTCAACGTGTACCTCGAGTCCAATGACAGTTTCAAAGTTCATGCTTTTCACCCCTTACAATTGTGGTTTTTGTTTATGGAAATCAGTTGCTTGCTCAAATGCATGTGCAACACGATAAACTGTGCTTTCATCAAAATGTTTTCCGATAATTTGTAAACCTAATGGCAGACCATTCACGAATCCGCATGGAACAGAGATCCCTGGTACACCAGCTAAATTTACTGGAATCGTTAAAATGTCATTTGCATACATTGTTAATGGATCATCAACGATTTCTCCAATTTTAAACGCAGGTGTTGGAGTTGTTGGTCCAATAATGACATCATATTTTTCTAAAATATCATCGAAGTCTTTTTTAATTAATGTACGGGCTTGTTGTGCCTTTTTGTAATACGCATCATAGTAGCCAGCACTAAGAGCAAAGGTACCAAGCATAATACGGCGTTTTACTTCTTCGCCAAAGCCTTCTGAACGAGTTTTTTTGTATAGTTCTTCAAGATTTTTCGCATTAGGCGTGCGATATCCGTAACGAACGCCGTCAAAGCGCGCTAAGTTTGAAGAAGCTTCAGAAGACGCTAATAGATAGTAGGTTGCTACACCATATTTAGAATGAGGTAAAGAAACTTCTTCCCAAGTAGCACCTAATCCTTCAAGTACTTTTAGAGCACTTAACACAGATTGACGTGCTTCTTCTGATACACCTTCACCAAGGTATTCTTTTGGAACTGCAATTTTTAACCCTTTAATATCTCCTGTTAATGCTTGTACATAATTTGGCACTTCAACATTTGCAGAAGTAGAATCGTGTGGATCTACGCCGGAAATAGCTTGCAATAGATAGGCATTATCCTCAACAGTACGTGTAATTGGCCCAATTTGGTCTAGTGACGAAGCAAAAGCAACTAAACCAAAACGAGATACGCGTCCATAAGTCGGCTTCATCCCAACAACACCGCAGAATGCTGCAGGTTGACGGATTGAACCGCCTGTGTCAGACCCTAGAGAGAAAGGAACTTCTCCTGCAGCAACTGCTGCTGCTGAGCCACCTGAAGAACCACCAGGAACAGTATTTAAATTCCATGGATTATGTGTAATTTGAAATGCTGAGTTTTCGGTAGATGATCCCATCGCAAACTCATCCATATTCAATTTCCCAATTGTAATCGTATTTGCACTATGTAATTTCCCCATAACTGTTGCATCATAAATTGGATCAAAGTTTTCAAGAATTTTACTTGCACAAGTAGTGCGAAGTCCTTTAGTAACAATATTATCCTTGATTCCAATTGGCATACCGAAAAGAACTTGTTGTGATTCCTCTGTACCAATCTTTTCGTCTAAGTCTTTCGCTTGTTGACGGGCCTCTTCCTCGTTTAATGCTAGGAAAGCTTGAACTTTATCATCCGTTTCTTGAATACGACGATAAGATTCGTCTACTAGTTCAGAAACTTTCACTTCTTTTTTATGTAAAAACTCATGCAGTTCAGAAATTTTATGATCAAATAGAGACATGTTTTCCCCTCCTTATTCGATAATTGTTGGAACTTTAATTTGTCCGTCTTGATGATCTGGTGCATTTTTTAGTACTTCTTC
Organism: Heyndrickxia ginsengihumi; assembly: GCF_011008565.1. Lineage (GTDB taxonomy): Bacteria > Bacillota > Bacilli > Bacillales > Bacillaceae_C > Weizmannia > Weizmannia ginsengihumi. Next base: position 17,368 of record NZ_JAAIWK010000030.1, read on the forward strand.
TCTTGGTAATCCTTTTTCAACAATATCGTCACGCATAACGTTTTGGATTTCTAATACATGTGTAGTAGGCTCTACATTTTTTGTATCTAGTTCATTCAATGATTCTGCTAAATGGATAATATTCCCCAATTGTGTTGTGAATTTTTCCACTTCAGCTTCATTCATTTCAAGGCGTGCCAAGTTCGCAACGTGTTTAACTTGCTCTTTCGAAATATCAGACATCAACCCTTCACCTCCATCAATAATCGAACCTTACAATACTATTGATAATAGCAGAAATCTCCACAAATTAGCAAGGGGTCTGACCCCTTTAACATAGTAAAGCTCGTATTGGCATTCAATACGAGCTTTACTTACTTTCTTAAACAAATTGTTCTTGTTCAGTTGAACCTTTTAGAGCAGTAGTTGAAGATTTTCCTCCAGTAATTACCATCGATACTTCATCAAAGTAACCAGTACCCACTTCACGTTGATGCTTTGTTGCTGAGTAACCGAATTTTTCATTATCAAATTCCGCCTGTTGTAATGCCGAATAAGCAGCCATTCCATGATCACGATAGTCTTTAGCGAGATCGAACATACTATGATTAAGTGCATGGAATCCAGCAAGTGTAACAAATTGGAATTTATAGCCCATTTTTGCAAGTTCTTTTTGGAAATTAGCGATTGTCTTTTCATCTAATTTCTTCTTCCAGTTAAACGATGGAGAGCAATTATAAGCTAAAAGTTTATCTGGGAATTTTTCATGGATTGCTTCTGCAAAGCGACGAGCTTCATCAATATTTGGTTCAGCCGTTTCACACCAGATTAAATCGGCATATGGTGCATATGCAAGACCGCGAGCAATAGCTTGATCTAATCCAGCCTTTGTGCGGAAAAATCCTTCTGCCGTCCTTTCACCTGTGATAAACGGTGCATCGTAAGGATCTACATCACTTGTAATTAAGTTTGCTGCATTCGCATCTGTACGCCCAATTATAACAGTTGGAACGCCCATCACATCAGCTGCTAGGCGTGCTGAAACAAGATTGCGGATTGCCGTTTGTGTAGGAAGCAGTACCTTTCCGCCTAAATGGCCGCATTTTTTCTCTGATGAAAGCTGATCTTCAAAATGAACAGCAGATGCACCTGCTTCAATCATCGCCTTCGTTAATTCAAATACATTCAGCGGACCGCCAAATCCAGCTTCTGCATCTGCTACAATTGGGGCAAACCAATCAATTTGATCATTCCCTTCAACATGATGGATTTGATCTGCACGCTGTAATGCTTGATTAATCCGTTTTACTACATGCGGAACACTGTTAGCTGGATATAAGCTTTGATCAGGATACATTTGTCCAGCTAGATTTGCGTCTGCTGCTACTTGCCAACCACTTAAATAAATTGCTTTTAATCCTGCCTTAACCTGTTGAACAGCTTGATTACCAGTTAAAGCGCCTAATGCCGGAATAAAATCTTCTTGATGAAGCAGGCTCCAAAACTTCTCAGAACCACGACGTGCCAACGTATACTCAATTTCAATTGATCCTCTTAGTTTCAGTACTTCTTCAGCTGTATAAGGGCGTTTAACCCCTTTCCATCTTTCATCTGTTTCCCAGCTTGCTTGAAGTTGCTTTGCTTGTTCTTTTCCCATCAAAAATTCCTCCCAATTTAGAATTAGTAAAAATCTATGAATCTTAAAAGCTATTACGGCAATTTCTCATAGGCCGGCAGTGTAATAAAGTCTGTGAAAGTATCGTCTTTCACTAGACGGTCAAATAATTGAACAGCTTCTTCAAAACAACCTTTCTGGAAGGCTTCTGTTCCAATTTCCTTTTCAATTCTTTCAAGCTCATCCTTTTTCATTGCTTCATACATTTCAATTGTTACTTTACGCCCATCCTCTAGTACCCCTTTCGGATGACGAATCCACTGCCATAGCTGCGTCCGTGATATTTCTGCAGTAGCTGCATCTTCCATTAAATTGCTTATAGGCACAGCACCAATTCCTCTTAGCCATGATTCGATATACTGGATACCTGCATAAATATTTTCACGGACACCTTGTTCTGTTATGTTCCCATCTGGTACAGCTAACAAATCTTCTTCCTGAATAATAATATTTTGTTGTTTAGTAGAATGTATTTGATTTGGCTCCGGCATTTCACGATTAAACGCTTCCATTGCAATGTTTACAAGACCTGGATGTGCTACCCATGTTCCATCATGCCCGTCCTTCGCTTCTCTTTCTTTATCTGCTTGTACTTTTCGGAACGCCTCTTCGTTTTTCTTTGGATCATTTTTTACTGGAATTTGTGCTGCCATCCCTCCAATAGCAGGCGCTTTTCTCCGATGGCAAGTTTGAATAGTAAGTAAAGAATAAGCGCGCATAAACGGAACCGTCATTGTGACGACAGAACGATCAGGCAATATATATGCTGGATGGCTCCGCAACTTTTTAATATAACTAAAAATGTAGTCCCAACGACCACAGTTTAGCCCCGCTGAATGTTCTTTTAACTCATATAAAATCTCATCCATTTCGAAGGCAGCCATAATTGTTTCAATTAAAACTGTTGCTCTTATCGTTCCAGTAGGAATGCCGATATAATCTTGGGCAAATACAAATATGTCATTCCAAAGCCTAGCTTCTAGATGGCTTTCTAACTTAGGAAGATAAAAATATGGCCCTGTTCCATGATTGATTAAAGTTTTAGCGTTATGATAAAAATAAAGTCCAAAGTCTACTAAACTAGCTGATATATTCGTTCCATCTACTTGAATATGTTTTTCTTCTAAATGCAATCCACGCGGTCTTACTATTAATGTTGCTACTTCGTCATTAAGCTCATATTTTTTTCCACTTGCATTTGTAAAAGAAATTGTGCGATTGACAGCATCTTTCAAGTGAATTTGACCTTCAATGATGTTCTCCCAGGTTGGAGATGTTGCATCTTCAAAACAGGCCATAAATACTTTCGCACCAGAATTCAAAGCATTTATAATCATTTTTCTATCAACAGGACCTGTGATTTCCACTCTGCGATCCTGTAAATCTTTTGGAAGAGGTGCAATTGTCCAGTTCCCTTGGCGAATCGATTCAGTCTCCTTTAAAAATTGCGGAAGCTTACCCTTCTGAATTTCCTCTTCACGTCTTTTTCTGTGTTGTAACAGTTCTCTCCTTCTTGGGCCGAACTTTCTTTCCAACTGCTCTAAAAATTGTAGTGCATCTTTTGTTAAAATCCTTTCATATCCTTGATTCATGGGACCTCTAACAGTTATGTTAGATATTTTCGTTTCCATTTCCTCACTCCTTTTTTGTTATAATACAGTCACTTATTACGTTTTTTATTATATAACAGAAAAATTTAAAATGGAACCCCTAATTTTGTATTTTTTAAAAATTTAAACGAAACAAAAAAATCCAGCGAAAACTTTCATTCTCGCCGGATTTCCAAGTCTTATTGATAAACATGTACGGTTGGTTCTTTTTCTCCTGAATCACGAATGATGACTGCTTTTGGCTCGTTATTAGCTGTAATGCTAACTTGTAGATTTACATAGTCTGGGAAAGACTTAACAACAAGCCCAGCCACATATTGCGTAAAGCCGACAACTTCAGATTCTCCAAAAAATTGGATTGGAATATCAATATTTAAATCAGTTAACTGCCCATCTGTATAGCGGGCTCTCCCAACTGCTCCTGTATAGTTAGGGAAAAAGTCTTCTATATCTGTTTTAAAGTTTTCAAATGTCTTCTCATCATCGCGATGAGCACTTGTAGCTGAGTCTGATGGGAATAAATAATATTTTTCATTAATAGATTTCCAATCGCCGACAGTTGAACTATCTCCAGGAACATTCGCATAAGCAAAGTAGTTTCCTGGAATTACAGCGTCTTTACCACGTTGTTTATATAAAGCAATTGTAATTGGTACTCCTTTTAAACCACTCATTTTACGAAGACGGTTTACGACTTCCTGTGCAATTTGCTTGCCTTTTTGATTTAAAACAGCCTGACTAATGTTCACATCATATGTTGCGCCATACTTTTCTTTTTGATAGTAATAGACAGAGTTCAATGCTAATCCAATTACTACACCGGATAATTTCACATTCCCCTTATTGTCTTTCGATAAATAATCTTGTTCTAATATTTGTGCTAGATAAATTGGATTTTTTTGTTGTTCAGAACTGTTACGGGCTAAAGGATTTAAGCCAATATTATCTTTTGCACTTAAACCGTTGGCTTTCAATTGGCTCTTCGTATATTTACGATTCAGCCATTTTGAAACCGTATCAGAACTTAACATTTGTCCTTCTTGAAATAAATACTTATCAGTTGAGTAGTTTTTTTGCGCTACTCTCATTAACCCTGTTTCAAATTCATCAATATCATAGTTAGTATTTAAATTACTGACAACTAGTCCTCTCGATTTACTTGTTTTATAAGGATAAATCGTTTTGTAATATTGATTTGATATTTGGTAACTTGATACAACAGCTGTTTCTTTCTTATTATTTTTTTTCTGCACAACTTTGTCTTCAGAGCCTAGTTGAGGTGCACATCCTCCTAGTAAGACAGCTGAAAACAATAGGGGCAACCATTTTTTCATGCTACTTGTTCCACCTTTTTCAAGTTTCTTGCTTTCCGAAAATATTATGCTTGCAATATTTCTAATAATTTGGCTTCATCCCAAATGTCAATTCCAAGTTGCTCAGCCTTTGCTAATTTAGAGCCTGCATCTACTCCAGCAACAACAATATCTGTCTTTTTGCTGACACTCCCTGTTACACTTGCACCTAATGACTCTAATTTATCTTTCGCCTCATTACGCGTAAGCTGTTCCAACTTCCCTGTTAATACAACTGTTTTACCAGCAAGCAATGTTGTTCCTTCTTCAGGTCTAATTGGCTTTGGACCTTTATATTCCATGTTTAATCCAAGTTCTTTTAACTCTTGAATTAATGTCTTTACTTGCTCGTTTTCAAAATAATTGACAATGGAGTCCGCCATTTTTTCTCCAATATCTGCTACTTCAATTAAATCATCACGTGTCGCTAATGATAGACGATCCATTGTTTCAAATTGCTGTGCCAAAACCTTCGCTGCTTTAGCACCAACATGGCGAATACCGAGACCAAACAACAGTTTTTCTAAAGAATTTTGTTTAGAGGCCTCAATCGCTTCTAATAATTTTGTTACGGATTTTTCACCCATTCGTTCTAATTCTAGTAGTTCAGATTTTTGAAGACGATAAATATCAGCAACATCATGAATTAATTGATGATGGAATAATTGGCTGATGACTTTTTCGCCTAATCCTTCAATGTTCATTGCGTTTCTTGATACAAAATGAATGAGTCCTTCGCGAATTTGTGCCGGACAATTAGGATTAATACAGCGGAGTGCAACTTCATCCTCAAGACGTACAAGCTCACTGCCACAATCAGGACAATGAGATGGCATGAAAAATTCCTTTTCTTCCCCAGTTCGCCGCTCAGCAAGGACATGGACTACCTCCGGAATAATATCGCCGGCCTTTTTAACGACAACATAATCACCTAGCCGTATATCTTTTTCACGAATTAAGTCTTCATTATGCAATGTTGCTCTTTGAACAGTTGTTCCTGCAACTCTCACTGGTTCTAAAATGGCTGTTGGCGTAATTACTCCTGTACGCCCCACTTTTATTTCAATATCGAGCAGTTTTGTCACAACTTCTTCAGCAGGAAATTTATAGGCAATCGCCCATCGTGGACTTTTTACAGTCGTTCCTAATCTTCTTTGCTGCTCATAGGAATTTACTTTGATTACAATTCCATCAATATCATAGGTGAGATTCGGGCGTTTTTCTGTCCACTGTTCAATATAATGAAGAACTTCTTCGATATTATAACATTTCTTACGCTCTTTGTTCACCTTTAATCCAAGTCTTTCTAACAAATCTAATCCTTCACTATGTGTAGCAATTTCCATCCCTTTTATCTCACCAATTGCATAAAGAAAAGTATCGAGATTTCTAGATGCGGCAATTTTGGGGTCCAGCTGCCTTAATGAGCCAGCTGCAGCATTTCGAGGGTTAGCGAAAGGCTCTTCTCCATTTTCGAGTTTGATTTGATTTAATTTCTCGAACGATTTTCTCGGCATATATGCTTCCCCACGCACTTCAATCGTTAAAGGCTCATTCAGCCGTAAAGGAATTGAGCGAATCGTTCGTAAATTGGCTGTAATATCTTCTCCAATGTTCCCATCGCCTCTTGTGGCACCTTGTACAAACAGGCCGTCTTCATATCGTAATGAAATTGCTAAACCATCGATTTTCAACTCGCAAACATATTCATAGTCTTCCCCGACTGTTTCACGAACTTTACGGTCAAAGTCGCGCAAATCCTCTTCATTAAAGGCATTTCCTAAGCTCAGCATCGGAATTTCATGTGCTACTTTTGTAAAAGATGAAAGCACTTGTCCCCCTACTCTTTGTGTAGGTGAATCTGGTGTGACTAAATCAGGATGCTCACTCTCAATAGCTTGCAATTCTCTTAATAATTTATCATATTCAGCATCTGGAACAGACGGCTGATCAAGGACGTAGTACTCATAGCTGTACTGATTTAAAAGTTTATGTAGTTCTTTTACTCTATTGACTGCCGCTTCATATTCCATGCACATCAATCCTTTCATTATAAGTAGTGATACCCATCAGCGGATGTCTTTTCCCGCTGATGAAGTGATCACTTTCTTTAAAGACCTTAATGAAGCGTATGTTCAATTTACTTTCGTAATCGGTGCAAATTCAGCAAGTAATCGTTTAATACCAATTGGGCTTGGAAAAGCAATATCAAGCTCTGTCCCATTCCCTTTTCCTTTTACGCTGACAATTGTTCCGATACCCCATTTTTTATGTTCTGCCTTATCGCCGACACTCCACTCCAATTTCTCAGCACCACTTTTATGATTTACAACTGGGCGCATCACAGGCGCAGCTTTTCTTTTTTGCATCAGCGGCTTCTGCTCTTCTTTTTCTTCTTGATTAACCGCATCTAATAATTCTTGCGGAATTTCTTGAATAAATCGAGAAACAGGGTTCATATTTGTCCGTCCATATAATGTTCTCATAGCGGCATTCGTAATATACAGTTCTTCTTCGGCACGTGTAATTCCAACATATGCTAGTCTGCGCTCTTCTTCCATTTCCGCTTCCTCCATTAAGGAGCGGCTATGTGGAAAGACGCCTTCCTCCATGCCTATTAAAAATACGATCGGGAACTCAAGTCCTTTAGCAGAATGCAAAGTCATAAGAACGACAGCATCTTTTGGCGTATCATCCTCATCTAGACGATCGATGTCTGCAACTAATGCTAAATCTGTTAAAAAGGCAATTAAGCTTTTATCGTCATTACTTTTTTCAAAATCCTTTGTTACCGATAAAAATTCCTCGATATTTTCTAAACGACTTTGGGATTCAAGTGATTTTTCCATTTTCAGCATTTCACGGTATTGAGATTTTTCGAGCAGCTCTTCTACTAGCTCTGTTACAGATAAATAGTCTTGCATCTGTGTAAAATTACGAATTAAATCGTAAAACTCCCTTGCTGCTTTGGAAATTTTAGGACTTACTCCGATAAAATCAGCTTCTTGAATTGCATTAAACATTGAAATATCTTGTTCCTGTGCATATCGGGCAATTTTATCCAAAGAAGTTGAACCAATTCCCCGTTTTGGAACATTAATAATCCTTTGTAAACTAATATCGTCATCCGGATTGGCAATTAGTCTTAAATACGCCAAAATATCTTTGATTTCTTTACGGTCATAGAATCGAATACCGCCAACGATGTTATACTCAATATTTGATTTCATAAACACTTCTTCAATAACACGTGATTGTGCATTCGTACGATAAAGAACAGCAAAATCAGATAGTTTCCTTTTCCCAGAAGCTGTCAATTCTTTAATTTTTCCTGCGACAAATTGACCTTCAGCTTGTTCACTATCTGCACGATAATAAATAATGTTCTGTCCATCAGGGTTTTCCGTCCATAAGTTCTTTGGTTTACGATTAACATTATTTTCAATTACTTTATTTGCTGCTTGTAAAATTTTCTTTGTCGAGCGATAGTTCTGTTCGAGCATAATTACTTTCGCACGAGGATAATCTTTTTCAAATGATAATATATTCGTAATATCTGCCCCGCGCCAGCGATAAATTGATTGGTCATTATCCCCAACAACACAAATATTTTGGAAACGCTGCGCCAGCATCTTGACGAGCATATATTGAGCTTTGTTCGTATCTTGATACTCATCGACATGAATATATTGAAACTTTCTTTGATAAAATTCAAGTACCTCTGGAACACGTTTGAACAATTGAATAGTCATCATAATGAGGTCATCGAAATCAAGTGCTTGGTTTTTCAAAAGGCGTTTTTGATACGCCTCATATATATCACTTACCACTTGTCCATAATAGTCACCAACATGTGAAGCATATTCTTCTGGGCTGATCAGCTCATTTTTAGCACTGCTAATCGTTCCGAGTATCGTTCGTGGATCATATTTTTTCGGATCAATATTTTTTTCCTTTAAAATACCTTTAATAACTGATTGCTGATCTGTTGAATCAAGTATCGTAAAATTACGGTTGATTCCAATTCGATCAATATCTCTTCTTAATATACGGACACACATAGAGTGGAACGTAGAAATCCAGACTTCATCAGCTGTTCCCCCCATTATGCCTGCAATTCTTTCTTTCATTTCACGAGCAGATTTATTTGTAAACGTAATCGCTAAAATATTATAGGGATTAACACCTTTTTCGACCATTAAATAGGCAACTCGGTGGGTTAATACTCTTGTTTTACCACTTCCTGCCCCTGCTAATATAAGCAACGGTCCTTCAGTTGTTTTAACCGCCTCTTTTTGTTCTGGATTCAGACCTGTAAGCAATCTATCTGTTAAAAATTGCATGCTTCCACCACCACTTTTTCAGAACGTTTGTTCTTATTTTATCAAGATTCCTTTTCTTTTACAACGGCAACTGTTTTGAGTGCTTCTTTTATATCCTCATAAATAGCGTTCCCAACGACAATCACATCGGCGAACTTCGCCATTTCCTTTGCCTGTTTTGCGGTATGGATCCCCCCGCCATAAAATAAAGTTGTTTTTTCTAATACATGTTTCACACGTTCAACTAATTGGGTATCCCCATACATTCCGCTGTACTCTATATAAAAAATAGGAAGATGGAACATTCTTTCTGCCATTCTTGCATATGCTACAACATCGTCTTCATCAATGTTTGTATCCGCACTTGTTAATGCAGCTGCCTTACAATCATGATTGAGAATGCAGTAACCTTCAACAAGAATTTCTTCCCAATTCATAATCTCACCAAATTCTTTTACTGCCTTTTGATGTATTCCTGTAATCCAAGCAGTATCCTGACTATTTAAAACCGTTGGGACAAAATATAGATCATATCCCGGAGTAATTGCTTCAATATTAGAGATTTCAAGTACACAAGGAACTGGATATCTTCTGACACGCGCCATTAAATTAAGAGTGTCATCCAACGTTACATTATCTGAACCGCCAATAATGACTGCATCAGTTCCTGATTCACATACTTTTTCTAAATCCTCATCCGATAATTCTTTGTTCGGATCTAACTTGAAGGCATGCCGCCATTCACGCACATCATACATAAATTTGGAAATCCCCCATTCTCTTTTCCATACAAAGTCATTATAGCATTTGTCTTTAGTGTCAAAAAAGGTTTTCCTGTAATAGGAACTTTATACATATATATCATACATTGAATACTCATGCTCCGCTCGTATGACTAAGAAAGGCACACTAAAGAACGCCAGAAATAAATGAATGAAATGAACGATTAATGATTATTTTATAGTAGATAAAAAAATAAAAATCAGCTAAAAGCTGATTCTTAAATGAACTGGACGGAAATATATGCTTCAAAAATGATATAAACTGCTGCCAACATATTGCTTCGCTAATACATTTGAACGCCCTTAATTGTTTTCTTCCGTCTCTGTATCTTTTTCAGTTTTAATACGGTCTAAAACCATTTGATAAGAATCATTTCCATAATTCAAGCAGCGCTTAACACGGGAAATGGTTGCTGTACTTGCCCCTGTTTCTTTTTCTATTACGTGATATGTCTTATTTTCTCTCAACATTCTAGCAACCTCTAACCTTTGCGTTAATGCCTGTATTTCATTTACTGTACATAAATCATCAAAAAATTGATAGCATTCTTCAATACTTTGCAGTGATAAAATCGCTTCGAATAATTGATCAAGTGCTCTGCCTCGTAATTTATCAATTTGCATAATAGAAATCTCCTTTTTTCACTGATTGTCATATATGAATGGAATACATAAATTTAAATGGTTTGGAAGATCTACTGTTCCATGTGAAACGAACATTTCTCACTCAAATGTAACAGTATTTAAGTTTTCAACAATGTTAATCCATGTTTTTCCTGGTACTAATTTTACAGGTTCTCCATTTTCATACGGGAGAATCCTTCCATTTATATTTTCCCACTCAACTTTCCGTATTTTTCCTTTTTGTATTAAATAAGCCTCTCCGCCAGAAGTTAAATCAATTGCTCTACGCCCATAATCATCAATTAATCGATGTTTTGCAGCAACGATAAATAAATTATCGATTAAAACCGGCTGATCATTATTGGCGTCAATTGTTTGCTTCCCACCTGAATACCGTTTTAATTTTTGCAATTTAGAGTCGAACCGATATTCAGCATTAAAATCATTTGACTTCGAGTAATGAATACTAATTTTCTCCACTGGCTGACCAGTGATTTGTTTAATTTCTTTTTCACTTGCAAACGGCAAGGAACTAGGCGGTGTAACCATTGAGTATCCTTTTTCTTTAGCACCTTTTAAAATGTTATTATACGTGATGTAAGAATTATGCGGTGCTTTTCTTGCCTTAGATCTGTAAAACAACGTCCCATCATACTGAATTCCATTTAGCTGGTCAATATAGCCATTCATAAGCATTTTTTTAGCTTCTGGACTATAGCCGTGTGCAATATAGAGCGTATGATATCCTTTTGCTAGCTTAATAAAATATTCGCGTGCACTTCTAACCGGTCCAATTGTTTTCGGCTGCTCACTTTGAAAAATTGCGAGAAACCTTGTAATATCACCTTCTGCTAGCACTTCGTAAACAACATCAGCAGATGCAATCCCAGATTGTGGACGTGCTAAAGGGTGATTATTGATCATAACAGCGACCGCACGGTTTATCGGTTTACTGTCCGTCCCGATTCCTGTTAATGGTTCTCTATATTTTGGTGTAACTGTTTTTGAGTCTTTAGCTTCCTTCTTTGCTCCATCGTTTTGATCCTGATTGGTATTATGGTGATTACATGCTGACAAAATAAAAAGAAGAGCAACGAACCACATAAAATGTTTTTTTAACATTTGGTAAACTCCAATCGGCAATTGATTATTTCGTTAATAACGAAAGTCAGCCAACTATCTGCTTTTTTAACAAATAATTGGCTCATCATTATAGAGATACGAAGTGTCTTTATCCAGTTCGTTCCCATAAAACAGACCTGGATACAAAACCTTCACTTTATTATTTTAACGCATTATTGTTGGAAAGAATACTGTTTTATTCATAACATCGTACATTCCTACTGGTGTAACCCGAATATATGGTAAATGTGTTGCACTTAAGAAGAGCAAAGTACATATCGGGTCATCATACATGTATCCGCGATCTTTTAACACCTTTGTTAATGCTTCTTCCTGCAAAATAAGATCTTCCATGCTCTCGCTCGACATAATCCCTGCAACTGGTAACGGTATTTCATGTACAATATTGCCATTTTCAACTAATACGATTCCGCCACCAAGTTCTTTCATTCTTTGAAAAGCTAGTAGCATGTCACTTTTTGATTTTCCTATGAGGAGAATATCACCTGTCGTTGAAAACGAGGAGGCAAACCCTTGCACATGCTGAGCAAAACCTTTAATTAACGTATTGATTCGCCATTTTCCTTTTTTATCTATTAGCATTAAAAAGTTATCTTCATAGTCACTTGGCAATATATCATATGATACATCATTTGTAATAGAATACGGTTTTGTAATAACATCGTTTGTCATTTCAATTCCAACTGGCATCGAGAATTGGAAATCTTCTTCCTCAAGCTCCCAATCCATCTGTAATTGGTTAAGCCCATATTCCGGCCAATTTACTTTATGGTCATGTTCGAAAACAACTCCATCTTTTTTAATCCACTGTCCCTTAGATAATACCGATACTGGTGTCGGATTTGATTCTGATTCAAGAAAGTTAATACTAGCTACTCTCCCTGTTGCAATCATGCCGTGCAAATGCTGAATATTATAGTAACGTGCAACATTGTAGCTTGCCATATGATAAGCGTCAATTGCTGGAATACCACTTTCTATCGCCATACGAATTAACTGATCTAAAACACCTTTCTTATAAAACGAAGGTGTACTGCCATCCGTTGTTAAAAACATTTGATCATATTGGTTGATCTCAAGTTCTTTCATCTCTTTAAGCAAAACAGGCAAATCTGGTCTTATTGATGAATGACGCAGTGAAACCATATAGCCTTGCAATAATCGAGAATATACTTCTTGCCCCGTCATTGCTTCATGATCACAATCTGCACCAAACAACATCATTTTAGCCAAAGTTTTTTCTGATGCCCCTGGAAAATGTCCTTCAATTTTTTTCCGCATTCTTTTTGCTTCTTGAATCCAATGAAGAATTAAATCATCACCGTCCAATAATTTTGGCCAGCTTGTTAACTCCCCTCCTTGTAAAATGGCATCATGCTCCAGCCATGACTTCACTAGCTCATGTGATATAACCGTTTCCTCCCCTTGTAATTCTGACTGAGAATCAAATCTGCTCCACCAATACATCGAAACCGGAGAATGGCGCAACTCTCTAAGTATAGAAAACGCTTTCTTTTTATTGGTTAATAAAATTAGCATTAAGTTATCATTAATTAATGTTGTTGTTCCAGTTTTTGCAGCATAATTTGCAAATGATTGGGGATTATATAATTGAAATGGATGAACATGCGGTTCGATATAGCCTGGTACAAGCAAATAATTTGAACAGTCAACTACTTCACATGTTGTTAAATTTTCAGGTAGTCTTTCACCGGCATAAACGATACGATCATTAAAAATCCATATATGTCCTGTGATCCATTTTTTTAATGTTGAATGTAAAAAACGAGCGTTTTTTAAAATCATTGTTGGTGAAATATTGCCGTCAATAACCGCAACGTGTTCACGAATCTGTTTGTTTTTCCATCTGTATCTTTGATCTAACATTTTTCATTCCTCCAATAAGGAGATTCAGTTATTCAGTATATTAACAATTTTACCATATTTCATTGATTAAAGCATTGAAGAAATTTGAATTATTAAAACTAATAATGAGGAGTTTTGTCAAATGAAAGTATCATCAAATATTGGCATTATCAGTGCACTGCTGCGAATTACATTTGGGCTTACATTTCTTGCGTGGTCAACAGCTAAATTATCAAGAAGACCTTGGTGCAGCAAATATGTGTTAATCATGATTTTAAGTGCAATGAAAGTTGGAGAAGGAATTGTTCGTTACTGCCCGATCACAGAACTCTTTCAAAAACAAAGCTTTAATATGAGCCCTTTAAAAAATAGTGCAGATCACAAAGAATCAAAGCAATCTAAATCAGACCAGTTCAATTTTGAAAATTTAGATCTAACTGATCTCACTCAGCAATTAAATGAAGTAAGCAATGGTGAAAATCATTCAAATCAAGCTAACCATTCAAATGAACAATAATTAGGAAGGAAACCGAAGTTTAATTCGGTTTCCTTTTTCCAATATCCTTACGATAGAAAAAGCCATCAAATGTATATTTTTCTAATTCCTTATATAAACTATCTCGCGCTGAAGCTAGAGTTGTATCTTTTTTTCCAACGAAAAGAACACGTCCTCCATTTGAGAAAAAGCGCTCATTATCTAATCTTGTTCCCGAATGATATACAACCAAATTTGATGAAAGTTCATTTAACTCCGGCAATTGAACTCCTTTCTCATATGATTCCGGATAGCCATTAGAAGCGATGACAACACCTAATACTGCATCATTGCTCCAGTACAGTTCAGGATCTTCTCCATTTAAAAGATTTAAAATAATTTGAACAAGATCTGATTCAAGTCTAGATAAAACAACCTGTGTTTCTGGATCACCAAAACGAGCATTAAATTCAATTACTTTAATTCCAGCAGTTGTTCGAATTAGACCTGCGTATAATACACCGCCAAATGATCTTCCTTCTTTAACCATCGCAGCTGCTGTAGGAATTAAAATCTGATTTACTGCTTGCTCAACTTCTTCAGCAGAAATTTGCGGAACAGGGGAATAGGCGCCCATTCCTCCAGTATTTGGACCTTTATCGCCGTCAAATGCACGTTTATGATCGCGTGCTATCACCATTGGATATACATTTTCTTCATTTACAAAGGCCATCAACGAAAATTCTTCACCATCTAAAAATTCTTCAACCACAATTTGTGAAGAGGCTTCTCCAAACTTTTGTTCCAGCATCATCGTTTTTAATGCTTCTTGTGCCTCTTCTAACGTCATTGCGACTGCCACGCCCTTACCCGCAGCTAATCCATCTGCTTTAATGACGATTGGGGCGCCGATTTTTTCAACGTATGCTTTTGCTGCATCATATTCATGAAATACTTCATAACTTGCTGTTGGAATATGGTATTTCTTCATAAGATCCTTCGCAAAAGCTTTACTGCTCTCAATCGTTGCTGCTTCTTTGGTCGGTCCAAAAATACGTAATCCGGCTGCACGAAACTCATTAACAATTCCTGAACTTAATGGTGCTTCCGGTCCGACAATTGTTAAATCAATATGGCGTTCCTTTGCAAATGAAATTAATGAAAGGAAATCAGTCTCGTGGATAGGTACAATCTCAGCTACTTCTGCAATACCTCCATTACCGGGAGCACAATATATTTTTTCTACGAGTGGGCTTTCGGAAACTTTTTTACATATGGCATGCTCTCTACCGCCACTTCCGATCACAAGTACATTCATTTGCTTCTACCCCTTTTGCTATGACATAAATGAAAATCTTGATTGAATTAATGTTTAAAATGACGGATTCCAGTGAAGACCATCGCAATTCCGTATTCGTCCGCTTTTTTAATTGAATCTTCATCACGGATAGATCCACCTGGTTGGATAATAGCAGTAATTCCTGCTTTAGCTGCAGCCTCTACTGTATCATCCATTGGGAAAAAGGCATCCGAAGACAATACTGCCCCTTTTGCTAACTCTCCCGCTTGTGTTAAGGCAATTTCTGCAGCTCCCACACGGTTCATTTGTCCAGCTCCGATTCCGAGTGTACGTTCATGATTGCTGACTACAATTGCATTAGATTTTACATGCTTCACAACTTTCCACGCTAATTTTAAAGCTTCCCATTCTTGTTCTGAAGGTTCACGCTTTGTAACAACTTTCACACTTGCATTAGTTAATGTATATGTGTCTTGATCTTGTATTAGTAATCCACCTTCCACAGAAGTTAAAACTTTCTCCGTTTTTTTCTCTTCTGTAAATGGCACAGTTAATAACCGAATATTTTTCTTTGTTGTCAGAATCTCAAGTGCCTCTTGTGTAAATGATGGTGCGATTACAATTTCAAGGAAAATCTCATGTAGCAATTGAGCTGTCTCTTTATCAACAGGGCGATTAAAGGCAATAATTCCACCGAAAATCGATTTAGAATCTGCCTCGTATGCCTTTTTAAATGCTTCAAAAGCACTGCCACCAACACCAATTCCACATGGATTCATATGTTTCACAGCAACAGCAACAGGTTCATCAAAATCCTTTACCATCTGTAAGGCCGCATCAGCATCATGAATATTATTATAAGAAAGTTCCTTTCCGTGTAACTGTGTAGCGTGTGCAATAGAAAAAGATGAACCTAACGCATCTTTATAAAAGCTTGCCTTTTGATGTGGATTTTCTCCATAGCGAAGTGTTTGCTTCAATTCATATGTATACGTTACTTTTTCCGGATTTTCTTCTCCAACTAAATTCGTCATATAAGCTGCGATTTGAGCATCATATGCTGCAGTATGGCGAAACACCTTTGCTGCAAGTGCTTTATTTGTCTCTGTTGACACCTTCCCTTGCTCTTTTAATTCCGCAACAACGTTTGCGTAATCATTGGCATCAACAACAACAGTCACATATTCAAAGTTCTTTGCCGCCGCACGAAGCATAGTAGGACCGCCAATATCAATATTTTCAATTGCCTCTTCTTCTGTTACATCTTTTTTCGCAATAGTTTGTTGGAATGGATATAAGTTCACACATACAATATCAATCGGTGAAATGCCGTGCTCTTGTATTTGTGTTTCATGCTCAGGAATACGCTTAGCTAACAAACCTCCATGAACATTTGGATGTAACGTTTTAAGCCTTCCTTCCAAAATTTCAGGAAATCCTGTAATCTCTTCAACTCCGATGACGTCTATGCCCGAATTCTCAAGCGCCTTTTTCGTTCCACCAGTAGAAATGATTTCAAAGCCTAATTGAGATAGCTCTTTTGCAAAATCAACGACCCCTGTTTTATCTGAAACACTAATTAATGCTCTTTTCATTTAAGAGAACCTCCAATATAATGTCCTAACATTTCTTTTAGTACTTTCGTGTACAATGCATGCTCAACCTCGTGAATGCGCATTGCTAACGTTTCTTCTGTATCATTTTCTAAAATTGATACAGCTTGTTGGGCAATAATAGGCCCTGTATCCATTCCTTCATCAACATAATGAATTGTAACGCCAGTCACTTTTACCCCAGCTCGTATTGCCTGTCCAATCGCATCCTTCCCCGGAAATGAAGGAAGTAAAGAAGGATGAATATTGATGATTCGATGCTGGTATGCCTGAAGCAGTGTTGATCCTACTAATCTCATATATCCTGCTAATGCAATAAAGTCAATTTCTCTCTTTTGAAGCACAGCTAATATTTCTTTTTCATACTCCGCTTTGTTCTCATATTTTTTTGGCTGGAATACGAAACAATCAATTTGTTCATTTGCCGCTCTTTCAATGACCTTTGCATCTGTCTTATCACAAACGAGTACTTCAATATTTGCCTGTATGTCACCTTTTTTTACTGCATCCACAATCGCTTGGAAGTTTGTCCCGCTGCCGGAAGCAAAAATTGCTAGTTTCATCATACATTCGTACCCCTTGAAGTAAACTGTACACCTTTTGTATTTGTTACACTTCCGATCATAAAAGCAGATTCACCTTCATGATTGAAGAATTGTAGAGCTGTGTCCGCATCTTTCGGATCTACTACTACAACAAAGCCAATACCCATATTAAAAATATTAAACATTTCATCATGAGGGATTTTTCCATATTCTTCAAGTATGGAAAAGATCGGTAATATCGGCCACGAACCATGCTCAATTTGTGCCCCTAAATGTTCTGGAAGCATGCGTGGAATATTTTCATAGAAGCCCCCACCCGTTATATGTGCCATCCCTTTTACTTGGAATGATTTGAGCGCGTTTATAATCGGTTTCACATAAATTTTCGTTGGCGTTAAAAGCTCTTCTCCTAGAGTTTTTTCCAATCCAGTCAACATTGCTGTTAAATCAAGCTTATGGTCCTCAAAGAAAATTTTTCGAACTAGAGAATAGCCGTTGCTATGGATACCGCTTGAGGCAAGTCCAATTAAAACATCACCTTCTTGAATATCTGCTCCAGCAATTAACTCATCTTTTTCACATGCTCCGACGGCAAATCCAGCTAAATCATATTCATCAGGATCATACATTGTTGGCATTTCGGCAGTTTCTCCGCCAATGAGCGCGCATCCAGCTTGCTCACAGCCATCTGCAACACCTTTGACAATTTGTTCAATTTTTTCCGGATAAGCTTTCCCTACCCCAATATAATCAAGAAAATATAAAGGTTCCGCTCCTTGAACGACAATGTCATTTACACACATGGCTACACAATCGATGCCGATCGTATCATGCTGTTCCATTAAAAAGGCGAGTTTAAGCTTTGTCCCAACTCCATCTGTTCCAGATACAAGAACAGGTTCTTTATAATGGAGAGCGGAAAGATCAAATACGCCACCGAATCCTCCGAGCTGGCTGAATACACCTAATCGATTTGTACGTGTGACATGTTTTTTCATTCTTTGAACAGCTTCGTATCCAGCATCTATATTTACTCCGGCTGCACGATATGAATTTGACATAACTTCCTCCTTCAAACATCCCTTGCTCAAACTATAGTCCGCATTAATTAAGAGAGATTTGCTTTTATGTTGATTATTTATTTGCTGTTGAACCATCTCTACCTTATTAATCTTCTAAAATTCACAAGACACCTTACTTCCCATCATCATTTACGGTAAGATGCCTTGCTATCATAAGTTTTCATTCTCTATTTTTTTACAAGTTCTTTTTCATGTGGAAGTACAGTGTCAGCATAAATTTCAGTTGGGTAATTGCCAGTAAAGCAAGCTAGACACTGACCGCATGTTTCGTTAATGGCAGGTCTGCCAATAGCTTCGAGCATGCCTTCGACTGATAGAAAGGTTAACGAGTCAGCACCAATCATTTCCCGTATTTCCTCAACACTATGATTTGATGCAATCAATTCTTCATGTGTTGATGTATCAATCCCATAAAAACATGGGTTTTTCATTGGCGGTGAACTGATACATACATGAACTTCCGTTGCACCAGCCTCTCTTAACATTGCGACAATTCTCCGACTTGTTGTTCCTCTTACAATTGAATCATCAACCATAACTACTCGTTTTCCTTCTACAATTCCGCGAACTGGAGACAGTTTCATTTTTACCCCTTGTTCTCTTAGCGCTTGTGATGGTTGAATAAACGTCCGCCCAACGTAACGATTCTTAATTAACCCCATTTCATATGGAATCCCCGTCTCTTCCGCATAGCCAATAGCCGCAGAAATACTGGAATCAGGAACGCCTGTCACGACATCTGCCTCTATATTTGCTTGCCTCGCTAAAAATTTTCCCATATTTTTACGGGCAGCATGAACGTTAATGCCATGGATATTGCTATCCGGTCTTGAAAAATATACATATTCCATCGTGCAAATTGCACTAGATGCTGAATATGTGAACGGTTCAGATTGTATTCCGCGATCATTAATAACAATTAATTCACCTGGCCGAACATCGCGAATAAATTCAGCACCAACAATATCTAATGCACATGTTTCAGACGCAACGCAATAGGCATCACCTAGTTGACCAATCGATAATGGACGTAATCCATTCGGATCTAATGCGACAAGCATCTCTGTTTCTGTCATTACGAGAAATGCATACGCTCCCTTTAGCATTGTTAAGGCATTTTTCATTTGGTCTTTAATTGCTGAAAATCCGCTTCTTTTCATAAGATGCGCAAGTACTTCCGTATCCGATGTCGTTTGAAATATACTGCCTTGTGACTCTAGTTGATGTTTTAAAGATTGAGCATTCACAAGATTTCCGTTATGTGCCACTGCTAAACTACCATTCTGTGAGCGAAAGAGCAGCGGCTGGACATTTTCAATCCCACCGCCACCTGCTGTTGCGTACCGAACATGACCAATAGCAGCATTCCCTGTTAAATCTTTAAACTTTTCTGCTGTAAAAACTTCGGTAACAAGACCTTCCCCTTTAACTCCTTGTAATCTATCAACATTTTTTACAACAATACCCGCACCTTCTTGACCACGATGTTGCAAACTATGAAGACCATAATATGTTAATTGTGCAGCGTCTTTGTGTCCCCAAATTCCAAACACACCGCACTCTTCGTTTAACCCCTTTATTTCAGCAAGCATGGTAAAGCTCCTTTCCAAGCATTTTCACATTCTTGCTTACTTACGTGAACATAAATTTGTTCATTTTCTCCCTTAATAATCAATTCCTCTTTGTTCGTTACTGTTCCAATAAAGATTGCATCATCTACATATTGCTCAAATGCTTCACGGTCATCTTGTTTGATTGAAACAACGTATCGTGATTGTGTTTCACTAAACAATTGTATAACTGCATCCCCTGAAACTTTTACTTCTGCCCCTAGTTGTTCTGTGCCAATTAAACATTCTGCCAACGCCACTGCTAATCCACCTTCAGCAATATCATGCGCATTTGCTACGATTCCAGCACGAATCGCTTCTAGCAATTGTTTACCCCTTGTTGCTTCAATTGCTAAATCAATGACAGGTGGTTTTCCTTTAATAGTTCCTGTGAGAAGTTTTTGTAGTTCACTACCTGCAAATTCTGCTTTTGCTTCCCCAATTATATAAATTGCATCCCCTGCTGATTTGAACGTTTGCGTTGTAATATGGTTTACATCTTCAATTAAACCGACCATACCAACAACAGGTGTCGGATATATTGCTTGCGCCTCCAACTCGCCTGTATCAGCTTTCCTCTGCAATGTCTCATTATAAAGAGAAACGTTTCCTCCTATTACTGGAGTTTCTAACTCCAGACAAGCAGCACTCATCCCATCAGCCGCCTTTTCCAGTTGCCAAAAAATCTCAGGCTTTTCAGGATTTCCAAAGTTTAAGCAATCAGTTACTCCTAATGGTTGTGCTCCAGAACAGATTAAGTTGCGGGCAGCCTCAGCAACTGCAATTTTTCCGCCAACTTCTGGATCAAGGTAAACATAGCGGCTATTACAATCGGTCGTCAGCGCTAATGCCTTTTTCGTCCCTCTTATTCTAACAACTGCTGCATCTGACCCAGGAGTAACAATCGTATTCGTTCTAACTTGATAATCATATTGGGAATACACCCATTCTTTACTTGCAATTGTCGGCTGCTTTAACAAATTGAGAAGTGTCTCCGTAACATTATCTATTTGCGGTACACCAATATCCATTTGCTGGAATTCTTGATAATATTCAGGCTCCCTTGATGGTTTGTGATATACTGGAGCATCCTCAACTAAAGCATCTACAGGCACTTCAGCAACTAGTTCCTGATGATGATATAATTTCAACATTTTATCATCTGTTACTGTTCCTACTGAGACAGCCTCCAATTGATATTTCGAAAAGAGATCAATAATTTCCTGTTCTCTTCCTTTTTTCACTACAATTAGCATTCTTTCCTGGGATTCAGAAAGCATCATTTCATATGGCGTCATCCCTGTTTCTCGTTGAGGAATATCATCAAGATTCATAATAAGTCCAACTCCAGCCTTACTAGCCATTTCAGATGATGAGCTAATTAATCCGGCAGCCCCCATATCTTGAATTCCTACAAGCGCATCCGAATGAATAAGTTCTAAACATGCTTCGAGCAGTAATTTTTCCATGAAAGGATCGCCTACCTGAACGGCAGGTCTTTTTTCATCTGATTGATCACTTAATTGCTCCGATGCAAATGTAGCGCCATGAATACCGTCTCGCCCTGTCTTCGCCCCGACATACATAATTGTATTGCCAATTCCGCGAGCTTGACCTTTTTGAATATCTTTATGTGCAATTAAACCGACACACATAGCATTTACTAAAGGATTGCCATCATAGCAAGGATCAAATTGAACCTCTCCTCCAACTGTTGGAATTCCGATGCAATTTCCATAACCAGCAATACCAGCAACAACCTCTTTAAACAAATGTTTTACACGCGGAGTTTCTAACTCTCCAAAGCGCAAAGAGTTTAGCAAAGCAATCGGTCTTGCTCCCATTGAAAAAACATCACGAATGATTCCACCGACACCTGTAGCCGCACCTTGATACGGTTCAATTGCAGAAGGATGATTATGACTTTCAATTTTAAATGCGACTGCTAATCCATCCCCGATATCAATAATGCCTGCACCTTCGCCAGGACCTTGTAATACATGTTCGCCTTTTGTCGGGAATTTCTTCAAAACTGGTTTTGAATTTTTATAGCTGCAATGCTCCGACCACATAACAGCAAAAAGACCTGTTTCTGTATAATTTGGCGTTCTTCCTAAAATCTTTTCAACCATTGCAAATTCTTCATCTGTTAAACCAATTTCGCGATAGATTTTATCAGATTTAATTTCGGACGGATTTGGCTCAAGCAGTAACGACATTGGTTTCCCTCCAGTTTTTCACAATTGACTTGAATAATCGTAAACCATCTTCACTACCAAGCAGCTCCTCTACTGCTCTTTCAGGATGCGGCATCATCCCCAATACGTTGCCACTTTCGTTCGTAATACCGGCAATATTCAAAATACTCCCATTAGGATTATCCTCGTAAGTAAATACAATTTGCTGATTTTCGCGTAATTGCTTCAATGTTTCTTCGTCACAATAGTAATTCCCCTCACCATGTGCAACAGGAATATGAATAATTTCATTTTCTTCATATGCTGAAGTAAACATCGTATTAGCATTTATAACTTTTAATGGCACTGTTTTACAAATGAATTGAAGCTGTTTATTTCTTAACATTGCACCTGGAAGCAGTCCTGATTCCAACAAAATTTGAAAACCATTACAAACGCCTAAAACAGGTTTTCCTTCCTTAGCTGCTTTTATGACAGCTTGCATCACATTGGAAAAACGTGCAATCGCACCTGATCGTAAATAGTCACCGTATGAAAATCCTCCCGGCAGCAATATGCCATCATATTGATCTAAGTTCGATACATCATGGCGAACATATTCTACCTCTTCAGAAAGGGCATCTTTTATAGCGTGATACATATCGACATCGCAGTTAGATCCAGGAAATACGACACATGCAAACTTCACTGTGCAACTACCTCCTCGATTTCATAGCGATAATCTTCGATAACAGGATTTGCTAATAATTTCGCACAAATTTCTTTTACAGTATCATCAATATTACGATCAGATTTCTCTACTGTTAATTCCATATACTTTCCGATTCTTACTTCTTGCACTTCAGGATAAGATAATTGCTGCAAGGATTGCTTAATCGCTATCCCTTGTGGATCTAATACACGTTCACGTAAAGTCACATATACCTTCACTTTATACATGGGAAATTTCTCCTCTCAAGCGTTTTAATATTTCTTGATAAACATCTGTTAAATTCCCTAAATCTCTGCGAAATACATCTTTATCTAATTTCTGATTTGTTTCTTTATCCCAAAGTCTGCAAGTATCTGGAGAAATTTCATCCGCTAGTAAAATGCTGCCTTGTTCATCTCTGCCAAATTCTAGTTTAAAATCAATAAGACGTACCCCAATGTCAGAAAATAATTGCTGCAATGCTTGATTTACAATCAGTGCTTGTTCTCTCAAAAATTGAAGATCTTCTTCACTAGCTATTTCTAACAATAATGCATGATCTTCTGTGATTATCGGGTCCCCTAAATCATCATTTTTATAATAAAACTCAACAATCGGTGATAATAAAGGAGTTCCTTCTTCTAAACCAAGCCTTTTTGCCATGCTTCCCGCAACAACATTCCGCAGTACAACTTCTACCGGTAAAATAGTTACTCGTTTCACTAATTGCTCGCGCTCTGAAACTTTACGAATAAAGTGACTCTTAACACCTTTTTGATCTAACCATTGAAATATTAGACTTGTAATCTCGTTGTTTAGTTGACCTTTCCCATCAATCTCTGCTTTTTTTACTCCATTAAAAGCTGTTGCAGAATCTTTATATTCAACTAATAGCACGTGCTCATCCTCTGTCTCATATAACCGCTTTGCTTTTCCTTCATAAACAAGCATTATATTTCCCCCTTGTTGGAACCGGGAATTTATTTCCCCGGTTCATGTAATCCCAATCGGTCAAAAATCGTATCAACATGTGTTAAATGGTGATGATAGTCGAAGCAATCATCTAATTCAGACTCAGATAATTTTTCCTTAATGATTGGATCTTTTTCTAACAGTGTACGGAATGGAACTTGTGTTTCCCATGATTCCATTGCTTTTGGCTGTACAGTATCATAAGCAGCTTCGCGTGCCATCCCTTTATCAATCAACGCAAGTAGCACTCTTTGTGAGTAAATTAAACCAAGTGTTTTTTCCATATTTCTCTTCATATTCTCTGGATAAACAGTTAGCTGTTTCACAATATTTCCAAAACGATTTAACATATAATTCACCAATATCGTTGTGTCTGGTAAAATAATTCTTTCTGCGGATGAATGAGAAATATCACGTTCATGCCATAATGCCACATTTTCATACGCCGTAATCATATGTCCGCGAATAACTCTTGAAAGTCCTGTCATATTTTCAGAGCCGATTGGATTACGTTTATGTGGCATAGCAGAAGAGCCTTTTTGTCCTTTATTGAAAAATTCTTCAACTTCACGGATTTCACTTTTTTGCAGCCCGCGAATTTCAACTGCAAATTTTTCAATTGATGTTGCAATTAGCGATAGTGCCGCAACATAATGTGCATGACGATCGCGTTGTAAAGTTTGTGTTGAAATTGGAGAAGGCTGAAGACCTAATTTCTCACAAACATATTTTTCAACAAATGGATCTATATTGGCATATGTTCCTACAGCCCCAGAGATTTTTCCTACTTCAATTCCCTTTGCTGCTTGTTTGAATCTCTCAAGATTGCGCTTCATCTCTTCATACCAAAGAGCAAGTTTTAGACCAAAAGTAGTTGGTTCTGCATGCACTCCATGGGTTCTTCCCATCATAACGGTATATTTATGTTCCAATGCTTTATTCTTTAAAATTTCAATGAAATTCTCAATGTCTTTCAAAATAATTTGGTTTGCTTGTTTTAATAAATAAGAAAGAGCAGTATCTACAACATCTGTTGACGTTAAGCCGTAATGAACCCATTTTCTTTCGTCCCCTAATGTTTCGGAAACGGCTCTTGTAAAAGCAACTACGTCATGTCTAGTCTCTAGTTCAATTTCTTGAATGCGATTAATATCAAAAGATGCATTTTCACGCAGTTTTTTAACATCTTCTTTTGGAATCTCTCCCAATTCAGCCCATGCTTCACATGCAAGAATTTCAACTTCTAACCATGCCTTATATTTATTTTCATCTGTCCAAATTGAGCCCATTTCAGGTCTTGTATAACGTTCAATCATGTATAAATGCCTCCGATTTCTTCTTTACATCTTTCCAAATGCCCGTTTGATTGAGCATGTCTAAAGTTGTTTCGACATCCTCAGTTAAAATTGTAACATGCCCCATTTTTCTTTGGTATTTCGCTTGATCTTTTCCATACAGATGGATGAACCAAGCAGATTGATACGGAATTTGTTTATTGAGATTGTCAACATGCTGGCCTAAAATATTAACCATTATTGCTGACTTTAAAAGTTCAATTTCTTGTAATGGCCAGTTACAGATCGCACGTATATGCTGTCCAAATTGCGAAATATTACAAGCCTCAATTGAATAATGTCCTGAATTATGAGGTCTTGGCGCTAATTCATTGACATAAACCTCGCCAGTACTAGTTAAAAACATTTCTACTGCTAGAGTTCCAATAAGATCTACGTATTGCGCAATTTTTACAGCAATTGCTTTCGCGGCTTTTTCTACGGTACTATTTATTCTCGCTGGTGCAATAGTTTTATGGAGAATGTGTTCAAAATGAATATTTTCAACAACAGGAAAGCATGTCATTGCACGTGTTTCATTTCGTGCCACAATGACAGAAAGCTCTTTTTCAAAATTTATCATTTTCTCAAGCACACAAGGACCATGCTCAATGAGCGGTGCTGCCGCTTGTATATCATCATCAGATTTTAATGTCATTTGGCCTTTACCGTCGTAACCACCTTGAGCCGTTTTTATAATACACGGATAGCCAATGCGTGAAATGGCTCCTATTAAATCTTCATAAGTATAAATCGCTTCATACGGTGCAACTTGAACTCCTGAACGAACAAGAGTATCTTTTTCTATAATTCGATTTTGTGTGATCCGTATGAGCTCTGCGCCTTGAGGAATATAAGCGATGCCAGTTAATTTTTTCAAGGCTTCGTAATCAATATTTTCGAATTCATATGTAATGACATCACACTTATCCGCCAATTGTCGGAGTCCATCGTAATCGTCATAATCTGTAACAATTTGCTCATCTGCAACCTGGCCACATGGAGAATTAAATGCTGGATCTAATACGACAATACGAAATCCTGCCTGCTTAGCAGCTAATGCCATCATTCTTCCTAATTGTCCTCCGCCAATAATACCAATAGTGCTCCCTGGTAAAATGACTTTTCTATCCAAGTTGATCACTGCTTTCTAGTACAGATTTTGCAATATTCTCACGTCTTGCTTGTAATCTTTCTGCAATTACATCATTCATTGTTGATAATATTTGCGCAGCTAAAAGTCCTGCGTTCGTTGCCCCAGCTTTACCAATCGCAACAGTTGCAACAGGGACACCGCCGGGCATCTGCACGATCGATAATAATGAGTCTAAACCATTCAGCGCCTTCGTCTGTACAGGAACACCAATTACAGGTAAGGTGGTCTTTGCTGCAACCATACCAGGTAAATGGGCTGCGCCCCCTGCCCCAGCTATAATCACTTTTATCCCTTTATCTCTTGCTTCCTCAGCATATTGAAACATTAAATCTGGTGTTCGATGTGCTGAAACGACTTTTTTCTCATAAGGTATTTCAAGTTCATCTAGTACATCACAAGCATATTTCATCGTTTCCCAATCCGAAACGCTTCCCATGATGACGCCGACTTCGGTTTTCATCCAATCCCTCCGTCTCTAAAATAAAAAAGCCAGATAGCATTGCTCCTCTTGTTGAGAGAAAGCAGGCCATCTGGGCTTGTAAAGACAAATTTATATTCGAAAACATATTCGAACATACGTCCCAAAATATCTACTTTCCCTCATAGTCCGATTATTTACGGTAATCGGGTAGAAACGTATGGGCCATATTCCCATGATATATGAGGGTATTTATTTTTTCCTCTTTTATCTTAACAGGGACGATACATTACTGTCAATCAAAAATCGAACATTTAATAATCTATTTTGAATAACGTTCGGTTTTTATTGCTGTTTTTTCCCTTCAAATATAATTTTACGAGCAATTGGTTCGAATTCTTTCTTTCCATTCTTGTTTACTTCTTGAAATATCGGCTTTTCTATACGTTTGACAGGCTGGTATCCTTCAGCTTCCATCCGTGCGAGGCAATCAGAAATGGATTCATTCTCTAGTAGTTCAAATTGCTTCTTGCTTCCACTCATTGATTCAACTTTCCTCTCTTTACTGCTTTCACCCAAAATCCACCATAAATTGTTTTCGGCTCATATGCAATAATAAATGCCTTTGGATCAATTGTTTTAATCGTCTGATACAATCTTAGTTCATATTTGCGCGGAGTCAAAACTTGTAAAGCCATGCGATCTCCTTCTAAACCTTGCGCATTCCATGTTGTTACCCCATACCCATTGTCACGTAAATATTTTGGTAAATCTATATCATCCCCTTTTGTAATTACATTTACAGTAATATACCCAAGGGCTAACTTTTCTTCAATTTTCATGCCAACCATTACACCAATTCCGTATCCAAGTGCATAGGCAATAATATTTTGAATTTGATCAAGGCGATCTAACACTAAACCAAGTCCTATAATATAAACAACAACTTCAATCATACTGACAAAGGCAGCAAAATATCGATACCCTTTTAACGTTAAAATCATTCTCGTTGTTGAAAAGGATACATACACAATATTTACAACCAGTATGATTATTACCATCGCAATACTATTATGTAACATTTCTACACTCCCTTAAGCCCTCCTATAATTTAACACACATTTGCGTGCACTCAGTATACCACTCTTGTCTTTAGTTTCAAGATTAGTTTGTAGCTTTTATATAATTATTTTTCACTTAATCTATACATTTAAACAATGTTTCTTATGGCTAAGTATTAAAAGTAAGTAATTTATTTTTTTATTAATGAATCCCAATGATTAAAATATAATTAGTAAAAATGAAATATGAAGAGATATCACTTAGCAATCTCTGTGTATGAAATCGAAGATATAGGTTATTGGAAACATAGATAATAAATTCCGATTTAAAAAGACAGCGGGTATCTGATTCGACAACAATAAGCTTAGATATCTAGTCGAAGATCGAAAAATTCGATGAATCTACAATATATCTCTAATATGTGAAGATGTAGATTTAAGGAGAAAAAAGCAAAATGATATGTAACTATAAATTAAAAACCACAGAGGTTTCTCTGTGGTTTTACTTTTGCCCGGCAACGTCCTACTCTCACAGGGGGAACCCCCCAACTACCATCGGCGCTGAGAAGCTTAACTTCCGTGTTCGGGATGGGAACGGGTGTGACCTTCTCGCTATAATTACCGGACCTATTAAATTATTG
>NZ_JAAIWK010000031.1 GCF_011008565.1 Heyndrickxia ginsengihumi
TTAATATCATTATTATAAGCTAAAAAGACAGTTAAAGGTTTAATTTATTCAACCTTTAACCGTCTAATAATTTAATGGACTTTTTCAGTGCCCTCGTTTCCCGCCTGCGGGGTCTCATTTTTTGCTTCAATCAGTTTCTGCATAAATTAGGTAAGTGTCGAGCATTATCTTTTGAAAAACAACAGTTATTTTTTCATTGACTCTCACGTTACGTAATACCTTAACATTTGGTTATAAGGGAGGTCGATAACATGAGAATCAAAGAAGTTGCTGATTTAGTCGGAATAAGTGTCCGTACTTTACATCACTACGATGAGATTGGTTTACTAGTGCCTGATCAGGTCTCAGATACAGGGTATCGCATTTATTCAGAAAATAATCTTGCTTTGTTACAACAAATTTTATTTTTTAAAGAATTGGGCTTCCCTTTACAAACAATTAAGCAAATGATCTATAGTCCATCGTTTGATCGCTATGAAGCATTAACATTACAGAGAAAAATGTTAATAGAAAAACGCGTACAATTAGATCAAATGATTGCGACGATCGAAAAAACGATGCAGCATATGAAAGGGGAAGTACAAATGACGAATGAAGAGAAATTTGCCGGTTTTCAATTTGATGAGAACCTTTATGAGCAAGAGGCTAGAAAACGTTGGGGAAACGATAAAGTGGATGAAGCAAATGCACGATTGAGAAAGCTATCCAATGAGCAACAATTAGCGTTGAGAGAAGAAATGAATGCGATATTTAAAGAATTGGCCGATTTACGTTCTGGATTTCCAGCATCAAAAGAGGCGCAAGTAACGATAAAAAAATGGTTTGATTTATTAAATCAACAGATTGGACAATATTCATTTGACGCTTTTAAGGGATTAGGTCAGCTGTATGTAGATGATGAGCGGTTTACTAAAAATATTGATGCATTCGGTGAAGGATTGGCGCAATTTATGTCTCAAGCGATGCGTGTGTTTGCTGAGCGACAAAAGGAAGAAGCGGGGGCTGATTAGCTCCTGCTTTTTTCATTGAGAAGATAAAGTTACACAAACAGCGTGCATAGCTTTTAGACTGGATATCTATTATACTTTTAATTGAAAGCGCTTTAATATGTTAGGAAAAATATATAGTAGGAGATGGTTAGATGTGGAATAATACGCAAGTAACCAACATGCTCTCGATTCAATATCCGATCATTCAGGCAGGGATGGCGGGAGGAGTGACTAGTCCAGAGCTTGTGGCGGCTGTTTCAAATGCAGGAGCGTTAGGATCAATTGGCGCAGGATATATGACAATGGAATCATTAGAGAATACGATTCAAACGGTGAAAACATTAACAACGAATCCTTTCAGTGTTAACATCTTTGTTCCTGAACAAACAGCTGTTACAGAAGAAGAAATTGCATCGGCTAATGAATTATTAAATCCAATTAGAAAACAGTTAGGAATGGATCCAACATATAAAAGACCAATGATAAACGATGAGCTTTTTCACAAGCAAATTGATCTTATTATTCAGCACCGAGTACCAATTTGCAGTTTTACATTCGGAATTCCGCCAAAGAACGAAATCGCGCGTTTAAAGGAAAAAGGAATAATATTGATAGGGACTGCCACATCTGTGAACGAAGCATTATTAAATGAAAAAGCAGGAATGGATATGATTGTTGCACAAGGCAGTGAAGCGGGAGGACACCGCGGCAGTTTTGCAACGGCGTTTGATCTGGCTATGATCGGCACAATGGCCCTTGTTCCGCAAATCGTTGATGCTGTGAGTATCCCCGTTATTGCAGCAGGTGGGATTATGGATGGAAGAGGTGTGCTAGCTTCACTTATTTTAGGTGCACAAGCTGTTCAAATGGGAACTGCGTTTGTAACTTGTATAGAAAGCGGCGCACATCCGTTACATAAACAAGCAATATTAGAGGGGACAGAAGATCAAACAGTAGTGACTGCGACCTTTAGTGGAAAACCGGCACGCGGTATGAATAATAAGTTTATTCAAATGCTGCAAGATCAGCAGCACAATATACTACCTTATCCGTATCAAAATGTGTTAACCCAAGATATTCGCAAAGAAGCCGGAAAACAGAATAGACCAGAATTTCTCGCACTTTGGAGCGGGCAACATCCACGTTCAAGCAGACAGATTCATGCGGCTGAACTTATTATGGGCTTAGCAGCACAAGTTCGTCGTTTGGCGGAAACATTTTCGTAATCAAAAGTGAGACGAAGTGAGACAAAATGAGACAACTGTACAATTTTGTCTCACTTTTTTTATGGACACATCCATCAAACGTTAAATTACCGGCTTCGAATTTTTGGCACAATACTTGCATCTATAGATAGCGAAAGACTTTTGAAATTAGGAGGTAGAATAATGAAAACGACAAAAAGTCAAAGTAGTAGAAATGTGTTAAGTAAAGAAAAAGCACAATGGATCTATCAAAAAATGTTAGAAATTCGTAAATTTGAGGATAAAGTTCATGAAATTTTTGCTAGTGGTGTTCTACCAGGTTTTGTTCATTTATATTCGGGTGAAGAGGCAGTAGCTGTTGGTGTCTGTGCCCATTTAAATGACAAAGATTATATTACAAGTACACATCGCGGACACGGTCATTGCATTGCAAAAGGATGCGATTTAAAAGGAATGATGGCAGAAATATACGGGAAAGCTACTGGATTATGCAAAGGTAAAGGTGGCTCCATGCATATCGCTGACTTAGATAAAGGGATGTTAGGAGCCAATGGAATCGTTGGCGGAGGCTTTCCATTAGCATGTGGGGCAGCACTTACAGCAAAGTATAAAAAGACAAATAATGTAAGCGTTTGCTTCTTTGGTGATGGTGCAAATAACCATGGAACATTCCATGAAGGGATTAATTTAGCTGCAGCATGGAAATTACCAGTTGTTTTTGTAGCTGAAAATAATGGCTATGCTGAAGCAACACCATTTACGTATGCTTCGAGTTGTAAAACGATTGCTGATCGTGCAATTGCCTATAATATTCCAGGTATTCGCGTCGATGGGAAAGATCTACTTGCAGTCTATCAAGCAGCTGAAGAAGCGGTAAAGAGAGCACGAAATGGGGAAGGACCTACAATTATTGAATGTATTACGTATCGAAATTACGGTCATTTTGAAGGTGATGCTCAAACGTATAAGCCTGAACAGGAAAAGAAACAGCATTTAACAGAAAAAGATGCAATTGTCCTTTATAAACAATACTTATTAGATCAAAATCTTTTCACACAAGAAGAATTAAGTTCGCTGGAAAAATCAGTTGAGGATGCTGTTAAAGAAGCAGTGAAGTTTAGTGAAGAAAGCCCTTATCCAAGTGCATCAGAACTTTTAACAGATGTTTATGTTTCCTATTAATCATTTAGTTCAAGGTATCAGTCGAAAAGTAAAGGGAGGAAGATAACATGGGAAGAACGATCAGTATGTCAACTGCCATTAATGAGGCTATGAAACTAGCAATGAGAAGAGATGAAAATGTTGTTTTATTAGGTGAAGATGTGGCTGGAGGTGCACAGGTTGATCACCTGCAAGATGATGAGGCTTGGGGCGGTGTACTTGGTGTTACGAAAGGATTAGTCCAAGAGTTTGGGCGTGAACGGATTTTAGATACGCCAATTGCTGAAGCTGGCTATATGGGAGCAGCAATGGCAGCAGCATCAACTGGACTTAGACCGATTGCCGAACTAATGTTTAATGATTTCATTGGCAGTTGTTTAGACGAAGTATTAAACCAAGGAGCAAAATTCCGTTATATGTTTGGCGGGAAAGCGCAAGTACCTGTAACTGTGCGGACAATGCACGGTGCTGGTTTTAGAGCAGCTGCCCAGCATTCCCAAACATTATATGGTCTTTTCACAAGTATTCCAGGTTTAAAAGTAGTCGTTCCATCAACTCCTTATGATGCAAAAGGGTTATTACTTGCTGCCATTGAAGATAATGACCCAGTTATCTATTTTGAAGATAAGACTCTTTATAACATGACAGGGGATGTACCAGAAGGATATTATACGATCCCATTAGGAAAAGCCGATATTAAACGTGAAGGTAATGACATTACTGTAGTAGCGATTGGAAAGCAAGTTCAAACGGCACTTCAAGCTGCTGAACAGTTAGCGAAAAACGGAATTGAACTAGAAGTAATTGATCCCCGCAGTCTATCTCCACTTGATGAAGATACTATTTTATCATCGGTGGCGAAGACAAATAGATTAATTGTCATTGATGAAGCGAATCCGAGATGCAGTGTTGCGACCGATATTGCTTCACTTGTCGCTGATAAAGGATTTGATGATTTGGATGCACCAATTAAAAAGATTACAGCACCACATACGCCTGTACCATTTTCTCCTCAGTTAGAAGATATTTATTTACCAACACCTGAGAAGGTCATTCAAGTTGTTTCAGAATTATTAGGAGAAACGATTGGAGTATAAGGTTTAGAAAGGGGAGAGCGTTATGGCTACTGAAGTGATTATGCCAAAATTAGGAATGGCAATGAAAGTTGGTACTGTTTCACAGTGGAACAAAACAGAGGGAGAGCCCGTACAAAAAGGAGATTTAATTGCTACGATTTCTTCTGAAAAAATTGAAATGGATTTAGAAGCACCTGAAAATGGTACGGTTTTAAAAATTTCAGTACCTGAAGGCGAAGAAGTTCCGCCTGGTACAATTATCGGATATATCGGGAAAGAAAATGAGAATGTCAGTATTAGTCATTCTAGTGAGAATCCACAAGAACAACAAAATATTTCTAAAGTCGAAGAGGTAAATGTTAATAAACCGGCTGCTGAAACAGTACGAGTTCAAACAGCAAGCCAACAAAAAAGGGTGAAAATCTCACCAGTTGCTCGGAAAATGGCAAAAAAAGCTGGCTTAGATATTACACATATTCAAGGTTCAGGTCCTGGAGGTAGAATTGTAAAAATTGACGTGCTTCAAGCGATTGAACAGACGAAGGCAGCACCGACTGCAATTGTACAAGAGGAACCGCAAGTAGTTGCAGCAAACCATACTGTTGCGGCAGAAGAAGGTAAAAAAGTTCCTGTGACCGGAATGCGCAAAGTGATTGCAACCCGTATGTTCGATAGCTTGCAAAATAGTGCCCAATTAACAATTACAATGAAGGCAGATGTAACAGAGCTAAAAGCATTAAAAAATCAACTGAAAGATACTGTTGCAAAAGTTTTTGAACATAAATTAACGATTACTGATTATGTTGCTCGGGCTGTAACACTTGCTCTATTGCAACATCCACAAATGAACAGTACTTTTAAAGATGGTTCAATTTACACGTATGATCATGTTCACCTTGGTATGGCGGTTGCGCTAGAAAAAGGCTTGGTTGTACCTGTCATTCGCAATGCTGATTCGCTAAGTTTGACAGCTTTATCCAAACAAATTAAAGAAGCTGCTGATCGCGCCAAAACTGGGCAATTAGCAAATGAAGACATACAAGGATCAACGTTTACAATTTCAAGCTTAGGCGGTTATGATGTTGAGTTCTTTACGCCTGTTTTGAATCCACCTGAAGCAGGCATCCTTGGAGTTGGCACAATAACTGATGTACCAACTTATATTGGGGGAAAATTAGAAAGAAGAAGCATTTTGCCGCTTAGTTTAACTTTCGATCATCGTGTATTGGATGGCGCACCAGCTGCAGCATTTTTACAAACGGTTAAACAATACTTAGAAGAACCTATTACAATACTTTTGTAGAAAGGAGGTGCTTCTATTGACAACGATCGCAATCATTGGAGGAGGACCTGCTGGATATGTAGCGGCAATTACCGCTGCCCAGCAGGGGCAAGAAGTTATCCTGATTGAACAACGTTCTTTAGGCGGTACGTGTTTAAATACCGGCTGTATGCCAACAAAAACGTTGTTAGAAAGTGCATCAATGTTTAATCAAATAAAACATGCAAATCAATTTGGCATACAATTACCAGTAGACGCAGTAAGCATAAATTGGCAGCAAGTATTGGAACGAAAAGAACAAATCGTTGGCAAGCTTGTTCAAGGTATCCAATATTTAATGAAAAAGAATAAAATAACAATAAAAATAGGGAAGGCATCGTTTTTAACAAACCACACCGTGGTTGTTGAAAACAATGAGCAAAAAGAAACAGTTGAAGCTGATCAATTTATTATTGCGACTGGTTCTGAGTCCATACCGTTGCCGTTTGCACCTTTTGATGAAAAATGGATTATTAGCAGTAATCAAGCACTTGAGTTGCCGCAAGTCCCTAACTCCCTTTTAATTGTTGGTGGGGGTGTTATTGGCTGTGAGTTTGCAAGTATATACAGCAGAATGGGAACAAAAGTAACGATCGTTGAAATGGCCGATCAAATCTTGCCAGGGGAAGATAAAGATACAGTTGCGTTCCTACATAATCAATTGCAACAGGATGGCGTAACAATACGAACTTCCACTGCTGTAAAAGAACTTGACAACATCAATCAAGTAGCATTGCTCGAAAATGAACAGGGAAAACACGAGGTTTACGCTGATTATATTCTTGTTGCTATTGGAAGAAGTCCCCGTATCCATGATTTAAATTTAGAATACATCGGCGTAGAAGTGAGCAAACGAGGCATTATTGTTAATGAACAGATGCAAACAACAGTTCCAAATATTTATGCATGTGGAGATGTAGTCGGAGGAATACAGCTCGCACACGTCGGCTTTCATGAAGGAGAGGTAGCAGCATCCAATGCATCCGGGCTAGAGGCAAAAGTTAATTATCGGGCTGTACCACGCTGTATTTATACATTCCCTGAGATTGCCAGTGTTGGTATGACTGAAAAAACCGCCAATGAAATGTATCCACATATAAAAAAAGGTGAGTTTCCCTTCTCGGCAAACGGGAAAGCACTCATCGCAAATGAACAAGAAGGTAAGGTTAAAGTATTAATTGATCCGGAGTACGATGAAATTATTGGGATTTCCATTGTTGGACCTCATGCAACAGAATTAATTGGTCAAGGGACTATCATGCTACATGCCGAGCTAACTTCAGACAGTATGGATCACTTTATTGCAGCTCACCCAACATTATCCGAAGCGATCCATGAAGCCATTTTAAATGCAAATGGTCAGTCCATTCATATATAATCATACACATACGACAAAATCTCGGATATCAGTTATGCTTCCGAGATTTTGTCGTATTCATGTTTTCTTTTCTTTCCGCATGTAACGCACTCGCTTGTGTAATAATCATATTTATGACATCTACGAAAAAAGCAAACAATTGCTTTTAACCTTTTCATATGTAGTTGCTCCTCTGAATGTTTTAATAGTATGTAATAAAGAATACAGAAGGAACATTATACAACCATTACAAACAGATTAAGAACGATGAGAAAATTATTAAATTAAAGTTAAAATTAAAACAAAACGATGAACTATTATTGCGTAAAAATTAAGAAAAAGAGGAGTGGTCATCCAAAAGGGTATTTGATTTCCGCTCCGATCAACTTCTTCATGATCCGCTTTAGGGGCACAAATTCAATTAAAAACAACGCCCTTCTGTAAAGATCAATGAATATCTTAATCATCCAAAAGTGATTGTAGTTTTTTGTTCTTCTTCTAAACGAGAGGAAAAAGTCGCTGCAGAAAATAAAAATAATAAATAATTACAATAAAAGCCTTTTAATGAATAAACTGCAATTGCATCTATTTTTCTATTCCTTCAACACATAGTGGTTTCTTCACTGTTTTTTTCAATTTTACATCGTTCATAAACATTGTGCTTCCAAAAATGGTGATTAAGCCAAAAATTGTACCTACAGAAATATGTTCATGAAGAAATAGCACTCCAAATATTACACCAAAGAGCGGAACTAGAAATGTGACGCTTAATGTTTTCGTTGGCCCAACATGATGAATGAGATAAAAATAGAGCAAATATCCGATGGATGTCGAAAAAATTGCTAGACTGATAACTGCGATTGCAACAGTAAATGTGACAGGCTGATGAGGTAGATTTGTCACACTAAATGGAATAAGTAGAAGTCCTGCCCCTAATTGCTGGCCAGTCGCTAATGTAAGTGGAGGCTCTCCAACAAAAACACGTTTCGTATAGACTCCGCCAATGCCGTAAAATAGAGCAGCTAATAAAGAAAAACAAATTGATATGATAACAGTGAATGTTAATGAAACGGAACTCCAGCCAACAAGAATGACAACACCGACCATACCGATTGGAATGCCGATTAACTTTCGCAATGTTAATGTTTCCTTTAACCAAATACGCGCAACAATTGCGGTGAAGACAGGTGTTGTTGCATTAAGAATTGCTGCAATAGAGGCAGTCAAATGAAGTGTAGATGTAGCGATTAATGTAAATGGAATCGCTGCGTTGAAAGCTCCTAACAACAAGTATTCCTTCCATTTTGCTTTTAAGTTTGGAAGTCTTCTTATTAATAATGCATATATAAGGAGGAACAGCCCAGCAATCATGACACGAACATCAATTAAGACGAGAGGTCCTAATACAGGAGAAGCAATACGCATAAATAAAAAAGAGGCCCCCCATAGCGCTCCTAGAATTAGCAGAGCGCTAAATTCAGTTATTTTCATTATTTTCACTCCATTCAGTATTTCCTTTATCATAAAGCCACACGATATTATTCGTCAATTGAATATTCGCCGTATATCTATTCCGATTATAATTAACGCCAAGTCTTGAAGCGTGAACATGCAGCTTTCAAACGAAAGTTATGTCGAAAAATAAAGAATTATAAAAATTGAAAGCGTATTCAATTATATGTATAATATACATAGCTTACATGTTTAATGGAATAGGTCCTGTTTTCTCTTCACTAGTCACTTAAGTAAAATATTTCCCAGTTTCTGTCATTAACATTGTAAACCTATTGATGAGAGGTGGATCATTTGATAACGACGACAAAATGCTACTTAAATACATGGAAACGATTTGTCCATGAAGGGGTGTTAGATTCAGCACGCTTGAATAAAAGAGTCATAGAATCATGGTATCGATGTAAACAGGGAGAAGTCAATCCATATTTGACAAAAGGACATTATCTTTTGTCAAATGAACAATTGCAGAGGCAAAAAGTTAAGTACGCCCAATTATTGGAGGTAGCTTCTTCACATCTTGCACATATTGACCCCATTCTTCAGCAATCGGGAATGATGGCTCTTGTCATTGACCCTGAAGGTGTTGTTCTATCTATTCGAGGACATCGCGGAACAGTATACGAAGCAGAAAAAATCAATTTTGTTGAAGGGGCTTGCTGGACCGAAGATAAAGTTGGAACAAATGCAATCGGAACAGCACTTCAAACCGGCGAAGCTGTGATGATCAATGGAACTGAACATTTTTCCGTTGCTTCACATCGTTGGAGCTGTTCGGCAACACCAATTTATGATCAAAACAAGCAGTTGCTCGGTATCATTGATATTTCTTGTCCTCTAGAACAATCCCACCCGCTTATGCTCGGTACTGTAACATCTATTGCCTATATGATTGAGCAAGAATTGAACATAGTGAACCATGAGCAAGACATTTCGATTTTTGAGCAAGCAATTGATTTCATTGAAATGAATCCAGATGTTCCTTTTGTCGTTTGTAATGATCAAGGATTCATCATATCAGCGAGCCGGATTATTCGCGAAAAAAATCCTCAATATTCCAATATGAAAATAGAAGATCTACTTTCAAGTGGTTATAACATTCAAAAACAGAAACCAATTTTATCAAAAAAGCAGAAAAAGTTGGGAACATGTTTACTTCTTTCCGAAGCAAAAGTTCGACAACACCGTCATTTCCAGATAGTCCATAAAGAAGAAGAGCCCTTCCAATTTCAAGGAGTTATTGGCACAAGTGAAGTATTTATAAATACAATTGAAAAAGCAAAGCTAGTATCAAAAACAGATTCCAGTGTTTATATATTGGGTGAAACAGGTACTGGAAAAGAATTAATTGCCCGCGCCATCCATGAGAATAGTTCAAGAAAAAACGGACCATTTATTGCCGTGAATTGTGGGGCTATACCAAAAGCCTTAATGGAAAGTGAACTATTCGGTTATGTTGAAGGAGCTTTTACAGGGGCAAAACGGCAAGGATATAAAGGGAAATTTGAACAGGCGAATCATGGAACATTATTTCTTGATGAAATTGGTGAAATGCCTCCAGCGATGCAAGTTGCTATTTTACGCGTTCTTCAAGAAAGAAAAGTCATCCCTATTGGCGGAACGAAAGAGGTACCTATTGATATTCGCATTATTGCGGCTACTCACCGTGATCTTTTTCAGCTTGTCAAAGAGGGGACATTCCGGCAAGATCTATATTATCGTCTGCATGTATTTCCAATTCACGTACCTACATTGAAAGAAAGAAGAGAAGATATCCCTGCTTTTATTCATTATTTTTGCCAGACAAACAACTGTCATCTTGATTTGCCCGTTCAACTTCTCGAACAATTGCAAAGCTATGATTGGCCTGGGAATATTAGAGAACTGATGAATATATTAGAAAATCTTAAAATATCCGCGGGTGCTAATAGCAATTCCATTGTAGAATTATTATCTTTGTTTAAAGGAAACCACCACTCAAATAGTGATATAGAGACACCTGTTCAAGTTACAAAATATAATACGCGCGAAAAAATTCAAAGAGAGATGATGATTGAAGCGTTGCAGAAAACTTGCGGAAACGCATCCGCAGCAGCTAAATTACTTGGTATTCCTAGAAGCACTTTTTATCGGAGAGCGAAAAAATTAGGATTATCGTAATAAAGAAGGAGATGGCATAATGCCGTCTCCTTTAAAAATGAAACTATCTTTGTTCATATGCAATAACAACCCCCACTAAAATTAAAAAGAGACCTAGCCAAAAAGTTCCGCCAATGTTTTCTCCAAGGATAAGTCACCCATATCTTTATGGGCGATTTTCCACTTTTGTTTTGTTGAAAATCAATCCACTGAGAAGAGGACAGCGATTGCGACAAGATAGCGCAGCCAAACAAGTTGTAACGGTGGAATGACGGTTACAACAACTTTAACAACGACATACATGCCACCCAATACTTGCTGCTAATATTAAGAACATTGAACCTAGTATTGTATTATTCATTTTTAATACCCTCCATATGCATTTTAAATGTTCTATGCCTTAAAGGAGTATTTAGTTAAACTTCTCCTTTAAGAACGAGTAAATGCTAGAGGCACATCTTGTTTAAATAATGGATGATGATACATCATGTAATTTACCTCTTATCATAATGAAATGGATTAAAAAGATACTCATAAAGGGCTCATATTTGTAAACTCTCTTGCTTTTTATCAAACAATTCATAAAATCGATTGGAGCGTAACGTTTGAGACTCCTGCGGGAAAAACGAGCATCCTGAAGCGGAAATCAACGATTCCTTTAAGTAAATTAGTAACTTTAATTATAGTATGTATTTTACAGACTATTTCTCCTAAAATTAATATTTTTAATTTAATATATTGACAATAAATGATCATCGTATTAAACTAAATTCATAATTAAATATGTCTTATCAAGAGTGATGGAGGGACTGGCCCGATGAAATCCGACAACCAGCACATATATGTGTATGGTGTTAATTCCAGCAGATGTTTAATCTGAGAGATAAGAAAACGGACGTAAAGCTAAAAAGCTGGTTTTCTTATGATGAGGAAACCAGCTTTTTTACTTTAATTAGGGGAGTTGATCAGAAAAACAACCATATGATCGATTTAATATACATATTATTTCGAAAATAAATATGGAATATGAATTTATTTATGAAGGAGCTAAAACAATGACAATTCAACCAGCATTACAATCATTAAAACGTACACTTCCGCCATTTCGAGCAGACCATGTCGGGAGTTTATTGCGACCTGAACGATTAAAAAAAGCGCGTTTAGACAAAGAAAACGGAATTATTTCAGCGGACCAATTAACAGCCATAGAGAATGAAGAAATTCGTAGAATTGTAGAGAAGCAGAAAGAGGCCGGCGTTCTAGCAATTACCGATGGTGAATTCCGCCGCAGCTGGTGGCATTTTGATTTTCTAGAAGGCTTAACGGGGATAGAAGGTTTTGATAAGGAACACGGACTAAAATTTCATCATATTGAAACTAGGGGGCATGGTATCCGTGTGACTGAAAAAATCGATTTTCCTGATGATCATCCTTTCCTTGAACATTTTAAATTTTTAAAAGAGGCCATTGGCGAAAATGAAGATGGTTTCATTGCAAAACAAACAATTCCGAGCCTTAGTCTATTAAGCCGTCCAGCTATTATTAACCGTGATATATATCCCGACTTGGATGAATATTATGATGATTTAGCGAAGGCTTATAAAAAAGCCGTCCATGCATTTTATCATCTCGGCTGTCGCTACTTGCAAATAGATGATACAAACTGGGGATTTTTGGCAGATCCAAAAAATCGTGAAGCATTAAAAGGTACAGAGAGTGACGCAGAAGATGTTGCGCGAAGATGTGCGCAAGCATTAAACAAAGCATTGGAAGATAAACCAGCAGATTTAATTGTGACGATGCATATTTGTCGTGGTAATTATGCTTCCTCTTGGGCATTTTCTGGAGGATATGAACCTGTTGCAGAAATATTATTTAATCAAATCAATGTTGATGGTTATTTCCTTGAATATGACAGTGAACGCTCAGGTGATTTCAAACCTTTACGTTTCGTCACAAGAAAAGATTTACATATTGTTTTAGGACTAATTACATCCAAATCTGCTGAACTAGAAGATATCGAAAATATTAAAGCACGTATTCAAGAAGCATCACAATTTGTCCCTTTGGAGCAGCTTGCACTGAGCCCTCAATGTGGATTTGCTTCAACAGAAGAAGGAAATCTGCTTACAGAAGAAGAGCAATGGGAAAAGTTGAAATGGGTTAAAAAGATTGCAGATGATGTATGGAAATAAAGGCTAATTAATGAATAAAGTAATTCTTACGGAATGTTCTTTGATTTGTTGACAAAAAGGTTTAGAATGGCTTCATTCTAAACCTTTTTGTCATGATCAAGTTGTATATTGCTTTGCCAAGCTTGACTTTTCATTAAACATTTAGTCTCAGTAGTTTACTAGATTCGTTAAAAAACAAGGATTTTTCTTCCTCTCAATCATCATGGCAACTCTACAGGCAATTGCTGAGGAGGCTCCCTGACCGCCCGCGGAAAGCGCACCCCTGTAGTGTCAATCAATCATTTCAAGGATCCATCTATTATCAATTATTACTTTTTATTTCGAATATAGAACTTTTTTGAGTATAGCTCTAAGTGGTGTATAATATTCAAAGTAAATGCAGTAGATAAGTTGAAAGGACGAATGATTTATGAAGATTACCGGGCACGAAGTAGAAAAACTCGTCGATCCGACAGGTATTATTATAGGTGATCGCTATGAATTTTATCTTGATATCGAAGTTTCGGAAGACGATGAATTATATACTGATAAAGGATTATCATTAAAAGTTATTTATGCTGTAGATGAACAGCAGTCAAAAATTGCCCTTTATCAAATTTATGAAAAACTAAGTAATCAGCCGCTTGATTTTGAGCTTGAAGATGATGAAAAACAATTAGTGAATGACTACTGTAAGGAAGTAATCGAAGCAATGTAATCAAAAAAGAAAACAGGGACGTTCCTGTTTTCTTTTTTAGATAGATTTAGATGGTAGTTCTCCGAGGTAATAGATGTTTCCGCTAGCTGTATATTTGATCTAAAAAGAACTTGCGCTCAAATGTTCAAACGCAGGTTCTTTATTATGCATTCTTTTTATGTGTGAGGAATAGACTTGGGATGAAGATTACCACAAGGACGATGGCAGATACTAAAAATCCGGCATGGTAACCTTTTAAACCATTGGCAATCGTTGGTTGCAATCCTTGTACGACATTTGCGACCACTGTTGCGATAATAGCTGAACCGAAACTTGAACCAAGGTTTTCAATAATATTAATACCGACACCTGCTTCTGGAAGTTGTTTGCTGTCAAGTCCTGTATAAGCGTCACTCGTCAACGGAAGCATAATTCCTCCAAAACTGGTGCCGCGGATAAATAATATGATGGCAATCCAAATCATACTTGTTTTATCGGTAATAAAGATAAGCGGAATAGATCCGATAAGCGAAAGAATAAGACTAACTATAACTACGTATTTTGCACCGATCTT
Source organism: Heyndrickxia ginsengihumi (assembly GCF_011008565.1). Taxonomy (GTDB): domain Bacteria; phylum Bacillota; class Bacilli; order Bacillales; family Bacillaceae_C; genus Weizmannia; species Weizmannia ginsengihumi. The sequence goes on from NZ_JAAIWK010000031.1 coordinate 14,206, forward strand.
ATCAATCATTTTTCCGATCATTGGCCGAGTAACGAGCATCCCAACCCCTTGAGGGATTAATGCAAGCGCAGCTTCGATTGCCGTGAAATGACGGAAGTTTTGGAAGAACAATGGGAGTATTAACATAGGTCCCATGACGGCAATATTCGCTAAAAATAACCCGATGCTTGATGCTAAGAAACTCTTGTGTGCAAACAAATTGATGGGGAGTACGGTTTGATTTTTTCTGATTCGATTATATACGAGGTAACTTACAGCGAAAGCAAGGCCGATGCCCACCCATAGGATTGTTTCACTATTGTTAAAAGATGCATGGTCCGCTGCTTTCGTAATTCCGTAAATCAATGCTGCGCTCATTAAGGATAAATCGACAATCCCAAAAATATCGAGTTTACTATTTTTGTTGAATGGTTCAAAGTCTGGAATAGTTTTCATCATAAGTGGTGCAGCAATCAAAACGATGAACACGTTGATGAAGAAAATCCAATGCCATGATGCAGCTTGAACGATGAAGCCTCCGATTACAGGTCCTAAGATTGGACCGAAAATCATTGGTGTGCTGACGATGGCCATAACTTTCCCTAGATTATCTGGACCTGCTGTTTTGACTAATAGTGTTGACATAAGCGGGGTAATAATCCCAGCACTAAAGCCTTGAAGCAAACGGAATAAGATAAAACTAGAAATGTCCCAACTAATCCCAGCAAAAACAGAAGTTACACCAAAAGCGATGACTGCACCGATGAAGATTTTCTTTCCGTTAAATTTGTTCATAAGCCATCCGGATACTGGAACTGCAATCGCAAGGGCTAAAACATAACCTGTAACGGCCCATTGAATAGTATCCAACGTCGTGTTGAAATCCTTATTTAATTTGTCGATGGCAATGTTCACCATCGTTGAGTCAAGCATTGGGGCAATTGCTCCAAGTGCAATTGCCCAGGCAGCCATAAGGATTTCTTTCGGTAATCCTTGTTCCTTTACTTTGTTTGTTAACATATTATTCTCCTCTCGAAAGTAACAATTTTGTTTCCTTGTTAACAAAAAAATAACATGTTTTTGTTTCCTTGTCAACAAAATATAGAGATAAAAAATGCAGCCGGATCGCAATAGAGCTAGGCTGCCTGTCGTTACAAATTTATTCAGACTTCATATTTACACCATGTTTTCTTATTTCTGCATCCAAATGCCTATTATACCTTTCCGCGAAGCTAATCATAATGTCAAATTGTTCCTCGCTTACCTGTTCAAATACTGCCTTATCGCGCTCTAGAAACTCTTTGTGCAGTTCCTCATGGATTTTATAAATTTCTTTCCCTTTCTCAGTAAGCCTAAAATAGATTTCTTTTTTGTTTTCCGGCTTCTGGTAGCTTTCGATTAAGCCTTTTTCTATGAGCTTCTTAGTCATTTTGCTTATTGCGCCCCTCGTCATATAAAGAGACTCCGCAAGTTTTGTCACATTCGTATTTCCGTTTTTTTCAATGAATTCTATACAATGTACTTCAGAAGGCTTATACCCTTTAAGACAGCGTTCCATCTTTGGCTTATTAAGCCAAGCCATCTTGTTAAACAAGTCCCTGAAATTCATGATGAGCTGTTCTTCTTTGTTCATGGCCTATCCTCCCCCTCGTTGGGACATTAACAATATTATATATTAAATTTCTGTTTCCACTTCAACAATTTAAAAAATTATTTAAGGAATTGAGCTATACGTGAAAAAGAGAGACAAAAGCCTTTAACTCCCAAGTAAACAAATGCTAGTTATCATTTGATCACCATTGATTAAATAAACCAATCCACTAAAGGGCAATTATCTAAAAACTTGCATAAGGCTGCACCTAGCTGGACTAAGACTTTGAATTGGCAAAAAGATGGAGGAATATGATCTGATTTAAAAAACAGATTAGCGATAATTTGCCAGAATTACTAGTAAATAGAATGTTGAAGCCGAAACAACTCGTTTCAAAACCTTCGCTTTCTGCAGTCTGAAACAGGAGCATTTCTAGTTTTTTAAAGGAAAATACATACTAACTAGTAGGTATGTTGCCTGCCTATGAATCATATACATGACAATATAGTTTATGAAGTAGATACAATAGGAGTTGGTTATATGCATTTACGACTGACAGATGAGCAAAAATTAGTTCAACAGACAATTAGAAAATTTGTTGAGAAAGAACTGATGCCCCTTGAATATGAAGTTTTAAAAAACGAAAGGGAAGGAAAGCCAAGTATTGCTCCGAGTAAACTCAAGGAGTTGCAATTAAAAGCAAAAGAATTTGGATTTTGGGGAATCAATACGCCATCAGCATATGGAGGAGCTGATTTAGGGCAGATGATGATGGCTATTATACTGATGGAAACGTCAAAAACATTTGTTCCTTTTCAGTTTGGCGGTTCTGCTGATAATATCCTTTATTATGGAAATGAAGAACAGAAGAAAAAATATCTGATCCCGACAATCAATGGGGAAAAGAAATCTTGTTTTGCAATGACCGAGCCAAGTGCAGGATCAGATACACGAAATATTAAAATGACGGCAGTGAGAGATGGCAATGCGTGGGTACTAAACGGGGAAAAAACTTTTATTACTGGGGGAAACGAAGCCGATTTTGTCATGGTGATTGCTATTACCGATAAAGAAATGCATCAAGCTACAAAAGGACGAGAAGGTGTTACATGTTTTATTGCAGACCGTGATATGGGCTGGAGATCAGAATATATTCATACGATGGGTGAATGGGGCCCAGCTAGTTTAATATTTGAAAATGTTCGAGTACCTGAAGAAAACATTTTAGGAACCGTCCATAAAGGCTATCAATTGGGGCTAGAGTGGATTGGTTTTGCAAGATGGATTGTTGGTGCAAGAGCTGTCGGAATGGCAGAGCGTCTTTTGCAAATGGCCATTGATTATGCAAAGGAACGGGAAACATTTGGTAAGCCAATTGCGGAAAGACAGGCGATTCAATGGATGATTGCTGATTCAGCTGTTGAAATTGAGGCCGCAAAATGGCTCGTATTAAATGCTGCTTTTACACTTGATCAAGGTGAAGATAACCGGCATTTAGCTTCTATGGCCAAATTATATGGTGCAAACATGGGAAATAGAGTAGTAGATCGCGTATTACAAATCCATGGTGGTATGGGCTATACAAGAGAACTGCCAGTAGAAAGATGGTACCGTGAGGCGAGACTGTGGAGAATTTATGATGGTACTGATGAAATTCAGCGTATGATTATTTCGCGAAATTTAATGAAGGGCCATGTTAAAATGGATCAGTTTATTTGAAACGGCTAATATTGAAAACGTTTTCTAAAAAGATTTTGATAAAGACTTTTTGAGGAGGAATAGCAATGGCTGGTAGATTTGCTCATCAAGGAGCACTTATTACAGGTGGAAGCCGTGGAATTGGTAAGGCAATTTCTGAACTTTTTGCTGGGGAAGGGGCAAAGGTAGCCATTATCGACGTAAATGAAGCGGCATTAAAAGAGACCGAAAAAGAATTGCTGAATAGAGGTGCTAAAGTATATACGGATGTAGTTGATGTAACAGATGCACAGCAAGTAGAAAAAGCCGTAAAAGAAATCTATAATTCTTTTGGATCGATTGATATTGCAGTAAATAATGCAGGTGTCATTCGCGACAATCTTTTATTTAAAATGACAGATGCTGATTGGGAAACTGTAATAAATGTGCATTTGAAAGGTTCTTTTCATACGACAAGAGCTGTACAGACATACATGGTTCAACAAAAATATGGGCGCATCATTAATATTTCTTCTACTTCTGCACTTGGGAATCGTGGGCAAGCAAACTATGCAACTGCAAAAGCAGGCTTACAAGGCTTTACAAAAACATTAGCGATCGAACTTGGAAAATTTGGAATTACTGTAAATGCTGTTGCTCCTGGTTTTATAGAAACAGAAATGACAAAAGAAACAGCAAAAAGAATCGGAATCTCATTTGAAGATTTAGTAAAAGCGAGTGTTGCTAATATACCTGTTGGCCGCAGCGGCAAGCCTGAAGATATTGCCAATGCTGTCGCGTTTTTTGCAGATAGGCATTCTTCGTTCGTTAATGGCCAGGTTCTTTATGTTGCCGGTGGGCCGAAAAACTAGATCATATCTGATGGGGGTGACTTCATTGTATCAAAACTATATTGGAAAGCGTGGAGACAAAGTGAAGAATATCGTCGAAAGAGGTTTAGTCAAAAGATTTGCAGAAGCGATCGGTGATCCGCACCCAATTTTTATTGATGAAGAATTCGGTAACAATTCTCACTTTGGATGCAATATTGCTCCACCAACCTTTCCGAGAGTGTTTGATTATGGAGCAATTAAAGGGCTGCATTTGCCTGCAAAAGGTTTGATACACGGTGAACAAAGCTTTCATTATGAAAGACCTTTATTTATCGGAGAAACGATTTATTGTTATTCGGAAGTGAAAGATTACTATGAAAGACACGGAAAGAATGGGGAAATGGGATTTCTTGTGCTTGCGTCAAGCGGAGAGGAACCATGCGGAAAGAACATATTTACCTCTACTTCAGTAATCATTATAACTGAGGCGGTTAGAAAGGGGATGGGGTTATGATAACGTCATTGCAAATAGGTGACTCTCTGCAAGAAATAAAGCTAAATCCCGTTTCTCGTTTAGACTTAATTAAATATGCTGGTGCGTCTGGAGATTTTAATCCAATTCATACGATTGATGAGGAAGCAACATCAGCAGGCCTTCCCGGTATTATTGCCCATGGTATGTGGACGATGGGCAATTTAGCTAAACTTTTTACTGCATATTATGATGAAGGCTTTATCCAAGATTATGAAATTCGTTTTAGTGGGATGGTATTTTTAAATGATGTACTAACATTAAAAGCGACGTTATTTGAGAAATTAGACGATAGACTTATCTTTAATGTTGAGGCCACAAACGAAAATAATCAGCAAGTGATTAAAGGGACAATCGTATTTGCCCAATATTAAAAGGAATCAATATGATTTGCATTCGCCTACCTGATTGGTGGGTGAATTGTAATCCAGTAGCTTCTTTATTTCGGTTGTTACTGGTTTTTCGTTACAATCATAATGTGTTGAGGTGAGAAGCATGGAAAAACGACCATGGTTAGATAAATATATAGTTGATGTAGAAACAGCGTTTACGACACCTGAAAGTGATTTATACAGCATGTTAGAACATACTGCAGGCAAACTCGGTGAAAAGACCGCTTTAATATATGAAGACAATCAAATAACGTTTAAGCAATTAAAAACTGAAGTCGATTGTTTAGCGCACGCATGGTATAAACTAGGGCTAAAAAAATCTGAAAGAATCGGCGTTATGATGGAAAATCACCCTGACTATGTGCGATGCTATTATGCCGCAATGAAATTAGGAATGATTGTTGTTCAAATTAATCCGATGTATACGAAAAGGGAGCTTGCAGAAATTTTTACAGATGCGGAACTTTCTTATCTTGTCATTCAATCCGATTACATAGAAAAAATTACGGAATTTACAGATTTTACTCACGTATTTACTAGTGGAACGCCCGCAAAAAATCAATCATTCTACAATATTGCAAACCTAATTGAACAATCTTCTCCATCTGGAAATAAAGCGCAAATTGATATAAAAAAAGATGTTGCGGTTATTCAATACACTGGCGGAACGACTGGGAAGATGAAGGGGGCAATGCTATCGCATTTTAATCTTTTTTCTAATCTTGTTCAAAGTAATATTATTTATGGAGATCGTATTCAATGGGAGCATGAGACCCTCTTAACAGTTATCCCGCTGTATCACGTGTATGGCATGACAGCAGGAATGAATGTTGGAATATATACAGGAGCAGCGAATATCATCGTTCCTAGATTTGATATGAATGTCGTTTTAAAAATAATCAAAACTTATAAGCCAAGTATGTTTCCTGGTGTACCGAAAATGTTTAGTGCATTCGTAAATTATCCAAATATTGAACAATGTGGGTTAGACTGTTTAAAGATATGTACAAGTGGATCAGCTCCATTGCCCGATGAAATTATTCGGAAATTCGAAAGGATTACTGGTGTTACAATTGAAGAAGGATATGGATTATCTGAGGCTTCTCCTGTTACACACCGAAATCCGCCTTTTGGCGTAAGAAAAATTGGAAGCATCGGTGTACCTTTTCCAAAAACCGACTGTAAGATTGTAAATGACGAAGAAGCTGAGCTGCCTGTGAATACAATTGGTGAGCTATTGATTAAAGGACCACAAGTAATGCTTGGCTATTGGCAAAAAGAAGAAGAAACAAATAAAGCATTTAAACATGGCTGGTTTCATACAGGCGACCTCGCAATGATGGATGAAGATGGCTATTTTTATATTGTTGGTAGAAAAAAAGAAATGATGATTGTTAGTGGCTTTAATGTATATCCGCAAGAGGTTGAAAATGTTTTATATGAGTATCCATATGTAGTCGAAGCAGCTGTCATCGGAGTGCCTGATCAAGAACGGGGAGAAATTATAAAGGCCTTCATTGTCCCTAAAGAAGGGACAACGCTTGATATCAATCAAGTCAAAGCTTTTTGCTACCAACGATTAACAAGATACAAGGTTCCAAAAATATATGAAATAAGGGATAGCTTACCGAGAAATCCCGTCGGGAAAATTTTGAAAAGATTATTGAAATAGAATGTACATCAACTTGTGAATGGCGTATAGAATTGCTTATTAAAAAGACTTTAATAGATTGATAGATCGTAAAAATCATTGTGCAATATGCAAGTAAGAGATACAATAACTATCAAATGAGTCAGAATATTGTAAATGATCATATTCAAATCAAAGGAAGTGAGTGGGCAATAGATGATGCGAGAAAAAATTATAGATACAAGTATTCGGCTATTCGATGAAAAAGGTTATATGGGAACTTCAGTTCAAGATATTGTAGATTCTCTAGGCGTAACGAAAGGAACCTTTTATTACTATTATAAAAGTAAACAGCAATTGCTCACAAATATTCATTTAGATTATATTGAGCATTTAATTCGGCAGCAGGAAATTATTTTAAATGATCCGTGCAAAGAGCATCACTCGAAGCTGTATGATATGGTTTATATGATCATTCGTAATATAAGACTGAATAAGAGGAGTGCGCGAATATTTTTTCGTGAGATGCGTCATTTAAGCGAAGGACATCTTAAAGAAATCAAAAGGAAACGGAATATATTCCGTGCAAATGTTCAAAGTTTAATTGAAGATGGCATAGAAAACGGGGAATTTAAAGATCATTTGCGTCCTGATATTCTTACTTTTGGAATTTTAGGGATGACAAATTGGAGCTATTATTGGTTTAATCCAGAGGGAGAAGTAACTGAGGAGGAATTAGCACGAACGTTTGTTGATATCGTCCTAAAAGGGGCGATTGTACAATCTGAATAAAATGGATAAGGGTTTGATAACAATTTAAGGAAGATAAAGAGAAACGATTAAAAAAGCCCCGCCCCGCCGTATTGAGCAGCAGGTGGGGATGGCGGTTTAAAGCAATACGAACGGAGATTAGACATTACCACTGTAGCTATGTGTCACATGAGGCATCATAATGATTCCATCTTTGCTGTATTTATGAAAAAGTTCTGAAAAAGCCTCGATAAATTCATGAAAATGCTGATCATCCGGTTTTGGTGCATACGATGCAGACAGATGGCGGCCGATGAATCCTTCTATGTTGTAATAAAGAGGGTGATCATAACTTTTAAATTGATAGTTTCCGTTACGAAAAAAGGTTAGATAAATGTCTGAATTCTGCTCAATTCCTTCAGAAAAGCCGTGAAAATTTGGACAATATTTTTTATATAAAGTAATGGTTTCTTGAATCAGTTGGTTTTCGGTTACACGGCGATTCCAAACCAATATAACCTTCCGATTCGGTTTTAAAATCCGTTGGCATTCTTTTTTAAATTGTTCTGGATCAAACCAATGGAAAGCTTGAGCTACAGTAATTAAATCAACACTATTAGATTTTAATGTTGTTTGCTCCGCGGTACCGTTGACGGCAGTAAATAATGGATTAGAATGTAACCGTTCCTCAGCAATTCGGCGCATATCGTCATTGGGTTCAATGGCAATGACTTTTACATGATGATCAAGTAATGCTTTTGCCATCATTCCAGTTCCAGATCCGATATCTGCAACGACTTTATGTTGATCTAAAGAATGTTCTGCAATCAAGTCCTTTATTAGTTCTTCAGGATAACTAGGACGAAATTTTTCGTATGTTTCCGCTTTGCCATTAAACTTGTCTATATTTTCCATATGTAATCACCTTTACAATGAAATCAATTATCTTGTAATGCTTCAATAATGGACGCTGTAACTTCCTCTGGACTTTTGTTATCTGTATTGATTTTTAAATGATGCATCGAATAAGCATGTTTTCGTTCGTTAAATAATTGCTGAATATCATATAGAGAGCGGTTATTTAATACGGGACGATTCTCATTAATAAGTTCAAATCTTGCTTTCCAGCTTTCCCATGAAATATCTAAGTAAAGGACGAGACAGTTTTCTAAACAAAATTCCCTAATTTCTTTTTGCTGAAAAGCTCCTCCGCCTAAGGAAACGATGTTGTTATAATGATGCTGACAAATATCAATGACTGTTTTTCTTTCAAGTTTACGGAAATATGGTTCACCTTTTTGCTCAAATATTTGCGGTATGGACATATGATATGTTTGTTCTATATATTGATCGATATCAATGAACTCTCTTTTTAGCTTTGTTGCAATCATTTGCCCAACGGTTGTTTTGCCAACTCCCATAAATCCAATTAACACGATGTTTTTTTTACTAGCCGAATGTTTTTCTTTCTTATACATAAAACAAGCTCCAATCTATATAATCCATGAAATCCACGTTTGCATTAATTTATCTTCATTGTTTAAAAAACGCTTAAAAGAAAAAGCTACTGGCATAGCCAATAGCCTTTCAAATAATATATTATAACATTTCTGCACGTTCGTTGCTAAGTTCTTTAGCAGCTTGATAAATTAGTTCAAACAGATTTTCTAATTCGCTTTCTTCAACACAAGAGAAAGCAATTCTTAAATCAGTCGCATTGATTGAAATCGTACCAACACCATATTTATCAAGGAGATGAAGGCGTAATGTTTCCGCATTAATATTATGAAGTTTTAAGCACATAAAATAGCCAGAATTAAATGGATAGAAAGACCAGACTTCTTTATATTTTTCTGTATTTATTAATAGTTCTTTTACTTTATTGGCACGCTTTTTCATAATGACATATTTTTGTTGCTTTTGGTCTTCAAATTCAGGTGATTGAATGGCTTTTAATACAAACGTTTGGGTAGGATGTGGAGAACTTGAAATCGTTCCACGGATAATCCCTTTTGTTTTTTCCTCTAGAACCTTCAATACTTTTTGACTTTTGCTTGCGTACGTTATAAATCCTACTCTGAATCCCCAAACGTATTCTTCTTTCGTTGCACCGTCAATTTTTACAGCTAATACGCGATCGTGGATATTGGCTAATTTTGCAAAAATCGATTCCTTAATAGAATCCTCGAAGAATAATTGAAAGTATGCATCATCTGTCACAGCTACAATATTTATGCCTGATTCTGCGCATTCTTTAATGACAGCAACAATTTGATCGACTTCATCTACAGTAGGTGTATATCCAGTTGGATTATTAGGGAAATTCAATAATACAATTGCTTTTCCGTTATCTTTTTGCTGCAAAATAGCTTCGCGCAAACCTTCAGCATTAAATTGCTGTTGTTCATTAAATAGGCGGTACGTTTTGATGTTTGCGCCTCTTCTAATATTAAAGACTAATTTGTAGTTTCCCCAAAATTTATCAGGTAAAATTAATGTGTCATTCACATCAGCAAACATATCAGCAATGATACTGAGTCCATGAGTAAGTGCATTTGTTACAATTGGATCACCAATACTTTTACCTTGCAAAGAAGGATTTTCTTTTAACATTTTTTCCTTCCACGCTTTTCGAAGCTCCGGTTTTCCTTGTGTTGGTGCATATGTATATATATCCTCTGGATTATAGGAGGAGAGTGTATCTTGAATTAATGGAAGATACATTGGTCCGTCGCCTTCTGTAGCGATACCAATGGTTGCATTGTATTTAGTTGCTTTTTGTTTCGCCTCAGCAGATTGTGTTAAAATCCCTTTTGGATAATATAGTGCCTTTCCGAGGTTAGATAACATTTCATAAACATGTTGATTTTCTGCAATCAGTTCATCATTTAACAGCTGTGCAGGTTGTTCCAAGTGAATTCATTCCTCTCATAATTGATTCTCTATTTATTCCATACTATCACAACCAATGAGCAAATTCATTAGTCATTTACATTATTTTTAGGTTTTTCACATTATAATATTTAATTCAAAAAATATTATAAATGTTGTTGATTTCTGATCAGATGCGGGCTGAATTTTGTACTACTCTTTCCATTCAATTTAGGAAAAACTTGTAAAAACAAATAACTTTATTTAAATAGAAGAAAGATTTTAACAAATGTTAAACTATAAATAAAAAAAGGGGGGAAGAATGATGGGCGATCATACGAGTAGACCTCAGCCACCTTACTATGCGGTTATTTTTTCATCGCAGCGGACTGATAGTGATCAGGGATATGTGCGTATGGCGAATAAGATGGTGGAATTGGCGTCACAGCAAAATGGTTTTTTAGGTGTGGAGAGTGCACGCGATGATCAGCTTGGCATCACCATTTCATACTGGAATTCCTTGGAAGCAATTAAGAACTGGAAAGAACATGCTGCACATCAGGTAGCACAACAAAAAGGGAAAACAGAGTGGTACAAAAGTTATACGATCAGAGTCTGCAAAGTAGAAAGAGAACAATTTTTTAATAGTTGAGCTTAGAATCATGAAAGGTATATAGATATTATATTGCTGTCCTCCTTGTTTTTGCTTATATGCACACAAAAAAATGTGTGCTTTTTTTCATATGAAAATGTTCATACTGTTAACTGTGTAGCGAAGAAACAACGAAACATGTAAAAAAACAAATAACAATGTTGAAAATGGTAATGATTACCTATAAATAATATGAAAAGGAACTCGATACTAGTATTGAAAGTACATTCATGTTTGACAGAAACAGGGAGGAGATGTAAGAGTGAAACGACCATTTATAAGAATGTGCCTATACAGCGGTCCTTCGCTGATTGTTACTATTCTATTATTATTGTTCTTCTTAAATCATTCTTTTAGCCTATTCATTGGTCTTGGATTTATTTTTTCATGTATAACACTTATCACAACCATTATTTTAGTAAACAGCAAGGGCTTAACGCCGCCTTCTAATCAAGAAGAAATACAGAATCATCAAGTTGTTAATAATGACTTGGATTTACAGAAAATCGATCAAAAAAGTAATGAATTAACAAAACAAATCCAAATTTTGTGCGAAAATATAGATAATTTGTCCGATATTTCGTACGATATTGTAAAGGGGGCGAATATTCAAGCGGAAAATGTAGAAAAAAGTACTAGGGCAATGATGGAGGTCTCGGATGGAATTCAACATATTGCAGGAAATGCTGCAAATGTGTCAAGTAAATCGACAGTAACTTTGGAGGCAGTAGGAAAAGGATCACAGGCAATCAATACAATTATTGGTCAAATGGAATCTATTAGAAAAAAAGTTGATGCACTTTCAGATGTCATTATTAATCTATCTGCCTATTCAAAAGAGATTGGAAATATTGTTAATACCATTTCCGACATTTCTAATCAAACAAATTTGTTAGCTTTAAACGCAGCAATTGAAGCTGCTAGAGCAGGGGAGCATGGCAACGGATTTTCAATCGTGGCAAGTGAAGTTCGCAAACTATCAGAAGAAACGAATGTATCCACAACAAAAATTAAAGATATTGTTGTCTCTATCCAGCAATCGATTACGAAATCCGTTGCCTACATGAATGAAGGAAAAACCGAAGTAGCAAATGGTATCGAAATTGTCCAACATGCTAAACAAGCTTTTAGTGGCATCCAAGATGATATCGATCAAGTTTCAAAGCTCATTACGGACGTTTCAAATGCGGTTACCGAAATATCTGCTGGTTCAGATGAAGTGAATCAAATAACTGAGTTCACAAAAAAAGTACAACAAGGAGGTGTTGAAAAAATTACGGCTTTAAATGGACTCATTGAAGAATTCAAAATAAAAGCAACTAGAACACTTTCTTTAGCAGAAGAATTAAAGGATGAGCTTCAAAAACAGGAGGGATAGCAATGAGACACCAATTATTCATTGAGGCAGCTTTACGCTCGAAATTATATCAAAACAAATTACAGCATATTGATCTAAATGACTGGATTAACATACCATTCACGACAAAACAAGATTTAAGAAATGTAGATACATATGATGTACTAGGAGCACCACTGCATAAAGTGGCAACTTACCATGAAACAAGTGGAACGACAGGTAAGCCGACCCCTAGCTGGTATACTTTTCAAGATCATGAAGACGGTGCTGATGTCGTCCTTAACTCTCCGTTAAACTTGCACTCAGAAGATATTGTTTTAAACCGTTTTCCTTTTGCATTAGCGATTCCATCATTTATTGTTTATGATGCTACTCAAAAAGTGAAGGCGGGCCATATTGGTGTTGATAAAGCAAGCCTGGTAACGCCTGATAGACGTGTTGTTGAAATCATTCAACGAACAAATCCGACAATTTTAGCGATGCTGCCATCTGAAGTTGAAAAATTATATCATGTAGCAAAACTTATAGGTATCCAATTTCCAAATCCAAATTTAAGGGCTTTATTATTAGCGGGTGAACTTGTTTCTCCTGCAAGAAAGCGATATATCGAAAAAATGTGGAATGTTCCAGTCCATCTATTATTTGGCAGTACTGAAACAGGCGGCCTATTCATGACCCAAGAAGATGGACACTATCATCTTGATAATCCAAATGTGCTTGTTGAAGTTGTTGACGAAGATGGTATTCCAGTAGAAACAGGAACTGTCGGGAACTGTGTTATTTCATCATCCAGAGAAGGAATGCCTTTACTAAGGTATTATAATCAAGATATTGTTCAAATTATTGATAAACATGAAGAATTAAAACCAATAATGGTTCATTATGGGCGAAAAGAAGATTTAATTGAGTACAAAGGGAAATCTATCACATTTTATGAGCTGCAAGAAGCTGTTTATTCATTGCGGAACATTCCATTTATGTGGAAAGTGAAACAAACAACTGATGAAGTTCAATTTCTTTGCCAATTTACTGAACCTGTCGCAGAGACGACCATGACAAGTATCCAAAGAGAATTAAGTGAACAATTGGAGATTGATATTGCAGTCTTTCAAACAGATATAATTTCGTTAGATTCATTGGTAGCAAAACCAGCATATGGGAAATATGCATATATTGAGAAAGAAGCAGCTCCTAACGTTATCATGAAATAAGTTGAACTACTTTTTTGCATGATGATCTATTAGTATAGCTTTTTCGAAACAATGATACCAGAAAAAGGGCATTGTCCATTTTGGCAATGCCCTTTTTCTGCATATAGTTATTGCTTCGCTAGTACACTAATATATTCTCGTAAATAATCTGGCAGATCTGGCGGGCGGCGGCTAGAAACGATATGACCATCGACAACAACCGCTTCATCATGCCAAATCGCACCTGCGTTTGTCATATCATCCTTAATACCAGGCGTGCTTGTCACGTTAACGCCATGTAAAATATTTGCGGATATGAGTACCCAACCTGCATGGCAAATTTGTCCTATTGGTTTTTTATACTCATCAAAATGTTTTACGATGGTGATAACCTCTGCAAAACGGCGCAGTTTATCAGGAGCCCAACCTCCAGGGACGAGAAGAGCATCATACTCTGATGGATCAACATCTTGGAAACAAATATCCGAAACAGCTGGAACACCATATTTGCCAACATATTGTTTATTTGCTTCTTCGCCGGTAATATGGACAATAGCCCCTTCTTCACGTAAGCGCAAAATCGGATACCATAACTCTAAATCTTCAAAATCATCACTTATTAATGATAATATCTTCTTTCCTTTTAAAAGCATATATTTCTTCCTTTCTTTTCGTAATACTATTACTTTAACAAAACAAACACAATTATGCTTGTTATTTTATTGATTGTTCTTAGGTGTAAAAGTTCATATAAGCCTTGCTAAAAATATGACAGAAGTCAGAGTAATATAATTGTTTGAAAGTAAAAAATTACTAATAAGTATTGCTGATTTCTACTTTTTTCGCTAAAATAAATAAAGCAAATACGGAAAACAATATCATGGAGAATAAGCAAGTTGTGCGTATTTTCTATTTAATATTGAAAAATGATGTTTGATTTCTTTGTAGGATCGTGCAAAGATTTTTGGCAGCATTCAAAACACTTATCATGGATAAGTTTTTGGGTGCTGCCTTTTTATTTAATTGGAGGGATAACATATGGCTTTTCATAAGCCGGAAACAATTGCATCAGTTGCAATTGAAGCAGGGGTTAATAAGTTAAAACTATCTATTTCTACAGTGCTTGCGCTTGGTTTTTTAGGAGGTGTATTCATATCATTTGGTTTTTTGTTAGACATTCGCGTTATTGGTAATGTGCCTGAACATTGGGGCAGTCTGGCAAGTTTTTTAGGTGCTGCTGTTTTTCCTTTAGGACTGATTTTAGTAGTGCTTGCAGGAGGGGAATTAATAACAGGAAATATGATGACCGTCTCAATGGCATTTTATGCAAGAAAAATATCATTTATCAGCTTGATTAAGAACTGGTGTATCGTAACATTTGCTAACTTCAGTGGTGCGATCTTTGTTGCTTATTTTTTCGGTCATATTGTTGGATTGACAGAGATGGAACCATATCTTCATAAAACAGTTTCGATTGCTCATACAAAATTACATGAGTCATTTATACAAATACTCATTTCGGCCATCGGCTGCAACTGGCTCGTATGTCTTGCCATATGGCTTGCATATAGCACTGATGATTTTGTCGGAAAAGTCATTGGTATTTGGTTCCCGATTATGGCTTTCGTTGCAATTGGTTTTCAACAAGTTGTAGCAAACATGTTTGTCATTCCAGCGGCCATATTTGCAGGGTATTTTTCGTGGGTTGACTGTATAAAAAATATCATTCCTACTTTTATCGGAAATGTTATTGGTGGAGCTGTCTTTGTCGGCTTTGCCTATTATGCCTCATATAAAAAGCAAAACCATAACCATTTTTCGAAAAAGATTTCTTGAAAATCATATGTTCGAAACATATTTAAAAGACGGCAAATCCTCAACAAATTGAAGTTTTATAAGCTATTTATTCATTTGAATAACAAAATAATAAAGAGGAATTTACAGTCTAAATACAGAAGTTAATAATGCAACTGTCACTACATCCGAAAGAAAGTAGGAATATAAAAATGGACTATGTTAAACTCGGCAATACAGGATTAGATATTTCCCGTCTTTGTTTAGGCTGTATGAGCTTTGGTGTTCTAGAACGCGGAAATCATCAATGGGTTCTTGACGAAGAAAAAAGCCGCCCAATCATCAAAAAAGCACTTGAACTTGGCATTAATATTTTTGACACTGCAAACGTCTATTCAGATGGAACGAGTGAAGAGATTGTTGGACGTGCTTTGAAAGATTTTGCTAGACGTGATGAGATTGTTATCGCTACAAAGGTTCATGGCCGAATGCATGAAGGTCCGAATGGAGCAGGTCTTTCGCGAAAAGCAATTATGAGTGAAATTGATCATAGTCTTAAACGTCTTGGTACTGATTATGTTGATCTTTATCAGATCCATCGCTGGGATTATCATACACCGATCGAAGAAACAATGGAGGCTCTACATGATGTTGTAAAAGCAGGGAAGGCCAGATATATCGGGGCATCATCGATGTATGCTTGGCAGTTTCTAAAAGCATTACATATTGCAGAAAAAAATGGATGGACAAGATTTGTCTCGATGCAAAATTATTTAAATCTTTTATATCGTGAAGAGGAAAGGGAAATGATTCCACTTTGTAAGGAAGAAAAAATTGGTCTCATTCCATGGAGTCCACTTGCAAGAGGCAGGTTAACACGTGATTGGGAAGAAACTAGTACCCGTTCTGAATTAGATGAATTTGGAAAGTATCTTTATAAATCAACAGCTGAAGCAGACCGCAGAGTGGTAGAAAAGGTGGCTGAAGTAGCTGGAAAACGTGGTGTGCCACGAGCACAAATAGCACTTGCATGGGTATTACAAATTTCTGCGCCAATTATTGGAGCGACAAAAATGCAGCATTTAGAGGATGCGGTCGGCGCCCTTTCAATCCAACTAACATCTGAGGAAATTGCAATGATAGAAGAACCGTATGTACCACATCCCGTACTCGGTTTTAACTAATAAAGAGAAAAAGAGGCTTGGACAAAAACTCAAAGCTGGTTAGCTAAAGACGAACATTGCACAAGGAGGCTTACAGCCGCCCGCGGAAAGAGAAGGATATTTCCGCTGAGGGGGTGGAGTGCAATATTCGAGGTTTCTTTAGTTCATCTCCATTTGTCCGAGCCTCTTTTTTTAATGTGATTTTGCTTTTATAACAATGATTATCGCAAGTAAAGGTATATTCTATATTCATCTGTTACATACTGTAATTGCTATGAGAAAAGGAGGGTTAGAGATGGAAGCTCAACGCGCTCAAGAAATTATGAATTCACCGAAGATGGTAACGGTCACACATAACGGAACTAGTGTGTATATTGAACATGTTGATCAACAACAAGGGACGGCTACTGTTCATCCACTTGATAATCCTGATGAAAAGCAAAATGTATCAGTATCAAGCCTACAAGAACGATAATTTACATGGAAAAGGGATATCTCATCAAGTTTGAGATCCCTTTTTTGATACTTCATTTTTTATAAAAGCATACATCCTCGATTGTACTAGAAACGAAAACGGAAATTCTCATGAACAAACATCATTGTATTCGTGATAGTTCAGCCTTCTTCAAATCAATTCTTTTAAAATCGGTCATAATATCGTTGAACACTAAATTTTTATGGAGGAGGGAAATTCTATGGCCAATCGTGATCGTGACTATCATCCGAGAGACCCACATTTTGATGGTGAACTTGAAACCGTCATAAATGATGCAACAGGCAGTAATCAAATGGGAATTATGGATGAGAAAAAACCATATAGTCCATTTAAAGTTCAATCTTTAAAAACAGATCCGAAAATGAAAGAATTTTCAAAGTTTGTAGATGGTGAATAAGGAGAGGTTCTTGCTATAATTGAAGCATAAAGAGGAGAGAATATAACGATAAAGGAGTGCCTGAACACCAGTATGCAGATGTTCAGGCACTTTTTTTATAAACCATCGCGTTACAGATGATTATTTTACGAGTCCGAGCGTTTTTAAGCCATTGAAGATGCCTGAATTGGTAACACTAGTTGTTTTCCGATTGGCATAGGAGAATAAATCAGGATGTCCATTTTCCATTGCAAATCCCTCGCCAACATAGCTCAGCATTTCTTTATCGTTCATGCCATCACCGAAGGCAATCGCACTTTCTTTTGGAATACCGAGTTGTTCCAAAATTTTTTTAACAGCAAACCCTTTATTTACAGTGTCTTGAATCACATCATAGCTATGATGGAATCCTTCAATATTCACTTGTGATAAATGTACAGCCTGATTTGTTTCATAAAGGGCAACGTCTTTCTCCTTTAACTTGATTAGTGTAATCCCAAGAATATCATCGCTCATATCTGGTGTATACAAAGCATTTTTTGATAGCCGAAATTTTTCGATAAACTCCTTCATTGTAGGATCATCTAATGAAGAGAGAAGGTTTTTCTCACGCGTATATAATACAATTTCGTGTCCGTTTTCCTTCGCAATCGTTAAAAAGTTTTTGACAATTGTTTCGTCCATTGGCTTATTTAGCAAATCTTTCCCATTATAGACAGCGTACGCCCCGTTATAACCGATAAATGAATGTATATTCAATTCGTCTGCAATACTTGCTATTTCATGAAGTGGTCTCCCTGTTGCGAGAAAGACTTCGATTCCTTGCTCATGTAAAGAAGCAACTGCCCGTTTTGTCGATTCTTCAATGATATCATTTGGCGGCAAAACGGTGCCATCAATGTCTAAAAATACAATTTGATAATTAGTCATAACTGTTCATTCACTCCACATGTATAATTTTCCAATAAGTTGTATTATAAACACTTTACCATAAAATAAATCACATAGAAAATTATGAGGAAAAAAAGCGGTTGAACGACTTTCGCTAAATCTTTCGAAATTGTGACAAACAATGCAGTGTAATTGTTCACTATACTTATTCATGCTATGATATTGGTGGGATAAAGGAGGGAATTTAAGATAAAGACTTCATCAGTCAGCTTAATGAATAAAAAAGTACATAGAGTAAGAAATACTTGATTCAGATGTGCACTACTGTTGGACAAGTTAAAAAATAGAAATGTGAGGTGTTTACAACACAATGGCTCAAAATACGAATCAATTGTATAAACCAAAAAGTAATAAAAACTTTGCTTTACTCATTATTGCGGTGTCGCTCGTTGCGAACATTATTATTTTAATGTTGTTTTTTACGAATATCGGATATAAAGGGAAAGTGGACTTTGATATCAATATTCTTCCTAGAATGAATGCGGTATTTAATAGTTTCACATTCATCTTTTTAGTATCAGCATTCATTGCGATTATGAAGAAAAATATTTCACTGCATAGAGGTTTTATTCTTGCAGCGTTTACTTCTACTTTTTTATTTTTAATCTCTTATTTAACATTTCATTATATTTCTCCAGAAACAGCAAGATATGGAGGTCATGGGGCAATTAGAATAATTTATTTCTTTATTTTAATTACCCACAGCTTCTTAGCAGCAATCATCGTGCCAATCGCATTGTTTGCACTTGTATGGGGATGGACGATGCAAATCAATAAGCATAAAAAAATTGTCCGTTGGGCTATGCCAATATGGCTATATGTAAGTATAACAGGTGTTGTTGTTTACTTAATGATGGCTCCTTACTATTAAAGCCAACAGATGACCGAATTAAAAAGAGTGCGAACATTATTATGATCGCACTCTTTTTAATATACATGTCCGTTTTTACTTTGTGCGCAGCTTTTTACATAAGTTTGCTAGCATAATGATCCCTTTTTCTAATTCTTCTATAGATGCATAAGAATAGGAAAGACGCAG
This sequence comes from Heyndrickxia ginsengihumi, assembly GCF_011008565.1. Classification (GTDB taxonomy): domain Bacteria; phylum Bacillota; class Bacilli; order Bacillales; family Bacillaceae_C; genus Weizmannia; species Weizmannia ginsengihumi. The sequence continues at coordinate 33,479 of NZ_JAAIWK010000031.1, forward strand.
ATGATGCTGATCACTGCCATCGTATATGCTTCCTGGATTCAATAAAATCCCCGCATGCAGTGCGTGATAAAACAATTTTCGTGTGTGAATTTCTGATTGTAAACGAAGCCAAATATAAAATCCGCCTTCCGGAATATTCCACGAGGCTATATGTTTAAAATACTTATCAAGCAGCCTAAGCATAACATCTCTTCTATACATTAATTCCTTCCTTATCCGTTCTAAATACTCTGTATACATTCCATTTTTTAAACATTGTGCAACTGCATATTGTGATAAAGAACTTGAACCGTAATCCATTTGCATTTTTATATCTGACAAGCGTTCAATAACAGGTTCAGGTCCAACAAGCCAGCCAATTCTTAATCCAGGGCTCAATGTTTTAGAAATGCTTCCTATATAAAGAACATTTCCTTGTTTATCATTCGCTTTTAAAGGTTTTGGCGGTGGAGAATCAAACCATAAATCTCCGTAAACATCATCCTCAATGATTGGTAGGGAAGCTTGTTTACAAACTTCCAGTAATTGCTGTCTCCTTTTTTCAGACATTAACATCCCTGTCGGATTATGAAAAGAAGGGATCGTATAAAGCAATGCTCCATTATGCAGACGTTTTAAACGACTGATTGTGTGATATTCAATTCCTTCATGATCGAGAGGAATGCCAAATAAATTCATGCCAGCTGATTGGAATACGTGGACCGAATTTAAATAAGAAGGCGTCTCATGGAAAATAACGGAGCCTCGTTTTAATAAGCCGACAGATATTAACTGTAACGCTTGAAGTGCTCCAGAAACGATTAATATTGATGATGGTGATGCATCAATTTCTTTTGATGTTAAATACTCACTGACCGTTTTTCGCAATAACAGGTTTCCCTTAGGTTCTTCATATCCTAAAGAAAGTTTTTCTGTATTCAGTTGCAGAATTTGTTTCATCTTTTTAGTTGGTAATAAATGTGGTGAAAGTTCACCTGTACCGAGTCGAATATAGTAAGGATCTGCCTCCGCTTTATTGATTTCTTGGATGATGTTGATATTCGGTTCATGAATGCCAGAAGATACATAACTAGTTCAATCAGGTGGTGGTGTTGAAGCAAGCAGACTCCATGTATTATTCACAACTTTAGTACCACTGCCAACTTTTGCTTCGATTAACCCATCTGCGACCAACTCTTCGAAAGCTGTTACAATTGTACTTCTATTGACTCCAAAGCAGTTAGCCAACGTTCTTTGAGAAGGTAATTTTGTACCGACTGTCCACTCACCATTCATTATTTTCTTTTTCATATAATGAGAGATTTGCAAATGCAAAGGGATTGAAGAGGCTTTTTGCGGTTTCCATTCAATTTCAAACATATATATAAACTCCATTTTTTCTTTTATTATAATCAATGGTTGGTTTTGTTTCCATCCAATTGGTTGGAGACAACAAATCTATCATTCGCTATTCTAAATAGAGAAAAATCAAGGAGGAGATCAATATGGAACCTTTGATCCACGGAATCATCTTATCATTTGGATTAATCTTACCTTTAGGGGCCCAAAATGTTTTTGTTTTTAATCAAGGAACCGTACATAAGCATATCATTTATGCACTGCCGGCAATTATAACAGCAGGATTATGTGATACAATTTTAATTTTTATAGCAGTCGCAGGTGTGTCCATTATCATGCTGCAATTCGTATGGCTAAGAATGCTGCTATTAATCATCGGGGTCTGTTTTTTAGCATATATTGGATATGCCCTGTGGAAAAGCTCATCAAATATAAACACTGTACAACAGCCGCAACATTTTTCCATGAAACGTCAAATCGTATACGCAGCTTCTGTATCACTCCTTAATCCACATGCGATGCTTGATACGGTCGGCGTAATTGGAACAAATTCTCTTATGTATACTGGCTTTGAGAAATGGTTATACACAATAGCATGCATTAGCGTTTCTTGGGTTTGGTTTTTTTCTTTAGCAATGATCGGAAGAAAAGTCGGTCAAATTGATCAGAAAGGCCATTTATTAAAACGAATGAATCAAGTTTCTGCTTTTATTATTTGGGGAACCGCTCTATTTATGGGTGCGCAACTGTTTTCACTTAAATAAAGGATATATCAATAATAAACAATGGTGGTGAAAGAATGGAACCTAAATGGCTTTATTGGGCAAAGAAGCTTCAGGCCATTTCACAGGCGGGGTTAGCCTATGCAAAAGATGTTAATGATTTAGAACGCTTAGAGCTTATTCGCAATATTAGTGTTGAAATGTTGTCGCAACAAACGAATGTTGAAATGTCTGTCATAAAAGACTTATTTGCAGGTGAAACCGGGTATGCAACACCAAAAGTTGATATAAGAGCGGTTATATTTAAGGACGAGAAAATATTAATGGTAAAAGAAAAGAGCGATGGTAACTGGTCATTGCCTGGTGGCTGGGCTGATATTGGATTAACTCCTAGTGAAGTCGCTGTGAAAGAAGTAAAGGAAGAATCGGGGCTTGAAGTAGCATCGAGTAAATTGCTTGCGGTTTTCGATAAAAAATGTCATGCACACCCTTATTCTCCTTATGCTGTATATAAACTTTTTATACAATGCGAATTAATCGGGGGACAACCACAGGCAGGGATCGAAACGGATGCAGTTCAATTTTTTTCGAAAGATGCGTTACCGCTATTATCAATTACTAGAAATACAATAACGCAAATAGAAATTGCCTTTAAACATTTGCAAAACCCGTTAGAACCCGTTGATTTTGACTAATTAGGTATGTTCCTTCATGTGATTTCAGTGAGAAGATGTCTTTAATTTTTCTTTATTATATTGAAAGGCATACAAAATCACAGCTCGTATGAAGTCAATTACTAAATATTGAACTTTTGTCAATTTTACTAAAGATAAAATTTTAAATCGTTTCATATATTTTAACCCGCCAAAAATAAAGACAATATGAAGAAGTGTATTTGAAATTAAAAATATTCGTAATTTACCATATGTTAGTTTGAGCATCCATAAACTAGTAATAAAATAAGGACCAAGATTAAAAATATCGAAACTGTCCAATGGTGGAATTCCTTTATAAAACCGCCACCATTTTTTCTTTTCACCATATACATCCAACACTTTAGTAAGACCGCACATAAAGGTGGCAGCTGTAACATATTTTTTAAATGCTTGCTTACCTAATAATGGCAAGGTTAACCATGAGAGAATAAAGATGGCAATTAACACGATTTTTGAGCTTTTCACTTTGCACCTCCAATATTTGTAGGGTGTGTAATTTTTATTAAAATATGTTCTAGTGGCAATGGACCTTTTAAAAATCGATTCACATAAAAAAAGCACAAATAACATGAATTTGTGACCTTTGGATTCAACAGCCTATTTAGCATTTGAATGAACTCTTTTCCTTTGAATCGAGTGAAAACATGCTTGTATTTTTTCTTGAATATATTGAAATCCATATAGAATCAATGCTCTTGCTGCATCAATTAATAAATACTGGACTTTTGTTAGTTTTACTAACGATAGAATGTTAAGTCGTTGAATATATTTTATTCCATGGAAAATAAATAAAATATGAAGTATTGTATTTGACATAAAGTATTTTGGGAATTTGCCATATGTTAATTTGAGCACCCACAAACTAGTGATGAAATACGGACCAATATTAAATATATCCATACTGTTTAATGGGGGAATCCCTTTATAAAACCGCCACCATTTTTTTCTTTTTCCATATTCATCTAAAACCTTTGTTAAAATGCACATGAATATTGCAGAAGGAAGATATTTTTTGAAGGCCTCTCGACCTAATAAAGGCAAGGTTAACCACGAAAGAACAAAGATTATAATTAAAATGAGCCTTGAGCTTTTCACTTTCACACCTCCATAACGATAGGATGTGTAGTTTTTATAAAAATATTAAAATAATGGATCTGATTTTACATTAACAGTCGACGAGAAATAAAAAAAGTCAAAAACTAAAAAAACGTTTGTAACTAAAAAATGCCCCAGTTGTATCTATAACAAGTAGGCTGTTATTCGAAAACTGGGGAGGATGAAAGGATATAAAATCTACATGCGTTTTTTCTAATTTCCTGAAATAATGTTGCAATTGAATCATTATATTTAAGTCGTGCGGATCAATTACGAGATATGGACGCATCATATCTTCATATCATGATCCTCATGATCTAAAATATGGCAATGCCCAACATACTGCCCGGCAAATGGAAAAAATCTCATCATTACACAGTAATTTGGGCAGATGATGCTACAACAGTGTCTTGCATCTGCGTTCATTATGTTTACAATAAGGGCCTGTTTGCATAAAGTCATTTGTAAACCATGCTTCAGGATACCCGTCGCTATCCGATTGTGTTTCGCTTCCATGTACATGTACGACTGTTCGAACTTCAGGAAGATCTCCGAATTGATTGATCCACTGGCAGGAGATGCCGCTGTGGAAGGTTATTTGCCCATTTAACCTTGATTGGTTTTCCTTTTTCCACATCAAATAGTGGGCCAGGATAGCTACCATTATATCCCCATAACTGTGTGAGTGGTAAATCCCTGTGTAATTTTTGTCTAAACTGTTCAATCGTGACGGCTTGGTTTTTACGTTTGAAGAATTGGCAGTGTTTCAATAAATTTTTCTAATAATATGTTCACATCTTCAGCTCCTGTATGTAGTATTTTTTTATTACTAATTCCTTTTTATGAAGAAGGCAGTTCCCTAATCGGCCATTCAAAAAGCTTAGGCAATATATCCTAAGCTTTTGTATATCATTATGAAAATGGATAGATGTAATAAGTTAAAATACTAACAATAATGCCTGTTATAATTCCAAAAAATACTTCAGCGGGCTGATGACCTAGTAATTCTTTAAGTTTTTCTCTAGACTCTGTTTTCTTTAAATTCGGGTCTTTTAACGTTTCGATTAAGCGATTGAAATCAGCTAATAATTTATTTAACACTTCAGCGTGATACCCTGCATGGCGCCGAACCCCTGTAGCATCATGCATAACAATCATTGAGATGACAATACAAATGGCAAATTCATTTGAATAAAATCCTGATGTTAATCCGATTGCTGTCGTTAATGCGATAATCGTCGCTGTATGGGAACTTGGCATTCCCCCAGTACTGAACATCAATCCCCATTTTACTTCGCGTGTATTGAAGAAGTGAATAGGGATTTTTACAAACTGGGCTATTAACATCCCTAAAAGAGCGGCTAAAATTGGATAGGATAATAGCATATTGTCCTCCTATTTAATTATTGTTGTTCTTAGATTATGAAAAACCTTTGTATTCAAAACCTGTCCAGAAATATTTTTTATTGGAATTCATGGCACTGTTCATTCCATTTACATTAACGCTTTTGAAAGTGCGAAAAACTTAATAAAGACAAGAGTTTCTTGCTTTCGACAAATATGTTGTATGGTAAAATATACATAAAGGAGGATGAGAAAATTGAAAAATAACAATAAATTAGTTATCGTCGGTGTCGGTCACGTCGGTTCGTATGTGCTTGCGGATGCGATGAAATTAGGTCTATTTTCAGAAATTTCCGTAATAGATATTAACAAAGAGGTTGCCTTTGGAGAGGCGCTAGATCAGGCGCATGCAACCGCCCTTACATATATGACAAATACAACTGTAAAAGCGGGAGATTATTCAGAGTGCGCAGATGCAGATGTAATTATTTGCGCAGCAGGTCCAAGTGTATTGAAATCATCTGAAGATGAGATGCCTGATCGGGCATTATTGGCAGTTAAAAATGCCGCTGTTATTCGTGAAGTGATGACCGGTATTACTGCCTATACGAAAGAAGCCATTATTATTATGATTACGAACCCACTAGATACAATGGTATACATCGCTGAAAATGAATTTAATTATCCGAAAGGACGAGTATTTGGAACAGGAACAATGCTAGACTCCGCACGGTTGCGCTATGTAATAGCAAATAATTACAATATTGATCCAAAAAGTGTAACCGGTTATATGATGGGAGAACATGGACATACAGCTTTCCCGGTATTCAGTCGCTTAAATATTCAAGGATTTGGTGAAAAAGAATTAGATCAAGTATTTAAAGGAAAAGAACCATTGCACAGGGAAGAAATCGGAAAACAGGTTGTTAAATCTGCTTTTGATGTTTTAAATGGAAAAGGATGGACAAATGCAGGAATCGCTCAAGCTGCAGTTACTTTAGCGAAAGCAATTATGTTAGATGAACATAGTGTTTATCCAATTTCAACCACACTGCGCGGGCAATACGGATATGATGGGGATGTAGCTTTCAGTATGCCTTGTATAGTCGGACGGAATGGGGTAGAAAAGCAATTAGAAATTTCATTAGATGAACAAGAAACTGAATGGCTTCATAAATCAGCGAAATATATTCAAGAAACGATGAAAGTTGCACAGACAGGAAAAGAATTTATAAAGTAAGATCAATAACAGGTGTATTAAAAATCAAAAAGCTGGCTCTATTGTAAAAAATAATGGAAATCTAATTCAATAGAGCTAGTAATCTTACAAACAAAGAACAGATATCAGAAATATCTATCTAATTACAGTATGTGCTAAAAACACAATGTATTCCTTTCAATTATGCACCTAAGTGAACATATGTTCTGTTGTAACGACACAGCAAAAGGAAGATGAGAATAATGGATACGAATAAAAGAGAAAGTACAGGCTTTTTGATTAAACAGCGTGCATTTTTGAAATTATATATTATCACAAATATTGAAAATGGTCGTTGGTACGGATTAAAATTATTAGATGAATTGAAAAAGGAATTTAAACCGCTTGGGTTTGAACCTCAGCATTCAGAAGTATACCGTGCTCTACATGAACTTGAAGATGAAGAAGAAATATTAACGAAGGGGAAAGTGAAGGTTGCAGGGGCGAAGCGTAAAGAAGTTGTTGTTTATAAAATAAAGGATCACGAAAAAGCGCAAGCCTATAAAAAGTTAGTAAAAACAGATTTGGATCGGTGCGTTAAACTACTGCAAAAAGCACTGAAAGATAACTTCTAAATTATTACAGTATTTCTACAATATAAAAATTAACAAGTCCTGTTTTAAACGGACTTGTTTTTATGTGTGGAAGGCATTGCGGATAAGTGGAGTCCAATGCTTCAAGAGAAAACGACTAAAATAAAATTGGAAAATTTATGTTTTAAAAAGCATTTTAAACGAAAAATTATCGGACTTTTGTCGTATTTACGATTTTTAAATCGAAAAATTTCGGTTTGCCATGTATAATAAGTATTTGAAACAATCTATTCTAAATGAAGGAGGACGTTTTAATGGAATGGACATTAGCCATTTTGTTTGTGGTATCAGCATTGTTGTTTATCATTTCGATGTCAAAATCCGGACGAGCTTCTAAAGAGAAGCAAAATGAAATTGATATGATCCATATGGCTGTCATGAACGAAATCAATGATGTGAAAGAAACAATCCGAGACATTGAGCTTGATATAGAAATTGTGTCGAAGGAAGCAGGCGTTCAAATTTCCTCACAAGAAAAACTGTTTCTTCGTGAAATACTAGACTTATATAAACGCAATTACTCAATTGAAAGCATTGCGGATAAAAAACAGGTGTCAGCGAGTGAAATTAAACAGTTACTAACTCCTTACCTGACATCAAAGGATGAAAGGAGAAAAGTTGCAGATGAGATTTAACTTATTGAGCAGCTTTGCAGCAGGAGTTCTTATTGCAACAGCGATTTGTGGTGGCGTCTACTTTTCTAGTGACCATGGTTCGTCTAAAAAAACTGATAAAACAGTTGAAAGTAAAACGCAAACTGCAGCGCAGCCTTCTGAATCAGAAATGAAAAATAAACTTGCATCTGCAGGATATGTCGTTCAAACGAAAGCTGAATATGATAAACATATAGCTGACGCAAAAACAGCCTCACAAAAATCTGCTTCATCTAATGATAAATCAAATAAAGTTATTTACCGAGTAGTGTTTAAAGTAACAGATGGTATGACTAGTATTGATGTCGGTAAATTACTTGTTAAAGCTAAAATTATTGATGATGCCTTTAAATTCTCAAAAGATGTAGAAAATAAAGGGATAGAAAATAACTTGCGTCCTGGTACATATGAAGTAGATAGTGAAATGTCATATAACCAAGTCATCTCAACGATTTTCAAACCTTAATGTACAATTCGACACTATCATACTATTATTTTTCTATTAGAAAGAACCCCGTAAATGTAACTTTGAACTGCCCCCTGTCAAGTAGACAGTGGAAATAATAAAAATGATTTAAGCGGCTTTAGCTCTATATTCCATCGGGCTAAGGCCGTTTAATCGTTTTTG
>NZ_JAAIWK010000032.1 GCF_011008565.1 Heyndrickxia ginsengihumi
AAAACGATTAAACGGCCTTAGCCCGATGGAATATAGAGCTAAAGCCGCTTAAATCATTTTTATTATTTCCACTGTCTACTTGACAGGGGGCAGTTCATATGCAGCGGGTTCATTTATATGTTGACTCATATTAGGCGGTAATATTGATGTTGGCAATTCGTTCCGGTCGAGTATAAATATTCATTGAATTGTTGCGGATAAATCCTACTGTTGTAATTCCTAACTCTTCCGCTGATTTTAAAGCAAATTCCGTTGGCGCTGATTTTGATAGAATAATTTCACAGCCTATTTTTGCTACTTTTAATAAAATTTCCGATGAAATACGGCCGCTAAAGGCAATGATTTTTCCTTTTGTTGAAAGGTTATGCTTTAAACAATATCCGTAGATTTTATCTAAAGCATTATGCCGTCCGATGTCCATTCGACTAATAAGAACGCCATTAGCATCACATAATGCAGCGTTATGGACACCTCCAGTTTTTTGAAAAGTGGAAGCGGTTTCTTGTAGTTGCCTCATTAAACGGAAGCAATGATCAGGTGTGATTTTTATATTAATACCACTTATTTTTTTTGCTGTTAAAGCATCATTTACAAAAACAAATGCTTGTCTGCTCATTCCGCAGCACGATGTAATGTAACGCTTATTTTGTAAGTTTTGGTAATAAGGGTTAATGTTATCAGTTTTGACGTGGACGAATCCTTCTTTTTCTTGTATCCAAATATCCTTCACATCTTTATAAGTTTTTAAAACCCCTTCAGAAACTAAATAACCAATGACCATGTCCTCTATATGCTCAGGAGTACAAACCATTGTTACAAATTCTTGCCCATTTACTTTCACTGTCACAGGAAACTCAGTCACGACTGTATCGATTGTTTGTTGCAGATGTCCATTGTGAATACGGATAATCCCCCGTTTCGTGTCAACCTCTTTCATGTTTTCACTCCTTGTGTTCTTCAAAGGTCAGTATGGAAATATTATTACTTGTCTTTATAACTTAAACGATATGTTTATCAAAAACAAATACGGAGACGGCAATATTTTCTTCAAGCTTAATATCCGAAAATAAATGTACTAATTTGGCGCCGACGAGCTCCTCCATCCCTTTTGGCGGACTAACTGCATAAAGATCTTGTATCATTTTTGTTCTAGCCGAATGGATCATTTCTCTTCCTTCAGGTGTTTTGCAAAGGAAAATTTCTGTAGGAGTCAAGTTCCCATACAAGGTAGAGACAGCCATATTTTCGACGAAAACAGTATGAATGCGCTCAGGGCCTTTTCCAAATAGTTCTTTTCGAAGCTTGCGAATAATATCATTGAATTCATGAATTACTTGTGACATTTAAATCTCTCCCGTTTTTTTACTCCTTACAATTTTTTAATCATAAAACAATTAGAAAAAAAATAAAAGGGGAAGAGCCTGAAAAAATTAAAAGTGGAATGACTATATTGTTTATTTGGATAAGTGGAGTTATAATCATAATATAAACGATGGTTGCATAATAGTGTACTGTTATGGATCTATCATTCAATCAAATGGATTGGATTGGTATATTAGCAAGTTTTGTTATTAAACTATTCCACCATGATTTACATCCTTACTAGAGGACTGTATATCATGGTGGTTTTTTTGTCTTTAAAGGGGGAAATGCAATGGAAGATTACGATATTCATGTCAAAATCAACGGTTTAAACTATGAAGCAAAAGCCGGATCCAAAATTATAGAGATTATTAATCAATACAATATACCACATCCACAAATTTGTTATGTCCCAGAAGTAGATCCAATTCAAACTTGTGATACGTGTATTGTGGAAGCGAATGGAAAACTTGTTCGTTCATGCTCGACTATTGCTGAAGATGGAATGGATATTCAATTAGACGCAGCTAGAGCTCAAGAATCGCGGACAGAAGCAATGGACAGAATTTTGGCGAACCATCTGCTGTATTGTACAGTATGCGATAACAATAACGGAAATTGTAAAGTACATAATACAGCTGAATTAATGGGGATTGAAAGTCAAAAATACCCATATACGCCGAAAGTAGATCCAAGCGGTGTAGATATGTCGCACCCATTTTATCGTTATGATCCAAATCAATGCATTGCCTGCGGTCAATGTGTGGAAGTTTGTCAGAGCCTGCAAGTAAATGAAACATTATCAATTGACTGGGAGGCTGATCGTCCTCGTGTTCTATGGGACAAGGGGCTCTCCATTAATGATTCTTCATGTGTCAGCTGCGGCCAATGTGTAACGATTTGTCCATGTAACGCATTGATGGAAAAATCAATGCTTGGAGAAGCTGGCTTCATGACAGGGCTAAAAAGCGATATGCTAGATCCAATGATTGATCTTGTTAAAGAAGTTGAACCTAGCTACAGCAGTATTTTTGCAATTTCAGAAGTAGAAGCGGCAATGCGGGAAACACGTACGAAAAAAACAAAAACTGTATGTACTTTTTGCGGTGTTGGCTGTACGTTTGAAGTATGGACAAAAGGACGAAAAATTTTAAAAGTGCAACCAACACATGAAGGACCTGTGAATGCTATCTCTACTTGTGTAAAAGGTAAATTTGGCTGGGATTTTGTAAACTCGAAAGAACGGTTGACAACTCCTTTGATCCGTAAAAATGGCCAATTCGTAGAAGCAAGCTGGGAAGAAGCGCTCAGTTTAGTAGCTAGCAAACTTGGTTCTATAAAAGAAACATATGGAAAAGGTTCTGTAGGATTTATTTCTTCCTCAAAAATTACAAATGAGGACAACTATTTAATGCAAAAACTGGCTCGCCAAGTGTTTGAGACAAATAATATTGATAACTGTTCCCGCTACTGTCAATCACCAGCAACAGATGGACTATTTCGTACAGTTGGTATGGGCGGTGACGCTGGTACAATTAAAGATATTGCCAAATCGGGTCTTGTCATCATTGTTGGTGCAAACCCTGCAGAAGGGCACCCTGTCCTAGCAACAAGGATTAAAAGAGCGCATAAATATCATGGTCAAAAATTGATTGTAGCTGATCTTCGCAGAAATGAAATGGCAGAGCGTTCAGATCTGTTTATTAGTCCAAAACAAGGTACAGACCAAGTGTGGTTAATGGCTGTCACTAAATATTTGATTGATCAAGGCTGGCACGACCAAACATTTATCGAAGAAAATGTAAACTTTTTTGATGAATTTAAAGAAGTGCTTGAAAAATATACGCTTGACTATGCTGAACAAATTACAGGCATTTCAAAAGAACAATTGATGAAAATTGCTGAAATGATCCGTGATGCAGATGGTACTTGCATCCTTTGGGGAATGGGTGTAACACAAAACACTGGTGGCTCAGACACATCAGCAGCTATTTCTAACTTGCTGCTTGCAACTGGTAACTACCGCCGTCCAGGTGCAGGCGCATATCCGCTCCGCGGCCATAATAATGTTCAAGGTGCTTGTGATATGGGAACACTTCCCGGATGGCTGCCAGGCTATCAACATATTACAGATGATGAAGCTCGTGGGAAATTTGAAAAAGCATACGGTGTAACAATTGACAGCAATCCCGGGTTGAATAATATTGAAATGTTACATGCCATTGCAAAAGGTGACATGAAAGCTATGTATCTAGTTGGGGAAGATATGGCACTAGTTGATTCTGATGCCAACCACGTACATGAAGTGCTATCAAGTCTTGACTTCTTTGTTGTACAAGATATTTTCCTATCTAGAACGGCTCAATATGCAGATGTTGTATTGCCTGCAACACCTTCGCTAGAAAAAGAAGGAACATTTACAAATACAGAACGTCGTGTTCAGCGTCTATACCAAGTACTTCCGACTTTAGGAGATGCAAAGCCGGATTGGTGGATTATTCAAGAAGTTGCCAAACATTTGGGCGCAGATTGGAACTACGGACATCCTAGTGATATTTTTGCCGAAATGGTCAGCTTGTCACCACTTTTCAAGGAAGCAAGCTATGATGTACTTGAAGGCTGGAACAGTTTCCATTGGGGAAGCTTGGATGGAAAAAATACACCGCTCCTTTACCAAGATGGTTTTAACTTTCCAGATAAAAAAGCACGATTTGCTCTTTCGGATTGGGTAGAACCTGCTGAGTTTCCAGAAGAATATGATCTGTATATTAATAACGGGAGAATGCTTGAACATTTCCATGAAGGAAATATGACAAACAAATCAAAAGGTATTCAATCGAAAGTACCTGGAGTATTTGTAGAAGTTTCACCAACACTTTCAAGAGAACGTAATCTTGAAAATGGTGATCTCGTTCGTTTGAAATCACCATTTGGAGCTGTTAAATTAAATGTTTTAATTACAGACCGTGTAAAAGATAATGAACTTTATTTGCCAATGAACTCTGTAGATAAAGAATCAGCTATTAATTTCTTAACAGGTCCTATTTATGATACGCGTACAAATACGCCTGCATATAAGCAAACGAGAGTAAAGATGGAAGTTTTACGAAAAGGTGGGAATACGCCGCTTCCAAAATCAAATCCGCGTAATAAAAAACGGTACCCACAAAATGGCGTTGAGGTACAGCGTAAATGGAATCGTCCAGGTTATGTACATCTTACAGATCAATAAGGAAATGAAAAGTGCCGCGTTGTAGTCTTATTGAAGGCGAAATATATATTCAAAAGGAGGTAAAAAAATGGCAGCTCCTATTACAGAGATTCATCGGCATGAGCCAACAGAAGAAGAGATTAAACAACAAAAACTTGAGGAATTAAAAGACCTTGTAGCGGATCATGAAGATGCATTAAATAATATCTTTAAATTAATTGGTGAAGTAAACGATATTGGTGTTCTTGAAGCAGCGAATTCTATGATTCAAGCTAAAGACAAAATCGCTAAAATTGCACTTGATCAAATTTCAAGAGATCCGGTCACAAATCTGATTAACACACTTATGGGAACGACGGGGGCTTTAATGAAGGCTGATCCTGAGCTTGTTACATCACTTATGAACAGTGTTGTGTCGGGGATGGATGAAGGCAATAAATTCCTCGAGTCTAATAAAAAAGTCGGGGTCATGAACTTAATTAAATTGTTAAGCGATCCAGATATTAATCGTGCTGTTGGATTTGGTATTTCCTTTCTAAAAGGAATGGGAAAAGCACTCGATTCAGCATCTAAAGAAACAAAATAATCGCAATCAGTAAAGTTATATATGACACAATACGAAGTGCCGCTCGATCTTTATGAGACGAGCGGTTTTTTCTGCAGTTCTTGTTCCTTTGATTTTTTAAGTCAGTGATATATAGAAACAAAGATAGGGGAGATTATAAAAAAAGACAATATAACGAATAAGAAGTATTTTAATGCTTATGATTCAATTATTTGAATCACCTTGTGTTTCATTCTATAATCAGCTTATAGTTTTTTTGTGAATATTTTGTTTGGCTAATATTTTTTACTTGGAGGTATTAGATGAAACTATCTGGTAATACGATTTTAATTACAGGCGGTGCAGCTGGAATAGGTTTAGCATTTGCTGAACGATTTCTAAAAGCTGGAAATGAAGTGATCGTATGTGGTCGCCGAGAAGAAAAGCTTGAGGAAGCAAAAAAAACATTTCCACAATTAAAAACAAAAGTATGTGATGTTGGGGTAGAGGCTGAGCGTGTTGCTTTATATGAATGGGTCATTAAAGAATTTCCACATTTAAATGTAATCGTAAATAATGCCGGCATTCAACAAAGAATTGAACTGTTAAATCAAGAGCAAGACTGGAGCTATTATCAAAAAGAAATAGCCATTAATTTTGAAGCACCAATTCACTTGAACATGCTATTTTTACCGCATTTGGCTAAGCAAGAGTATGCGGCGATTATTAATGTATCATCAGGACTAGCATTTACACCGATGTCTATTGCCCCAATTTATTGTGCAACAAAAGCGGGAATCCACTCATTCACAACGAGCCTGCGTCATCAAGTAGAGAGCACTAATATTGAAGTGATCGAGGTTGCTCCGCCAGCAGTTAACACTGATTTAGGCGGCCCGGGATTGCATACATTTGGTGAACCGCTTGACGCATTTGCAGATGGCATTTTTGAAGGGCTGAAAAATAATGAAATTGAAATAGGCTATGGTAGATCTGCTAAAGCAATGCGTATGTCACGCGATGAAATTGATCAAGAAGTAGAGCGGATGAACAGCCGTTTTAAATAACTTAACATAATGAATGTAGCCAACCTCCATTGAATGGATTACTCGATGGGGGTGTTCTATTTTTTTCTAAAACTCAAGCTGGGTTCCCTCACAGAAAAAAATAGTATATCTTCTATTAGATGAAAAAGACCTTTACATACTGCTGCAAAATAAACTAAAAAGCACCCTTTGACGATGTCTGAATATACCGTTCAGGCATTTTTTGTTTCATGGATTGTTGTCTGCTCCTTTTAGGAATTTTAATTTATTCATTAATACGTCACTTTTCATTTTTAAGTGAAAAAATATGTATTAATGTGCAATTTGAAAAAACTTATAATGAAAGCGTAAACAAAAGAGAATCGTGAAAAAATGAGGGGGAACATAACATGAGCAATTCATGGCTTGATTTAGAAGGAAAAGTTGCCATTGTTACAGGTGGCGCTTCTGGAATCGGTTTAACGATTACGAGGGAGCTGCTTAAAAATGGTGTAAAAGTAGTTGTTTCAGATTTAAATGTTGAGGAAGGACATCAAGAGGATGGTCCCTATTTTATTAAATGTAATGTTGCAAACAAAGAAAGCGTTGACAATATGGTGGCAAAAACAGTTGAATTATTTGGCTCTGTAGATATTTTAGTAAATAATGCGGGTGTGAATCTCCCTAGATTGTTAGTAGATGTTGCGGGAGAAAAGCCTGAATACGAGCTGAGCGAGCAAGATTTTGATTTCATGGTCAATGTTAACCAAAAGGGCCCATTCCTTTGCGCTCAAGCAGTCGCTAAAGAAATGGTAAAACGCAATAGCGGAGTGATTATTAATATGGCTTCAGAGACTGGTCAAGAAGGATCCGCTGGTCAAAGCTGTTATTCTGCAACAAAGGGAGCACTTATTGCTTTCACTAGGGCATGGGCAAAGGAATTGGGAAAATACAATATTCGTGTAGTAGCATTGGCCCCTGGAATTTTAGAAAAAACCGGATTGAGAACAGATGCATACAACGAGGCACTCGCATATACTCGTGGAGTTACAGTAGATGGGTTAGCGACTGATTATAGTAAATCCATTCCTCTAGGAAGAGAAGGAAATTTGAATGAAGTTGCCGATCTTGTTTCTTATCTTGCTTCAGACCGTGCAAGCTATATTACCGGTACGACACTTAATATTTCGGGTGGTAAATCTCGCGGTTAACAAAAACAGATTGTTTAAAGTCAGACAAAACCTTTTTGTGAATGGCTAACGAGGTTGGCAATGAGAAGAAAATAGATAAATATCTTAATTGTCTATTATACTTAGTGAATAGCACTCACATTATAGAAAAGGTGGTGATAAAATGTCTGACATTTCGATTGACAATCGGCTATTCCAGCTAATTGAAATGACGAGAAAGAAAGAATATTGCACGTTAGATTATTTTGCACAAACGATGGATGTTAGTACGAGAACGATTAGGAATTATATTAAACAGTTAAATAGTGATTTAAAAGGGATCGCTTCATTAGTGAGTGAAAGAGGCAAAGGCTATCGATTAATGATTCAAGATGAAGAACAGTTTAAGAACTTTATGAAAAAAGTAAACTCAGAGAACAGCCTTTTAGATTCACCGCAATCGCGGATCGCATTTATTATTGATCAGCTAATAAATAGCGAGGGAATGAATACGCTTGATGAAATGGCCTTCAATATGAATATTGGCAGGACAACACTTATTAATGAATTAAAAAAAGCAACAGTTTCCTTAAAAACTTATAATTTAGCCATTCATGGAAAACCAAACAGTGGAATGTATTTAAGCGGTACTGAACATGATTTACGATTTTTTATTTTAGATCATGTTTATAATTATTTATATCGTTTCTATCCGTTGGATGAAGACATTAAAGAGTCAATTATAAGGATTGCGAATCGATATGATTTAGAATCTAATACTCAGCAATTATTAATGCAGTTTATTATAGTAATGCTTGACCGGCTTTTACACGACCACCCAATACATGATATGAACGAGAAATATACGAAATTACTAGATACAAAAGATTATGAGATTGCAAAGGAAATAGCTGCGGCCATTGAAAATCAGCTGCCAATTAGCATTCCTCAGCAAGAAGTTCTGTTTATTACATTGCCAATTGCAGGGCGAAGAACACCGACGAATAATCAAACGATGGTTGATATTGCGATTACCGATGATATTAAAAGATTGCTAAATTTGATTATTGAACAAATCGGCTTTGATGAAAGCGTTATTCAAGAAAATCGGTCTTTCTTTACAGACTTGCAATATCATTTAACTTTCATGTTAAATCGTTTAATGTTTGATCTACGCTTAAAAAACCCGTTGCTGTCAGATGTGAAGGAAAAATATCCTGTTGCATTTAAAATGGCAGAAATTGCCGGACAAGTAATTGAAAACGAATATGCTCTTAAAGTTTCTGAAGATGAACTTGGCTACATTGCATTTTATTTTGGCGTTTTCATTACTCAAAATGATGTTAAAGTGAAAAACTTGAAGAAGGTAGCTGTTATTTGTGGTACTGGAAGAGGAACAGCAAAATTAGTTGCTATTCAATTACAACGCATTTTAAATCAGCATACAGCCATTGAATTATTCTCAGAAAATGAGGTAACAAAAGAGAGATTGGCAGATTACGATCTTGTTTTTTCAACAGTAGAACTGTCATTTGAAACCGATTCTCCATTAATTATGATTAATGAGATTTTTGATGAAAGCAGCGTTTCACGTGAAATTGAAAAAGTAACTTATTTACAAAAGTTTAAACTAAAACAAGCCAGAAATCATTATTCTATTATAAGACTGTTAATAAATGAGGAAAAATATTTCGTCTTAGATCATACGAAACGTTATTATGAAAACTTGGACCATATGGTAGATGTTTTAGTACAGCAAGGCTATCTGGACGACGATTTCAAAGAACGGCTTAAGGTTAGGAATGAAAAAGGGTCGATGGTCTTTGACCAGTATATCGCTTTACCTCATACCGTGAACTATAAGTCGGATCAGATTGAATTGGCACTCGGAGTATTTCCTGAAAAAATAAAAGCTGACGGAAAAGAAATTAAACTTGTCTTTTTATTAGGGATACCGAAAGAAACCGATAACGATTCTAGCCTTTTAGTAAAAATTTATGATGAAGTTCTTCGGATTGGGACTGATAAAGAGTTAATCGAGCGCTTGTCAAAAGCGACGAACTATATAGATGTTTCGCAATATCTTGAGCAGGCAAGTAGGTTGTAAAATATTTAATTTTTAGGGGGTAGCGTTATGCAAATATTTGTCATCATGATGTTTATTGCAGTTGCATTTATTGTGCAAACAGGTTTAGGTTATTTACAAATCAAGCATTTTTCGAAAGCGTATACAGAATTGCGTAAGATTGGAAAAGTAGCTATTGGTAAAAGACCTGGAAAAATTCGTGCGGGAACTATTGTACTCTTTGCAGTATCACAAAGCGGGAAAATTTTACAAGCAAAAAAAATACAAGGGGTTACAGTAATGGCGAAAGTTCGTGATTTACAAGGATTTACAGGCAAGAATATTAAAACATTAAATGAAAATGATTTGGAGGCTTGTAATAAGCTCTTAAAACAAGCGATTCTTGAGGCTGTGAGCAACTATAAGATCATTATGAGCGGTGGACAAATTCCAGAAAAAAATAGTCTCTTTAAACGAGTAATGAATCAGGCGGATCGTCTAGTATCTATAAAAAAACATAATTAAGAGGTGAGAAGACAATGGATATTATTGTTATGTTGGCACAAGGTTTTATGCATTTATTTCAAACGGGAGCAAAAACGTTTATTTCGTGGATGAAAGACATCGTACCTGTTGTTTTACTATTAATGGTGGCGATGAATACATTAATTCAATTAGTAGGGGATAAACGTATTAACCGTTTAGCAATGGCTTCATCTAAAAATCCACTATTAAGATATTTAGTGCTTCCACTAGTAGGGTCCTTTATGTTAGGAAACCCTATGGCATTGTCATTAGGACGCTTTTTACCAGAAAAATACAAACCAAGCTACTATGCTTCAGGTGCTTATTTCTGTCATACGAGTAACGGATTATTCCCACATATTAATCCTGGTGAATTGTTTATTTGGCTCGGAATTGCAACAGGCATTGAAAAACTAGGCTTAAATACAGCTGACTTGGCTGTACGCTATTTTCTTGTCGGTTTAGTAATGAATTTTTTTTCCGGGTGGATAACTGACTTTACAACAAAAATGGTTGAGAAACAACAAAATATTAAATTGAAATCAGATGTGAAATTAAATCATTGATGGTAAGGAGGTTATAATCATGACGGAATATCGTTCTGTAAAAATTGTTCGAGGTAGTGGTGGTTTCGGAGGACCGTTGACGATTACTCCGACAGCTACAAAAAATAAAATTGTTTATATTACTGGTGGCGGCGCAAAACCAGCGATTGTCGACAAAATTGCTGAATTAACCGGTGCAGAGCCTGTTAACGGTTTCCAGACATCGGTCCCTGATGAAACAATTGCAGTTGTAATTATTGATTGCGGTGGGACATTACGTTGTGGTATTTATCCACAAAAACGCATTCCAACAATTAATATTATGCCAACAGGCAGAAGCGGTCCATTAGCTAAATTTATTACTGAAGATATTTATGTTTCTGCTGTTGATGTTGATCAAGTACAACCAGTTGAGGCGAGCGCTCTATCGAATATTGCAGCGGCAGCGGAAAAATTGCCTGATTCTGAGTCTGAAAGAGAGTTTAAATATAGCAGTGATAAAAAGATCTCACAAACATTGGCTGCAAGCAGTAAAAAGAGTTTATTGACGAAAATAGGGCTTGGCGCAGGTAAAGTCATTAACACTTTCTATCAGGCTGGTCGTGATGCAGTACAAACAATGATTAATACGATTATTCCATTTATGGCCTTCGTATCCCTATTAATTGGGATTATTCAAGGTTCAGGAATCGGCAACCTATTTGCTAAGATGATGTCTCCGCTTGCAGGAAATATATGGGGGCTACTCTTAATCGGATTCATTTGTTCATTACCATTTTTATCTCCTTTACTTGGACCAGGGGCTGTCATCGCACAAATTATCGGAACACTAATAGGTGTAGAAATTGGCAAAGGCAATATTCCGCCAAACTTGGCACTGCCGGCGCTGTTTGCGATTAATACGCAAAATGCGTGCGACTTTATTCCTGTAGGATTAGGCCTTGCTGAGGCAGAAGCTGAAACGGTAGAGGTCGGTGTGCCAGCTGTACTTTATTCGCGGTTTTTAATTGGAGTCCCGAGGGTATTTGTTGCTTGGCTAGCAAGTTTTGGCCTATATCAATCATGAAAACTAGTTGAATTAAACTATGTAATAGGATGGGAGGTTAGTAGCACAGCAAAGGGCTCGTGCTAGAAGCGATGAAAACAATTTATAAGAATCAAGTAAAAAGTATAGGTCCAATGGCAAACACCTTTCTTGATGAAAAAATGTTTATTTTATTTGGTAACGAAGCACCACAAGATCTAAAAGATTTTTGCTATAGCATTGATGTTGTCAATGTTGATGAGGAAATTCAAGCAGGTCAAGTACTTTATATTAATAATGAAGCCTTTAAAATCACATCTGTTGGTGATGTTGTTCAACAAAATTTAACGACTTTAGGTCATATTACGTTACGTTTTGATGGTTCAACAACTCCAGAACTTCCAGGCACTTTATATTTGGAAGAGAAAGAGATTCCTTCAATTGAACCGGGAACCGAAATAAAAATTGTAAGCGAGCAGGCATCGTAATCTATTGAATTTTTTTCATTATAAAGCGACAAATTAGAAGGCTTAGTCTTTTATAGGTTAAGCCTCTCTTTTATAAGGAGGAATAGGGATGAGATTATATATTGATTCCGCTAATGTAGAAGAAATTGCTCATCTAATAGAGTATTATCCAATTGCAGGTGTTACAACCAATCCGTCAATTATTGTTCAGGAGCAACGCCCTTACCTAGAATTATTTAAAGAAATTAGAGAAGTGATTGGCGGAGAGAGAGAATTATTTATTCAAGTCATCGGAGAGTGTGCAGAAGAAATCGTAGCGGAAGCTAAATTTATAAGCAAGCAAATACAAGGGAATGTTGTTATAAAAATTCCTGTAACAGAAGAAGCCATCAAAGCAACGAAAATACTTGTGAGCGATGGGATTGCCGTGCTTGGAACTGCAATATACACTCCGTTTCAGGCATTGATGGCGGCGAAGGCTGGCGCCAAATATGTCGCACCATATGTGAATAGAATCGATAATTTAACTGGCAATGGAACAAAAGTAGTTGCGGAAATTGCACAATTATTTTCTAACTATGAAGTGGCAACGGAAATTTTAGCAGCGAGCTTTAAAAATGTGCAACAAATACATGATGTTTGTCTTGCAGGAGCCCATACTGTAACCGTAGCCCCACAATTAATTTCAACGTTTGTATCATTTCCGGCTACCGTTAATGATATTGCTGCTTTTAAAAAACAATGGCAGCAAGCATATGGGAAAGATAAGTCCACATTAATAAATTCTTAACTACTCGGCCAATCTAGGAGGAAAAAATGAAAAATAAGCAAACGATATTTTTTGATTTAGATGGCACACTTTTAACTAGTAAATTAACGGTAGCGACCAGTTCAATTGCTGCAATTAATAGATTAATTGAACAGGGGGCTGAACCTGTTATTGCTACAGGTCGCACACTCTGTGAGATCGGGCATATTTTAGAGAAAACTGGGATCCAATCTTGTGTAGCGATGAATGGGCAATATGTTATCTACAATGGAAAATTGATTTATGAAAATCCATTTAATAAACAACAAGTAAAGTCCTTACATATGGAAGCGTCACGTAATGGTCATGAAATGGCCTTTTATAATGCTGATCATATTCATGTAACTGCAGCTCATTCTGAATTAATTTCGAAAAATTATCAACGTGTAGGTGGTAAGTATCCAACAGTTGATAGCAGTATCTATTTAAAAGAGCCTACTCATCTAATGCTGCTTTTTTGTAAAGAAGGTGAAGAAAAGTATTACCAAGAGAGATTTCCTCATTTTCAATTTATACGAAATTCTCCATTTGGATGTGATGTATATCCTGTAGGAACATCAAAAGCTTCTGGAATAGAACAGCTTATTTCTTGGCAGCAACAATCTTTAGAGTTCACTTATGCTTTCGGAGATGGTTTAAACGATATTGAAATGTTCGAGGTTGTAAAACATACGGTTGCTATGGGAAACGCAGTAGATGTTTTAAAAGAGAAGGCAGAGTATGTAACTACTTCTAACGATGAAGATGGAATCAGTAATGGTCTCCAGCTTTGCGGCCTATTACAGACGATACATTATTGAGATGTTTTAAATAAAGATGACTGATTCCTTTTAGCATCTATAAACTACTAAAAACCCAAAGGATTCTTTTTCCTTTGGGCCTTTCTATCCATTAAACTTCATGACTCACAGTCTTTGACCACTCGCCGATAAATTCTGCTTCATTATAGTTAAAGAAATCTTGTAACTTTTCATTCTTTTGATCGTGAAAGAGTTCATCTGCAACTGCTGCAACAAGTTTTGGTATACCTTGTTTCATACCAGACAAAGCAGAAGCTGAAAGTCCGCAACTAATTAAAGCTGAATAATTAAAGGCAAAAATTCCATGAAGCATTTTCTTACCTTTTTCATCGCGGCTTAAAAAAGCAAAACCAGGACTTAAATAAGGATGTTCATCAATCACAGGGTTTTCTATTTTTTCAGGAGGATTATAGCAGTCTCCCCAGCGAGCAATATGTTTTTCAACGAGCTTCAGTTCCGGACGTAATGCTGGATCAGTAACGAGTCCAGTGCTAATAATCAAGAAATCAAAATCGAAAATGCCTTGCGGTGTAGTTACAGCTACTCCATTATTTAAAGCTTTAACATCGAGCCAAGGGGCACCTAAGTGCAAGTTAAAGCCAGGCCATGAAGAAGCACGTAGGAATGTATCATTTGTCGGTGGTTGGTTATGGTTAAAGAAATGAGACATGACCGCATATTTTTCTGCATCCGAAAGTACATGAAAATGTTCAATCATGCCGGAAACTTCCATTTGACGAATTGGATTGACTTGCGGTAATTTTTTACGACGAACAAAGACGTGCGTCTCTGCGGCTCCTTCAGAAAGGGCAACATTTGCATTATCAAAGGCGGACGCACCTCCTCCTAAAACGGCAAGCCTCTTTCCTTTTAGTGCTTTAAAATTAATCGCTTCAGACGTATGGGCATAGAGATGTGCTGGCAATTTTTTGCGAATCATTGGTGGAACATGCCATTCGCCGCCGCCTTGAATCCCGGTGGCAAGAATAACTTTTCGGGTTAATATTTCGTTTGTTGGTGCCCCTGTCCCTCCGATATGCAATCGATGGATTCCATCCTCTGTAGGTTCGATAAGGTTTAGTTTCACCTCGTTGATAACGGGAAGATTTAATATTTTTCGATACCAGCGTAAGTAGTTCATCCAGTCCCCGCGTGGAATCTTATCGATCGCTTCCCAGCTTTCTGTCCCAAATTGGGCTTCCCACCATGAACGAAAAGTAAGAGATGGAATACCAAGATCAAGTGGGGTTAAATGTTTCGGTGTTCTTAATGTCACCATTCGTGCATATGTCTCCCAAGGTCCCTCTAATCCTTCCCGGTTTTCATCAATAACGAGAATGTTTGGTATACGTTCACGCAACAAACCAAATGCAGCGCCTAAACCACTTTGGCCGCCACCAACGATTACAACATCGAAAACATGTCCATCAGAATGGACAGTTGGCTGCACCCAATCAGGTCCACCAAAGCCAAGATAGGAAAGATCTGTTTTCACTTGTTTATTTAATGCTTCTAAACTCATTTTGTTCATTCCTTTCATGGATGTTAGCAAGGGGTGTGTGAAGATTCCTTACTTCTTTCTGTTAATAAAAGACTGCTTTCGTAAACTTTATTGCTGTTCCATCAAACTATTTCAAGCTTGAAGAGCGGAAGGTATGAGACTCTCACGGAAAGGGAGCATCCTAGAGCGGAAATCAATTTCTTTTACAACAGCAAGCTTTTAGAAAAGATCTTATAAAAAATGATGATCTGCATGATGAGAGATGGATTCAAAATTTCATAACATATTTGATGGAAAAAGCTTTTTCAGTAGATCTGTATTTATGACTTTATATTATCATTTTTCTGTAAATTCATTATATGGGTATTGTATATAAAATTTCTTTCAAAGATTGTTAAGAATTACAAAAATGATGTTAGATAATCTTCCATTTAACTTACAGAATAGGCTAGTGGTTTATTAATAAAATGGAAAGTCGAGCTCTACATGGTAATTAGCGATGCATATATTGAAGAGAATTTGAATATGGTCCATAAACTAAAGTTGTTATGTTGGGGGATAGTTGGAGCTACTTTAGCAACTCACGTTATTGATGATGCTTATACATTAGGAATGTACAAAGCTTGCCACAAATGGGGCAAAAATTACTCTAGCGTTAAGAAAGCTTGTAAAGTTACTGGTCACTGGTAATAAAAAAGACTCGCACTTAGTGAGAGCCTTTTTATTTTTCATTTTTTATTTGTTCAAATAGCTTTTTCAAATTTTTATAGGCCACCAAAAGCAGATACTTGATAATCCAAATACCACAATACAAACAACTAATATGAATATTAATAAATCCGTATTATCCTCTTGGAGAATATTTCGTTATTTCTTACTATTTAATGTTATATCATTTATTTTTTCCCATTAAAGAGGATAATTGTCATTAAAGCTACGGATAACTACGAACGGCTAATTATTGAAGAAGCATTACAAAAATGTGAGATAATGAAGGACGCTAGTGTGCTTTAGGAGTGGATGCTTCAACACTGTCAAGAAAAATGAAAAGTTAAATATTAACATTGCGAAAATGCAATAGATCATGCAATTTTGCAATTCTTGAAAAGTAGTTGTTTTATAAATAATGTATTCGCAACCAATCTTAAGTATCAATTGCAAATTTGCAATTGATATTTTTTTGTGAAAAATACTATGTCTGATATGTTAACAAAAAACGAGATTAATATGAAAAGTACAGTTAGAATCAAACTAAAGGCAGGGTCATTCTAAAAGAAAAAGGGGTGGATGTATGAGGGAACTTTACAGATATACAGATATTGTATACACAGACAGTTGCAGCCGATCCAGTTTTGGTGCCGTCATTTTCTAAAATTAAGTTAGTAGCAATGGCTATATGTTTATAAGAAGCGCTTTGCAAATTTTCATTTACGCATAAATTGATGTTTAGACTGATGATTAGTATTCCAATGTAATAGGGACGGATTTTATATAGTTTTATTTTCACATTTACAGCACCGATTGAAGAGGAATTAGAATGAGGAGCAATGATAAGTAAAATTACAAATTAAATAATTTGAAAATTAAAAAAATAATGCATTGTAGTTTTACAAAAGGAGATGGGATAATGAGTAACTATTTAATGAAAGAGCCAAATGAGTTAGCTGTCAAAGATCCATCATTATATAATGAGGACCTTGCCCCTGTTTCTAAGGAGAAAAAGAATTGGAATTGGCTCAATTATACAACTGTTTGGATGGGAATGGTTCATAATATTGTTGCTTATGAAACAGCAGGAAGCTTATTAAGTTTAGGAATGAATGTATGGCAAGCGTTGGCCACTGTCATAGTAGCAAATGTCATTTTAATTGCTGCGATGTGGTTAAATAGTTCTTCTGGAGCGAAATATGGAGTCCCATTTCCAGTTTTAATCCGGGCGATTTTTGGCTATAAAGGTGCTCAAATTCCGATTATTATTCGTGCATTTGTTGCCATCTTTTGGTTCGCAGTCCAAGCGTATGCAGGTAGTAAGGCAGTCGGTGCAGTTTTAGGCGTATTAATACCGGGTTGGCACAGTTTAGCAAGTTTTCATCTTTTAGGCATGGGTTTAGATGATGCTATTGCGGTTGCACTTTTTTGGATCTTACATGCATATGTCATTTCGCATGGGATGGAACGAGTCAAATTTTTTGAACTTTGGGCAGGACCACTTGTCATTGTGTTAGGATTAGGACTAGTCATTTGGGCAATTGTTGTATCGAAAGGCTTTGGTCCTTTATTTAGCGAACCATCAAAATTATCTGGAGGGGAATTCTGGGGAGTATTTTGGATTTCTGTTACTGGGCTTATTGGTACATGGGCAACATTAATTCTTAATATACCTGATTTTACCCGTTTTTCTCGTAGTCAAAAGGACCAAATGATTGGTCAAGGAATTGGATTGCCTGGAACAGCCATTATTTTTTCAATTATGAGTATTATTACGACTTCAGGCACTATCATTGCCTTTGGTAAGCCGATTTGGGATCCGGTCGAGTTATTACAACAGTTTGGAAATCCAATTATTTTAATCTTAGGTGCAATCGCTTTGTTAATTGCTACTTTGTCTGTCAATGTAGCAGCAAACGTAGTTTCTCCAGCGTACGATTTAGTAAACTTATTTCCGAAAAAGTTGAATTTCGTAAAGGCTGGTCTCATTTCCATCGTAATAGCATTATTCTTTGCCCCATGGCTTTGGTACAACAATTCTGGAATCATTTTTAGTATTCTTGGAGCAATTGGAGGAGCACTCGGCCCAGTTGCAGGAATGATGATTGCTGATTATCATATCGTGCGCCGTGGTAAATATGATATGGCAAGTTTCTATAAAAAAGATGGGGAATATGAATATAAAAACGGATGGAACGTCAATGCCCTTATTTCATTGGCGATAGGGTTAATAGCTTCCTTTATCGGTTTAATATTCCCAGCATTAAAAGAGCTGTACAATTATTCCTGGTTTTTAGGGATTGGAGTTGGATTTATCTCTTATGTTATGTTGATGCGATCTTCTAGTAAACATCAAGAAAACATTCTTGAAAATATCCCAACTTCGATCGATTAGCTTATAAATGATGTAAAAATATTTTATCAATACACTAATATCATCCCCTGTATGAACAAGAGCGGAGAGCTTACATACGAGGGGTTTTTCTTATGGAATGAGTAATGGTTTCATCATTTAAAGCATGTAAATAGTAAATGAACTAGAATTGATCCGATGATGTTCTAGCACTCTGATTTTTTAACAGAATGGTTCCTTTAACAACTATTTTATGTTGACACGTCCCTCTAAGTTTCATGTGTGCGCCTACTTTCTGTAGATAAATCGTAACTTGATCTCCTGCATAAACAGGGGAGATAAATGATAGGTCGAATTGATCAGGCCATTGAAATAAGGACAATTCGCTTGAAATAGCACTCCATATTTTAGCCATCGTCAACATCCCATGAGCAATCTTGTCAGAAAACCCATATTGCTGTGCATATTTTTGGCTAAGATGAATCTGATTGTAATCACCAGACAAGCTTGCATAAACTTCTATATCCTGCTCAGTAACTTGAAATTTAATGATCTTCAAGCAGATCACCTGCAATTAATTCTGTTGTCCCTGTGAAGCAAAGTTGCTTATTATGATCATAAATCTTAAGATCTTGGCTGATAAACGTCTTTTTTTGGCGTTGTATGTGTTTTGTCAAAGTAATGAAACCAGTATATGGTTGATCAATGTACATGATTTGATGGCATGTACATGTTTGTCTTCTATGAATAACAGGTGCCGTCAGCTTCCATGGTGTTTTGATTATCTTATAAACAATTGTAGGCATTGTAGGAGGGACAGGAATCGTTCGATAACCGTATGACTTAGCTGTTTTATCACTGTAATAAATTGGATTTTGATCACCGACTAAGTGAATAAATTGGTGTACCTCAGCTTTTGTAAAAAGAAAGGAATAGGACTTTGTTTGCATACTATCACCTCATAAAGGAGAATGGAGACACTAATATTAACGCTTATTGACCATTTACCTTGAAATTATAGTGGTTATGTAGGGATTTGAATTTTTTTGCCCAATCACATCACTTTCAATAACATCGCAACGCCGACTCCACCGCCGCTGCCTATTGCAGCAACTACATATTGTACTTTTCGATTTCTTTGTACTTCATAAAACAATCTTGTAATTAAAATTGCTCCTGATGCACCATACGGGTGACCAATTGTAAGGGCACCGCCATTAACATTTAATTTTTCGTATGGGATCGAGAGTTCTTGGGAGCAAGAGACGATTTTCGACGCAAAGGCTTCATTGATTTCAAATAGATCGATATCTTTAATCGTGAGATTATTTCTATTTAATAACTTCTGAATAGCGGGTACAGGTGCAATTCCAGGAAAATTTGGATGTACGCCTGAAATCTGGCTATCAATAAAGTATAAAACTGGCTGAAACCCAAGATCATGGGCTTTTCCTTCTTCCATAACTATTACTGCACAGGCACCATCGTGAATACCACAGCTGTTGGCAGCAGTGACCGTTCCGTTCTGTTTGAAAGCCGGTTTGGCCCGTTTTAACAGCTTTTCGATGTTTCTTGTTCGGTATAATTCTTCGTCTCTTTTAAAGGAATCTATAGCCAATATTTCTTTCTCATAATGGGCAGCTTTAAAAGCGTCCCAACTCCGTTGATAGCTTAATAGAGCGTATTCATCCTGCATCGTTCTCGTAATATTGTATGTTTCAGCTACATATTCAGCTGCAATTCCCATATCAGGATCTCCGATACGGTTTGGCGAAAATTGTGCACGTTTATGATAAGGAGAAGTGCTTGCACTTTCTACGCCACCTGCGAGATAGCATGAGCCGGCTCCTGCTTGCACGAGGTAACAGGCGATGCGAATCGCTTCAAGGCCTGCACTGCATTGCCGGTCAATCGTAAAGCCTGGAACGGAAAGGGGGAGTCCAGCTTCAAGAACAGATAAACGGGCGATATTTCCTCCAGGACCGACTACATTTCCGAGTATAACATCCTCGATATCCTCCTCAATACCTTTAGATAAGAAGGTTAGAAGTGGGGCAGCCAGCAGGTGTGGGACCAGTCCTTTAAGTATACCGTTTTTCTTACCAATCGGTGTACGCTTGGCATTGACAATGACAGCTTGATTCATCAGAGCTTCACCATCGCATGTAATCGCTCCCTTAGTTCGGAGCGTGCAATTTTACCGCCTATGGTGAGTGGCATTTTTTCAATGAAAAACCATTTGCGCGGCACTTTATACGAAGCTAATCGCAAATTGCACCAATTTATTAGTTTGTTTTTCGATGTTTCTCCTTGAATAACAGCTGCAACGATTTGCCCCCAATAAGGATCTGCTAGTCCAATAACGGCTGCTCTTTCTACATCTGGATGTAAAGATAATACCATCTCTATTTCCTCTGGAAAAATATTTATTGCCCCATATAAAATCATGTTATTTTCACGTCCAACCAAATATAAGTAGCCATCTTCATCTAAATAGCCCATATCATGAACTGTAACCCAGCCGTACTCATCTTTAAGCGATTGCGTCGTTGTACTATGCTCACCCTCTATGTATCCTATAAATGCCATTTTGCTGTGCACATAAATTTTCCCTATTTCGTATGGTCCCGCAGTTTCTTGATTGTTTCTTCTTATCTGTATCTCCACATTGTGACAAGGTTTGCCGACAGATCCAGGTTTTTGCTCATCAGTTAAAAACGTAATAAAACTTAGTTCACTGGCACCATAAAATTCATATAAGGAATGTTGAGGAAAAAAGTTCTTCACTTTTTGCTTAGAATGTTCTTCCCATTTTGCTCCTGATGAAATAATTTTTATTGGAGTGTTGATCACCGCTCCCTTTTTTAGGAGCGCTTCGATCATTGTCGGTACAGTATAGATAACGGAAATAGGATGCTCGTGTAAAAATGAGATCGTTTCTGTAGCAGAAAATTTTGCGAGCAAATATACAGTTCCACCTAAAAAGAGAGTGCTGACAGCCCCATATAAAAAATGAGAATAGATTAAGGATCCTGGTATAAGGATGCGGTCGTTTTCTTGAATATGAAAATCAATAAGATTACACTTAAAACTTTCTATCCAAGATTGATGAGAACGAATAAATGCTTTTGGATTCCCTGTCGATCCGGAAGTAAATCCCATATAAAATGGGGCGCTACTATTATTCTCACGCAGTAGCTTCGTATGCAAATATTGTCTGATGCTTATTAAACAATCGTCCCACAACATAACATTTTCATATATGCTTTTTAGCTTTTTATAAAACTGTTTCGATGTGATCCAAATAGAGGGGGAAGCTAATGCCCCACGTTTCAGCAACTCATTGTTTTTCCATTTTAAATCGAACGGAACTGCTATCCACCCTGCGGCTGCAGCGCCTGCAAAAACCTGTAAAAAAGGAATCCCATTTTCCATATAAATACCTACTATTTTATTAGTACTATGAAGAGTATGTAGCCAGTTGGCAGTTTGATTGACTGCCTCATACCACTCACGGTAGCTTATTTTTTGTTCCTTTGTACAAATAGCAAGTTTATCTGGAAACTGTTTTGCGTATATCTCATAGGTGGAAGTAATAAGCGACATGATTAAACCTCCTTAAAAAGGTGATTCATGTGCATTTTTTGAATTTGAAATACTCCGGTTGAAAAATGGATATTTTCGTAGTTTATACACTAAAAAAGATGCAAAAATCGCTTTAACGATATCGCCGGGAATATAGACTAAACTTATTTTTATCGTTTTTAGAAGGGAAAGATGCATTATGAAAGCTTGTACCGGTATGCCAAGCAAATAAATTAAAAAAACGCCTACAGTAAGATTTACGATTAAAATATGTCTGAAACGTAATGAACGGAAAAGTGAAAAAATATAGCCGATAAAAAAAGTGACGATTGGATATCCGAATAAATAACCAGCACTTGGTCCAACAAAAACGCTTAAACCACCGCGGCCTCCAGATAAAATTGGCATTCCGACGGCAACAAGCAATAAGTAAAGAATTTGACTATAAGCTCCGAGTCTAGCTCCTAGTATGCCCCCAGCTAGAAGGAAGCCAATTGTTTGAAGTGTGATAGGGACGGGGGTGAAAGTTAACATAATTGGTGGAATCAAGCCAAGAGCCCCCATTACGGCAGCAAATAAAGCAATATACATCATTTCTTTTGTCTTCATTATAATTTCTCCTAACGTATTTTATTTTTGAAAGTGGGAATATATGGCCATTTTAGCGCCGAATAACATAATATGTCAACGTAAAAATAATTTAAGTTAACATATTTGTAGTCAGTAAAAAATACAGTTCATTAAAAAATCGAGCATTACAAGTTCTGTTTTTTAAGAAGGAAAGATTGCATTCGTTGAGAAATGATTTTTAAAATTTGTTACAAGCAATTGAGGATTAAAATTGAAGTTAAAAATGTTATTGAAGGGGTATGATAATATTATTAGAGTACATTGAAAAATGTTTTACGAAGAAAAACAAAAAAGGTGAATGTAAGATCGAGATAAGGATGTGGAGAGCGTGTCAGAGACAGATATGTCGAAATACGAGAAGAAAATCATTGTAAGGAATATCCGGATGGAAGACATAGATGAAATTATGAAGCTATGGAAACGCTGTTTTCCAGGAATGGAGCCGTGGAAGCGGGAACAGTTAGAAAGTCATATTCGTATTTTTCAGGAAGGGCAATTCTGTGTGGAGTATGAGGATAAAATTGTTGGTTCCTGTTCAAGTTTAATCGTCAACTTTGATGAATACGATGACCAACATACATGGAATACCATTACAGATAACGGATATATTACAAATCATGATCCTCATGGATTTAATCTATATGGTATTGAAGTAATGGTTGATCCTGAATATCGCCGCATGAAAATTGGACACCGTCTGTACGAAGCGCGAAAGGAGCTCGCACGTCAATTAAATCTTCAAAGTATTATTATTGGTGGCCGCATACCAAATTACTATAAATATAAGGATAAAATGACGCCGCGTGAGTATGTGGCAGAGGTTGAAAAACATAGCATATATGATCCTGTATTGTCCTTTCAACTTTTAGAAGGATTTAAAATTAAACGTATTAATAGCCGTTACCTTCCGGATGACGTCGCATCTGCTTCATTTGCGACTTTGATGGAGTGGAACAATATTGATTATCTTCCAAAGTCACGACGTGTTTATCGGGCATCATTTCCAGTACGAATTTGTGCAATACAGTACATGATGAAGAAAATTGATTCATTTGAGGATTTTACTAAGCAAATTGAATATTATGTAGATGTTGCAGCCGACTTCGGTTCAGATTTTGCTGTTTTTCCAGAAATTTTTACGACTCAGTTGATGTCATATCTAGAAGAAAAACGGCCAGATCGTGCTGTTCGCCGATTAGCCGAATATACTGATCAATACATCGAATTGTTTACAGAACTTGCAGTAAGATATAACGTCAATATTATTGGTGGATCACATTTTGTTGAAGAAGATGGAGATATTTATAATGTTGGCTATCTATTTCGCCGAGACGGTACAATCGAGACACAGACGAAGCTTCATGTAACACCTAATGAGCGCAAATGGTGGGGGATTGCGGAAGGAAATGAAATTAATGTATTTGATACGGATTGTGGTAAAATTGCCATTCAAATTTGTTATGACATTGAGTTCCCGGAACTCGCGCGCATTGCAGTAGATAACGGGGCAAATATTATTTTTGTTCCGTTTTGTACAGATGATCGTCAAGGATATCTCCGTGTTCGATATTGTGCGCAGGCACGGGCGATTGAAAATCAAGTATATACTTGTATTGCAGGTACTGTTGGAAACTTAACACATGTAGAAAACATGGATATTCAGTATGCACAATCCGGTATTTTCTCACCTTCAGACTTTGGATTTGCAAGGGATGGAATTGTTGGGGAGTGTGATGCCAATGTTGATACGGTGGTTGTCGGTGACGTCGATCTTGAAAAATTGAGACGTCATCGTAATAGCGGTTCCGTACGACAATTGCGAGATCGCAGAAGAGATTTATACAGGATTGAATTTAACGAATCCAACTAAATAAAACGTATTGAAGGAACCAGAGGCTGGGACAAAACTCAAAAGTGGTTAGCTAAAGAAGAACATTGCACAAATCAGCTCCGGAAAGCGAAATATATTTCCTGAGCGGGGGTTGAGCGCAACATTCGCTATTTCTTTAGTTAATATACTTTTGTGCCAGCCTCTTTTTAATGAAGACTGGGGTGTTAACTTTCAAATACAACATAATCAATATGTTAAAATAAAGGTGAGACGTCATTGTCAGTAAAAAATAAGGTGAATCATTGATCGGAATAAATGAAAAAGAAAAGGTGTTTCTATCATGCAATCATATATCGTTGTCGGTGCAGGAATTTTGGGAGCTTCAACAGCTTATCATCTTGCTAAATCTGGGGCAAAGGTTACACTGGTTGACCGGAAAGAAGTAGGTCAAGCTAGTAGCGCCGCAGCCGGCATTATTTGTCCATGGCTTTCACAAAGAAGAAACAAAGCTTGGTACTCGTTAGCAAAATCTGGAGCTAGGTACTACCATACTTTAATCAAACAATTAGAAATAGATGGCGAAACGAATACAGGCTATAAACAAGTAGGAGCAATTAGCCTCCATACAGACCGAGCAAAACTAGATAAAATGGAAGAACGTGCATTCACACGGCGAGAAGATGCGCCGGAAATCGGAGAAATATCTCGACTATCAGCAAGTGAAACAAAAACGCTATTTCCGTTGTTAGCGGAAGAGTACGCATCTGTTCATATTAGTGGCGCTGCCCGTGTAAACGGAAAAGAGCTTCTCCATTCTCTCATCAGTGCTGCTAAAAAGCATGGCGCTACACTATATAAAGGTGACGCAACATTGACTGTAGAGAGAAAAAAAGTGGTGGGTGTTCAGGTGAATGGACATGCAATGGAATGTGATCAAGTCATTGTAACAGCAGGAGCTTGGGCAAACGAATTATTGCAGCCATTAGGTATTCAGTTTCTTGTAACCCACCAAAAGGCACAAATTATGCATTTTCAGCTAAAAAATGTAGATACAAGCAGCTGGCCCGTTGTAATGCCGCCAAGTGACCAATACATTCTTACGTTTGAAAATGGTAGGATTGTAGCAGGAGCAACACATGAAAATACAGATGAATTTGATTGCAGTGTTACAGCTGGTGGCATCCATGAAGTTTTAACAAAAGCATTAAATGTTGCTCCAGGGCTTGCAAACAGTACAGTTCTTGAAACACGAGTAGGGTTCCGTCCATTTACTCCAGGTTTTCTTCCTGTAATTGGGAAACTTCCTGAATATGAAGGGCTTCTTGTCGCCAATGGCCTCGGCGCTTCTGGATTAACTGCGGGTCCTTATCTTGGAGCTGAGCTGGCAGCGTTGGCCTTGGGTGGCCCAACAGAAATTGACTTGAGCCTTTATGATGTAGCAGGAGCACTAGAAGTTCTAAATTGATAATTATTTATCGAAAGTTTCATTAAAACAGGTTGTGATTTCTCAGCGCTCCGACTAAAGCCTCCTCGATGTATGCCTTATGAAGGCTTAGCCGAAGTGCTGATCCCATTGAGTAATACTTGATGAAGAAAATAGCTGTTTTCCTTAATACTTAATCTACTATTCACTTACAACAGGGAAAACTAACCTCTCTCATAATAGGTTACGGAAAAAGATATTCATTTTAGTTGTAAGAAGAACTTTCCCTCATTTTTATCCAAAGGCAGATGTGTAACAGCAAATAGAAGGTATGTGAATGAAATATTATTGTTAGAATCATAGTTATAACCGTGATAAAGGGTCACGAGTCTGAGAGGATTTCAAATATTATGGTTGTTTTGTACATACGAAGTTTGCCAACAAATTTTGAGCTTTACCTAAAAAATCTTGCGTCATATCCTAGTCGTTCTGATGCTTCTTTAGCGGCGTCTACAAGAATTCGTGCCATGCTTGGAATCTTGTAATCTGGTAATCTTTGCAAAGGTCCAACGATATTGATGGCAGAAACGACCTTTCCTGTGTAGTCACGAATTGGGGCAGCAATTGAACGGGTTCCTTCAGTTAATTCTTCTGTACTGACAGCATAGCCTTGAGCTTTGACTTTATTAATTGCTGCTCTAAGTTCATCAGGATTTGTAATAGTGTTTTTTGCAAAAGGTTGTAGCCCATTTTGAATAACTTCTTCCAATAAATTACCGTCATGGAAGGCGAGCATCACTTTTCCTGAACTAGTACAGTAGGCGGGATTTTTCCTTCCAATATGGGTTAAAATCCGAACGGGATGATGGCATTCCTCTTTGAAAATATAAATCGTATCGAGGCCATCCAGAATCGCCAAATGTGCAGTTTCTTTTGTTTTTGCAACCACATCATTCAAAACGGGTATCGCTTCTTTGTTGATTTCTAAATTATTCGTGACCAAACCTCCAAGTGTTAGTACTGATAGACCTAAGCGATAGCCATTTGTTTCTGGGTCTTTCATGACAAACCCTTCGCTCGCAAGCGTTTTCATAATTCTGCTTACAGTACTCTTTGCTAATCCTAATGATTGGGCTAGTTCACTGACTTTCACCGTTGGCTTAAACATGGAAAAACTTTTTAAGATTTGAAGAGCATTTTTCACAGAAGAAAGTGTACTTGGATCATTTTTTGCCATTTCCATTAAACCTCCTCATCATTGTTCTTCATAGTGGAACATCTTTATCCATTATATTAATTGATTTGAATGCCGATGTATAGCGTTTTGTAATCGCTATCTTTTGTTAAATTGTAATGTTACTGAAAATATATAAAAAATTTTTTGAACTGTTCCGTATATAGGAACGATACGCTATGAATGAAAAAAAGCGGTTTATATAATAAGGAGCAAGAGGAAAAAATCTTCTGAAAAAAAGATCATTGCTGAGTAAATCCTAAAGGAGGCACTATTATGCTTGCAACAGAAACGAAAGTTAAACCAATTGATTGTTATCATTATATTGATGGTCAATATGTTCCTTCAAAAAATGGCAAAACATTTGAAAATGTAAACCCAGCAACAGAAGAAGTATTAGGAGTTGTTTCTGAAGGTGGAAAAGAGGAAGTTGATTTAGCTATAAAAGCGGCAAGAAAAGCAATTAAAGGTGAATGGCGAAAAATGCCTTTAAGAAAACGTTCGGCTATTTTACGTAAAATTGGCGATTTGATTCTGGAAAGAAAAGACGAATTGGCGATGCTCGAAACACTTGATACAGGTAAACCATTGTGGCTGTCGACAAACGTTGATATTGATCGCGCCGCATACAATTTCCATTTCTTTGCGGATTACATGATTTCGGTGGGGAATGAAGCCTATCAGCAAGATGATATTGCTATTCATTATTCCGTTAGTCGTCCAGTCGGGGTTGTTGGCCTTATCAATCCGTGGAATTTACCTTTATTACTTATGACTTGGAAATTAGCGCCCGCACTTGCAGCTGGTAACACAGTTGTGATGAAACCTTCTGAAGTAACCCCAATGACAGCAACTGTATTAGCGCAAATCTGTACAGATGCAGGAGTGCCTGACGGCGTTGTCAACATGGTCCATGGATTTGGAGAAACAGGTGCAGCAATTACTTCACATCCGGATGTAGATGCAATTGCTTTTACAGGTGAAACTGTAACGGGCAGTGCGATTATGAAAGCTGCGGCACCAACATTAAAAAAATTGTCTTTTGAACTAGGCGGAAAAAATCCGAATATTATTTTTGCTGATGCAAATATGGAGGATGTAATCGAAACGACATTGCGTTCTAGTTTTATGAACCAAGGTGAGGTTTGCTTATGCGGTTCAAGAATTTATGTAGAACGTTCAATCTACAATGAATTCCTCGAAAAATTTGTTGCCAAAACAAAAGAATTGAAGGTTGGCGATCCACTTGATCCAAATACAAATGTTGGTGCATTAGTAAGTAAAGAACATTATAACAAAGTCTTAAGTTATTTAGAACTTGCCCCACAGGAAGGCGGAACTTTCTTAACTGGCGGCAAGCCTCTCGAAGGATCAGAGAAAGGATATTTTGTTGAACCGACGATCATTACTGGACTGGGCAGAAATTCGCGGTGTGTGCGTGAAGAAATTTTTGGGCCTGTTGTAACCGTCCTTCCTTTTGATACAGAGGAAGAAGTGCTTGAACAAGTTAATGATACTCATTATGGTTTAAGCGCTTCACTTTGGACGGGTGACCTCAAACGCGCTCACCGAGTTGCAGGACAAATCGAAGCGGGGATGATTTGGATCAATACTTGGTTCTTGCGGGACTTGCGGACGCCGTTTGGCGGAATGAAACATAGTGGTATTGGACGTGAAGGCGGAGCCCATAGTTTTGATTTTTACACTGAGCTATCGAACATTACGATAAAGCTATAGGAGGTATGCCTAAGTGAAAATTGAATACACAGGCAAAACGGAAAGTCTTGCGAAACATTTAGCAAATGCTTGGTATTTAGAAGAAGGCGTGGAACCAGTAACAGCATTGTATCCTGATCTCTCCGTGGATGAAGCATATCAAGTACAGCTATATAAGGTTGAACAGTTAATAAAGGAAGGTCAACAAGTGACAGGGAAAAAAATTGGCCTAACATCAAAAGCAATGCAGGAAATGCTTGGAGTTGCTGAACCGGATTACGGTCACCTGCTTGATCAAATGAACATTGTTAATGGAGGAACCGTTTCATATAAACGTGTTTTACAGCCAAAAGTAGAAGCCGAAATCGCCTTTATTTTAAAAAGGGATTTAATTGGCCCGAATGTAACGACATTTGATGTCCTGCTTGCGACGGATGCAATTGTCCCAGCACTTGAAATTGTAGACAGCCGGATAAAGAACTGGAATATTACGTTAGCCGATACTGTTGCAGACAATGCTTCTTCCGGTTTATACGTTCTCGGTAAACACTCGAAAAAGATTACCGAAGTAGATCTTAAACAAATTGGAATGGCGCTTTACCAAAATGACGTTTTGCAAAATACAGGTGTAGGGGCTGCGGCATTAGGAGATCCGGCGAAATGTGTAGCATGGTTAGCGAATAAACTTTCAGCTTATGGCATTGCTCTAAAAGCGGGGGAAGTGATTTTATCAGGGGCATTATCGGCTGCTATTGAAGCAAAACCTGGTGACCATTTTTATGCGAAATTTGCCGGCTTAGGCGATGTAGAGGTTTCATTTACAGAATAAAAGAAGGAGGGATGATGATGAAAAAAGTAAAAGTCGGCATTATTGGTACTGGTAATATCGGTTCAGATTTAATGATGAAATTAAGACGTTCTGATGTGCTTGAATTAACAACAATGATGGGAATTGACCCAA
Source organism: Heyndrickxia ginsengihumi (assembly GCF_011008565.1). Lineage (GTDB taxonomy): Bacteria > Bacillota > Bacilli > Bacillales > Bacillaceae_C > Weizmannia > Weizmannia ginsengihumi. Next base: position 29,488 of record NZ_JAAIWK010000032.1, read on the forward strand.
CTTCAAGAGGAATGCAGCGCGCCAAGAGAGATGGCTTGCAAGTGTTTGATAATGGTGTGGATGGTTTGCTTGAGTATCCGGAATTGGTTGATATTCTTTTCGATGCGACAAGTGCAAAAGCCCATCTTCATAATGCGTCAGTAGCGAAGCAGCTTGGAAAACAAATGCTTGATTTAACACCTGCAGCCATTGGTCCATTCGTCGCACCGACTGTGAATATCGATTCCCATTTAGATGCTGAAAATGTCAATTTAATTACTTGCGGTGGTCAGGCAACGATTCCGATTGTCCATGCTATTAATGAAGTAGCAGCTGTTGAATATGCCGAAATTGTGGCGACTATTTCTAGTAAAAGTGCTGGTCCGGGAACAAGAGCAAATATTGATGAGTTCACAGAAACGACTGCAAAAGCAATTGAGCAGGTCGGAGGTGCAAGGAAAGGAAAAGCGATTATCGTTCTTAATCCAGCAGATCCTCCGATTATGATGAGGGATACCGTCTATACAATTGTTGAAGATGGAAAAATGGATCGAAAAGCGATCATCGCTTCTATTGAGAGTATGGTGAAAAAAGTTCAGTCATTTGTTCCAGGTTATAAGCTTCGGACAGAACCGATTTTTGACGGCAATAAGATTACTGTGTTTCTTGAAGTTGAAGGCGCTGGCGACTATTTGCCTAAATATGCAGGCAATCTTGATATTATGACTTCTGCTGCAGTAAAGGTTGCTGAAGAGTTTGCCAAAAACCGTTTAAAATCGATTGTTTAAAAACTTAGATATTGAGTTAAGGAAGGAGGAGTAACATGACATTCGAAAAAGAAATTAAAATCACAGAAGTAGCTTTACGGGATGGAAGTCATGCCGTCAGCCACCAATACACAGTTGAACAGGTAACAACGATTGCAAAAGCACTTAATGAGGCAAGGATTCCTTACATTGAAGTCACCCATGGTGATGGACTTGGCGGTTCCTCATTACAATATGGTTTATCGAAAACGGATGAAATGAAATTAATCGAAGCCGCTGTTGCGGTTAGTGACTTTTCAAAGATTGCTGTCTTATTGCTTCCGGGAATCGGTACGATTGAAGATTTAAAACAAGCCGCCAAAATCGGGGCAAAAATGGCGAGAATTGCGACACATGTGACTGAAGCAGATATTGCAAAGCAGCATATTGAAACTGCTAAAGATTTAGGAATGGAAACAGTCGGATTTTTGATGATGAGTCATATGGCTCCGGTCGAAAAAATTGTGGAACAGGCGAAGCTAATGGAAAGCTATGGAGCAGACACGGTCTACATTGTTGATTCCGCAGGTGCCTTACTGCCGGATCAAGTGCGGGCGAGAATTAAAGCTATTAGACAAGCTATCTCAATCAATGTCGGGTTTCATGCTCATAATAATTTGTCGCTTGCAATGGGAAATACGCTCGCTGCAATTGAGGAAGGAGCGACAAGAATAGATGGGAGTATTCGCTGTTTAGGTGCAGGAGCAGGAAATACGCAAACAGAGGTTTTAGTTGCTGTTCTCGATAGAATGGGGATCCAAACAGGAATTGATCTTTATAAGTTAATGGATGTATCTGAAGATGTGGTTTCACAAATATTACAGAAGCCGCAGATTATTAATCGGGATAGCTTAACGTTAGGATATGCCGGCGTCTATTCTAGCTTTCTATTGCATGCAAAACGTGCTGCTGAAAAATTTTCAGTAGATTCACGGGATATTTTAATAGAGCTTGGCAAAAGAAAAATCGTCGGCGGCCAAGAGGACATGATCGTAGACGTTGCAGCAGAACTTTCTAAAAAGAAAAGCGGAAGCGCCTGCCCATCGACGTACACAACTTAAGGAACTCCGACTGAGATAAAGGAAACACGGTAAGCCAGTATAAGAACATTAGAAGTTCTCTAGGAGGAAGGTCATGGATAGTAACCAAATTAAAGAACTTGCTTCATATGTTCATCATGCAGAAAAGGAAAAATGTGAAGTTGAAAAAATTACCGCCCATTTATATCCGGGCCTTACTATTGAAGAAGCGTATTATGTTCAAGAAGAACTCATTAGGCAGAAATTAGAAGAAGGCTTTAACATAATAGGACCGAAAATGGGCATTACAAGTGAAGCGAAAATGAGGCAAATGAATGTAAATGATCCGATTTACGGATATGTATTTGACTATATGGTTATAAATGACGGAGATTCCATTTCTTTAGCGAATTACATTCATCCAAAAGTTGAACCAGAAATTGGTTTTATTTTAGAGAAGGATTTGGAAGGTCCGGAAGTAACAGCACTGGATGTTTTACAAGCAACTGCTTATGTATTCCCAGCAATTGAGATTATCGATAGCCGTTATGAGAATTTTAATTTTACCTTGCCTGATGTAATTGCCGACAATACCTCGGCAAGAGGGGCTGTGTTTGGAACATATTTGCGAAAACCTGATGAACTAGAATTGGACGTTGTAGGGGTCACTTTATCGATTAATGGCGAAATACGATCTTTAGGTGCTGGAGCAGCTGTCCTTGGTCATCCTGCTAATTCAGTCGCTAGACTTGCCAATATGTTAAGTAGGAAAGGTGAAAAACTAAAAGCCGGTCAGCCCATTTTAACGGGCGGAATTACAGAAGCAATCAGGCTGGCAGCTGGAGATTTTGTCACAGCAAAATTAGGGGGACTAGGGGATGTTTCGTTTTTTGTAAAAGAATAAAAGGAGGGAATAAACTTGCCGTTTGTTCATATCGAAATTATGGAAGGCAGACCGCCGGAGAAAATAGAAGCATTGTTGAAAAATGTAACTGAAGCTGTCAGTAAGTCACTGGATGCTCCAAAGGAAAATGTACGAATCATCGTAAATGAAGTACCTAAAACCCATTGGGCTATCGGTGGTGTTAGTGCTAAAACATTAGGGAGATAATGAAAATTGGAGGGGGCCGCCCCTTCCCATTATTCCTCTTTTTCTTGAAAATATCATAGAAAAATAGATTAATCAAAAAATATAGAAAAAACTTTGAAACGTTGCACATAGAGGAACAACTAGCTTTTGAATTGTTTTAGTCACTCATATAATAAAATCATGAACTAAAGAGTTTCATAAGGAAGTAGTAAGTATGATCTGAATTTTTATTTCAAGTATTTGAAAGCGTTAACAGTAAGAAAATTAAAAAATATTTTTATTACTAGGAGGAGTTATCTATGGAAAATGAATTAAAAAAATTTGATGTTGCCCAATTAGCTCATGTAGAAATTTTCACTCCGGATCCTGACAAAACTTTATGGTTTTTTAAAGATTTATTAGGAATGATAGAAACGGATAGAGAGGGACAGTCCGTTTACTTAAAAGCCTATGAAGATTTTTATCATCATACGTTGAAAGTGACTGAAGGCAAAGAAGCCGGTTTAGGTCATGTTGGTTGGCGGACTAGTTCAAAAAATGCGTTAGATCGTCGCGTTAAAGATCTTGAAAAGTCTGGATATGGAAAAGGCTGGATAGATGGCGACCTAGGTCATGGTGCGGCGTATCAATTTGTCACACCAGATGGTCATCCGATGGAAATACTATGGGATGTAGACTACTATCAAGTCCCAGAAAATGAAAAAACACAATTAAAGAATCGTCCTCAAAAACGTCCAATTAAAGGAGTTCCTGTTCGCCGCATCGACCATGTGAACTTATTAGCCAGTGATGTAACAACAAATAAAAATTTTATGATGGATGAACTAGGCTTCAATTTAAGAGAACATCTTGTTAATAATGATGGTTCAGAAGGTGGAGCTTGGTTAAGTGTTAGCCCATTAGTACATGAACTAGCATTTATGGGCGATCAATTGGGAGGTAAAGGCAGACTTCATCATGTTTGTTATTGGTATGGATATCCACAACATCTCCATGATCTTTCCGAAATTTTAACAGAAAATGATATAAAAATTGAAGCAGGTCCTGTTAAACACGGAGTATCACAAGCAATGTGTTTATATGCGATTGAGCCTGGCGGTAACCGTGTTGAATTATTCGGAGATTCTGGTTATCTCATTTTTGATCCTGATTGGAAACCTGTTACATGGAGAGAAGAAGAGGTAGATAAGGCAATCATTTGGTATGGCGCACCTCTTCCATATGAATACTTCCGCTATGGAACTCCAATTATTAAAGAAAAAGTTGAAACAAAATAAAATGAAACGATTTCTTCATTAAAAAGATTCAACCCTCTTAATGCAAGGAAGCTATAAACATTTGCTTCCTCTAACATTAAGAGGGTATTATTTTGTTTTTCACAAATCTAGTGTTTATGTAATGATGAGGTAAAAAGGGCCCTTTATTCAATGGTTAAGACTGCTCAATGTCACCAGCAGAGAAAATTGGGGCAGGAAGGGAAATGATCGTTAAATAAAAGAATCGCCTACTCTATTAATGTAGTTGCAAAAATCATTAAACGGAGGCGATTTTTTTTTGCAATGATTCAATTGTTTAGTTAACAATTATTCTGCTTGATAGGACACACTTTTTTCTATCTATTACTGACTCTTATCAGATTAACGAAACTACTCTTCCAGTAGTTGAGTAACTTGATGGCTGTTTACTTGTTGCTTAACTTTTTTAATTGGGGCTGTTTCAATTAAACCGATGGCGATAAAAGCAGCTATGAAGGATCCGATGCTTGCGATCCAAAGCGGGGCTGTTAAACCGATATGATCTGCTAATATACCAGCAATCAGGGGCATCAGTGCTCCGCCAACAAGCTCGCCTCCTCCTTGGACCATGCCGCCAACTGAAGCTGCTAATCTAGCAGGAACCGATTCACTGATTATGATGAATCCTAAAAGTGGCATGCAGCCTTGACCAACTGCGGTTATAAAACCGATTAACACCATTATTGCAATCGAGGCATGGATGAATAAAAAGACAATTGGACAGAGGCAGGCAATAAAAGAAAAAATAATTAATGTTGGTTTACGTCCCAATTTATCAGATATCATTGGTACAAGAAATCCCCAAAAGAAGGAACCAAGTCCGACCGCAGCCATAATGATGCCCATATCTCCAGCAGAATAATGATCGGCTTCTACTAAATACGTAGGAGCAAAAGCTGTAAATACAAATAACCACGTATTAAAAAGGGCAAACATAATTAATGATAATCCTACATTTCGATGCTTAAATCCATTTGCGTAGTCTGAAAAAGAAGTTCTTTTTTTCGGTGTTTGATCATTAGTTGAATGTAGTGAAACGAAGGAAGGTTCTTTTAAATACTTCCATAGTAGAAAAGCCATGAGGAGTCCGGGAATTGCTACCACATAAAAAGCGACATGCCAATTTGAGGTTCCACTTATTTTTGTAACTACTATAGGTGTAAGTGCAGCCCCTATCAAACCGACTGCGCTTTGAGCTAACCCCATATTAAATCCGCGACGGTCCGGACTTGATTCATAAGATAATATTGCTTGACCTAAGGGCAGTACCGGCCCCTCAAACAGTCCCATAATCGATCTGACAAATAATAGAAGGATAAATGAAGAGACTACACCAGTAAAAATTGAACACAACGAAAAAACAACTGTGGAAAGAACAAGAATTTTTTTTCTTTTACCGCCAACATCTCCAATGCTGCTAAAAAGCCAACCTGATATTGCAAAACAAATAGCGAGAACGGATGTTATCAATCCAAGTTGGGCATTATTGAGATTTAGATCTTCTTTAATAAAGGGAAACAAAAATGTGATGCTTAAACGATCCATAAATACAAAACCAATTGTGAAAAATATCATAAGTACAAGACCGTTTTGATATGTTCTAAATTTTCGCTCATGCATTTGGGATCACTCCAATTTTATGATTAATATTTTTTACTTCATTTTTAGGGACTAATAATTTATTCAGAGAACAATTAATGAAAGAGTATATTGTTGCTTGCATTAGCCCTTTGTAGAAAATCTAACCTCAATTCGCTTTGGTCCATAGAAAATCGGTTAAGAAAATCAAGCGCTTTCATTTCTTGCTGTGCTTACTATCTACACGAAATGCTTTGCTTCACTTTTTATTCACTTTATGACATGGTTTGGCTTTAAATAAATAAACTGCATTTTAAATATAAGGAACTTTTTATAGAAGACTATCTAATTGGATTGGAATCAACCCCTTTTTTCACTTACTTATCCATTTTTTCCGTAGTATTTCTTCTAAAACTTGAATATTGACTGAAACATCGTTTACCCACCACCTCCAGGTAAATAAAGTAAAAATTAAACTATTATATAAAGACTATAAAAAATAGTCTCAATAACTGATTTGCTGGTAAGAATGAGGGATGCAGTTGCTGCTAAAGGTCTCAATAGCTTAGTTGCGATGTCATATATCGTTCGGAGGAATGAACATATTTGTCTTTGAATTTGTATAATCAGACATATTAGTAGGAGTGTTTATTTATCTGCTATTAATTTAAAAAATATTTATCGTTAGTGTATTCAAACTCGCGAAACGATACAATGCTGTAATTCCTTTATGTGGAACAGCATTCATTTTTGCTTACATTCATGTTTATCATCATTGGAAACACAGGTCGCATTCGAGTAAATTGACAGAGCTATTGGGGCCGTAAAAGCTCTCCAAGAAGCAATAGAGGAAATACGATATGAAGTATGTAGCCTTTAAATTAAATACAAGATTTTAGATGATACTATCGAGATTTAAACGATATAAAGAGCGGGACAAAATAGTATCCCTGTATAAGGAAGGATATTATTTTGTTCCGCTGAAATATTAGAAAAACAAGTATACTGTTTTTAAATTGTTACGAATTAGAGAAGAAATCTTATATTCCATCAATAATTGAAATAAATAAAGTATAATAAACGGGAAGATTTCACAGTCAGAAACGAATACCTTTCAACATTGTTAATTCGAGTAACGAATTAATATTGTAAAAACATTAGTGACTAGCTTCTACACTGTCTACATGTTTTACATGATGGCGATTTGTTAAGACAAATATCACTGAGATAAGGACGAAACCCCCTCCGACAATAAATGGAATATGCGGTGAAAACCATTCTGCTAGTTTACCAGCAAGAAATGGAGAAATCGCACCTCCTATGAATCTTAAAAAGCTGTAGGCAGCAGAAGCTGTAGAATGTTCAATTGGTGCAGCCTTCATAACAGCAGTAGTAATTAATGTATTGTTGTTACCTAATAATGCGCCTGCGAAAATAACAGCAGCAATGATGACCCATTGTGTTGAAGTCCAAATACCCATGATCAAGAGAACTAGAGCAAATACAGTTAACATCATACACATCGAGTTAACCGTTCCGAATTTTTGTTGTAGCTTTGGAGCCATATACACAGATGTAAATGCTAGCAATACCCCCCAGCCAATAAAGACGTAGCCGATTCCATGCGCATCCAATCCCATTACGAAAGGTGCATAAGCGAGCAAAGTAAAGAAACCGAAATTATAAAGACAAGCTGCAATTCCGAATACAACGATAGAGCGATGTTTCATTGCACGGAATGGATCAAGTAAAGAAGAAGATAAAGGCTTTGATATAGTAGTTTTCATATGTTGTTTCTTTGAATTGGGCATTAATGTAATGAGAAAAACAAATGCAAGAACCATTAATACACCGACACCAATGAATGGTCCTCTCCATGAAATACTCCCTAACTCTCCGCCTAAAAGTGGCCCAACGGAGATTCCAAGACCGATGGCTGCTTCATATAGAATAACAGCTTTTGCTGTTCCGTTTTTTGAAAGAGTAACAATCGCTGTTAAGGCAGTGGCTACAAACAGAGCGTTGCCAAGTCCCCAGCATCCTCGAAGTCCAACAATAGACCAAACATTACCTGATAGTCCTCCTAAAGTTGAAAATAGCGCGATAATTACTACCCCTGCAAGCAATGTTATTTTCGTACCAAGCCTGGTAGAAATGGCCCCGGTAATAAGCATAGCTACAGCCATTACCGCATTATAGCTCGTAAACAATAAAGTTACTTCGCTTGGACTTGCTTTTAATTGATTAGCAATCGCTGGTAAAATAGGATCAACGAGCCCAAGCCCCATAAAAGCAATAATACAAGCAAAAAATACAGCCCATACGGCTTTAGAGCGCCGATCTTCTATTTTTACTGGATTAGGTGTTGACTGAATAATATTTGATTCCATTTCATCTTACTCCTTTTCATATTTTTTTATCGCTTCACAGATGCGTATATAATATTGATCAGTATCCTCTTTGATTTCACTTATTTTTTTCATTTTTCTATCGATCATCATCCGCTGCTTATCTAACACTTCCTTAAATCGTAAAAGTTTTTGATGCTTAATGTCTGTGTCGACTGTTTGTTTCAAGTCTGTCATTTGATTGTTTATTTCTTCTCTAATCGCAATAAACTCTTGAATTTCCTGTAAAGAGATGCCGAGAACTTCTCGTGCGTTTATGATTTGATGAAGACGTTCGAGATGTTTGGCTGAATACTTACGGAAGCCGCCGTTCGTCCGCTCAGGAGGGGAGAGCAATCCGATTTCTTCATAATAGCGTATCGTCCGTTTCGTCAGCCCACATAATTTAGCTACTTCATCAATTTGGTATGTACTCATTTGATCCTCCTTTCATTAAATAAATATTTAAGTTGTTTAACAATTATATCTATTTAGAATAATTAACGTCAACGTTAATGTTGAAAAATAATAAAAATGATTTTTAAATATGAAATAAAACACCTTCTAATGTTGAGCTAGAAGGTGTCACTGTTCTTAATAATTTCGCGGTGAACGGCTGACGCGGGCATTCATCTTATTAATGCTTTTTAATGGAGATATTTTTATATGAATATCCTCTTTCTTTAATGTTGGAAATGTTCCTTGATGATGACAAGTTTTCCAATCGCTGTTCTTATAGCGATACATATAATCTTCGAATTGAAAGACATCACCGCCGATTGCTTGACTGTTCTTATATGATTGATAAACCTCGGTCCGTAATTTGTCTGCCAGAGCCTTTTTTACGTTCAGATTTATAATGTTATGGTTAGATTCACGTATATTGGCTCTAATTTTAATATTTAATCCATATGCTAATGTATGATTTTTGGTGAAAACTCGCCTTTTTATTTTCGGATTTAAAATTTCAATTGCTGTTTCTTCATCGTGTGCTCCTTTAAAAGTTACGAGAGATCGTACAGTTTGATTATTCACTTTTATAAAACCTTTAAGCTCTTTTTCAGATAAAATGCCTTTGTACGTTTGATCTTTTATGATGTATGCTCCATCAAAAGTAGACATCGTTACTTTATCGGTATTTTCCTTCATTGTATCGTTATCCAATGAAATATTTGGCAGCATAATGGTTTTTGTTTTTTCATTATATTGATAAATCAGTTCCTGCAAGCTTATAGCGGGAATCGTTGAATCTTGCTGCTGCATAAAACTAGGTTCATTGATTCTTGAATAAATGAAGGGGTAATTAAATGGGACTTGGGATGTGAAAATATCTTCAAGCTTTTTCTCAGTTCCATAAGTTAATCCTGTTACACGAATATTATAATTTGTGTCCAGCGCTTGTAATGTTTTTCCGAGTTTGTGTTCTATCAACGATTTTCCAAATAGAATGACATTTAATTGATCATAGTTGACAGGAAGCTGAACACCTTGATACATCTTTGTAAAAGCAGCTTCAATCGACTTTCCAGATCCCGAAGTTATCCATACAGAGCTTTTTTGAGGACTTTTCCCTTGTTCACTTTTAGCAACATTAGAGAAGTCTAAAAATTGCAAAAAAACTTTATACTCATCATCAATATAATCAATCCCGAGTCCAACAGCGTATGCTTGAAATTGGATTTCATTAACTTGTGAACAGCCTGCTAGAGTAGACGTAAATAATATGATAAAAGCTAACATGATGTTTTTCATTTATTCACCTGCTCTTTTACGATCTTTTACATGTAGAGAACTATTTCTTTTTTTCATGAACGAATAAGGTAAGCGAATGAACGAATATATAATGTCCTTTGGGTTAGAAGAAGAGATATTTGCTAAATAAGGAATGCCAAACGATTTCAAATTTGATAAATAAAGCATGATAAAGAAAATAGAAAAAACAAAGCCATATATTCCAAAAGCATAACTTAAAATAAGGACAAAAAGGCGAACATAGAAAAGATTCCCTGCTATGGATTGATTTACAACGATATAGTTAGATATGGCCGTAATTCCAATAATAACGAGCACAGTTGAAGAGGTAATCCCGCCTTGGATGGCTGCATCCCCAATGATTAAGGCGCCAATGACGGATACTGTTTGTCCGATTCCTTTCGGCAGACGGGCCCCGCCTTCTTTGAACAGTTCAATCATTAAGAGCATAATGAACATTTCCATAAAGGTGGAAAAAGGTAGACCAAGCCGTGAAACAGTAATGGTTGCAAGCAATGGCAGAGGCAGTTGTCCAACGTGATAAGTTGTTAATGCTGTATAAAAGCCGGGCAAGAAAATTGTCGTAGCTAGACCTAAAAACCTTAACATTCTTTCCAATGAGGCTGCGTAAAAGCTTGTATTGTCATCTTCGGCTGTTTTAAGTAGAAAGGTGAGATCTATAGGTGCGATGAGAACGGTTGGTGCTCCGTCAACAACAATCGCAAATTTCCCCTGATTCATCGATTCAACTACAAAATCGGGTCTCCCCGTATAATTAATGATATGCTCCCCTTTAGGTAGACAGATTAAAAAATAAAAATCTGGCTGCTTATGGGGGAGTATTTGTTATGTCCAAAAGATCTTACTCTGCAGAAGAG
>NZ_JAAIWK010000033.1 GCF_011008565.1 Heyndrickxia ginsengihumi
TGAATTAATATCATTATTATAAGCTAAAAAGACAGTTAAAGGTTTAATTTATTCAACCTTTAACCGTCTAATAATTTAATGGACTTTTTCAGTGCCCTCATAAAATCAATGGGGGGTGCACTTTAAGAATTACTCATTGAGTGTTCATTTTTCTTGGTTCTTTGTAATAGGGGTAAGAAACATTTGATACTTATATAAAAGGAGGGAATAAGTCATTGTCACGAGAATGTGAGACATTCGATTGAACTTTTTGTACTTGATAAATTTTATTTTTTCTAAAACAGAAACAATTGGATAAGCATAAATGATATTATTCAGGAAATTAGCTAAAACGTATAACCAAAATTTTCCGAAAGTCAAATGGAAAATCCATAAACATCCTAAAGGGAAAATCCCTATCACAATGGTTAAAATATTCCATAATCTTTTCTTTGCTCCGCCTTTTACTTCCCAAAATTCATAATGCACACCGATAAATGATACAGTTACGGTTATAAGGGAGGCTAGAATCGTAACAGGTATGTATTTCCTAATTGATTGTTTAGGGATAAAGCGGACTGTGACCCAAGACATCAAAAGAACAAAACGCACTACCAATGTTAGCATGACTTGATTGACCTCTTTTCTCTTTTTTTCTAGGTTTTGCAATCATGCTGAAGATATGTAAAAAAGCTATAAATGGTTTGAAAGAGAGGCTCTAATTTGTAGGTAGGAAGAAATCATAGGTGAAAATCAACAGAGCTTAACAGAGATATTTATAAAAAATTTTTTCTCATTTTAATCAAATTATAATGAATCTTTCACTGGTTTTTAGGATTACATCTTTATGATGATAAATGTAGCAAGGACAAGCAGCAACATCCTAAAACTTAAGACAAATCTCCCCATTTGTCTAACCCCCTTTTTTGTTTACCGGCCTTTTGGCCGGATTTTTTTTGTAATTTATGTATATTCATCTAAAACTAAATTTAAAAATGAATTACCTTTTCATTTTTTCTTTATTCATATATAATAATAAGTGACTTTTTCTCATTTATCATGATGGCTCCGTAGCTCAGCGGATAGAGCGTCGGTTTCCTAAACCGTGCGTCGGAGGTTCGAGTCCTCTCGGGGCCGTTTCAAAAAACAGAAGGATCTCATTAAACCGGGCTTATGTCAAGCACGCAATAAAAAAGTGATTAAACAATTAGAAGATGATTCCTAAAGCGAATAGGTTTCATCTTTTTTTAACCCCATCAATAATGGTTACAGTAACAATGTAATGATTTATTTTCTTTTTCAAATGACTAAAAAAGATTCTTGCGAGGCATTATCCCAACAGTTTCTTTGGTTAGAGTGGTTTTCTTGTTTTTGGCTAAGTTACGAATTGTCCAGGTGGCGATGTCTAACGTAATGTGATCTGAAATATGGTCATTTTTGGAAAAAATAAACAATAGTGAGGGTAATGATTAGATTTTTACATATTGACACATTTTATATTCTGTGTATTAATTAAAGTATATATTTTTAAATCGATAGATGTTATTTTTTACTTCTTATTAATGAACGTTTTAGCATATTGTTAATACATATGTATTGACTAATATGAAAAAACGGTTCGTATGATTAAGAAGACAAGAATAAGGTAAGTCGGTATATTTCTCCATTGGTTTTTATAGTGGGGAGTATACCTTTTTTCTTTAGGAGGCTATGATAAATATGTCAAAAGGATATATTGAATCAGAGATAAGTAAGGCAATAACTCGTTGGGAAAAGGATTTCCTTGGTCGTGGTTCAATATCAGTTAAGACAGATATTTTAAGAGACATGATTATTGTAGTGCTACAAGGTATTCTAACCCCTGCTGAATATTCTGTTTGTGAAACAAAAGAAGGAATGTTATCTGTTAAGAGATTTCGGGCTGAACTTGTTGAGTCAGGAATTGATAGTCTGAAAGAAATTATTCTAAACATAGCCGGCGAAGAAGTAAAAAGTTTTCATAGTGATATAAGTACCATTACAGGGGAACGGATTATGGTATTTACATTATTTAATGATTTAGGAAAAAAACTTACATAAAGGGAGATCTTCAAAAAACTTAAAGTTAGTTGAAGGTAAACCGACGATTTTTAGAATGACAGCTAAAGCTGTTTTTCTGAAAGTTGTCGGTTTTTTTTACTAGTATATAAAATATTCAAGTAGAAAAATGAAGAAACTTTAATTGTAAAATTGATCTCTCTCTTTTATATTTATGGCTATTTTATGCTGATCTGATCCATTCAAATATTTCACTGAGGTGATTTTTCATGTTAATTCAAGCAAATTATTTGCTTTTGACAAGTATATTTTTTTTAACACTTGCTGTCGCTATATTTAGCGCATTGTTATTATTACACCCTCGAATACCATTGTATATAGTTCGTATTCATATAGGGATCATTGCCGTTCCTCCATTAATCGCACTCATTATTCTTGTTACTGAAACGACACATAGAATTTTAGGCCCTTGGCGTCTCGATCCGCTTGCTTGGCTAATGGCTCTGTTTGTCCTTACGATAGGATTGATTATACAGCGCTACTCTGTTCGGTACTTACTTGGCGATCAATTTTATCGTAAATATTTTGCATTTTTAACAATTACTACTGGTGCTGCATCCCTTACTTGGCTATGCAATGACCTTCGTTTATTAGTATTGTGCTGGGGAATTACACTACTAGGATTGACAAAGCTAATTGGTCTGAATAAAAAGTGGCAAGTAGCAAGAAACACTGCTGCTTTTTCTGGTCGACTGTTTGCGTTTAGTTGGCTTATTTTATTGGTATCGATAATTTGGTTGGCGCAAGTTACTGGTCACTGGCAGCTATCACTTGCGTTATCTGAAAACAGCTTGAAACAGTTTGCTGGATGGGAGCGAACAGGGATCAATTTGTTGCTGGTATTGGCAATAGTGATACCAGCTGCACAATGGCCTTTTCAAAGATGGTTGCTAGAATCTGCTGTTGTTCCTACCCCTGTTTCCGCGGTCATGCATGCGGGGATAGTAAATGTAGGAGGAATTATGCTGACTCGTTTTGCACCTCTTTTTGATGGTAGTTTAGCGCAAATTTTTTTGCTTTGTCTAGCTAGTATCTCAGTTTTATTAGGGACGGGAATGATATTAGTACAGGTTGATTATAAACGTCAGTTAGCTGCCTCTACGATTGCTCAGATGGGCTTTATGCTTATTCAATGTGCGTTAGGCTCTTATGTAGCTGCCATAATGCATCTTATATTGCACGGCTTATTTAAGGCGACGCTTTTTTTACAGTCTGGCTCTGCAGTTCGTCATTATGAGAAACAATCTAAGATATCGCAACGATCTTTTTTTCTATGGAAAATCACAGGGGTAGTTTTAGGAGTCTTTATAGTGGAGGCCTCTTGGTTGACAGGTTCTAGAGAAGGGTATCAACTGATTAGTTCTATTATCTTAGGCTGGTCACTTTCGTTTGCTTGGACACGGATGATTGCTTATAGTCAAGGCGTTATTGAACGTGTGGTGGGATTTATTATGCTAGGAGTAGTGGCAGTCGTATTCATCACCATTCATCACGTTTTATCTGGAGTGTTATATACGACAGTTTATCAAGGTGTGAAACTGCCTTTACCAATAGCTGTTTCAGTTTTATTCATACTATTATTAGGCAGTGTTATAGGTATGTGGTTAGCGCGCAATCGTTCTTCTACTTCTTTCGCTTTACTCTATTTGTGGCTTGTTCGGCTAGGTGACCCTCTTCCTAATTCGAGTGAAAGTCATCCAAGGTATCTTATGCACTACCTATCCCGAGGAGGTAATCAATAATGAATGCAACGTCAACAATGTTTAAAACGATAGAGGAAAATTCATCTTCTAATTACAGTGATATTGATATAGACGTACTAACAAAATCAGCCAGTCGAGTCATTGCACCACTTTGGCCTATTGATATATTTGCGACACGCAATCCTTGGATGGGACTTGAAGGGCAACCATTTGAACAGGTGGCACGCTGGCTTAAAGCTATACGTGACGTGGAAATATATCCCAGCATTTCCTTGATCCGTGCTGCGCAGAAGCGAAATGAGATTAACTTGGACTTTCTTGAAATGGCACTCCAACGTTGGCTCGATTTACAATGTTTAGATTTGCCACGCGATGTAGCAGAACAATTCTGTCGGTCCGCGCTCGAAATGGATGAACTTCCCCCCATGCTATTAAGAGAACCTAAACTACAGAGAATAGCACAGAAACTAGGAGGCTTGAAATTTCAAAATGCTGAGGAATCTTTATTAAAACCATTAAGTATGTATGTAGAACAACAAGGAGGAGAGAGATTAGCCCACACTCTTGATTTTCATATGATTAAGTGGTGTAAGCTATTTTTAGATGAGTATCAAGCAGGTTGGTCGATGCCAAATCGTGAGAAGGGGTTTTATAGCGCGTGGCGCAAACTAATTGAACATGATCCTGCACTCAATCGTAAACAACGTAAGCAGCTTGAAGGTTGGCCACAGGATGCAACAGCTGCACTAAAAAAAGCATTGGTGGAATTTGAAATTCCTCAATCAAAGATACAGGACTATTTTGAAGCGCATCTACTTGCATTGCCAGGGTGGGCTGGAATGATGCTCTGGCGCTCACAGCAATGTGACGAAGAAAGTTCACTTTTAACAGAATATTTAGCAGTCCGAATCTCAATGGAATGGGTCTTACTCACCCCTTATTTGCCCGTTCCTAAGAAGGAAACTGACCATGAAGAGTCTTTGATTCCACTCATTGCAGCTTGGTTTTATTGGGGCGACATGACAATGGATGATTGGTCGCAACTATCTTCCGCTCAACAAATAGAGTATTTAACCCTCTCCTACCACTTCGATGAGATGGTTCGAAGGAAGCTTTGGTTGGAAGCTTGGGAACAAACGTACGCAGATGATTTACGTAAGAAAATTATACCAGTGAAGACTGAAGACAAAAAGGAAGAGAAAACTTTAGCACAGTTTGTACTCTGTATTGATGTACGTTCGGAGCCTTTTCGCCGTGCACTAGAAAGATCTGGTCCTTTTAAAACGTATGGAATGGCCGGTTTCTTTGGTGTACCCATTGAAACATGTGAACTTGGCAGTAAACGTCCCCATCCCTCTTTACCAGTCATATATAAACCGGTGCTTAGAATAAATGAGTATTCATCTGCGCTTGAATCTAAAGAGTATCAACAACGAAGAAATGTAATTCATTCTATAGGTCACACATTTAAATCGATGAAGCAAAACGTTTTTGCTAGCTTATTCTTACCAGAATTAACTGGACCTTGGTTAAGCCTGCAAATGCTGACTCGAAGTTTTGTTCCACGTGGTATAGGTCGAATGTTAACTCAAGTTAAAGAAGCATGGTTACGCAAGCCTCAGACAAATCTGTCGCTTGATCATGAGAGAAACCCAAACATTGAATTACCGGTTGGCTTTTCTGATGAGGAGAAAGTACAATACGCCCGACAAGCACTTAAAATGATGGGAATTACAAATGATTTTGCTCCATTAGTAGTTATTTGTGGACATAGCAGCCACAGCACTAATAATCCATATGCTGCTGCACTAGAATGTGGTGCTTGTGGAGGGGCTTCAGGCGGATTTAATGCTAGGGTTCTAGCCAGTCTGCTTAACCTTCCAAAAGTAAGGGAGACCCTTAAAAATGAGAGGATTACAATTCCAGACGAGACCGTTTTCGTTGCCGCTGAGCATATAACCACACTTGATGAATTACGTTGGTTGTATGTTCCTGAACTTTCAGAGGCGGCTCAAAAAGCCTTTTATCATATTCAGAACGTGTTGCCGCAAGTTAACCATGATGTAACTGCAGAGAGAGTAAAACAATTACCGACTTTGAGATCAAATTATAAAAAAACGAAAAATGAAGTGCAACGATTTGCGGAAGATTGGAGTGAAGTTCGTCCTGAGTGGGGATTAGCACGTAATGCATCATTTATTATTGGTCAGCGTGATCTAACAAAAGGATGCAATTTGGAGGGAAGAGCCTTTTTGCATAATTACGACTGGCAAAAGGATGAAGATGGCGATATACTTGCTAACATTATTGCCGGTCCGGGCACTGTTAGCCAATGGATTAATCTACAGTATTACGCTTCTACAGTTGCACCTCATTTTTATGGCAGTGGGAATAAAGCTATTCAAACAGTTACATCAGGTCTTGGAGTCATGCAAGGGAACGTTAGTGACTTATTATCTGGCCTACCTTGGCAATCGGTGATGAAATCAGACAATGAAGCATATCATGCTCCTTTACGTTTACTGATAGTCATCCAAGCACCACAGAAATATGTGAAGCGATTGTTAGATCGCGATCCTATATTTTGCCAAAAAGTAAAAAATGGTTGGGTTAATCTAGCTGTTGTAGATCCAAAAGAGGGGTGGCAAAACTGGTCGTAACTATCTAAATTGCGAAGAGTTCAATGTTTAATAGTATAGTTTATAAACTAAATCAGAATCGACTTTCTATATTTATAAACAAATTGAACATGATATCAAGCTGTTAATGGAGTGAACGTGATAAGAGTAGCGAAGCAAATATGAGTTTTATCGATATGGGGTAGGATAATAGGAAACAATTCTATAACTAGGAGATATCAACAAGTGACAGCATCATCTTCCGTCGCTTGTTGATATTTTTACTGTTTTCAAATACATAGAAGCTGAGGTTTTATAATAGAGCTATTGGTGGAAGGCAATATTCTGTTTAATTTTCTTCAACCGGCTTTCTCTTTACTAAATCAGACGAAACTTTTTCTTAATGATCGAACGAATATCAGACTTTTTCATTATCAATTGATAAATGGTTACTTCTGATACACACAAAAGTTGCTTAAATCTTTTACTAAACTACCCTCATGATACAAACCAACAACCCTCTTTTAGTACTGCTTAATAATTTATTGCCTGTACTTTCCTTTTGACAGATCTTACTAGTGATAATATTATAGTTACTTAACTAAATGTGTCCATGCAACTATACTTGCTCCAAAGAATACTTTAAAATACGATTTAAATTAATAAACGGCTAATACTAAAAAAGTTTAATTATTAAGTATCAATGATTGCGATATTATATGAGAAGTGATACATTTAATTCATAGTTATTTTATAGGATATGGAGGAATTAAGAATGGGCAGAGAGTTTAATGAGCTGTTCGAAGAATGGTCCCACTCTTATGATCAAACAGTATCAGGTGATGATGCTGAATATAAAGAGGTATTTTCAAATTATGAAGAGATTTTAACAGCAGTTGCTGACAGAGCAAAAGGAACTGTTGTAGAATTTGGCGTTGGTACAGGTAATTTAACGACAAAACTAGTCGATCATCATTTACACGTTATAGGAATTGAACCTTCTGTAAATATGAGAAAAATTGCTCAAAGTAAGCTCCCAAATGTTAAAATAATAGATGGGGATTTTCTTGAGTTTCATGTTATAGAGGACATTGACACATTTGTAAGTACTTATGCTTTCCATCATTTAACAGATGAAGAAAAGGGAATAGCAATTGCAAAATATAGTGAACGATTAAATCCAAACGGTCGTATTGTATTTGCCGACACTGTCTTCATGTCAGATGAAGCAAAGCAAGATATGATCACAGAGTCTGAAAGTAGAGGCTTTAACCGACTAGCTGAGGATTTACAGCGGGAATATTATACGACGATACCAGTACTAAAAAATCTTCTAGAGAAAAATGGATTTACTGTTTCATTTACACAATTAAATCGTTTTGTATGGTTAATTGAAGCACAGTTGAAGGGAGAAAAGAATCATGACTGAACAAAAGAAAATGAATGTAGAAAGTTTTAATTTAGATCATACTAAAGTGAAAGCACCTTATGTCCGTCTTGCAGGTGTTAAAGAAGGAATTCATGGTGACGTTATTCGTAAATACGATATTCGTTTTTGCCAGCCGAATAAAGAACATATGGATATGCCTGGACTTCATTCTTTAGAGCATATGATGGCTGAATTTAGCCGCAACTATTCAGATAAAATTGTCGATATTAGCCCAATGGGATGCCAAACAGGTTTTTATTTCTCTATTATTAATCATGATGATTATGATGAAGTATTAGATATTATCGAAAAAACGCTTAATGATGTTTTAAAGGCTACAGATGTACCAGCATGCAATGAAGTTCAATGTGGATGGGCAGCAAGTCATTCGCTTGAAGGCGCGCAAGCTATTGCGAAAAAAATGCTAGAAAAACGTGCTGAGTGGAAACAAATTTTTGCCTGAAAATGGGGATTGAAAACATGAAATTTGCAAAAAATGTCCATGAACTTATTGGAAATACGCCTCTAGTGGAAATTACATCGTATGAATTGCCAAAGGATGTGCGTCTATTTGCAAAACTGGAATATTTAAATCCAGGAGGAAGCGTGAAAGACCGGCTTGGACAATATATGCTGAAGCGTGCTTTTGAGGAAGGCAAGCTCCATAAAGGTTGGACTGTTATTGAACCGACAGCGGGAAACACTGGAATTGGCTTAGCACTTGCAGCCATTCAATTTGGTGTTAGAGCAGTGTTTGTTGTACCGGAAAAATTCAGTGTTGAAAAGCAAACATTAATGAGGGCTTTAGGGGCAACAGTGATTAATACACCTACTTCTTTAGGGATGGAAGGTGCTATTGCAAAAGCAAAAGAACTGCTTGAGTCAACACCAAACTCATATTATCCAGGGCAGTTTCAAAATAATACGAATCCAGATACGTACTATGAAAGTCTGGGACCAGAAATTTATGAAGCTTTAGATGGCCATATTGATGTATTTGTTGCTGGTGCTGGTTCAGGCGGTACATTTATGGGTACATCTCGCTATTTAAAAGAAAAAAATCCGCAATTAAAAACAGTGATTGTCGAGCCAGAAGGATCCATTTTAAATGGCGGTGAAGCAGGAAGCCATCGGACAGAAGGAATTGGAATGGAATTTCTGCCCCCATTTATTGATAAGAAATATTTTGATGCGATCCATACGATCTCTGACGATGATGCGTTTTTCCGTTTGGCAGAAGTAGCCCGAAAAGAAGGATTATTAGTTGGGAGTTCATCTGGAGCTGCCCTCGAAGCAAGCCTGCGGGAAGCAAAGCATGCAAAACCGGGGACAAATATTGTAACTATTTTCCCAGATAGCAGTGAACGCTATTTAAGTGGTGGAATTTATTCTTTTGCGGAGTAAGAATATTAAAGGAGAATCATCATGCGTAAAAAAACTAAATTTATTCATGGCGGAATTAGCCGTGATCCATATACAGGTGCTGTTTCGACACCAATTTATCAAGTAAGCACATATAAGCAAGATGGTGTTGGTAATTTCAAATATGAATATTCAAGAACAGGAAATCCAACTCGTGAAGCGTTAGAAAAATTAATTGCCGATATAGAAGAAGGTACACATGGTTTCGCATTCAGTTCTGGCATGGCGGCAATTACTGCTGCGATTCAACTGTTCTCTGCAGGTGACCATGTTATTGCAACTGATGATGTTTATGGCGGTACATTCCGTGTAATGACAAAAGTATTAAACCGTTTTAATATTGAAGTGTCTTTTGTTGATACAAGCAATGTAAATGCTGTAAAAGAAGCTATTAAGCCGAACACAAAAGCAATTTATGTAGAAACTCCAACGAATCCGCTATTAAAAATTACTGATTTAAGAGCAATTAGCAACGTTGCCAAAGAAAATGGGCTAAAATTAATTGTTGATAATACATTTAGTACCCCATATTGGCAAAACCCACTTACTCTTGGAGCTGATATTGTTCTTCATAGTGCGACTAAATATCTTGGCGGTCATAGTGATGTTGTAGCAGGACTTATCGCTGTAAAAGATGAAACATTAGCGGAAGATATTCATTTTATTCAAAATTCAACAGGCGGAATTCTTGGACCTCAAGATAGTTGGATTTTAATGCGTGGTATTAAAACATTGGGCGTTCGCATGGAGGAAATTGAGGAAAATACAAAAAATATTGTAGCGTTTCTTCAAAAGCATCCACAAGTTGAAAAAATTTATTACCCAGGACTTGAAACACACCCTGGACACGAACTTCATCGTTCGCAGTCTGAAGGCTTTGGTGGAATGGTTTCATTTACCGTTGCAACTCAAGAAAAAGCATTAGATGTTTTGAAGAAAACAAAATATTTTACATTAGCGGAAAGTCTAGGCGCAGTTGAAAGTCTAATTTCTATTCCATCGTTAATGACACATGCTTCCATTCCACGTGAGCGTAGACTTGAACTTGGAATTGAAGACGGATTAATCCGTATTTCTGTCGGAATTGAAGATATTGAAGACTTGCTTGAAGATTTAGGTGCTGCATTAAAATAAGTAATCGTAAAACCTCCTTGCCATTTTAGGCAAGGAGGTTTTGTCGTTTATGGCCTTATCTAAAATCGCCTCGAAAATTCATTGACATACATGTATATGCAAGTTGGGGTATCCAAAGTATAAAACAATTTTTCTTTATTTATAATGTAATAGATCTTACACCATATACTTATAAAAGGAATTCGCAATATCCCTTTTTAGTTATGTGTAAGGTCTTTTTTATTGTCCGTCTTTTAACATGTTTTGACAAAATTTTTATATAAATACTGAAAAACTTGAAACCTTTTTAATTTTCTATCGTAATTACGGTAACAGCACAGTAATGAAGGAAGATAAAGCATAAAAGGTGGACTCGAAATCATTGAACTTTTTGCATAATTCCTTATTGGAAAGGAATGGTTTCTATGTATGTGTTTGGAACTCCTATTGAGACGATTTATTTATATGTATTGATTATCGCCGGGGTTTTAACGATTCTTTATATTCTTTTTAGCGATTTGTTAGGCGGGATAGCAGATATGCTTAACATTTTACATCCGGCTTTATTCTTGGCATTTATTACTTTCTTTTCCGTGTGTGGCTATATACTGGAAGTTGCCACAAGCTTGTCCAGTATGTTCATCATTATAATTTCAATTGTTATTGCTATTATTTTGGATGCTTTTTTACATTTTTTTGTGCTCGTTCCGTTATCTTCCGCTGAAGAGTCACTCGCATATACAGAGGATTCTTTAAAAGGTAGAGTCGGAAAAACGATTCTTTCCATTCCAAAAGATGGATTTGGAGAGGTTGTGATTGAAAGCTTTACCGGTACAATCTCCAAGCCGGCTGCAAGTATGCAAGATGTTCCGATAGAGGAGGGGAAGCAAGTATTAGTCATTGAAGTTCAAAATGGTGTTCTATATGTCGTACCTTATGAGAATTATCATCTGAATCAACAATAGGGGGAGATGGAATGATGGGAATTTGGATTGTTATCGCTATTTGTGTATTTATAGTTATTGCATTAATTGCTGTTTTTATTACAAAATACCGTACTGCTGGACCAGATGAAGCGTTAATAGTTACAGGCAGTTTTCTAGGAGGGAGAAATGTCCATATTGATGAAGCTGGGAATAAAATAAAAATTATACGTGGCGGCGGTACATTTGTCTTGCCTGTTTTTCAACAAGCACAGCCTTTAAGCTTATTATCTAGCAAATTAGAAGTGACAACACCAGAGGTTTATACAGAACAAGGAGTACCTGTTATGGCAGATGGTACCGCAATTATTAAAATTGGCGGTTCTATTGGTGAAATTGCTACAGCAGCAGAACAATTTTTAGGGAAGTCTAAGGAAGACCGTGAAAATGAGGCTAAAGAAGTACTTGAAGGGCATTTACGTTCTATACTAGGTTCTATGACGGTTGAAGAGATTTATAAAAACCGCGATAAATTTTCTCAAGAGGTACAGCGCGTAGCTTCACAAGATTTAGCAAAAATGGGTCTTATCATCGTATCTTTTACAATTAAAGAAGTACGTGATAAAAATGGATATCTTGATGCTCTCGGAAAACCGCGAATTGCTCAAGTGAAAAGGGATGCAGATATTGCGACTGCCGAGGCTGAAAAAGAAACGAGAATTCGCCGAGCAGAGGCTGCAAAAGAAGCAAAAAGAGCAGAATTGGAAAGAGCTACTGAAATTGCTGAGGCCGAAAAGTTAAACCAATTAAAGATTGCTGAATATCGCCGTGAACAGGATATTGCAAAAGCTAAGGCAGACCAAGCATATGATCTTGAAACAGCTCGTTCTAAACAAGAAGTAACTGAGCAAGAAATGCAAATAAAAATTATTGAACGGCAAAAACAAATTGAGCTGGAAGAAAAAGAAATATTACGCCGTGAACGTCAATATGACTCTGAAGTTAAGAAAAAAGCAGATGCAGATCGCTACGCTGTAGAACAAGCAGCAAGCGCAGAAAAAATGAAACAAATGGCAGAAGCTGATGCTAATCAATATCGCATTGAAGCAATGGCGAAAGCGGAGGCAGAGCGTGTTCGAATTGACGGTTTAGCTAAGGCGGATGCTGAACGTGCTCAAGGGGAAACAGAAGCAGAAGTGATTCGTCTAAAAGGTTTGGCTGAAGCAGAGACAAAAAGGAAAGTTGCAGAAGCATATGAACTATTTGGGCAAGCGGCTATTTTAGATATGATTTTAAAAATGCTTCCTGAATATGCGAAGCAAATTGCTACGCCACTTTCTAATATTGATAAAATAACAGTCGTTGATACAGGAGGCGGCAGTCAAGGCGGCGCCAATAAGGTAACAAGCTATGCAACCGATTTAATGGCTTCTTTACAAGAGTCATTAAAAGCTTCATCCGGAATTGATGTCCGTGAACTATTAGAAAACTTATCAGGGAAACAATCGAGTACCGATTTAATAGATCATGAGTAAAAACACGAAGGAACTGTGTCAATTGTATGTGACACAGTTCCTTCGTGTTTGTTATAATGAATGCTTAAATAATGTGTAATGACAGTGGTGAATAAAGTCTTAATAAAATGAATGATTAACACCCGGCAAATGATAATTTATTTTGCTGCTACTGCTTTCATTTTATTAATAAATTGAAGTGAGCGCCCAGCACCAGTCACTACTGCCTGCAATGGATTTGCGGCAATGTGAACAGGAACAATAATTTCATTGCTTAGCCATTCCTGCATTCCATGTAAAAGCGAGCCTCCACCTGTTAAGACGACACCACGGTCAACAATATCGCCGCTAAGTTCTGCTGGAGTATCTTCCAATGTTGCACGAACGGTTTCAAGGATTTGTAATAGTGAATCTTGTAATGATGTTTGAATTTCTTTTGAGTTTAACGTGATTGTTTTAGGAAGCCCTGTTACTAAATCTCGTCCTCGAACTTCGATTGTTTTTTCATCATGTTCAATCGGACAATATCCAATTTCAATTTTGATTCTTTCTGCCGTTCTTTCTCCAATCAGCAAATTATATGTTTTACGGACGTGCTGGATAATGTCATCATCCATTTTGTCACCGCCGATACGAATCGTATTGCAAGTAACAACACCGCCCAGTGAAATAATAGCAACCTCAGTTGTACCGCCGCCGATGTCAACAACAACATTCGCTACAGGTTCATCTACAGGTAAATCTGCCCCAATTGCTGCAGCTACAGGTTCTTCTATTAAATGTACTGATTTTGCTCCACTGTTTCTAACGACATCTTCAATTGCACGGCGTTCTACAGAAGTTGCTCCTGAAGGTGTACAAACAATGACATTTGGCTTACGGATAGATAGCCCACTTTGTTTATTAATTTTTTTCATGATTTGTTTTAGCATTTCAGTTGTCATATTAAAGTCAGCAATTACCCCATCTTTTAATGGACGAATGACTGTGATTTTTTCAGGTGTTTTCCCAATCATTTCTTTTGCTTCATGCCCAAATGCTAATACTTGTTGTGTTTGATTATCAATTGCTACGACTGAAGGCTCATCTAATATGACACCTTCTTTTCTTGAATAAACGAGAATATTTGCCGTTCCTAAATCAATTCCAATTTCACTGCCTGCAAACATTACTTTCACCTTACCTTTTAATAGTATCTCAATTATATTTTTTCTGAAAAGATCATATGGATGATCGAACAATAATCAAAAATTATAGTCTCTCATACTAGTATAGTCGTTTTTTGTCTGTTTTGGGCGATACATATTATTCCAACACCGATGTTACAAGTTTGTAATAGTGAATAATGGGCATAATCATTGTGAGAAAGGCGTTTTTAAAAAAGGTCATTACATCATACTTTAAAAACTTAATCAATTTGTAAATTTTTTCACATAGAGTAATGAAGTGAAAAATTCCTTTTTTTGAAAAAAAAGGAATTTTATTTTAACCACATTATGATTTCGATAAAAAACGTGCCATGTCTTGACTTTGCTTTTTGCGTATTTTTCGATGTTCTGCCCTAACTGTTGCCGTTTCATTTAACCAATGTTCTTCCTCGGTTTGCGGTACTACTTCTGGTACGACTGTTGGTCTGCCATTTTCGTCTAATGCAACAAAAGTTAGAAAAGAAATAGCTGCGATCGACTTTTCAGCGGTATTTAAATTTTCTGCATAGACCTTTACAAACACTTCCATTGAAGAAGTCCCAGTCCAAGTTACCATTGCTTCTAATGTTACAACATCACCAACACGAATAGGTTTGATAAAATCAACAGAATCGGTTGAAGCTGTTACAACACTGCATCTTGCCATTTTTGTTGCTGCAATGGAGGCAATATCATCAATATACCCCATTAATTTTCCACCGAATAATGTGCCGTGGTGGTTTGTATCTGGTGGAAATACAAAGCTTGTTTTTATCGTTAAAGTATCACTCATGTACCTTTTTAATCTTTCTCCCAATATAATCACTCCATCTGTTCATATCCTTTTTATCATACAGTAAAAATTATATCAAAATAGTCTTTATGATACTAATGAAAGGTGAGAGTTTGTGAAAAAAATTTACGAGAATTCCTCTTTGTAAAGGCAATTTATAGAAAAATTCACAAAATATGCTACAAAAAAAGATAGGTTGTAAAAAAATCAGGCATAATCACCTGATTTTTTAAATCTTAACGATCTTTGCTGTCCTCGTCTTCAACGTAAGGATCTTTTTCGTTACGAGGCAAATCTCCGAACGTTGTCATCATATCGACTTCATCTAATGTATTCATATATTGACGGTATTTTTCAGAAGGGTAAATGGTTTGTTCCTTGCCAGACATATCTGTTCCAACAAAGTTCTCATAATCTTCCACATAACCATCATTTTCTTCTGATTCAATATATAAATCACT
Organism: Heyndrickxia ginsengihumi; assembly: GCF_011008565.1. Lineage (GTDB taxonomy): Bacteria > Bacillota > Bacilli > Bacillales > Bacillaceae_C > Weizmannia > Weizmannia ginsengihumi. The sequence continues at coordinate 15,240 of NZ_JAAIWK010000033.1, forward strand.
ATAATCAGTAGGGGCATGTTGAAAATCGGAAGGAGATTCGGAAGTACCCCATTTTGCCACAGCTTGCCATGAATCTTCTGAATCAAACACAACAGACTCATCTTTAGAATCATCGAAGTTTAATCTTTTCAATGATTGTGTAAGAATGTCCTCTTCTATAGGCCGTTTTCTAGGAATGGTTTGATCTAAGCTATGCTCTTTACAAAAGAGGGTAGAGGGAATTGCTTCCAGCCTTTCTAATGGAATCTCTTTTCCACATGTTTGACATTTTCCATATGTTCCATTGTCAATCGCCTGAAGAGCTTTTTTAATATTTTCAATTTCATACTCTGTATGCTCATTCAGCGCGAAATCTTTTTCCCTTTCATATAGCTCTGTCCCCGTATCTGCGGGGTGATTGTCATAGCTAGAAAGTTCCCCAACGGAGTCATATGGGTGGGATCTCTCTAACTGATAATGGTCATCGTTTTGATTCAATTGCTGATGATATTCCTTTAATTCATCTTGTAAGATTGAACGAAAATGTGATAATTGTTGAGCTGTTAACATATAACCACTTCTTTCTGAAAAAGGGTATATTCAATTTTACCCAAGATTTGAAAATGAAAACTTGCATTTCAAATTCATATATCTTTCAATATTATGAAACAAATGGTTGAAAATCATTACTGTAAAAAAGTGCAAATAAAAAAGAATAATGACACAAGATGGGAAATAAGTTCAATTATTCCCATTTGTGATTATTCTTTTATGTTTTTGATCATAAAGTTTAAACATAATGATATAAATAATAGCGCTAATGATTGCTAGACATGAAAGAATGGCAAACGTTCCACTAAACCCTATCCAACCGACAAGTGGAATTGAAATTGGAGCAAGCATTTTCCCGATTGTATTACGCAAACTTGCCGCTGCAAAGTATTGAGCACGCATATGATCAGGTGCCAATATTGATACAAAACTTTGCTGAATGCCTGTTACGATTAACTCCGCAAATGAGAACAATAACATCGAAGCAATAAATCCCCAGCTTGAATTCCATATGCCAAATAAAAATATCGATATGGCATATAGTAATGAAGAAAGTATAAAAATATTTTTATGCGGGAATTGTGATATCCATTTTGTAATAGTGATCGTTAATACAGCAACAACAAGACCATTTTCAGATAAAATAAACCCGAAAAATTGTGCACTTGAAAAATGCAGATGAATCATGCCTGCATTTAATAAAGCACCTTCCTGAAAAACTTTATTCGTATAAACAGGTAAAACAAAATCCAGCTGCATAAAAGTTTGGGCAACTAAAACCCCAGCAAATATGAAAAGTAAAAATACTTTATCATATAGAATGACTTGATAATGTTTAACTTGATTTAAAAGCGTATTATACCACGTATTTAAGCTTTGAATCGTATGTGTAGTTTTAGGGGTTGTTTCCCTTGTAAATCTTGTTAATAAAGCAGCCAGTATGATACAGGATAATCCACAAAATGTTAGTAGTTCAAATCTGTAGTATGTGAAAAAAATTCCGCCTAATATAGGGCTGACGACGACAGTAATATTAAGTGAGGCGTAAAAAACAGAAAAAACATGGCTGCGATGCTTTTCATCGACAACATCTGCAACCATCGCCTGACTTGCAGGAGAATAGATTGAACTAAAAATGCTTATAGTAGTGAAACAAATAAAGCTTAATATTGAAGAATGAAACCATGGCGAATTTGCAAAGGCAAAAATGATGAAGGAAATCCCTTGGGATAATGCAGATATGGTCATCATCCGTTTCCGTCCATAACGATCTGCGTAGAAACCGCCAAGTAAATTTGCAACGACAGAAAAAACTTGTGAAGCAATTAGTAATATTCCGGCGATCCCATTTCCAAAAGCTTTTGTAAAATAAATGGTTAGAAATGGGAAAGACATCCAAAATGTAAAGTTCATAAGTGATTCCCCAAAAAGTCTAACTTTCAAATTTTGATCCCAATCGCGTATCCTCATGGCATGATATCCCCATTTCAAAAATCTTCCAATGCTACAATGATACACAGAAAAAAATCAGAAAACAATTAAGAATGAAATAAACATATAATATAAAATTTTGAAAAAATAATGGTATTTGTGATGATGAATAATTGATTTCCGCGGCGATCCTAGAGAAGTACTTAATCAATAAAGGATAAAATCTTGAATTAAAAAAGGATTCAGAATGGAATGATTCTGAATCCTTTATGCAGACAAGTTTATAGTGATTCACGTGGCATTTTCTTCCTTAAAATGCCCAATTCCCGTTTCGAAATAATGGCTCAGTTGTCCCGTCTTCTAAAATTCCATCAATATTCATATGTTCAGATCCGATCATAAAGTCAACATGTGTAATGCTAGAATTTAAACCAGCCTGAGCGAGTTCGTCTTGTGACATTTGTTTGCCGCCATCAATACAAAAGGCATAAGCACTTCCGATGGCAAGGTGGTTTGAAGCATTTTCATCAAATAGAGTATTAAAAAATAAAATATTTGATTCGGAGATAGGAGATTGATGTGGGACAAGTGCAACCTCTCCTAGATAATGTGAACCTTCATCTGTTTCAACTAATTCTTTTAAAATGTCTTCTCCTTGTTTCGCTTCAACATTAATAATGCGGCCATTTTCGAAAGTTACTTTAAATTCATCGATAATATTGCCGCCATAGCTTAGTGGTTTTGTGCTGGAGACATATCCGTAAACACCATCTTTTTTCGGTGCTGTAAATACTTCTTCAGTCGGCATATTGGCCATAAACTCAACATTTTGTTCATTCATACTTCCAGCCCCAACCCACAGATGTTTTTCCGGCAGCTCAATTGTGAGATCTGTACCAGGAGCAGTATAATGTAGTTTCTTAAAATGTTTTTTATTTAAATAGTTCACTTTTTCATGAAGTTTTTGATCATGTTGTTTCCATGCCTTTATAGGATCTTCTTCGTTAATACGGACAGCTTTGAAAATTGCTTCCCAAAGTTTATTAACACTTGTTTCTGGAGAAAGGTTTGGAAATACTTTTTGCGCCCAATCTTTTGATGGTGCAGCGACGACTGTCCAGCTAACTTTATCAGACTGGATATATTGTCTAAATTTATTGAGGGCAGTACCTGCAGCTTTCTGGAATGCGGCAATCCGTTTCCCATCCACACCTTTAAGAAGATCAGGGCTTGAGGAGACGATGGATACGAAGGCGGCCCCTTGTTCTGCTAGTTCAATACGCTCTTGTGCTCTCCATTTTGGAAACTCTTGAAAAACTTCCTCTGGAGCAAGATCGTATTTTAAACGGGAAACGACATCATCAGACCAATTGATGATAACGTCCTTTGCGCCAATTTCATATGCTTTTTTCGTAATGAAACGTACTAAGTCAGCATTATCGATTGTAGTATTAATGACTAAAATTTGATTTTTTTGGATATTAACGCCAACTTTTACGATTAAATCAGCATATTTCCCAAGTTTCTCTTGAAATGCAGCCATATATGTATTCCCCTTTTTCAGAATCTTTCTTTTTATTTTAGCAATCGGTCGAGAAAATGCAAGAAAAGTGCAAATTTACTTTCTGAAGATGTTGATTGGAACGAAAGGACGGGAAAGGGGGGATTGCTGAAAACACCGAAGGGCTAGTGCTCGCCCGCGGAAAGTGAGCATCCTGAAGCGGAAAATGTCACCAAAGTATAAAAGCACAAAAACCTGTAAGTGAGTTTCATTTAATTAAGATAAGCGAGCAACCTAATTATTGACTAATCGATTAGAGCGGAAGGATGCGAGACTCCTGCGGGAAAAGCGAGATAGATGAGACCCCGCAGGCGGAAACGCCGAGGAGGCTCAGCATCCGCCCGCGGAAAGTGAGCATCCTGAAGCGGAAAATGTTCACCAAAGTATAAAAGCACAAAAAACCTGTAAGTAAGTTTCATTTAATTAAGAAATAGTGAAAACCTATTATTGATTAATCATTGAAGCGGAAGAAAGCGAGACTCCTAAAGCGAAATTACTACTTATTCATTACCAGCAAAATTAGTAATAATGATATGCTTAGAATGAAATAGGACAAGATGGCGGTGATAAAAAGATGTTTGAAATAAAGCGAGTTTATGAAGAAAGAAGCGAGGACGACGGTTACAGAGTATTAGTAGATCGATTGTGGCCAAGAGGACTAACAAAAGAACGAGCGAATATTCATTATTGGCTGAAAACAATTGCACCGAGTCATCAACTAAGAAAATGGTTTGCTCATGACATCGAAAAGTATGAGGAATTTAAACGTCGCTATATAGAAGAATTAGAACAGCTAGATGATCGTTCTGAATTAAATCTGTTATGGCAACTTAATACCGACAAAAAAGTAACGTTACTTTTTTGTGCAAAAGATCAGTATCATAACAATGCAATCATATTAAAAGCATTTCTAGAAAAAAAGGTATGACCGAAGAAATATGGCCATACCTTTTTAAGTATCCTTTGTATCTTTTACAGCTTCCTTTATTTGGAACAGCTGAGCATACTGCAGCGGATTTCTGACGATATCTGCCAATGAATATTGATCAAGTACATTAAGATATGCAGCTAAAGCTTGGTTTAATACATGCTTTAGTCCACAAACAGGAGAAATAATACACACTGGATCGTTTCCATCCATACACTCTACTAATTTAAAATCTTCTTCTGTCAGGCGGACAATTTTCCCAATATTAATTTCACTTGGGTCTTTTGCTAAGCAAATCCCGCCATTACGTCCACGTACCGTTTTTACGGCTCCAATTTTACTCAGCTGATACGTTACCTTCATTAAATGATTTTTAGATATTCCATAAACATCAGCGATTTCTTTAATACTCGCTAATTGATCATTTTGTTTTGTCGCTAGATAGATTAACACGCGCAATGCATAGTCCGTGTAATTAGTCAGTCGCATTAAAAATCACCTACCAATAGATTTATTATACATTTTAATTAAAAAACTTGCTGAATTTGTGACAACTTTTTTAAAGATGTATTTAAAATATTGCTTTTATGTGACAGATGAGATAATTTAAAGAAGTATTTTAAATATTACTTTTAGTAACACAGTGAAATTAAAAAGATTACCATCATTATTACTTTGAGGAGTGAATAGAATGTTATCACAAAAAACAATTGATATTGTTAAATCAACAGTCCCAGTTTTAGAGGAACACGGTACAAAAATTACTTCATATTTTTATAAAACAATGTTTGCAGCACATCCTGAGTTATTGAATATTTTTAATCATGTAAACCAAGCGCAAGGAAGACAACAAACAGCATTGGCTAATACAGTCATTGCAGCAGCAAAATATATTGACCGTTTAGAAGCTATTTTACCTGTAGTTGACCAAATTGCACATAAACACCGTGGATTAGGAATTAAAGCAGATCAATATCCAATCGTTGGTAAGTACTTACTATTAGCTATTAAGCATGTTTTAGGAGATGCAGCGACAGATGAAATTATCGATGCTTGGGCAGAAGCATACGGTGCAATTGCCGATGTATTCATTGCCATTGAAAAAGAAATGTACAAAGAAGCTGCAAGTCAACCAGGTGGATGGGATGACTTTAAAGCGTTCACTATCATCAAAAAAGTACATGAAAGCAATGTCATTACATCTTTCTACTTAAAGCCAGTAGATGGAAAACCAGTCCCAACTTATCAACCAGGACAATATATTACAATCAGAGTGAAAATACCAGGTGAAGAGTATATTTTAAATCGTCAATATAGTTTATCAAATGCCCCAGGAAATGAATATTTCCGTATTTCTGTTAAACGCGAAGCAGACAATGAACCAAACGGAAAAGTTTCTGTTTATCTTCATGATCATGTTCAAGAAGGGGATCAAATTGAAGTTAGTGCACCAGCTGGTGTATTTACATTAAATATGGAAGAAGATGCACCAATTGCTCTTATTAGCGGTGGAGTTGGTTTAACACCAATGATGACTATGCTTGAATCTTTAGTTAATGTAGATTCAAAACGTGATGTTACATTCATTCACTCAGCTAGAAACGAAGAATACCATGCTTTTAAAGAGGAACAAATGAAATTATGCAGCCAATTAGAAAATGGCCATTATTATTTCGGCTATGAAAAGCCATTAGATCCAAATGGTGATTATGCTTATACAGGCTATTTAAATAAGGAATTTCTTGAAAAAGTAATTGATTCAAATACTATTTGCTATGTTTGTGGCCCTGTTCCTTTCTTAAAAGGAGTCGTGACATCTCTTGCTGCGTTAGGTATCCCTGAAGAAAATATCCGTTATGAATTCTTCGGTCCATCAATGCAATTAATGCCTGAAGCAGTAAACAATTAAAGAAACAGTAAAGAAGGTCAAATGCTTTAGCATTTGACCTTCTTTAATCATAGATAACGTGTGTTCCTGCAATAAAATCATGAATTGCACGTTTATCTTTCCTTAATCCAACCATAAAGGCACTTACAATAGCACCAAGTCCAAAAGTAATCGTATAGACGAAACAACCTACTATGTATCTCATGATTACGGTTTTAAAAGTTATTTTACTACCATCGACTTTTACAATCCGGATCCGGCAAACTCTTTTCCCAACTGTAAAGCCATTCCAGGCAACAGGGACAATTAAATCATAAAGTAATTCCAACGTCGTTTGAATGATTTCTTTAGTGCGACTACTTTTCACCCAGAAAAATATCGCTGAGACGATCGTAATGAGAATTGAATCTATAATTGTTGCGCATAAACGAATCCAAAATCCTGCTGGTCTTACTTCCATCATATCCACCCTTTCATAGGCTTTATCATACTATAATTGTATACAATAATAAATTCATTAATTGTGACAGGAAAAGTATTCTTGTTTAAAGGTTAGAGAACTTATCATACAATATAAATAAAATGAAGGAGGTGCTTATATGGATTTTACTCGTCTTGTTGAAGAGAAAATCCGTGAAGCGACAAGAAACGGTGCGTTTGATCATTTATCTGGGTACGGAAAGCCACTGCCTAAAGATGATTTGGCAGGTGTACCTGCGGATTTGAAAATGGGTTATCGAATCTTAAAAAATGCAGGCTTTTCTCCGGAAGAAGCCAATATAAAAAAAGAACTTATGACTATTGAAGATTTAATTAAGCAATCTGAAAATGAACTTGAAAAGGAAGGGTTGCAAAAACAGTTAAATGAAAAGATACTGGCATACAATCAATTACTCTCTAAAAATAGAATTCGCTCCAATTCATCTATTTTTAAAAATTACCAGGAAAAGATCGAGAAAAAGCTGTTAGAATAGGGGAACTCTGCAAAACTTTCACTAAAAAATGATAGAATCCGACAAATCTTTTCAAATTTCACTATAAATAAACCTACTTTATCCGATATAATCATAGAAGAGATCATGAATGTTAAAGGTGAAAAAAATGGATAAAACTTCGATAATAGGTATTATATTGGGGATTGTGGCTATAGGGGTCGGCATGGTATTAAAAGGTGTTAGTCCTACTGTTCTTATTAATCCCGCAGCATTATTAATCATTATTGCAGGAACAATTGCCACTGTTGTAATTGCATTTCCTTCGAGTGAGATAAAAAAAATTCCGCAACTGTTAAAAATTATTTTTACAGAGCAACAATCATTAAGTACAGAAGATATCATTTTAATGTTTTCTGAATGGGCGCAAATTGCTCGTAAAGATGGACTACTAGCATTAGAAGCAAAAGTGAATGAAGTAGACGATCCGTTTTTAAAAAATGGATTAAGTTTAGCGGTCGATGGTCAAAGTGCTGACTACATTCGCGATGTGCTAAATGAAGAAATTAATGCAATGGAAGAAAGACATGAAGTGGGAGCTACTATTTTTGCTCAAGCGGGTACGTATGCTCCATCATTAGGGGTATTAGGGGCTGTTTTAGGATTAATTGCTGCCCTCGGAAATATGTCTGATACAGAAGTACTTGGTCACGCCATTTCTGCTGCCTTTGTTGCGACTTTATTAGGTATTTTTACTGGTTATGTTCTTTGGCATCCATTTTCCAATAAATTAAAACGTAAATCAAAAAAAGAAGTAAAATTGAAAGAAATGATGGTTGAAGGAATTTTGTCTATTTTGGCAGGGGAATCTCCGCGAATCATAGAACAAAAATTGGCTTCTTATCTACCTAATAATGAACGTAAAAAATTGTTAGAAGAAAGTAGTGGAGCTGATGAGTAAGCGTCGAACGAAAAAGAGGGAAGAAGAGCATCCAAGTGAATCATGGCTCTTGCCATATGCCGATCTACTAACATTACTCCTTGCATTATTCATCGTATTGTTTGCAATGAGCTCTATCGACGCTCAAAAGTTCCAAAAATTTTCTAAAGTGTTAAATGGTGTATTTGTTGGTGGGACAAGCTTTTTTGATTATACGAAACAAACAGCTGATGATAACAATGGATCATCAGAGGTAAAAAGCGTCGAGACGAAAAAACAGACACAAAATAATTTAACGAACAACAACCAAGCTAGTTCAAATACGAACAATGATCAGCAATTAAAAGACACGCAAGAAAAAATTGACCAATATATTCAAGCGAAAAAATTAAAAGGAAAATTTCAGACGTCTTTAACAGATGAAGGATTATTAATTACAATCCGCGATAATGTATTGTTTGATTCAGGTGAGGCGTCTGTTCGCAAAGGAGACATAAAGACGGCAAAGCAGCTATCACATCTCCTTGAAATGGATACTCCTAGAAGTATTATTGTTAGTGGATATACCGATAATGTACCGATTCATAACTCTAAATATAAATCAAATTGGGAATTAAGCGTTATGCGGGCAACGAACTTTTTGAAAATCCTCTTAGAAAACTCTAATCTTAATGCAAAATATTTTAGTGTAAGAGGATATGGAGAATTTAAACCAATTGCCTCAAATGCTACTGCAGCTGGAAGAGAAAAGAATAGACGTGTAGAAGTATTGATTTTGCCAAAAACAAATGGGAAATCTCAATAACATTGCGGCATAGCTAGTTTTACAAAATTGATGAAAGTCGTAAAACGCCGAGGAGGCTTAGCTCCCCCTGCGGAAAGCGAACACCCTGAAACGAAAATCAATTACTCATTTATAAATGAAATCATAAATGATAAAAGGCTAAACATCTTAAGCATAAGGGAGGATATTTCCCTATTGTTTACATCGATGTTTGGCCTTTTTTATGTAAGTTTTGACAAAAATTTACTTTGGATAGAAATAATATTATTTCTTGGGAAATGTTTTTGTCTAATATTACAAATTTTGAAAGCTAATCTGCTTTTATGTCGAGCGTTTCATTTTATATAAATAGGGAAATATGTTATTGTGATGTCGTAAAAAAAATAAGGAGATGTTGCAAGTGGCAAAAAAAGTAGCAGTTGTTGTAACAGACATGGTTGAAGATGTTGAGTACACTGATCCTGTCAAAGCGTATAAAGATGCTGGACATGAAGTGATCAACATTGAGAAAGAAGCAGGAAAAACTGTCAAAGGAAAACACGGTACTTCAATTACAATTGATAAAAGTATTGATGAAGTAAAAGCTGAGGAATTCGATGCCCTATTAATCCCAGGTGGTTTTTCACCAGATCTTCTTCGAGATGATAACCGTTTTGTTCAATTTGCAAAGGCATTTATGGATGCTAAAAAACCAGTATTCGCAATATGTCATGGTCCACAACTTCTTATTACAGCAAAATCATTAGACGGAAGAGATGCAACTGGCTATAATTCTATTCGTGTAGATTTAGAAAATGCCGGTGTAAATTATCATGATGAAGAAGTAGTTGTTTGCCAAAATCAATTGGTGACAAGCCGTACACCTGATGATTTACCCGCATTTAACCGCGAATCATTAAAACTTTTGGATGCATAAACGATTATTTTTATAAGGGCTAGTCCTTCAAAAATAGGACTGGTCCTTTTTACTTATATAATATGAGGAATTTTTTTGCTAACAGATCGATTTAACGATATGATAGAAGGAAGAACGCACAGCTTTTTTATGTTTACATAGAATTAGTTAGGGAATGTTGAAAGGAAGAGACGTTATGATTACATTAAAATCCCAAAGAGAAATTGAAATGATGAAAAAGGCTGGCGAGCTTTTAGCGGATACTCATCATCAAATTGCTAAAATGATTCAGCCAGGGATTACAACATGGGAAATTGAGGAATTTGTTGATCAATATTTAAAAGAGCATGGAGCAACACCGGAACAGAAAGGCTATCAAGGTTATCAATTTGCAACATGTGCAAGTATTAATGATGAAATCTGCCACGGTTTCCCACGCAAAGAGCCATTACAAGAAGGGGATATCGTAACGATTGACATGGTAGTCAATTTAAATGGTGCGCTAGCTGATTCTGCATGGAGTTATCCAGTTGGAAAGGTCAGTCCTTTAACGCAAAAGTTATTGGATGTTACAAAAGAATCTTTATATAAGGGAATTGAACAAGTAAAGATTGGAAATCGTATTGGTGATATCGGTCATGCGATTCAAACTTACGTAGAAGCACAAGGCTTTTCAGTAGTTCGTAACTTTATTGGCCATGGAATTGGGCCATCTATTCATGAAAAGCCAGAAGTTCCGCATTATGGTCTTCCCCATAAAGGGCCAAGAATTAAAGAAGGTATGGTATTTACAATTGAACCGATGGTAAACATTGGTGGATATGAAACGAAGATGGATAATAATGGTTGGACAGCACGAACTCGTGACGGCTCTCTGTCTGCTCAGTATGAACATACCGTTGCAGTTACAAAAGATGGCATCATTATTACGACGGATCAAGATTATAAAAAATAAGGACTTAGCATCTTAATGATGCTAAATCCTTTTAGGCTGGGACAAAACTGAAAAGTTGTTAGCTAAAGACGAACATGTATGCACAAATAAAGATTTATTTAAAAGAGGTTCAGAATTGGATAATTCTGAACCTCTTTTCTTGACTTGGTGCTGTAGATTTAATTGCGCAAGTTTCCAAGTTCTTCTACAATTGCTTGCATTTCATTGGGACTAAAAGACTCTCTTTTCATGACCATCGTATAAATATCATGCAAATCTTCGTAGCAATCTTCATTATATTGGGATGCATCAATTGCTGAAACATTTACCATTTTCAACTTAGCTGTGATTTGCTCAATCATAAATTTTACATTTTCAGGAGATTTTTTAGTAAGGTTCAACCTATTCATTCCTTTCCAACTCCGGTTAGATAATCTTATTATACAAAAAGGAATATGAATACACACATTTTTTATGAACTTTTCTACAACATCTTTTTGGCTGAATATGTAAAATGTTTTAGAAGGCTTAGAAAGGGAAATATAAAGTATCAGTGGACTGTGAGAGGTGAAAGAATGGACAAGATCGAAAAACTTACAACACAGGTTGTGAAACAAAGACCAATTAAAATACTGATTAGAAACTCACTTGAAAACGACATTATGGGAATGGCAGCACAATTGGCATATTTTTTCTTGTTGTCTTTGTTTCCATTATTGCTTTTTATGTTTTCTTTATTGCCTTATTTGCCGATCGATAAAGAATACGTTTTAAGTATTGTACGCGATGTTGTTCCTACACAATCCTTTGACATTATTGCGACAACAATAACAGAAGTGTTAACGAGCCGCAGCGGAGGGCTCCTTTCAATAGGTATGATTGTCACTTTATGGTCTGCATCTGGAGGGATAAATGCTACAATAAAGGCTTTAAATCGTGCGTATAAAGTAAAAGAGTCAAGATCCTTTTTTGTTTCGCGGAGCTTATCGATCGTATTAACGATTGCGATGATTTTTGTTTTGCTGCTTGTCCTCATATTGCCCATTTTTGGTGAACATGTAGGAAACTTTATTTTTTCGATATTTGGTTTATCTCAACAATTTGAACGTATTTGGAATATTTTACGTTTTGGACTAACCCCTGTTGTGATATTTGTTGTATTTAGTATTTTGTATTATATAGCACCAAATAAGCATGTGAAAGTTACTTCAATTTTACCAGGAGCAATATTTGCAACAATTGGCTGGATCGTAGCATCGTTTCTTTTATCTTTTTATGTCGGTCATTTTGGAAACTATAATGCAACATATGGAAGTTTGGGCGGTATTATTATTTTAATGCTGTGGTTCTATATTAGCGGAATCATCTTAATTTTAGGGGGAGAAATTAATGCAGCATTTTTTGGCAGAAGAGAACATTCATGATGTTTATAAAAATTGCACATAGTAAAAGTACGAAAACAAAGGGGGGAGAAAAATGTCTGCGAAAAAAGATGGCGGCACGAAACAAAATAGTAAGCAAAAGCCAAAAGGAAAGACATCAAGCTCAGCTAATGGTCATAACGGCTACCATTAAAGTAACAGCACAAGCGTCTATTTTTTTAATAGACGCTTGTTTTACAAAGTTTTGGCAACCGTCACGTTGTTTTTAAAAGAAAATAGTGAAATTGTAATGCTGAAGAGTACAAAACTGATTAAATAGAAAAAACTGCTGCCTTTTACTGAATCAATGATTATTCCACATACAAATGGACCGATCATGCTGCCGCAGCTAAATAGTATTCCACACATGATATTACCAGCGGGCAATAAAGATTTCGGTAATAAATCAGATGTGAAACTAATTCCAAGTGAAAAAGTGGAACCTACTGCCATACCAGCAAGAAAAAAGCATATAAATAGACCGATTGCTAATCCTTTACATAACGCAGCAGCGATAAAACAAATACTGCCAACTAATAATACGGCGATCAGAATATTTCGTCGACCGTACCGATCACTCAAGATCCCCAATGGCAATTGAAAGACGATGCTGCCAATTGAAAAAGCAGGAATGATCATGGCAACCGCATCGATATCAAGACCATTTCTAATAGCGTAGATCGGGAAACTGCTATTTAAAGTTGTTTCCATGAATCCGTAGGCAAGAGGCGGAAGCAAACCAACCCATGCATATTTCCAAACTTTGCCGAATCTTTTAATGGTGCTTATAAATGAAGCCCCGTCTGAATCACCCTCAGGAAATTCATTTTTTAATGTAAGAATTGTACACCAAATGCAAAGACTAATAAGTGAAGTTACAATAAAAGGAAGCTTTTCATTTATTTCAAGCAATCTTGTCATGAATGGGCCAATGGCAAACCCTAAACTAAAAAATAGTCCGTATAGAGAGATATTTCTCCCTAAGTTTTCCTTCTTTGAAAAATAGGTAATCCAAGTTTGTGTAGTAAAATTCAACATATGATCGCCAATGCCAATAAATAAACGGAGGAAGAACCAAAACCAAAAAGATTTCCAAGTCGAAAATAAGAAAAGTGAAAGCGTAACAGATAACCCTCCGAATAGAATAAGTGGTTTGTAACCGAATTTTTTAAGCGGGACTTCCATTAATGGAGATGCTAACAAAACACCGATATATAAGGCAGTTGCATTAAGTCCGTTTAATGATGAATGAATTCCATCTTTTTCAAAAATGATAGAAATTAACGGGAGAATCATTCCTTGAGAAAAACCTGAAATGGAAATCATACTAACGAGAATCCAAAAACGAAGCCGTTCTTTTTTTGTCATATATATTTTCCTTTGCTACTTATTTACAAATTTAGCTAAATTACTTAAAAATGTTTGGCAATATATTGTTTCTTCTGTAAAATTTTATCATAGAATGTATTTTTCCATAAGAAATAGTCGTTATTGTGATGTTTTGATCTAAGGAGGTTTAGCATGAATAGAGTGTTTAGCATTTTGGTCTTTATAGGGGTGCCGATATCAGTTATTGGGGCATTACTGCATTGGCCAAGTGTGCTTATGTTTGTTATTTACTGTTTAACGATCGTTGCGCTTGCAAGCTTTATGGGACGAGCAACAGAAAGTTTAGCGATTATTGCTGGACCGCGGATTGGCGGATTATTGAATGCGACATTTGGAAATGCCGTAGAATTAATTATTTCGATTTTTTCATTACAAGCAGGCCTGCATCAAGTTGTGCTTGCCTCGTTAACAGGTTCGGTAATCGGCAACTTATTACTTGTTGCTGGCATGTCTTTTTTAGTAGGGGGATTAAAGTATAAGCGTCAGAAATTTAATGTTTATGATGCAAGGCACAATTCTGGATTATTAATTTTTGCTGTTTTTATTGCATTTGTCATTCCAGAAGTATTTTCAATGAATTTATCAAATGGCAAGACGATTAGTTTAAGTGTCGGTATATCGATTATTTTAATTATCTTATATTTATTAGCTTTGTTCTTTAAACTTGTTACACATCGGGGAATTTATCAAATTAGAGATGAAAATGAAGTAGTAGATGAAAAAGAAGAGCCAGAATGGAGCAAAACAAAGGCAATCATTATTCTTGCATTAGCTACATTAGCGGTTGCATATGTATCGGAAAATCTTGTACATACATTTGAAGCTGTGGCGAAGAGTTTTGGCTGGAGCGAAATGTTTATCGGGATTATCATCGTTGCGATTGTCGGGAACGCAGCCGAACATGCTTCAGCAATTTTAATGGCGTATAAAAATAAAATGGATGTTGCCGTTGAAATTGCTTTTGGTTCGACTTTGCAAGTTTCGATGTTCGTTGTTCCTGTATTAGTACTTGCTTCATTGTTTTTTGAGAAGGCGATGCCGCTTGTATTTTCAATTCCTGAAATGGTTGCAATGATTGTATCTGTCACGCTTACGATTATTTTAGCAAATGATGGTGAGACTAACTGGTTTGAAGGTGCAACAATGCTTGCTGCTTATATTATAATGGGAATTGGATTTTTCTTACTATAAAGTTATAAAAGCTTATTGCTATCGCAGTAAGCTTTTTTATTTGAAGAAAAAGTACGGATAATCTGAATCGAACATGAAAAAAATAATGTTGCCTTCACAAAAATAGATCATCATGAATAGCAGCAGAAAGGAGTTACCTACATGTTGAAAGTCTTCTTAAGGACAATATTAATTGCGATGCTTGCAATGGTTGTCACTATCCCTAGTGTACAAGCAAAAGAAGCGAAAAAGACTGTTAATATTCCATCATCTGTTCTTAATATAGCAAAAGAAAATACTTATCCTAATGCAACACAAGACTTGCCATATTTACAGCCGAGTGATTTTACAAGTCAGCTATTAAAAACATCTAACGTAAAAATAGAAAATCCTAATTTAATACGGATGCTAAATGAAACTTCTGTCAATCGATCGATTTTTTCTATCGGGCTGCGGGCAAAAATTTATTTAGGAGAATGGCCGCTTAATTATGAATCGGCAGAGACTGCTCCAAACTGGCAATATCAAAAAGTGAACACGAATTATTATGATAATCGCGGCGGAAAAACAAATTATAAAATGCATTATGTTCAAGAAACACAAAAGGTCGTCAGGGGCGGACTCACAGCAAAGGTACAAAAATTAGAAGATGTAAAGAAAATGATGCTATTAAAAGCGATGAAAAATACCAATTTACCGCTAGCATTCGATACGACAATCGGGGCGGGTACAAAGAAAGAACATGAATACAACATTGCCCCGAAACGGGTTGGCTATTTATATGGATACGCACCAGCAATTAATGAAAAAGGAAAAGTGACGTACGGCGAAGTCTATCTCGTATTAAAAGGAACAAAAAAAGAAATAATGGTTAAAAATGTTACTTCACAAGGCATTGGTGCATGGATTCCAGTTCAAGACTATATTTCATTTGGCTTCTCTGCTAGTGAACAGCCAAAATAATGGCTAAACGTTGTAAATGCTTTGTACAAGTATCGTAAGAAATCAAACCGTGTTATAATAAAAACAAATATAGAGATTGAAGCGGATTGAGGAGGATTTTTTTGGGAAACGCTGTGTATGACAAAAACTTACAATTGAACTATTTAAAAGAGCGTCTAAACATGTTTTTAGAAGTGCTAGATTCAATGGATCCGGAAATGACTGAACTTGAAGATGTTGATCGTCTCATTAAGATGATGGATGATCTTGAGTTTAAAATTCAACAATTTAGCAAATAAGTGTGAGAGCTATTCCATCTGCTGGAATAGCTCTTTATTATGTAGATAGACTGAAATCATGTTAGGTTTATGAGATCGGATGGAAATTAGGAGACTGGCGTTATACGCAAATATTACCAGCATGGAAGAGGAAGAAAGAGAAAAACTAAGAAAAATTGAAAAATCAAGGGAGTCATGTCAGATGAAAAAATGGTTTTGGTTTTTATTAATCCCTGTTGTTTGCTTATTTTTCTCTTTTTCTTTCCAAACTTCTACCTATGCGGTTTCTAATCAGCCAATTCATTGGGGATTTAGCAAAGGGAAAAATGGCCAACAGGCTGAAGCTGGCAAAGCTTATGATGAAGCTTTAAAAAAATATGGTGGTGTTTATAAAGGCAATCCTCACGATAAAGTACTATATTTAACATTTGATAATGGGTACGAAAATGGTTATACAGCTAAAATTTTAGATGTATTAAAGGAAGAAAAGGTCCCAGCTATTTTCTTTGTAACCGGTCATTACTTAAAGTCAGAGCCAGATCTTGTTAAAAGAATGGTAAAAGAAGGCCACATTATTGGAAACCATTCATGGGGCCATCCGGATTTTACACAAGTTTCTGATGAGAAGCTGCGTGAGGAACTCGAAAAGGTTAAAACTGAAACGAAACGTATTACAGGTCAAAAAGAAATGAAATATTTACGTCCGCCGCGCGGTGTTTTTAGTGAACGGACATTGCAGCTAGCAAAGCAAGAAGGATATATTGACGTCCTTTGGTCATTAGCCTATTATGATTGGGATATTAACCGACAACAAGGTACACAATATGCCTATGATAATATCATGAAGCAGCTTCATCCAGGAGCAATTATGCTTTTGCACACCGTTTCTAAAGATAATGCAAATGCACTTCAAAAAGTAATTCAAGATGCTAAAAAGCAAGGGTATAAATTCAAAAGTATGGACGATTTTATGAAAAAGGAACATCCAGCTACGCAAGAAAAAGACTAAAGAGCGGAGGCCCTACATCGGGTCTCACTCTTTCTTTTTCTGTTTTAATGTATGATATAATACAGAAAAACGAGTTGAGAGGTAGTTATGTGGGAGGAAACTGTTGCAATAAACGGTCCATATCAATTTGATCTTGCATTACAACGCTTGTCATTAGATCCATTACATACAGTACATATAGAAGAAAGAACGATCAAGATGCCAATTTATAATGAAGTCCCTGAAGTTGCAAAAATTGTTGCGATCGGTTCGATGGAGCAACCAGTTTTTAAAGTGGAAGGGGAGCATCTCGAAACGAAAGATGCCGTTTTAGAACGGATTGCTACGATTTTTCAATGGAATGCGAACTTAGCTGAAATTGAACGGCATTTATCTGCGACATCATTAAAACCTATTTTAACAAAGCATCGCGGTACACCGCTCGTACTTGATTTTTCCCATTTTGCATGTCTTGCTAAATGTATCATTCATCAGCAGTTAAATATGGCGTTTGCGCGCACATTAACAGAACGATTCGTCCATACGTTTGGTTTTGAAAAAGATGGTGTTTGGTTTTATCCAGATGCGGAGACAATAGCGGAACGAACAGTCCAAGAGCTGCGTGAGCTTCAATTTAGTGAAAGAAAAGCCGAATATATCATTGGTCTCTCCAAAATGATTGCTTCCGGGGAACTAAATGTTGAAGAGTTGCAGCAAAAATCAGATGCTGATATTTTAAAGCAATTGACGAAAATCCGCGGGATTGGGCCATGGACGGTGCAGAATTTTTTAATGTTTGGACTTGGCCGTCAAAATTTATTCCCAAAAGCAGATATCGGCATTCAAAATGCGATTCGCAATCTTTTTCAGTTCGAGCAAAAACCGACTTATGAACAAATGGACATGCTTGCAAAAGAGTGGGAACCTTATTTAAGCTACGCCTCCTTATATTTATGGAGAAGCATCGAGTAATTAAAGGACGGAATAATATGCAAAAACAACAAGTAATCATAAAAGTAAAGCAACAATTTCCATTAACAATTAAACGTCTCGGCATCAATGGAGAAGGTGTCGGTTATTTTAAAAAAACAGTCATCTTTGTACCTGGAGCATTGCCAGGAGAAGAAGTTGTAGTTGAAGTAACAAAAGTACATCCAAAGTTTGCGGAAGCAGTTGTAAAAAAAGTCCGCAAACGTTCTCCTCATCGCGTAAAAGCACCATGCATTGTTTATGAGCAATGCGGAGGCTGTCAATTACAACATTTAGATTATAAGCAGCAGTTAATTGAAAAACGCGATATTGTCATCCAGGCGCTTGAGCGGCATACGAAATTCCCAATTGAAACATTGGATATTCGTGAAACAATCGGCATGGAAAACCCATGGCATTACCGTAATAAAAGTCAATTCCAGCTTGGCGAAGATCATGGCAAAGTGATCGCAGGGATGTACAGCATCGATTCTCACAGGCTGATCAATATTCCAGAATGCATTGTGCAGCAGCCTGCTACGAATAAAGTAACCAATGTTGTGAAACAAATTTTGGCCGATTTCCACATTCCAATATATAACGAAAAAACGCGAAAAGGCATTATGCGCACTATTGTCACTCGCGTCGGTACACAAACAGGCCAAGTGCAAGTTGTCCTTGTTACGGCGAAAAAAGAATTGCCAAGAAAAGATGTTATGATTGCTGAAATCCAAAAACGTTTGCCTGACGTCGTTTCCATTGTCCAAAACGTCAATCCAAAGAAAACATCGCTTATTTTTGGAGACGAGTCGATCCATCTATCAGGCAAAAAGATCGTCGAAGAACGGCTAGAAGAGTTTACATATGAACTTTCTGCACGTGCTTTCTTCCAATTAAATCCGATGCAAACAGTGAAGCTATATAATGAAGTCAAAAAAGCGGCACAACTAACAGGCAAGGAAAAAATTGCAGACGCCTATTGCGGCGTTGGAACAATCGGTTTGTGGCTAGCTGACGGCGCCGCTGAAATCCGCGGCATGGATATCATCCCCGAAGCCGTCGATGACGCTAAGAAAAATGCGAAGAAACATAACATCAGCAATGCGCATTATTACACAGGAAAAGCAGAAGTATTACTGCCAACATGGACAAAAGAGGGCTGGCGCCCAGACGTAGTCATCGTTGACCCGCCGCGCACAGGCTGCGACGACCAGCTCCTGAAAACAATCTTAAAAGTAAAACCAAAGAAATTCATCTATGTCTCTTGCAACCCATCAACACTTGCCAGAGACTTACAAACACTCAGCACCGCATACAAAATCGAATACATGCAGCCAGTGGACATGTTTCCACAAACGGCGCACGTGGAGTGCTGTGTGTTACTCGTAAAAAAATAGAAGATATATAAGGGTCCGAGAATCGGTAATGGATTCTTGGACTCCCATCTTCTTTTATTTCAATTCTTTCTATTAGTTTGTGAAGCATTTCTTCGTCAAGAACAGGGTTTTGAACAAACCGTTCAATTTGTTGGATTAGTTTTGTAAAATCAATCGTTTGTTTTTGTTGAAGTAATCCCTTTTCTAATTTTAGCTTCTCCTCATTCAGTTTAGCGAGTTGGATACCATTATCCTCAATGAGCAATCTGTATTCTTCATCTTGGATTTCACCCCGTATTTTCATGCGAAGTGCAGTCGTTTTGTCTTTCTTTATGTTTTCTATCACCTTGAGAATGTTAGTGAGTTGTTTTTGATCCCGCTGAATGAAGTTTGCAATCTTTTTCTCAATGTCTTTTTGAAAAGATTTTGTAGAGAGTGCTGAAAACATTTGCTTTATATCATTTGAAATTGCTTCAATCAGTCCATTTTCTCTTACATGGTGATCTGAACATTTTGTATGACCATACTTATTGTATGCCCCACAAATATATCCCTTACGATTGGCTTTATAGTGCATACTCTTACCACAATTAGAACAAAAGGAAATATTTGTGAAGAGGTGTTTTTTAGCATATGGTCGTTTACGTTTTCTTTCAGAGATTAACTGTTGAACAACATGAAAATCATCTTTAGAGATAATAGGCTTATGTGTGTTTTCAATGACAACATAATTTGCAGGATCAATCTTTTTACGTTTTTCAGTTGTTACACTAATTGAAGTTTCCTTTTGTTGAACTAGATTACCGATGTAATGTTGATTTTCTAGTATTTTTCTAACTGTAGACCCATGCCATAGTGAACTGGAATTTCTCTTTCCTGCAATTTCAGAAGGAGTTGCTATACCGTCCTCGAAAAGCTCCCGTGCAATTCTGTCAAATCCTTTTCCTGAAAGATAAGAGTTGAATATTCGACGTACTACATCAGGAGTGGAATCAACTCTGACCTTTAAAACCCCACTAATAGATAGCTTAGTGGTTGAATTCGTCATTATAAAGAAATGCTTGAGCTTTTTTCTGCTCTAATCGTTTTTTCTGTTTTTTGTAAACTGTGTAGTTCAACACTGAATCCGTAAAAAAAAGAGCTTATGGGCTCTTTTTCTCGTTACTGACTGTATTTGCTTTGAAAATCCAATAAAGATTGACAAATCAAACCTTGAATTTTGAATTGAGGGTAATACTTCTCACAAAATTTCTTGAATTCTTCGTAAAGCTCTTTGTTCATTTTGAGGCTCTTATTTTCATACTTTGCTTCTTTACTGTAAATCCTCTCATCAAGCATCAACAGTCTATTGGATTGGTACATTTGGAGCAAACCTTTTAAAGTGTTAAAGTGTTCCTTGATAAAGGCTAATTCGGCTGATTCATCCATCTGTTCCGCTTTTAACCGTTCGTCTTCTGATCTCACGAATGGGTAATATTGCTTGTCCGATTGGTGATAAAAATAATCACCGGTTCTCATTTCTTTCGTGAAAGTGCTGTATGGGATACCGACGATTTCGGCTACTTTCCTCAAGTCATACTTTTTTTAAAATTGGTTTACCTCTTTGACTCGAATAGATGGTTTCATTGTAAAGAATGTGTCTTTGTCCATAGGCACAACCCCTTTCTTTTTGTGAAGATATAGTATTATAGAAGTAAGAGCCTGTGCTTATTCCATATAAATTTAAAATAACATGTGGAAATCTGGCTGATTAATTAACGAAATTGGGGGTTTTTCAATGTTTGAAAATGTTGTCTTTTCAATAGGTAGAGTGATAGATAATACCTATTATGCGGCTGGTACCTGTACATTGTTAAATAAACAGAACCTATTAGTAACAGCGGCACATGTAGTAAACGGCAGTAATGAAAACCTATTTATTAGATTAAACACCAATTACGATTCTGGATACCAGGATACGACTATCCAACAATGCCAACTTGTTCCTGTGAAAATTGAGGCAATAGACCCATTAAGAGATCTTTGCATCTTGTCTTTACAAGGAGATGTATCAGCTCAATCAAACGTTAAATTAGGGAATGCTGATAGGGCGAATCCAGGCGAGGCAGTTACTGTTATTGGTTTCCCTCACTCAAATTTAGGTAGAATTGTTTTGACTCAACAGACCTGCGAGGTAGGTGCAAAAATACTTCTTAGTTCCAAAGGAATCAAATCTAAACATCTTGTTTTAAATATTCAAGCTCGACCAGGGCAGTCGGGTGGTCCGGTTATTCGTACATCTGATGGTACTTTGATTGGGATACTTATTGGAGCCTATGTGCCAACCATTAATGGCGGAATTAGCATAGGTGGGATAGACCCTCAGACATTACACCAAACAACCCATGCTGTCTCAGTGGGATATTTAGAAGGGATGTTGTAAAATGGCAGATCTTAATTTGTTTTCTGACGTTGAAGAATCAGGTTGGTTGGAGGCATTACCAAGTTATCAAAAGGAAATTGTATCGGAGTTATTAGCTTCAAAATCTCATGAAGAGGCTGCTTTAGCTTGGCTTGAAGCGTCTGTAGATAATACATCACCTTTTACTGGACAGCCACAGCCAGAGAAGAAATTTTTGCCGTTACTAAAAAAAGAAATCCACAAATTGCTTTGTGGAAATCCCGAATATGCGGCTGATCGAAATGAGTTAGCACAATTAACCCAAACAAAGGAGAACAAGACTGCTATTGTTTCGATGGTTTCGGCAGTAATCGGTGCTAAAGTTGGTCTAGCTGCCACTTTTATTGCACCAGCAATTGTAATAATTTTTCTGATGATTGCCAAGACTTCATTAAATGCTTGGTGTGCATTGGAAACATCGGAAAATTGATAATATAATGTTACTCTTTTAAAAGGTGAATTCCACTGCTCCAGAAAATTTGCTATGGTTTGTCTACACCTAGCACTCCACACACGTGGAGTGCATTTCACAGTTAGTTTTAAAAAATGATTGAGGGAAATTATAACCCCTCAACCTGTGCGAATTTGTAATAAATTTTAATATCTTTGTTTTCGGTTACTTCAATTTTATCTACAAACCTTAATAACATCTCGGATGTTAACTTATTGAACTGTAAAAAACCTCTAAGTTGTTCTATGATGGCAGAGATTTTACTTGTTTCGTGACTTTCTGCCATCTCCTTTTTTATCTCTATTTTCTCTAATTCAAGTTGTTGCAGCTTTTCTTGTACCATACTTATAAAGTCATCATAATCCTGTTTAGATATATCCTCGTTAATAAACTTTTTTAATGCGTTCCGCTTTAGTTCTATTTGTTTTTGAACTTGTCGTTCAATAGACTCTAGTCTAGACTTGTTCTTTTTTGCGGTAGCCTTGACCTTTTTCTCAATCTTACTTTCTAGGTTAGGATGTTCTAAACTACTAGACATTTTTTTTAGGTCATCAAGGATTATTTCAGTTAGTTCTTGTTCCTTTATTGCGTGATTAGAACAGGCTTTTTTGCCATGTTTGGCATAGGTTCCACAAATATAACCTTTACGGTTGGCACGATACCACATGCCATGACCACATTCAGAACAGTAAGCCATATTTGTAAAAAGGTGCTTACTCTTTCTAGTTCCACCCCGACCTCTTCTAGCCTTTTGTTCAAGTAGCTTTTGTACTTGTTCAAATACCTCTCTTGAAATGATAGGCTCGTGAGCGTCAGAAATGGTTATCCATTCACTTTGGTCATTTACCTTACGTGTCTTATTGGTCACGTTCATAGTGGTTTCTCTGCCTTGTACAAGGTCTCCTACGTAGTGGGGGTTCTTTAATATCTTTTTAACAGTAGAACCTTGCCAATATAGACTTGCACTAGCTTTCTTAATCAGTTTGGAAGGTGTTGGTATATCTCTATTTGTGAGATACCTAGCGATTTTGTCATGCCCCCAACCTTCTAGATACTTGTCAAAGATTTCACGTACAATATCTACTGTATAATCATTTCTAAGTAATAGTTGTCCTTTATGAAGTTTATAGCCATAGGGAGGAATACTACCCATGAATTTTCCGCTTTTGTACTTCATGTGATAAACAGACTTGATACGGTCACTTATTCGTTGACTTTCACTTTCATAAATCCAAGCATATAGACCGAACATAGCTTGTTTTGAAAAGTCTTGTGTATCAACTTTACCATCTAAAGTGATTAAGCGAACCCCTTTAGTCTCTGCCACACGCTTTAGTTGATATAGTAATTCAACATTACGACCTAATCTACTTAACTCCTTAGCCACAATAACATCAAATTCCTTATTTTCAGCGTCTTGGATGAGTCTTTTTAATCCCTCACGTTTGTCTGTAGTTCCTGTTTGAACGTCTATATAGAAGTCATATAGGTCACAGTGGTTTTCTTCAATGTAGTCTAAGATCATCTGTTTTTGATTTTCAGGAGACTCCTTTTGACCCTCATTGTTAGTTGAAACTCGAATGTATCCAGCTATTTTCATTATTGTCGCCCTCCATTGTTGATGGCGACTATATCTACTTGTTTATCATTGTAAGCGGCAGATACAATCTTTTCAATTTCTTTCTCTAGTTGATGTATGATTAAAGTCTTAAAATCTTGGGTTTCTGTAAAGATCCGTTGAATATTCATTAATATCTCCCCTTTCAACCATAGCAATCGTTCTATGTGGGGGATAAGTTGCGATATTTTTTACGATAATTAGCTAATGTAGGAAACCAACCTAATAAAACTCCTGAATGGAATATAGTCGAAAGGAAGAAAAGTGGAAATACAATTAAATATAAGAAGTTAAAATGAAACTTAATAAATAACACAATATTAAATAAGAATTGGTGCACTTGCCCTCCGCTCTGCGGCGGTCAAGGTGCACAGGTCACTTGCTAAGCGCGTGCCCTTTTATAGTGGATTGTCAACACTAAACTGGACAATTTTTATAAGGTCTTTTTCTTGTATTCGATTGGTGTTAAATAGCCAAGTGTTCCATGAATCCGAATGTTGTTA
>NZ_JAAIWK010000034.1 GCF_011008565.1 Heyndrickxia ginsengihumi
TCGACGTTGACGTGGCATAATAGCACGCTCCCTTAGGTTAGTATGTTAAGTGTACTAGCCCTTATAGTATCTGTCCAACTTAGTGTAGCCGATTCAATAGATATTTATTAAGATTTAGAGGTAAAGAATAAAGAGAGGAGCGATAGCGACTCTCGTTGATTGGTTCCCTTTATCCAACGTAGCAAAGCGGAGGGGGATAAAGGGAAGTATCTACTTATTAAAAATATTGTATCTAACTGATATTAAAGAAATCTCTTAAGTGAAAACTATGGGAGCACTGTGGCTCTAGGGATAAAGGGGCTTTTTTGAGGTTCAAGAAATGCCCGATAAAATAATGTTTATGTTCAAGAAATGCCCGATAAGTCGATAAAAAAAACCCCTATTTTTGGGGGTTAAATAGAAAGATAGTCTTTAAGGTTTTGTCAGGTTTCCCCCCTTTTCTATAAAAGATAAAGGGATTTATCATGTAAGCATTGTTTACTCCCCCTTTGCTTACCTCACCAAATACATACATATCGCTTAGTTTAAGTTTGAGAAGTTTCCTGTAAACTGTCTTTTCGTCTACACCAACAATCCTGGCAATATTTTTCTTATTAAGAGGTCTGATTAGCAAAGGATTTTTTTCAATAGGATTTTCACATAAGAAGTTAGTTTCCTTATGGACATATGGGAGTAACTTGTATATAAATCCTAAGTCCTTAGCGTTGACTGACTTATATAACTCTTTTAGAGTAGTAGTATAAGACCTGATAAGGTTAGTTACATTACTATCACCTTTCCAATGGTATTTGGCATTAACCCTAAAGTGCTCACCTTCTAGGTGTATAATATCGTTCTTAATCATTGTGTTAAAAAAGTAACTAAAGGTGGTTCTGCCCAGACCTAATACCTTCTGAATATCATTTTTATTCATAGGATCCTTATATTTACTGCCTTTAATAAGAAGTCCTCCAAAGTCCATAAAACATTGAAGGTATAAAAGGTAGCCACAGTGTTTTTCTTCAAGTGTTCTTATCACTTCTTTTATACTGTCCATATTAGAACATGTATAAGATGGTTGTTCCCTAGAATTTTTGATAAGATCTTTGTAAGCATTGACTTTCTTTCTAGAAGTAATTAGAAACTCCCCATTATCAGGAATTGAAATCATTTTTTCTCCTGTGTCGTAATCATATCCTCGCTTTATTCCATTAGGTAGCTCATTTGTAAATGTTATTCCCATGGTTTAACCTCCTAAGTTAATAATCTCTTTAGTAATCGTTCCATGTAACTTAAAAGTTGCACTAAAAAACCCACCGAAAAGGTGGGGGATTAGATTTCAGCACCGTAAGGTAAAGCGTTCTGTATTTCGTCATCTGTATAGCCTTTATCTCTCAAGTAATCTACTAAAGAACTAATTAGAACTAAGTAGGGATAACCAGAATACCTCCTATCCTCATATGGCTTAGAAATGGCAGTTAGTTGTTGCAGTTGTATCTTTGCCTTAACCCCCTCCACTGTGAAAACAATTCTAAACTTCTCAAGAACTCTTGCAACTTGTTCGAGGGTAAGTGTGTGAGAAAAATTTTTAATTATCACTTGACCTCACCACCTTTTAAAAAGTACTCTAATTCTTCTTGAATAACCCTGATAGACCCACCGATTTTAACAGTTGGAATTTCTCCTTTCTTAGCAAGAGCATAGACTTTGCATTTTGATAGTTTGAGTAGTTCAGATACATCGTTAACAGTAAGTACTTTCATTTAAACCATCCTTTCAATTTAACTTCATTAACAATATAAGAAAGGAAAACAAAAAATTAACAAAGAACGTAAAGCAGAATAAATCTTTCTAATTCTGTTAAAAATTGTGCTAACAAAATAGGGGAGATGTACGTCAAAAGAAAAGATATTTTAGGCGTTGAAGGGGAGCGAACGTAGGTATTTTATATAGAATAATGAAGGTATCTAAGTATAATTCTTAGTAGATAGTAACAGTACTAAAAAGGGTATTCAGAAAAAATGACTAGATGAGAAAAGGGGCACCCATTTTAAAGGTTTTAATTGAGATAGGTTGGTGATGACGTACAAGCTAAATTTATAAAAATTTGGTACAGAGAGAACAAGGGCTGCAGTTATTGATTAGAACATAATCAATTTATTCGGTAGTGGGTCAGGTGAGTGTCAACTAGTGATGTGATCTCCTAGTAACATAAATATATTGGCTAGTACACAAATTCCAACATAAATACCCACCCATGAGAAAGTAAATGTTAATTATTAACAGACGATAAAGCAACAATACTAATTTCAGAATTTTTACTTAGACATTTAGTCGGATTGTGCGGTAAAATATGGTATATTTATACTGTTGGGAAGTGGGAGGGATAACCTTGGCTAATGATGTCAATAATATAGCAAATGTAAATTTAGAAGAAGATGGTAGGGAATGTAATATTAGTAATATTTTTAATCCTACGGATGAACAAATGAATACTATCATCCATTCATTAAATACATTAAATCAAGTTGAGATTTTAAATATTATAGGAAGTTTCAATATTTCTATTGATCGTGACACTATAAAGAAGAAAATGGAGTTAATACAATATCTCATTTACGGTTTTAAAAAAGGAATGTTTAATGAAAGGCTATTTAATGAGTTAAGAAGTCAGGCTTTTAATCCTGATATTGATAGTACAGATGGCTTCTTTTTCTCTTTTGAAGCTGATGTGCCAACTATTACCAAAGAAGGTCTAGAGACATTTTTGAAAGACTGGAATGAGGTTAAGGATGATAAAACGATTGAGTTTCTAGAATTGAATAATCAGAGTGCTACATTTTTAGTAACAAAACATACTGATAAGTTTATTTTTGATAAAGAAAGTATGTTCAGTATAAAATATAACGATGAAAAAAGAGCAAAAGTTGAGGTGCACTTTGACAAAAGTATTGTATATGTTCAAACAACAAATACAGTTATTTATAATGCAATAAAAACAATCATTAAAGAATTTCTGCAAGAGCTATTGGATATTGAAAAGCTCTATATAACACCTCCAAAGATGAGCAAAAATCTAAGTCTTACTTTTAATGATGACTTTACGGCAGCTACAGAAGAGAACTCTGTTCATCCAAATACTATTAAACTACTCGATATTTTATTAGAACTAGACGCACCAAGTTCTTCTTTTAGTGGTTTTGAATGTGTAAATATTACTCTTGATCACGAAGATACTATCAACCGAAAAGACGCAAAATCCAAAATAGTTTCTCAAAATTATGGTGGAGGAGATTTACTCAAAAATAAAGTTGTAAAGGACTTAATACTTAGTAATAGAATTATCTATGATATAGAGTTTATTATTGAGTATAATCATGTGGATAATGAGGGGGATATTAGTAAACAACTTGTTACGGTAGGAATGATTAATGATAGGAAAAGTTCCCTAAGAATTTTTATTAAAAATAGCGATTACAATATTCGAAATGTTATTAAGAATGCATATAGTGAGCTTACTAGGGTATTCATATCTAACTATGGTCAGTCACAATTAAGAAATGAGGATAACATAAAAAAACTGTTAGGACTTAGTTAAGATGGAAACAAATAATAATTTTTTTTATGAGGCTATGCTATATGCATTTAAGGATCAGGAAAATTTTTGGATAATGCTTAGAGGACTTATAGATGAAATTGAGATAAGTGAAGGGATTTATTTTAATGTAAATATCTTAGATAAAAAAATACATAATAGTATGTATTCTTTTCGGGTTGATCAAAATAATGATCATATTCAGATTTACATCATAAATAATCTGATGTGGATGTTTGTTGAAGACGTATTTGAATATACTCCTTTACTTAAAAAAATTGAGTCAAAACTAAGTAAGTATATATCTAAGATACATGTAACAAACAAATATTTTGTTGACTCAATCTTTAATAGTAATTTTAGTAATAACCTCCTAGAAATAAATATTGAAGGTGAGGACATTTCTGAGTTTGAAGCAGAAACCTTTACTGGAAGTTTTATAAATAAAACTTTTGAATATAGAAACATCATTAATTTTAGCGATATTCACATTAGATACCTTAAATTCCAACCTCTTAAATTAAACGCTGTTCTCACACTTAGGTTTCCTAATGTAATTCAGTTCAGTGATTATATTGATTTCAAGATGTATCAGAACTTAATTAAAAGCTTTTCAATTTATATTTATAAAACAAATAGAAAATTATTATATTTTAATAAAGGAGAAGGATATGAGGAAAATAACAATAGCAACTACTAATGACGGGTATAAACTAGAAGAAATGGGTCACCAACCTTGGCATGAATATGATGGATTATCTATAGATTTCATACTAGACTTCAAACATATACCAGAGAAGGAATATTTATTAAAAGTTACTAGTCTATCCAAGGAATTTGATTGGATAAACGTGGAAGATGGTAATTTTATATTTGATCTTGAGAAAATTAAGAGAAACTTTAATGTGTTTTCAGAATGTAAATGGATGAAGAGCTATATTACTCTTAAGCCTAACTATGAACCAGCATTGGATGACTCAAAATTTATAGTGAGTTTCTCAGCAACAAAAAAGGAAATTGAAGTTAATGCCCCAAAGAAAATCTTTTTAAGTCATAAAGGTGCGGATAAACCACTAGTTAGAGAGTATTTTCAACTACTAAAAGAATTAGGGTTTGATCCATGGCTAGATGAAGACGCAATGGCTGCTGGAACAAAGTTGAATAGAGGAATATACCAAGGTTTTAAAGAGTCATGTGCAGCTATATTCTTTGTTACTCCATCATTTAAAGATGAAGATTATCTAGAGGACGAAGTAGATTATGCCATAGATGAACAAAAAGAAAAAGGTGACAAGTTCGCTATTATCACATTGGCATTAAAAGATCAAGATGGCAAAACAGGAGAAATTCCTGGATTGTTAAGAAAATATGTATATAAAGAACCAAGTTCACAACTTGAAGCATTTAGAGAGATTATTAGGGCGCTTCCTTTAGAAACAGGAAATAAAGTATGGAAAAATTAAGGATAGGTTTTTGATCTCTAAAGACTATTTCACTTTTTTAGATAATATAAGTTAGTTATATAAACTAAAAAACAGTCTTCTCAAAGGGCTGTTTTTTATTTGGGAGTGACTGAGGATAATATCTCATTAATAAGTGGTAAAATTACCGCTTATTTTTTTTAAGTAGTAGTTATAGTCGCCTTTGATTGTGTGCGTGAAATGTACTCTACGCATGTGGAGTGTGTAGTGTCATTATCCTTGATATAGAAGAGTTTTTAAGAAAGGGATGTGTTCAAAATGGTCATTGACCATTTTGAACATGCCTTGCAAATTATTTCTTAGATGTAATTGTCTAAAAAAACATTCATTATTCATAATGAACAGATCCTGTTTCGGAATAATAAACATTTCTGATATCAGGATCTTTTTCTGTTCAAAATCTTAAAGAAATAGATTCCAATTTTTACTACTAAATCCAATAATTTCACAGTTTTTTTCACAAATTGAGACAGGGAAGTAGGAAAAGTCCCGCCTATTGATAAGAATATTGCCGACAATATGTAGAAGCCCGGCTAATCTACTTAGCTCTGTGGCCCGAATTGTCTTTTCCTACTCACTTTTCTTTGCACTTTTTAGTTGTTAATAGTAAAGTTTATAATGTTCGAAATTTACTATAGTTTGATAAAAAGTGCTTAAGCATGCTATAAGTGTAAATGAAGCAGGAACATTTTTGCTTTTTAATTTTGGGACAAGAGTTTGACCTAGAATCCCATCATGAAAGGATTTGAGTTTGAATATGATAGATAATTTTTGGCGTGATTTACCACGACCATTTTTTATACTTGCACCAATGGAAGATGTGACGGATGTTGTTTTTCGTCATGTAGTGAGTAAAGCAGGCAGACCTGACGTGTTTTTTACAGAGTTTACAAACACAGAAAGTTTTTGTCACCCAGAGGGAAATCAAAGTGTGCGTGGCCGGTTGACTTTTACAGAAGATGAACAGCCAATCGTCGCACATATATGGGGAGATAAGCCCGAATATTTTCGCCAAATGAGTATTGGTGTGGCGAAACTTGGGTTTAAAGGTGTGGATATTAATATGGGTTGTCCTGTGCCTAATGTGGCAGCCAAAGGGAAGGGAAGCGGCCTTATCCGCCGTCCGGAAGTCGCTGCAGATATTATACAAGCAGCAAAAGCAGGAGGATTGCCTGTAAGTGTGAAGACAAGGCTTGGCTACACGGAGATAGACGAATGGAAGGACTGGCTAACACATATATTGAAACAAGACATTGCCAATCTTTCTATTCATTTGCGGACAAGAAAGGAAATGAGCAAAGTAGATGCTCATTGGGAGCTCATTCCAGAGATCAAGAAACTTCGTGATCAAGTCGCACCAGATACACTTTTGACGATCAATGGGGATATTCCTGACCGTCAAACTGGCTTGCAGCTCGTTGAACAATATGGCGTTGATGGGGTTATGATCGGGCGCGGTGTTTTTACAAATCCATTTGCCTTTGAAAAAGAGCCGAAAGAGCATAGTAGTGAGGAATTGCTTGATCTATTAAGATTGCAACTTGATCTCCACGATAAATATTCATCAGAATTTGAACCACGTCCATTCAAACCTCTTCGTCGCTTTTTTAAGATATATGTCCGAGGATTTCGAGGGGCGAGTGAATTAAGAAATCAATTGATGAGTACAGAGTCAACTGATGATGTGCGTGCATTACTCGATAAATTCCAGTGAAAAAAATATTAATGGGATGGGGAGATAGTAGAATGATATGTTCTCAACTCCCCTTTTCAAAAATGTTATAAAGATATTGCTGCAAAAAAGAACTTTTTAGCGAAAAGCCTTTAAATAGGAATAATACATATTTCCGATTTAAGGGTCTTTACATTTGAATGTACAAAAGAATGACAGTTAATCCATTTGGAGTTCAATTTTTACGTCTCTTGAAACGGACTACTAAGTTATATTGATATTGAAAATACAGTGGCTTTTAAAGCTAGCAAGTAAGAAACCCTTCAAACATTTGTATGAAGGGTTTGTTTATTGTTTGAGAAATTTCGAGA
Organism: Heyndrickxia ginsengihumi; assembly: GCF_011008565.1. Lineage (GTDB taxonomy): Bacteria > Bacillota > Bacilli > Bacillales > Bacillaceae_C > Weizmannia > Weizmannia ginsengihumi. Next base: position 7,099 of record NZ_JAAIWK010000034.1, read on the forward strand.
AGCAGCCGAAAGATAACAAGTTTTCTCTGAGTGTCCAGAGATAGGGGATATCTGTCACTTGGTCAAGCTCGAATGTTGGGTTTTAATTCCACTGCTTATGGGCAGTATAAGCTTAATCTCTTTTGTAAAACTTTTAAGACCTCCTTTGGCATTTCTTTGACTTTGATATCTTCGCCGAGAAAAAGCAGCCAATTTGTTATTTCGGCCAATTCTTCAGGCTTGTTGACATTGATAAACGTCTTTAGAATGGCTGTAGTTTGGTAAGGATTCGTATAGGATATTGAAACTTTTAAAGGATGGTATTTTTTGAATTGAGCAATTGCTTTTGGCCCAAGTTCAACGACAAAGTTAATGACTTCTTCCTGTTTGCTTATTTTTTCTAAAATCTTTTTCTTACTTAATCTTTCCTTCGTCTGGTAGGGTTTGACATCGGTGAGATAATCGACAGGAACAATCTTTTTCTTTTCTTCCTTTAAGTCAAAGCCTTCAATCAGCCAGAGACCATTTTCATGATATAGGTGCAAAAGGTAAATTGGATAAGACTTTATATCCTTCTCCTCCTTGATCGTAATCAATAAATAGCTATCCAAAAGAACAATTTCAATGAGTTTTTCTAACATGGGATGGGGGAGGTCTGAAAGCTCAAGGAGGTCTGGATTATTGGGATTAGTCCCTTCAAAAAGCAAGATTTGATTTAAAAGAACGAGATCATCTTGCTGATTTTCTGAGATGAGGCCTAGTAATTTTTCAGCCAATGACTGACGGCTTTTTAGATAGGGGAGTTGTCGATTTCTTGTGGCCATAAAGGCAATAAAAAGAGCTTTGACCTCATTATTGGTAAAGCGGACAACGGGCAGGACAGAGTTATGCATGACAAAATAGCCCCCATCCCTTCCAACTTCAGAGACGAGTGGCATCCCCATTGCCTCAATTTCCCTAATATCTCTAATAGCTGTCGAGCGGGAGATGTTAAATTCTCGCATGATTTCAGAAATTGTAAAATGGGAGCGGTTGTTGATATACCGCATGATAACATTAATTCGTTCAACTTTTTTCATGGCGGCTCCTAAACAGTATCATTTTTTGACATCATTTAAAGTTATCATATATCCATCAAGTGAAGAAGACAAGTCATTTGATTAATTTAGAAAAAGGAAGGTTTTGAATATGGCAGATTATACTTTAGAAGAAAAAGACAGTTTTATCGTTTTCGGTCTTGGAACTGAGCTTAAGAGTCATTACACGGATTTTGCTGGCATAAACAAGGAAAAGGCAGACTTTTGGCAAGCTGTCAGCCAAGATGGAAGGCTCGACACATTAAAAGCCATGGCGATAAATGATTACATTTTTGCTGTGAACGAAGCAGTGAATAACAAGATGATGTATTATGCTGGCGTCATGGTAGAGGATTCAACACCAACATTAGAAGAAGCCAGAGTCATCCAATTCCCTAAGGGGCAATATCTAGTTGTTAAAGGGGAAGCACAGACAGCTGATGAATTAAATAATAAACTTACTGGTATTGCCTTTGGTCAAGTGCTGCCAGAAGTAAAGAATGTTGCCTATGTTGGTGGGCCAAACGCAACGGTTAAGATGGGAGAGCGAAACGGCTTCGTTTATGGTGAAATGTGGATTCCAGTTGTTGAGAAATAAAGAGAAAAAGGGATGATGGAAATGTCCTATATTGTTGATTTTAAAAATGTGTCTACTATTGGTTTAGAGTCTTCACCTGTTGCAGAAGCGCTTGCTGGTTTACGTGCTAATGAAGCCCGTTACTTTATGAACAAATACAAGCATGATTTTACGGTTGTACCAGCTAGCGAAAGCAAGGAGACTCTTGAGTATGTAAACCGAATTTTAAAAGAGGAACGTGATATTGAGTTTGCGGCCCAACCTTTAGAAACATCGCATTTTCAAGTGGAAAATATCAAATTTGCTTACGTTTTTTATGAGGATGGTCTTGAGGTCAATGTTATGTATACAGTTGATGATCCTAAGAAACGGGCCGTTGGTTTTAAGCTTTCTGAGGGGATGGAGGTACCAAAGGAACTTGAAGGGAAATTCAAGTTTGCTAGGCAAAAGTCTAAACTAGCTGGAACAATTCGGGGTTCATTTTTTGTCATTAAAGGAGACTATTAAAGTAAGCAAAAGTGAATGTTAAGAAATCCAGCCGCTTGTTGTATTTGGTCATGCTTTTTTCTAAAAACAACTTTCACTAGCTAGAAGCCCCAATGGATGAGGATATTTTTAATAACTTTAATATATTAATCGAACGACCCTGATTTCATTACCGATTTCAGGGTTCTTTCTGTGCAAGGCTTTTTTTAGCAAATTTTTTTCAGTTTTGGTTTGGTTCATTCTTGTGAAATAAAGTTAAGCGGTACGGTCCTTTTCTTGCTTATTTTATGTGCCATTTGTCGTTTGCGTTTTTAATACTCTACCAATCAGGTTCGTTTGTATTTGCTGGCGAATATCCGTCTAACTGTGAAAAAAATATTTATGTACATCCGATAATCAGTAGGTATAATTGTTTTAATAGATTCTAGGAGGAGATTTATTTGGAATTTCGGAACCTTCAAACATTTCATTATGCTGCCCAGTTTTTGAACTATAGTAAAACAGCACAACATTTAAGTTTTTCTCAACCAGCTGTGACCAAGCAAATTCGATTACTGGAGGAAGAACTAAATGTAAAGTTATTTATTCGTATTGGGAATAAAATGTACTTAACGCCAGCGGGTGATGCTTTACAAAAATATACAACGAAAATTTTCTCTGTAGTTGAAGAGATGGCCAATGAAATGAGACGGTATGAAAAGGATGAAAGTCTATTAAAAATAGGGGCAGATATTTCTATTATCACTAATAATCTTCAGCCCGTTATCTCACAATTTTATCAATATAATCAATCTGTTCAGATGAAAATCTATACATGGGAATTTTTGAAGGTTATTGATGGCATTCAAAGTAATGAGATAGACGTTGGCTTTATTTCAGGAGATATTAAAGATCCAAATATACTTGAATATAAGATTTCAAGTGATCCAATCGTTTTAGTCATTTCTCCAGTTTTAGCGGAACGATATTCCCTTAAGCAAATCATGAAGAACTATCCTCTAATATGCTATAAAACAAAAAGTCCATATGCACAATTACTAGATAATTACTTGGTAAAAAACAAGCTGAAAATTAGAGGTACTATTGAATTTAGTAATTTAGAAGCGGTTAAAAGTGCAGTGCTTCAAGGTGTTGGTATTTCGGCATTAACTAATGATATCGTTTTTCAGGACTTAAAAAATGGAAAATTACAACTTGTGGAAAATGATTTTGAACCAATGTATATTCAAACATCCATGATTTACCATAAAGAAAAAGCTTCCTCCCCACTTATTCAATCACTGCAGGAACATGTTAAAGAGTATTGGTGTAATCGATAAATTCTTACCGTAAAATGAATTTTTATTTGTATATGTGATATCTTATTTTTATTATTTACTAAGGTTAGCTATATACTAGCAAAACTAAAAAATAGTAACCCCACGTTTTATTTAACTGGAATTTTACATATTTGAAGAGTTGAAGATGGCAGTTTTCATGATCTCAACTTTTACTTTAAATTCAACTTCGTTAAATCTTCCTTATTTATGCTGTTATTGAACATTCTATCTATAAACTCATGCCTTCCTTACATTTTATGTGTTAATTGATAAATTGTTTTAAAATATTCAAGTGAATAGACAGCCAACTTTTGCTCTTCACTGACTATACTACACTAAATGTTTCCACCGAATAATTGAGGAGGCTAGGACAAAAATATATTAACTAAAGAACCCCTGAATATTGTGATCTAACTTGCTCTGGAAATATACTTCACTTTCCGCAGGCGGCCGGGGATGCCTATCTTCCCGCGGGAGTTTGCGTATTTCAATGTTCGTCTTTGGTTAACCACTTTTGAGTTTTGTCTAGCCTCTTGTTTTTAGTAAAGGGAATTTTCAACACTGAAATAGGAAGAAAGATCTTAGTATAGTTTTTTAGAAAAAAATTGGAATAATAGATTATCTGAATATATTTATAACTCGTCATGTTATGAAATGATACATTATGGTGTGAGCGCGAATAGCTTAAGTTATAACTATAAGTAATAGGCACTATTTAAATATTTGATATGCGTACAACATTATTAAAAAAAGCATTGATTTAATAATGTTTTCGTCCGTTTTCAAATAGAATTACGAAAATACCGAATATTGAATCTTGTGTAATTTCCGTGATATATTAAGTGACATATTATAGTGGGTTAAAGGAGTGAGCTGAATGAATTGTGAGCTGAAAAGGTTACAACAATCTATACTTAAGTTTTCCCATTTTGGAAAAAGTGAAAATGGAGGAGTTACACGTTTAACTTTGACACAACCCGATGTAGATGCACGTACTCAATTAATTCAAATGATGGAGGAAATAAATTTACGTGTATCTATTGATGATTTAGGTAATATTTATGGCACTTATGAAGGAAAGGAAGATTTACCCCCGATTATATTAGGATCACATGGTGATTCAGTAGAAAAAGGTGGAAACTTTGACGGGATTTTGGGGATTTTAGGTGCTTATGAGGTGGTTAAAGTTCTTCATGAAAATCAGATAAGACTTCGTCATCCGATTGTAGTTGCAGATTTTACCAATGAAGAGGGAGTACGTTTTGGACCTGCAATGTTTTGCTCTGGAGTATTGGCTGGCGTTTATGAAGAACAGAAAATTTTTTTCACAAAGGATAGAAAAGGAATTAATTTCAATCGGCTCTTGAACAAAGTGGATTTAACGGGTTAGCAGAAAACAGATTGAAAGACGGAACTGCTTATCTTGAATTGCATATTGAACAAGGACCTGTTTTAGAAGCACTAAACAAAAACATTGGAGTAGTTGAGGGAATCGTTGGTATGAATTGTTTGGAGATTATTGTCCGTGGGCAATCAAATCATGCAGGTACAACTCCAATGCAGATGAGGAAAGACCCATTAATGGCTGCTGCTCACTTGATTGATAGATTGAATGATTTTCTTAGAACGGTTGATGAAGAATTAGTTTTTACAATTGGACAGTTTGATATTTTTCCAAATTTGCATACGGTAATTCCTGATCAAGTGAAATTTACGTTTGATGTACGTCATAAATCAGAGGATATCATAAAAAAAGCAATGACTATAGTGGAACAAGAAATTAAAAATGTTGAAGAAAAGACAGGTTGCACAATTTTTAGACGAGTGCTCTGGGAAAGGGAGACGGTTATATTTGACAACTCCATTGTTGATTCTGTAGAGACTAGTACAACAGCATTAGGTTATTCCTATAAACGAATGTATAGCGGAGCCGGTCATGATGCACAGTTTTTAGCTAAAATGATGCCTACAGGAATGATCTTTGTTCCTAGTAAAGAAGGAAAAAGCCATTGTGAAGAAGAGTATACATCAATAGATAGTTGCACTAATGGAGTTAACGTGTTGTTACAGACTGTATTAGATCTTGATAAAAAATTAAATTAAGAGAAAGAAGGAATAAAAAATGACTAAAAAAATTTGGAACAATAGTGCTATTACTCCGCTAAAGAAAGTAATACTTTGTCCCCCGACCTATCATGAATTCGAACCTATTAATGTCATAACAGAAAGCTGGTTGGAAAAGGGAGAGAAGTCAAATCATGAAGCAATCATGAAAGAACATGCAGAACTAGTTCAGGCTTATAAATCCAATGGGGTTGAAGTGATTCAGATGGAACCAGTACCCGATTTACCTTACATGGTTTATGCGCGAGATTTTGGAGCTTCTATTGCTGAAGGTGTTATTATGGGGAATTTTCGACAACCTGTTCGAAAAGGGGAGTCGGAACAATTCGAAAAGAAATTAAAAGAGTTAGGGGTACCGATTGTTGCGAGAACTACAGCAGGAGCTTTTGAAGGAGGAGATTTTTGGTTTCTGGATGAGGCGACAATTGCTCATGGTGTAATTGAAAGAACTGATTGGGACGGTTTCCATAATGTCAAAAGACAAGTGGAGGAACTTGGATACTGTATGATTGGTGTTCCATGTGCAAGAGAAAATCTGCACTTAGATATGTGTTTTAATATTGTTGGAGAAAAGGTTGCGGTTGTATGTAAAGAAGCATTGCCTGATTTTTTTCTGCGAATGCTCGAAAAAAGAAAATTCACATTAATAAACGTACCACAAGAAGGGGTATTTAAGCATTACTGCAATCTTCAGAATATTGGTCGTGACAGGGTCATTTCCTTCGAAAATAATGTTGAAGTAAATGCAAAAATGCGTGATTTAGGTTTAACAGTTATTGAAGTTGGATTGGAAGAGATTCTCAAGGGGGGAGGAGGTCCTCATTGCATGACATTCCCATTAGAAAGAGGAGAATAAAACACAAATGTACGTTTGATTCTCAAAGAAAAAATATTTTACTAAGTTCTCTCCTTTTTTATATTTAAGAAAGTAGTTAAAGGTGGTTTGGATTATACTAATCAAATTAAACGTTGTCAGAAACTGAAGAACTACAGAATTTGTGGAGAAAATAAATTTTTATAGGGTTGAGTCAGTAGAAATCTTTCCAACTGATCATAGTAGTGAAATAACCGTAGTGTTACCCTCCTGAGTATATCGTTAATTGCATTAAAGAAAAACTGACTTAGGTTAAAAGTGAGTAAAGGGTTTGTCTAATTGATTGGTCAAAATAATAATGGATTCGTTGAATCAATAACGGGAATCATCATACGCCGTTATTTATCAGAATTTTCTATATTAACTTTACGAAAAGTGACTGATAGGTTTAATGAGACAAAATTTTATTGAAAGGCTTTGTGCACATGGAAGAAGACGGACCTAATTTTACTGGTAAAAAGCTGGATGGCAAGCATCTAAAAAGTGTTACGTAATTTATCTGCTGTAAGGAAGAGCGATGATGTGTTCAAGGGGCGGCTGTAGTGATGTCGTAAAAAGGATCAAAATATAAGGAGCAAAAAAGGAGGATTACGATGGGAAATCTTAAGAAAGATAGCTTGAGCTTGGTGGAAACAATTGCACTGTCAGCGGCTGTTATGGGACCTTCTGTTTCAATGGCTCTAAATGTCTCACTTATTACAGGGTTAGTAAACTACTCGGTGACATTGACTTTTCTCATTTCCGTGCTTATTACCTTCTGTGTTTCAACAGCAATCATTAAATTTAATAAGATGTTTTCAACAAGTGGTTCTCTTTACAAATTTACGGAATATGGGCTCGGAAAAAAGATGGCATTAGTTTCGGGCTGGGCGTTGCTTTTGGCATACTTCACACTTGTGGTTGGTGTTTCTGGTGTGTTAGGATCTTACGTTTCAAGCCTACTGGGTATGGCTCATATTCATATTAATTGGCTACCAATTTCGGTGTTTCTCTCACTGATCATGTGGGTTCTAGCTTATTGCGATATCAAACTGAGCACACGAGTGATGCTCGCACTGGAGGGTGTCTCAATTTCCTTAGTTCTTATTTTGGCTGTTGTGATTTTTTTCAAAGTTGGCTTTCATGGTATGAGTTTCGCTCCGCTTGGGATTGGAAAGAATAGCTTTGCTGTAATTGGTCAAGGTGTTGTCATGGGACTGTTAAGCTTTGCAGGGTTTGAATGTACGTCAGCTCTTGGAGAAGAGACTAAAAGTCCAACGAAACTGATTCCGCGGGTTATTATCGGAACAATTTCAGGGATTGCTATCTTCTTCCTAATTTCAAGCTATTCGCAGGTAATTGGTTTTGGAATCACTCCAAGTGGAATCAAATCCCTTTCAACTTCTACGATGCCTTTAAGCGATTTGGCAACTAAGTATATTTCCACAAAATATGCATTCTTAGTTGCTCTTGCTTTGACGATGTCGCTCTTTTCATGTGTGATTGGATGCGTGTGTACTGGAGCTCGGATCCTTTTCTCAGTTAGCCGTGATGGCAATATTCATAAGGGGTTATCCAATGTTCATCCAAAGTACAAAACACCGCACATTTCTGTAAATACAATAATGATTACGGCTCTGCTAATTCAAATTGTCTTTTATACTCTTACGCGAGGTGATGGCAATCTTCTTTATACCTACAATGCATATGTGACTGCTTTGTCTATGCTTGTTGCCTATATGTTTGTCAATGCATCGGGTATTGTTTACTTTTATAAGAACAAACACTGGAAGATGTATCAACTGATCATTCCGATCATCTCAATTATAGCTATGTTATATGCAGCATATTCCAATATCTATCCGATACCACCATATCCCATGAATTTAGCTCCATATATTACGGTAGGCTTTATTTTGATCATGGTGATCCTTTCAAGACTAACGAAACACGAGGTGGTTCCACAAAATGAGGACCAGGAATGGGATTTGCCCGGTGGGGCGTGAAGATATATGATAGATTGCCGTAAATGTGGGGATATAAATGAATCATATGAGGTTTGTTTAAACAACTAGGAAAAGGAGGAAATAAAATGAAAGGTACACTTTCAATGTATCAATGTGGGAATTGGGTAAAAGGTGAAGGTGGGGTTCGGGAGATTTTAGATCCGTCTTCGGCTACCATAATTACAAAAGTAACGGAAGCAACTGCGACTCAGGTTAATTTTGCGATCAATGCTGCGAGAGTCGCTTTTGACTCTACAGATTGGCACCGTAATACGGCATTACGTGTAAAAGTTCTGCGCTCATTGGCCAATTTAGTAGAAAAATCTGCTGAAGAAATTGCACGAATAGAAACTAAAAATACGGGTAAACCGATCCGGGAATCACGTTTAGATATTTCAGATTCTATAGCATGTTTGCGATATTATGCAGATCTTGTAGAGTGTAAAGAAGTATGGGAAAAAGAAATGGGTGATGGCACCATTAGTAGAGTTAAAGATGAGGCAATTGGTGTCTGTGCCCTAATTGTACCTTGGAATTTTCCGTTACTATTAGGGATATGGAAACTGGCACCTGCTTTGGCAGCCGGTAATACTGTTGTGTTTAAACCTTCAGAACTTACACCGCTTTCTTTTATAAAGTTGGCCATTCTTGCGGAGAAAGCCGGAATACCCAAAGGTGTTTTTAACCTTGTATTAGGAGATGGTAAGGTAGGTCAGGCTTTAGTAGAACATCCGGCTGTTGACAAAGTGTCATTTACTGGCGGAAGCAAAACGGGGCAATGGATTTATGAACAATGTGCAAAACACATTAAGAGGGTATCTCTAGAATTGGGGGGGAAGTCTCCATTGCTTATATTTGATGATGCGAATTTAGAAAATGCCGTTGATTGGGCCATGTTTGGAGCATTTTTTAACCAAGGTCAAGTTTGTGTAGCTTCCTCCCGTATTCTTGTTCATGAATCCATGCATGAAGAATTTCTGAAAAGACTTTCCAATAGATTGAGTGCACTTATTGTAGGGGATCCGTTAGATGAGCATACAGAGATGGGGCCGCTTATTAGTCAGGGACATTTGCAAAAGATACAGGATTATTTGGCAATAGGTATTTCCGAAGGGGCAAACCTTTATTTCGGTGGGGAGCAAATTTTAGAAAATCATGGTTTTTATATCACACCGGCAATTTTTACAAATGTAAAGCAAGACATGCGGATTGTTCAGGAAGAAATTTTTGGTCCGGTCATTACGGTCCAATCATTTTCAGAAGAAGTAGAAGCTATTCAATTAGCGAATGGGACAGTCTTTGGATTGGCTGCTGGAGTACTTAGTCAAGACTTGGAGCGAGCGAAACGGGTTGCGGATCAATTAAAAGCTGGTACTGTTTGGATTAATGGATACCATACGCCACACATCGAAGCCCCGTGGGGAGGTTTTAAACAAAGTGGAATTGGGAGAGAGCTAGGTCCCGATGGACTTTCTGCATTCATAGAACGGAAACATATAAATATCAATCAAAAGCTAGGTTCTAATCATTGGTATAAGAGAATATGACATTCTATAAATTGGGTAGCTAGTATTAACAAGAACAGCAACCGCTTGGTACTGATTCTTCTACCTATACGCATTGTTCACTTAAATATTGAGAGGATGATAGATATATATGGTATTTCAAATGAAAAAAGTAGTAGATTTATCATTACCATTAAATAATCAGACTCCTATATATCCGGGAGACCCTGAACCAAACATTAGCGTTGCAACAACAATTGATAAAGAGGGATATAACCTTCATTATGTGCATATTGGTTCTCAAACAGGCTCTCATGTAGATGCTCCTTACCATTTTTCTAATCTGGGGCAAAAAATTGATGAATCGGATTTAAGTCTGTTTATTGGCATAGGGGTGGTGATTCCTGTTTTGGGCAAAGGAGAGCAAGAGGAAATTACATTGGCAGATGTCGAGTCTTATTTGGAGCAATTAGAACCGGGTAAAATTGTTTTATTTCATACGGGGTGGTCTCAATATGCAAATAAAGAGAAATATTTTCGTCATCCTTATGTGAGCATTGAAGTTATAGATGAGATGATTCGAAGGGGAATTCGAACGTTTTGTATAGACTGTATCAATATTGACATCACAGGTGGAGACTCATTTCCAGCACATGATGCTATAGCCGAAGTGAATGGAATCATTGCCGAAAACCTTACGAATTTTGCAGCGATTAACTTTACTGACCCTCTCATCTGTGCTTTTCCACTACGTATTGTTGGTTGCGACGGTTCCCCAGTACGTGCTGTTGCGGTTGAAATGTTTCATTAGAACATAGAAAGAATCTTGTTTACTACCGTCAGCTCTTATATAAATTTAGTAGATATTGGATGTAATGCTACTGTTGCAGCACATTCAATTTTTTTATTTGTTCTAACTAGTCAAGCATTTTCTATTTATATATACATTTTGTTTTCATTATTGAAAGAATAGCTACCTCATTCTAACCTAACAAATTATCTAGATTAAAGCTCAAGCATAGAGTTTATATTTCTTGGATTTATGTAAGAACTTCATATTTTTATCACTTTTTTCTTGAGTAACCAAAAATAATAGTACTAAATTTATTATTGATATTTTTATTTAAGTAACTTCGGAAATGATTGTTTTGCTGATTTAGAGTCTGTAGTTTTTTAGGGGGAATTTGACAGATTTATAATCCTTGATCAATCAACTCCTCTCCTTTTATTTAACTTTAAGAAAAAGAAAAAAAGATGGGATTCAAGCTCCCGCCTTAAATCTTCTTTCCAAGCATTTTTTGTATCCAATAACCTTTGTGATAGAAACTCATAAAAATTTTCTGTCGTAACCAAACGTTCATTAGTAAGTGCACTTTTATACTTATGCCGTGGCAGAGCTATTTTAGACAGAATTCGAAAAAGAATATATTTCAAAAATTAGGAACAATAAAATCAGAATTGGAGATTATATTAGAGTTCATAGAACCCTCGGATAATCTCTGCCCAATGAAAGTCTTGAGTGATTTAGTTTAATGTTGGCATACCAAAACAGTTTAACGAAGCAGTCCCGTTTTTTTTCATAGACTCTTATCGCGGCTTTAAATATTTAGTAAATTTGTCCTCAAGTTGTTTTTGCTGTTATAGCCATCCATAAAATTTTGATTCTCCCTGTAACTTTTGAAGCGATCTAAAAATTGATTTCTTATGTTCGCAGGGCAATACCTCTTATTATGTGTACTTCTTGATTAGATGATGTCTAATCTTGATACTCCTTGTTAACTTCAATATATTCCTCAATTATTTTTTCTTTTTACCTACTATCAAACCAATAGTCTGATAACGGTGTTTTCCGTTTCCCCACAAAAATCTAGTAGCAACCAATCGTATTTGGTTGATCTTTCCTCTCTTTCTATGGATTCATGAGAATAAATTTAAATTTCACTGTGAGGCAATCTCTTGAATCAATTGATTAAATATTTAGAAAGTTTTAAATTTATAACAAGCAGTAGTTTAGTTCAATGAATTTAGGATTCTTTAGAAAGAGTGAAAATTTAAGGGAAGAAGGGAAGATCATGAAAAAGAGTTCCTTATTACAAGCCACGAAAGAAGGATTTCGCTTTGAAGAAATTACAGTAAATGAATTATTGTCTGGATATGAGGAAGGAGAGTATACAACCGAGGAAGTTGTTTGCTCATATCTTAATCGCATTGAACAGTATGAACATATCTATAATGCTTTCACCTTTATCAATCCAAATGCTGTAGAAGAAGCAAAAGAGATTGATCGTATGAGGGAAGCAGGTAAGGAGCTAGGTCCGCTCGCAGGTGTGCCGATTGTTATAAAGGAAGCCGTTGATGTAGCTGGATTTCCATCTACGTTTGGTTGGGCTCCTCTAAGTAAAGAATCCGGTGGTATTGAGCTAATGCCAACTAAAGATGCACCGATTGTTACCCGATTAAAAGAAGCAGGTGCAATAATTCTTGGAAAAACAAATATCCCTGCTTTTAGTTGTGCTTATAACGCAAACTCCAGTTGGGATGGTCCTACATATAATGCTGTCAATATGGCTATTACACCAGGTGGAAGCAGTAGTGGGACAGCTACAGCGGTATCGGGGAATTTTGCGATGTTAGGTGTTGCAGAAGAAACAGCCGGATCCATTCAAGTTCCTGCAGCTGCACAATCTTTAGTAGGGATAAAGACCTCGTTTGGTTTAGTGCCAACTTTAGGGGTAACACCGCTCGCAGGGTCTACGCGAGATGTGTTAGGGCCACATGCTAGGACTGTAAAAGATGCAGCAATTATGCTCGATGTCATTGCTGGATATTCTGAAGAGGATGTAAAAACTAAGGCATCTATTGGTAATCTTCCAGAAAGAGGCTATGCTAACTTTCTGGAAGATTACTCTTTGGAGGGGAAACGAATTGGCTTGTATGGTCCAGGTTGGCGTTCAGAGGAACTCTCAAAAGAGACACAGGAGCTCTATTTTACAGCTATTGAAGAATTAAAACAGCAAGGCGCGGAAGTGATTGCAGATCCTTTTGCAGGGACAGGATTTGCAGCATATATGCAGACAATACCACAGTTCATAGGTATGGAATCCTTCTTTTATGATCTTGAAAACTACTTAAAGAATCTGGATGAAACTTTTTCGATTAAAAATGTCTTTCAAAAGGCAGGCAATGTGCCTTGGACTGAAGATGGTCCGCTTGCCTTAGTGTCAGATATTATTAATGCTGAAACAGCAAAAGCAGATCCAAGTGTCTTGCCCAATTTAACTAGATTTAATGAGGTGAAATCTGAACTCCTGCGCATCATTCATGGAGTGATGGAAGACCATCAGTTAGATGGATTTGTCTATCCTCAGATGCCTAAAGCAATGCCATCCATACGTGAAGACAATGTTGAATCAACGACAATCTCTGAAATTAATATAAGTGGATTACCACTGATAACAGTACCTGCGGGCTATTATGAGGCCGGATCTCCTTTCGCCCTCGCATTCTTCGGTAAAATGTGGAGCGAAGCTGAGCTCATAGGAATGGCCTATTCTTATGAGCAAGTAACTAAGTTGAGAGGTGCTCCAACTTTAAAGGAAATCCTTTAAGCGAAAATAAATATACTCCCCATTGACGGGGAGTTATTTATTCAAATTCTATATCACCACTGATATTCATATGGAATTTCCTATGTTGAGAAGAAACATTAATAGGTAGTGATTTATATAATCATAAATATTCATAATGTTTATGATCAAAAATGATATTATTTTTTCACTATTTTATGTAAGAGGGGATGTATATCTGATGTCTGCCACTAAAAAGAAGGCTCAAAAAAGACAATATTCGAATTTGGTTAATAACCCAGTATTAGAGGATTACTCATTACGTTATGCCCCAAAATCATTCAGAAAATGGTCTCCTTGGATGGTTTTTCTTACGGGAATCGGAGGAAATGTGGCTATGGCCTCATATGCTCTAGGTGGATCATTAACAGTAAGTTTTGGTGTAATAAATACTGTATGGGCAACGCTTTGTTTAGCTGTCCTTGTATTTATAACAGGGACACCGATAGCAATGGAGATTGCCAAAAATAATATTGATATGGATTTATTGACAAGAGGAGCTGGATTTGGCTACTTAGGCTCTACATTAACCTCACTAATTTATGCTTCCTTTACTTTTATATACTTTGCCCTTGAAGGAGCGATCATGGGTCAAGCAATAACAGACTTCTTTCACATTCCATTATGGTTGAGTTATTTGATTGCAGCCCTTGTTATCATTCCACTTGTTTTATTCGGAATGACTGCGCTCTCTAAATTTCAGGCATGGACTCAACCTATTTGGTTGATTTTAATCGTTACAGCAATTGTTGGTGTGATTTCACAGGATAAAACAGCTATGTCTTCTTGGACCCACTTTACTGGTTCTAATCATACAGGTTCCTTTTCTCCAGTTCTTTTTGCAACAGCAACAGGTGTATTGCTTTCTCTTCTCCCACAAATAGGTGAACAGGCCGATTTTTTAAGATTTATGCCTGATAAAACCGAAAAAACAAAAAAAGTGTGGATGCTTGCTGTCATATGTGCAGGTCCTGGGTGGGTTATTTTAGCGGGGATTCAGCAAATTATTGGTTCTTTTTTATCTGCTAACACCGCTGTAGCCCTCGGTCTTCAGAAAGCAACCATTCCAGCAGCCATGTTTGAAAATGCCTTTAGCATGGTCTTTGGCAGCCCACTTACATCGTTAACTATTGCTACCTTTTTAGTGCTACTGTCACAGATGAAAATTAATGCAACGAATGCATATTCCGGATCTTTATCATGGTCAAACTTCTTTTCACGTACACTCCATTTCCATCCTGGTCGTGTGATTTGGCTTATATTTCAAGTGATTGTAGGTCTATTAATTATGGAAGTGGGCATTATAGATGCTTTGAATACAGTATTAGGCTTTTACTCTAATGTAGCTGTTGCATGGATTGGTGCAGTTTTTGCGGATATTATCATTAATAAGCGGATATTAAAAATTGGTCCCACTTACATTGAATTCAAAAGAGCACATCTCTATAATTTTAATCCTGTAGGCTTTGGTTCAATGATTATTGCATCCGTTTTATCTCTGGCAACCTATTTTGGAGTATTTGGGGCGGGGTTAAAACCTTATTCTGCTTTTATATCTTTGCTATTAGCCATAGTCCTTACACCTGTTATCGCTATTCTTACAAGAGGAAAATATTATATTGCCCGTGATAGTTCCGCTTACTTTTCAAACAATAATGTTAAACAACATCATGAAATTAAATGTGTGTCTTGCGGTAATCATTATGAAACCCATGACTTAGCTTTTTGTCCTTTTTATGAGGGGGCAATATGCTCAATGTGTTGTAGTCTAGAAAGCACCTGCCATGATATGTGTAAAACCCAAGATCAAGAGGATAAGAGTATTGAGAAAAAACAAATATCGTAAGACCAATTTAAAAACCTATATCTAAATTTGGATAGAGGTTTTTATTTTAACTATAATCGCTATTTTCAATGATCATAATAAGCTTTTCAGAGAGCTGCTTCTTTTCAAAATTTAGGAAGGAACAGATACACAATATGAACTCACATCATACATTGGTGATATTCAAATTAGATCAAGGATAGGAGGATCATCATTGTAATGTTGCCAATGGAGGAATATTTCGGTAAGTTAGAGAGCATTTATGCCTTTTATGGGGCAATGCCAACGGGTGTCACTGTTTCTGAAACAGGGCGTATTTTCATTTGTTTTCCGAAATGGGGAGACGATGTTCAATTTACTGTTGCTGAAATAGTTGAGGGAAAATTGCTGCCGTATCCTAGTATGGAGACCAATAGCGTCAACGATGGAAATCTCAAGAAGTCATTTATTAGTGTCCAAAGTGTGGTTGCGGACGGAAAAGATACACTTTGGGTAGTTGATACGGCAGCACCCAATTTTTCTGAGCCGATAAAAGGGGCGGTAAAATTAGCGGCAGTCGATTTGAAAACGAATCAAATTCGCAGAGTGTATACTTTTCATGATGATGTTGTCTTGCCGACCTCCTATTTGAATGATGTCCGTTTTGATTTCCGTGTTGGCAAAGTAGGCTATGCCTATATTACGGATTCTGCTCCCAACGGACCTGGGGCGATTATCGTGGTAGATTTAGAGACTGGAACGGCGTTTAGAAGGTTGGATGGGGCACATGCTACTTCTGTGGATCCTTATTTTTTACCGAAAGTAGAAGGAAAAGTGTTAATGAATCGGAGCGAAAATGGCACCGTGTCTCCTTTTACAACATCTGTTGATGGAATTGCCATTTCTCCAGATGGAAAAATATTATTTTTTTGTCCGCTGTCAAGTCGCCAACTGTACTCAATTTCAACAGAGGTACTTAGAGATCGTGCTATTCCTGATCAAGAATTGCAGTTTCATGTGGAATACTGGGGAGAAAAAGGTGCTTCTGATGGAATGATTACTGATGCAAATGGGACTGTGTATGCAGGGGACTATGAAAATAACAGTATCCGGATGATAAAACCTGATGGCACGATGGAAACGATCGCCCACGATCCAAGGATTTTATGGCCGGATACTTTCTCGATCGGTCCTGATGGATATTTATATTTCATTGTAAACCAATTACATCGGCAGGCGAAGTACCATTATGGAAAAGATTTACGGCAAAAGCCTTATAGTTTATTACGAATGAAAATTAATGCACTACCTGACTATACAATGTAAAATGCTTTTTTCTAACAAGCAATTAGTTAAAGGGCAGTCATACTGTTATGTATTGCTCAAAAATAGCGAGTTTTTCTGAGGTTCATTCCATCACTTTAATGTAACACGTTTGTGCAGCAAATCTATACAAATAAACTAAAGCCCTTGATTGCATCTATTCAAGGGCTTGTCAGTATATGATGTCACTCTTTTTCTATCCAAACTTGCATTTCGCCTGGGGAACGGTTGGCCCAGCAGTAATAAGGGATAAAGGTGATTTTTTTCTTTTCGTATTCTTCAGGTAAGTCAGTGGAATATAATTGATGATCCCACTCCATTTGGACAATTCTCTTTTTGGCGTTTACTTCGATGACCCCGACACCGCCTAAAAGTCCCGTTTCAAAATGGTAGTTGAACGGCTCATTTTTAGGGATACGAATAAGATGTAGGTTTTTTTCGTTATCTTCTTCTTCTAAACAATAAATAAATGGCCCGCGTTGGATAGCAATTTTATTTACATTGGCTTTTACATATGGATTGGCTGACCATACTTGAATATTCACATCGAGTGATAAAATTATTTCATCATTTTGTTGCCATTCCCTATGAATGATGATATATCCGTTTTTAGGCTTTTGATCTATTTCTGCTCCGTTAAGATAAATTTTATATGTTTTTGACCAGCTTGGAATGCGGACAGCTAAGCCAAATGTAGATGGAGCATCTTGTTGGATATGGAACCTTATATCTCCGCCCCATGGAACATTCGTTTCTTGCTGTAATGATACTTTTGTTCCTTTCACATGAATGGATGTTTGATTTGTTAAATATAAGTTTGTGTAAATGATATCATCACTAATTGTATATATATATTTATCAAGTGAAGTTAACATCCGGGCGAGGTTTGGGGGGCAGCAGGCACATCCAAACCATTCTGGACGAGTTACTTTAACATGGCTTTTACCGGGATCTTTTGCACTGTTTTCCGGGTTAACTTCTAACGGATTCACGTAGAAAAAGTGCTTTCCATCTAATGCCATACCGCTAATGACGGTATTATAAAGTGCTCTTTCTAAAGTATCTGCATAAGAACTATTCGTATCATTTTTTAGCATATTGTAAGCAAAAAATATTAATCCAATCGATGCACAAGTTTCGCAGTACATTGTATCGTTCGGTAGATCGTAATCTGAAGTAAAGGCCTCGCCATCGACCGTTGAGCCAATACCGCCTGTAATATACATTCGTCTTTCTACAATACTCTTCCAAAGTTTTCTGCAGGCAGAGAGCATTTCCTTATCTTTACTTAAATATGCAACATCTGCCATTGCTGCACAAAGATAGACGAGCCGTACTGCATGACCTTCTGCACTATCCTGCTCAAGGATTGGCCGATGTGCTTGGTAATAGCTTAGCGGCCGATGGTGCATTCCTTCAATGACAGCTTTTTTACCAGTATCTTCTTGTCGTTGTCGATCAAAGAATGAAGAATCTGTTCCGCGCTCATATAAGAAAAATCTGCTTAAGTTTAAGTATTTTCTTTCCTTTGTTACTTGATAAAGTTTTGCTAAAGCAAGTTCAATTTCTTCATGACCATCATAGCCTTTTATTTTACCGTCCTCATTGCCGAAATTGGCATCAATACAATCTGCTAATTTACAGGCGATCCGCAAAGCTTTCTCATTTTTGGTTGTTTCATAGTAAGCAACTGCCGCTTCAATATAATGGCCGGCACAATATAATTCATGGCTTTCTGCCAGCATTTTAAATCTTCTTTCAGGCTCCTCTATGGAAAAGTAAGTATTTAAGTAGCCGTCTTTTTCTTGTGCAAGTTCCAATAAATCAATCACACTGTCTGCTAATTCTTTTAATTTCTCATCAAAAGTATGGTGTAATGAATATGCTACTGCTTCTAACCATTTATAAACATCACTATCCTGGAAGACCCAGCCGTAATGTTTCCCTTCTTTTAAGCCGGCTGCAATTTTAAAATTTTCAATTGCATGACTCTTTTCTGATGGAATGGTTTCATCATTACGCTCTTTCTCAATAGTGATATTTGCCTTATCGTTTAGCACATCCCATTGATAGGGGATCATTTCTTTTCTAACAATCTCTAAATAACGTGACCAAAATTGGTCGGTAATGTTCACATTATGAATGTGAATAGGAGTATTATGTTGTACATTCATCTCGGACATGTGAAAACTTCCCTTCTTTTAAAGTGATAGTATTCTAAATTAACCGTTTCTAAAAAAGATTCATTAACTTGCTTTATTAGCCGTTAAGTCGTTTCGTATTTGTAGTTCATTTTTTTCATATTTATAGTAGAAAAGCATTGGGATAATTCCGAGTGTAAAAATAATTGTAGGAACCCAAATAAACGAAAATTGAATTCCAAATAAGGAAGCGTGGGACTGCACTGTGTTGGGAACATATCCAAATGCACCCATAATTTGAGTAGGAATAAAACCGCCGATGCCTGTTCCTGCTTTAATACAAAATGCACTGCCAATAGCGGTTAAAAATCCACTGGCCCGTATCCCTGTTTTCCATTCCCCATAATCAACAGTATCTGATAGCATGGCAAAGGGCATTGAACAAGCGATACCAGAACCAATACACCCGATAATCCATCCGATGATTATGACACTGAGTGTTGTTCCAGCGACAAACATAATGATTTGTCCTATTGCCGCGAGAAGGAACCCGGTGATCATCGTTGAACGTTTTGAGGAAAACTTTACGATAAATGGAATGACAGCCATACCGAGTACTTGAATAATGGAGATTCCATTAATAAGTGGGACTAAATGTTTATTACCGATATTGTATTCAAAATAATATACAAGCGTTGATGTTCTAATCGTAAGCGCAACCCAAAACAATAAATTAGCTGAAACGACAATTATCCATGGCCAATTCCCTTTTATTGTTTTGATACTTTTTTTAACTGGAATCGCCTTCATTTTTTCTGTGTTAATTTCTTTTAAATCTACAAATGCAATTAAGAACATAATCACTGCGATGACAGCAAATAAGCCGACAGTCATCGTGAATCCTTTTTGATTGTTTCCTCCTCCAAAAAAAGCAACTAGTGGGAGAGTAAAAGTAACGGCTGCAAAGTTCCCGATGTTACCGCCAACCATTCGGAAAGAATTTAGAATCACACGTTCGTTAGGATTTCTCGTTAAATTTGGAAGAATGGAGGTAATCGGTGTTGCGATACCGCTGTAACTAATACCAGCTAAAATATATGTGATCGTTGCATAAGCAATTTTCCATGATCCATCAATTTGCGGTGTTGTGAATGTTAACACTGTAAATAACGCAAATGGAATACAAAGCCAGAGAAAATAAGGTCGGCTTTGACCATATTTCGTTTTAGTATGATCAATAATAAACCCCCAAATAGGTGCATCAATTGCGTCTATTAATCTTGTCAATAATAACAATGTTCCAGCTACTCCTACAGATAGACCAAAAACATCTGTATAAAAGTACAACAAATAGCCGCCGATGATGCAATATAATAAATTACCGCTTGTATCTGTTAATGCATAGCTTATTCGGCGATGGAATGGAACTTTATCAGATAAAAGTGTTGTGTTAGACATAACTATAGCCTCCCAAAAATAGCATTCAAGTATGATAGAAAACAGTACTTATAAGGCAATTGCGTATTTAGTTCATAATGGCCATTATGATAAAGAAGAAAGGTTCCTTTCGCCTTTATCATATTGTAAGCGCTTTTCTAGTCGCGGGAGAACTTCTGAAAATGTAGTTTTAGTGTCCTTTTCCGACTTCTTAAACGAATCATGAAAGGAATAGCATTCATTTTAGTCACATAAAATGCTGTAATTATGTCTATATATGGTATAATCGCTTTATGATAGCGTTTCCTAATTGGCTGTTAGGCAATTGTAGTGTTTAAAACCGACTTTTGGTTTAAAAAATAGAAGGTTAATCAATTATAAAACAATCAGTTACTAATTCTATTTGTTAAAAGAAGAAAAAGTATAGGTGATGAAAGATGGATTCACTATGGAAAATCAATATTGAAAGACCACTGGCGTACTATAAATGCGGCCAATTTATAAGCTCTGAAGATTGGAAGCATAAACACATGCAGTTGAGCAGAGACTTTGAATTAATCATTGGGTTACAGCAATCCATTTTTATTCAAGTAGGAAGCAGCCAATATGAACTTCAACAAGGCGATGTATTACTTATTCCTCCAGATGTTCCCTATTTTGGCTATCGTCCATCACGAAAAGGTGCAAGCTTTTTCTGGCTTCACTTTTTTTCTCGAGTAGAAGCTGTTCCGTATGCAAAAGAGCAGTTGATTAACCATTTAATCGCGTATGAAATTGATGCTCATAAAGCAGTCATTAACAATTCTGTCTTTTTACCGGCTTACTTTCGGGTTACCTATACAGATAAACCTTTTATATTGATGAAGCAGATTTTAGACATCGCAAATGCTTCTTACTATAGTACATTTGCCGTTGATTATGTAGTAACGGAACTGTTAATTGAGTTGACTGAACAGTATCACAAACAGTTACTCGACAGTAAAGCCAGCCATACTGAAAATACGCAGAGATTTTCGCAAATATTAGAATGGATTCGTGTGAATATTTACGAAGACTTAAGTGTAAAAGAAATTGCCGATATGTTCTCTTTTAACGCAGATCATTTAACGCGGCTTTTTAAAAAAAGGATTGGAATGAGTACGAAAAAATATATCAATACATTAAAGCTCAATAAAGCAAAGGAGCTATTATGTACAACGAACAAAACAATCAAAGAGATTTCCTATGAATTAAATTTTAAGGATGAAAAATACTTTATGAAGTTATTTAAAAATTATGAAGGAATCACGCCAAGCCAATTTCGTGATGCGTATCCTAATACTTATATTAATACAATTTCCGTAGATCCCGATATTCCAATTCCAGCCCATTTATATCATCCACCTTCATAACTACATCTTTATCACTACTTGCAAAATAATAGGCGTTAATTGGCCTTCCACCGTATTTTATATATAAGTGGTGGCCCAACGACAAAAAAGATTAAATCTTATTGATTTGATCTTTTTTTCTATGTTTCTAACGTGAAATAAATATTTCCAGTTATAGTTTCTTTTGCTAAAAATATAGTTCGATATTTGTAAAATGTTAAGAGAGTATATAGAATTATGTGCTAAACTGAATGGAGAAATATCAAGCTTCTTGAATATTTGCACATATAAATGAATAGATAATGTATATTGGGTTTTTAAAGTGCTTTTAATCTTTAAAATAATTATACTAGTTTCTGGGGTGAAATCTATGAGCAAAAGAAACATCATTATTATCAGTAGCCTTGTAGTTGCAGTGCTACTTGTATTCGCAGGCATTTATTACTATCAGGCAACCCATTTCAATAAACATGTTACGATTAATAATACAAAAGTTGGGGGATTAACGGCTAATCAGGCATTGAAAAAGTTAAAATCAGCTGTATCCAAAAATGTTGTTTATGTTGGAGAAAAGAGAATTTATGATGGAAAAGATACGAAGATGGGATTTACGAATAAGGATTTATCCGAAGTGAAAAATTTATTAAAAAAACAGCAGACTTTTTTCCCTTCTTCAAAGGTAAAAAATTATTCACTGAAACCGAGCCAAGTTGATCGTGATCATCAGCAAACGATGGAAAAGAAAATAAAAGAAAAGCTGTTGAAGATGAATAAAGGTTTAAAGGTGCCTAAAGATGCCGAAGCCCATTTGAAGAAAGGGAAAATTTCCATTTCCAAAAGTGTCAATGGAAAGCAGTATGATATCGCCAGCCTATTAAAAGATTATGAGAAACAGAGTTACAATAGTGAAATCCATTTAAATCCTTTATATATACAACCTATAAAGGAAAATTCGCCAATTATAAAAGAAGAAAAGAAAAAGCTGCAAGAACTTGTTCAACGTACAGTAAATTATAAGGTACAGGACAAAGTGTATGCTTTTAAAGCAAGTGAATTAATTAAAAATGCATCTGTAACGAAAAATATGAAATATGTTATTGATAAGAGTGGGATTGAGAAAAAGTTGGACGATATTAATCACTCTCAATCAACTTTAAATAAAAACTATACATTTAAGACTCACTCAGGCTCGGTCATATCTGTCAAAGGGGAATCATACGGCTGGGCAATAGATATCGGTGAAGAAGCAAAACGCATTCAAGAGGCGCTTGAAAAAGGGAAGAAAACGATCCTTGCCTATAACGTCTACGGAGTTGGCTGGAACCCTAACGGTGTCGGCTATCATACGACAACGAATCATGGGATTGGAAACACATATGTAGAGGTATCGATTAAGGAACAGCGTATATGGGTTTATAAAGATGGAAAATTAAAAGTCACGACCAATGTCGTAACAGGCAGACATGACGTGCACGAAGATACTCCAACAGGTGTGTGGTACATTATGTATAAACAATCACCGTCGATTCTTAAAGGCAGCGAAGTGGGAAATTCCAATTATTCTATTAAAGTTTCATATTGGGCACCTTTTACGAATAGTGGCTGCGGATTTCACGATGCGAGCTGGAGAAAAAACTGGGCAAAAGATGCCTATCTTAAGCAAGGATCTGGTGGATGCGTGAATACACCACCAAGTGCTATGAAAACTGTATATAACAATATTAGCCAATATGAACCGGTTATTATTTATTGAGAAATGGTCATCTAGTTCAATGTTATTTGAAAAAAATTGGTACGTTGTTTTACTGCATCATATATAGGACGAGATCCATTGGAACTCGTCCTATTATTTACAATTGCGCCTAAATATGGAAACGTTGTACGGCTGTTTGGAGTGTTTTTGCCATTTGAGATAACACTTCAGAGGATGAAGCAATTTCCTCCATAGATGCTAGTTGCTGCTTAGTAGTAGCAGAGACATTTTGTGTGCCTGTTGATGCTTCTTGCGCTACTTGTTCAATTGTATTAAATAATTCAATAATATGTTTAGTGCCCCGATAAAGTTCACTTGAAGAGTTGGATATTGATCTAATCGCTTCTTCTATATTCTGTACCATATTCGAGATTTCAAAAAATGAAACACCCGCCTCATTTACAGCGTCAATTCCTTGCTGTACTTCGTCTAATAATTCGTTCATAGATTTAACGGCCTCATTTGTATCTTGTTGGGTGGAGGTGATGAGACTTGCAATTTTTTCTGCTGAACGCCGTGATTGTTCAGATAATCTTCGAACTTGATCGGCAACAACTGCAAATCCAAGACCATGTTCCCCTGCACGGGCAGCTTCAATATTAGCATTTAATGCTAATAAATTGGTTTCATCCGCAATATTTGTAATAAGCTCTGTAATATTACCAATTTCATTTGAACGATTACCCAGCACTTCAATCATGTGCGCTAATGTGTTCACAGTCCTTTCAATCAATTGGATTTGCTCTACAACATATTTAATAGATGAATTTCCTTTTATTGCTCTTTCTGATGTTTCTTTTGACTTTGTCAGCGAATGTTTCGTATGCATATCGATCAGATCAACAATCCCTGATACATTTTGAACTACATGCGATGTTTTTTCTATGCTTGTAAATTGGTTTTCCATTCCGAAAGCAAGTTCTTGGATCGTATTACGAATTTCCTCGGATGCTTTAGATGTTTGATCTGCACTGCCTGAAAGCTGTACGGCATGCCCACGTAATTGTTCTGTATTTCCCCTGACCTTTTCAATTAAGGTTGATAGCTCTGTCTTCATTGTGTTAAAGTCACTTGTTAATTGACCAATTTCATCTTTCCTATTATCAGTAATATCTACGGTGAAATTTCCTTTACCAGCTTCAGTTAATGCTCCTGATAATTGTTGTATTCTTCTTCGCAGTCTATTTGTATATAGAATGATGATACTGATAGAAAGGGCTACTAAAACAGCAAGAACAGTTAAGAAAATCATGAAAATCGAGTGAATGGTTTTACTTACAAGTAATTCTGAAGCACCTACATAAAACATACCAATTATTTTACCGTTATGATCTTTAATTGGTATATATGCTGTTTGGTAGTCTTTGCCTAGTACATTCGCATCCCCAAAATAGGACTTCCCTTTTTGAAGCACAGATTCGGTAACAGCTTCTGAAGCTTTCGTACCTATTTCACGTTTCCCATTTAAGGAAATATTTGTTGCGATTCGAGTATTGTGCTGAAATAATGTTACAGTATCTCCAGTTGCTTTTCCGATCCCATCTACTAATGCATTATTACCGTTCATCAGATAAGATCCTTTATAGAGATTTCCGTTTTCAATATGCCATTCTCCTGGATATTTCGTTTCCAAATATAAATATGCAAGTTTGACATCGCCTTTTGCTTTTGCTAAAGCGGAATGTTTAATACCCTTGGAAACTTGTCCATGGACGATAACGGCTAATACGCCAGAAAGAACAAGCATAGTAGAAACAACAATGAGATTAATTTGTGATCGTATACTCATATTTTTAAATGTGGACAATGTTTATTCCTCTCCCAGTTACTATTATAAAATGATAAATTTATAGGAATTTCCTTAACATATAGACTAATAGCATTATTTTTCTTGAAATAGCTGCATGATTATTATAATAGAAACAAGACTATTTAACTATATAGACGAGAGATTTAAATACAATTTGATTTTAATTCGGATAAAAGATCCCCAGTAAAAAAGTAAATGAAATAAGAAAATACGAATTTATTCAATTAAATTGATACTTATAGAGAAATGGTAAAAAAGGCGATCACTTGAAAAACACATAAGTGATAGTTTTTGTTTTAGTTTGGAGTGCAAAGGGGTGAATAAATTTACAATTTTCAAAAGGAAAACTATACTGATAATATTAAAAAAGCTGGAAAATAAATAATGGAAGCTTCGTCTGATTACTTGCTTCTTAAAACATCACCTTAGGAAAGGAGTAGCAAAAGAGAATGATAAAAGAAGAAAAAGTAAATTTAGAGAATGAAACACATTTAAACCAACTAGCATCTGTAGGACAAATTGCAGCTGGAATTGCACATGAGGTCAAAAATCCATTAACTGCTGTGAAAGGTTTTTTGCAGCTATTACAACAAGAAAGTGATAGTCAATATATTAATATTGCACAGACAGAGTTAGATAATGCTATTACGACACTAAATAATTTACTTCAAGTATCCAAGCCGGAATTAGAAGATGAAGAGTTACAATCTATTAATTTAGCAGTTGAAATTGAATCTATTTTAAATCTATTTCAAGATAAATTGTACGATATTACCGTTGTGAAGGATTTTAAAGATACAGAGACATTGATTGTTGGTAAGAAAAGTCAGTTTAAAAAAGCGTTCTTTAATCTTATTAAAAATGCTATTGAATCTATTGAAGGAAAAGGGACAATTACACTGTCCCATGCTTTACAAAACAATGAGGTCATCGTGACGATTAAAGATACAGGAGCAGGCATTCCTGAAGAAAAATTAGCATTGCTTGGAACACCATTTTTTACGACAAAGGCTGAAGGTACAGGGATGGGGCTAACCCAAGTTTTTTCTGCTATTTATCAACATGGCGGGCAAGTCATTGTGGAAAGTAAAGAAAATCAAGGGACAACATTTACAATCAAAATACCGTTACGGCTGCAAATGGATAAAGGAGTGGTAAGAAAATTGAATTTAATTTATAAAGATTCTTTTTCCATTAGAGACTTCTTTTTAAAGAATAGAAAAATCTTTGAAGAACGACTACTTGATGAAGCGATCAATGTAAAAGATAAAATCGAAGAGATACATAAAATTGGTAATATTAATCTATTAAATAATGCACATAAATTAGTAATGTTTGTAGTGGAAGAACGAGAGCATGAATTAATTTCATTCGCTAAGCAAGAGGGGATCGCATGGGCTAAGCACTCTTTAACACTTGCGTTTAAACTGGAGTGGGTTCATGCAATCCGCAGAACTTTATGGGATTTCTTGTATAATTATGATATTAAAAACGGTTCAGAATCTAATAGGGATTCTTTTTTTGCTTTAGAAAAGAAAATTAATGAACTTATAGATCAGTTTTTTACTCATTTTTTTATAAGTTATTCAACATATAAGGATGAATTGATAGAGAAGCAACGTACACTAGTTGAAAATCTTTCTGTACCAATTATTCCTATTAATAAAGATATATGCATCCTGCCTGTTACTGGCAAAATAGATATGATACGAGTTCATACAATCCAGGATAAAGTGTTTGATGAAATAGAAAACCAACATATTCAAATATTAATTTTAGATCTTTCCGGTGCCGCTCCTATGGACGGTGAGATCACAAGGCAGTTATTAAAAATAATTGAGGGGATTTCAATGATGGGCTGCAAAACCATTGTGACAGGTATACGTGCTGAGATTGTAAAAAGTATTATATCTTCAGGAGTAGGGTTTATGAATCAAGCGGAATTTAAAGGAACACTTCAGGTGGCCTTAAATGATGTGATTTATAATCATAAACAACCTCAGGAAGTTTAATGTTTATGATTGAATTTGATGTTGAAGTGTACATAATCTATTTTTAAACGATTATGAAACAATTTATAGGTTTATTGGAAAGTTATTTTTTTACATAGTGAAATTAGGAAAAAACAGGCTGGGACAAAGCACAAAAGTGGTTAGTTAAAGACGAACATTACCCAATCAGCTCCGGAAATAGACGAAGGCTTCTGCCAGAGGCTCACCAGCTTCCGCGGAAAGCGAAGTATATTTTTGGAGCGGGGTGGAGCACACTTTTCGGTTTTCTTTAGTTACCATCTTCTGTCCCAACCTCTTCTCAATGTTAAATTAGAGGGGGCGAGCAGCACTTTCTAAATGTTCGCGAATCACTTGTATTGCTTCATCAATATTTTTTACATTGATCATAATTTTTTTGTCGGCCGGATATTGATCCGTTGAATGTTTGTACAAAGGATCGTAGTAATATTCAAGTAATAATCTGACGGCAGAAGAATAATTTCCTGCAATCAAATCCGATTCAATTTGCTTTGCAATTGGTGTATGGATTCTCCGTTTAATACGATTAAAAGCATCTAGACACTCCTGCTCATGGTTCCATGGCTGATAGTCCTCTAAGATATGTGTTACTCTCTCCTCAATAGGCATAACAATAAATAATTGGGTACCTTTCTCTTTTTTTTCTATTAAGAAGTCAGGAACTTCAACTTTTCCGATGCGTTTTCCTTCTCCCTCAAGTAAGAAGTATGAGGCTGACTTTAATTTTTCAAGTTCCTCAATTAGCAAAGCGTCAAACGACTTTTGATTATTGGGCTCTAAGCCAATTTGTCCAAAAATAGATCCTCTATGGTTTGCGATTCCTTCAAGATCAATAACAGGGAAACCTTCTGCGCGAAGTCGATGAAGAATCGTTGTTTTACCAGAGCCAGTATTCCCGTTTAAAATATAAGCTTTTTGTTGCAATTGCATCGTTTTTAACTTTTCTACGACCCAATTACGATATGAACGATACCCACCATTTAAACGCGCAACTTTAATTCCCATTAAAGAAAGAACAGTAGCAGAAGTTCGGCTTCGCATACCGCCTCTCCAACAGAAAACTGCTTTTTTACCCTCGATTTTTGAAAATTCTTTTACAAAAGCTGGCAATTTGGCGGAGACGATTTCGAGCCCACGTTCTTTAGCGGCTTGTGGGCTTACTTGTTTGTAAATTGTTCCAATTTCAGCTCTTTCTTCGTCATTAAAGAATGGGATATTTAAACTACCGGGTATGGTAGCGTTTTTATATTCTGATGGAGATCTCACATCAATAATGGTAAGTTTACCTTGCTTTTTTAGTTCGAGTAAGTCCTCGATTGAAATATCCTGAAACACAGTCTTTCCACCTCTCTTTTTCAACGTAAATAGAAATTACAATTTGACACTGGATTTAATTGAAAAAATCGGCCTTTACGCCGATTTTTTTAATATCATGAATAAATTGTTAATGGTTATAGTACAGAAATATGACCTGGATTTTCTGCCACCACTTCACCAATTAATCCTGCTTGTACTCCGGCTTTTTGTAATGCTACTAGTAAATCATTTGCTTCTGTATCTGAAACGGCAATTAATAGACCACCGGATGTAACCGCATCGCATAAAATCCATTGATCGATTTGATCCATTGTTTTAGGAAATGTTACATCACCTTTTAAATGAGAAAAATTATTTTTTGTTCCACCTGGAACAGCACCTTTTTCTGCTAATTCTCTTACTCTTGGTAATGTTGGTATTTGGTCTTTATAAATGTTTAAACTAGTATTACTGCCTTTTGCCATTTCGGAGGCATGTCCGAGTAAACCAAAACCTGTTACATCAGTACAAGCGTGAACATCATAGGATTTCATTATTTCCGAAGCTGTTTTATTTAATGTAGACATCACCTTTGTCACACGAGCAATTTCTTCTTCTTCTAATAAGTCTCTTTTAATTGAAGTGGTCAAAATACCAACACCAATTGGTTTTGTTAAGATCAGTTTATCCCCTGGCTTTGCCCCTGCATTAGTAAGCACTTTATCAGGATGAACAACACCAGTTACAGCAAGACCAAACTTAGGTTCTTTATCATCGATTGAATGGCCACCGACTAGCGTAACCCCAGCTTCTTTTAATTTATCTCCTGCTCCGCGTAAAATTTCCGTTAAGATTTGTTTGTCCAATGTAGAGATAGGGAATGCTACAATATTTAATGCTGTTAAAGGTTTTCCGCCCATTGCATAAATATCACTAATCGCATTTGCTGCAGCAACTTGTCCGAACGAATATGGATCATCCACAATAGGAGTAAAGAAATCAACAGTTTGAACAATTGCTAAGTCATCAGTTAAACGGTAAACACCAGCATCATCACTCGTATCTAATCCAACCAATAAATTGGGATTAGGAGCAGCTGGCGGTAAATTTCTTAAAACTTGTGCCAAGTCAGTCGGGCCAATTTTGCAACCGCAGCCTCCTTTTGAAGATAAAGAGGTTAACTTTATATGATTTGTTTCTGTCATTAGAAAACAACCTTTCTGTACATATATATCTTTATTATAAGATATCGTGTCAATAAAGTGAAAAGAATGCGCAGATTAAGGACGATCTAGTTTCATATAAATTCTGTCTTTCGAGAAAAAATCACAAATACCCTCTAATAATTATGGTATAATAATATGTCAAAAAAAAATGATAAGGAGGTACCATGTTGCAATTAGAAACAACACAACAACAGCAATTAAGTCATAGAAAAATGTTCTGGTTAGTTGTTGCTTTTATAATAATCGCAGCTGTTGGGTTACTTTATGTAAAATGGTGGCCTTATTATAACAAATCCATTTTAGCAGCCAATCAACATTCAATTGGGTCTTCTATATTAGGAAATACGGCAAATGCAACATTCTCTTGGCACTCTGCCTTAGATTATTCAGTTGCTTATTTTCAATCTGTATGGAAGGCAGCAATCCTTGGAATTTTACTTGGCTCTTTGCTACAAGTATTATTACCAACATTCTGGCTTCTTAAAATACTTGGAAAAACATCATTTGGCAGTACAGCAATTGCAGGAATTGCTTCGGTTCCTGGAATGATGTGTACATGTTGTGCAGCTCCAATGGCTGTTGGCCTTCGCAAAAAAAATGTTTCAGTCGGAGCTGCATTAGCCTTTTGGATTGGGAATCCAATGATTAATCCTGCGACATTAATTTTTATGACTTTTGTATTGTCGTGGAAATTCACGATCATACGTCTTGTTTTTGGTCTTATTTTAACTTTTGGTGTAAGCTACTTAGCCAATCGATTTACAAAAGATACTCAGCCGATCGATGTAGAACAGTATATTCATGATGATGATAAACAGGAAGGCAGCTTTTTAGTAAGATGGTTCAAAAGCTTAGGAAGTATGCTTCTTTATATTGTGCCTTCATATGTATTATCTGTACTGCTTTTAGGAGCTGTACGTGTATGGCTATTCCCGGAATTAAGTGGTTCAGTTGCCAATAGTTTAATAGCGATTATTATCTTTGCAATTGCTGGGATGATTTTTGTAATTCCGACTGCTGCTGAAATTCCAATTATCCAAACCTTTTTATCACTTGGCTTTGGAGGCGGACCCGCAGGAGCGTTGTTAATTACGCTACCAGCAATCAGTTTACCGTCTTTATTAATTGTAGCGAAGTCATTTCCAAAAAAAGTATTATTGTTTGTCATTACATCCGTTGTGATTATTGGATTAGTAAGTGGATTAATTGGTAAGTTCGTATTATAAGTTAATAATAATGTAAGAGATAAATGAAAAAAATTAGAGATGGGGAATTCCACCTCTAATTTTTTTCTTTAAAAAAGGGTTTAAAAGTAATGTTTCTGTTCTTTACAGATGTTAGTATAATAAAACATTTAGTTGCTTTTTATTAAAAGATTTACGGTTATAAATTTTTTTGTTTAAAACCATTGACAATTAGATACTGACTTGGTAAGATAATAAACGTCGCTGATACAGAAAAAATTATTTTAAAAAATATTTGACGACAATGGGACAAGATGATATAATAATTTTTGTCTTTAAAACATGATAGTAAGATAGTTCTTTGAAAACTGAACAAAACGAAACGTCAATTTTTTTATGAGCTTATATCAAACATCTTTTTGGAGAGTTTGATCCTGGCTCAGGACGAACGCTGGCG
>NZ_JAAIWK010000035.1 GCF_011008565.1 Heyndrickxia ginsengihumi
TTGCGTGTTTTATTACATCATCAATTTAAGGTTAAAGGAATTCCGGTAATTTAGGGGTAGGAGCGAGAGCTCATACCCCAACATTTGACGTAGAACCTATATTTTATACACTTGAACTATTTTCCAGTATTAAACGAACATACTTTCGTATACAATAAATAAGAAAGTATGTTCGTTTTTTAGTGAAGGAGGTAATGTGATGGGTGATAAAGTGATTTTACTTACAGATATCCAATCATTTTATGCATCAGTTGAAAAAGTTAGAAATAATGAATATAAAGATAAACCCCTAGTGGTAGCTGGTGATCCCGAACGAAGATCAGGCATTATACTGGCAGCATGTCCACTTGCGAAAAAATATGGTATTAAAACCGCAGAAACATTATGGGAAGCTCAGAATAAATGCCCAGATCTAATTGTTGTTAAACCACATATGCAAACTTATATAGATGTCTCATTAGCAATAAGTAAGATTATGGAACAATTTACCGATTTAGTGGAACCATTTTCAATTGACGAACAGTTTATGGATATTTCCGGCAGCTTAAGACTATTTGGAAATGAATATAGAATTGCTCATCAATTACAACAAAAAATACTCCTTGAAACGGGGGTGTACGCAAGAATTGGAATTGGTAAAAATAAGATTCTTGCTAAAATGGCATGTGATAACTTTGCAAAGAAAAATGAAAATGGAATATTTAAACTGGATGAAACAAATATGGAACAACTTTGGAAATTGCCCATCGGAAAGATGTTCGGCGTTGGCCAAAGAATGGAAAAACATTTACAAGGTATGGGAATCTTTACTATTGGGCAATTAGCTAAGTTTCCAGTTGATTTACTTAAAAAGCGTTGGGGAATCAACGGAGAAGTAATCTGGCAAACTGCGAATGGAATTGATTATTCACCCGTTTCAGTAAAAACGTATCACCAACAAAAATCCATAGGTCATCATATGACATTACCAAGAGATTATTCTGAACCTGAAGAAATCAAAATAGTATTACTAGAACTTTGTACAGAAGTGGCTAGAAGGTGCAGGAATAAGGGATATATGGGGACTACCGTTTCGTGTAGAGTTAGAGGAGCTGATTTTAATTTTCCTACTGGTTTCTATAGACAAATAACATTGCCAATCCCAACTAATTTTGACATGGATATTTTTAAAGCATCCTATGGATTATTTTTAAAGTATTGGGATGGACGGCCAGTAAGAAGCTTGGGTGTTTCATTAACCAATCTACAAACATCTGACTGCTATCAAATCGATTTATTCGATAACTATTTATACAGAGAAAAATTAAATAGTGCTTTGGATGCTATTTGGGATAAATATGGACGTACAGCAATATATAGGGCTTCTTCATTAACCAAAGCAGGTCAAGCTTCTGAACGTGCAAGAAAAATAGGTGGACATTATAAATAGAGGTGATTCTAAATGGCAGCGAATAAGTTAAGCAAAGGTTATAATTTACGGTGGGAATCGAGTCGGATGATGCTACCTGAACATAGGGAGCAAATATTAGAAGAAAAGTGTAAAGAACAAAAATTTAACCCACCTATATTAGACGATGACCAACTTCAAGAAATTAACCGTGTGATTGCTAAATCAATTGAACAAGAGCGAGCAGTTACGATAACCTATGCAGAAAAATATGGAACCGCAAAATTTTGTGGATGGATTCAAAAAGTAAATATGATTGAAGGATGGTTAAAAATTATCAACGATGAAGATACCCTAAGGCTTTCCTTTGAGCGCATTTTACAAGTTGAAATCTGCTAATAGTGTAAGAAGACACCAATTTCTAATCGGTGTCTTCTAAGCTAAGATCAACTATATCTATACCATGAAGGTGAAGTTTTCGATACTTCGTTTTCCGCGGGCGGTCGGTGAGCCTCCCGCAGGAGTCTACGTATATTTCCGGAGCTGATTTGTGCAATGTTCGTCTTTAGCTAACCACTTTTAAGTTTTGTCCCAGCCCCTTTTACAATTTTTTTATCATCTTCTATTTTTTGTATTATGTTTCATTCGGATATTAGCCATTATATTTCCATGTAATTTTTTCATTATTAGATGAGCTATGTTAGTAATAATATATATAAATAGCAGAAATAGCGAAATGTATAGATTACCATTATGCCTTGTGATGATTTCATTATTATACAGAGAATAGATCATCACAAATAAATAAAAGACTAAAAACATCAATACAACTTCAAATAAAAGACTTAACATATGCTTGCTTGTTTTAATCTTAATTATTTGTGTAAACATAACATCAACAATACCGGTGATAATTATTGCAGTAATGAAAAATTTAAAAATAATTTTCAAAACGTTAATTGTTCCGGACTTTTTAATCTCAACATCTGGAGTAAGAGCAATAAAGTACATTACAAGATAAAAAAATAGAAATGGTAAAGAAACAATGGCTAATACCATTACAATGACAATCGTTATGGCAAATATATGATCTGACATAGTATATTTTTTTCCGCGTTTTTTTCTACCCATTCATAATATTTTCCTTTTTTTAATTTACATCTCTCCAAATATAGGATAACACCAATTATTAAAAAAGTGCTATAATATTCTGAAAAGGAAGAACGATCCCATGAAATATCCACCATTTCTCACTTTACATTTAGTTATTTCAGCATGATATTTTTTAGGGCAAATGGCAACAGGGCAAAAAAGAGACTTCTAGAGGATTGTTACTAAGCAACAACAAATGGCAGTCAATGCATGCTTTGGAGGGAATTTATTGAAATTAAAGAGTTTTATTGTCTCCTTTTTATCATTTGTGTTAACGACAGGGGGACTTTTCCTAATTGGTCATGTATTCACAATTACTTGGTTAATGTTTCACTACGAATATACAAATAATGCAAAGGAATTCAGCATTTCAACAGGTTCTTTTGTTCCTTTGATAATTGGTCTGATTGTATGTTTCTTTGCTGAAAAGATTTATATTTATAAGTGCGACAGAAGTTCGATTGATTATACTAAATAAAATTTGACTTAAGGCTGGACTTTATAGTATGGAGAAAGAAGGATCTTAGACAGTGCACGAGCTTCTTTATAAATATAGGGAATGGAATAACGAATCCTTCCGAATATTTCCTTTATTAGCAATTCCAAAGTTCAATAATAATGGCTCTCTTCCCAATCGGAAAGGAGCCATTGTTTATCGGCGATGATGCTTAAAGAAGAAGTAGAACTTCTTCCGCTTCCTATTCAGCGGCTATCATTTGATACTCGTTTTTATATTTTAAATTTACCCACTACTGTCTTTAATTCTGTAGACGTGGTTGCTAATTGATCTGCATCTTTCTGGACTCTAGAAATATTGTCCAAATGACCATTTGAATATGTAGAAATTTTGCCAATAACATCAGCTACATTATTTGAAAGCTTATTCATTTCAACTACTGATGCAGAAACTTCTTCCGAACCAGCTGAAAGCTCCTCTGTTGTTGCGGAAATATCTTGGATTTTATAAGATATTTCTTCAAAAGACTTTATAATCTCTTGAAACTTCACTTGAGTAGATTGGGCAAAGGTTCTATTGCTATCTACTCTTTCCTTGATTTGATTAAAAATAGTAACAGATTTTTGTGTTTCATTTTGGACATTATCAACTATTTTGGCAATATGTTCAGTTGAAGCTAGTGATTGTTCAGCTAGCTTTCTTACTTCAGCAGCAACAACTGCGAAGCCTTTCCCCGCTTCACCCGCTCTGGCAGATTCAATAGCTGCGTTTAATGCAAGCAAATTAGTTTGATCCGATATTGACTTAATAATTTTTAAAATATCATCTATTTCACTTGATTGTTTTTCCAAATTAAGAATACTTTCTAATGATTGCTCTACAAATTCATAAATCGTATCTATTTGATGTACCAATTCTTTAAGCTCATTAGAACCATTTTCGGCTTTAAAAGTTGAAACTGCGGATAAGTCTGCAACATTTGCAGCGTTATCTGAGATCTGGTTAATACCAATCACCATTTCTTCTACCGCTGAACTGCTTTGATTCATCATTTCACTTTGATTTCCTGCACTCGCAGCAACTTCCTGTAAATGTTCGTTCATTGTTTTTGTAGCTGCAATTACATCCTTTGAAGCAAGCTGAAGTGTTTGGGAAGATTGATTAACCTGTATGGAATTATCACCAACCTGTTTAATAATCTTTCTTAAAGAGCGAAGAAAAAGATTAAAAGATTCGGCGAGTTTTCCAAGCTCATCTCTCGACTTCACTCTGATTTCTTTTGTTAAATCCCCTTCTCCTCTTGCAATTTCTTCTAGTTGTACTTGAATTTTTTTCAATGGTGAGGTAATAGATCTTATTAAATAGAATCCCATTATAATGGCAAAAATGATCAACAATAATTCTACTACTATTAAAAGGATATGATCAATTTGACTTGTTTTTTGATAGTGAGTTGTCTCATCCTTTATTTCACTATTAATCGTATTTACTAATTTTTCAACAGCAGGGTCTAACGTTTGTTTTCGCAAATTACGTTCATCAGTAAAATGAATTTTTAGAGCTTGTTTATGATTTGAAGCACTAAACATGCGATCCTTTAAATTATAATAATCCACTAATGCATTTTTTAAATCAGGAAGTTGCCCTTTAATATTGGAGTTATTAGAAAGATCATCGATCTCGGCTAGATCCTTATTAATTTCACTCTTTTTATCCTCTGTCTCATTTTCATATTGATGGTCTCCTGTCAGCAAATATCCGCGTTCATCATTTGATATACCAGCCAATCTATATTGAACATGATAAAGTAAAACTTGAATCTCCTTCATTTCTTTAACTTTAGTAAGTTCTTTATAGTCGGCATTTTCTTTGTTAATAAAATAAATTCCAGTACCACCTAGACTAAGGATTAAAATGGAGAGTAACAATATTAATCTTTGTTTTATTGATGTTCTTTTCATTAAAATTCTTCCATCCTTTGATAATATTTCTAACACTATGAGATTATAGCATAATAGACATTTTTCACACTATCTTTTTTCCTATAAACACTCGTAACGGAACATCGTATTCGGGCGTTTTAACCATTTCATCATAAGTCATGATGACAGAAGTTTCCTATCCTTTAACGTGTATTTTTTCAAAATCGATGATGGCACAAAGGAATTAAAAAATTGGCTGGTATGAGTTCGGTCCAATACCGCATCATACCAGCCAATTTTAAGCTTTAATCCAATATTATATATCTACTTTTTTCTTTGCTGATGATCTTTTTTATCATCCAAACTTTAATTGAAAATGATCCATCAGCAAGTCGCTTTTGTTTTTAACTATGAAAAAATTAACTGACTTGTTCAACAGAACTAGCTTCAGCCAGCGTTTTTCCTTTTGTTTCAGGTGCCCATGCAATCGATACAAGAAGTCCTAAGATGGTTAATCCTGCACCAATTAACATTGTAATCGCAATTCCAGCCATATTTAAAGAATATGGGAGAAGAAATGTTCCTACAAAAGAACCGATACGGCTAAATGCTGTTCCCATCCCTACAGCAGATGCCCTGATCTCAGTTGGGAAAAGCTCGTTAGGATAGATATAATCCAAGACACTTGGTCCTCCAGAGAAAAACGCATATAGCGCAAAACCAAGCAATATAACCCAAATAGACGAATTAGAGAATATTCCCAATATAAACATTCCTACTGTCATCATAACAAAAGACCATATAATAACTGGGCGTCTCCCTATTTTGTTGACAAAGAATAATGCAGGAATACATCCAATTAAGAAGAACAAACTAATAAAAATTTCACTTAAGAATGATACGTTTTCACCTTTTAAATGGAAGGCCTCTAATATTTGAGGACCGAATGTGTAAATCGCAAACGTAGGGATAATTTGAAATGTCCAAAATAGCCCAATAAATAGAGTCCGTTTTAAATATTCACCTTGAAACATTTTGCAGAAATTTGTTTTCACTGGTTTTTCATCTTTCATTTTGCTTACATCAGCTTTTACACCATAAACCTCTTGGATGACTTCATTTGCCTCTTTGAATCTTTTTTTACTTGCCAGCCATCTAGGGGATTCAGGAGTTCCCCACCGCATAACCAATAATAGAAATGTTGGAACAGCACTGCTGACAAGTATCCAGCGCCAAGCATCCTCACCTAGAGGCAATAGTAAGTAAGCCACAATATAAGAAACAAGTGCACCTAAATACCAAGTAGACATAAGAATTCCAAGCATTTTTCCACGTTGTTTTTTTGGCGAAAACTCAGCAAGTAAAGCTGTAGCAATTGGATAGTCTGCACCAATTGCGATTCCCATTAAAAACCGTACAATCGTTAGCTCAACTGCATTGTGTACGAAAAATTGTAAAATCGAAAAGATTAAAATAGCTACTAAATCCAATGTGTACATGACGTGCCTTCCAACAAGATCAGTAATGTAGCCAAATACTAATCCCCCTAACAAAAGACCAGCAAGGGCGGAGGCACCGATCATAGCACTCCAAAAAGTATTCAATTGTAATTGGGTTTGCATGTGAGATAAAGCTACACCAATAATTGTTAAAATATATCCATCTAAAAATGGACCTCCGCATGTATAAATCGTCAATTTACGGTGAAAAGAAGTAAAAGGAGCTTCATCCATGATAGTTTGTAAACGCATTTATCCATCTCCTTAGGTGATATTCGATCATATATATTGCACAATATCATCCCGGAGGAAAAAATATAGAAAATGTTATAAGGGGCTAAAAATAAAAGAACCTAATCAGCAAAATAAAAAAATAATCCTGTTTCTACCTGTTTCATTTTAAATAATTTAATTGTTCACGGACCTATTTATAAGGTCCGTGGTCATTTATGGACTTTATGATTACTTTTTTACTTTACCGATTGTATTTAATAAGAATGGTTTTAATTTAACCTATTAATGAGGGTGGTTTAATTATAATAAAGGATCAGCGATAAAATAGGTATTCGGCCAAATGACACTTCGAGCTTTAGGGTAATTGCGGTATAATTCGCCGCGTTCGGCAAATTCATCCCAGCCCCTAACTGAACCATCATGGGCACGATAATTTGCTAAGGCTTCTGCCGCCTCATAAAATCCAGCATTTTTAAGTCTTTCAACGGCCTCCTTATAAGTAACCTTTTCCTTTTGAGATGTCTTTATATATTGATTTAATCGTTCCATAATCTCTTCCATATCAAGATCAGGCTGTTCATTTAATTGCTGTAAAATTCGATCAGCAGCACTTTTCTTAATGGCATATAAGCTCTCTCCTATACGGGGACGAATATTTAAGCCAGCCTCTGCTAATGTTAAACCTGGTTTAGGAACTATAATCCATTCAAGATCAACCACATATGGCCATTTTCCATCTGATGGCTTTACCGAAGAAACTACTCTTGTAAGCCCAATGATTTTTTTAACGGGTCTTGTAACGTAAATAAACATCATTTGCCCAACTTTAATTTGTTCAGCTATTTTTCTTCGATTATGTGGAAATCCAACTGAAGGACTCTTGTCAGGGTCATAAATACCTGGATATACAACTTTAATCATCCACTCTCCTGCCCTGTTTGCTATCCATTCAGAATCATCTGCTGGAACATTTAAATTCAACAGCTTTTTTAAGTTTTTTATTTCTTGTTTTAGCAATGCAGTTTCTTTTTCTAATTCTAATACTCTATTCTCAAGAGACAATGTCCTTCCTCCTGGGGTGCAATATGATCTTCAATCATTATAACTCTTTATATATTTGGAGTCAAATATCATATACGACTCTACATTTAGTTTGCTATTCACCCCCAGTCATTATCCTATTTTACATAAGAACGGAAAGTTTTTACTATTCACAATATACATTTTTTATAAAATGATTGGGGTTCTCCGAAGCTTATCGGATTCGCTACAATCTTCTTCGAATTTCTTGAGGGGAATAAGAAAATATACATACACTTGATCATCTATATACTATTGATCCAACTCGACCATAAAAAAAGCCCATACATGCGTAAGGGCTTTTACAAATGAATACAATTATTTCTGTTTCCTTTAAGTTTTCCACTAAAATTGGGACTATTCAATATTTCTAAAGAAAGCAATTCAGTCGTGAATGTTATCACATTATAAACGATATTCTAAGATGCTAACGTTCATTTTAGATTGATGTTATAAAGTAATAAGTAATTTTATTAATGTTATAATACTATATGTAAAATGTGAGTTTTTCTAAAAATCCTACTAGGAGAAATAAAATGTTTTTTTTAAACTCTTCTTATATAAAAAGGTTTCTTAGCCTATTGATGATCAGCATATTTTTAGTTACTGCTTACTTTATATATGCCTACACAGGTTTTAAGACAACTCTAGATATTAATAGTCAAGTTAATCACATAATAAAACTGAAGAATGATAAAACTCTAAAGCGAATAGCAGCCAATGCGAATACTTATGATTTTTTAAAAACCCTGCACGAAAATGTAACATCAAAAAACACTTCCGATGCCCAAGGTGAAAAAGGCGATGGAGTATTTTATTATGTAACAAGCTTGAATAATAGAAATATTGATCTAGAGATCGTCAAAGAAGATGGCTTTTTTAGGATGATCGTCCCTAAATGGAAAGTAGTGAAAATGAGCTTACAACAAAATTAAAAAGCCCTTCATAAATGATTTTCCCTTAGTACAATTGAGTTTCAAAAAGTGAAATCTGTGCTCAAAACGGAAAGGAAGGTTATGACAACAGTGGTACTCCTTGTAAACTTTTAATGACAAGGAAGATTAAAAGTTGGGGATTTTCAACTATAGTACTTTAACAAGTTTTACTCTATTATTTGATTTGTACAATTCGTATTGGGCTGTGACTCCTCTTACATAACCTAGAAAAATATTTACATAAGGAGTGTTTATAATGGCACGTGTTTTATTTATTAACGGTGGATCAGAAGGACATGTTAATCCAACAATTGGAGTTGTGCAAGAGCTTATTTCACGAGGAGAAGAAGTAGTGTACTTTACGATCGAAGCTTTTCGCGAACGGATTGAAAAGACAGGAGCTACTGTGCGAACATTTGATGGTCAAAAATTTATAAAAGCTTTTATTTCCGGCGGAAGAAATTATTTACTCGAAAGAATCAACGGTCTTTTGCACACGGCAGATATTGTGCTACCTAGTGTTTTAGAGCAAATCAAAGGAGAACATTTTGATTATATCATCCACGATTCCATGTTTGGCTGTGGACGTTTGCTTGCACAAATACTTAAACTTCCAGCAATCAATTCATGTACTTCTTTTGCACAGACAAAAGCATCATTTGAGAAAATGTTAGCTCAACTATCACAAAATATCCCAACAGAGATTTTTAAGAGGATAAATGACGATTTTCAACACTTGACCACAAACATGAAAGAACAATATGGTGTTGAAATCAGATCTCCCTATGAAGTTTTTTGTAATCCTGCACCACTTACAATCGTTTATACAACGAAGGAGTTCCAACCTTTTGGAGAAGCATTCGACCAAACATATAAATTTGTAGGTCCATCCATCTCTTTACGTACAATGCAAGAAAACTTCGAATTTCCCGCTATCAAAGGAAAAAACTTAATTTACATTTCACTCGGTACAGTTTTTAACGAAGCTCTTGATTTCTATAAGCTTTGTTTTAAAGTATTTGAAAAAACTGAGCATACTGTCGTCATGTCAATTGGAGAAAAAACGCAACTATCTGCATTAGGAGAAATTCCTACCAACTTTATTGTAAAACATTATGTTCCACAAACTGAAATATTAAAACACACTAAATTATTTATTACACATGGGGGAATGAATAGTACGAACGAAGCTCTCTATTACGGAGTACCATTAATTGTCATCCCACAAAACGCTGATCAACCGATCATTGCTCAGCAAGTTGCCAATATTGGAGCCGGGATTACATTACAGATGGAAAACTTAACTGTAGAACAATTACGTGAAGCTGTTGACCAAGTATTAACAAAGCCATCTTTCCATAAAGCTGCTGCAAACATGAAAGAATCTTTTCAAAAATCGGGTGGGTATCACCGCGCTGTTGATGAGATTTTTATATTTAAAAAGGAATATAACATTTAATTAGTTCCAGTTATTAGGAACTTTTCCTAAATAATAATTCAGGCAAGAAGCCAGTATATGCAGCATTTATTTAGCTCTGTATATACTAGCTTTTTTCCGATGCCGACATTTATGATAAACTCTTTTCTTTTTCATATAGAAATACAAGCAGGGATAAGAAGCTCTTGTATGGAAGTATGAAACAGCAGAAATTATTTAAATGTTTTTGAGGAGGTCATTTTCAATGGCTACAATTGAGGATTTTCAAAAGCTCGATATTCGTGTTGGTACCATAATAAGTGCTGAACCATTTCCTGAAGCACGAAAGCCAGCAATAAAAATAGAGATAGATTTTGGTGAAGAATTGGGAATTAAACATTCAAGTGCCCAAATAACAAAAAGATACACGGCCGAGATGTTAAAAGGTAGACAAGTGATTGCTGTTGTAAAT
Source organism: Heyndrickxia ginsengihumi (assembly GCF_011008565.1). GTDB lineage: Bacteria > Bacillota > Bacilli > Bacillales > Bacillaceae_C > Weizmannia > Weizmannia ginsengihumi. The sequence goes on from NZ_JAAIWK010000035.1 coordinate 10,556, forward strand.
TTTCCTCCCCGCCGAATTGCTGGATTTAAATCTGAAGTTTTAGTTATAGGAGGAATACCGGAGGACGGTGATGTAGTCCTCTTAAGGCCAGATGAACCTGTTAAAAATGGGACGCCAATTGCCTAGCGTTTTACTATTCATTAAAACTGGAAGACCATATATTTCGCTGTACCTACTCTTCTTTTTGGTTGGCATTCAAATTTTGAACATTTCAGTAAAAAAAATCCCTTTTATTAGAGATTAACGAGGTGACGGGATGGCCAAAAACAGCAGGAAAAAGGAATTATTAAGTTGGATGAAAGCTTTTGCTATAGCACTTATTATTGCTCTTTTCGTTAAGATATTTTTATTAGGAAATTTTGTAGTTGATGGAGCATCAATGAATCCAACATTAGAAAATGGGGATCGTCTATTTGTTAATAAGCTTACCAATCATGCTTTTCCTCTTCATCATGGTGATATCATTATCTTCCATGCTACTAAAACAGAGGATTATGTAAAACGAGTAATCGGACTCCCTGGAGACACTATTACGTATAAAGATGATCAATTGTATAGAAATGGGAAAAAAATAAATGAACCTTATCTCGTTTCAGAAAAAAGAAATTTAGGGAGCGGGCAATTAACAGAGGATTTTACTTTAAAAGATTACACTGGAAAAACTAAAGTACCTAAAGATGAATTATGGGTTATGGGAGATAATAGAAGAATCAGTTTAGACAGTAGACGACTTGGTTTTATTAAATACAACCAAGTTATTGGGAAAGTAGACTTGCGATATTCTCCCAATTTTTCTTGGCTAGGTGATTCAACAAGTAAATAAAGTATCCCTTACAGTAAAAAGCTTAAGGGATACACTTTATTCCATTTTCATTAATTTGAATAAATGTTCTTGTAGTCAAAAAGGAACTCAAATGAATACAAAATGAGGTAATCCTGGCGCTTAATTAGTATATCTTTCTCAATGAATAGACTAATCATTTAGTCCCTTTCCATCAAGAATTTTTTGCATATATTTTTCAACTCTTGACACCCGGGTTTTCGATTGTTTAGGTTGAGAAAAATAATAAATATATGCTCTTTGCCGTCCCGGTGTCAATGCTTCAAAAGCCGTTTTTAAGGCAGGAATTTCATCAAGTTTATGTTGAAATTCTTCAGGAATTATGTAATCAGTTGTCTTCTTAAAATCCACTTTCAAACCAGCCTTTTCAATTTCAATTGCTTCATAGATATAGGTTTTCAATATTGGTTCCATTTCAACTATTTCTTGAACATTAGTGAACCGAATCTGGCGTGCGGCCTGTACATTTTCAGTTTGTTGAATTAGAATCCTGTCGGCATCCTTCAACAAAGCACCTTTGTGAAACAGAAGCGCACAATATTCTTTAAATCCATGTATTAAAACGACATTTTTATTCTCATACGTATAACAAGGATGCATCCACTTAAATTCTTCGATCAGTCCACAGTCAAGAACAATCTCTCTTAACTTCTCATACTCTTCCTTCCACTTTTTTGCCTTACTTAAAAATTCATCAACCTTAGGATGCATTCTACTATTTGTCATCAGGGAACCTCCCCCTCTTCGATTTTTTTCATTCAAAATCATCCCCTATAATTGGACAATAATTTGTGTCTTAATTATAGGATACCAATCAGTATCATATCAACTTCTATTGTTGCCGTAATGGGAATAGTAGGATTTTATGGGTGGTGCTAATATCATCTTGTTTTCCTTATTAGACCTTATGAATCCAAGAATCCTTCTATCGGTGGCTTACCTGATATTTTTATGTTTGTGATTGGACCCGAACAGCCATATTATTTTTAAACCGATATAAATCCCCAATAAAATTACAAAGAATACTTACTTTTCCACTATTTTCTTTTTCATTATTGAATATATTTTAGGAAAGGTTGACTTCTTAGCACTAAAAAAATGGAAACCGTATTATTCAATCTCTTTTTATCTAATTTTATTTTGAGTTGTTCGACCATGCACACTTAAACTCATAAGACAAAATGAAAATTAATATTTAGAATAACAATAATGCGATTACAACATGATTAACAGCTTAAATGACTATATTAAAATGAATCCATTTTGAAAAAGAGTGGTCAAAATGGATTCTTCTCTTACATATATAAAGTATGAGTATTTTTATCCCTATCTTTTATGTCATACCTTTCTTTTATTGCAAAGACCGCATCACTAAACAAGTTAATATTTTCTCTCCCCGTATGCCTCAATGACATGATAAAATGCAACCCACAAACTTAGAACGACTAAATATATGACAAATGAGTAAAAGATGTTATATCCATGCAAATAATGAAAAACCCCTAAAAGGGAAAATACTTTTTCTAACCCGATGCTTATAAACGCCCATGGTAAAATATACACTAGCGAGAACCGTGGTTTAATTTTTAAACAATCATACAAATAAAAGAATATATAGCTATAAGTTGCGTACATTACATGCGATAAAAAATCTATTAGTTCAACCTTTGAACTATCATTAAGATCATAAAAGCTAACCGGAAGAACACTTAGCGTATGGTCGAAGAAAAAACCAAAAAACACCCCACAAAGTAGATAAATAGCGAATATCTTCTTTGGAAATCGTTTTGGGAGCACTAATACTACTAACATTCCAACAACGAATGAAACAATGACCGTCCATTCATTAGCATTAAAATGGCTGTCATAGTGAATAATGTTCATGTTTGCTCGAGTCCTCCTCTATCAAGACGAACAAACCAACGGGAGATCAAAGCTAGCATAACAATAACCCCCCCATACATGAGAAACGAATAAAAAGCATTCCATTGGCGAAAGACGATAAGCCCGCACCATTGCATAATCCAATCATCTACCATCAATATGACCATTATGACAGATGCCATCGTCCATCGCCAAAAGGCGCTTAAAGGAGAATTAAGAAAACATGCAGCCATAATGACAAGAAGAGGGATTATAATAAAGCGACAAATATCCAAAGCGAATGAGTTTTCTACTTTTCTTGTAACTGGAACCCAACGCAAATTAACGTCTAGTATTGTAAACAATGTGACAGTCATAATTCCTACGATGAAATATAAAAAGAATATTTCTGTAACAGTTAACCATTTTGGCATAATAACAAATAAAATCATTACAAACCACGCAATTAAGGAAATGATAGCAAGGGACATTGTATTCATCCTTTAATAATAATTTACTCGTCTGTGTATAAACTACCCCAAACCAGCACAAGTATTCACCATTTCCAAGTTGTACGGTGCAATATAAAAATTTTATTTCACCTTTTTAATGATCTTCACCCTATCGCCAAACTTCCTTAAGAAATATCTTTCCATTATATAAACATAGCTCCTCTTTAAAGAGGAGCCCTTCTACCTGATACTATTTATCTTTTTTTTTATGGTGTTTTTTATGTTTCCTATGGTTATCGCATTCGTCACAATCATCTGAGTTACCTGGATCAACAATGACGTTTCTTGTGACAGTTTCATATACGTGACGTGGAACATTTACGATATGCTGTCTGTTAACACGAATGATAGGGTGAACATATGTTACTTCTCGTTCTACATACGTGTCATTTACAATATACTCAGGATCACAATAAACAGTAGTATTACTAGTGTTATTAGTATTGTTTGTATTATTTGTGTTGTTATTGAGGTTACTAGTATTTAGTGAGTTATTAGATGTTGTAAACTGGTCTGAGCAGCTAGAACTGCTTGATGTTCTGTAACTATCAGATAACCAAGGTCCATTTGATCCACTTGTTCGATGTTTACCCATTATCATCACCTCCATTTCATTTTCTATATATAAAATGCTTTTAGTGAGTATATTGGAACAGACAAGTATCTAGAAAAAATAGATTAGATTAAAAATGATTCATTTGATTACTGTTTGATTGTTTAATGTTGAATCATATTCTATCTTTGAAAAATTAATAGTCAAAGAGTCGATGGAGAAATGACCAATGGCATATGATTGCACACTTTATACTTCTGATCGTTATAGTTGATCTGAGATTATTAGAAATATCGGGTTTTGTAAAAGTAAAGATACAAAGAGAAGGTAATTGGCAAAATGGTGAGATGAGTTTTACTTTTAAAACATAATAAAAGCAAAAAATGGATTTATAAGACGTTTACAAGAATCATATACAAAAAATAAGCTCTCGCCAAATATACGAGAGCCATTTCCCATGAAGGAATAATAATGAATGATTACAATAATTTTACAATACCTGTAATCAACTTACAATTGTATTCCAGCTTTTACATAAATTTACCAATCATTGAAGAAGGCATCTCAGCTTATGGGCGAATGGGGTTTAAATGTTATAAAACTTTGGCTATTTTGGATCTATGTTCTATCACTACATGTCGGCTAAATAAAACAAAGTGATATCTGTTTATTTTTGTAGATTTTTCTTCACCAGCGATGCCACTTGTATATTTCTTGTATTGAAATATTTTCTAATTGCTTAATAATTCACTTCTGCCGTTCCACAGGATGATTTTGACTTAATTTAGCTTTTGCTTCAATTTTAGTAATGTTTATCCCAAACGCCACAATTCCTTTACTCATTCCTTCGATAGAACTAGGTTCAACACTATTTAAATTGTATGGACTATCAGGGTTTCATATTTACTTACCAAATCATTTAACGAGTCAAATATTGCTTCCCTATCTTCTATAATCTCCAGCTATCCATTTAAATGGATAGATACATAATTCCACGTAGGAAGCTGTACTCCGTAGAACAACTGTAAAAAAAAAGAGTCTTTTAATATTTCAGGGATGGCAACTTGACGAAGATGCTTTTGAAGTATCATTCCAACAGCAAGATGTTCCATTAACCCCGAAAGAGTTCTCTCTCATTGCTTTATTTTTGAAAAATCCAAACAGTATGGGGAGTCGGATATAAATGGGCGTTAAAAACAGAAGTAAGTAGCACAATGAAAAACAAGAGACTAAGACAAAAGTATATGAATGAAAGCCCTCCATTACATTCCACCCCCGCTTCGGAAATATCGTTCGCTGATTTGTGCAATGTTCGTCTTTAGCTAACCACTTTTGCGTTTTATCCTAGCCTCTTAGTACCATCAATTATTTTCTTATTTCAAGTTCAACAAAAAGACCATTAAAGAAAGATGTTTTCCTTATTATCTTCATGTCATTGGCAATGACCAGTTGGACTGTATCTCTATTCAAACAGCAGCCATCACATATCTTTTTCCAAAAAGGAGTTAACCAATCCTGTAATGTTCCAAGGAAAGGACTAGACATTTTCACATGCTCAAAAAGTAATATTTTCCCTCCTGGTTTGCATACTCTTGCCATCTCCTTCAAAGCCAGTTTGGGATCCGGAATTGTACAGAGCGCTAATGTTACTACTACAGTATCGAAAGAGTTATCAGGATATGGCAACATTTCGGCACTGCCTTTTTGCACCTCTATCTGAACAGACGATATTGCCTTTCTTTTAATAGATTTTTCGATCATAAATTGACTTGGTTCGATTGCAGTTACTTTAGTAACGGATTTATAATATGGAAAATTTATTCCCGTTCCCGATCCTATCTCTAGTACTGATCCCTCTGCTCTTTGGATTAAATTTTTTCTGATCGTTTTAAATGTTCCTTTTTCTAAAGGACTCATAAAAAAATCATACCATTTAGAAAATGTTTTACTCATAAACAACGTCTCAATTCATGTTCATTTTACATTATTCTTCGAGAAGCTAATCTTAAATTTTACCCGTTGTAGCCTTAATGCGTTTAAAACTACCGATACAGAACTGAATGCCATTGCCGCACCAGCTAACCATGGAGCAAGAAAACCAGCTGCGGCTATAGGAATCCCAATTGAATTATAAGCTAGAGCCCAGAATAAATTTTGTTTAATATTTCTAATCGTTTTTTTACTCATAAATATCGCATCAGCAATACTATTGAGATCTCCACGAATCAATGTTATATCTGCTGCTTCGATCGCAACATCCGTACCTGTTCCAATTGCCATGCCAATATCAGCAGTTGCTAATGCAGGTGCATCATTGATCCCATCACCTACCATCGCCACCGTTTTTCCTTGATCTTGCAATTTTTTAACCTCTTTTGCCTTATCGCTCGGCAATACTTCTGAAATAACTTGATCAATCCCCACAAGTTTACCTATTGACTCCGCAGTTCTTTGGTTATCACCTGTCATCATCATGACTTCTATACCCATATTCTTTAAACGATTTATAGCATCTTTCGAAGTTTCTTTCACTATATCTGCGACTGCAATCATACCAACATACTGTTGATTGACTGCCACTAACATAACTGTTTTTCCAACAGATTCTAATTTTTGTTTCAATTCAAGAGCATCCATTAAATTAATATGATGTTGTTCCATTAATTTTTGAGTGCCAATCAAAACCGAATATTCTTTTATAAGAGCTTGAATACCGTAGCCGGGAATAGCATTGAATTGCTCTGCTTCAAAAAGTGAAATCTTCTTTTCTTTTACACCTTGAACAATAGCTTCTGCTACTGGATGTTCCGATTGTTTTTCAGCCGAACCAATTAAACGTAAAAATAGATTTTCATCAAAGCCCTCTTTTACAATGACATCTGTCAATGTAGGCTCTCCTTTTGTTACTGTACCTGTTTTATCCAAAACAACAGTATTAATAAAATGGGTTTTCTCGAGATGTTCTCCCCCTTTAAATAGTACGCCAATTTCTGCTGCCCGACCAGAACCAGCCATAATAGAAGTTGGCGTTGCAAGTCCTAATGCACATGGACATGCAATAACTAATACAGCAATAAATTTTTCAAGTGCAGAAGGAAAACTTCCAGGGTTGATCCAAATAAACCATATAAAAAATGTTATAACCGCTAATGCTACAACAATAGGTACAAAAATCCCTGATATTTTATCAGCAAGCCTTTGAATGGGGGCTTTAGATCCTTGCGCATCCTCAACAATTTTTATAATTTGGGCAAGTGCCGTGTCTTTTCCAACTTTTAATGCTTTTATCTTTAAAAATCCATTTTTGTTTATCGTAGCACCAATTATAGAATCACCGACTGTTTTATCTACAGGAACGCTCTCACCCGTAATCATTGACTCATCAACTGCGGAATTCCCCTCCATAATGACTCCATCAACTGGCACTTTTTCTCCTGGCTTCACATAAACAATATCGTTTAAAACTACTTGGTCAAGCGGAATTTCCTTTTCTACCCCATTCCGTTCTACAATGGCTGTTTTTGCTTGTAATCCCATCAACTTTTTGATTGCTTCTGACGATCTTCCTTTTGCTCTAGCCTCAAATAATTTACCGAGAAGAATTAAGGTAATCAGAATGGAACTGGTTTCATAATATAGTTCGACTCCTCCATTCGACCCTATAGAAACAATGGTCAAATAAAGACTATAGAAGAAAGCAGCGGAAGTTCCTAAAGCAACTAAGACATCCATGTTTGCACTTTGATTTCGTAGCGCTTTATATGCCCCCACATAGAACTGTTTTCCAATAATGAATTGAACAGGAATCGATAATATTAACTGGAACCATGGATTCATAAATAGTGCTGGTACATATAAAGAAGATGTGAATTGAAAATGTCCAACCATCGCCCATAGTAGCGGAAGTGATAAAATTGCTGAAATGATAAATTTATTTTTTTGCCGCTTTAATACTTTTTCCTTATATTCGGCTGTATCACTGCTATTTTCCTTTTTTAATAACGCACCATATCCAAGTTTTTCTACCTTTTGAATAATTGCTTGTGTCGATACTTCAAGTGGGTTCAATACAACTGTTGCATTTTCCAATGCTAAATTGACAGTTGCACTGGAAACTCCATTCATTTTATTCAACCCTTTTTCTATTCGGCTGGCGCAGGCTGCACATGTCATTCCCGTAATTGCAAACTCTTTTTTCTCAGTGACCACATCATAGCCTAAATTTTTTATTTTTGTTTCAAATTCTTTGACATTTGCAACGTCGGGGTTATATTTAATCGTTGCATTTTCTAAAGCTAAATTAACATTAGCGGTCTCAACGCCGTCAGCTTTTTTTAAAGTCTTTTCTATCCGATTGGCACAAGCTGCACATGTCATCCCTGCAATTTGAAGGTGTACTTCTTTTTGATTTTCACTCACATCGATCAACTCCCTCCCACATACCTGATAGGGGTATATTTCTTCGAAAAAGAAAGCGTGCCTTAAGCACGAACACGTTCTCCCTCTACGTCATATCCCTGATCATCTATAGTATCTTTAATTTGATTTAATGTAACCATATCAGGGTTAAAATCAATATCGACTAATCCTTCAGTTAAATGTACTTTTACCATTTCCACACCATTTAATGCACCTACATTGCTTTCGACAGCTTTCACACAATGTCCACATGACATTCCTTTTACTTCTAATGTAATTTTTTCCATAATAAACACTCCTTTTATAAGTTCATTTTTTTATTAGTCTTTGAACCGTCAATAAAAATTCATCTAACACTTCTTTATCACCCTCTTGAAGCCGATCCATTACACAACCTTTCAAATGCCCTTCAAGAAGAATATTCGCAACACTATTAAGCGCCGATTGAGTTGCTGAAATTTGTGTTATAACATCATCACAATACGTGTCTTTTTCGATTAATTTTTTAATACCTCGAATTTGTCCCTCAATCCGATTTAACCGTGTGACTAAATTCTTTTTTACATGTTCAGAATGATGGCTTTTTCTCCCACAATGTTCATGGGCTAAATCAAATTCTTCTTTATTTTTTTCCAAAACAGCACCTCCTTGGAAGGCATTGCATTCCTAACTTAAATAAACTATGATTTATCTGCAATATTATAATACCATACCCCCCCAGCCTATGTAAAGAAACGAGCACTTAATTTTATTTATATGAATGAAAATGTATGAAGCTGGAACAAATCTCAAAAGTAATTAGCGAAGGACGGACATTGCACAAATCAGCTCCGGAAATATACGTAGACACCCAAGAAGCCCGCCACCCGCCCGCAGAAAGCGAAGAAGATTTCCGGAGCGGGGTTGGTTGGAGCGCAATATTCGGGTTTCTTTCGTTAATATCCGTTTGTCCTCCCAGCCTCTTATTGTGGACTACATACGTGGGGATACTTCATCTTCTGTTACCCACCTATGATTTTTCACCTTTGCTCCGCCTGTTGTTGGTCTGTAATTTACAATATAGGCAGTTGTAGCATAAGCCCCTTTAATCGTTGCTTTCGTTCCTATCATTCCTTCCATATGTCCTGCCTTTAGTGTAACTTTACTACCTACTTGATAAGTTGGATTTTTTTCCTCTTTTAACCTTGCGGGAACTTCTCCAGATCCAGAATGTTCCATATTCTCCATATTCATAGTGCTATCTGATTTAGCGTCTATGCTGCCATTTGCCTTTGAAGCATTATGGCTACCACAAACTGTTAAAGCAAAAACGAATAGCAACAATATCAATCCAGCTATCATTTTTTTGTTCATCATCATCCTCCTTACTATTTTACTTTTAATAACGTGTCCTACCTAAACCTAATGTACCCAATAAGTTTGCAGAAATTATGCATTTGCTTTAAGAGATTTCTATACTTTTGCAAAGGAACATCATTTTAATGAACTTTTAGAAAATATAGTTGTATACTATTTATGTAGTTTAAAGGGGGAAACAAAAATGGAAAATGTTATCAACGAATATAAAAAAGATACGGAATCAGTTTACCATACTTGGTTTATAAACAATGATGATCGATTAAAAGCATTTAGAACTATACGGAAAGGCTTAATAAAAGTTATTTCAGATATCGAAGAAGGAACTTTTGGAAATGATTTTAAAGGATCTAGCCTTGAAACTGTTGTGACAGCAATTTCTGAGCAAAAACAAGTATTTGAAGGGGCTGCACATGCTTTTTTTTGGAAACCTAAATTGCGTATTCCAGATATTTATGAAAATGAAGTAAATCAAAGAGCATTCGGTCGTTTCTTAAAAGCTTGCCTTGAAGCAACAAACGAAAACAAGATCATTGCAGAAATACATAAATTAAACAGTCTGAATGTTAAGGGACTAGGTCCTGCTGTAGCCAATATTTTATATTTCTTACATCCGACTATCTTCCCTCCCTTTAATACTGCAATCGTTAAAGGCTTCAATACTTTGTTTAGTAAAAAAATAAAATTAGGCTCTTGGCCCGCTTACTTGGATATGCGTGAAGAAATAATGAATCAAAACAATAAATTTAAACACCAATTATCAAAAGATTTAGGGGCCATCGCAGGGCTTTTATTTGAAATTGGGAGCAATCGTCTCGTTATTGAAGAAAATGCAGTACGGGTGTTACAAGAAGAAAACGAAAAACGGAAGAAAGCAAAATTAAAACGGAATAAAGAAGTAACAAAGGATGCAATGGAAGAACATGCACATACCGAAATGCAATATTATCTTGCAAAATTAGGACAGGCATTGGGATATAAAGTCTGGATTGCAAGAAATGATCATAAGCGCGTTTGGAACGACGAAAAACTTGGGGAGTATTCCTTGAAATCACTAAAGCTCCATAATCTCCCAGAAAATGTTTTTGATACTGTATCATTAATTGATGTTCTTTGGCTCGATCAAGAAAATAACATCATTAGCGGATTCGAAGTCGAGAAAAGTACTTCCATATATTCAGGGATATTGAGATTAAATGATCTATCCCTTTCTATCCCCCATAATTGTCAATTTTATCTTGTTGCACCTAACAAAAGAGAAAAAGAAATGAAAGCACAGCTGCTTCGCCCTTCTTTCCGCACTTTAGATTCTTTGGCGATTTCTTATATCTTATTTGAGGACTTAAGAAATGACTGTGATGCAATGTGTAAATTTGGCAATGATTTTTCGGTACTGACAAAAATATGTAAAGTTGTTTAATAGATCATTATAAGTGTAGAAATGCACTCCTTTTATTTCATTCCTAATCACGAATACAAGAAGCATCTATCCCAATCGAGATGTGGTAGATGCTTAAAAAAGTATTGAAGAATTTAAAAGTTAATCAGACTGTTCCCATATTGATTTAATAGAAATAAAAGCCTATTGTTTATATCGTTTCTTCAATTTCTTTTAAATTATTTATTACCGCTTCTATGAATTCTGAAGTGGAGGCTGAACCACCTAAATCACGGGTAGTAGTTCCTTCGGCAACTATCCTAAAAACAGCATGTTCAATCATATTTGCAATCCCATCTAGTTTACGTTCTTTATGTTTAGTTGATAACCATTTAAGTAACATAACAGTTGATAAGAGCATACTTGTTGGATTCGCAATATTTTGTCCAGCGATATCTGGTGCTGAACCATGTGTAGCTTGTGCCATAGCCTGCGTACCGTTTGTATTCAAGGATGGTGATAAACCTAAACTTCCAACCAGTTCACCTACTAAATCTGATAAGATATCTCCAAATAAATTTTCAGTCACAATAACATCGAAATCTTGCGCTCTACGGACAAGATGCGCAGTCATAGCGTCAATGTGAAAATCATTTATTTCTACTTCAGGATAATTTTTTTCCCCTACCTCATAACAAACATCACGGAATAATTCAAAAGCATATTTGATGACATTAGCTTTATGGACAATGGTCACTTTTTTTCGCCGGGCCATTGCTAGTTTAAAAGCCTCGTGGGAAATTCTCTCTATTGCTTTTCTCGTAAATACTCCTGTTACAAGTGCTATCTCAGGAGTAACCATACATTCACCTACACCTTTGTACATATTTCTGTCAGAAAGAAAACCCTCTGAATTCTCACGTAAAATGATGAAATCAGCTTTTCCCACTAGACTTTTTGTCCCCGGAAAATTTCGGCTTGGGCGAATATTGGAATACAAATCAAAATAATGTCTAAGCTCGCCACTCGGATTTCTGTTGGAAATACGGTGTTCATCTGGGTAGGATGATGAATCATGCGGCCCCATTAACCAACCGTGGATTTTTTCTAAACCCTTTTTGGTGATGTCCGGCAATGGATCATTGTATGCTTTTATACTTGCCCACCCCATCGGAAATTCTAAAAATTCAAATTCTATTTCACGCATAAACTTACGTGTTGTTTCTTTTAACACATTAACAGAGGATCCTACAATTTCTGGTCCAATTCCACCTCCATATAAGACGCCAATTTTATATATAGACATATTAATCACTTCCTTCTCATTTTTTGCGCTTTCTTTTTCTCTAGTTTTCTACTAAAAAGTATATGGCTTTTCCACTTCGATATCACTTTTATACTGTTTTTCTATTTGTTCCAAAAGGTTATCCCTTCTCATCACAGCAACAACAGATTATAATCGTTTTAACACCGATTAAGAATATTCTTTATATTTTCACAAAATCCAAATACTAATAATATTGATCAAATAAAAAATAACTCCTGCAAAAAATAGACAGAAGTTATTTTTTTAGTTTATGTTTATTAGTGTCTTACATCTTGCTTAGGAGGATTCACATATTTACCGTGGATCTTAACCCCTATTCCCTGATCATATACCATTTTTCCGCCAAAATAGCCAACTGACAATATTCCGACTGCACAAATAATCGATAAAATAGAGCCTATAATAAGCCATTGTTTGATGATTTCCCTCTTTCTGAAGACAAAAGTAAAACGAAAAACGACCATAAAAAAGGTAGCCCATGTAGTAATCGCAGCAAGTAATTTATGGTAGTGAAAAATATTAGTGTTCCCCCTTGCATCATGACCAGGACCAGTTCCTACTGCAATCCAAGCACTTAAAAACGCAAGTAACCAGAACCAATGTCCATTCGGTGAAGATTTTCGTCTCACAACAGCAAAAAATAAATCATAAATTGCAGTAAGTGTAATGATGACGATAGGGAAATGGACAACTATTGGGTGAATATGCGAAAAAATTTCATTCATCACATTTCCACTTCCTTTACAATAGAATTACATTTAGTATATTTGGTTTACATTAGAGTTTTATTAGAAATGATACAGTTTAGTAAAAATGATTTAATAACAGATTTCAATACTTCAGCCAATTATTTTTAAATCTACAATTTTATATTGAATGCTATCATTTATATCCCCCATCTTAAATTTGATCGATAGTATGAACATAACAAAGGACTCTTTATTCAAACTGTCAAATACGCTAACCCCAGAGGTAAATGATAGCAAAAAAGGCCATCCTCCGACGGAAAGCCTTTTTATTAATTACCTTTATGAAAGAAAAGAAATGATCATTGTTGTATCACTAATCCATCAAACCTTGCTGATAGGCATAGCTGGTAAGCTGTACACGATTATCTAAATGAAGTTTACTTAAAATATTTTTAAGATGACTTTTTACTGTATGTTCGGATATATACAGATTTTCAGCTATTTCTCGATTAGAAAGACCTTTTGCTACCAATTGAAGTACTTCTAATTCTCTGGCTGATAAGGGGGTTAATGAATCGTTTGCTGAGCGGTTTAATGAAAATTCCTTAATAATACGCCATGCAATTTCCTTTGACATCGGAATCTCATCTAAGGCAAATGCTTTTAAATATTCATACCATTCATTGGCTTGGATATTTTTTAATAAATAACCTTGCGCTCCTTTTTTCAATGCATCAAATAGGTTCGTAATATCATCTGAGACAGTAATCATGACAATTTTGACAGAAGGGAATTTTAATTTAATGATTTTTGTTGCCTCTAAACCATCCATTACAGGCATTTGAATGTCCATTAGAATAATATCAGGCATTAACTCCTCGGTAAGTGTAATGGCTTCCTTCCCATTTTTGCCCTCACCAACTATTTGAAAGTCCTCGTATTCTTCTAAAATTTCGCGGATACCTTCCCTTGCATGCGCATGGTCATCAATTACTAATATCCTAAACGGCTGCATTTTTAACACTCCTTGCTAATCTCAACGATTGTTTCATGATCCATTCGATTTATTGAAAATTCCCATTCCATTTCTTTAGCTCTTTTCTTTATAATTTGCAATCCATATCCCTTGCTTGATTGGATTTCTTTATCCGTAAAACCAATTCCATTATCTTTGATTGTACAAGTCCAACCGTTTCCCGTTTCTTTTGCTTCGATCCAAATTTTATTCGTTTTAGCATGTTTAATCACATTCATGACAGCCTCTTTTATACAGGCAAATAATTCTATCTTTTCTTTAGAAGATAAACGAGTTTCGGGAATTTCCCACTGTAAGTCCATCTCAAGCGAATGGTTGTTACGAATTTCCATTAAAGATTGATAAATTGTTTTTGTCCAACTATATGATTCTTCATTGCTAGAATACGTCAAATTTGTAATAGATTGGCGAATATCTTCATGAATATGTTGTATAGTTTGTTTAATGGCCTGGAAATCTTCCTGATTTTCAAGTTTTCTCTTTCTTCCAAATTTATTCACCTTTACAGATAACAAAAATAACGATTGAGCAATTCCATCATGTAATTCTCTAGCAAGAATTTCTCTCTCAATAAGTGCTGCTTTTTTTGCTTTTTCGTGTTTTAATTCATCTTGTATTTTCTCTAATATTGAAAATAAACGCAGTAAGAAAATAAGAGTCACTGCGAATATGATGATCGGGGACAAAAAATTACCAACTGTCATGGAAATATAGGGAAGTAAAAAAACATGCCGAATGTATTCCCAAAGTCCAATTGCGATTGTAGGGATAATTAAAATCAACCATTTAATTTGTCTATACTTCAACATTATCACCTGTTATTCCTTGAATATTACTAGTTTAGCATACGTTCAATATTTAAGGTGAGTCTTCCATGTAAAATCACTCTTTAGGGGTATGTGAAAAATGCTTCTCCCCTATATAATGGTAAAGGAGTCTGTCTCTATATTATATAGATCAATTTATTAAGGAGGTTATATCATTGAAGATATTTAAAAAGCTAGCCGCAACTGCTTTCCCTATTTTGGCAGGAATGTTTTTATTTGCAGGGGTTGCAAGTGCACATGTTGTTGTAACACCTAGTACTTCCGCACCGGGAGCTTGGGAAACTTACACAATGAAAGTACCTACTGAGAAAAAAGTGCCAACAGTTAAAGTAACATTAAAAATGCCAAAAGGTGTTCAATTGGAGTCTTATCAACCTGTTCAAGGATGGAACGTAAAACTTACAAAAGATTCATCGGGTAAAGTGAAAACAATTACTTGGACAGCGAGCGGAAAAGGAATTGGTGTAGGTCAATTTCAACAATTTACTTTCGTTGCTGAAAATCCAGATAAAGCAGGTTCTGCTGCTTGGAATGCTTTCCAATATTACAAAGATGGTTCCATTGTAGAATGGACAGGCAATGAAAAATCAGATACACCACATTCTATTACAAAAATAACAAAATCTGCAGCTACATCAAATACATTAACTGCGCATGATCAACAAAAGTCTTCCAGCAGCACTAACAATGAAAATGGCTCAAAGACTATTACGCTAACCCTATCTATTATTGCGATTATTCTTTCTGCATTGTCATTAATTGTTTCATTTATTAAGAGAAAATAATAAACAAGAGGATGGGACGAAAGTATATTTTAACGAAAGAAAAACTGAATATTGCACTACACTCCTGCTCCCGCAGAAGTCTACGTATATTTTCGGAGCTGATTTGTGCAATGCCCTTCTTTAGTTAGCTACTTTTGATTTTTCCCAACCTCTTCTTACGATTAGTCAAGTATCTTTCAGTAATTTCTTTTGAGTTTTATGATTTAATTGTAGTTACGATTTCTGAACTGGTAGTGCGGACTCATAATCGTAAAGTATGCCGTGTGTCAGTAGCTGAAACGTCACTTTCAGAAACTTATTGATACACGCGATAATCGTGACCTTATGAGGCTTTCTCTGAGGTTGCGTTTTTAATTTGTCATAATAATCCACTAAATGATTGGGTTTTCCTTTTGTTGTCATAAGCATTGCGCAATCATAAAAAATAAAATCTTTCGTAGCTTTTTATTCCCTCTTTTATTGATACGATCACAGTAGTGCGTAATGCCAGATTGATAGTGCATAATATCGTTACCAACGTAAACGTTCAGTTATTTCGCGTTTTTAAACTGGTGTATTTCTTAGCACGTTACAATACCGCCCCTCATAGTGATTTGCTGCAGAACAACAGAAAAACTGAGTTAAATTACTTAAATGACTTATTGCGTAACACTTGAACCCTTTTATTAGTCTTTTTTGCCATCTCTTTTGTGTGATTGACTAAGCGAACAATATCCTGATAACATTGTTTCGCGCCAATGACAAGCAAAGGAACGCCTAGAAAATCAATATGCAATCTTCTTGATAGCAACCCACCTATTGTCATGGCAAACGGAACTGTTGGTGATGTGTTAGAAAATATTATTTTTTCACTGCCATCGTATTTTTCTTGTAATAATGAACTTAAATTCTTCAAAGCTGGAATCATATGTTTGGAAGAACCGCGGCCCACTGTATAAACAGAATTTCCATCCTCGTCTATTCCATGAAAAATAATTTTCCCCATATCCGAAGTTTTTAACTGATTAAAATAAGGGACTGCTAAAATTTCTTCTTTAGTTAATTTGTGATCGGCAGGTATCTGTTTTAAGTGATAGGCTGCAGCTAATGACGTCGTATGCGTTCCACCAAAATCATTATATATATAAATCATAGATTCACCCTCTACCAATAAATTCACTTTATCATCATTTCGTACTATTATTGTGCCCATTTTGCCCAGATAAATAACTTTTTCATATATGCGCAAGCCACAGAATGAAATAACATGCATTAACACATATATTCTTTTGTTCTGTACAGAGTCATTTGGATCTTCTTTATAGCGATATATGAATTGTTGCCGATACTCCCACATCCTTGGGGGATTTTCCCACTATGGATAGTGAAAATTTCATTATTCTCTCACTTTAGATCCTATTTTACTAACAATAACGATTCTTTATTGTAAAGTTTTATGTAAAATTGAATACATTGACTAAAGAAAAGAGAGCCTTTTTATGACAAACATGACTCTTATTCCTATAGTTTACAGTTGTAACCATTCTCTCATTAAATGGATATGGATGATAAAATTTTTTCTGCTTTAAATTGATCTTTCTGATTCACGTAAAATTCATAAATTGCCGGAACTTGAATCCCACTAGAGAGCATATCATTTTCAGGTAAAGGTAAGGAGGAATTTTTCAAGCGTTTATTTTTTACTTTATAGAATATACCCTCTTTAGAAAAAGCTTGTGATATTTTAAAATAGTCAGCATGAGATAACGCTGTATAAACTAAATTTCTTTTAAAAAACACCACGCCCACTCCTTAATCATATAATTTCCCAATTTTTCAAAACTCCATTATCATATTTATGCATTTTAAAAGGACCTTACCTTCATTTCTCCGAATTGATATAGTTATGTAATTCTCTTTCAAGATCATTCACCTTTTGTTTAAGTCCTTCAATTTCTTCTCTTAAAACACCTTGTTTAAATCGACTGTATCGTGAAAAATTGAGTATGCCCCTGCTGCTCCTTTATGGATCAACCATACAGCAAATGTAAATACCAATACAATAATTGCGAAAAATATAACTGTTCCCAAGTAATCACCTTCTATTAGAAAGATAGTTATAACATTAATAATATATCAATGCTCGTGAGAAATTTTTTTATCTAAATATTTATATTTTTATAATTAAACTTTGCTTTAAGAGAGGCAAAGCAAAGATTTCCCACCTAGCTCAATCATGAAACATGGTTTATATCCAGTGACTCTTCTTGTTATTTTCGACCACGTCCGTAGTTAGTCTCCCAGACGTTATATACGTCATAAGAACAAGCATGTAGTAATTCAATATCCTGCTCATAAATATGGTATAATTACCAAAAAATTGTGGGGGTTAAAAAAATAAGTTGGATATCATTCTTAACTTTAGTACCGCTTTTATATGTCCCTTTTTTCCTATCTGCAATTGTATTTGTAATCTGGTATATGATTAAGTTTCTTAAATTACAGAAAGAAAAAAACAACATTGTAAAAAGTATTTCTGACAAGTTAGATAAGCGAGATGAATAGATGCTGAAACTCTATAAAATAAACCTCTTCACCTTTTGCTTCAACTTTTCAAGTTTATCTGCCTCAATCTTGCTGTCAAAACATAGTCATCAACATTTACTTTCTTCAAGCGTATATTCCCTTATGAAATTCTCCTGCTTCCACTCTTTCCTTCATAACTTATCAAGAAAAATCACCTCCAATATATTTGGAGGTGCTCATAATTTCATCGTGTTTCATTTAGCTAGGATTATCATTCAAAAGAGTTTGATAAAAATTTTTCTAATTCTCAATCCAATTCATTTCACTATTTTATATTAACTAATCTGTTCAATTAGTATTTGAGAACTATTACCACTAGCAACAGTTAAACCTAATCCAGTTACAACGATTTCTACAGTAGCTGGCACTGTTGTTACCTCAAATAAAACTACACCAGAAAGATTAACGCCTGCTGAAATTAATGTATTTGTACCAGAAACTGCTGTACCATTTACTTGAACTTCTACACCGCCTAATAATGATACGAGAGCAGTAGATATACTATAAGTCACTGTATAAAAACCAGGAGTATTTATACTAAAAGTATCATCATCGACTCGTGTAATTGAAGTACCAAATGTTGCATCAGTAATAGGAAATGGTACTGGACTGCCTGCTGTGAGAGCGATTCCTAATGCTCCAACATTACTGGATGCACTGAGTGCTGCTGGTAGCCCCCCTGCTGGTCCTGTTGCTCCTGTCGCTCCTGCTGGTCCTGTTGCTCCTGTCGCTCCTGTTGCTCCTGCTGGTCCTGTTGCTCCTGTCGCTCCTGCTGGTCCTGTTGCTCCTGTCGCTCCTGTTGCTCCTGCTGGTCCTGTTGCTCCCGTTGCCCCGGTTGGTCCTGTTGCTCCCGTTGCCCCGGTTGGTCCTGTTGCTCCTGCTGGTCCTGTTGCTCCCGTTGCCCCGGTTGGTCCAGCTGGTCCTGTCGGTCCAGTTCCACCCGAGAATCCTCCACCACCAAAAATAACATTACTTCCAAAAATTGTCATATTTTTCCCTCCCTTTCACAAATCAAATTATTCATGTAAATAACTATTGAACCGACGTTAACCCAAGTATGAATGAATTATCACATAAATGAGAAAAACGCACATCCTCACTTATTTAATTTTTGTGAATACATTAAATATGCTAGGAGGGGAATCATATGGTGACAATAAGTTTATGTATGATTGTAAAAAATGAAGAGGATGTTATTGAAAGATGTTTAAAATCCATCTATGATGCTGTAGATGAAATTAATATTATTGATACTGGTTCTACAGATAACACTGTAAACATTGCTCAACAATATACTGATAGAGTTTTTAACTTTAATTGGATCGAAGATTTTGCCGCAGCTCGAAATTATGCGTTTCAGCAAGCAACAAAAGATTTTATACTTTGGCTCGATGCAGATGATGTTATCCTAGAAAAAGATAAACACTTATTTATGGAGTTAAAAAAAGGCTTATCACTTGATACGGATGCTGTTTCTATGAATTATAATCTAACCCTTGATAAAAATGGTACTGCCATTACAAGTATAAAAAGACATCGTTTGGTAAAAAGAGAGCGACAATTTAAGTGGATTGGAAAAGTTCATGAATACTTGGAAGTATACGGAAACATTAAGCATAGTGACATTGCAATAACCCACCAACCATTAAAGGAAAGTGAACCGAATCGTAACTTGCAAATATATGAAAAAATGATTGAACAAGGGGAAGAGTTTTCTCCGAGAGATTTATTTTATTATGCAAATGAACTAGTTGATCATCAATTTTATGAAAAGGGAATTGAACATTATTTACGTTTTCTTAATACTAATAAAGGCTGGTCTCAGGACTGCATTAACGCCTGTAATAAATTAGCAGATTGCTATACCCACCTAAACATTCCAGAACTAGCCATACATTGGACAATTCAAGCAATAATATATGGTCCGCCGATTCCTGAAACTTGTTGTCGAATAGGTTATCATTTCTACTGTAAAAATGATTTCAACACAGCTATTTATTGGTACAAACAAGCGATTGCTAATTCTACAAATGAAACAGTCTATTTTCACAACCACATATGTTCTACATGGCTACCTCATCTTCAATTAGCGATTTGCTATGATAGACTTGAGCAATATGATGTTGCTAATTATCACAATGAACAGGCATTAGAATACTCTCCCGACCACCCTGATATTTTATCCAATAGAGAATATTTCAAAAAAGTTCTCAATCATCAATGAGAACTTTTTTTGATTTCACTAATATTTGGTAAATTTCTATTTGATTGGATAACTGATTGACTGAAATTCCAAATTTAGCGGCTAGATGAGCTACCTCCTGAAAAAACAACTTAATTTTTGGTTCCACATTTAAATAATTATATTTAATTTCCTCTATTTCGAACAGTTTCTTTGGAAAAAGCGTATTTATCGTGTCAAGGGTAAAAAATCTAAGATGCGTGCGATCCAATATTCCTGCATTTGTATAAGACCAGCTTCCCTGTAGTAGTGGTAACAGAGCTTCTGCATGCAAGACATTCGGAACACTGCAAACAATTACTCCTGACCGCTTTAAATATTTTGAAAATCTAATTACAGTAGACCATGGATCCTTTAAATGTTCTAGAATATCAGCAAATATTATTACATCTAATGATTCTTCCTCTATCGGTAGTTTAATATTTTCCACATCACTTATAAAAACCTTTTTATAATAGTTCTTTGCTATACTTGCTGATATTTGATTTAATTCGATGCCGTACATTTCGCAATGTTGCCGATTCATAATGGAAATTCCTGTTGCACCAGCACCACAGCCAACATCCAAAATCATTTTAGCTTGAGAAGGTACTAAATCTACTATTTCAGGTCGCGGATGAATATAGTACGACCAATCAAAATTCCATTTATCCAGAAATTTTAAATAATTTTTTCTATACAATTCATATACATTAAGTTCCTGATTTCCCATAAATGTCGCGTGTCCATGATGATGTACAAATGAATCTAATGCTATTTTCAAATGATATCCTTTTAATAATGCCCGTAAACATAAATCATCATCTTCAAATGAACCATATTCAAAATATTCATCAAAGTTACCAATTTCATCTAATATTTCACGTTTCGCCAATAAACAAAAGCCAACAAGCCGTAGTACATATTTTGATTTATTTTTTTGTTTATTACAATATAATTCAGCAAAATCATCTAAATCATGAATATCTTGGTACGTTACATTTATTTGCTGCTCACCACTAACATTGTTACTTACTGGTCCAACCATTCCTACACTTTCATCGCTATGAAGTTCTCTTAACATCGCTGTTAGCCAATTCTTTGTTACAATTGTATCGTTGTTAAGAAATAAAATATTATCATATTTAGCGGCGGACATGCCTTGATTACATCCTTTAGAAAAACCTAGATTTTTATTATTGTAGATTTTCTTTATTTCTGTTAACTTGTTTAAGTATTCTTTTGTTCCATCTGTTGATCCATTATCAACAACAATTACCTCAATATCGTCTTTATTCGTGTAATTATAAATACTATTGATGCATTGCTTAGTATAATTTAATTGGTTATATGTCAGGATAATAATGCTTGTTTTCAAGTAATCTCCCCCTTTTACATAAACTTCCCGCTTTTAAATTATGATCTAAAAGGACATATTAACACTTTTTTCTTTTTAACGATCATTAGGTCATAACATTGTCCCTCTTTCATTCTTGAAAAAATAAGCGAATTTCTAAACTTTCTTATTCAAACTCTTTCTTGATTCTAGAGTTAATATTTACAGCATGTTACCTTAGCGAGAAACTTTGCGAGTAATGCAGTGACATTTATACCACTAAAAAAGCCCCCACATAAACGTGAGGGCTTTTTTATGTGGAGAATGATATGGAAAACTTATTACATATATTTCCAAATTACATTAAAATTATTCATTTAAAAAGACACTCCCACCATTTCCACCCGATAATATCTGTTGACCAAGAAAGGTTATATTAGTTTGGATAAAATTCTTGTCCATTATTGCTGTAACTGGAAAATGTCAGATAGGATGATCATTTATGAATAAAACGAGTACAGATACAAAGACTATTGTCATCATATCTTTTAAAAATGGAGGTTCCGTTAGCATGAATAACACGGTAAAAAATAAAACCTTTATCACCATAAGTTTGATCCAAATAATATCCGCCTTTATTGTTTCACAATATCAATCATTTATGATTAAAGAGCAGGTAGACAAGCGATGTATTTTCAATTAATTTTTGCCCTCTTCGTCTTTATAGTTAGTTTAGGGCAAACAACTGTCATTATGAAAAAAATAAACTCATTAAAAAAGCTTAATGAGGAATGATCATTTTTTTAAAATGCAATAAACGTAATTCTAAATCAAAATAGACATTGAGGTTATGATTTGAGAATTGCCTATTAGAGATCTTGTTTATTTAAAAAAGTTATAAAATATATTACTCTAACCATTCACACATTAATAAAAAACCATTTTCTCTTCATCATAAACAGCAACAACCACGATTATAAAGAAACCAATGCACATATTTTCTAGCATAAAATGAAGTCTAATTTTACGCCCAATGGGTTGCCTCTCAAATTCCTGTATGATTTACTAATTAAATTCCTATAATACTAAAATTTTAACTGTGGGGGCCTCTTCACATAGCTTCTTTTTACAATTCTTATTGTCCTTGAGACTTTCGGCTGCCAATCAATTAATCCTTTATTTTTTAATTTTTGCAGATAAGTATATACAGTATTAGTTGATCTCAACCCACACTTCCGGCAAATTTCCATCATTGATGGTGCGTATGCATGAGATTCTCTATAACTTTGAATAAAATTTAAAATATCCTTTTCTTTCTCTCCTAATCGTTTATTTAATTTAAGAAAATCATCCAATCCTATATTTATTGACATAATTGAGCCTCCTTATTGCATCCTCGGATATGACTAATCGGCAGAATGTTTGTTTCTTAAATGAACTGCCTCAAAAAGCATTGAAAGAATTATCATTAACATTCCATACCCTGATCTGCCGTTGCATAATCTCCCCTTTATGAGGAATGTAAATCAATTCAAGTCTTTCATCATCCTCTAAAGCAATGGTTACAAACTTCTACCGATTAGTCCCCTTGACTACGAACGTTTGTTTTCATTATAATACAAACAGATGTTCTTTCATAGTCAAAAATGAGGTGATTATCTTGATAATGTTATCAGAGGATGAAAATGAAATAATTGCTGATTATATTCTTCTACCATTAGTTAGGAAAACATTAGAACGAGATAAGAAAATCATTGAAGAAAGTAAAGTGAGGTTTAAAGAGCCATATATTATGATGATTGATAAGGCTCTTAGTCAATTGGCGAAGGATCTTAATAAAGTGAAGCGTGAGGTATATAAACAAAAGATAAGATTTAAAAAGAATCATGATCTCTACTATTCGGTGTTTGTCCGCGGTTATGAGCATAATAAAAAATATCACCCTTATATTGCAGCAGATTGGGTAAGGAAACGAATTGATACATACTTATGGTGATGGATCAAATAAAGGTACATTCCTCTTTCGAAGGATTTAAAAAATAGTGAGGGAAGTTTTTATTGTAAAAAACATTTTATAGAAGAAAGAAAATCCAGACATTAACTAAGATTAGTGTTTGTTCAAGAACACCTCATTAATAAACAAAATAATAAAACTAAAATGAATCCAATCTAAAAAAAGATTGATCAAAATGGATTAAATGGATTCTTCGCTACCAGATTTATGTTGTTATTTTTAGAAAACTTTTAGGCTCACGCCTAACCGACATTCATCTCCCACTTACTCACTGGGCTACGCCCTACACATTCCTTGAAGTGGGAGTCTTCTGTCGGAAACTGATAAAAAAACTCCCAATTCAAACGATGCACAACTTAATCAGGATGTCGATTCATTAATAAAGTATTGGCGTTTTCTGGATCATTCATCAATGCTATTCTGTATTCCACCATCCGGTTAAGTGTTTCAAGCATCTGATCCAATTCTTCCTTTTTATGTTCAATTTCACTTATTTTTTGGCGAATCCATTCAATGATTTGTTGATGGGTACGTGTATTTGTATCAATATCCTGCAAGATTTCCTTTAGTTCAGCTAGCGAACAGCCAATCCCCTGAAATTTCTTTACTAGTTTCAAACGTTCGATCGCCTCTTCTGAATAGTTACGATAATTATTGTTCTCTCTCCGGACATGCCGACTATCCAGTAAACCCTCTTTTTCATAAAAACGAATTGTATAGGCTGTTAAACCTGTCTTTTCAGCTAATTCTTGAATTTTCATGTACAAATCTCCTTAATATGACTTGCCTTAGAGTTAACTCTAAAGTTTATAATACATTCGTTCAAGTAATTCTACAACTCAACTATTTAAGGAGGATATGTGATGCGTATTTTTATAACAGGAGCAACAGGGTACGTCGGTTCCGCCGTCGTCCAGGAACTCATCGATGCCGGTCATAAAGTCGTTGGGCTTACTCGCTCAGACAATGGTGCGGAGAAACTGAAGGAGGCTGGGGTAGATGTGCACCGAGGTGATCTTGACGACTTCGACAGCCTTCGTAGCGGTGCCGCCAATGCGGACGGTGTTATCCACCTGGCGTTTAAACATGATTTCTCGGACTTCGCTAACTCGCTCATGACTGATTTACGTGTTATAAAGACGATAGGGGAGGCGCTCGAAGGATCCGGAAAACCATTCGTGACCACTGCTCACTACAACGGAACGGCCTCAGATAACGAAATGATGTCGTTGGCAAAGCGCGGGGTACGGACATCGGTTGTGAGTCTCGCCCCATCTGTGCACGGCGAAGGAGACAAAGGATTCATACCGAGGCTAATCAATATTTCCCGTGAAAAGGGCGTGTCTGCTTACATTGATGACGGTTCAAACCGCTGGCCGGCTGTACACAGACTTGATGCTGCACATCTCTACTGCCTCGCATTGGAAAAGGCACCAGCCGGAGCACGACTAGACGGGGTTGCAGATGAGGGCGTACCATTTCGTGACATCGTGAGTGTCATCGGTGAGCACCTTAACCTGCCAGTAATCAGCATTTCACGTGATAAAGCAGACGAACACTTCGACTTCCTCAGCAGCATTGCGGCGCTCGACATCCCGAGATCAAGTGTACAGACTCAGAAACTATTGGGCTGGCACCATGTGCACTCAAACCTGATCTCAGACCTCAAGCATGGTCATTACTTTAATAGCTGACGGGATGATTTAATCCTATCGACGAGGAATTTTTATAGCAACTATGGATAAAATTGTTGGTTCTCCTATTACCGTATTTTACCAACTGAATTAACTTACCTTAGCAAAAGACTTGGAATTATACAGTTATGATAATAAGGCCCTACATAAACGTAAGGGCTTTATTGTTATTTTCAAATCTATTCTTAAACCAAAGTTAGCATTATAAACATCTAAGTTTTTTTCGATTCTCTACATTGTTTAACTAGTGAATTGGTAGGATATATATTGTAGCAATATATTCGCTCTGTTCCAATCCAATCTCCACTATCTCCTATTCTATTAGTCTATTTTTCTATTCACTCCTTTTCCCAAAATAAAAAGGCCCTTATCAATTTCCTATTGATAAAAGCCTTTAGATTAATTCTATCTTTTTTATTTGTTCTAATTCAAAACCATAATAATAACCTAGCTCGTGTCCGTCACTTGGTATTAAATCCACACTTTGAATAAGATTTTCATCGTCATCTAGTTCAGGAACATAATTTGTTAAATATCCTTCATATTGTTGACCTGTATCCAGAATAACCAATACATTTTTATCTAAGAAAGGTTTAATTTCATCTAGTGTCATCAACATCACCCTTTCGTTGGAAAAATGTGTACTCCCGTTTTTGAATAACGGATTTCAAAATTACTAGTAAAGATATGATTTCCATTGTTATTAACATAATAGCCGATTTTTTGTCATTGTGTAATATTCTTTCTTTATTTTCAAACTTAAAATTTTTACTTACTCTTATTTCCCCAGTTCCCGCATATTTTTGAACCAATTTTTGTGCCTCTCCTTGACTAATTGTTAAATAGCTGGGACCATACACACCTTTCTTGGATAATTTCTCTTTATATGCTTCATAAGCTGGATCACCAAGAATATGACGAGCCTGTTTTTCAGGATTGATCTTTGTACTAATTTTACCTTTAGAGATTTTATTTCTAATTTTTTCTCTAGCTTTTTTCACCATTTGTTGATGATGGTTTAGGGTATCTTGCTTGGACAAAGAAGTTACTTGTTCACGATCATAACGTCTTGTTCTACCTGTATCATTAATGAATTCTCTCATTTTGGCTTGTTTTTGTCTAATTTTCTCTTTCGCTTGCCGTATTCCCTTTTCATCACCTAAGGCTTGCATCACATTTAATTCACGTTTTGCCCTTGGTTGTGCTTTAAGAGGTCAGTTGTCTATCTAAAGCACATTTTATCTCATATTCGTATGTTGATCCGAACTCAAATTCATTTTCCTTTTTTAATTCTTTACTTAGATCATACTTATCTCGAACATACATGATTTTTTGTGCTCGAATAATAGCTGCGTATTGTATCATGATCTGATCGTAAATTAAATCAGCAGGGGATTTTTCTTCCAACATCCCCATGATTTCCAATGTACCCTCTGGGATGTATTTTGAAAACAATCCATGCTTAAGAGCATTGGAATTTCCCTTAGGTGAACCATGACCACTGGCGTTTTTATTCCCAACAGGAGCACCACGTTTTCGTTTCGAAACGTTACCATTCAATTGTTCATCCCATTTATCTTGATTTTTCCACTTACGAATTTGAGAATTGGATAGATCTAATTCTGCTGTAATCTCTTTTAATTTCCTTTTTCCATTGCTTTTCACCCATATTTGAAATGCCTTATCTCGTTTTGGATTTCTTAGTCTTGCCACGTTATATCACCGTCCACCTCCATCAGTTTTGTTTGTTTTGGAGCAAAAGAAAAAGCACCTCATTGAGTGCTATCTCTGGATTGTCAACACTAAACTGGACAATTTTTATAAGGTCTTTTTCTTGTATTCGATTGGTGTTAAATAGCCAAGTGTTCCATGAATCCGAATGTTGTT
>NZ_JAAIWK010000036.1 GCF_011008565.1 Heyndrickxia ginsengihumi
TCGACGTTGACGTGGCATAATAGCACGCTCCCTTAGGTTAGTATGTTAAGTGTACTAGCCCTTATAGTATCTGTCCAACTTAGTGTAGCCGATTCAGAATGTAATTAATAGTTTATTAGGAGTTGTATCTGGTTATGGTGCAACATATGAACTAGTTGTATGTATAGGAGGCTTTACTCAAGATGCTAGAAAATAGACAAGAGAACTATTTTTTAAAGTTCGACTTTATGACTCAGATGAGCTAATTTTGATGCCTTACTTAGAAATTATGCAAAACTAAATGAGAAAATTCAGGATTTACTATATCTTAAAAGAGTATGGTTGTAGTAAAAGGGGAATTTCTACTATAGTATCAATGAATAATTAAACTAGATGATGAAGGGATTATAACAAGAATAATAGGGAATGTTCCAGGGAGTTAAACTAAAGGGAAGCTATAGGTAATGGTGATAACGAGTGACCATTGCCCCTGAAACCCTTGATATACGAGGCCTCGATGTTGATGAAAAGCAAAATGCTAACATAGTGTATTCTTTTAGAGGCTTCTCGTATGAAAATATGAGAAGCCTCTAGTTTTATAAAGGATATGTAATTTAAAGCTTACTTCCCTCGTTTTAAAATCCTTTTTTATATTATTAGATAAGAATACTAATAATGAGATTTCTAAAGAAATTATATGGAATAATTACCGAAGGGATTTGTAGAGTTTGGTCAAGGAAGAAACTTCAGGCAATACAATAACGGTGCACTAGACGAATACCAACGGGGCTGGGGGAAGCTTTGATCGAATAGTGAAAAATGATGGAACCATAGTCATTATGTTTGAAATACAGATTTTAAAGTCATTAAGACAAAAGAATTGTGGAAGCAATAGTAATTAAAATAGGTATGTTTTTTTCTTATAGAGGGATGAAGGGACGTATCAATTTTTCTTCAAAAACTTCTCGCGCCAGTCTTTTCTAAAGAAAATTCAAGACCAATGAGCAATAAATGTTGAAATACATTTGGGCTAACACGCCGTAGCTGCAATACGTCCCTTACATTCAATTAATTTTTAAAATATTGATTAACCTTCTTTATCAACTAATTAAAACATATATCGGCTGAACCCTCATAGTGGGCATCAGCCGATATACCTCACTTATTTAGTAACACGACGCGTCACTTCGAACTGATTTCTTCCTGTCTGTATAATGGCAAACTGGCTACATGAAGTGCCAGAAGAAGTATATGGGGCTGCTACAACATCTCCATTTGAAGTTCTAACGGTTGCAGTGATTTTTGTTATTAGGCACAGCCCTCGGCTATGAGTCCAAGTAGCATTAGGGGAAACGATGTAATCGTCGTCGCTACACAAGGATGACAGGTACTCAACGCGTCCAGACGCAGTGAATTGCGTCGAGTTGACGATCGTAACGTCAGGGTAAGCCATCTCATTAGTATGGCATTGGCATCGCTTTCTTGGTTTGCAATTTCTTAATTGATTTTCTCGATTTCTCCGGTATTTTTCGTATTAGGACATATTATATCACTCCCTTTTATTTTAGATGTAATAGTGTATTCTATATGTAAAAAAGAGGATTATGGAAAAGTAGTGATCCTATGTTTGGTAAATGAATAAAAACTATATAGCACGTGCGTGGCCTTTTTTATGTTGATACTATATGTTCGAACTGTTCCTAGATTCTATTAAATCGGTGTCTCTGTATAGAAGTTGTCAAAAAGGCTTGTTCGTGGATACTTTTTTATTTGCAGGACTGACGGAATAAACATATGGATTTTAAACGATTGCTTATTAAATAATAGAGATTGTTCACGTCCGCAGAAAGTGAATCCCTATAGTGGAAATCAACAAACCACTCTCTTATTTAAAACAGCAAACGTCCAAAAAGAAAGAACGCTATTACTCATAAATATTTTAGACGGTTATCACTGAATGAATGATTCCCCTGAATTAAATAATCCACTTTTATACCTTCACTTTTTATCATTAATTTTGTATAATGACAAAGGTTTTTTGTGTTTCAATTAGCACATATTATCATCAAGAGAAAAACTAAGAGGTGCTTATTTTGTTTCGATTAATTTATCAAGTCATCCTAGTAGGATTATGCTCTATGCTTTTTGGGTTTGCTTACAACACTTTTCTAATTCCGCATAAGTTGTCTTCAGGGGGCGTTACTGGGATTGCTTTCTTTATTCATCATTTTTTACATGTCAATACGGGTTTAATTGTATTGATGATTAACATCCCATTATTTATTTTAGCTGTTATTTTTCTTGGAAAAAGATTTGTTTGTTTTACGATATATTCAGTTGTTGTTTTATCCTTTAGTTTGAAAGTTATTCCGATTCATGCGATAAGCAATGACATACTGCTTTCATCCATTATAGGCGGTGCGCTTTATGGGATTGCAGTCGGATTGATTATTCGGATTGGCGGTTCAACAGGCGGAACGGATATCGTTAGTTTAATCCTATCTCAAAAACGGAACATACAGGTTGGATTTTTAAGTGCGTGTATAAACCTTCTTGTTGTCGGTGCCTCGGGGCTTATATTTGGATGGAATATTACTCTATACACCATTATCGCCATTTATGTAGCAGGCCGTGCCGTTGATATGGTTTACACAACACAAAATAAATTAACATTAAGGATTGTCACCGAGAAAGGTGATGAATTAACAGAGGCCCTTATCCGTTTACATTCTAGAGGAATTACAGTAAATAGTGCAGAAGGTGCTTATACGCACAACCCTAAAAAAGTGCTAACGACTGTTATAACAAGGTTTGAACTGAATGAGACAAAACATACGATCAAAATGATTGATCCGCATGCGTTTGTAAACATTTCACAAACCCTTGAAGTAATGGGACGGTTCAGGAAAAATTAAGAAGAGGCTGGGACAAAACTCAAAAGTGATTAGCTAAAGATGAACATTGCACAAATCAGCTCCGGAAATATACGTAGGCCCCTGCGGGAAGCAAAGTATATTTGGTGGGGTTGGAGCGCAATATTCAGGTCTTCTTTCGTTAACACACTTTTTGTCCTAGCCTCTTTATTTGTATAAGGATTTATTCTAAAGGATTGCTTCTGTTGAATAGATGTCTTTTTAAAAAAGTTGTTTGCAGCGTAAGGGGCGAGAATCCAACGAGCTCAGCGTGTCTATGGGAGAATAGCCCATGAACGTCCGCGGAAAGCAAGTCCCTGAAGCGAAAATGAATTGCCAGTCGATATTTATTTACAACTTTGATTTGAACTTTTTTAAAGGGGACTTGTATATTTTTAACAATTCTTGTCCATAAAGAAATATATGGAAGATACATATAGGGAGTTGTAAATATGTTCGGATGGGGAGGAAAGCCAAGATCACGATTTGGAATATGGTTAGATCAGAAGGGGATTTCACAAGAATGGGTTTCTAAACAAACAAAGATCAGTCGTAATACGATCAGCAAAATTGCTTCAAACAAAGAATATTCACCTAATTTAAACACAATAAAGAAAATCATGAAGGCGATTAAAGAAGTAGATCCTCGTGTGAAATCGGATGATTTCTTTGATCTCTAGGAGGGTAAGGATGGAACCGGGTGTAAATATTTGTGTTGGTAACTTAGACGAAATCATTACCAATAAGAAAAAGGATTTAGATAAATGTGAAGAAGAACTAAGAAGCTTGGAATATAGCTATATGGTTCGGCGAGAAGCATTGATGGGGTATAAAATAAAACTTCAAGAAGACTTGATAAACACATTAAAGGAATCGAAAGGTATTTTTAATGTTTAAGTAAGTGAAAATTCCTGTTTTAAAGTTTGAAAAATGAAATAGCTGACTCTTCATAAGATCTTATCATCTAGAGTGTAATATGGAAGAATTAGTGACCGCTCATAGGCGGTTTTTTTTATTAAAGTTGGTTACGATAATGGTGTAGAAAACTAAATAGAGGTGAAATAGCTTATGATAACAAAGAGGCACTTAGTGTTTAATATACTTAACATCATAATTCCGTGGTTGACATTGTTATTTATCGGAAAACGCAATATAAAACGTTATTCTTTAGCAGGCGTGTTTATTGTTGTTTTTGAGATCATCAATCATTTATATGGGCATAAACGGAGATGGTGGAAATTTTACGATAAGCGAAAGTCATTTATAAAGGATGAACTTCCCTTTAGTATCGGTCCTTATATGCCTCTTTCAATGTGGATACTTAAATTTTCCTATGGGAATTTTAAAAAGTTTGTGATCCTTAATGTGATTTCCGATGCTTTCTTTGCATTTTTCTTTATTGATGTTCTTAAAAAGTTTAGAATCGTAGGGCTAAATCGGCTCAATCATGTTCAATTTTTTATATATTTGCATTATAAAGCATATTTATTATACGGTGTTCAATATTTATCTGAGAAAATAAAGAGAGTTGGTTGATTTTTTCATTTGCTATCTGATCCTCTAAAGTGGGATGCTGATTAATCAAAATATCTGAAGACAAATCAAGTTTTTCGGCTTTTAAAATAAAGATTGTATTTCCATTGATTTGAATTCATGATATTTTCCATAAAAACTCTTTGTTTTTTTGCTATACAATGTAGCGAAGGGGCTGACCCACCAGCATAATTAGTGAATTTCCGTTGCGGAAAACCAACTATCACTTTTTTAAAAAGAAAGGCTACTGCAAAAATCGGAGATATGACTGCCGATTGAGTAAGTAGTCTTTTTTTTACATGAATTTAAGAATTTAAGAATAAAAAGGTGGGATTTGTTTAAGGATTCTTCTGTGAAGATAAAATGATAATAATCAGATCTGAATATATTAGGAAAGGGTGAGAAAAAATGCCCTATATGTTTGTTTTTATTTCTATATTTATTTTATATACGATCGTCATTTTAATGCCTAAAAGGCTCTCTCGTGGCGAGATGTACTATACCTCAATTTTTGCAATCTTACTGAATGTTTTTGTAGATATTTATCTTGATCTTAAACTAGATTTATACGGTTACTTTCATAAAGGCGTAGATTATCAAATGGTGATTGTTCTAATCGGGATTTTTCCACCTATCAGTATGATTTATTTAAATGGTTTCCCTTATGATGGAAAGCCTTTTACGAAAATTAGTTATATTTTTATATGGACAATCATTTCAATCATATATGATTTTTGTTCGGTTAAAAGCGGTCTTCTATACTATAGAAAATGGTCACTATTTTATTCAGCGTTATGTTATCCTTTTTCATTAACATTCGCATATTTTAATTTAAGACTGATAAGATGGCTTGCCAGAAATGATGGAATGTGGAAAAGGAAATATGACTGATATTGTAGTTATCATAAAAAAACCTATTCTTTTTCCATTTTTATAGAGGAGTGAGAAGAGTCCATGATTTTCCAAGGACTCCTTTCATATATTGGTAAAATTGGCCAATCAGTCAAGCCAATAAAGGTACTATTCAACAGCATTTTCTTTGTGCAAAACTTTAGGATTTTTCAGCTTTCCGCTGAATATTCTCCTTCATTTCCCAGAATCCTGGGACAGAGTCGATGTCATACTTTGTAATGTGTTCAATCAGCTTGATTTTCAATTCTTGTTCTAAATCCTTTCGATCATTTAAATTAGTCATGTATAGTAGCTTATTAATTTTTGGTGCGAATTGTTGCACGATTGCTTCAAGCGCAATCGTACTGTTTTTTGATTGTTTTACAAGCTCATATAATCGCTCTGTCATCTATATCATTCCTATCTGTTATCTTTCATCGTCTCGCTTAATTGTGTAATCACTTCTTGCATATGGTCTATCTTCTTATCCAGCCGACATAATAAGTAGAGCGAGATTGCGACTGGAAAGCCAGCATTACCAACGATTGTCATCCATTGCGAGAAATCAGCAGCGTTCATATGATTACCCCCGATTATTCATATAGTGATAAATTTTTTGTAATGCTTTCTTTCGCAGTTTGGAAACAGATTGTTGTGATTTTTTTAACTTATTAGCGATTTCTGTATCTGATAATCTGCTTACATAGGATAAATAAAGGATTTCCTTTTGCTTTAACGAGAGTTTTTGTAAAGCATTATACAATCGAATATTTTCAATGTAATCGTCAATTTCTTCACTACGTATGATGTCATCCATTGTGATTTGAGCAGACGGATCGGGAATCGTATCTTTCAATGTGATAGCCTCTTCATTTTGAAGCGGCTGATCTATTAATAGTAAATATCGAGATGAATATTGGCGCTGTTTCTGATCAAAATGAATGGCATCGAAATATAATGACGAAGAAATAAAGGAAGTAAAGCGAATATTAAAATAAAATTGTTTAAAAGCCTGGTCTAATCTTTCCTTATTTTCATTTGTAGGATCATGCATTGTTTCTTGAAGCATAGAAACATGGTCTTCATGATTAAAGAAGCTTTGAATGATCGGGTTACGGAAAAATTGTTTATTAGCATTTTTGAATTGTTGCAGCTGTTCAGAACTGTATTGATTAGAACGATGTTGGTTCATTGTATCCCCTCCACACTCAAAAATAGAATATATGTTCGGTTTTTTGTGATAAATAAATGACTAAATAAATTTAGCCAATATGATTGCGTGCTATCCTGTTTGATTATAGAAAAATTGTAACATGGAAAAAGCCTGAGATGTAAGTATTTTTAAGTTTTGGATTGTTATTAAAGAAATATTATTTACTTACATAGTGCATTTAAAAGTTGCTTGAAGCAAGCTTCCTGAAGCAGAAATCAACTCCGTTTTGATAAAAACAACAAAGAATACAAAGCAGCAATATAAGCAAAAGATGATTTTTAAATATTTAACCTGTTAGAAAACCAGTTGATTGAAGCGGAAGGTGCGAGACTCCTGCGGGAAAGGCGGGATCGCTGAGACCCCGCAGGCGTGCAGCGCCGAGAAGGCTCAGCATCCGCCCACGGAAAGCGAGCATCCTGAAGCAGAAATCAACTCCGTTTTGATAAAAACAACAAAGAATACAAAGCAGCAATAATAAGCAAAAGATGATTTTTAAATATTTAACCTGTTAGAAAACCAGTTGATTGAAGCGGAAGGTGCGAGACTCCTGCGGGAAAAGCGGGATCGCTGAGACCCCGTAGGCGTGCAGCGCCGAGAAGGCTCAGCATCCGCCCGCGGAAAGCGAGCATCCTAAAGCAGAAATCAACTCCCTTTTGATAAAAAACAACAAAGATTACAAAACAGCCTAAGCTTTTTATTTAAAAAGACATAAGACTTGTGAATTTCTACTATTTAAAGTTAAAAAAATGATGATGATTACAACCATTCCTCTAAAAATATAACATCTTTCCTAGATATTTTAAGAGAATAGCACCTTTAGCACCATTTTATTGATCCATTAGACATATGCTTGCTTGGACATTGAAAAATGCGGTAGACTAATAGATGAAAAAGCGATTCAATATTTGAAAAATATTTGCAACTCCCAGACGAGAGTGATACATATGCATACATTAAAAGTTTCGTTGCAGACAAAAATACTTGGTTTTGTTCTGCTATTGACTTTTTTTATAACAACATTGCTAACAGTATATTTTATGATGGTTGAAAGTAAACAGATTGAAGAGCAGAAGGGCCGTTTAGCATTGGAAATTTCGAAAACGGTTGCAAATATGCCGACAATCATTCAAGCTTTTCAAACAAAGAATCCTTCAAAGACGATTCAGCCTTTAGCAGAAAAGATTCGAAAACAAACGGGGGCTGAATTTATTGTTGTCGGGAATAAAAAAGGGATTCGCTACTCCCATCCAATTAAAAGCAGAATCGGTAAAAAAATGATTGGGGGAGATAACGAACGGGCAATTGTAAAAGGTGAGTCATATATATCGAAAGCGAAAGGATCTTTAGGGGCTTCCTTACGCGGAAAAGCGCCCATCTTTAATCAAAGAGGGGAAATTATTGGTGTAGTGTCTGTTGGCTTTATGCTCGAAGATATTCAGCATCAGATGTATATGAGATTAATGAAAGTAGTGATCGTAGCAGTCATTGCGTTAATCGTTTCTATTCTTGGAAGCGTCCTGCTTGCTAGAAATATTCGGAAAGATACGATGGGCCTTGAGCCTTATGAAATTGCTGCCCTTTATAAGGAAAAAAGAGCGATTTTACATGCAGTTAAAGAAGGAATATTAGCTATCGATGAACATGGTTTTATTATTACGATGAATCAGCCTGCGAAACAATTGCTGCATATTAATAGGAAAGTTCGGCAAACAAAGGTTGATCAACTTATTCCTGCTGGCTTTTTGTATGAAGTGCTAGATTCTAAACAACCGCAAACAGACGCTGAGCTTATTTGGAAGGATAAAATACTTATTGTCAATACGACGCCAATCTTAAATGAACAGGGAGAGATTTCAGGAGTTGTTGCATCTTTTCGTGATAAATCTGAAGTTGAAGATATGGTCAATACGTTAAGTGAAGTGCGGAAATACTCGGAAGATTTACGAGCGCAGACGCATGAATTTACAAACAAATTGCACGTTATTTCCGGATTATTGCAATTAGGTGAATACGATGAAGTGATCCAAATGATTCAAGAAGAAACAGCGATGCTTCAGTCTCAGCATAAGCTTCTATTTGAGCAAATTAAGGATGCAAAGGTACAGGCAATTATCCTTGGAAAGCTTGGCAAGG
This sequence comes from Heyndrickxia ginsengihumi, assembly GCF_011008565.1. Classification (GTDB taxonomy): domain Bacteria; phylum Bacillota; class Bacilli; order Bacillales; family Bacillaceae_C; genus Weizmannia; species Weizmannia ginsengihumi. Next base: position 8,662 of record NZ_JAAIWK010000036.1, read on the forward strand.
CTTCTGAAAAGAAGATCAGTTTAGAAATTGATACAAATAGTGATTTGCGGCCGCTGCCAAAACATATTAAACTCTCCCAGCTGATCGTCATAATTGGTAACTTAATAGACAATGCCTTTGAGGCTGTAGCGAAATTAACGAATCCACTCGTCATCTTTTTCGCAACCGATATTGGAGAAGATATGATTATTGAAATTAGTGATAATGGAAATGGAATCACTGGGGAGGAAATTTCTCATATATTCGAGAGGGGATTTACAACGAAAACAAATCGGGCTCAGCATGGATTTGGGCTTGCAAATGTCAAAGAAGCCGTTGATGAACTTGGCGGTTACATCGAGGTACATAGTAAAGCAGGGAATGGAACTACTTTTACCGTTTATATACCGAAAAGGGGAGGAGAATCACGTGCTTAAAGTAGTCATTGCTGAAGATGATTTTCGTGTGGCTAATATTCATGAAAGATTTTTAGCGAAATTTACAGAGATGAAAGTGGTCGGGAAAGCGTTAAATGCAAAACAAACGATGGATATGCTGCGAGAAAAGCACCCAGATTTGCTATTGCTGGATGTCTATTTGCCAGATGAGCTTGGTTCAGATTTATTGGCTGATATTCGGGCACAATTTCCCTATGTAGATATTATGATGATTACCGCTGCCGCCAATAAAAGTTTGATCGAAAAGGCACTTCATTATGGAGTAGAGCATTATTTTATTAAGCCAGTTGCAATGGATCATTTTCAGCAAACGATCGAAAAGTATTTAGAAAAACGAAATCTATTACAATCGGAGGAACTAGTTAATCAGCAACTTGTTGACATTTTATTCGGCAATCGTACACAAGAGGGGACTGTGAAAGACCAGTCGCTACCAAAAGGGATTGATATGATTACTCTTGGAAAGGTAAAGGCAGTGTTGAAAGAAAATGAGGGCTTCTCTGCGGAACAAGTGGGCAATTTAATTGGCGCATCGCGAACAACCGCCCGACGCTATTTAGAATATTTGATTTCTGCGAATGAGTGCAGGGCGGAAGTAGAATATGGCATTGTTGGCAGACCGGAGCGGAAATATTATTTAAAATAAAATATGAATCTTACTTGTGAATTGTTGTTGGTTATTGTTAAAAGGGAGCAGATAATTTTCGCTTCAGAATACTAGCTTTCCGCGGGCGAAAGCTTAGCAAACAGCATACGAACAGAAGTTAAACTGACAACTTGATCATCGTTGCGTGTAATAGCAGAGGTGAGTGCTCCGTATGGATCATTCATACAAGTGTATGTGGCGGAAAGGGCGATTTAGGTGATTAAGCATAGATGAGTTTGCCTATTCCTGAAAACCAAGGTGTTGTGAAATAGAGGATCGCTAAAACGGCAAATGGAATCGCTCCAAATAAAAGATATGGACGAAATCTTCCCCATTTTGAATTTGTTCTATCGATAAGAAGACCTACAATTGGATCATTAATAGCCTTACAATTAAAAACATCACACCGGCTGCTGCCGCTGAAATCCAAATACATCGGTGTAAAAGAATAATAGGTAGGTAATGACAGTTTGATAAATTAAATTACATGCCAAATCTCCTGAAGCATACCAAACTTTTCCGTGTAGCGAATCGTTTCAGGTTCTTTCTTTACAATCTTTTCAGCATAACTAGTGGCCAATTTTGAATCCTCCTTAATATTACTGAATACGCTTTTGAAAAGCAGTTAAAAAATTCCCCTATCTAAATGATAAGGGGAAATAATGAGCAACGATGAAGGATAAGTAGTTTGTTATTTACTAATGGAATGACCTAAATTCTGATGATTGTTTTCTACACGGCTGTTTCTAAGGTCAAGTTCAATTTGTTCAAGACTTTTTCCTTTTGTTTCTGATACAAGTTTGCTGACAAAGAAGAATGCAAGAACACCCATAATCCCGTAAATGATGAACATTGTACTGATACCAAATTGTTCAATTAATTTAGGGAAAGTTAAAGAAACGATTAAGTTTGCAAGCCAGTTTGCAACGCTTCCAATTCCCATCCCAATTCCACGGACACTAAGTGGGAAGATTTCAGATAACATTACCCATACAACAGGTCCCCAAGTAAGGGAGAAGAAGGCAATGTAAACAGCTAAACAGATAACTGTAGTCCAACTGGATGCAGCCGTATGTCCTGAAACAATGTTGACGATGCCAAGAACGAATAAAGAGATGGACATTCCGGCATTTCCAATTAGAAGCAACGGTTTTCGGCCGATTTTATCAATCAATACAACAGCAACGGCTGTTACGATAACGTTTACAATTCCGATTCCAACGGTACCTAGAATGGCTGCTGATGCTCCAAGGCCCACATTTGTAAATGTCGTTGGTGCGTAGTAAAGAACAGTATTACAGCCGATGATTTGTTGGAAAACGGCTAAACCGATGCCGACGATTAACGCAGGGCGCACCCATTTTTCTTTTACTTCTTTAAATCCGCCTTGTTCTTGTTGATTTGCTAATTTGATTTCTTTAATTTCATCTTCAACGCCATTTCCTTTACGCATAAAGTTTAAAATGGAGCGTGCCTCGTTTTCTTTCCCTTGTTTAAGGAGCCAGCGAGGACTTTCCGGTAAAAAGATGACACCGATTAACATAAGTAATCCAGGGACGAGCGCGATTCCAAGCATCCAGCGCCAGCCTTCGGAAGAGCTGAAAATATAGTTTACAATATAAGCAAGTAAAATACCTGTCATAATCATTAATTGGTTTAAGCTAGATAATGTACCGCGAATGGCAGTTGGGGCCATTTCAGATAAATACATCGGCACAAGTGTTGAAGCGCTTCCAACCGCAACCCCAAGTACTAATCTAAATAAAATTAATATGCCTGCGTTGGCAGATAAGGCAGTACCTAGTGCACCGATACAAAATATCGTGGCAGCAGTTAGAACAACTTTCCGTCTACCAAGGCGGTCGGATAACGGACCGCTAATTGCGGCACCAATCATACAGCCTAATAAAATCGAACTAACAACAATACCTTCTGTCCACGAAGTAAGATGCAGATCTTTCTTAATGAACAGGATAGCTCCGGAGATGACACCGGTATCGTACCCAAACAAAAGCCCTCCTAAAGCACCGAAGAAATAGATAAGTCCATTATTTACTTTAAACTTCATAACTTTTCCCCCCTAATTGGAGGATTCATCTATTTGGCTAAAACTGTAGATGAATCCATCATCCTAAGATCGAATAATTGATGATTAATGGCAACAGTTTGCGGATAGACATCTTTATAAACTTGATAGAACGCTTTATAACGACTGACATGTTCAGGGTTTGGTTCATATGTTTTAGCGATCGAAATAAAGGTTTCTGCACATTCCTTGAGAGAAGGGAACCATCCTAAACCGGTTGCGGCAATCATTGCTGCTCCCATGCCAGGTCCTTGTTCATTTTGTAATTTGATTACTTTAGTATTGAATATATCAGCTTGAATTTGTAGCCATAGATCACTTTTAGCACCGCCGCCGATTGAGATAACAGTATCAATCGTTTTACCATAATTGCGGAAAATCTCAACACTTTCATTAATCGAAAACACAATACCTTCGATGACGGCACGAACGAAGTCATGTCTTTTATGCGAGCCGTCGATGCCTGTGAAAGTACCTCTAATTTTTGCATCTGCATAAGGAGTTCGTTCGCCAACGAGATATGGTGTAAAAATGAGACCGTTTGCACCGATTGGCGAAAGAGCAGCTTCCTCTAATAAACTCGAAAAACTTTCATGTTCTGCGAATGTTTCTTTAAACCATGACAGACTATATCCAGCAGCAAGTGTGACACCCATAGTATAGTAGGAATCTTTTTGCCCATGATTGAATAAATGAACTTTTCCGCCAAAATTACGATGCTTATTATCTTCATAAGATAGAAATACACCGGAAGTACCGATGCTACAAAGCGCCTTTCCTTCAGACAATATACCAGCACCAATTGCCCCGCACGCATTATCAGCGCCGCCAGCAAATACTTTCGTTGCTGGATTCAAGCCAGTTACTCTTGCGAATTCAGGTGAAAGGGTACCAACACAATTTTCCGTTTCAACTAATGGAGGACAAATATGCGCCGGAATGTCAAACGTCCGGAGGATATCAGTGCTCCAAGATTTATTCACGATATCCAGCATGAGCGTACCAGCTGCATCTGAATACTCCATATTTAATTCACCTGTCATTCGATAACGAAGGTAATCTTTTGGCAGTAAGAAGACGCTTGTTCTTCTTAAATGCTCTGGTTCATGCTCTTTCACCCAAAGAATTTTCGGTAAAGTAAAGCCCTCTAAGGCGGGATTTTTTGTAATTTCAAGTAATTTTCCGCCTAATTGCTGATCAATTTTTTTACACTGAGGCGTTGTTCTTGTGTCATTCCATAAGATTGCATTTCTAATTACTTGTTGATGGTCATCAAGTAAGATCAAGCCATGCATTTGTCCAGAGAAACTAATGCCTTTTATGGAATCGGAAGGGACTTGTGCTTCTGTAATAAGTTGTTTCAAAGCTTGAATCGTTTTTTGAACCCATTCTTCAGGATCTTGTTCACTATATCCCGGCTGTTGTTGGAGCAACGGATAATCTTTTGAAACAGAATGTTTTACAGCTCCTTGTTGATTGACAAGAAGGACCTTTACTGAACTTGTTCCAAGGTCAATTCCAATGACATATTCCATCAGCGATCTCCTCACTTTTAAATAGGAGAACTTGACCGTCCGGCCATAAATGTAAATGGGACAGCCAAGTTTTCCGTATCTATCATTTCTGTTCACTATCGTTTCAAAGCTTAGGCAAATGTTCCTTGATATGCTTCTTGAACAATATAATGATTAAGGGTATTTTTTAATTTTTCTAGTCTGCCAGATTGATTAACAATTTCTTCTTTATCAATAATATAGTTTTCTAATGATTTAAAGTCAGCTTTACCAGAAACGATATCAGCTCCTACACCTTGTTGATAGCTGCTGTAACGTTCTTCAATAAATTCGTCAAATACACGATCTTCAATGAGGCGGTTCGCCACCTTTAAACCAAGCGCGTAACTATCCATGCCGGCAATATGGGCATAGAATAAGTCTTCAGGCATAAAGGAAGATCTGCGAGGTTTCGCATCAAAGTTTAGTCCGCCTCTGCCAAGCCCGCCATTTTTAAGAACTTCATACATTGTAAGAGTGGTAGCATAAAGATCTGTTGGGAATTCATCTGTATCCCAGCCGAGTAGCATATCACCTTGGTTCGCATCAAGTGAACCGAGAAGTCCATGTGTGCTTGCTACACGAATTTCGTGGTCAAATGTATGACCAGCTAATGTTGCATGGTTTGCTTCAAGATTCAACTTGAAATGTTTATCTAAATCATAAGTTTTTAAGAATGCAATTGTTGTAGCTGCATCGAAGTCGTATTGATGCTTTGTTGGTTCTTTCGGTTTTGGCTCAATTAAAAATTGAGCATCAAAGCCAATTTCTTTTGCATAATCAACAGCCATATGGAAGAAACGAGCAATATTATCTTGCTCAAATTTCATATCTGTATTAAGTAATGTTTCATAACCTTCGCGTCCGCCCCAGAATACATAGTTTTCAGCACCAAGTTCTTTCCCAACTTCTAGACCTTTTTTCACTTGCGCCGCAGCATATGCAAATACGTCTGCATTGCAGGAAGAAGCAGCACCATGAACGAATCTAGGGTTTGTAAACATATTTGCTGTATTCCAAAGTAATTTTACATTGCTTGTCTTCATATATTCTTTAATCATTGAAACGATTTCATCAAGATTTCTATTTGTTTCTCTTAATGTATCACCTTCAGGAGCAATATCACGATCATGGAAGCAGAAGAATGGGTTACCTAACTTTTCGAAAAATTCAAAAGCAGCTTCAACTCTTGCTTTTGCTAAATCCATTCCTTTTAAGTGATTCCAAGGACGAATTGTTGTACCAACACCGAAAGGATCAGAACCATCTTGAGTGAGTGTATGCCAATAAGCAACAGAGAAACGTAAATGGTCTCTCATTGATTTACCAGCGACGATTTCGTCGGGATTATAATGATTGAACGAGAGGTCACTTTTTAATTGTTTGCCAGAATAATTGATTTTACTTACATTAGGAAAGTATGCCATCATGAATCCTCCTCGAATAAATATGTTTTTTAGTTGAAACCGCATTCATTAAATCGTAAAAATTTTGTACTTTGTTTACCCTCTAAACTAAGTACACGTTTATAATAACACCATCATTTTCAAAAAACAATATTTTTTTACAATAAAAAGTGAGGTAAAATAAAAATATCAAGAGTATGAACAGATAGTTTGTTTAATGACTATATGAACTTAGAAAGAGGATGTTAATGAATACAGCAGATCAATCATTCGTGAAAATTCATAACCAAAAAATTATCTTAAATAATATTATTCATCATTATCCTGTATCACGGGCGAAACTTTCACAAATGACAAAACTAAATAAAGCAACGATTTCTTCGCAAACTGCTTCATTAATCGAGAAAAAGCTTGTAACTGAGATTGGGACGGGATCATCGAGCGGCGGAAGAAAACCAGTTATGCTTGTTTTTAATAAAGATGCAGGCTATGCCATTGGAGTCGATATCGGCGTTACGTATATGTTAACGATGTTAACGGATTTGGAAGGAAATATGATTTATAGCGACTATATTGAACTGGAAGATAACTCTTTTGAAGCGGTTGAACCAATTCTATTGGAAAGAATTGAGCTCGTGTCGAAAAAAGCGCCGTTATCACCTTATGGAATTATTGGAATCGGAGTAGGTATTCACGGTTTCGTCAATCGAGAAGAAATGGTTATATTTACACCAAATTCAAAATGGAAGGACGTCAATTTAAAGAAGATATTAGAAGAGCGTTTCCGTTGTCCTGTATTGATTGATAACGAAGCAAATACTGGAGCGTACGGGGAGAAGTTGTTCGGAGCAATTAGACAATGTAAAAATAGTGTTTATGTTAGTCTTGGAATTGGAATTGGACTTGGAATTGTTGTCAATGATGAACTATATCGGGGGACAGAAGGGTTTTCCGGTGAAATGGGGCATATGACAATTGATTTTAATGGCAAACAATGTGGCTGTGGAAACCAAGGATGTTGGGAACTTTATGCCTCCGAAAAGGCATTTTACCAAAACCTTTCTCATCTTAAAAATATTGAAAAGGTGACACTGGAACAGGCAAGCAAATGGATTCAAGAAAACGACGGAGATGCACTGAAAGCCTTAAAGGAATTTGGTTATTATGTAGGGGTTGGTCTAACCAATATTATTAATACTTTCAATCCGGAGGCAATTGTGATAAGAAGCAATTTAATAGAATCGAATCCGATTGTGCTGAATTGGATTCAAAGTACAATTTCTTCTAGAATTTCTCGCTATGTTCATCAAAGTCACCAAATTTATATTTCACAGCTAAACAGAAATGCGACTGCTTTAGGTGCTGCTTCTCTTATTATTCAGCACTTCCTAATGGATTCAAAATATATTAACGCAAACTAATGGTGTTTAGACTATCTTTGTTCATTTAAAAGAGAGTAGGGATACTTTCCGCGGGCGGTCAGGGTGCTTCCTCGTAGGTATGATTTTCCTAGAGAACAATTTGGTAAAAGAGCAACAAAGCTACGATAAACAGTCATATTTAAAGGAGGACTATGAGGATGCTAGCTGTAATAGAAAAATTGGAGAGTGGTTATATCGCCAAGTTTAACCGTCCTTTCAAATATTCTGTTAGTCGAGTTTGGGCCGCTTTAACCGAGAATGATAAATTGGAAAGATGGATGCCTAATCTTCAAATACAAGACCTTCGAAAGGGAGGTACCATTAAATTTGACATGAAAGATGGCTCCGGGAAATGTTTTGACATTAACATTTTAGATGTTAAGGAATACTCAGTTCTTGAATATACATGGGGAGAGGATCGCGTACGTTTTGAATTGTTTCCAACTTCCGATGGTTGCTTAGTAATATTAAAGGAGTTTATTTCGACATTAACCGACCATACATCAATAGATTTGGCAGGATGGCATGTTTGCTTGGATCTTTTATCAGCTTTGTTAGATGGCCATCCAAGAGCGTTTCCAAAAGATGAGTGGGAAAAATGGCATGCGGCGTATAGTAAATCCGTTGAAAATGAATTACAATAAGACTGCTAAACCCCTTTGAGATCATTAATTCCTCAAAGGGGTTTTCTTTTATTACCCTGAAACGTGTTGGGACTGATTTGTTTGGAGAATTGACCAATATATGTTGTTTTAGACTGAAATCCAACTGCTAAAAACTGAAAAAGCTTTAAAAGTGAACGATCCAATTCCCTGTGAACAAAATGAACAAAATTGCCAAAATGATTCTTAATTCATTAATGTTGAAAACGCTTACAGAGTTAATTATTTTTAATAAACTGATAATAAAGAACGAAGGGGTGGTATGATGCTTGCGATTTTAGGATTTTTAATGATTATTGTTTTCATGTTTTTAATTATGACAAAACGGTTATCAGCCATGATTGCATTGATGGTCATTCCAATTATTTTTGCAATAATCGGTGGCTTTTGGAAAGGAATTGGAAAAATGGCGCTTGATGGCGTAACAAGTGTCGCTCCGACAGGAATTATGATTTTATTCGCCATTTTATATTTTGGGATTATGATTGATGCAGGTTTGTTTGACCCGGTTATTTCGAAAATATTAAAGATAGTAAAAGGGGATCCGCTGAAAATTGCAATCGGTACAGCAATTTTAGTTATTATGGTTTCACTTGATGGAGATGGTACAACAACATATATGATTGCGATTTCCGCAATGTTTCCGCTCTATAAAAGAATTGGCATGCGGCCGCTAATTTTAGCGGGGTTGGCCGTTTCTGGTTCAGGTGTCATGAACTTATTGCCGTGGGGAGGTCCAACGGCGAGGGCGATGAGTGCACTCGGACTCGATTCATCCGATCTTTTCACACCAGTTATCCCATCGATGATTGGCGGCGTTTTGTTCGTATTGTTTATTGCTTATTATCTTGGACGTAAAGAAAGAAAAAGAATCGGCATTCTTAATATTGATAAAGATACTTTGGCACAACAGGCGGCGGCTGTTGCTACTGGTGCAGGAGAAAACGCGAAACGTCCAAAACTTATTCTTTTTAACGGTATATTAACGATTGCTTTGTTAGTAGGACTGATTATGGAAGTATTGCCTACGCCAATTTTGTTTATGATTGGATTTGCGATTGCGATTATGGTGAATTATCCGCATATGGATATGCAAAAGGAGAGAATCGCCTCATATGCATCTAATGCGTTATCGGTTGTTTCAATGATTTTTGCGGCTGGCATTTTCACAGGCATTCTGTCAGGGACGAAAATGATTGATGCAATGGCGAATACACTAATTTCACATGTACCTGCTGCATTAGGACCGCATTTTGCTGTCATTACTGCTATTATTAGTGCGCCATTTACATTCTTTATGTCTAATGATGCTTTTTATTTCGGTGTGTTGCCACTGATTGCAAAAGCGGCTTCGGCTTATGGAATAGATCCTGCTGTAATTGGTAGAGCATCTTTGTTAGGGTTGCCAGTGCACTTATTAAGTCCGCTTGTGCCATCTACTTATTTGCTTGTTGGAATGGTTGGTGCAGAATTCGGTGATTTACAGCGATCATTCTTAAAATGGGCTTGTGGTTCAGCGCTCGTAATGATTATTGTAGCACTCATTTTAGGGATTATTACATTTTAAAAAAGTCAGCCGTAATGGCTGGCCTTTTTTGTGCTCTGGCCTAGGAGAGGGTTTCTATTCATGTGAACTTTTTTATTCTCTTGCTAGTAAATAACTGTACCAACAATTATTACGAAATGATAAGAATGATACTTAAAATAAGCTACTTTTTTTAACCTCAATTATTAAAAAAGATTATTGACCTTCGAAGCTTTCATTGAGAATATGGAATCGAATAAAATATTCAGAAAAAATCATAGGGAGGATAAGATTTGTTAAGGAAAATGAAGAGGGGCTAAACATTTGTTATTCCTCAAAGTGAAGATTGGGATGTTTAATAAAAAGGGGGGGGAACTTTTTATGAGGAGTAAAAAACAACATATATTTGATTTAATAATGTATATATTGCTGTTTATTTTTTTTATATTTTGGAGCGACATGCCCACAACTTATATTTGGATAATAACGATAGTATATAGCGTGATCATTGTTTTTAAGTTAATCAAGATTTTCAGCAAGGAAAAGAAAAAAGATTATAAGCAATAATCATCAATGGTAAAGGGAGAAATTCATGAAGAAACTTGTTACAAAAAGAAATTTATTGATTCTAAGTGTTATGATTACTGTAATTACTGCCATGATTCCAAATCTTGGCATGAAAGTTATTGGTGAATATCACCATTATGGTTGTCCTGCAGAAGTATTGAGTTATGCCAGTAACTGGAGAATTGGATTTTCGCTGTGGAACTTTCTTTTTAATATAGTGTTTTATTATTTCACATTAAGAATATTGATGATAATCATAAAAGGGTTTATCCCGAAAAGCCCACACTAATATAGATAGATATGCATTAAGACTGTTCCTTATATATATATTTAATCCAGTACTATATAAAAAACCCCAAAAGTTAGTGGTGGAATCTAACTGTTTGAGGCCAATTTTATTTTAATCCTGTTTAAAAATTGAGCTCAGGATTAAACTTAATCTTATTGTTTATCATCCGGAAAATATGGATTTAAATGAATAAGCACTTCTTGGATATGGTCATTTCTTTTCATTAAAGCTTGTTTAATTTGTTTGCCGAGATCATGGCCTTCTTTGATGGTTTTGTTGTAGTCAATTGAAATGCGAATATCGACAAGTATGTAATTACCATGCTCACGCGCACGAACACGGTCAATTCGTCTCACATCAGGAAATGAATGAATCGTCTCTTCTAATTCCTTCATTAAGTCATGATTTACATTGCTCTCCATTAAAATATTAAAAGATTCAGCTAAAATCCCCTGCGAAATTCGGAAAATTAAATAGGCGACAAAAATACTCGCTACTTTATCACCGTATAATAGGAAGGAGAGATGAAGATATTCTCCAATTAACGATAAAACAACACCGATGGCAGCGGCGATAGATGCTACAATATCTGCTTTATGATCATAGGCAATTGCTTCAATCGCTTTACTATTATTTTTAGTGGCTACATTTAAAGAATAGCGGTATAACAATTCTTTTAAAAGATACGAAAAAAGCGCAACCCATAAAGCAAGAATAGATGGAGACTGCAGCGGATGGAAAAATCCGATTATAGCTTCAAAGACGACATAAAACGCAACTAAAAGAAGAATAAGACCGACGATGCCTGAAACAATGACCTCTGCTTTACCATGTCCGTATGGATGTTCTTCATCAGCTGGTTTATTTGCTACTTTGATGACTAAAAGAACGATAACAGATGCAAAAACATCAGCTGCTGAATGAATCCCATCTGCGAAAACGGCGTCACTATGTCCGAACCAGCCGACAACCGTTTTTCCAACCATTAATACGACATTGCTCCAAACACTAATCCATGCGACTTTTCGCGCTAATGATTCGCGAGTACTTAGCATAATGACACCTCAATTACTCATCTATTAAAGTTGGTCTTTACATTGTACCCTTTTTTAACAGGATGAGTCTAGAAAACGTCTAAAAAACATAGTGGAAATATTGTTTGTAGAAAGATAATGAGCTATTCAAAAAAATGAAGAATGAAAGAGGTTGTCTTTCGAATAAGAATGGAGAATAAACGAATGGTAAGAAGAGATAAAATATGATATACTAACAGATGCAAACGATATTTATTAAAAAATAAAAATATCCAATAATACTATATCACATTTAATGGATATGTGTCAACTATTTTGCATCAAATAAGGGACGGTGTTGATCATGACTCAAGATAAGGAATGGATACAGGAGCAGGAACGGGTTGATTATACAATTTCTAAAATGAAAGAAGAAAAGGAAACGCTTCTTGCACGTTCCAAAAGTGTGCAAGGAGAAGCAAAGGAAATTCGAAATACATTTTGGGACGATGTAACGGTTAACTTCGATGAACCGGATGATGTCATTGAAACATATGCCAGTGTAACGCAACAAGCAGAATTGCTTGCGGAACGTGAACGAAGCTATGGACATATGGAAGAGGAAATTAAAACATTAGATCGTTTAATCTATTCTCCTTACTTCGCCCGTGTGGATTTCCATGAAGGAGAGGAACCGCCTGAATCGATTTATATTGGGATTTCCTCTTATTTAGATGGGGATGAATATCTTGTTTATGATTGGCGCGCCCCGATTTCAAGCATTTATTATGATGGAGTGCCGGGTCCTGTATCATATCAGGCTCCAGACGGCGTTCGTGAGGGCATTATGGATTTGAAAAGGCAATTTTTAATCCGATCGGGTAAAATTCAGGCGCTTTTTGATACAGGTGTTTCCATTGGGGATGAAATGTTGCAGGAGATCCTTGGATCACAGGCTGATACCCATATGAAAAATATTGTTGCTACCATTCAAAAAGAGCAAAACCAAATTATCCGCAATGTATCAAGCAATTTATTGTTTGTACAAGGTGCTGCTGGAAGTGGAAAAACATCCGTTGCCTTACAAAGGATTGCCTATTTACTTTACCGGTATCGTGATTCGTTGCATTCTGAACAAATCGTATTATTTTCACCAAATCAGTTGTTTAATCACTATATTTCGAAAGTGTTGCCTGAGCTTGGTGAACAAAATATGGTTCAAACGACTTTTCTTGAATATACGCAGCATCATGTTGGTCCATCTTTAAAGGTTGAGAGCTTGCTTGAGCAAATGGAAGAGAGTTTAACTGAAGAAGAAACAAATGAACGCGCACAGTCCATTGAAATAAAAGGCAGTTTACGATTTTTCCACGAGATAGGGGAGTATGCAAAACAATTATTAAAAGGAGGAATTGTTTTTCGTGATATTCGTTTCAAAGGCGAGGTGATCATTTCAAAAGAGGAAATTGCTGATCTCTTTTATCAATATGAAGATCGGTATTCTTTGCCGAATCGCTTTCAGCTTGTCACAAAACAACTTTTAAAAAGATTGCAGGAAGTTGCGAAAAATGAACGTAAAAAGCCGTGGGTAGAGGAGGAAATAGAACTGCTTGATCGTAAGCAATTTCAAGAAGCCTATCGTTACGCGGCAAAAAGAGTGAGAAAGGATAAGGACGATTTTAAAGGGCATGACTATGAAAAAGAATTTTTAGCCAAGAAAATCGTAAACCATCGCTTCCGCAAAATACGAAAGTACATTAAACAATATCGCTATTTCAATATAAATGCACAATATTTGCAGTTTCTAAAACAAAAAGGAGAAAGCGTACTTATAAAGCAAACATTAACGGCGTTTCGAAATGGAACATTGCTTTTCGAAGATACAGTCCCATATATGTATTTATTAGACTTGCTGACTGGGAAGAAGCCTTCTAATTCGATAAAATACGTTTTTATCGATGAAATTCAAGACTACTCGCCAATTCAGCTTGCCTATATGCGTTTCCTATTTCCTTATAGCAAATTTACAATGCTTGGTGATTTGAATCAGTCTATTTTTGGCAGTGCAACGAATTCACCGCTAAAAATGGCACATGAAATTTTTGGGGAAGAAAAGGCTGAAATTGTTTACTTAACAAAAAGCTACCGCTCAACATCAGCTATTACGAAATTTACGAAAGAGCTGCTGCCAAATGGCGAAAAAATTGATTGGTTTGAACGGCCAGGTGAGCTTCCAATTGTGACGATTGCTAGTAATTCTGGAGATGCCATTGAAAAAATCAAAAAACATGCTAAAATGTTAGCACAAAAAAGCAGCTCTGTTGCACTCATTGGAAAGTCAAAGAGACAATGTGAAAAAGTATATGAGCAGCTGAAAGATGAGCTGGATGTCACATTAATTGATAAAGAATATAGCGAGCTGCCGGAGGGGATGATCATTTTACCTTCGTACCTTGCAAAAGGATTGGAGTTTGACAGTGTGATAATACTGGATGCTTCAAATAAAACATATGCGAAGGAATCTGAGCGTACATTGCTATATACAGTTTGTACGCGGGCAATGCATCATCTAGTGCTCGTTGTAAATGAACAGCCATCAACATTATTAGATGTAGTTCCGAAAGAATTGTATGTGATCGAATAAAATGAGAATGAGGTCACCATCGCCATCAGTGAATGGTGGCTTCGCTTAATAGAAAAAAGGATGAAGATTATGGCTTTTAAACGAAAAATATTACCAGCCTCAGCAAATATGCGTGAATTCGAAAAATTTTTACAAAGTGATTATCAGATTGGTGTTTTTCTAGAAATGCATATTGCACAGTTGAAAAATGTTGCTAAAATGGCTAAAGAGTACAATAAAAAAATGATCTATCACGTCGATCTTATACAAGGGATTAAAAATGATGAATATGCAACTGAATATATTTGCCAAGAGTACAAGCCATATGGGTTAATTTCTACAAAGTCAAATGTAATTCAAAAGGCGAAGCAAAAAGGTGTAAAGTCTGTACAAAGAATGTTTTTAATTGATTCCCATGCTCTTGAGAAAAGTTACAAATTAGTAGAACGTACAAGACCAGATTATATTGAAGTATTGCCTGGCATTATGCCATGGATGATCCAAGAAGTAAAAGAAAGACTGCAAATCCCGATTTTTGCAGGCGGACTTATTCGTACGAAAGAAGAAGTAGAGCAAGCAATTAAAGCAGGCGCAGAAGCAATTACCACTTCAAATACACATCTATGGGATGAATTTTAATAAAAAGTTTGATTGAAATCCTGTTATTGCAGGATTTTTTTATGATAGAGCAGGTTTATTCAACAAGAAACTTGCTGAAAATATAAACATTCAACGTGTGCTTAAACATGTTTGATTGCATGATTACGCAACCGTATAGTTGTATGGAGTTGCTTATATATAAAATATGAATTGGGACAAAGAAGCTATATTTAAAAGCAAGCTGCCATTCTATAACCTACGGCACGTCTCATTATGAAGCACAGCCTTTCCATTTCACGGCAGGAGATCGCTAAACATATTTCTGTATTGGAAGATGGAAGGCGCGGGAAATCAAAACGAAAGGGAATATATCGAGTACCTACATTTAACAACGAACCACTTAAAAATTTTTCTGATTTGTGCAAGACTGTTAGTAGAGTTTCATACCTCAGAAATAGAAGGAGGAAACACATTATGCAAATCATTGTTACTAGTATCTTTGTTCAAGACCAAGAGAAGGCACTAAAGTTTTATACAGAAACGCTAGGATTTGTAAAAAAGCATGATGTTCCCGTCGGAGAATTTAGGTGGATAGCCCTCGTTTCACCTCATGATCAAGATGGTACCGAGCTTTTGCTTGAACCGAATAACCATCCTGCGGCCGCAGAGTATCAAAACAAGATATTTGCTGAGGGCATCCCAGCGACAATGTTTGGTGTTGCAGATGTCTGCGAAGAATACGACCGATTAATCAAACATGGAGTGAAGTTTACTGTTGAGCCGACAGAAATGGACGGAGTCACATTGGCTGTCTTTGATGATACATGCGGCAACCTTATTCAAATCGTGCAGAAGTAACTGTATGAAGAAGTCACCTAGTATTCACATGACTTCATTAGTATGTTTTAAGTTTCGGCAAAGTGTTTTTATTAAAAAATAAACAACATTATGTTACCCTGTCCTCATTTTGGAACAGGGTTATAATGTTTTAGGTATTATATAAAATGAAATAACAATATTGTCATTCTCCAACACTGCGATTAGTTGCCTTAACTCTAAAGGGGTGCTTTAATGCTATAAGAAACCATTAAACTTTATTATAAAAAGTGGATATTTAACCAAATAGAAGATCGTTATCTTTATTCAAGATTCTAAGCATCCTAAGTTGTGAGACTCCTGCGGGAAAAGTAAGATAGATGAGACTTTGCAGGCGTGAAACGGCGATGAGGATCAGCATCCCCCCGTGGAAGGCGAGCATCCTTGCGCGAATTTAACTACTTTTTTCAGGAGCGGATCTATTAAAACCAAACAATAAGTATTTGTTAAAAATGTTTGAATGAAATGTTGACAAAATGTGAAGAAAGCGTTATCATAATCTCAAGTTAATAATTGCGCAGGAGAACAAGGAGCCCAGTAATTCGTATCGTATTTTATACGGAATTGGGTTTTCTTGTTCTTTTCTTTTGGAAGGGAGGAACCTTCATATATAAGGGGTTAAGGGTAACCTTATGAATGGCATGGATGGAAGGGGAAGAGAACAATGAATGCATATCTCGGAGAATTAATTGGAACAGCCATATTAGTTATTTTCGGTGCAGGTGTTTGTGCCAATGTAAATTTAAAAAAATCATTTGCTCATAATAGCGGCTGGATTGTTATTTCTTTCGGCTGGGGCCTTGCCGTTGCGATTGCAGCATATGCAGTAGGAAAATTTAGCGGTGCTCATTTAAATCCTGCCTTAACGATTGCGCTTGCTTTTGAAGGCAGTTTTCCTTGGTCAAAAGTGGTGGGTTATATTGCGGCTCAAATGATAGGGGCTATTATCGGAGCAACAGTCGTATATTTTCATTTTCTACCGCACTGGAAGGAAACGGAAGATCCAGGTACAAAATTAGGTGTTTTTTCAACCGGACCAGCGATACCAAACTATTTTGCCAATCTATTAAGTGAATTTATTGGTACCTTTATTTTAGTGTTAGCCATTTTAGCGATTGGTGCGAATAAATTCGCAGAAGGGCTTAACCCTTTTATTGTTGGGTTTTTAATTGTTGCGATTGGACTTTCTTTAGGCGGTACAACAGGATATGCAATTAATCCGGCTCGTGATTTAGGACCGCGTATCGCTCACTTTATTTTACCGATCGCTGGAAAAGGGCCATCAAATTGGTCATATGCGTGGATTCCTGTTATAGGGCCGATTTTAGGAGGTTCATTTGGAGGAGTATTCTATAGAGCAGTGTTCTTAGGTGATTGGACAGCATCTTTTTGGTATATATTGGCTATTAGTTGTGTTGTTTTACTGATATTATGGATAGTGGAAAAAAAAAGAATAGTAGGTTCGAAGGTTAGGAGAGTGGCATAATGGAAAAATATATTTTATCAATTGACCAAGGTACAACAAGTTCAAGAGCAATCTTGTTTAATCATAAAGGAGAAGTCGTTCGGGTTGCCCAAAAGGAAATTCCGCAACATTTCCCACAACCGGGATGGGTAGAACATAATGCGAGTGAAATATGGGGCTCAGTGCTGGCGGTAATTGCAACCGTTTTATCGGAGGCAGATATAGAAGCGAAGCAAATCGCAGCTATCGGTATTACGAATCAACGTGAAACAGCTGTTGTATGGGATAAAGAAACAGGACACCCAATTTATAACGCCATCGTGTGGCAATCACGGCAAACAGCAGGGATTTGTGAGGAACTGAAAAAGAAAGGCTACGAAGACTTAGTTCGTGAAAAAACAGGATTATTAATAGATCCGTATTTTTCAGGAACAAAAATTAAATGGATTTTGGATCATGTTGAAGGTGCGAGAGAACGTGCTGAAAAAGGTGAACTTTTATTCGGTACAATTGATACTTGGCTCATTTGGAAGCTTTCTGGCGGTAAAGCGCATGTAACAGACTATTCAAATGCTTCAAGAACTTTGCTTTACAATATTTACGATTTACAATGGGATGATGAACTGTTGGAAATGCTGGATGTACCGAAATCAATGCTTCCTGAAGTGAAACCATCCTCATATGAATATGCCAAGACGGTTCCGTATCATTTCTTTGGTTGCGAAGTACCAATTGCCGGTGTAGCAGGTGACCAGCAAGCGGCACTATTTGGGCAAGCGTGTTTTGAAGAAGGCATGGCAAAAAATACGTACGGTACAGGTTGCTTCATGCTCATGAACACAGGTGAGAAAGGCGTAAAGTCAAAACACGGTCTGTTGACGACGCTAGCATGGGGAATTGATGGAAAGGTTGAATATGCATTAGAAGGAAGTATTTTCGTGGCAGGTTCCGCTGTCCAATGGCTTCGCGACGGTTTAAGAATGATTAAAGATAGCGCCCAAAGTGAAGATTATGCAACAAAAGTAGAATCAACAGAAGGCGTTTATGTCGTGCCAGCATTTGTTGGCTTAGGGACACCATATTGGGATAGCGATGTACGTGGAGCTGTCTTCGGTTTAACAAGAGGTACAACGAAAGAGCATTTCATTCGAGCAACATTAGAATCGTTAGCTTATCAAACAAAAGATGTTTTAACAGCAATGGAAGCTGATTCTAATGTCCCGCTTAAGACATTGCGTGTCGATGGCGGAGCTGTGAAGAATAATTTCCTTATGCAATTCCAAAGTGATATTCTTTCTGTACCTGTAGAACGGCCGGTTGTAAGCGAAACGACTGCATTAGGCGCAGCATATTTAGCTGGACTCGCGGTTGGCTACTGGGAAAGCCGTGAAGAAATTGCAAAACAATGGAATGTTGAAAAGAGATTTGCGCCAAGTTTAGATGAAAATGTAAAAGATCAATTATACAGTGGATGGAAAAAGGCAATTCAAGCAACTATGGCTTTTAAATGATTGAAAGATTTGTTATAATATAAATAAGTTAATAATATGTCAAGAGATACAGAGAGACCTAGCAGTTTTATGGCAAAAAAACCATAATACTTGTTCAGGTCTCTTTTTGTTTTTTTACAAACAGGGGAGGATTTATAATGAAATTTTCAAGTAAACATCGTGCAGAACAACTAGAAGCTTTAAAAAAGGGAGAATTTGATTTATTTATTATTGGTGGTGGAATAACAGGGGCAGGTATTGCTTTTGATGCGGCAACAAGAGGAATGAAAGTAGCGCTTGTAGAAATGCAAGATTTTGCAGCAGGTACTTCAAGCAGATCGACTAAACTTGTACATGGAGGTCTCCGTTATTTAAAGAACTTTGAAGTCGGCCTCGTTGCTGAAGTGGGTAAAGAACGCGCAATTGTTTATGAAAATGGTCCGCACGTAACAACTCCAGAATGGATGCTGTTGCCTTTTCATCAAGGGGGAACATTCGGAAAGTTTACAACTAATATCGGCCTAAGACTATATGATTTTCTTGCTGGTGTAAAAAAATCTGAGCGTCGTTCAATGCTGACCCCTTCACAAACATTGCAGAAAGAACCGCTTGTTAAAAAAGATGGATTAAAAGGCGGCGGCTACTATGTAGAGTACCGTACGGATGATGCCCGTCTTACGATTGAAGTCATGAAAGCAGCTGTTCAAGAAGGAGCGATTGCGCTAAATTATATAAAGGCAGAAGACTTCTTATTTAAGAATGATAAAGTAGTCGGGGCAACTGTCCGTGACCAACTAACAGGTGAAACCATTCATGTGAAGGCAAAAAAAGTTGTCAATGCGACAGGCCCATGGGTAGACCGTAATTTGACGAAGGATCATTCAACCTACAAGAAAAAATTGCGTTTAACAAAAGGGGTCCACATTGTGTTTGACCAAAGTGTATTCCCGTTGAATCAAGCTGTTTACTTTGATACACCTGATGGCCGAATGGTTTTTGCGATACCGCGCGATGGAAAAACATATGTAGGTACAACAGATACTTTCTATGATCAAGATCCAGTTCATCCAAAGCCATTACCTGAAGACATTGAGTATATTCTGAAAGCTATTCATTATATGTTTCCTACAGTAAAGGTAAATGCTGAAGATGTAGAATCAAGTTGGGCAGGTGTTCGTCCCCTCATTTATGAAGAAGGAAAATCTGAATCGGAAATTTCCCGCAAAGACGAAATCTGGGAAGGAGAAACAGGTTTAATTACAATCGCTGGCGGAAAGTTAACAGGCTATCGTAAAATGGCTGAAACTGTTGTTGATCTTGTGGCAAAACAATTACAACAGCAATATGGAATGAGTTTTTCTGAATGTAAAACGAAGCATCTCCCAATTTCTGGCGGAGATCTAGGCGGCTCCAGCAATTATACACAATTCGTAAAAGAAAAAAGCCAAGAAGGAGAGCGTTATGGTCTTTCTAGTAAAGAAGCACAATATTTAGCCGGAAAATATGGATCAAATGTAGATGAACTATTTAAATGGGTGAAGGCACACCCACAAAGTGACGCGCAAACTTTATCTCCAGAGGTCTATGCGCAACTCATGTATGCAATTGAAAATGAAATGACAGTTAAACCAGTAGACTTCTTTATCCGCCGTACAGGATCTTTATATTTTAATATTCAGTGGGTTCGAAAATGGAAAGAGCCAGTAATCAATTATATGGGTGAACTATTCAATTGGGATGATGATACGAAACGGCAATATGCAGAAGAATTAGAACAAGCCATTAATGAAGCAGCACCTAAACTTGTAAATTCATAATATAAAAGCTGTCCTGATGGGCAGCTTTATCTTTTAATCGCCTTCTTGAAGATAATCTGCAAAACATATTAGCAAATTGAAGCGAAAAGTGAATCCCTGAAGCAAAAAACACTTATTAATACAATACACTGAATGTTATATACATATAATAATTGAATCTTAATATTTAGAATAATCTTATTTAAAAACTTGTTAGATTGTAGTACAATTTTAAATGGATGGGATGATAAGAGAAATTGTAAGCGTAAACACGAGGGGTGTAAACAGTGAAAATTAATTTCAAAAATCTTACAGTTCAAGTCATTACAGGTATCATTGTAGGGATTATCATTGGACTAATTTTTCCGGATTTCAGTACAAAACTGAAAATTCTTGCTGACTGGTTTATTAAATTAATTAAGATGCTTGTACCGCCAATTATTTTCTTTACAGTTGTCATCGGAATTGGCGGTATGGGAGACTTGAAAAAAGTCGGCCGTATCGGCGGAAAGGCCATTATTTATTTTGAAATTGTAAGTACGATTGCTTTAGCAATTGGACTCATAGTGGTAAATCTTATTCGTCCAGGGCATGGAATTGATACAAGCGGTGCTAAAGCAAGTTCCGTCTCACAATTTGTAACACAGGCAAAGGACAGCCATGAGGGATTTATCGGTTTTATCTCTAGTATTATTCCAGATAGTGTTGTTGGTGCATTTGTTCAAGGTGATCTGCTACCGATTCTATTTTTTGCTATACTTTTCGGGATCGCAGCTGCATCGCTTGGTGAAAAGGCAAAACCTGTCATTCATTTATTCGAACAATTAACAGATATTTTCTTCAAAATTGTAGGCATGATAATGAGAGTTTCTCCGTTAGCTGCATTTGGGGCAATGGCCTATACAATTGGGGAATTTGGCGTTGGTTCATTGAAAAATATAGCCGAACTAATGGGATCTGTTTATCTTACAATGATCGTTTTTATTCTTGTCATTCTCGGCGCAATTGCGAAAGCATTTGGGTTTAATATTTTCAAATTTATCGCCTATATAAAAGAAGAGCTTTTGCTCGTACTGGGAACATCTTCATCTGAATCGGCTTTGCCATCACTTATGAAGAAACTTGAAAACTATGGGTGTTCAAAATCAGTTGTCGGTTTAGTTGTACCAACAGGTTACTCTTTTAACTTAGATGGAACAGCAATTTATTTATCAATGGCGGCCATTTTTATTGCCCAGGCTTATGATGTACATTTAACAATCAGTCACCAAATTATGTTGTTATTAATTTTAATGCTGACATCTAAAGGGGCAGCAGGTGTAACAGGATCTGGTTTTATCACTTTAGCAGCAACATTATCGGCATTTCCGGTTATCCCGGTTCAAGGGATTGCCCTTCTGATCGGTGTTGATCGCTTCATGTCAGAATCACGTGCCATTACAAATATTATTGGAAATGCAGTGGCAACCGTCGTCATATCGAAAACGGAAAAAGAATTTGAGAAAACAGAAGGTGCCGTTCTTCAAGAAGAATCGAAGCCATTTACATCATAAAATATTCTTTTAAAAGAGAGATTGCTTGAGATGAGCGATCTCTCTTTTTTGGGTAAAAAGTCACAGACAGAGCACTGCTTTTTCGGTAAGCTAGATGTGAATGCCTTCAATCAAAATAGAAGGGTTAAAATGGAGTTTAAAGTAGTATTTTTTATACATCTTTTATAGTAATATGAAATTAACATCTTTGATTAGGGTAGAAAAAGGAGTGATTTATATGTTTTGGAAAACAAAAGAGAAGGATAGAGTGAGTCAAATATATATACTACAATCACGGGTTAATGCACTTGAAAAGGAAAAGCAGGAAATGAAAACAGCTTTAAAAACTTGGCTTTCAGCTTTCCAAGAAGAATTAGCAGCGACGATTGAGCAACATGAGCATGTAAATGGGCAACATCATATATTAGGGGACTTAGTAAAGCAAATTGAAGAAAAATTTAATAATGTTTCTTTTATTACAGAAGAAACATCTGCCCATTCCATCACTTTACTTGAAAAAGGAGATGCGCTTAAAAACTTAGCGAATGAAATGGTGAAAGAATCGCAAGCAGGAAGTCAATATGTCATTAAAGCAAAAGAAGTGATCAATCATCTAGGCAATCAAGTGAAAGAAACGAAAGAACAAATTTCAATATTAAGTCATAGATCAAGTGAAATTAGTACAATTGTCCAATTAATTAAGGATATTGCAAACCAAACAAATTTACTTGCTTTAAATGCATCAATTGAGGCGGCTAGAGCAGGGGAACATGGTAAAGGTTTTTCAATTGTTGCTGACGAAGTGCGTAAACTAGCAGAGAGTACCGCGAAAAGCACGGAACATATTGGAAAGTTAACGGAAACAATTCAAAGTGAAATAGACTTTTCCTTAAAAGCAACGGAAAAGAGTGCAGAATTTGTAAATGGGGGTATTGAAGTAAGCAGTCGGGCAGCAGAAGAAATTGCGCGTATTTTACATACGATTGAAACGAGCAAGGAACATATAGAGGATATTCAGAGCACTATTCAGCAACAGCGCGATGACGCTTTGAAAGTGAAACAAGAAGTAACAGCGGCGAAAGGATTGTTTGACGAAGCACATAAAACAATTATTCAACACATTGAAGATGCGAAAGTAGTAGATGATAAACTTGAAAAAGATATCCAACAAACTATTTCTGAACAAGCAATCTTTTCATAGAAGAATGTCTAAATGTTTGTAGGAGAGAGGTAGGGAAGACTGTGGAAAACAAGCATGAATGGATTCGGCAAATCGCTCTATTTCAGGACTTAAGTAATGAGGATCTCTCCGTGATTGCTTCCGCTATCAGGACAAAGCATGTACAAAAAGGAACACATATTTTTTATCAGCATGAACAACAGGCAGCCGTTTATTTTATTAAAGAGGGACAAGTTAAGATTTACCGCGATGATATAAATGGAAAAGAACAAATTGTTTCGCTTCTGCATGAGGGGGATATGTTCCCGCATGTTGGTTTTTTTCATAAAATTCATTATCCAGCGAATTCGATTGCTATAGTGCCAACAACACTTATGTATATTCATCTTTTAGACTTTGAAAATGTCCTAATGCAACACCCGAACATTGCGATAAAATTATATGGGATTATGAGTAAAGAGATTTTAGATTTGCAAGATCGTCTAGAAGAGCAAATGTTAAGTAATGTTTATATACAAGTTATTAATCTTTTTTTGCGTCTAGGGCGTTCACATGGGAAATGGGTCGATGATAAATATATGCTTGTCAGTATTCCGCTCAGTATTCGTGATTTAGCTAGCATGATTGGTACGACGAGGGAAACGATTAGCCGCACGATACATCAGCTAAAGGAAAAGAATATTGTCATACCACAGACAAAAGGAAAGTACTTAATTGATGTTTTTCAGTTAGAAAAAGAAAAGGGTCAGATAGAATAATAATATCTGACCCTTCATGTTGTAGAAAATTTGATTTCCGCTCTAGGGGCTGGCGATGGCGATTAGGGACCTCCTCGTCGCAAGGTTCTTGCGGTGTCTCCTGTAGATACGCCGAATCCGCCGCTTTAAAATGAATAGGAGTACATGATGATGAAGAAAAGAGAAAAAATAAAACTTGATGTAAAAGGGGGGCTCTAAACTTCTTTTATATATAAATAGAAGGAGGTTAGGACAAAACTAAAAAGTAGTTAGCTAAAGAAGAATATTGCACAAAACAGCTCCGGAAATATTCGGGTTTTCTTTAGTACATATACTTTTGTCCCGGCCTCCTTAAACTATTAGCTGGCTTGTTCAAGCAGGCGTTTAAATAAAATATTATTTTCTAAATGAATATGTTGGAATGTATCGTTTTCCAAGTTTTCTAATCGTTTATATACGAGCTGGAACGTCCTGCAAGCATCTTCTGGAAGCGTATAATCATTTGTAATTACACGGATTCGTTTTAAAATGTCACCAACAGAAGCGTGTTCATGCTCTAAATCTGTCAATTCTTTTGTCGCCTCTTGGTAATGTTCAACTGTTGGTTCGTGATCATATTGTTTAATGGATGGAAATTGTTCACTATCCTCTTTTTCTGTATGCTCTAAAAACTCAGCTTTTAATTGATTAAATAAATGATACAGCTCAACAAGATGAGGATATTTAACGCCGTGTACCCGCATTACTTTTGATACATAAGGACTTAGGCTTGGCAACTCCTCCTGCAAAAATTGATGATGTGTTTGCTGAATATGGTCAATAATTTCTGTAAAGCTTGCTTCATTCCAATTTTGATCATTACGATGTTCTTTTTGTTTATAAAGATCAGCAATCGTAGATAATAGTTCTTCCCCAGAAAGTCCGCGCTTTTCAGCGGCATCCTTTACGGAAATATTTCCACCGCAACAAAAATCAATGCGATTTTTCTTAAAAATATCTGCAGATTGAGGAAATAATGTCACAACTTCTCCAACTGTTTGTTCAACATTAAATAGTTCCATTTGAATCCACTTCCTTTCGTATTTGTTCTAATCATAAAGCATCTTTACAAATTGAATTGTGATTCAAATCACGTTCTTGAAATTTTTAAAACAAAAATAAAACATACTAATGTTAGTATGTTTATTAGACTTTTCCTATAATGATCAATCCAGCACCGTTTGATTTTTACGAACTGATTTATCTTTTTTAATTAATGTAAAAGCCATTCCACTAAAAATAAAAATAATCCCTAATGTTTGTAATAGATTAGGATGAAAGCCGGTAAATAAGATATCTAATAAAATTGCTACACATGGATCTAAAAATACTAAAATAGAAATTAATGTAGTAGGCAAAACACGTAAACTATCAAAAAATAGCAAATAAACGATACCTGTATGTATAATTCCTGTCGTTAGAACGGCAATCCAATTCAAATGAGTAAGATTTGTAAATAGATGAAAATGGACAAATGGACATAGCATCATAACTCCCAGCAATGTTTGCAATATCGTCGTTGCCAGCGGACTTAGATGATGAATACCTTTCCCTGTTAAGGTTGTGAAACAATAGAATAGGGCAGCGAGCAATGCCCAAATCATTCCAGACGATAGAAATTGGTTAAAAGAGTACAGGCTCGTGTTTGAGATCAAAATTGTTCCAGCAAAACAAATGATCATAGATATGATAGAAATAAATGTTAGCTTTTCCTTATAGAGGATGCTTCCGAATAGTAATACTAGTACAGGTGCAAGATGATAGACTGAAATCGCAATTGTAACAGATGTTTCCCCAAAAGCTTTGAATAAAAATAACCAGTTGCATACAAGAAAAAAACCGCATACTAAGGTGTGAACAACTTCCCGTCCATACCATTTTTCTCTTTTAAATTGGCCGGATAATATCCAGAATATGCTTAAACATACAGTGGCACAAAAGCAACGAACAAATACTAATTCTAAAGATGGTAAGTTAGTATGCTCTGAAAGAAATCCGATAGAACCAAATATAATCATCGAAATAATCATTTTAAACATAGCAATTGGTTTCTTCTTTTTAAACATTGCTACCTCCGTCTCCGTAGATATCTGTAACATTCGTTTTGCACTATCATCTTATTTAATGTCAATCTTATCATGTGATCGTCCTCAATTGGTCCGTTTTTATGAATATTATTTACTGATAAAAAATAGATATTGCTTCAATTTCAAAAATGTAGTATATTATTTATCTACCTATGAATAGTTTCTATATGATTTATATAGGTGCAAATAACAAACAAACTACCTTTTGAAAAATAATAGAAAAAGAAGTTGACTTTAACAAATATAGATGATATATTAATATATGTCGCTGATACGAAATAAAAAAACGTGAAGTTGACATGAATATGTTTCTATAATGATTGATCTTTGAAAACTGAACAAAACGAAACGTCAATTTTTTTATGAGCTTATATCAAACATCTTTTTGGAGAGTTTGATCCTGGCTCAGGACGAAC
>NZ_JAAIWK010000037.1 GCF_011008565.1 Heyndrickxia ginsengihumi
TAACAACATTCGGATTCATGGAACACTTGGCTATTTAACACCAATCGAATACAAGAAAAAGACCTTATAAAAATTGTCCAGTTTAGTGTTGACAATCCAAATAATTACAGGGTCACTCTCTTTAAGGAACCCTCTACTCTTCCTTTATACCATTCTTTCTTAACACATTTTGCTTAAAATCTAATGCTACCTTGTTTCATTTTTAGTTTTAAGCTATCTTCCTTACGAATTTTGTATTCTAAGAAATGTAATGTAGTCCGTTGATGTTCCTTGGTAGCCCAATTGTCTAATCATGGCTGCAAGATTGCCTCTATGATAAGTCCCGTGATTGACGATATGTTGAATCAGTTCGAATAACGTTTGGGTAAAGAGTTCCCCTTTTGTATTCTTGTATGAAACCATTCTTGTAATATCGTCTTCTTTTTGAAACATAAGTTTATACTTCATTTTAAGTTCACTCAATGCTTTCTCTACTTCAGCTACGGTCTGGAAGGTCCATTTTTGAATCTTACTCGGTTTCTCCTTATTTATTCTAGACAACCAAACGTAATCCACTGAAATGATATGACCAAATGTTTCAGCTAGAGTGGGAAATACACTTTCCACCTTTGTATGAAACAATTCTGAAGGGAGTGTTTTTAAATGACTGATAAGCTGTTGATTGGCCCATATATGGTAACGAACTAATTGTTTTGCTAATTCATTCATCTGATTTAACCTCCTGGTAAGTAGATTTTTAGTCTGAAGAATCCATCAAACCTAATATTATGAGCACATAGAAATAAAGCGATGATCCATAATCCTATTTTTCCACCTACATGATGTTTCATTGAAAGCCCCACTTTTCATTAATCTTAAGGTCCATTCTTTTGCAACAACAGTCGAGACCCGCTTTGAATTAATGGAGCTGAGTACTTAACAGCTTCATTAAAGAGGAAAACTTTTAAGCCCCCCTGTTCGATCACTTATTTTCAAGGAAATTATACCACGTTTTCAGTGTGATTTATCATTTAATTCATTAAATTCAGAATATTATTCTAGACCTGCTTTAACTGCGGCGCTACTTTTTTAATGCGTGGGAATGACAAGAAACCGTAAAAGCTGCAGTTGGATTTGGGTATAAACAATCGAATATCAGTAAACGAATTAAAAGTTTCAAAGATGTGCCTGGAGTACAAAAAATAACAGGAGATTTAGTTAATTTAGGACACGATATAAGCTACATCATTTCCTCAATGTTTTCTTTTCTCAAGAATCCAATTTATTTCATATTTAAAAATTGAACGAGCTGATTATTTAAATAGCTTGGACTATAAGAAAAATCATTTTGATACCAATGAATAATCATGCCAATAATGGCATTTGCTTGGTAGGAACAATAGAGTTGATAGTTGATGCCTTCTTTAAAGGACATCTCTTTATCCTGAAGGAACAAATGATTTAATTTCTCGAACAATAAATAATAGTACCTTAAAGGGACCTTTTTTGAAAAAATAATGCGATAGAAAGATTTATATTTTTCGATATGATGAAAAATACGGATCGTAGAAGGTTCTAATTCACTCGTTTTTAAAACCGATACGTGTCGGTAAGGTTCTTGATAAGAACGTGCTAAATCAGCTGTAATTTCTTTGAAGTACTCCTCAAATAAATCTTCAATTTGATTATAATGCAAATAAAATGTACCACGATTTATTTTTGCCTTTCTACAAATTTCCGAAATTGAGATATCTTCCAGCGCTTTTTCGTTCAATAACTCTAGCAATGTATTATGTAATGCTTCCTTTGTTTTCACAATACGTAAGTCGATCTGAGACATTTTTTTCACCTCTTATTAAACACATCTCCTGCTTTGTGTTAATTATTGAACATATATCGTTTTTTTGCTTATTGTAAACGTTTACTATTATGTATTATAGTTTTTATTGAACAAATGTACAATAAAAGGAGGAGCCTTCGAATGAGACTAAAAGACAAAGTAGCAATCGTTACAGGTGCCGCATCAGGAATGGGAAAAGCAATTGCGGAAGGTTATGCAAAAGAAGGAGCAAAAGTTGTTGTATCGGACTTAAACTTAGAAGGTGCTCAAGCAGTAGCAGAAACTATCAAAGCATCAGGCGCAGAAGCCATTGCTGTGCAAACAAACGTAGCCTCCGAAGAAGACGTAGAGCAGTTATTTGCTGAAACAAAGAAAGCCTTTGGAAAATTAGACATACTTGTTAATAACGCTGGCATTATGGATGGAATGGAACCTGTTGGTGAAATTTCAAACGAACGGTGGGAAAAAGTATTTTCTGTTAATACAGTAGCTGTCATGAAGTCAATGCGCATTGCCGTAAACTTATTTTTAGAGCAAGGTTACGGTACAATTGTTAATAACATTTCTGCTGGTGGATTATACGGCGCACGTGCTGGTGCTGCATATACCGCTTCTAAACATGCCGTCGTAGGACTAACAAAAAACACTGCATTTATGTATGCGAATAAAAATATTCGTTGTAATGGAATCGCCCCTGGAGGTGTTAATACAAATATTGGCTCTACAATGACGAACATGAGTGAATTTGGTGCAAGTCGCCAAGCATTAGGAATGGCTATTAATCCACGTTCCGGAGAGCCAGAAGAAATTGCGAACCTAGCCATCTTTTTAGCCTCAGATGAAGCAAGTTTTGTGAATGGACAGATTATTGCCGCAGACGGCGGTTGGACAGCTTATTAACTTATCCAGTTAAAGGTCGCTAATGATGCGCGCCCCAAAGGTTAGACTAAAAATCTATAACTTTTGGGGTTCAGTACAATATTATTGGTCTTGGATGTTGTTTATTCAATAAAGCAACCAGTAGGTGAATAAAATTTATTTTTATAAATAAAATTGTTTCTGTTAACAATAATTTGATACTCTTTCTAAATCCTTCATTAAATGAAACTGTTCTTTAATATTTTGTTTTAAAAACCATTCAAAACTTAATTGAAGCCCTTCCTCAATATCTATACACGGTTGAAGCAAGTTATGCTCTTTTAGTTTATTTATATTCATCAAGTAGGTAATATCCCTAAAAGGAAAAAATTTTCTAGGTAGTACGTCAAGTTCTTCCATATCTTCTTGGCTTATACCTAAAATTTTCGTACGTTTTGAAACTACTCTTTGTACTATCTCAACAAATTCTATCCAATCAAACTCTCTTGGATGCGTTAAATTATATGCTTCTCCAATGGTTTTATCATTTGTTATTGAATCTAAAATAATGCCAACCACATCATTAATATGAATAAACTGTGTTTTTGATTTACCTGTATTTGGAACAGGTAATGGTTGCTTATTTAAAATTCTTTGAAAAAAATAGGACTCTCGATAAAGGTTGTTTCCTTCACCATAAATATATGAAGGACGGAATATGACCACTGGAAAATTGAATTTTTTGTTCAATTCAAAAAGATAATCTTCTGCTTCTTTTTTTTCAAGTCCGTAATTGCCCCAATTTGCGTTTTTACCTCGTTCACTATTTTCATCAAGGTGTTTTTCAGATGGGATATAAACTGCCCCTGAACTTAAAAAACAGTAACGCTTTATTTGAGATAACTTTACCGATCTTAATAAACTTTCTACATCCTTTCGTGAATAAGCTGAAATGTCAAATATATAATCATATTGAATCTCACTTAAACATTTTTTTAATTCATTCTCATTCTGTCTATCACAAATATGATGTTTATTATAGCCTTGAATAGTTACTTCTTTAATTCCTCTGGTTAAAAAATCTACTTGATATCCCTTCGAAATTAACCCCTTTAGAATTGCCAAGCCAACAAATTCAGTACCACCCATGACTAACACTTTTTCCAATCATATCACCCTAATTATAATTTTTATCTATGTTTAAATATATCATAATTGTAAATATTGTTTTTATTTTTTTACATTTTTATAAATTAAGTGCAACGGTTCTTCCTGAAACGCCTCGTGTGTAGTTTTCGATCCAAGGCATTTTCTTGGAAGATTATTGATTAAGTTTAGTGCTTTGTTCAATTCATCTAGGCAACTTTTCATGAACAGTTTTACTGTTTTTTCCATTGATGTTGCTGAACGATTCAGAATTAAAATTCCTTTATACCATTGTGTTTTGCGTTCAATGAAAGTTGCTATACAGCCCTTTACCTGACCACAGCTAGACACAACTGTATCTAACTCCCAATGTCCAAGATTTCACGTTTACGAACTTCTTTGGTGCGTTTTCAAATAGTTGTACCGATATTAAAGCGGCCTTTTGTTTCACGAGATTTTTGATGCTTTCCCTTTTGGCGTAGAACAGTCATGGGTACTTCTAATAGACTATCGTAAATCCAACGATAGATTGTTTTAAAACTTAGCTGTCCTTGATACAATCGACTTACAATTTGTTCGGGTGACCAAGTATCTCGTAACTTTTTTTGAACCACTTGTTTTAACTCAGGAGTACATTTTTGATTTAGCTCCACAATGAGATTTATTGGATCGATAACGTGCATGTGCAACTGTATAATCACCATTTCTTTTTAATTCACACGAAATAGTAGATGGTTGTCGGTTTAATTGATTCGCAATTTTTCTAAACGAATATCCCAGTTCGAGTAATGTATCTATTTTTGCGCGTTCTGATATGGTAAGAGTGTGTAGCTCATAACGATTTCCTCAGTTCAAATGTTGTGTGATAACTACATTTTACATGAGGTCGTTATGGGCTTCTTTTACTTTATCTTAGGTGTTGCACTTAAGATTACAATTCGTCATTTCAAATCAAATAATTACTTTTGCAGTTGATTTATAATCAGTTTCAACACATCGTTCTGTGACATATCATTAGTCAATAATGTGTCTCCATCTACGCCAAGATAATCGTTTGGATTCCACCAAGCACGTAAAGAATCTTCTCCAAATTCCATCTTTTTCGAACGAGAGTTGTGACGATTGACTGTTTCCTCAAAGGATAAATCAAAATAATAAGTATATGTCTTTTGGTTATAGAACTGGATTAAGTTATTCAGCATTTCACCATAACGACTTTTATACAAAATTCCTTCTACAATAACAAATTCACAATTATCTTTACCATATTCTGCGATTTGACGGATCAAATCAATTGAAAGGTTCCCTTCTCTATCGTGAACTTTCAACATTTCACGGCGAACGACATCCTGAGAAACTAATAGCGTTCCATGCCCCAAATGATTTTGGAGGTTTTTCGCAGTCGTTGTTTTTCCACTACCAGAGTTTCCTCGTATGATAATTAGCTTAGATTCCATATTCTCCCCCTAAGCATTCTAAATGCCTTCTATTTATATAATCTTCCAGTGGTTATAACACAACCATTTCTTACTTGATTCGATATAGAAATTAATTATTCCTTCCCTTCAACTCCTGCCACGGCCGGTTCAATAAGACAATACTTTTTGGAGTAAAGCACCTATCCTTTCACATTCTAACTTTAAGATTAACTAGCTTGGGTCTTTTGTAGGGGGAAGGTTAAACTCTTTTTCTAGTAACTTGTAAAAAAACCGATAATTCATTTCTGTAGTATTGGATTGTTTGAGGCCCTAGATTTCTAATTAAACAACCATTAACAAATAAAGAAGAAGCCGTTTGAAAATCAATATCCTTATTTACTTTTGGTGTATTAATGATTGATAATTATTACTTAACAGACAATTCATTTGTACGCCTCACTATTTGTTATTCCTCCTTGTTCAATGACAGGTACACGATATTTTTATAAGAATCGTATTGTGATAAATAAAAAGCACTCCTTACAATTTGTAAGAAGCGCTGATTTGACAGCTTTGTCATACTGTCTATAATACCGGTGGTCGGGGTCGAAATAGCGTAGAAACCATTGATATTATAAGGTTCTACGCTATTAGTGTGTAAAATTTGTGTAAAATAAATAGACAGATATTATTACCTGATTATTTTAATTAAATTACCTATTAAACCTTACTCTTTTATGTTTCCATGCTCAACGTGTGTAGGGTTTATGTGGCACACATGAGGTGCTGACGATTTTTGTAACATGTAAAAAAGCTACATAACAAATGACCTAAAACAAAAAACCCCCATTTAGATGGTGCTAATTGGGAATTTCCATTCGAATTCTTACGAGATTATTATTTTTGATAAAAAATAATTAAATGAATTCATTTGTTAATCACTTAAAGAAATATTTCAATTTTCTGGATATGTCGTGTTTGGTTATACCACAGCTCCCATCTGAAATGGCTGATCTTTCTAGCATAGAAAGTAAGAATGTAAAAATATCCTCTAACAAAGAAGTACCTTTTGAATTAAATACTAACTCTTACAGAAAAATATGGGGAGAAGTTGTTTATCTAAGTGCACTGACTAAAAAGGAATTTGTGAGATATTTAAATCTTATTACCATTCCATAAGAACTGAACTATATGATTCAACTTTAGCAACACTCAATCTATTGCATAATAAAGCCGAAACTTTAGAAGTTGGATTTGTAGTTTCTCATGAAAATTCATTCCACAACACTGCCTCCCACACGGAGGAGATCCAAATGATAAAATATTAGCAATCTTGCAATATTACCCACCATGACAAGTAAAGATCTCTATATTTGAGTTCTTTGCATTATTATTTCTGTAGAAATTTTACTTTATGTAGAATTAACATGTTTTGATGAAACATTTGAGTGATTTTAATCATAGGAGGAGCATCATTAATGCTCCTTCAAATAAAAAAGTCCACCTGTTTTAAGGTAAGTCCGCTCATGGTATTCAATTAAAGCACCCGTTAGCCACCCATAAAGCAGGTCATCACCATGGAAAATGCAAGAACGATCCTTCATGGTTATTCTCCTTTAAATTTTATTTTGAATCATATAGACCCTCGTATGTAGGGGCTGTTTCAAAAATAGATGCAACTTTCAGGCCGCCTTTTGAATCAGCTTAACCCTTTACTAAATTACTCGCTGCATTGTGAGCACTCCTGTAAAACGGATTGAATTTCCTTTTTTCTACTGGTAAATAATTAATCTGAAGTTTTTCACCATACCGAGCTTTCTTTAATTTATATAATTGTCTCAACTCTTTTCTGACCTTTTGGAGTTCCATATTCTTTTTGAAAAGTATTTCCTCCCCTAACATCCGTTCTATGTCTATTAGATCTGAATAGACGACTATTTCCGAACATGTCCCTTTATACTTTTCAAAAAAGTTTAAAGCAAACATGATTCCTTTTATTTCGGCATACCAGGAGGGAACATTTTCCCCATATAAGGGAGGCTGTACATATTGTTGTTTGACCACAATAAGTCCATTCGAAATATAAGAACAAGCTACCCCTATTAAGCTGTGATCATTTTTAATGGAAGCATCACAGTAAACACTTAAGGTTTCTTGGTCATAATATTGTTTTAATACCCAGGACTTTAAGTCCTCCGGCACATCTAAATGTGTCCTATAATTCTTCCAAAAATCAGGTGGAGCTCCAGCTCTTTTTGTATTGCCCTTGGGTTTCATAAATAGTCCTACCTTCATAAATGAATACAATAAGTAAGCTTACTAATTGATGAGCTTGCTTATTGTTATAATTTAACTATGTGTTCTTGCAAAACTTCTGTACCAACTATTAACAGAGAAGTCCAGCATAGGTGTGGACTTTTCAGTCATCCTGCATGCATACTTCCGTTCTAAAACATCGGTAATTTCTTCTTCTGTCAGCTCTCCCAAATAAAGAGAATGATAAGCTTCATCTATAATCCAAAGGATGTTTGCTGCTATATATCGAATCATACTTAGAGCATCTACTGACGAAATAGTTTCTTCATATGCAATCGCATTGATAGAAACAAGCGATTGTACCAAATCAGATAAAATATGATGCCTTATCCTAGATAGATCACCAGCATTAAAGTTGTTTCGATAACAGGAACCTTCTTCTTTCTCTGTTATTCCCGATTGAATAAAAGAAGCTCTTATGTTGTGTAATGTATCTTGTATAAATTCCAATTGGCTACATAGTGCATCCAGTGTCATTGTTGATCCTTGTCCATTAATCAAAGCATTTAGCCGATCGGATTCCTGAAGGTCTAATAGGGTATTCAGCTCCTTATTAATCCAATAAACACTTTTTTTATCTAATTTACTCCCCCTATAATCCCCACCATAGTAACTTGCTTGAAATATAGATTTAAGATAACTGACATCGATCAAAGCTACATTTTTTTCGGTAAATGCAAAATCTTTAAGTACTTCATTATGTTTTTTTATTATCAAGATATTTCCCTCCCTAGTCTATATTCATATCTACGATAGCACCTTTTATATAAATGGTAAATATTGTAATGCATTACATTTTTGTAATTATACGAAATTGTATTTGGCAATTAAAAAATGCTGTTTATGACAGTATGTTTTTTTAATATAAAAAAGCCAAAAATATGCATAAAATGAATGAAAACTTGCATATTTTTGGCTTGTTCATAATTTGTGATGTTGAAGAAAAGCGTCCGATTGTGGAAGATGGAAAATACAAAAGACAAGCAAAAGTAGTTCCTGTTTTATCAAAAAATAAGCCCTTGTTAGTTGAAATTCAATTTAACTATAAATACCTAATAAAACTTTTAGTATTATAATCTATATACCACTTCTTCATGCTTTTTCTTTCTTAAATCTCGTATCAATTGTGCAACTGTATTCTCGTTCACTATTCCTTTTTCTTGAAATTCATCTAAAACACTATCATTTTGCCATATTATCGAACAGTGATACTGAGTGCCAATGAAATAGTATTTATAAGTATTTGACCTATCGTGTTCTTCTACTTCGAGTTCTCTAAGAC
The DNA here is from genome assembly GCF_011008565.1 of Heyndrickxia ginsengihumi. Classification (GTDB taxonomy): domain Bacteria; phylum Bacillota; class Bacilli; order Bacillales; family Bacillaceae_C; genus Weizmannia; species Weizmannia ginsengihumi. The sequence continues at coordinate 8,840 of NZ_JAAIWK010000037.1, forward strand.
TATAGACTTCATCCTCAATTTCTATGTATCCTGAATTCTGGTGATAGCCATGAATTAAATGTTTATTATTTACTATTAGTGCATTATAAGTTTCTTCTCCATCAATAATAAAAGGTTCATTTTCTTCTGTTTCAAGCATGATTAAATCATCATAAACACTATCGGTAAACAGCCACATCCCTCTTATTTTTATTTCTCTATAATCCAATAAAATCTTTTTATTACCCAAATACTTTAATTTACTGAAATCAGAATTTCCTATTCCAGTATTAAACCAAAGCTTGCGTTTAAAGGATTGTTTATTGATATTTTCAACTAGCCTTTTTATATATTTTTCATCTTCGACAAATTGTAGACCCCTAGAGACAGAAGGGCATGTAGCTCGAATTACATCATTTAATAAATACATCTCTTCAAAGGGGTCAATTTCTCTTCTAGCTTCCTTAATTTGTTTAATATGTTCAAGTATCTCATCAATACTCTGGTACCTTTGTTCGTGATCGTTATAAAGGCACTTATTTAATACTATTTCAATAACTTCTGCCTCGTCTGATTGAAAGATATCAGTAACTTTACTTCTATTTGTTCCTCTATGGGTTTCTCCAAATACATACCATTGGCATACTTGGCCTAGAGCGTAGATATCCATTGACGGGGCTGGAATAGCACCTTTCTTTGCTTGTTCAGGAGCTGAAAACTCATAGTTCGCTAATCTTTCCTTCCTTTCAGTTTTTGCCTTTAATGTGTATAACTCAGGATTATAGTTAGCAATCCCAAAATCAGTTAAAACAAAGTCAGTTTCTTTAGTCACTAGTATATTTTCAGGCTTAATATCTCTATGTATTATTCCTTGTTGGTGTATTTTTTTTAAAGCGTTAAGTAAAAATTTAAATAATTTCAAAAAGGTCTTTTCACTTATTTCTGAAGTATTTCTTAACTCCTTTAGTGTCTTGTCGTACCTTTTCATAATAATGGCTGGAATTAAATAACCATCTTCAAACTGAATTTCTTCATAATTTATATAATTAACGATGTTAGTGCGATCTTCTATTAGATTTACGTTAAAATATTCTGCCTTAAAACGTTCTAATTTACTCGATTTTGTATCCTCTACTAGAAACTTTATTGCAACCTCTTCATTGTTTTGAATTCCAGCATAGACAAGCCCATTACCACCTTGACCAATTTGCTTTAAATTTGAAACTTCCCCTAATGTTAAAGTAATAGAATTGTTTTTATTCTTGATAATACTACTTATTCTTCTTCTGTTTTCATCTGCTCCAACCTTTGAAATTTTACCTACTTCAGACATTTTATCCTCCCGTTTCACCAAAATAATTAGTAAACATCTACCTTTTATTAACTACTATCCTCTTTAAAAATGCAATATCCATATTAGCTTCTCTTATTCAAGAATCTGGCCCGTTTGTTGAACAATAGTCATTTAATGTGCATTAGAAGTAGTTTAGTACACTTTAGAGATTTTAATTGTTCAGTAATCACATTCAAAAACGCAGAGAAGAAGATACCTCAATTGATGTAAAAAAAACTAAAAGTCGATGCTTGAATCGTAAATAATATATATAAAAATAGCATGGTTTTCACAATCAATTACCAGGCTATTTTTATTTTATTGGATTTTTAATAAATATCTATTTATTTCTACCAACATGAAGAGTAATAGCTCCATCAGCAGAACTGTATGTTGTAGTTACATTTCTTCCGTTAGCAGTGAATTGCTCTGGAATGTCGTTACTATTAAAGTAATTCCAAAAGATTTGTACCAGGGTTTAAACTCCAAGTAGATTTCAACTCTGGTGCTACCAACCGTCAGGGTAAACTTTTCCCGTTTGTTCTTTTACTTCCCCGTCAAAAGTGATGGATACCAATGATTGATTGGCAATCCAATCAACCTTGCAGCCAAGAGATTCACTCACAAATCGCAAAGGAACTAACGTACGTCCATTTATTGATTTTGCGGGTACATCTAAATTCTTTTTAACCCCGTTGATTGTTGCTTGTTTGACTTAATGGCAATGAAATCGCTAAATCTCCTTTTGTAGCCTTTACGGTTGATGTTTGAGCTACCCATTGTACATCAGCACCAACTACTTCAAAGATTGTTCGCATGGGGACTAATACTCTACCATTATCCATCATAGGTGGTTGATCAAAATATAGAGCTTGTCCATTGATTTCAACGCTGATATTCGATGATGCAAGTGCCTCTTGATTTCCAGATAAAAATGTAATCAGCAACCCTGCTGTCATGATGATTTTACTTAGATGTTTCAAAATGGCGCCTCCCAACTATGTATCATAATTTCACACTATTATTTCCTAGCATCTCTTATCATTAAACAATAAGCATCTACCACCACTGTATATTTTGGTCCTTCTTGCTGTTCGACTCCCCCCCAAATATCCCAAACAAGATACAAAAGCTCCAGAAGAGAACTTGTTCACACAATTTAAAAAAGTTGCCTACTAAAACAAAGAAGGCAACTGATATATCCATACTTCTAGCAATTTTATTAAAACTAAAAGATTTTTGCTCTATTATAATATAAATCGTGAATACACATGTTAATATGAGAAATGTTCAAAAAGTTGAATATGCACAATAAGAAGGTAGAATTCATTTCATTTTTATTCTGCTGTACTTATTAGAATGTGTAAAAATTTGAGTGCTAAACCATGTTCCCTTCTAGCATTTTCGTTCTAACTCGTTGACTGACTTCACTTTTTTCATAACGCCGGCGCCGCCGCACACCAGCAGACCCCGTGTTGCCTGTCGGCAAGTTCTATACATAGTGTGCCATATGTTTACTCCTACACTACCCCCATTGCATCAGAGATGGTTGCCGTTAGGTTGGTACTTTCCAAAAAAAGTGCAGACTTCCCCCAAGGACATATATTATATATGGTTGCACATGCTTATGTATGTTTTTCTTTACGTGAAAACTTTGCTCGTGTTTTCAACATGTACAGGTGAACAGCTGTGCATATGAAGCGAGCATGTTTTTTGAGGAGGTTTTCTTTTTCATTTGTTTGCTTATAGGCATGCGCATAAAAAAAACCCCTACATATATAATATATACCGGCAAAACTTGGGGAAATTCTACACTGTCACAAAAACGACACAAAACAGTCACAATTTGTTCTTATTTTTATCCCATTTCCCTTTATTCACACGAACAAATCTACCATCTATTCCTAAATTAAAAAATCAAAAAATCATTCGTATTCATTTCTTTCCTCTTAGGCGAAAATTAGCATGATTACAAACCCATGCTAATTTATGTTTATCTGAGTAACGCCTTACCTTCTAGCATTTTTATCCTGATTTAGCTAAAGGAATATATCTTTTTTCTAATGATTTCAAAACCTAGAGCTATTCGTAGAAATTATTAGAATCATTAAGCAAAGGATTAGCAGATGTTCCATATTCAATCGCTAGAAACTCTCTAATCTCTCTATAAAACATGTGCACTTTTTACATAAAAGATTACTAGCAATACAATATTAGTATGAACAAACAACCAAATAAACACCGGTGTAGGCAAGTTCATAAAGAGTCATTAAATATTTTGAACTTGATAATTAGGTATTAATTTGACGAAAAATTACTGCTTAACCATAAGGGGATATCATCATGACTAATTATGTAAAAGCAACTATCAGCAACAGATTAGTAGAAATCACTCAACAATCCAATTTTCCATTTATGAATAATTCATATTCAAGAGGAAGAAAACCCGCTACAAATCTCAACAGTGATCAATATTATGCAAATGTTAAGAAAAGCATCAATCGAGCTCGCAAACAGATTCGTAGATTGCTAGAGTGCAATTTTACCGATGAATATGCTTTTGTAACACTTACCTTTAGGAAAACTAGTGAATTCGATATTACTAACATCAAGACCTGCCATCAAAAATTTGCAGAATTTAAAAAGCGTCTTGATTATTATCTCCAAAAACATGGACAACCAAAGTTCAAATACCTAGGTGTTATAGAATTCCAGGACAAGAACCGACATGGAGCCATTCATTATCATCTGGTTTGTAATCTTATCAATATAACAAATGAAGAATTAGAGAGTATTTGGACCTATGGTTGGGCGAACAAGAAAAATACTAAATCTGATATAGAAGAAAATGAAAAAATTGCAAACTATTTAAAAAAGGGTATTACTGATCCTAGACTTAATGGAATGAAAAAATATTTCCACTCTCATGGTCTTAAAAGTCCTATCACTTTAGAAATTGACAATTTAGATGAGTTTTATGACGCTCTCGATAAATGTCAAACAACCTTATTGGAAGGTGATACTTATCATTCGGCGTTCTTAGGTGAGACCAAATACGAAAATTACTATGTTGAAAATGCAAAGGAGTTAATGGAATATGTACAAGACCTATGATAATTATCCAGATGTATTAAATGTAACCGACGTTCAAGAAATATTAGGAATTGGCAGAAAGCAGGCTTATGAATTAGTCAATTCAGGTGTTTTCCATGTAACCAAAATTGGAAAGCGCATCAAGATTTCAAAGCGGATTTTAATTGAATGGCTAGAAGGAGGCAATAGTTATGAGAAAGCAAACTAAATTAGTCGAATGCAGATCAACTGTTTTTATTTACGATTTTAAAAACCGCTCTAACATCGAGAAGATGCATTTTGAGAAGAATAATTTAATTGGTGAATTAACCCAAATAAAAAGGTTAATCCTTACCAATTTCGTTGACGAGAGATATCTGGCTACATTTACTCTTAGGATGCAATTGAGTGACTATGAAACTGCTGAATTTAAAATACAATCTTTTATTAAAGAGCTAAAAAAATCAAGTGGTCATTCAAGAGTTAAATACTTGGCAGTAGCAGAATTACCAGTTGATAAAAAAGACTCCATTGTGAAAATTCATCTTATAACAGATATTGAATTCTCATCATTAACTAGTTCGGTAAAAGGATTCGTAGAAAATGAGGAAGAATACTTTAGTAGCCTTTGGGGAGACTATGTTAATATTGAGATTTTTCCACAAGAAATATTACTATCTATAATAGATAATGCATACTGTCAATCATTAAAGAGCAGCCATTATACTTCGCTTACAAAAATTGTCTTCAAAAGCCGTTTGAAAAAACCAAACATTCTTTGGAATGAAGAGGCTGATGCATTTATAAAAATGAAAAATGTATTTGATTATCCTTATCATATTGGAGAAGAAATGGTTGATAAAGTTGGAGGATTTGTGAATGTAAATGTCTATTCACTTTATGACACTAGCTTCTTCACGGAGGAGTTAAAATCAAGGATCTTATAAATCTTGCAATATTTCCCTAAGTTTAAAACAAGGAACTCTGTATATGAGCTCCTTGTTTTTATCTTTTTCAAGCATTGTTATTAAAATGTAGAATAGTATTACCTGAATAATCATATTTACTTTCAGACTAATTATCATTGAATTTTTTCTCTTTAGCTTACACCCAAAGCCTTAAACACCGCATCAATGGGAGCTGCATAAAAGATTGGTTGAATTTTAATTAACAAATCCGATGGAACAGTCTGAAAATCCACAACCGATGAAGCTGGAATTAACACTTTCTTAGCTCCTGCATCCACACAAACCTGTAAAATGTTTGCCAATTCTTCTACTTTTTCAATCGTTCCTCCTACAGTCATGTTCCCTAAAACAACGGTACTTTCTTGCACAGGCTTCTCTAAAGCACCAGAGCATAAACCGATTAATTCAGCGACAGCTAATTGAGGGGTTAGACCTATTCCTTGAAGGTCTGCAATATGCATAAGATAGTCTTTTGTTTTAATGGAAATCGTACCGCTAATGCTTTTACTGTTAGCAGTAAAGTACCGATAGGCTGTATCCAAACTTTCTTTAACCGCTCGATTTGATCCAACACCCGATTTTTCAAATTTACCTGAACCAGAAACGACTTGATTTTCGAGTTTAAATACACCTATCATCCCAGATTCCCCGACACCTATCGTATAGACGTGTCCTGGTTTCCCCATTCCTTCGGGGATTAATTTGCCCCCGCCCTGCTCAGGGACAGATACATATTCTTCCTGCATGGATTCCTTATCAATATAGGAGAACATGACATCGTAAAATTCCATTCCTCCGATTTTCTTCAATTGCTCTTTTACACGTCTGCGGCCTTCAAGAGCATATTGAAGGACTTCCTCGACATCTTCTCTTGTGAATTCCCCATGAGGGTACAAGAGCTTCATCATACCTGATACTGTTTTTCTTACAGCAATGACATCACGTTGATTTAAGTTATTTCCGAGTTTGAAGAACTGATCAAGAGAGTCACCAAATGATCTTTTTCTCATTTCTCTAAAATACTCCGCTAAATAATCAACGATAAAGCCATAATGATCGGTAAAAAAGTCAGGTCTCATTTTCGGAATCTCCCAACCAGGAAGGTAAAAGTGCATCCGATCAAAAAATGCAGAGTCGTTATTCATTCCCTCTGGAAATGGAGCAAATAAATGAGAAGTTTTTATTAACGAGTCGACACTTTGGTTGATGTTCCCGACAAAAACCATTGAAGCTGATGCTGTTTTTTCTTCTTTTCCTCTGGCAAAAGAACCACTTGCCATATAATCTTTCATAATTTGGATTCCATCTTTGTCTTTAAACTTTATGCCTGCTACTTCATCAAATGCTACAACATCCCACATACCAACAAGACCAACTGATCTTGATGACATATTATAGAAAAGATTGGCTACTGTGGTTTGACCACCAGAAACTAATATGGAATTCGGACTGATTTCTTTGTAAACATGAGACTTCCCAGTTCCCCTGGGGCCGAGTTCACACATGTTATAGTTATTTTCAACAAGTGGAACAAGTCGTAACAGTAAATGCCATTTCACCCGATCATTTAATTGAGTAGGTTCCATTCCCGTAGAACGAATTAATATGTCAATCCATTCATCCTTTGAAAATTCCTTTCTTCCCTCAACGATTTCGTTAAGATCCATATTCGGCATTTGAATTGGCTTCAAATTGCTAATACTAAATGGACTCATATTCTTCTGCTCTTCGTCAAAGTAATAGTCCATTTTTAACATGCACCAGATACCTCCTGCCAGCAGTTTGTCAAACCCCTTCACATAATTGGAGGAAATGGGAACATCCTTTAATCCTAAATTAGAAAACTCTGCTTCATATGTGTCTCTTTTCGGGTTTAATCGAACAGTAATCTTATCAATAATAGAATACTGCCCAATCTCCCGAATTTTACTTTTTATCTTCTCTGCTTCATCAGGTCTTACAAAATTCTCAGAAAGGATTTTTTTTACCCTTGCAACCCCTTCTTTTATGCTTTCATCATCATCAGTAGCACAATACATCCCTAAAAGGTATTCAAGAACATAAACAGGTACGTTTGCTCCTTCTTTAATGAGCTTTGTAAGGTCTTTTCTCACAACACGACCTGCAAATACTGAATTTAGTTTTTTATCTAATTCCAAAGTATTCACTTCATGTACGTTCTCCAAAGGTTTCCCTCCCTTGTCTTAAAAATCAAAGTCGCTTACTATTCCCAAATTAATGGTAAACGGAATCTTTTCAAGAATTACTCCCGTTTCCACGTCTTTCACCGTCAAATAATAGTGCTTATTTTTATCATAAGAAATGGTTTTTAGGGCAAAACGTAGTTTAAATGTCCGTTCTTCTGGGTTTTCTGATGTACGATCACCAATTATTGTCTCCTCATTAGAGACAACAGCACCATTTTCATCTGCCATATAAATCATCACTGTTCTTGGCACAACCTTTTCCTCAACCTTTTCGGTTTGGAAGAAGGATAAATTGAATAAGCTGTTTGTGATCTTTCTCGTTGTATTGGTAAGTTTGATATCCACTTTTACGATTTCACGACTGTTAGCTTGTCCTCTTCGAATATTTTTGTATTTAATTAATGGGACTACCACTTCTTGAAGGCTTACACCGCCATGCACGAAGTTTACACCAGATCCTTGAATTTTAAAGCGAATCGTTGCTTTCGGAACATAGACATTTAGTTGATTCTCATTTTTAATGATTGAATCCAAGTTAATGTTGAGAATGCCATCCATTTGTCGCTTTTCTTTTGAAAGCATATATCTTCTTTTCACTTCGACTATCTGGATATCCTCTTTTTCAATTTTATCACTTTCCGCCAATGCCTCTCTTTGATAAACAAAGCCATGATCAGCGGTTATAAGAATATTGGTTCCAGATAAATCATCCCGAATGATCTTTATAAGGGTAGATATTTCTTCAATCGCTCTTTCAACTGCATCAAACGTATAAATTTCAGTTGAGGCTTTATCACCCATTGCATCAATAGTGTCATGATAAATGTAAATCAGTTTTTTTCCTTTAAAAAACTCTCTTCTGCCTGCCTTATTCATTGCAAACACTTCTTGTGCATGAACCGCAATGCTATCTGATATAGTCGATTCGATAATAACCTTGCGATTTTCAAGCCCGCTTGATGACTTACCATCCACTAAAACTCTGGCACTTTCATCAAAATCAATGGCTTTATGCGGTAATAAGGAAGCCATACCGAGCTTTGTAACAGATGGGACTACACTGAGGATAGGTTCTATTTCACAGGCTCCCATCGTCTCTGCGTTCAATTTTTCGGTAATTTCTACTCCAACTTCATAGCGTAGTGCATCTGATATTATCATGAAAATACGTTCACCCTTTTGAACCTTTGGAGCAACATATTGTCTATAAAAATGTTGCTGATTTATGATGCCAGGAAGCATCCAGTTATCCTTCATGTCTGATTCAATAGCCTGAGACCAATGTGAACTTAAATCCCCCATATACCAGTTTGTATAGAGGTTTTCCACCATAACTTTTAGCTTTTTCAAGATTTCGCTATTTGGTTCATTATCATAAGCAACATAAAACTTACGGTAATATGTATCCATGGCATGGTATTCATTTACATAACTTTTCCACATATCTATGGCTGAAACTTTAGGGATTCCAGATCTGTATTTTTTATAAAACTCATACATTTTTACGGTGTAGAATAATGCCTCATAAATAAATTGATACTGTTCATAGAAGTGCTTTACTCTTCTTAAATTAATGAGCTTTATGTATTCTTCATAATCCTCATGAGCGGCTTCCAGGCTATTGGCGATATATATGATGATGGCTTTATCAAAGTACGGAAAAGTATCAGCTTGTTTAAATGCCTCAACGGGTATTGAATTGATGATTGTAGCTAACTTTAACTCCTGCTCAATCAAAACTGCTAACTCATCATAATGGACGTAATCGGACTTGTGGTGCATCCAATGATCAATAAAAACTAACGCATTTGGCCTGTTTCTTTCAGCTATAAAACTTTTTACATTGGCTAAATAGCTTTCATCCATGGAATGACTTAATGCTGTTACCGTTAGATGCATAAATAAAGTCTTTAATGACTTTTCTTCCTTTTCATAGCCATAAATAGACGATACATATCTCCAGAAAACGCCTTTATCAAAATATTTTTCTATAAGTTCAATGTATTTGTTGTCTTGTTCAGAAAGGCTTTCAATCAGAACCGTCTTCAAGACGTTTTCGAAGTCAGGTGTCTTCAAGTTACATAAAATACTCATAATCGCTATTTCAATTGTTTCTTCTGTATAATTCTCGATTTGGTAGGACTTGAGTTTTTGAATGTGCTTTTTAATGAAAAACTTCTCATATTTCTTCACAACAGCACGAAGAGAAATATCAATGTTTAAATCATCCAATAATAATGAGATCTTATCCGCATAAAATGTTTTCGAATAGTAAACCGTATCAATAAGCCAATTATCTTCCACGCTAACATCTTCATTTGTATAGATAAGATAATGGGAGTTAATATCCTCTTCCTCAAGGAGATACTTTGTGTAAAAGTAGTTTTTATCCGTTAATAAATGGACTTTTACATTTGGAATAGATAATTGCTCAATTTCATCCACAAATTCCTTATCTTTATCCACCCAAAAGATGATTTTTCGCTTTTCACCATCATTGATTGGTTCATTGAACGAATTATTTAATGCCGTAATAATTTGGTTCAGGTTCAATCCCTTCACCCCTTTACAATAATCTTCATAAAACAAGGATACACCAATCATAATGGGTATATCCTTGTTACAGTATTAAATTTTTGCCACAAGCCCTTTAAACTTCTCAAAATTCACTGCCACACCATCATCCAAATCAATCTCTATTTGCATATCCGCCATATGGTGCAGCAATTCATCATACTCTTTCAGCTCTTCAATCTTTTTCTCCAGTACTTTTAATTCCTTCTTCGCATTGCTAATTTCCTTAGTTGAATAATCGCCTTCAATGATGCTCAACAAATCCTTCTTTTCAGCATCAAGACGGATTTGATACTCATGAAGATAATCGGTACGAATCCGGGATAGTGTTGTCTTATCATAACGGTGCATATAAATTAAGCAGTTAAAAGCCTTCTCTTTACCTGAAGTAAATAACCAATAGATTGGTCGCTTCTTGTAAACTTGTAAATGATCTTTATAGAAATCGTTCAAGAAATAACGACGTAACGCCTCCCTTGTGGTTTCATTGCTCTTTCTACCAATTACATTAGCAATGAAATCAAGATTTTCTTCAAGCATTTCCTCGCTAAACGTTACCCGCACGAAATCAACAAACCTTGACACAATATCATCTTCAAAATAAGCACCCGACGAAATTGGCAAAATATTATCTTCATCCACAGAGAATGTTTTGTACCGAGTTGGTTCAAACTCTCCACCTGCGTAAATGAGACCTTCTTCATCGAGTGAATAACGACCAAAGGCACAGCCGATAGCGTAGGAGATGAAGCTTTTTATATCTCTTTCTAAGTCAGCTTTGCGAATCGTTATATCCTTGTCTTCCAATTCAGGAGTGAAATCATTTTGAAGGGAATATTTTTCAATAAAAATACGATTAAGTTCTTCTTCATTTGTTTTGAGTTGGTTAAATCGTAACTTTGCTAACTGTACCCACTGATTAAAAGATGATTGAACGGTATCTGATTGGAACTTTAAAAATGGATGCTTTATGAAATTCCAAGAGGTTTCAAAAGAATCCCAATCATCCATAGATATACGTATATTTTGTTTAACAATCTCTTTTGATTTCTCATCATTCAATATTGCACTAGGTAGGTTATTGAAATAACCAATATGAAAATGCAGGGTTGGATTTAGAATTTTTATTATTGAGTCAAAAATCTTGTTATTACAAACTGCAAGTAATTGGTAAGCATCAATAGTTTCATTTGGAAAAGCTGAATGACCTGTAGAATCAAAAATAAATCCTTTATTATAATACCTAAAAGAGTTACTACTTGATGTTACATCTGACCATGAGACACTTTCTTTAAAATAATAACTCGGGTTCCTTATAACCGCTTTTTCATCATTAAAAAGTTCTTCCCCATCATTCTTCCAATTTATAACGTACTCTTGATTACCATACCACTTTCTATAAGCTCCTCCCTTATTATAAGGAAACCAAGTCTTACCAGAGTCTTTTGCTTCTTTTCTTGATGATAAATTAAATCCAATATCCTCATAATTGCATTCAAACCACATTCTAAGATACTTATTATTATTTGCAGTTGCACAACCCTGTTTTGCCTCAATAATACTACCCATACTTTCTGTTTCATCAAAGATACGAACAACCTCTTTACTAATCCAATAAGCAATCGGACTTCCTGGAATTTTGCTGAAGTTTTCTTGGTCAAATGTATAGCGATATGAAACAGATGGATGTTGAACAGCTTCCAACGTTTTAATAGGTTGATTTTCCGCTCCTCGAAAGTCAGAGAGTCTGACGTATTCTCCATTTAGTTTACTCCGATAATTTCGTAAAGTGAAAGTACAGATTGGCACTGTCGCCCCATCAAATCCAGAATATTCAAGTTGAACTAAACTACTAATTGTACGGTCATTAATAATTTTTTGTCTGAGTTTTTCATAAGAGGAAATAAACATCCATACAAATGGAGTCATAAGACCCATTTGGCCATTTTCTTTTGTTGCCTGAAAACTATATTCAATAAAGGATGAGAACAAATCCCCTTTAACATCTGGATAATTGCTCCTCAAATAATCTGTTACTTCTGGTGTTAAATATTTACTACCCGCATATGGCGGATTCGTGATAAAAACATCGTATTTTAAAGCTATAAGCATTGCTTGTTTAATTAGATTACTAAAAATACTTAATGTACGATCCTTCATTTCTAATTCAAACAAGTTGTCCGATTGTTGCTCGATTACTGTCAAACGTTGTCGTAGAAATTCTACATCATAAGATTCTAATTTTATGAGTGATCCTATTGCTTTTGCGTGTTTGAATTGGTCGATAAACCCCTTCATTTTATCAAAATGCTCACCAGATGTTTCACCTGCTAAAAATGCTATATCATCATCTGAGAAATTATTAGTTTCTTGAATGGATGCCAGATTCATTGTTAATCCTTCTCGCTCAATACTTCTTAAAAAACGGCTATTATACTCTAATGCCTTCATTACAAGAGAAAAACAAGCAAGTTGATACGCTCGATCATCTATATCCAGTCCATAAAGGTTATTTTCTATTATTAACCTTGGAATTTCTCGCTCCATATACCCACACTTGCTATATATCTCATACAACACATCAAACATATAGACAAGAATATGTCCACTACCCATGGCAGGATCAAAACACTTGATGTCCTCAACTTTCAGTTCTTTATTGATATAAGGAGCAAGTTTTTCTTCGAAATCTGGTTCAGGATTCGGGTTTTCAAGATAGAACTCCCAATTATCTAACAAATCTCTGTGTTCAGGATGGGACTCTATCCAATAACGCCCCAACGAATTTTGTACCATATAACGTACTATCCAATCAGGTGTAAAAAGCTGAGTTGCAAATGGGATTTCTTCTGTTCTGTACTTTTTCTTGGCTTTTATTACACGATCTTTTTCTTCCGCAATGTAATATTGATATAACCAACCAATGATTTCAACTTTAGTCCAATCCTCCTCTGGAATAAACTCTTTATCAGTCATTTGACGGATAAAAGAGTCCTTCGCTAATAATCCTTCTGGAAAAAGAATTTCAGTATAATCATCAATTGTTTCAAACATAAAAGGAAGAAACCGATTAAAGTCGTTACAATGTTTAATTATTAGATACTTAAATAATTCTTCCGTTTTATTGTTCAATTTCAATTCATACATATACTCTTTATCAAGTTCAACCTCTAAATCCAACTCCAATGCTTCATTTAACATATCTGGATCTGCACTACTTGGATTTGAAGACGACAAGACTCTAACACCTGTTGGAAGATAATCATTCACTTCCATATAACGTAATGCTGTAAAACGATTAAACCATGTATAAGCGACTTCCTCCATGACTTGTTTAAAACCAATTTGGTTGATTCGGGCAATTAATTTGTTTCTTTGAATTTTCTCTTCTTTTGAAAGCTGTCTGCCATCTATATAGATGGCATCTGAGCTTTCAATATCTGCCTTTTTTATGTTGTCTTCTGTTATTCCAATTTTCATTGCCTTTGCTTCTATTTTTTTTAGAAGCTCTTTTCTGGCACTTGTCGCAAAGGTTTTTAATGCTAATTTATTCATTCCGACATCTCCTGCTTTAGTCAATAAACTCGATTTCTTTATTTGCTTTAATGATTTGCTTTAATTTATTTGAGAGGGTATTAATATACTTATCCACATCCTCTTCTGATCGTAATTCTTTTACTACGATAAGTTCCGAGGCTCTTACTTTTTGTTTTTGCACTGTTGCAACCTGTCCACCATTTCCTCTTTCTATAATCACAGGAGGGTTCTCTACATTTCTTCTATGCCATTCATCAATTTCTCGATTGATTTTCCGTTCATACGTCTCCTTGAAACTTGCACTTTGAGAAATAGTTGCGTCTACCTTATAAATATCCGCAAATGATCCAACTTGGTTCAGCAATTCAGTGTAGTATTGTTCAATACGTTCTTTAGTTTCATTTGAAACACCATATTGCTTTGCTTTAAGGGAAAGGTAATCATAGTCAACCTTGATTTTTTCCTTAGCGTTATTCCTTTTCTCTGTTAGGACATTTCCAATCTGATTATCCATTTCCTTAATGATTTCAGGAATTTGTTTTATCTTTCCGTATGGAATAGGATCATTTAATATATCTTTTAATTTATTTGCAAATTGATTAGCTTCTTCCCCCATAAGGTAGGCTTTATTTTCTTCATATTTGCTAATTGCCGAAAGTCCCTTATCGAAAATTTCCTTTTGGTCAGTACCAAAGAAACTCTTGACATAAGTCATGTCCTCTTCCCAATAACTAAGATCCTTTTGTAGCTCTTTCATTTTGGCAAAAAATGAAGCGTTGTCTAATCCTTTATGAAATTCTCCAAAATACTCTAAACCCTTATCAAGTAAGCTCATACCAGGATATTTTCTACCCTCGTAACGTGCTTTATATGCATTTATCTCAGCTACTTGCTTTTCAATTAGGGTACGAATTTCTTTCACTAAACCATCTTCGTCGTCTGGTAAATCAGTTTTATTGAAGATATCCTTACAAACCTTTTTAGCCGTTCTAATTAATGCTTCATCTACTTTAACCCTTTTCAGGATAATCCCTTTATCGGCTTCTGATGTTTTCGTCAAAACCGTAACAATCTTACTTGCACTTTCTTCTGGCTCTAAATACTCAGAATTGTAACGCAGGCGAATCCTTTGTTCCTTTAATAATTCCGCAATTAACCGCTGAATATCCAGCAATCTCCATCCATATGGTTTATCATTAAAGCGGTCTAAAAGGATTTTTACCCGAACTTGCTTTTGTAAGGAATCTTGCATTGTAATAAAATCAAACATCTCTTTAATGGCTGATTCATTAGGATCTTGTTTTATATCTGTACCAAAAGTCAATTGCTCGTCTTTGGTACTCAAAACAGAAATAAGCTCTCTCTCACTATCTAAGAAGTCCTTTACATATCCCAGCTTCTTATATACATTGTCAACCAAGGAATGCAACGCAGTATTGATTTTCTCTTTAACTGTGGAACCCTTAATATTCGTACAGTCTCCATTAATGAAAAACTTTCCGCTTTTAATCGCATCCTCTAATAATTCTCGTACTCTTCTTCTTCTTTCACGTACCTCGGCTTGCTTATTATTTAGGATGTTTTGTATGCTTTCTGGAAGCTGTGTAATGTTCTTTTTCTTGCGGTACTCTTCGATTTTAAGAACTTCTTCCATTTCCTCGATATAGGATTCATTTCCGCCAAGTTTAATGATTAGTTCGTCACTTCCAGAGGACATCATCATTAATTCTTGCTCGGATTTACCATAGTGATCAGATAATGGTGAAAGAATATTTATTCCTATACTTGCCGTTTGATTACCATAGTTTTTTTCATCCATTTTCTGATTATAGGAAAAAGAATAAACATTAGAATAGCGGTATTTCTTTTCATCATAAAGGTCTTGGAAGATATAGTTCGCAAGCTCCCTTTTAGCTAAATCTTCATCAATATTAATAGCTTTTATTTCTCTGTTGATGTCCTGCTCGTCATCAGTAAGGAAGATAAAGTAATCTCCATTTTTTTGTACAAGAGTTTGTGAAATGAGTTTCCTTAGAGACACTTTGATTTTTTCTTTAAGCTCTAATTTATCTTCATCAATACTTGTAACCATAAGCGTAGCAATATTTTCGATATTTGCAGGAAGCTCTTTAATGTATTTAATCATGAACAACACTTTCAATAAGTTCATATTAAATTCGTCATCTTTAAGTGCAGGGTTTTCGTAAGCACCCTCAATTACTCTTGAAATCGAGGGGTTAAGGAATTCCTTTATCGTATCGTAAAACGCATAGAAAGGGATTAAAATTCCTTCCTCTGCATCCTTATAACGCAGTCCCGCCTCTTTAAATGCAGATAACATGGAACGTTCACCCTCGGATAAATGTTTCCCTGACGAGCCATGTCTTCTCACTTGCTCAAAAACGTTCTGCAGAAGTTTAAATTGATATGGAATGAAAGGGTAAACATCTGCAAATTCTTGTTCATTATCATAGCCTCTTAAATCTGCGGTGCTTTCCTTGAAGCTAATCAAGTTTTTCAAGATCGCACTTTTCTCTGGATAAATCAATTTGAGCTTATCATTAGCAAAATCTTTCTTTAGAAGGATACGTTTTTTGATTACTTCATCAACAGAAATAGAGGATAGTGACAGCCTTGTGTCAAAGCGGCCTTGAATACGGGAGAAGTCATCTCCATTAACCTTGACGATGCTATCGATGCTTTCTTGGGAAGTAACCATAATCCATACCTTCCCTTGGCAATATGTTCCTAAGTCCTCTGCAACCGTTTGAAGGTTAAGCATAAGACTACGACTATCACCAATAAACTGTCCAATTTCATCCACTAAAAAGACAAGATGAAAGTTTTTCCCCTTCTGATCGATATATTCCTTAACATCTTTGGCAAACTTTTCAATGCTGATTTCAAAGTTATTGACCCCATTTTCGAACCAGTTCCGAGCAGACTCCTCAGACATATCAATAACTTTTGTTAAAGCTCCGATTACATAGTCAGCATCAAAATAGAATGTGTTACGACGGTCAATCCACTCTTCACCAGAAAGTGCCTTAAATTCTGCTTTAAATTGATCGTAGACACCTTTTTGATCTAAATATTTTTCCATTTCCGCAACACCAGGAATATCCCCAAAATATCCCCGATGTTCATAGAATACTTTCATGAAAACACGCAGAATGGCATCCTCTTTGGATTTACTATCCATTGAGGCTTTAGAATCAATATTGAAAAGGATAACCTCTGTCTCTACATCAGCAGTACGGTTCATATTTGCCAGGATTAAAGGATCATGAATTTTATTTTGAAAAAATTCAATTGCCTTTTTATTTTTTACCTTTTTGTTTTCAAGCAAATAAGCAAGAATTTTTAAGAAGTGCGATTTACCACTTCCAAAGAACCCCGAAATCCAGACACCCATTTTATCCGTAAAGCCGTCTATACCCTTCTGATAGTTTTCATAAAACCTTGACAAATGTTTATTCAGTTCTCTTGTGACAACATATTCATCCAATTCTTGATAAATATTGTCTTCATCCGTCTGGGCAACTTTAATAACGCCTCTTATGTCCCGTTCAATATCTTTTTGAAACATGTCTTTAATAATCATCTCGTATCCCCCTGTTCTCTAATCAACTAATGGAAATGCTCTGTAATAGTTATCATCTTTAAACTTATTAAATAATTGAAGCGACTGACCATCATATCTTCCTGGAAAAAACATAATGACTGGTATCTTATCAATTACTTCTTGAAGATTATTTAAAATTGTATGGGAGCGAACAAATGGATACACCTTTCCCACACCTGTAATAAACACAACATTATGATCGCCTATTTGTTCTTTTATTTTTTTCAAAAAGACATCAGGCTTAGCAAAGGTGGTCATTGCTTTGAATAAGGCATCCTTTCCTTGCTTTTCTTCCACCTGAAATACTCGGTCAAAGATTCGTTTTTCTCTTGCAATTTCAAGCAACATTTTATATAAGTCAAATTCGATAATCTTGCGGCCAGAGCCTTCATAATTGAATTCCTTTTTGATATGCTTCACGTAATCACGAACCACTAATTCCTCATTTGGTTCGTAATCGAAGATATAAAAACTAATCTCATTCCCAAGCCCTCGACCTTGTATAAATTTGTCCTCCTTGATTTTTGGAATAATCTTGTCCAACCTACGATTAATATTCGCCATATGCCTAATCCTTTCACTCACCCATTGCTTTCAAATAAGCCGTATCACCAATAAACATAAGGTGACGCTTTAAATTTTCATCAAATAACAACCTATTTAGCTCACCTGTTTTTTTATCCTTTAGTAAGCCCGCCTCATACAGCAATTTCATATAAACCTGTTTCAATTTGTTCACTGTCAATTCAGTCCATTTTGCCATTTTCTCGTCTTGCTCCGCCTTAGAAATAAAAAATACGTTCAAATCTTTCTTTTCAAGAAGATAATTATTTGCTTCCAGCTTTTCTCTAATAACTTCGTTCATAAATTCAAAGAAAAGCCTATCTGTCTTCATAATGGCATACAGATTTATAATCTTGCCCTCTTCTAATGGGCGATTTAGTACCCAATCCTGTAGTTGATCATCTAAAGCATTTGCCCTTCTAATAACAGATGGCACACTACGCTTTAGGCTGGATGCAAACTTGTATTCAAAAATATTTTCTTCAATTACCATTTTTTTAATTTCCGCATCTGATAAGCCTTGCTTTTTGAGCTTTAACACTTGCTTTAGTTCGTACAGCAAAAACGAAGCTCCTGTGAGTGTTGCACTATATCCTAATTCTTCAGTCATGTATCAAGCTCCTTCCGGTATAGAACTTACGACATGTTATCCGTATCTCTTTTAATAATTTTGTCAATTACTTCGAGCCTCCGCTTTCCGCATTGTTGCTTTAGAACCGTAGTAAAATTGCCATCTTTCAACACTTTATCGGGATTATTTATGTACACGTCATGAACAATTTTAATTAGTGTTTCTTCGTTCAATTCATTATTCCAATAGGCATCAATAATTCCATTTAGGGTAACAGCGAGATCCCTTTGTGTCTTGTAAAAAAGTTTCACTTGCAAAAAAGACCACCTCAAATAACGTCTATTCTAAATATTATTTTATTCTTATTTTATTCTTACTCTTAGCTGATTGCAAACCCTCATATAGTAAAAATAGTTGAAGATTATATAGTTTGTGCCAAAAAAGGGGTGGGGCGCAAAACGCCAATGACCGAAGGGGAGATAAATGTTACACCCCCTCAGAATTTTTTTAAAAAATTCCACCTATATTAAGAGATTTATACTTTTTATTTAGATAAATAAAGAGTATTTGAGAAAAATCGACTATTTATTAGAATGCTGCTTTTGAACTTCTACCTAACATTGCAGAACTCTTCAGACATTGTCTAATTACTTATGGCCAATATAGTGTCTAATACAATACTAAACTATAATTATTACTAGAAATAAGCTGAGATCACTGCAAGTCACAGAGGATTCTCAATTGCTGTACTGCAATATTATAAATATGATAAAAATCTGAGTTGGCACATGCAGCTTCTTAATAAAACTGGAGAAATTTTATTAGGGAGGAAACTCAAATGCAACAGTTAGTGGCAAAAATCGCTATACCAATACCAGAAGATCAAATATTAATTTCAAAGGTAGAATTAGAAGAATTAAAACAACAGCAACTATTTGGAACATATTGGTCAATGAAGGATTTAGAACAACGGATAAATCGCAAACAAGAATGGATAAAAGAGCACATTCTCTTTCCTACCAAATTCCGAAAGATATTAGATATAGAAGAAGGCGGGTTTGTATTCTATCCCCAAAAAAAGGGACAAACATGGTCATTTCATGCTCGACATATGGCTAAATTTCTCGATGATCATTTCAACCAAATCTTCTTAAATTGCAATTAATATCTAGTTTTTACATTTTAGTACTAGTCAATTTCGAATAGAAAATTTATGATAAGGGTGACCCATTGACCACCCTTTTTATTTTTTATTAAAAGCAAGAGGTGGAATTATGGCAAGCATAACAAAAAGAGGTAATACTTATCAGTATACAGTAAGCAGAATGGTTAATGGAAAATCTCAACCAATTAGAAAAGGTGGTTTTAAAACCAAAAAAGAGGCTCAAATCGCAGCTGCAGAAGTTGAAGCATCCTTAGCTAAAGGAATTATTCCAATCTTAAAAAAAGTACCATTTGATGAATACTTTGAAAACTGGATTAAACTTTATAAAACTCCAAAAATCAGTCGAGTAACCTTAGAGCATTATTTATATTCGCTAAATGCAGTCAAAGATTATTTTCAACACAAAGCTATTCAAGATATCAGAAGACAGGATTATCAAATGTTTTTAAATTGGCTTGGTAAGAACAAAGCTAAAGAAACAGTTGCGAAAATCAACGGACACATCAAAGCATGTGTAAAAGATGCTATTGAGGAGCAGATTATACAAATTGATTTTACGAGAAAAACTGAACTAATGTGGACGGTACAACCAAAGAAGTCTACGGAAAAACATTTAAGCTACGAAGAAAGTGAACGATTAATAAAAAGTATATGGAGTAAGCTGGATGAAGGATTAGGATATTCATTATTGCTTTTAGCGATTACTTCGGGAATGCGATTTGAGGAGCTTGTTGGACTCACAAGAAAAGATTTTGACTTTATCAACAATACGATAACGGTCAATAAAACATGGGGGTACAAAAAGAATTCCCCAAAAGGCTTTGGCCCGACTAAAAACGAACAATCAATTCGCACAATTAAAATGGATATCAAGACAATGAACCACTTCAAAAAGTTGTTTAAATCAACACCTACAAATCTTGAACAACTAGTGTTTTTCAGTCCATCCTCAAAATACAAAGTCATTAGCAATACAAACGCCAATAAGCTATTAAAAAAATTATTAGATGAATTGAATATCACTTCAATAACTATCCATGGATTACGACACACTCATGGAAGTATATTACTGTACAAAAAAGCCTCTATTCATTATGTAAGCGAACGATTAGGTCATGGTGACATTGAAACGACATTAAAAGTGTACACTCACGTTCTAAAAGAATTGCGAATAGAAGATGAACATCTAAGTATGAATACTTTTGAGCAAATGATTGTGTAAAAAATGTGTAAAATCGTTTCGTTTTCTATCGTTTTCTATCGCATTCTTAAGAAATAGAAAAAGCTCACAAGCCTTGGTATATAAAGGTTTATGAGCCTAATCACATTTCTTATCTCAACTAAAACTTAAATGGAAATACCGGTGGTCGGGGTCGAACCGACACTCCCGAAGGAACACGATTTTGAGTCGTGCGCGTCTGCCAATTCCGCCACACCGGCAAATTTTTATGGAGGCGGCAACCGGATTCGAACCGGTGATAAAGGTTTTGCAGACCTCTGCCTTACCACTTGGCTATGCCGCCATAAAATGGAGCGGAAGACGGGATTCGAACCCGCGACCCCCACCTTGGCAAGGTGGTGTTCTACCACTGAACTACTTCCGCATTTTGACTGGGCCAGCTGGATTCGAACCAACGCATGACGGAGTCAAAGTCCGTTGCCTTACCGCTTGGCTATGGCCCAATGATAGAAAAATTAATATGGGGCGGCTGGTGGGAATCGAACCCACGCATGTCGGAACCACAATCCGATGCGTTAACCACTTCGCCACAACCGCCGTTATATGAATATGGCAGGGGCAGTAGGAATCGAACCCACACTGGAGGTTTTGGAGACCTCAGTTCTACCTTTAAACTATGCCCCTATTAAGATGGTGGAGGGGGACGGATTCGAACCGCCGAACCCTGAGGGAGCGGATTTACAGTCCGCCGCGTTTAGCCACTTCGCTACCCCTCCACTGGGTGGTGCCGGCCAGAGGACTTGAACCCCCAACCTACTGATTACAAGTCAGTTGCTCTACCAATTGAGCTAGACCGGCTTATTACTTTAATGGTGGCTCGGGACGGAATCGAACCGCCGACACAAGGATTTTCAGTCCTTTGCTCTACCGACTGAGCTACCGAGCCTAAAGTATGTATCATTTAAATGGCGGTCCCGACGGGAATCGAACCCGCGATCTCCTGCGTGACAGGCAGGCGTGATAACCGCTACACTACGGGACCAGATTGCGGGGGTAGGATTTGAACCTACGACCTTCGGGTTATGAGCCCGACGAGCTACCAGACTGCTCCACCCCGCGATAATCTTATATGGTGGAGGATGACGGGCTCGAACCGCCGACCCTCTGCTTGTAAGGCAGATGCTCTCCCAGCTGAGCTAATCCTCCAATTGTCATTCAGTACTTCATTAAAAATGGTGACCCGTACGGGATTCGAACCCGTGTTACCGCCGTGAAAGGGCGGTGTCTTAACCGCTTGACCAACGGGCCAATCAATATGTATATGGCGGAGAGCAAGGGATTTGAACCCTTGAGACAGCTTATCACCGTCTACACGATTTCCAATCGTGCTCCTTCGGCCACTCGGACAGCTCTCCTTATGGCTCCGCAGGTAGGATTCGAACCTACGACCGATCGGTTAACAGCCGATAGCTCTACCACTGAGCTACTGCGGAATAATCCGCCTGGCGACGTCCTACTCTCGCAGGAGGAAACCTCCAACTACCATTGGCGCTAAGAAGCTTAACTTCCGTGTTCGGGATGGGAACGGGTGTGACCTTCTTGCCATAATCACCAGACCTCATGGACGAATATTATTATATCATCTTTTTTTAAAATTCGCAAGAGATTTTTTATATTCTCTCAAAACTAGATAGGAGAAGATTGTAAACCTTAAATCATGTTTGTCTTTCGTTTTGGTTAAGTCCTCGATCGATTAGTATTCGTCAGCTCCACGTGTCGCCACGCTTCCACCTCGAACCTATCTACCTGATCATCTTTCAGGGATCTTAC
>NZ_JAAIWK010000038.1 GCF_011008565.1 Heyndrickxia ginsengihumi
AGGCAAAATTAAAAATGAGTCCGGTACAATACCGAACTCATTTTACACACGCTGCCTAATGAAATAACTGTGTCTAACTTTTAGGGGTCACTTCATTCAATGATGCGGTTTTTTGATTAGCGAGCTCCATTTGGGAATACTCGTTGAATCATATCATTAAATTGGTTAAATAAACCTGAAACTGGGCGACCAGAACGAATATCTTTTGCATAATCATTCATTTGATCGAAGAAATCAGGATTTTCGGAAATGTAAACATTATTAACGGATTTATCAGCTTTTTTAACTACTTTAGATATTTTATTTTTTAGCTTCATCGTTAATTTGTCGTTATTGGCTTTATTACTTAATAAAACAGCAACATATGCAGTATGATCTGTCACTATGACATTTGCTCGATCTACTTCTTTTAGATCAGCAACACGGTCGGCAACTTTATCTGCAACGGCCATTCGATTATTGTTGTTATTATTATTGTTATTTACCCCGTTTACACCATTTCCATTTCTAGTATCTAATGGAGTGTTATCGTTAGTATTATTCACCCCATTATTATAATTCGGATTATTGTAGCGAACATTGTTATAGCGAATGTCATTATTGTCATTTGGTGTATATCGAACGGGGCGAGTATTGTTATTGTCATTTACCCCACTTTTTCCATTGTTTGTCCCACACCCCACTAATAATGTTGAGGTGAGACCTATACTTAATAATATTTTTGTCAAGTTCAATGCAATGACCTCCTTTCATAGTAGTCATATAATAATGTTCCATTTGGAGCATTTTTTATGCTTGGATTTCAAAAGAACAGGTGTGCTAAAAAATTCCTCGAAAATCAAGTCTTTCCTCTGTATAATGGAGGTTGAAAAGTAATTTTTTTGAAATAGCATTGCTTACATGGACAAAGGAAATGAATCTGTGTTTAGAAAGAGTGATAATGTTGAATTGGTTTAAAAAAGTAACAAATTTTTTTAAAGATGATGAGGATGACGTAATAGAAGAAATTAAACCGAAACAGAAGAAAAAGCTTCCCATGCATAGGGAAATTGATACTCGTGTAACTTATCAGTATCCGAAATCGAATTTTCGTTTTCCAATGATTCCAGACGAAACACAGGGACATACACTTCATAAAAAAGAAACAAGTAAAAAACAATATGAAGAAGCGAAAAAGCAAATAACAAAGAAAATGTTTAATGCCTCTTCATCACAACCAAGGACGAATATTGAAAGAAAAGGGAACCAGCCATTTCGACCGACCAACATCCCTTCACCAATATATGGTTTTAATCGTCCTGAAGCAAAAAGAAAACAAGTAGAGCAACAATTAGAATATGAACGGACAGATTATACTATTCATGAAATTGAAGTAAAAGATTCTTTTAATAATGAAAAAGCACCGGAGACAAATTCCATAAATCATGTAATGAAGGTTCGTAAAGGAGAACTTCAAAGCGCGGCAGAAGAAGCGGCTGCAACAGCAATAGAAAATGAATTAACAGAAAATGCGATTTATGAAAATGAATTAAATGATACATCTGAAAATAAAAAGGTAATTGAGGGAGATTTGGTAAATAAAGCAGTAGTAGAAGCATGCAAAGAAAAGCCAATAGGCGCAGAAACAGTGATAGAAAATGAATTAACGGAAAATGCGATTTATGAAAATGAATTAAACGATACATCTGAAAATGAAAAGGTAATTGAGGATGATTTCGTAAATAAAGCAGAGGCAGACAAAGAAAAGCATGAACATGCTATTAAAGAAACAGCTGAATTAGCCGTGGAAAACAATGATTTACAATTGAGCGAAGAAATTGAGGAAATTCACCATGATCATGATGATTTGATACAGAACAAAGAGCAAAATGATGAGAAAGAAGAATCTATTTTACGCCCTTTAATAGAAGATCACCCTCCTGTTGACAGTAATGCTTCCAGTAATGAAGAAGAAGTATTTATGAAAGAGCAGACAGAGACCGAGCTTCCTGTACAAGAGCAGGCTCGCCAAGATGCTACTCTTAATGAAGAAAAACCTATGGAAAAAGAGCGTCGACGTAATCATTTACCGTTTAATGTTTTAATGCTTAAACAAGACCGAAAGAAATATATAGAGACACAGCAGCGTAAGGAAGTTCAGGAAGTTGAAAAAAAAACCGAGATCAACAATGAAAATGCAGAAGTAGAACTTCGTAACAGCTATCCATTTCCATCTCTTTCATTATTAAAGCCACCTATTCAGCAAAGTATGGATGAAGACTGGGTAAAAGAACAAAGTCATATTTTGGATCAAGCTTTGCAAAATTTTAATGTAAAGGCAAAAGTGGTGAATGTTAGTCAAGGTCCCTCTGTTACGCGCTATGAGGTTCAACCTGAGCCAGGTGTCAAAGTAAATAAAATTACGAATTTAAATGATGACTTAAAACTAAGTCTAGCGGCAAGAGATATTCGAATCGAAGCGCCAATTCCTGGTAAGCACACAGTTGGAATTGAGATTCCTAATTTGCATAGCCGTCCTGTTTATATAAGTGAAATTATTAAAGAACCTGTGTTCAAACATAGTACTTCCCCATTGACAGTAGCGTTAGGTTTAGATATTTCTGGAAATCCAATCGTAACTGATTTGCAGAAAATGCCGCATGGTTTAATTGCTGGTGCAACAGGATCGGGTAAAAGTGTGTGTATTAACTCGATTTTAGTAAGTCTTTTATATAAAGCAACACCACATGATTTAAAATTATTAATGATTGATCCGAAAATGGTCGAGCTTGCTCCATATAATCATATTCCTCATCTCGTAAGCCCTGTAATTACAGATGTGAAATTGGCAACTGCCGCACTAAAATGGGCAGTAGAGGAAATGGAAAGAAGATATGAGTTATTTGCTCATAAGAGTGTCAGAGATATCCATCGCTTCAATCAACTGGCAGAAAAAAACCGTGAGTTTTCAGATAAACTTCCGTACATTGTAATTGTCATTGATGAGCTAGCCGATTTAATGATGACATCTCCTGCGGATGTAGAAGATGCAATATGTAGAATTGCTCAAAAGGCACGAGCTTGTGGTATTCACTTAATTGTTGCGACACAAAGGCCTTCCGTTGATGTCATTACAGGTCTCATAAAGGCCAATATTCCTACGAGAATTGCCTTTTCTGTATCATCCCAAGTTGATTCAAGAACGATTATCGATATAGGCGGGGCGGAAAAATTATTAGGAAAAGGGGATATGCTCTTTTTAGAAAATGGATCATCAAAACCTGTCAGACTTCAAGGAACATTTGTTTCTGATGAAGAAATTGATGATATTGTAAGTCATACAAGAACAATTGCAAAACCTGAATATTTATTTCAGCCAGAGGAATTAATGAAGCATGTTCAAATGAATGATGATGAAGATGAGTTGTTTTTTGAAGCGTGTCAATTTGTAATCGATCAAGGCGGTGCTTCTACCTCTCTTTTACAAAGAAACTTCCGCATCGGCTATAATCGTGCAGCTAGATTGATCGATTTAATGGAACAGCAAGGGATTATTTCAGAAGCAAAAGGAAGTAAACCGCGAGATATTCTTATGTCAAGAACAGAGTTTGAACAATTACAAGAATATCCATATAAAGAAGAATAAGTTTGGCGGTATTTGAAACAGGTAACCATACTCGCTAAAACATTAAAAATCTTATATTGTTTGAGGAGAATGGCAACGATAAAAATATGAGAATGTCTCTTCACTAACGGATTTTTAAACGCAAAAAATGCGAAAATTCATGTTCAATGTATTTAAGAAGTGATATAATGACTAAGCATGAATTTTTGTTCGTATAAACTTGTTTCGTTGAACACGACGGAATGAGTCTCTAGAAAAATACGTTTTTAGCAAATGATAGTGATTTATCATATAATGCTTACATATAGACATTGTTGGAGGTTCTATTATGACTGTATACCATTTCGTAGGAATCAAGGGATCAGGCATGAGTGCATTAGCACAAATACTACATGATATTGGCTATGAAGTACAAGGATCGGATGTTGAAAAATACTTTTTTACGCAAAAACCTTTGGATGATGCGGGAATTAAAATCTTACCCTTTAACCGTGAAAACATAAAGCCAGGATTAACTGTAATTGCTGGAAACGCATTTCCTGATACACACGAAGAAATTCAAAAAGCGTTTAAATTAGGGGTACCAGTAATTAGATATCATAAATTTTTAGGGGACTTCGCAAATAAATTTACAAGCATTGCAGTGACAGGTGCACATGGAAAAACATCAACAACTGGCTTGCTTGCACATGTGATGCATGCCATTAAACCAACTTCTTATTTAATTGGTGATGGTACTGGCGTAGGGGTTAAGGATGCGGAATACTTTGTATTTGAGGCTTGTGAATATCGACGCCATTTTCTCTCATATTTTCCAGATTATGCAATTATGACGAATATCGATTTTGATCATCCTGATTATTATGCGAATATTAATGATGTTTTTTCTGCCTTTCAAGAAATTGCATTACAAGTGAAAAAAGGGATTATTGCATATGGGGATGACGAACAGTTACAAAAAATTCAAGCAAAAGTTCCGGTTCTTTTCTATGGTTTTGAAGAAGGAAATGACTTTCAAGCCCGAAATATTGTGATCGACGAAACCGGTACGAAATTTGATGTATTTGTTCGGAATACTTTCTATGCTACTTTTGGAATCCCTACATTCGGCGAACATAATGTCCTAAATGCATTAGGTGTTATTGCTCTTTGTCAGTATGAAGGAATCGATAAAGAAGCAGTACAAGAACATTTAAAAACATTCCATGGTGTAAAACGTCGATTTACAGAAAAGAAAATCGGTACACAAATTGTAGTTGATGACTATGCCCATCATCCGACCGAAATTAAAGCAACAATTGATTCAGCAAGAAAAAAATATCCAAATCGCGAAATAGTTGCTGTTTTTCAACCGCACACTTTTTCAAGAACTCAGGCATTCTTGAACGAATTTGCTGAAAGCTTAAGCTTAGCTGATCGAGTATTTTTATGTGATATCTTTGGCTCAGCTCGTGAAAATCACGGTAAATTAACAATTGAAGATTTACAAGCGAAAATAGAAGGTTCACAAATTATTAAGGAAAATGATATGTCTCCATTATTACCTATTGAAAATAGCGTTATTTTATTTATGGGTGCCGGAGATATTCAAAAATATCAACAATCATACGAAGATCTTTTACGTAACCACGTAAACTAAAAAGGGTTTGACACCACTTATGAATCTATATAAGGCTTTTATCTTATATATTGGACAAAGTGCGGTGTCAACCCTTTTCATTTTATTTAAGATGTTTATTAATTATTCCTTTAAGTATTTAGAATGGCAAATTTTAAAAATCCCCGCTATATTTTGACCGTTGAGCTAATGCTATATCCGAGTAGAATGGATTTCCATAACTTATTGCCCACAAGTAAAAACGAAACTTCCGGAAAATTTCTCATCAAACAAAATCTTTTGCATAGGATGAAGAAGATAGGAATTTACCCAATTGTAACAGATCTCCTCGTCTGTAAAAGAGGCTAAATGCATTCCATATTTTTAGATTTCCCTTTTTATAGGTAATCGTGCTATTCATAGCGTTCCGTATAGCACGGAATATAGTCCGCCTATACATTTTCTTATCAGTAAGTGCAATATGTTATAAACAACTATACTTTGATTGCTATCCTAGGATGCTTATTTTTGAAATTCCCGTTGCAATCCACTTCATTATGAGACAGTAAAGAGAAAACATCTATTTTCTATAATGAAAAAACAACAAAGTTTGTGAAAATAGCCTTTCGATTTAACAAGATTGGCAAAATGAAAAGAATATGAGAAAATAAACAGGAAATAAGTAAAAGAAGCTAGAAATGTAAAAGTGCCAAGTTTTATCTAATGTAAGTATGGGTATGTTTATGTACATGGAGGTGGTAAGATTTATGATTATTATTCTTTATTTAAGTGTTGCACTAATTGCTATTGCTTTTCTTTTTCTAGTAATTAGTTTAAGTAGGACACTAAAATCAGTCAGTGTGACATTAGACCATGTTGCAGGTACTGTTAAAGATCTCGAAAGCCAAATGCAAGGAATTACAAATGAAACAACAAAAATCTTACAATCAACAAATGATTTAGTTGCAGATATTCAACATAAATCGGAAAAATTAAACACGGTTGTAGATGCTGTTGAAGATATTGGGGTTTCTGCAACACAATTAAGTCAAACGTTAAGAAGAGTAACAACTACTGTTTCATCAACAGTTGGAAAAAAACAGGAAAAAATTGCACAAGCCCTTCAATGGGGTGCCGCCATTAAAAATATAAGAGATAAATGGGCGGAAAGAAAACCTAAACATACTACTATACCTGAAACATCACAAAGGTCTATACAAGAAGAACCCGTGCAACAGCAAAGAACAAGACTAAGACAACATTAAAAAATTTTTTGAGGAGGAGATTGAATTGGCAAACAGCAGTCAAGAAGTTGAAGAAAAAAGAGGCTCAAAAGATTTTGTAACAGGTGCTCTTATCGGTAGCTTTGTAGGTGCAGCAGTCGCACTTTTGCTTGCTCCTAAATCAGGAAAAGAACTGCGTGAAGATATAGGCGAACAAGTTAGTACGATTCGTGGGAAGGCTGATGGCTGGAGAGAATTGGCATCAGAAAAGGGAAATATTATTGTCTCTACTGCTAATGAAAAATCAAAGCAAGTACGTAATTTGGCAGTCGAAAAAGGTGAACAATTAAGAGTAAAAGGTGCACAAATAAAAGAAAATGTTAAATTAAAGGCACAGCAATTTTCAAAGAAATCTTCAAATGAGGTTGGAATGGAAGAAGGAGTATCTTCTGAAGAGGCGGACACAGTCGTTGAATGATGTTAAAAAAGCGGTAGCGATTAATTGCACCGCTTTTTTAAAACAAAAACACTTTAGTGCTTAAAAGCGTCTAATTATTAAAGAATTTTTTCGTGACTTTTTCTAACGAATGGATTATAATTAACCCTAATAAAAAAAGTAAGTTCATAACAGTGGGAAAATACTGTAAACACGTTAAAAAGTGGAATGTTTCCCTTATTATGATAGAGAGAGGATGAAGGAAAATTGGCAAATCAGGAGCTTGATCAATTAAGAAATGAAGTTGAAGCATTGAATTTAAAAATATTAGAGCTGATCAATAAACGTGGTCAACTTGTACAGAAAATCGGAAAGATTAAAGAAACGCAAGGCGTTAATCGTTATGATCCTGTTCGTGAAAGAGAAATGCTTAATCTCATTAAAGAACATCATGATGGACCATTTGAAACTTCAACAATTGAGCATCTTTTCAAAGAAATTTTTAAAGCAGCTTTAGAATTACAAGAGGATGACCATAGAAAAGCATTGCTTGTATCTCGTAAAAAGAAACCAGAGGATACAATTGTTGATGTGAAAGGTGTAAAGATTGGGGACGGTACACCAAAATTTGTATTCGGACCATGTTCAGTTGAATCGTATGAACAAGTAGCTGAAGTGGCAAAATCGGTTAAAGCGAAAGGATTAAAATTACTTCGCGGCGGTGCTTATAAACCAAGAACATCTCCATACGACTTCCAAGGTTTAGGATTAGAAGGTTTAAAAATTTTAAAACAAATTGCAGATGAATTTGATTTAGCTGTTATTAGTGAAATTGTTACTCCTGCAGATTTGGAAAAAGCGGTTGAGTATATTGATGTGATTCAAATTGGTGCACGAAATATGCAAAACTTTGAGCTTTTAAAAATGGCTGGTTCTATCCAAAAACCAATTCTTTTAAAACGTGGACTGGCAGCTACAATTGAAGAATTCATTAATGCGGCTGAATATATTATGTCAAGAGGAAATGGTCAAATTATTTTATGTGAACGAGGCATTCGTACTTATGAAAGAGCAACACGCAATACTTTAGATATAACAGCAGTTCCAATCTTGAAGCAAGAAACACATTTGCCAGTATTTGTTGATGTCACTCATTCAACAGGCCGAAGAGATTTATTGCTGCCTGCCGCTAAAGCGGCGCTCGCAATCGGAGCAGACGGAGTGATGGCTGAAGTACATCCAGATCCAGCGGTAGCTCTATCTGATTCAGCTCAACAAATGGATCTTAAACAATTTGATGCATTTTATAAGGAAATTCAATCAGCATTGCCTGCACGAATCTAGTGAAAGGGCCTTCTACAAAAAATGTAGAAGGTCTTTTTACTGATAACCTTCAATTTTAAAGAAGAGTTATGGTATTATAAAAATTGCTATATCATGTTTTATATGCATTCTTTCTATTAAATGCGGCGGTTGATTAAAAGCTTTTAATATGAAATAGAGGAAAAATCTGTAACCTGTTCAATTTGCAAGTAGAAAAATGTGATAAATTTGTGTCAGACAGTACAGTAAGATTTTGTCTATTGTGTGATTATGGTATAATTAGGATTCTGAGGATATTGTCGACTTTAGAACGATTTATCGTTTCTTTGTTTAATATTGATGTTAGTGTAAAAACTAATATTATTGGATTGTATAAAAAATGGAGTGTGAATAAAAAAATGAATATCACAATTTATGATGTTGCTCGGGAAGCAAATGTTTCAATGGCAACGGTCTCAAGGGTAGTAAATGGAAACCCAAATGTAAAACCAACAACAAGAAAAAAAGTATTAGAAGTAATCGAACGTCTTGGATACCGTCCAAATGCTGTCGCACGTGGGCTTGCAAGTAAGAAAACGACTACAGTTGGCGTTATCATTCCAGATGTATCTAATATGCTGTATGCAGAATTAGCCCGTGGTATTGAAGATATTGCCACAATGTATAAATACAATATCATTTTAAGCAACTCTGATCAAAATAAAGATAAAGAGCTTCATTTAATTAATACGATGCTCGGTAAACAAGTTGATGGAATTGTATTTATGAGTGGCAGCATTACAGAAGAACATATTCAAGAGTTTGAACGTTCATCTGTTCCATTTGTATTAGCAGGTTCTGTAGAGCCATTTAATAAAATCCCTTCTGTTAATATTGACTATAAACAAGCAACGATTGATGTTGTTTCCGAATTTATAGATAAAGGACATAAAGAAATTGCTTTAGTAATTGGGCCGTTGCATGATTCAATTAATAAAGAATTAAGATTGGAAGGATATAAAGAAGCACTTGAAAAGGCTGGAATTCCATTTAATGAAGATTATGTAGTTGAAGGTGATTATACATATGATTCAGGAATCGAAGCATGGCAACGTCTCCAAGGCTTGGCTAAAGTTCCGACAGCTGTTTTCGTTGGTAGTGATGAAATGGCACTAGGTGTTATTCACGGAGCTCAGGATGCAGGCGTAAATATTCCGGAAGATGTTGAAGTGGTGTCTTCAGATAATACACGTTTAACTGAAATGGTTCGTCCACAATTGACTTCGGTTGTACAACCTTTATATGATATTGGAGCCGTTTCTATGAGACTTTTAACAAAATTTATGAATAAAGAAACAGTAGCAGAAACGAAAGTAATTCTGCCACATCGAATTGAATATCGCCGTTCTACGAAGTGAATTTCAGTAGACATTTTTAAAAGATTGTTGTTCTTGAATAGATTTTCTTAAACTATTCATCAAAAAATTGATTGGACTAAAAGCGAGATGCCTGCGGGATTAGCATACCCCCCGCAGGCGTACAGCGCCGAGGATGCTCAGCATCCTGGAGCGAAAATAACCAACCTTTCTGATGAAGCGACAAGCTTTATGAAAACAGTCATTTTAACATCAAGCAGGTTAGACATATAACTCAAATATAAGGGAAGGGGATTTTCTTATATTTGAGTTGTGACGTCTAACCTTTTATCTTTGTTCAATAAAATGTAATAATCTGTTCAACGTATTTCGATTTTTTTCGGAAATCTCCTGTTTTCTTGGAATTTTCGGATATAAATTCGATGGATCTTTCCAATCTTTAGGAAGTGAGAAAGGCGCGTTTTTTTGCCACTTTTCAATCCATTCAGATGGAATAGTAGTTAGATTAGAAGAACGGTTCGTCATTTCTAGCCAAATAAATGACCATGCTCTTGGAACAACTCTCCATATATCATAACCGCCTCCACCTACGGCAATCCATTTTCCATTACAATATTGATGTGCAATCTCATGAGCAAGTTTTGGTATTTCTTGATAAATCTTCATAGTGGCAGATAAATGCGTCAGTGGATCATAATAGTGTGCGTCAGCACCATTCTGTGTAACAATAACGTCTGGTTTAAAATAGGCTGCGATATGTTTAACTGCCTCTATATAGCATTCCAACCAAGAATCATCTTCAGTAAATGCATCTAGTGGAATATTGAATGAATATCCGTAGCCTTTTCCAACTCCCCATTCATTAATATTTCCAGTTCCAGGAAATAAGTATCTGCCTGTTTCGTGAATAGAAAACGTACAGACTTGCTCGTTGTCGTAAAAGGCCCATTGGACACCATCACCATGATGGGCATCAGTATCAATGTAGAGCACACGAGCATTGTATTTTTTCTGTATATATTGGATTGCAATTGAACTATCATTATAAATGCAAAAGCCTGATGCTTTACCGCGAAACCCGTGATGTAATCCGCCACCTAAATGAAGGGCATGCTTTGCTTCTCCGGTCATGACAGCATCCACTGCTGTAAGTGTTCCCCCTACGATAAGAGCACTTGCATCATGCATATGTGGAAAGATAGGTGTATCCTCTGTACCAATCCCATATGATTCAGCAATTGAAGCTTTCAAATTGCCTTCACTTGCTAATTTGATCGCCTTGACATAATCTGGGTCATGGATAAGATATAATTCATCATCTGTTGCGATGCGTGGTTTAAGGATATCCTTCTCATGAATAGCATTTAAAGATTGTAATAAATCCAATGTCAATTGAATGCGCATTTGATTAAATGGATGGTCATTACGGAACCTATAGGAAAGTAGAGCATTTGAAAAAACAAAGACAGCATCTTTTATCATCTTAACGTCCTCGGCATATTCGGCCATAGGACATCATAGCCTTCCTTTTTCAAATGCGCAATAATTGTAACTGGATTCATCGTGCTAATTCGAAAAACAATGATTTTATTTTGAGCGTTTGTTTTATCGGGATAAATAAACATACTCTGAATACGAATGTGATGTTGGCGAAGAATGCCAATGATGTGATGAAGTACATCTGTACTGTTTTTCACCTTTATTTCAATTTGCGAACTTGGTTGATTTGCACCAGTAATCTCTACAAAAGTGCGAAGGATATCTGTACTTGTAACTAGGCCGACAAGTTTTTGTTGCTCAATGATCGGGAGGCAGCCTATTCGCTTCTCATACATAACGGCAGCAATGTCTTCAATAAAATCGAGAGGATGAGCTGTTATGACATTTGTTTTCATGATTTTTTTTAAAGGAAGAGAGAGCTTTTCATGATTTTTTTCTGGAAAGAGAGAGTTTGGTGCCACTTCCTTCATATCCCGTTCAGTAATTAGACCAATTAATGTATTTTGCTCATTTATAAGTGGAATATGTCGGATTTTTTCATGCCTCATTAAAAGTAAAGCAGAGGATACCGAATCGTTTTCTGTTAACGTTTTCAAATTTGTTTGCATAATTTCCTCAACAATCATTAACCTCAACTCCTTTTCAATACATGTACCGGTTTTGAAATCTTAAGCGATCAAATTGCTCAATAGAATCTTGCTTAATCCGTTTTCCAATTCGTACCATTAAACAATTAGCTGGATGTGAACAAATCTCTGGATCATCAGTAGCGAACCATTTCAAACCACCTGCATCCATCATTTTTTCCATCATTTTGCGATAATCCCAAACATTTAGTCCTGTCCCTTTTAAGTCCCAATGCCAATAATATTCGGTTGTAATAATAATATAATCTTCCATCGCGTCATCCATCATGGAGACTTGCAATAAATGCTTTCCTACAGCATTACCGCGATATTTTGGAATGACCTCAATTGCACCAAGTTCTAGCAGATTGTCCATGTTTCCTTCTGACCATCTTTCTAAAGGGTCCGGGTATAAAAAAGTTACATAGCCGACAACTATATTGTTTTCTCTTGCAATAATCATTCTTCCTTCAGGTAAATCAGCAATTTCAATAAGTGCTACATGCTGTTTTTTAGCTGGACGAAATGCTTTCAAGTCTTCATGAAAGTCCATTTTTGCAAGGGACGCTCCTGTAATTGGCCCCTCAATGATTAATGAACCATATGGTGTTTCCAATGTCATACAGTGATAGTTTTTTTCGTGTTTCATCATTTCACCACCTTGATGGCAAATATAGTTATGATTCTAGTAAAATTATATTATTGCGATATGCTCCTATCATCTCATGTTTTATGATGATAAACAATAATCTGATAGAATGTATTATTTAAAAAATTTGTGAATATTAGATTTTTATTTTATAATAAGATTACTCACACAAACAAAGGGGGATATGCATATGAAATTGGAAACGTTACCATCTATTAAAGGTGACTATAATTTGAAGAATTACGAAGAAGCATATCAAAACTTTAATTGGAATGAAGTGGAGAAACAATTTTCATGGCACGAAACAGGACGTGTCAACTTAGCTTATGAAGCGATTGATCGTCATGCTGAAAGTTTTCGGAAAAATAAAGTAGCGCTAAATTATTTAAGCGATACTCGGAAGGAAACTTACACGTTTAATGATTTAAAAGTATTAACGAACAAGGCAGGGAATGTATTGAAAGAAAAGGGGAACGTCCAAAAGGGTGATCGTGTATTTATTTTTATGCCGCGCTCTCCAGAATTATATTTCGCTGTATTAGGCGCAATTAAATTAGGTGCAATAGTAGGTCCTCTATTTGAAGCCTTCATGGAAGGAGCAGTTAGAGACCGTTTGGAAGATAGCGAGGCAAAAGTTTTAGTAACAACGCCAGATCTTGTTGATCGTGTACCTGTTGATCAGCTTCCTAAACTTGAAACCATTTTTGTCGTAGGGGAAAATGTCCAAGAAGAAGGAAAATATGTTGATTTTCTTAAATATTTTCAAGAAGCATCGAAAGAATTGGCGGTTGAATGGGTGGATCGAAATGATGGCTTAATTCTCCATTACACATCTGGTTCAACAGGTAAACCAAAAGGAGTTTTACATGTCCATAATGCGATGCTTCAACATTACCAAACTGCTAAATGGGTGTTAGATTTACAAGAAGAGGATATTTATTGGTGTACAGCTGATCCGGGATGGGTAACAGGTACATCTTATGGAATTTTTGGACCATGGCTAACTGGAACGACAAATGTCGTTGTTGGAGGGAGATTTAGCCCTGATGCTTGGTATAAGACAATTGAAACATTCGGCGTAACGGTTTGGTATAGTGCTCCAACATCATTCAGAATGCTAATGGGTGCGGGCAATGGAATTATACAGAAATATGATCTTTCTACATTGCGTCATATTTTAAGTGTAGGGGAGCCGTTAAACCCTGAAGTAATTCGGTGGGGAAATGAAGTATTTAAGCTTCGAATTCATGATACTTGGTGGATGACTGAAACAGGGGCACAAGTGATTTGTAATTATCCGTGTTTGGATATGAAGCCTGGTTCGATGGGGAAACCATTTCCTGGTATTGAAGCAGCAATTGTTGATAACCAAGGAAATAAGCTACCGCCTAATCATATGGGGAATTTAGCTATTAAAAAAGGCTGGCCATCTATGATGTATACGATATGGAACAATCAAGAAAAATACGATTCTTACTTTTTTCCAAATGGCTGGTATGTCTCAGGAGACTCTGCCTACATGGATGATGAAGGATATTTTTGGTTCCAAGGCCGTGTAGATGATGTCATTATGACAGCGGGTGAACGTGTTGGTCCGTTTGAGGTTGAAAGCAAACTTCTTGAGTTTCCAGCTGTTGCAGAAGCTGGAGTAATAGGCAAACCCGATCCTGTTCGCGGAGAAATCGTAAAAGCATTTGTCGTGCTTGTAGAAGGCTACGAAGAATCCGATGAATTAAAAGAAGAAATTCGTCAATTTGTAAAAACAGGATTAGCTGCACATGCGGCGCCAAGAGAAATTGAATTTTGTGAAAAACTGCCGAAAACAAGAAGCGGTAAAATCATGCGCCGCGTCTTAAAAGCGTGGGAATTAAATTTACCAACTGGTGATTTATCTACGATGGAAGATTAAGAACAAAGAAGTGAGGCTGGACAAAACGCAAAAGTGGTTACCTAAAGAAAAGACGAATATTGCACAAAACAGCTCCGAGAATAGACGTAGACTCCTGCGGAAAGCAGAGGAAATTTCCGGAGCGGGGTTGGAGCGCAATATTCGGGGGTTCTTTATTAATATAGTTTTGTCCCGGCCTCTTTTTTACAAACTTACCTTAAAGGTGATTTGACAATTGATGTTCACTATGGTAAAAAGAAAATAGTTTTTGTTTTAATAATATACATATGAATTAAGCATTGAAAGGACTAGTAGTCTCCTATCCCTGTTTATGAAGAGAGCCGGTGGTTGGTGCAAATCGGCACAAATAGGAATGACGAATTACACCCTGGAGCTTTTGCTGTGAACTAATAGTAGCAGTAAACGGATTAAACCGTTATATAAATGAGTGGAGAAGAAATTCTCAAGTTGGGTGGTACCGCGATGAAACAATCGTCCCTTCGTTTATACGAAGGGGCGTTTATTTTTTTATAAGGAGTGTTTTTATATGGATTTATTGGAAGACTTAAAATGGCGTGGGATTGTTTATCAGCAAACGGACGAAGAAGGAATCGCTGAGTTATTGAATAATGAAAGTATTTCTTTATACTGTGGAATTGATCCAACCGCAGACAGCATGCATATTGGACATTTATTGCCATTTTTAACGTTACGCCGTTTTCAGCAGCACGGTCACCGTCCTATTGTATTAGTAGGGGGGGCTACAGGGTTAATTGGAGATCCAAGTGGCAAGAAAGAAGAACGTAAATTATTAACAATTGAATCTGTGCAACATAATGTGGAACATTTGAAAAAGCAGCTGCAGCAAATTTTCCAATTCGAAGGTGAAAATGGTGCAATCATGGCAAACAATTATGATTGGCATGGTTCCATGAATCTCGTTACTTTCTTGCGTGATTATGGAAAATATATTGGAGTTAATTACATGCTTGCGAAAGATACGATTGCTTCTCGGCTTGAAACGGGAATCTCGTATACTGAATTTACGTACACGATTTTACAAGCTATTGACTTCTTAAAGTTGTATCAACAATATAATTGTAAAGTTCAAATTGGCGGAAGCGACCAATGGGGAAATATTACATCTGGACTTGAATTGATTCGTAAAATTGAAACAGAAGGCGCGAAAGCATTTGGCTTAACAATTCCATTAGTGACGAAAGCAGATGGAACAAAATTTGGTAAGACTGAAAGCGGTGCAGTGTGGTTAGATCCAGAAAAAACATCTCCATATGAATTTTATCAATTTTGGGTAAATACAGCTGATCTAGATGTCGTGAAATATTTAAAATACTTCACTTTCTTATCTAAAGAGGAAATTGAGGAACTTGAGCAATCTGTTGAACAAGAACCGCATTTGCGGCAAGCACAGAAAGCATTAGCAAGTGAAATGACGAAATTAATCCACGGTGAAGAGGCGTTGCAGCAGGCGTTAAAGATTACGGATGCACTTTTTAGTGGAGATATAAAAAGCTTATCAGCAACAGAAATTAAACAAGGTTTTAAAGATGTTCCATCATTTGAAATAGTGGCAGAAGAGCAGAGAAATCTAGTTGAACTCCTTGTAGCTGCAAAGATTTCGTCTTCTAAACGTCAAGCAAGAGAAGATATTCAAAATGGTGCAATTTCCCTTAATGGTGATCGCATTACAGATACGAATTATGAACTGCAAACAGCTGATCAAATTGAAGGAGAATTTGCTGTTATTCGAAGAGGAAAGAAGAAATATTTCTTAATTAAGTTTTAATCAAGAATTGATAGAAAAGGGCTGTCTTAAGGGTTCATCTTATTGCACATGTATGAGATGAACTCATTAGACGGCTTTTTTGTTTGTCTGTTTCAATGTTTTTCATTAAAAAATGTATCTTATTATGATATTGGTATGGTGTTGAGATGAAATTTGATTTTCATAAGTCATATCTGTCAGTGCACTTACTATATTGATGTATAGAAGGAGTGATCTATATGCATGCTCAAGTAAGTGCATTAGGAGCCATTTGCGCTCTCTTTATTGCAATTCTTTTAATATTGAAGAAGGTGCCACCTGCTTATGGAATGATCGTTGCAGCTGTTTTAGGAGGTATTATTGGCGGCGCAAATATTTCAAATACCGTGAATTTTATGGTGACAGGTGCAAAAGAAATGATGCCTGCTGTCTTAAGGATTTTGGCGGCAGGAGTATTGGCAGGTGTGTTAATTGATTCTGGCGCAGCTGCTGTAATTGCAGGAACAATTGTAAAAAAGGTGGGAGAAACAAGATCATTATTAGCATTAGCAGTTTCTACAATGATTTTAACGACTGTAGGGGTGTTTGTAGATGTGGCCGTCATTACTGTTTCACCAATTGCTATGGCGATTGCTAAAAAAACAAATTATTCGAAGATGGCAATCTTACTTGCCATGATCGGTGGAGGAAAGGCAGGAAATATTATGTCACCTAATCCGAATGCGATCGCAGCATCCGAGGCTTTTAAGGTACCGTTAACATCTCTCATGATTGCGGGGGTAATACCTGCGATATTCGGATTAGTCATTACATATCTTCTTGCCAAAAAATTGGCCAATAAAGGTTCAACTGTTAATGCGATCGAACTTCAAGCAGATAATAAACAGCTCCCTTCATTTATTTCAGCAATTATTGCACCAATGATCACGATTATTCTTTTAGCATTAAGACCAATTTTTCATATTAATATTGATCCGATGATTGCTTTGCCAATTGGAGGGCTGCTTGGGGCGATTGCAATGAAGCGCGGTAAATTGGTCAATCATGATGTAATGTCAGGGTTAGAAAAAATGAGCGGTGTTGCAATCATGCTTATTGGAACAGGTACACTAGCTGGTATTATTACTCATTCACAATTAGTTGACGTTTTCGTTCATAGCTTACATCAATCAAGGATGTCTGGATTTCTTCTCGCACCCCTTTCCGGTATATTTATGTCCGCGGCCACTGCATCTACAACTGCAGGGACAGCTATTGCAAGCCAAGTATTCCATTCGTCTATTTTAGGAATGG
The DNA here is from genome assembly GCF_011008565.1 of Heyndrickxia ginsengihumi. GTDB lineage: Bacteria > Bacillota > Bacilli > Bacillales > Bacillaceae_C > Weizmannia > Weizmannia ginsengihumi. The sequence continues at coordinate 17,281 of NZ_JAAIWK010000038.1, forward strand.
GAGTTTCTGCACTTGGAGGAGCAGCAATGATACAAGCAGGTGCAACTGTTCTTGATCATCTTCCGCACGGCAGTTTTTTTCATGCAACTGCTGGAAGTGTTCGTATGCATACAAAGGAGAGGCTCATGCTAATACCATACGAAACATTAATAGGTCTGGCATTAGCAGCTATTTCGACGACTATATTTGCGGTATTCAAGATATTTTGAGAAAAGAAGAACACTAGAGTGAAAAATCGTAATTGTAGGAGAGAGATAAATAATATTATTCTAGTAGAAAAAGGTTTTTGAAAAGCCCTCTCATTTTGCTGTATTAAAATTGTAGTCGTTCACATAATAACGGTACGGATTTTGATTGTATGTTTGTTCACGTTTTTATAGACTCAACATCTATTTCATTTTATTATATGAATAAGTACAAATCTTTTTGAAATGAATGGTCTAGTATAAGGAGCATAAAAAGTGTTTAGTAAGATCCAATTAAAGAAAATCACAGCAGCTATACTCTTATTCACATCCTCATCTTTTATAATAGATCATCAGCATGTCTATGCGGCTACAAAGTATTCTGGTATCGTAAATGCAACCATTTTAAACGTACGAAGTGGCCCAGGAACAAATTATAAAATAATAGGGAAACTAAAGAAAAATACGAAAGTAGTGATTGATGCTCAAAAGGGGAACTGGTCGCAAATCGAATTTAACCATAAAACATCGTATGTATCCTCACACTACTTATCAAAAGTGAAAAAAATGGAAGCGACTAATAAAACGGCGGTTGCGAATAATAATCCGTCTTTTAATCAATTTTTAGTTATTGCACATCGCGGTGCTTCATTAAAAGAACCTGAAGAAACGGTTAATGCATTTAATGAAGCGATAAAGGAAAAGGCGGACTTTATTGAGTTTGATTTGCATATGACAAAAGATCATCAATTAGTAGCGATACATGATGATACAGTCAATAGAACGACAAATGGAAAAGGGAATGTTAATACATTTACATTAGAGAAATTAAAAAAATTAGATGCAGGTTATCATTTTTTTTCATAAAAATACCTCAATAAAAATTCCGACATTAGATGAAATATTTAAACAGTATGGAAACAAAACAAAATATTATATTGAAACGAAAAATGCTGCAAAGGTAAGTGTTGGGCAAGAAAAACTCATTCTTCAGTTAATGCGAAAGTATCATATTGATGAAAAGAATGTCATCATAGAATCATTTCATTTGGACTCTTTGCAAGTGATGCATCAACTAAATTCGAAGATTAAGCTTGTTCAGCTTTTTTATATTCATAATGCTAAAGAACTTTCTAACATGCAGCTAGATGCAATTTCTAAAATTGGATATGGGATAGGAATCAATGATCAATTTATAAGTTCTTCCTTTATTAAACAAGTAAATAAAAAGGGCTTGAAAATAAACGTCTACACAATTGATGATAAAACGAAAATGAAACGCTTGATCGATATGGGGGTTAATGGCATATTCACAAACAATCCCGAGTTGTTAAAACAGGTTGCTGCGAATAAAGTTTCAAAGTAATGTCAGAAAATAGCAGTATTAGGCAGTTAAGCCGATAACAATCTGTTTTATCATTAGTCCTACGTTTTAGCAGAAAAGCTTCTAATCGGTGATTTTGCTTCACCGATTCGGTAGGGCACAGTCTTGCGGCGTCCCCCGCGGACACGCTAATCCAATCAGCAAACATGTTTACGAAAACGGCATAATAAAAAGACCTAGAACGATTGATGAACAATTGTTCTAGGTCTTTTATTATGCTGAATAATTCAGGTTCCTTAACGAGAGTAGAACTCAACGATAAAGGATTCGTTAATTTCAGCTGGTAATTCAGAACGTTCTGGTAAACGAGTGAAAGTACCTTCAAGCTTGTCTGCATCAAAAGAAACATAATCAGGTACATAGTTTGTAACTTCAACAGATTCTTTGATGATTGATAAGTTGCGAGATTTTTCACGAACAGAAATTGTTTGACCTGGAGCTACGCGGTAAGATGGGATATCTACACGTTTTCCATCAACAAGAATGTGACCGTGGTTTACCAATTGGCGAGCTTGACGACGAGTACGAGCTAAGCCAAGGCGATAAACAAGGTTATCTAAACGAGATTCAAGAAGAATCATGAAGTTTTCACCATGTTTACCTGGCATTTTACCAGCTTTTACGTATGTGTTACGGAATTGACGTTCGTTAACTCCATACATATGACGTAATTTTTGTTTTTCTTGTAATTGAAGGCCATATTCAGAAAGTTTTTTACGTTGATTAGGGCCATGTTGTCCAGGTGCATAAGGACGTTTTTCTAATTCTTTACCAGTTCCGCTTAATGAAATCCCAAGACGACGAGATAGTTTCCAACTTGGACCAGTATAACGAGCCATGAAAGACTCCTCCTTTGTTTTTATTTTGTTGTAAAATAAAAACAGAATGTGAACATTCAATATGTGTATTTTGTTTTCATGTACCATCGCCCTAGCAGCAGAGAGTTACGCGATACACCTTATTCGAGATATTCTCATTTAAGGAACAAAATACGAGCATAAAGCTGTCCATAAAGGCTGCATTATTTTACACAAAGAACATTATATGTTTTTACAGTATAAAAGTCAATCTTTATATGAATAATTTCAGTTTCTTATAATTTTACCAGTTTACATTTTAATTTTTCTTTATGGGAAAAATATAATGGAACGAATTAAATAAACATCTGATGATTGACTGTACATTTATAGTTCTTTTGTAATATAATTGGTGTAGTTTAAGCATAAAGTACGAATAAATAAATAAATGTGTTTTCATATACTAGGTCGGAATATTGGTTTTTTAGTATAGAGCATGAGAATACTCCAGGGAGATTAGAAAATGGAAAAGAGTGATTTAATCCTTGACTATAAATCTCATTTATTTGATTTAATAAAGACTAATAACAAATGTGAAATCAAAGAGTTGATCAATGCCATTGCGGAGTTATTTGATGTAAAATGTGCTATTTATTACGCTAAGGATATCGAAAATTCCGAATTTTACCGGATTGATTATATGTATAATCCTTATTATTTTAATATAAATGAAACGGTATCATCTTATACAATCAATCAATTATTTAAAAAGGATGATTACATTCATCAGCCACCGACGGGCAAACAATTTTTATCTTTTTTTAATTTTGCTTTTTTTATTTCTGAATATGAAATGGAAGATGGCTGTTTATTTTTATCCATTCCGCATCATAAATTTAAAGAGTTTAGTACTACAGATTTTCAGCATCTCGTTATTGAAAGTCGAAATTATATATATCTGAAGAAAGAATTTAAATTAATTAATCAGGATCGAAAAAAATATATTGAGTTGTATCAAGTTACGGATAAATTTCATTCATCGATGAATACCGACAATATTTTATTTGAAGTGATACATACATTACAGAGAGTATTTCCAGAATTTGAATATACATTAATGCTATCAACGGATTATTCCTATAATCCAAAACTTCCGATTCAATCGTTTGAGTATGATTCAATTGATGAATTGGCAATGGAAGCGTATGTGAGTGGAAGTATTCAAATCGCAACAACAATTAAAAATACTAGAACATTATTATATGCTCCATTGCGAGGAAGGCAAGGTGTTTATGGGGTACTGCAAGTGGCTGCTTTAGCGAAACATATGTTTGAAAAAAGCGATGTAGAATTTATTCATTTACTAGCTACTACGGCAGGCAATGCTTTAGAAAATGCTAAACTTTATCAAAAATCAATGAGCTCGATTGAAGATCTCCGCCTTATTAATACAATATCGCAACAGCTAAATTCGAGAACAAACTTAAAAGAGACTATTCAGTTTTTGTTCTCACAAATCGCTGATGCATTTAATGTAAGTGAAATTGGATTTGTCCTTGCTCAAGACAATCAATATGAAATACTTCCAGGCAGCAGCTCAATTTTTGAAGAGAATGAAGGACGTGCATGCATTGATCGTATTTATCAACAATTTTTAAAAAAGCATGAACCACTATTTATTAGTGATTTGCACAAACGTTACCCGCAATATCGTTTTCGGTTTGCATCTATCATGGCAATTCCGATGGTTCAGGAAAACTCATTAGAGGGCTTTTGTGTCGCCTTGCATGAGGACGCTTATCATTTTACATTTGAAATGTTTAAGCTATTTCAATCGATTATTCATCACTCGACAATGGCATTAGTGAATGCAATGCTTAGGGAAAAATTAGAAAAAATGGTTATAACGGATCACTTGACACAATTGTTTTCAAAAAATTATTTGAATAGTAGAATTGAGCAGTCTATGAAAACGGATAGGCAAGGAACGTTCATTCTATTAGATATTGATGATTTTAAAAAAGTGAACGATACATACGGGCATCAAGTTGGTGATGAAGTGTTGATTCAGGTAGCTAAATTAATTAGAAAAAACATCCGTTCAACAGATGTTGGCGCAAGATGGGGCGGGGAAGAGATGGCTATTTATTTACCAGAAGTTTCTTTGAAGATTGGTGAAAAAATCGCTAAGAGGATATTAAAAGCCGTTGAAAATCATACAAAGCCACCCATTACAATTTCTTGTGGCATCTCCTATTGGAGTAATGTAAGTGAGAAAGTTGAAAAATTATTTAACCGTGCGGATGCTGGATTGTATCATGCGAAACATTTAGGGAAAAATCGCATCGTTATTAATCATTAGGGGCTGTTTCATCCCCTCCAATTAACTTTGTTGACCATCATTTTAGTAAAAAATTTTATGTCATAACAACTATCTTTTCGAAAACGGTATTTAAAAAGTCGGCATGAATGATTTCGATGCCGACTTTTGTTTTAGGATAAATGTTTTTCAAGTAAAGATACAAACTCTGTTAACTGTTTTTCATCTTCTTCATCAAAACGATTTGTTTCAGGGCTATCGATGTCTAACAAGCCAATAACTTGATGATCCTTGAAAATTGGCACGACAATTTCAGATTGTGAAGCAGCATCACATGCGATATGTCCAGGAAATACATTTACATCTTCAACGCGGACGGTTTTTGCTTCTTTCCAAGCTGTACCGCAAACACCTCTTCCATAAGGAATGCGGACACAAGCTGGCAGTCCTTGAAACGGCCCTAAAACGAGTTCATTTCGATCTTCATCTACTAAATAAAACCCTACCCAGTTAATTCTAGTTAAAAACTGATTAAGCAATGCAGCGGCATTACTTAAATTTGCAACCATATTTGGTTCATCTTCAATAAGTGCCTGCAATTGTTTTTTTACTAATTGGTATTTTTCTGTCTTTGTTCCTTGATATTTTTCAGCATGAAACATGACCATTCTCCTATCTTCAACAAAAATTTTATATCATTAAGACGATCGTGTAGAATTTGTCGATAAGTCTTAAGAGGAATACGGAGAAAAACAGCGAATCTCGTATTTAGAATACTATTATCATACATTTTCGAAATCATCAAGAAATTTGAAAAGAGGTATGAGTAAATGGAAGTAAATGAAACGTCTACAAAAGAAAGAATAATCAGTACTGCCATTTCTTTATTTCATACAAATGGTTATAAGGGGACTACAATTAGAGAGATTGCAAAAGCTGCAAAAGTGAACTCTGCCAATATTTCTTACTATTTTAATGGTAAGCAAGGATTATTGGAAGCCTGTTTTGTCCGTTTTTTTGAAAAATATTTATCTTTTTTAGAAGAAGAAGTTCGTAATTTACAATATGAGTCATCGGATAAATGTTTAAAAAGAGCGCTATATTATATTTTAAACTATCAAAGCGATCATCATCTATTGGCAAGATTTGTATGGCGTGAAGTTTCAGTTGATTCACAAATTGTTCGCGAAATTATTTCTTCTTATTTGATGAAGGAACGATTTTATTTTAAACAATTAATGAAAGAAGCGGTAGGAGATAAGGCAACAACGACTGAAATGAATTATTTCATTGTGCAACTGAGAAGCATGATTACGATGCCTTTTTTGAACAGTCAATATTTAAGAGAAGTATGGCAAATGTTCCCGCATGAAAAATATTTTGTTGATCATTATTTTCTTATTATTGATCGTTGGTTAACCCAAATATTGGAGAATCAAACGAAGCCATTACTATTAAAAGCAGCCTTTTTATAGGAACTGCTTTTTTTATGTGAAAAGAATAAACGATATATGCAGAGCATTTTTGAGAAAAATATATAAAATGACGCAAAAAATCTCGAAATTGATAGTCAAATATTGTCGTTACATGGTATCATATAATCAATATCATACGTAATAATTGTTTACATAGATGAATGTATTGGACGGAACAGGAGGCTTTTGAGCTTATGATGTATGGCATCATTGGTGCAATCGTAGTAATTCTTATTATTTTAATAAGTGGATTTATCATAAGAAAGCAATATTATAAAGAAATTGATAAGCTTGAAGCTTGGAAAATTGATCTAATGAATCGTCCTGTTAGTGACGAATTAGGGAAAGTTAAACAGCTTAATATGACCGGCGAAACAGAGGAAATGTTTGAACGTTGGCGGAAAAGTTGGGACGATATTTTAGAAAGCGATCTTCCTAATGTTGAAGAAAAATTATTTGAGATTGAAGAACAAACAGATAAATATATGTTTAGAAAAGCTAAAGCCATACAAGCTGAGACAGAAGCGATACTAAACCGTGTCGAAGATAAAATTCAAACGATTCTAACAGAGCTGGATGAGCTTGTAAGTAGTGAGCAAGAAAATCGTGTTGAAATTGATGAATTAAGAACGATTTTTAAAGAAATTAAAAAGAAATTATTAACACATCGTCATACATATGGAAAGGCAATTAAACCTTTAGATCAACGTGCAGACGCCTTAGCTTTAGAATTTAATCAATATGAAGAACTTACACAAAATGGCAACTATCTTGGCGCAAGAAACCTCGTCATGGAATTGAAAAAAGAAATAGAAATCCTTCATGAAAAAGTTCAAAAGATTCCAGATTTATTAACAGAAACTGGTTCACTCCTTCCTACCCAAATTGCAGAGCTTGTTGAAGGTTATGAAGAAATGATTGAGCAAGGCTTTGTTCTCGATCATCTACAATTTAATGAGGAAATGGAAGATATTAAAAATACGTTAAAAGAATATCACGATCGCCTCGAAAAGGCTGAACTTTCCGATGTCGAGAAGGGAATTGGAGAGTTAAAAGAACGAATGGAGACGATCTATGATTTATTGGAAAAAGAGGTATATGCGAAAAACTATGTATTTCAAAACACAGCTACAACGGAACAATTATTGGAGACGATTAAATCTACAAATGAAAATATAAAAGATGAAACTTTTTCCGTTCAGCAAAGTTATCAGCTATTAGAAGAAGAAATGACTATTCCGTTAGAGCTTGAACAGCAAATTGAAAAGCTGATGAAAAGATATAACTTATTAAAAGCGAAGATTCCAGAACAGCAAACAATTTATTCAGTACTTAGTGAACAATTAAAAGAAATACGTTCCCAAATTGAAAAAATTCAGCAAGAACAAGAAACATTTACAGAGCATCTTCAAAGCTTAAGAAAGGACGAAATTTCTGCGCGTGATCAAGTAGCTGAATTAAAAAGGAATATTCATGATTTACGTAGGTTAGTTAAACAAAGCAATATTCCTGGTTTGCCAGATCGTTACCAAGAATTATTCGAACAAGCGCAAGAACATATTCAAGATACACTTCGCAGCTTGAATGCAAAACCGCTTAACACTGAAGTGGTGAATCAACATTTACAGCAAGCAGTTAGCACAGTTGACCATTTACAGCAAACTACGTATGAATTGGTTGACAGTGTGGTGTTAGCAGAAAAAGTAATTCAATATGGTAATCGCTATCGCGGTAAATATCAAAAAGTTGCCGATGGTTTGCAAAGAGCAGAAGCCGCTTTTCGAAGTTATGATTATCAAGCAGCTTTAGAAGAGGCTGCGGCAACTGTTGAATCAGTTGAGCCTGGAGCGTTAAAGCGAATTGAACAAACTTATGTGAAGCAAGACTAATGTAGTCATAGGGTTAGGCACTATATACAGGCGAGGGAATGATACGTTGTTATCACCTTATATTTTGTATATGTGTCCAACCCTTTTATTTTTTACTTTCGAAACTTTATTCCCTATGATAAGATGTATCATTGGATATACATTAAATACTGAAGGTGTTTATATGATTTATTTTGATAATAGTGCAACAACGAAACCATATGAAGAAGTACTAGAGGCGTTTGTAAAAACATCCCAAGTCTTTTATGCGAATCCTTCTTCGTTGCATAGACTTGGCGGTCAAGTAGAAAAACTTATATCTCAAGCGAGGCAACAAGTTGCTGATATTTTCAGTGTGAAAGCAAATGAAATCTATTTTACTTCAGGTGGAACTGAAGGGAATAATTTAGCAATAAAAGGAACTGCGCTTCAATATCATTCAAGAGGCAATCATATTATTACAACTAGTATTGAACATTCTTCTGTTTATGAGACTTGTAAGCAATTAGAAGAATTAGGATTTACTATTACTTATTTGCCAGTAAATCAGCAAGGGCAAATTCACATAGAAGATTTAAAGGCTGCTATTACAGATAAAACCATTCTTGTGTCCGTTATGCACGTCAATAATGAAACAGGTACTGTACAGCCGATAGAACAAATTGGATCGTTATTAAAGAATTACCCAAAGATTTTATTTCATGTCGACCACGTTCAAGGCTGCAGCAAAGTACCTTTATCTATATATGGCTCAGGCATTGACTTATGCACAGTTTCGGCCCATAAATTCCATGGTCTTAAGGGAAACGGGATCCTTTATAAGCGTGCGAATGTAAGAATTTCACCAATTTTAACTGGTGGGCATCAAGAACAAAATATGCGGAGCGGTACTGAAAATACTGCTGGAATTGTGACGACAGCTAAAGCGTTGCGACTTGTCACTAATCAATATGAAAAGCATATCGATCAATTAGTAACGATTCGCAACTATCTTATAGAACAAATTGCTCAGCTCCCACATATAGCCATTCATACCGATCCGATTGTTGCGGCACCACATATTATCAATTTTTCTGCGGTTGGATTGCGCGGAGAAGTGCTTGTACATGCACTTGAACAAGAACATATTTATATATCGACGACGAGTGCATGTTCATCAAAAACAAAAGAATTGAGCCGCACATTACTTGCGATGGGGGTTTCAGAAAAGGCCGCAGAAGGTGCTGTACGAATTAGTCTATCCTTTGAGAATACGATGGATGAGGCAAAAACGTTTATCAAAGTGTTAAAGAATACATTAAATAATTTATTCCAAGTTGTGGGGGAAGATAGATGAATTATGATCGCATCGTAATTCGATACGGTGAACTTTCAACAAAAGGCCGTAATCGTAAATTTTTTATTCGTCATTTAAAAGATAATATTCGCAATGCATTAAAACCATATAGAAAAATTCAAATTCAAGGATTCCATGACCGTATGTATCTTTTGTTAAATGGAGAAGATAGTGAAGCTATTATTAAAACATTAAAGAATATATTTGGGATCCAATCATTTAGTTTAGCTGTCCGTGTTCCAAAGGAAATTGAAACAATCCAGCATGTAGGTTTTCAATTGGTCGAAAAGCTTTACGAAGAAGGTAAAACCTTTAAAGTTTCTGCGCGACGAAGCGATAAAACCTTTGAATATGATTCAAATGAATTAAATCGTTTAGTAGGCGGCTATATTTTTAATAAAATAGATGAATTAAAGGTAGATGTTAAACATCCTGATATTGAACTGCTAGTGGATGTAAGAAGCGAAGGTGTTTATTTATCAACAGAAACGATTAAAGGCGCTGGAGGATTGCCAGTTGGAACTTCCGGTAAAGCAATGCTTATGCTTTCAGGTGGAATTGATAGTCCCGTAGCAGGCTATCTAACAATGAAGCGAGGCGTAAAAGTAGAAGCAGTTCATTTTCATAGTCCTCCGTTTACAAGCCCGCGTGCGAAACAAAAGGCGTTAGATTTAGCTGCTAAAATTTCAGCATATAGTGGTTCCGTAAAAGTGTATATTGTTCCATTTACAAAAATACAAGAGACGATTCATAAAGAAATTCCTGAAGGTTATTCGATGACGGTGCAAAGAAGGATCATGCTTAAAATTACTGATCTTATTCGCAAACAGAATAGCGGACTTGCGATTGTAACTGGAGAGAGTTTAGGACAAGTAGCAAGCCAAACGTTAGAAAGCATGGTTGCAATTAATGATGTGACATCGACACCGATTATCCGCCCAGTCGTTTCTATGGATAAACTTGAAATTATCGATATTGCACAGAAAATTGATACGTATGAAATATCAAGTCTTCCGTATGAAGACTGCTGTACGATTTTTACGCCACCATCACCAAAAACAAGACCAAAGCTTACATTGGCACAGTATTATGAAAGTCAGGTTGATTTTACAGCGCTAATAGAAGAGGCAATGAAAGAAATCGAAACAGTTTATGTGACACCAGATTATACGCCAACACAAGAAGATTTTTGTGATTTACTATAGACAATTTAAATGTAATGGTATGTTGTTTTCTTACAGTTCTGTCGTTTCATTTTGGTTAGGAAGTAAGCTTGAAAATTCTAATCTTGCTGGAATTTGGTATCCATAAATTGGCAGTAGATAATTTGAATGAGGCCATGTGTTTTCGCACAATCTATACTCACAAGGAGGTGAAAACACATGGCAAACAATAATAGCAGCAACCAATTACTAGTAAACGGAGCAGAACAAGCTCTTGATCAAATGAAATATGAAATCGCTCAAGAATTTGGTGTTAATCTTGGAGCTGATACAACTTCACGTGCTAACGGTTCTGTTGGTGGTGAAATTACAAAACGTCTAGTATCTATGGCTGAACAACAATTAGGCGGAGTTTCTAGATAATTGAATAATGATGGATATATGGAAGCGAGTTTTCTCTCGCTTCCATTTTTTCTATGTCATACTTTCTTTTTGAATGCCATTTATTTCCTAAAGTCTTTTCATTACCAAAAAAATTTTATATCAGGTATAATAGTTAGGTACTAATAATTGAAGGGGGAGATTATATGCGTCGTGAAGAATTGCTTGCTCCGGAAATTTACAATATAGCAGAAGAAGTCGAAAAATTTGCTCAAGGACCTGAAAAGCTTGCGCTTATTTGGGAAGATGACCAAGGAGCGCATAAAGAAGTTACATACCAACAATTAATAAAGAATGCCAATCGAATTGGAAATATTTTCTTAGCAAATGGATTAAAAAAAGGTGACACAATTCTCGTAATGGTACCAAGAGTTGTGGAAGCATATGAAGTATATTTAGCAGCTTTAAAACTTGGTTTACCTATTCTGCCTAGCTCCGAAATGTTAAGAACAAAAGACTTGCAGTATCGTATTCAAGCAGGTGATGTAAAAGGGATTGTTTCGTACTATAATTGTGCATCGCAATTTAAAGATGTAGAAGAAATTGACACATTAAAAAAATTTGTAATTGGTCAACATGTTGAAGATTGGGTACTAATTGATGAAGAAAAATCAAATGTATCTGATGAATTAGAAATGACAAAAACGTCAAAGGATGATATGGCCTTTTTATCTTATACTTCAGGAACTACTGGCAATCCAAAAGGGGTTGTTCATACACATGGCTGGGGATATGCTCACTTACGGACAGCTGCACCTAACTGGTTGTGTATAGAAGAAAATGATCTAGTATGGGCAACTGCGGCACCCGGTTGGCAAAAATGGGTGTGGAGTCCATTACTATCTGTATTAGGTTCTGGGGCTGTTGGATTTGTATATAATGGTCGCTTTGAACCGAAAAAATATTTACAATTACTTGATGACAAAAAAATTAATGTGCTCTGTTGTACTCCGACTGAGTACAGATTAATGGCGAAAGTAGATAATTTATCTTCTTATCATTTAACATATCTCCGTAGTGCGGTTTCCGCTGGTGAACCATTAAATCGTGAAGTCATTGATTTGTTCAAAAAGTATTTTAATGTACAAATTCGTGATGGATATGGACAAACAGAAAATACATTATTAGTTGGAACTTTAAAAGATATGGAAGTACGTCCAGGATCGATGGGAAAACCTTTTCCAGGAAATCGGGTAGAAATCATTGATGAAAATGGACAAATTTGTGAGGCTGGAGTAGTTGGAGATATTGCTGTGCACCGAGAAACACCGGCATTATTCAAGGAATACTATAAAGAGCCAGAGCGGACAGCACAACAATATCGCGGTGAATACTATGTAACTGGTGATAGAGCGCGTAAAGATGAAGATGGCTATTATTGGTTTGAAGGTAGAAGAGATGATGTCATCATTAGTTCAGGTTATACAATCGGACCTTTTGAAGTGGAAGATGCTCTCGTCAAGCATCCGTTTGTAAAAGAATGTGCTGTTGTAGCAAGTCCACATGAAATTCGCGGAAATATTGTGAAAGCATATATTGTCTTGCAGGAAGGTGTAGACCGTAATCAGCCGGATTTAGTAAAGCAATTACAAAGCCATGTAAAACAACTTACAGCACCGTATAAATACCCTCGTGCAATTGAGTTTATTGATGAGTTACCAAAAACATCATCAGGGAAAATTCGCCGTGTAGAATTACGAGAAAGAGAACTAAATAAATAATCTTTGATAATGGAGCTATTCTATTGGGGAATAGCTTCTTTTTTATCCCCGGCTCATTTGTAAAAATTCCTGAACTACGTCGGAAGCAAGAACCAGCAACGAAATCAAATTCACTTTAATAAACAAAAATGAGCCAAGTTTACAAAAACCCTCTTGATTCATGAAAAAACAATAAGTGTACAGGAATAACCGTTTAAAAAATTTTACTTTTTAAGAGGCGGTATCGTTGATAATAAGATGAATAGAGCGGAAGGATGTGAGACTCCTGCTGGAAAAGCGGAATAGATGAGACCCCACAGGCGTGCAGCGAGGGCACTGAAAAAGTCCATTAAATTATTAGACGGTTAAAGGTTGAATAAATTAAACCTTTAACTGTCTTTTTAGCTTATAATAATGATATTAATTC
>NZ_JAAIWK010000039.1 GCF_011008565.1 Heyndrickxia ginsengihumi
CTTCTGCAGAGTAAGATCTTTTGGACATAACAAATACTCCCCCATAAGCAGCCAGATTTTTATTTTTTAATCTGTCTACCTAAAGGGGAGCATATCACTTTAACGTGGGTTCTTTTTCTTTCAAAGCCATAAAGAATCAACGGTTTTAATTTTTTAGTCCTATTTATGGCTTTTCGGGAAGCCATTCTCTAACCTAAAGGTTTAGAATATTTAGGTCAAAAATTTATTTTACGTGTTTTTGTATGTATGTCAGTTCTTCGATAAACATCCACCTTTACATAAGAAGTAGCGATTGAATATCTCGCCCTTCAAATTTTATTCAAAAGCTTAAGAGCAACATCAAATAAACATTAACGATTTTCGGCAGTACGCCATCAATTCAATGGCTAAATATTGACAAACGGAGGGTTATCCATCTATTATAAACAGGAGAATTCTCCGTTTATTTTGAATCAAAATCAAAAATCATCATTGCTCATCATGACCATTTCTGATCGTAAACTAAAGGTGACGAGTGAATAAGCTAGTGCTAAATTGTAAATTAGGAGTTCCGTGATTGAACGGTGATGATTACATACTAATTATAAGGCTGTCCGCGGAAAATAGGGACTGTTGTTAAATTAAATTGTATATGTGAAAAAATTGATCGACTGGTAGATTAACTATAAATAAAAGAAAAATGCTTAAAAGGACACATGCAGATAATTCAATAGAAAGGTAGTTTTATTATGAAAATTAAATGGTTTGGACAATCTGCTTTTTTACTAACATCGGACGCCGGTACACGAATTCTTATTGACCCATATGATCGATTACTTCGATACAAAATGCCGAAGCCGATTGAAGTTGATATGGTCGCAGTAACACATAATCATGGAGATCACAATAAAATTCATGTGGCATCAGGCAACTATTTGCTGGCCAATGAACCAAAAGAATATAACCATGAGGACGTTTCGGTGAAAGGAATTAAAACGTATCACGACAAAGCAAACGGCAAAAAGAGGGGAGATAACATTATCTTTCGATTTGATGTGGACGGTTTGAAGGTCTGTCATTGTGGGGATTTAGGCCATATATTGACTGAGGAACAGGTCAAAGACATTGGTAAAGTGGATGTTCTAATGGTACCAGTCGGAGGAAGAACGACAATCAACGCAGTAGAAGCTACTCAAATAATGCATCAATTGGAAGCGATAGTGACAATTCCGATGCATTATAGCACAAAGGCATTAGGAATTCTCGGAAAGATTCTTTTTGATAAGGTTGATAAATTCATTCAAGCGACTGGGCAACGAATAACCGAAGTGGCAATGTTAGACGTTAATTCAGAAAGTTTGCAACAATATTCTGGTGTTATCACCATGAAGTATCTGTAAAAAAGAACCATGAACAATAACATCTGTCATGCGTACAATTAAGTGTGAACAAGAGGGAAATAGTATCCGTTATCGATAATAGCTGTTCAAGCTATTTTTTAATCAAAAAAGACGGGATGATCGGCTAGGTCCCAAAAAGATATGCCTTCCGAATATGATATGTATTGAATTTGTTACATAATTAATGGGAAAATGGAAACACTTTAAAGGGACAAAAAGAGAGGAGACCGTTTATGAAATCCTTTACTGTAAGTTTTCATCATGAAGATAATGTAGATACGATGCAAGTTCAGAAGTTGAGTCAAGCAGAGTTTGAACAATCAACAGCTGGCGGAACAAGACTTTTATTTGAACTAGATACAAATATTGGTTTTTTCGTATTCTTTGATGCTGAAGATAATGATGGAGACATTTCTTATCTTGTTCTTCGATATGAAGAGGACAATGAAGAGCCAAGTGATTGTATCTCTTTTGAATTAAAAGACTATTATGAGTTAGTTGCACTTTATTTAAGTGGCAGCATGAATATGAATGAAGAAGAGAACGAGGAAGAGGAATATGGCCCAATCCATCATTTAGCACATCTTTTGTTTCACATCATCGAGGAAGGCAAAGAAGTAACGCCGTAACGATCGTTATGAATTGAATAGTAAGTTAAAAGCCTAATTTCTCACTATATTAAGTAAGATATTAGGCTTTTTATGTAACATATGTTCTATTTTCTTCGAGTCCAATCAGTTCTATTGCTTGCTTCTTAACTTGTTCATCAGTCGTTTTATCATATAATTTTGAAGCCTAATTATGATTCAAATGGATTTGGTCATCATAAAGAGAGAAGAAATATAAAAGGAGTCTACCGATATGCCAGAACTTCCAGAAATGGAACATTATAAAAATATGCTTATAGACAGAATTAAAGGAGCAGTTATTACAGATGTTCAGATCAACCGCCCCAAATCTGTCAATAAACCACCTGAGGAATTTATTCATTACGTAAAGCAGCAGCAGATTATACGTATTGATAGAAGGGCGAAATATTTATTGTTTTACCTCGACAATGGTTTTATATTATTGCTTCATTTAATGCTTGGCGGCTGGATGTATTGGGGAACAAATGATGATAAACCAAAACGGACGATTCAAGTTCAATTAAATTTTCGTGACAATCATCTTTATTTTATCGGTCTGCGCTTAGGGTATCTCCATTTATTGACGATAGAAGAAGCAAATCAAGTGTTGTCCAATCTTGGTCCTGAACCTTTATCATTTAACTTTACATTAAATGACTTTTTAGAAGCATTAGCAAATAAAGGAGGGAAATTAAAATCAGCATTAATTGATCAAAACTTTATATCCGGGATTGGCAATCGTTATTCTGATGAAATTTGTTATCAAGCAAAACTGCTTCCAATGAGAAGTATAAAGGCTATAAACAACAAAGAGGCGGAAATGTTATATAAGGCTATTCAAACACAACTAAAAACGGCAATAGAATCAGGGGGCTATCTAAAACATCCTTTTTACAAACAAGATGTAGCAACAGGCAGTTACGAAAAAGAGTTTAGAGTACATGACCGAGAAGGAGCAACTTGCGAGAGATGCGGGGCGAAAATCGTTCTAGAACGTATCGCCTCGCGAAATACCTTTTATTGTCCAGGCTGTCAAACATAAGCTATATGAATCTTTAGAACGAATGAAAAAGAGGGGATGTTATGAAGTTCGGATGCCATATTAGTATTAAAGACGGTTACTTAGGTGCTGCGAGACACGCATTATCTATCAATGCTTCTGCCTTTCAATACTTTCCAAAAAACCCACGGAGCTTATCAATTAAGCAATATAATGTAGATGACGTAGAAAGCTGTAAACGCTTTTGTTTTGAACATCAATTAATTTCTATCTCACATACACCGTACCCGACAAACCTTACTCCCGTCAAAAAAAAGAAAGAACAAATTATAGAATCACTTCTCAATGATTTAGTCATTACAGATGCATGTGGATCGGTCGGGGCTGTAGTTCACTTTGGAAACCAAATTAGTGAGACAAATCCATTAGCTAGTTATCAACTTATGATCGAAATGCTCAATTCCGTTCTGAAGAGATGGAATGGGCAATGTAAAATCTTATTAGAAAATAATGCAGGGAAACCGGGTTCGATTGGAACAACGTTGGAAGAACTTGTTCAAGTTCGAAATCTATGTAATGATCCAGAGAAAATTGGATTTTGCTTTGATACTTGTCATGCATTTGCAAGTGGACTTTGGAACGGAGAAAATTGGCAGGAACTACAGACAAAAGGTACGGAATTAGGCTACTGGGAACATCTTGAGGTTATTCATTTAAATAATTGCAAATACCCAACAGGATCTGGAATCGATCGACATGCCCCGATTTTCCACGATGGTTTCATTAAAGAAGAACAATTTTCTGTGCTTATGAGCGCGCCTGAATTGAAACATCTTCCGTTTATATTAGAAACTCCACATACAGATAGCAATTCACATGAAGAAGAGATAAAACAGTTAATGACTAGATGGGGGTCGTCATAAATTTTTTTACTGAATTATATAAAGAAGTCTTTGTTTATAATTACAATCCAAAGACTTCTTATTGCTTATTTAAATAAATGCACTTTATGAAGATGAACATGGGAATTATCTTGATTGATACGTTCTAAATAAATATTCGTAGTCGAAATATCCGAATGTCCGGCCCAGTCCTTAACAACTGCAAGTGGGACATCGTTTTCAAGTAATGTGGTGACAAATGTATGACGAAACCAGTGCGGCGACACTTTTGAATGTTTACCTGCTAAATGGACAGCCTCCTTAACAATTTTATAAAGACTAGGATATGTCAGCCGTTTTTTATGTATAGAAGGTTCCTTCTTATTATATAGAGCAAAGAAGAGAGGACTCGTGTCTTCTGGGTTGATTTCAATTGTCTCACCAAGGCTTTTTCGGTAGGCAAACAACAGTTCTTGAGTCTCATCTCTTATTGGTATTGTTCGCGGCTTTCTTCCTTTACCAATCACATCCACATATAAAATTCCTTGACGGTTATAACGAAAACTCCCCCAATTTAAACTTAAAAGCTCACTGGCGCGAAGGCCGGTCGTATATAAAAGATAGCCAATCAATAGATTTCGTTTTTCTAATTGATCACGGTTTCTGTTTGCCTTTACAATTTTTGGAAAGAAGGAGATTACATATTCTGCATCCCTTTGTTTTAATTCTCGGACTTGAAAACGTGTCTGTGTTTCTTCCGCTCGTGTAGTTTCGAATATATAATGTCCTTTTTTTGCTGCTGGTTTAGATATCCATGTAGATAGATGTACTTTGTAAAATTGCGTTTCATATCCAAAATCTAACAATCTACGGAAAAACTCCAATTTCCTAATAGCAGATTTAGGGGCGTATTTTTCCGTAATATATTTATTGTAGGCCTTTACTTCAGGGAAACCGATGTTTCGAAATGAAAGAGCATGATCCATTAAAAAGATAAGTAATGTTTTCGCATCGGAACGATACGCTTTAATCGTATGAGAGGATAACTGTTTATTTATAGTAAAGATTTTTTCAAGGAAAAACAGTTCCAAAAATTCTTGTTCGGAACTATCTGCGAGCGAGAGGTTTCGATATTCATCAAGCAATTGTCGATTTTCCAATTTTTGTTGTAGCTGTGTTAAATATTGTTCACTTGTCAACTGATTAAGAATCATCAAATTATTCATGCTGTATCTCCTAAATATGTTTACGATAATTTCATTATGGTTAGTAAAGATAATACCTAATTATCTTTACTTATAGTCTATCATAGAATATTCGTTCTATATAGAATGATATAATACAAAAAAGCAAATTTAATCATGTCGGAGAATAGCGTTCAGACGAAATGAATTTTATTTTTTCATATGAATACTCACTCACTTGAAAATAATTGAATCTAGCAGTGAAGAAGATTAATAAAAAAGAGCCTGAATGATTATACCAATATAATAATATTTTAGTGTTGACCCGTAATTTTTATCATTTTATTAATAAATAAATATATTTAAATAATAAATTCTCACCTTAAAACATTATGAAATAATATAAAAAATGTACTATACAATTGACAATCTAGTTTTTTCTGTAAAGAATCGCATGTTGAAGCGATTCTCGCTACTATCGAATTGGTAATAATGATTATGAGTTTTAGCACTCCATGACAACTATTCGTACAGAAATCACATGAAATAATATCTTGAAATAAAGATAGTATAGATTTTAGGAGGAGTGAAATAATATCCATTGTGTTATAAACAACACAATTCTTCAATGTGGAGGGGTTTATTTGAATATTCTTATGAGCTTGCTCTCAACATTCGTCTCTTTGGCGATTAAAATTGTATTCTTTATTAAAGATACTAGCTATAAGTTAGACTATTTATTAGGAATGGCGGCTTTAGCATAAGCAGAGGAATATTCGAAACAATCTCTTTAAGCATTGTAGAGAAAAAAGGTAAGCTTCCTGAGCTTACCTTTTTTCTTACCGCTGTTTTCGTAAACGTTGTTGTCTCTTTTGCAAAAAAAGGAACTGATTTTCGCTTTAGGAATCTCGCACCTTCCGTCAAATCAGCTCTTCTAATGAATCATTGCTATGGATGATCAAATTTATAAGGGGCAAACGTTAAATTGGATTAATTCACTGTAAACATCCAAGTAACACCGTATTTATCCTTTACAGATCCATGGAGCTTTGCAAAAAATGTCGGTTGAAGATCCATATGTATTGTGCCGCCATCTTTAAGTATATTCCATGCTTTTTTCGCACGGTCTTCAGAGTCGAGCTCAACACTAATAGATACTTTTCCAGAGTCTTGATAATCGCGCTTCCCATCAGATCCTAAAATAGATCCTGATTCTGTTAATTTCAACTGTGCGTGTAATACAAGGTTTTTATCATCTTCAGCTACAGGAAATTCAAGATTAGGAGGCATATCACCATATTTTTGCATAGCAATCATTTCCCCGTCAAAAGCTTCTTGATACATTTTAAAGGCTTCTGCGCATTCTCTTTTAAACATTAAATACGGTTTAATCATATTTTTACAAATCCTTTCATCATAAAAATTGTTATCGAATACATCATATACCAAGTCTGGGATATTATTCATAGCATAACTGAATATTTGTACTTATTCAATATCGGCCGAAACTGTATGTATTTGTGCAAGTTATTAAAAGCTTTTTTATGTATTTTTTGATAAGATGAGAAAAAGAATAAATTGTTAGTGAATTCAGGCATAAGTTTGAATAACTACATTATTCTAGTGCACGCTAATGAATGAATTACGATAATAAGGGGTGTTACTTTGGAAAGGTTTGAAGAATTCAACAAAAGTTTTATAGATGGGAAATGGACAGAAGGAAAGACTGGGCAAACTTTCGAAAATAAAAATCCATATGATCAGTCTCTCATAACTACTTTTAGTCTAGCGAGTGTTGATCAACTCCATCAGGCATTTGAAACTTCAAAGGAAGCACAAAAGGCATGGGGGAAAACAAAGCCAGAAGAGAGACTTGAAATATTAAAAAAAGCAAATGAATTTTTAAAAGAGAATCGAGAAGCTATTGTAGATATCATTTCTCGTGAGACAGGCGGCAGCTTTATTAAGGCGAATGTTGAACTTGATCTTACCATTCAATACTTGGAAGCTTCCTTTGATCTTGTCAAAAAAGTATATGAAAAAAGGGAAGTTCACACGTCGATGGAAGGAAAGAAAAATTACGTTTATCGTTTGCCATTAGGTGTTATTACATCGATATCACCATTCAATTTTCCAATGAATTTATCTATGAGAACGATTGCACCTGCTTTAGCATTAGGAAACACCGTCGTACATAAACCGGATGTGCAAGTAGGGCTGACGGGTGGTTCTATATTGGCAAGGGCTTTTGAAGTAGCTGGTCTTCCAAAAGGCGTGCTTCAAGTAATTCAAGCCGATGTCCAGGAAATCGGTGATGAAATGCTGACAAGTCCCCATTCTGGATTAATTAGCTTTACTGGTTCAACCGCTGTAGGAAAACATATAGGAGAAATTGCTGGGAAATTACTGAAACGTGTTGCACTTGAACTTGGCGGGAATAATCCTTTTATAGTATTAGCAGATGCTGATGTTGACCGTGCAGTAGATGCAGCCATATTCGGGAAATTTATTCATCAAGGGCAAATTTGCATGATTATCAATCGTTTCATCATTCATAAAGATAAGTATGATGAATTCGTTCAGAAATATATAGAAAGAGTGAAAAAGGTTCCTTATGGAGATCCGAAAGATCAAAAAACAATTATCGGACCATTAATTAATGAACGTCAGGCTGATAAAGCGATGCAATTTATCGAAGAAGCAAAAGCAGATGGAATTACATTAGCTTTAGAAGGAAAGCGCATCGGTAATGTAATTACCCCGTTTGTTTTTGTCGATGTTGATAATCGAAGCAAGCTCGCCCAAACAGAATTATTTGCACCAATTTCTACAATTATAAAAGCAGAGTCTGACGAACATGCGATAGAACTTGCTAATGATACTGAATATGGTCTAAGTTCAGCAATCTTTACAACAGATATTGAAAGAGGAAGAGAGTTAGGGCTACAAATAGATAGTGGGATGACACATATTAACGATCAAACTGTTAATGACAGTCCTTCAGTACCTTTTGGCGGAACAAAAGCGAGTGGGATGGGACGTTTCGGAAACGATTGGATAGTAGATGAATTTACGGTAACGAAATGGATTTCGGTACAAACTGGATACCGGACATATCCTTTTTAAACAAGACAAAACTTTGCCTTGTTTATTTTTTTGTTTTGAAATAGAAATCTATTTGAATTTGTTCATATTAGCCACAAGAAAAAAGTATTGAATGTTCGGAATTTGATCACTTAGCAGCAGACAACGACAGTAAACCTGAGCTTGTAGCAAAAGTTATTTAAAGAAAAATCATAAGTACTGATGTTCTATTCGTTGATGGATTTTATAGGATTAACAATTGAGAGAACTATAAAAGAAGATAATTATATTATGTTAACTAGTCGACTATTAAATACATATGAAAATAAACGTTCGCATCATTTTAGTGAAGCTGTTATGAAAACAATATTTGATCCCGCAATATGTGGCAATTTTGATCTATATAATTTTATCTGTTAATTACACTGATAGCTTAAAGTTTCGAGTTAACATGATTGTCATGCTCAATGAATGAATTAAGTAATAAATTTCAACTAATAAACAATATAGCAGGTGGCAAAATTGAGAATGAAAGAAGCTCACGGATTATGAAAAGGCGCCATTAACAAGATAGTTTGAGAAAAACAAATGTTCATTCAATGGTATATACTTGAAGAGGGCTAGCATAATATCTTCTTTTTTTCTAGTTTACATAATATATATTATAGGAAGTTATGGCAAAATGCATATTTATGTCTCATATCAAAAGAATACTTTAAACAATGAGACAGAAAAGAAAAAATGCTTTTTTGTTTCATTATGTATTTTTTATTTAGTTTTTCTTTAATCTTTTTCATTAAATTTATACGTACAATGTTTTAATTGCTTTGATAAATGTTCCCATAATAAAAATCACCTTTAGCAATGTTTTTTACAAAATGTATGTTGCTTTTTACATTGTATTGCTCCTGAATTTAAACAACATCACTTAGTTTACATAATATGATCCCATCACTTCTATCCTGATCGTCATTTTCCAAAGTTCTTATTTTTAAGCATAACAGTCCTTTCAACGATCCAAAATAAGAACGTTCGTTCACTTAGCTGCTCGTTCTATATTTTAATATTGTGTTATTAGCACATAGTGCGATTAGTGTATTATTCTTTTTATTTTAATTTATTGCAAAATAATAAAAAATGGTCATTGTATTTGTTTTATCTCACACTTTAGATGCTGCTATATTCACATTATTTTTTTATCGTTCTTATATTTAAGCACTTCATTTTTTCATTTTTTTTATTTTTTGTGTTAAAATATGCATATCATTACTTCGTGAAATGAAATAAATGTTTAGAAAGCAGGAAAATGTATGGAAAGTGATTCTGTATCAAAATCAGCTCAAGTTCATGCTGATACTTCATTTTATCGTCGTGCTCTCTATACTTTTAGTGGAGCGCATTTTTTAAATGACCTTGTTACTACAGGTATGGTACCTGCATTAGTGGTTATGTATAAGCATGCATTGCATCTTAATTACACACAATCAACATTAATTGTACTCGTTTCTTATATTACTTCATCTGTTATTCAGCCAATTTTTGGGATGTTGACAGATCGCAGACCACGTGTCTGGCTATTCTCACTAGGTGTATTTCTCTCGATTTCTGGTTTAGCATTAACTGGAATCGCGCCATCTCTTGGATGGCTCTTACTGTTTATTGCAATATCTGGCTTTGGTTCTGGTGTCTTTCATCCTGAAGCATCAAGAGGAACACATTTTGCATCTGGATCTAAGAAGGGATTGGCACAAGCAATTTTTCAAGTAGGCGGCAATGCTGGACAAGCATTTGGACCTTTAATGATTCCACTTTTTTTAATACATACAGGTATACATGGACTTATTTGGCTAATACCAATCGCGTTTTTATCACTTATTCTTACTGTTCCTTTGCTTCGCTGGCTGAATGGAAAAGTGCAAGCTGGCACGAAAAAGAAAACAATTGAAGGAGAAAATAATATCCCCGGAGTTATCATGTTAATTTTAGTTATTATCTTACGTTCTTGGTGTCAAATCGGGGTTGTTATCTTCCTTCCTTTCTATATGTCCCATTTAAGCATCCAAGCATCAGAAACATTAAATTTTATCTTTGTTGGTGCTGGGGCTTTAGGTACTTTATTTGGCGGTATGATATCAGATCGTTTAGGTATGAAAAGATTATTAGTCGTTTCAATGTTTTTAGCAACACCATTTGCCTTGATTCTTCCACATCTTCATGGTGTTCTGGCTGTCTTAGACCTGCTCTTCTTTGGGTTTAGTGTTCTATCATCTTTTTCTGTTAGCGTTGTTTATATGCAAAAATTATTACCAAAAAATATTGCATTGGCATCGGGATTATCCATTGGATTTGGTGTTGGTGCGGGCGGTATCGGCTCTGTTTTTATGGGCGGTATATCAGATGTTTTCGGTGTTGCGACAGTATTTACCATTCTTTCGGTCCTCCCACTCATTGGCGCCATTATTTCTTGGCTCTTGCCAAATGAGAAAACATTAGGAAAAACAGCTTAATATATATAAAAGCGATCCTTTCAACTGGACCGCTTTTTCTTTACGATAGGCAATTTTGTCGTTGTTGTAGTTCCAGTAAATATGCTTACTAAGTCTTGCCGATCCCACCTATTATCCATTTCATGCTATCAACGGCTTTAACGTATATAGAACATTTTTAAAAAGTTGTATAAACATTTTGGCAAGTTTCTGCTGTCGGCTCATAAAAACAATGCAATTTATAACGGGCTACTAATGGTTGATTATACCAAGTTGATGGACAATCACCTTGAGGTCGAAAATACCACAAACTATATTTAGCTGGCCAGTATCTTTCCCCGTTAATTGCGCGCCGTGCTAACCGCCTTTCTTGTTCTCTTGCTCGCTGATAAAAATACCCATGTATTACTGCTTCGAATGCGTGTGGTTGGTATACCATTTGCGGTATCGTTCGTAAGCCGATAAAATCTGAGCAGTTGGCCCTAATGCGATTGATTCCAACATTTCCTACAAGCAGCATTCCATACTGTCCTTCACCTTCTGCCTCCGCTCTTAACAATCTTGCTAAAAGATCAATATCAGAACTTGTTGCTTTCACAACTGCCATGATGTCACCTCCATTGATTTTTTTGCAGATTTCATTGAAAGTACAATGATTATCATATGCTTATCATCGGATTAATTCCATTATACGTTTGTAAGATTGTTCAATATGCGAATCTTTTTTTATTAAAGATTGATTTCTTTATAAGAAACTCGTAAAATAAAAAACTAAATACATATCATTTCTCGTATATATTTGGAAATATGGTCCAAACGTTTCTACCAAACTACCGTAAATGGTTTGACTACGAGTGTACGCTACTTTTACACTTTCCCAGTCAAACTCTAGATATCCTAGAGTTTTTTTATTTAGGCTCTTTTCGATAAGGATGTAATTGGATTTGGCGTCATGATGCTCTCACTTTTAACGGGCGACGCACATCTCCTCGGTACTTCGCGCCTTAAGGAACAATGTGAACGAAAAGCAGCATATTTTTACGATGAAATATATGTATGATTTGGGAGGGATTTTAAAAATGAATAAAGAAAGTTTAAAACGAAGAATACAAGTAGCAAATAAAGAAATACTAGCTGACTTAGTGATTAAAAACGGCAACATTCTTGATATATTTAATCTTGAATTGATGTCAGGTGATATAGCCATTGTCGATGGCGTCATTGCTGGTATTGGTACATATGAAGGAAAACAAGAAGTGGATGTACAGCAACGTATCATTGTCCCGGGACTGATCGATGCTCACGTTCATATTGAATCATCTATGATTACACCGGAAGAGTTTGCAAAAGTCCTTTTACCGCATGGTGTAACAACGATCATTACAGATCCGCACGAGATAGCGAATGTAGCTGGCGAAGATGGTATTTCTTTTATGATTGCCGACTCAGAAGATTTGGATTTAAACGTGTATATTATGCTGCCATCCAGCGTGCCTGCCACGCCTTTTGAAAATGCAGGAGCAGTCTTACATGATCAACAGCTTGCACCTTTTTACCAACATTCTAGAGTGCTAGGTTTAGCTGAAGTGATGGATTACCCTGGTGTCAAAAATCTTGATGACCATATTATTGATAAGCTTGTCACTGCCTCCCGGTTTAATATTGATGGACATGGAGCAGGGCTTGATACACATGGTGTAAATGTGTACGCGGCAGCAGGTATTAAAACTGATCATGAATGTATTACGATTGCTGAGGCGAAGGAGCGTTTATCCCGCGGTATGTATTTAATGATTCGTCAAGGTTCAGTCGCCAAAAATTTACCGGAGCTCATCCATATAGTAAACGAAAAAAATAGTCACCGCTGCTTATTTTGTACAGATGATAAACATTTAGATGATTTAATTGCGGAAGGAAGCATTGATTTTAATATTCGGCTAGCGATTCAACATGGCCTCGATCCGCTTCTTGCTATTCAGCTTGCTACCATTAATACGGCAAACTGTTTTGGATTATCGCAAAAAGGAGCAATTGCTCCTGGCTACGATGCGGACTTTTTAATCATTGATGACCTTCAATCATTTCAAATTCAACAAGTATATACGGCAGGTAGGTTAGTTGCAGAGCAAGGCGTGTATTTAGAGAAAACAAGAGTAATAAAGGATAGAACACCCCTTCCACATTCAGTCCGTATTCGAGACATTTCTGCAGAAGATTTAGCCATTGCTATCCCTCCTGAGAAAAAAGTACATGTCATTGAAATTATTCCAAACCAGATTGAAACGATCAAACAAGTAATTGAGGTTCCAAACGATGGGCAATATTTTATTTCATCAGTTACTGAAGATTTACTGAAAGTAGCTGTACTCGAACGTCATAATGGGACTGGTAATATTGGCCTTGGAATTGTGAAAGGATTAGGACTAATCGATGGTGCGATTGCAACGACTGTCGCCCATGATTCGCATAATTTAATTGTGGCAGGAACAAATGATGAAGATATGCTTGTAGCAATTCAAACGATTAAACAACTGGGGGGCGGGCTCGTAGTTGTTCGTCATGGCGTCGTTTTAGCATCTCTCCAATTGGCAATCGGCGGGTTAATGTCTAATAAAGATTATCAAGAAGTGGCACACGAACTGAATATCCTTCATGAAGCATTACAACAAGTGAGTAAATATGATCATTTTAACTTATTTCTCACCCTATCTTTTTTAAGTCTGCCTGTTATTCCTGAATTGAAGATTACCGATATGGGGCTGTTTGATGTAGCAACATTTAAACATATTCGTATTTAAAAGTAAGCTATTTTCGCATTCTAGTTGTTTTTAGAAAAAGGGAAATATGAAAAAGAAAAATGGGATACGGTCTATCACAAAATGATCAATTGTTGTAGCTCGTTATCCCAATTCTTTTTATCTATTAAATGCAAACAAACTATTATAGATTAATGTCTAAAGATACCGGACAATGATCACTCCCCATAACATCTGAGTGAATGGCAGCTTGCACGAGATTTTTTTGTAAACGATTGGATACGATAAAATAGTCAATACGCCAGCCGATATTCCTTTCCCTTACTTTATTCATATAAGACCACCATGTATATGCCCCTTCTTTGTCTGGATAGAAATAGCGAAATGTATCTGTGAATCCTGATTGTAATAAAGCGGACATTTTACCGCGTTCTTCTGGCGTAAATCCAGAATTTTTAAGATTGGATTTAGGATTTCTTAAATCGATTTCCTGATGGGCAACATTCAAGTCCCCGCATAAAATGACCGGTTTGATTTGATCAAGCTCCTGCAAATACGCACTAATCTCATCTTCCCATTTTAAACGAAAATCTAAACGGGCTAAATCTCTTTGTGAATTAGGAGTATACATGTTTACGAGATAAAAATGTTCATATTCTAGTGTTAAAATCCGTCCTTCATCCTCTGTTTCGTGTTGACCAACACCGTAACGAACAGACAATGGTCTTTTCTTTGTAAACACCGCTGTTCCGGAATATCCCTTTTTAAGGGCGTAATTCCAATACTGATTATAACCGTCTAGCGCCAGTTCAATTTGGCCTTCTTGAAGCTTTGTCTCTTGTACACAAAAGATGTCGGCACTTATTTCATTAAAAAAATCTAAAAAGCCTTTACGGACGCATGCTCTTAGTCCGTTTACATTCCATGAAACTAATTTCATTGTCATTCTTCTCCCTTATCTTTGCTATGAGGAAGCAGTAATGTTAATTGCTGATAAATCTCAACTACTTCTGCCATTTTCATTCTTACAAGCCCGCTTGATGATGGCGCAACAAAATCAATAGAACCGTCTACAACTGCATCTGGCTGTCTTCCCCATATGATGTTTCTTTTATTACTAAATTGCTGATAAACGCCTTTTCCAACATAACAAACAATTTGTGGACGATATTGACGAATTTTTCGCTTTAATATTTCACGACCTTGTTGATATTCTTCTTTTGTAATTTCATCAGCCGCTTTTGTAGGCCGTACGACAATATTCGTAAGTCCAAATCCTAATTGAAGGAGTTGATCATCTTCATTTGCTGAATATAACCTTGGTGTTAATCCTGCACGGAATAAAATCTTCCAGAAACGATTATTTGGATTGGCATAATGATGCCCTGTTTCTGCTGATTTTAAGCTTGGATTAAAGCCGACAAATAAAACCTTTAAATCGTATGTTAAGTGATCTGGCAGCATATTCATCATTATATAACCTCATTTATAAAAATAAAGGCACCTCGAACGTCAAGGTGCCCTGCCTATACTAAAAATTTCGCTCTTTTATTTCAAGATACACTGCAGCAACATCACTTTTTCCTTTTCCGCTTTCTTTTGCAGAAGCATATGTCTTATTGGCTGCAGTAGCAAGAGGTAAATCAATTTGGGCTGATTCCATTTCGCTTTTAACAAGGCCTAAATCTTTCGACATTAATTCTAGCATAAATGCTGCCGGAAAATCTTCATTTAAGAAAGAAGATTTTTTCATTTGGAAGATTGGCGTATTTACAGCGGCATTTGATATCATTTCAGCAACATCCGCTTTTTGCAAGCCTAATTTTTCGGCCAGGACGAAAGTTTCAGAGGCACCTTGTATCGTGATTCCTAATAATAAATTAATTGATAATTTTGCGGCACTGCCTTTTCCATTTTCGCCAAAGTGGATCGTTTGTTTGCCAAGTACATCAAAAATAGGCTTGCACGTTTCAATGTCGGAAGCATCCCCACCAGCTAAGATGAGTAATGTACCTTCTTTTGCAGGTTGTACAGATCCTGAAACAGGTGCATCAATAAAATGTGCTTGCTGACGATTGACTAATTGTGCAAAATGAACAGAATCTTTTGGACTGACTGTACTCATATCTATGACAATGCTGTCATTGGAAATTCCCTTTAATATTCCTTCTTCCCCAGCAAGCACTTCTTCAACAGCTGAAACATTTGAAAGCATCGTAATCACAATATCACTATGTTGGGCAACTTCCTTCGGTGATTGACAAAGAACGGCTCCTTTTTGTACAAGTGATTCTGCTTTAGAGCTTGTCCGGTTATAAACATAAAGGGAATAACCTGCGTTTATTAGATTTGTTGCCATTGGATTTCCCATTAACCCTAAACCAATCCAGCCAATTTTCATAAATATGACCTCCAATTATGTAAATAATGAATAGATGCCGATATGTTCCCCTTCCATTGTAATGAAAGAAATAAAAACGAGCAAGAAAACAGCACATGCGCCTTCATATATAAGGCGTATGTGCTGTTAATATTATGAAATGAATGAATGCGAATGGAGTTCTTCGTAAATTTGTTTATACATCTTTGCAGAAGTGTCCCAGCTAAAATTTAAAGTCATTGCTTTTTCTGATAATGTCTTCCAAGTATTCGGTTGAAAACGATAAAACCATATCGCCCGTTCAATCGTATAAAGCATATCGTGGGCATTATAATTTTGAAATGAAAATCCATATCCTGAATTTGTAAATTCATTGTATGGCTCTATAGTGTCATTCAGGCCGCCTGTTTCCCTAACAAGCGGTAAACTCCCGTAACGTAACGCTAACAGCTGTCCAATTCCACAAGGCTCAAATTTAGACGGCATTAAGAACAAATCAGAACCAGCATAGATTTTCCGCGCCATAGACTCATTAAAGTATAAATGGATAGATATTTGTTGCGGATACTCAGCAGCTAATGTTTTAAATGCCTCTTCATACTGGGCATCACCTGTTCCAAGAATCACAAGCTGCACATTCATTTTCATCATTTCATGAATGACACGTAGCACTAAATCAATCCCTTTTTGTTCAACTAATCTTGTGATCATTGCGATGACTGGAATATCCCGATCAACGGGGAGATTAAGTGCTTCTTGTAACTGGACTTTATTTTCCATTTTTCCTTCATAATTATGAAATGGTACATAAACAGATTCATCTGCTTCAGGATTATACTGATCTACATCAATGCCATTTACAATCCCGACAAGTTCGTGCTGCCTTTTACGTAATAATCCATCTAAGTGCTCGCCAAAATACGGCATTTGAATTTCGTTCGCATATGTCGGGCTGACTGTTGTAATGCGATTTGCGTAAACGAGCCCAGCCTTCAAATAGCTGACATTGCCAAAAAATTCAAGTCCATCCATATGAAAATATAATTCACTTAAATCTAATAAATCATGCAATACGGACTTTGGATATACCCCTTGATAATGCAAATTATGAATCGTGAAAACGGTTTTAATTGATTGATAAAAAGGATGGTTTTTATAATGTGCCTTTAGCAGCACACTGATTGGTCCTGTTTGCCAATCGTGACAATGAATAATGTCAGGCTTTTCGTAGAGATGTGGCAATACTTCTAACACAGCTCTTGAGAAAAAGGCAAACCTTTCTCCGTCATCATAAAAACCGTAGCTTCCACTTCTTTTAAAATAATATTGATTATCAATGAAATAATATTGGATGCCGTCATCCTCATATGTTTCAATGCCACAATACTGATTTCGCCAGCCTACTGGAACTTCAATACTTTTCAAAAAAGAGAATTGTTTTTTAAATTCAAATGGAAGATCTTCATATTTTGGTAGAATTACTGATACATTGATGTCTTGCTTTCTTAAAGCTTTTGGCAATGCACCTATGACATCTCCTAATCCGCCTGTTTTAATAAATGGTGCACATTCTGATGCAGCAAATAAAATGTTCATATTATAACCTCCGCCTAAACCGTTTCTCTCTTTTTAATCACTTTAGGACAAGAAGTTCCAATAATCACGGCATTCTTAGTAATCGTCACTTGTTTATCCGTAATGATATTATCGATCATGACATCTTCTTCAATTTGTGTCTTTTGCATAATGATGCTGTTTTTTACGATAGCCCCTTTTTTAATTTTCACGCCTCTAAAAATAATGCAGTTCTCAACTTCGCCATGAATTTCGCAGCCATTCGCAATTAAAGAATTCGAAACCCGCGATGACTCACCGAATTTCGTTGGAGGTTCATGTTTTAGCTTCGTAAAAATATCCCAATGATGATAAAAGAATGTGCGAACGACTTCAGGATTTAATAAACTCATATTGCTGTCATGATAGCTTTCGACTGAATGAATAAACAACATTGGACCTAAATGGGCAAAGCCTTTTATGTTTAAATGTTGTATGTTTGCTTTCACAATATCTTTTAAAAAGTCGTATTCATGATTATCAATGCAATGTTTAATTAAATTGATTAATAAAGGGATGCTGATTACGTATGTTTCTAAGCAAATGTTATCTCCAATCTTAGGATTCGTATAAAGCTCTATATCATCAATATCTCCATCTGGATTTATAAAACATTTATGATAATTTGGTTTTTGAATCGGTTTGCCATCGTACTTTTTATATACAACAGTAATGTCGGCATTTGTTTGCTGATGATAATCCACCAACTCTTTCATATCTAACTTACTTACATGATGACCGGGCGTAATAACAACATACTCCGCTGACGAACGCTCAAAGAACTCAATATGATCATAAAACTGTTGGAGGTCACCTTTTACTTTGTGATCATCTGAAATCGTTGGTAAAATAAATAGTCCTCCATTATGACGGTCCAAATCCCATTCTTTTCCAGAACCGAGATGGTCCATTATCGCCCTGCCTTTATCTTTTGTAAATACTGCAACACTTGAAACATCAGCATGAATAAAATTGGATAAATTAAAATCAATAAGACGGTATCGTCCTCCAAACGGAATTGCCGCTAAACAACGATGGTGAGTCAGTTCTTTTAAAATTGGTTTTTCGTTGATTAAATTAATTACTCCTAATATATTTGTCATGAACATCGTCCTTTAATCTTGTAGTTTTTACAGTACTTCTTTCATTGCAGATTGAATAAGATGATTTTGGCAAATTAATTGAATATCATCTGTTTGATTTAGAGGAGCGATCACTTTACCATCCTCGATGATCGTATTGCTTGCAATAATTGCTCTTTCGATCGTGACATTATTTCCAATTGTAACGTTCGGCATAATGACTGAATCTTTAATGTTCGTATCTTTGCCGACATACACATTATAGGAAACAACAGATGACGCCACTTTTCCATAAATCCAGCATCCCTCGTTAATAAGCGAATTACGTACCTCTGCTTCTGGAGAAATATATTGAGGAGGGTGGTCAGCATCACCAGCATAAATCTTCCAATGAGGATCATCTAAACGGAGCCCTTGATGATCATTTAAGAGATCCATATGGGATTCCCAAAAACTGTTAATCGTTCCGACATCTTTCCAATAGCCATTGAATTGATAAGCATATAACTGATTGGAATCCGCCAGCATTTTCGGGATGATGTCTTTACCAAAATCATTTGACGAAGCTGCATTCTGCTCATCTTCAATTAAATATTGTTTTAAGAACTTCCAATTAAAAAGATAAACACCCATTGAAGCGAGATTGCTTCTTGGAAGAGGTGGTTTTTCTTCAAATTCGACGATTTTTCCATTATAGTTCGTCGTAATGATGCCAAAACGATTTGCCTCTTGCCATGGAACTTCAATAACAGAAATGGTCGCTTGAGAACCCTTTTCGATATGGAATTGCAACAATTTCTCATAATCCATTTTGTAAATATGATCACCAGATAAAATCACTACATATTCAGGGTCATAATGGTCAATATAATGGATATTCTGGTAAACAGCATTTGCCGTACCTCTATACCACTCCCCGCCGTTTTTCCCAATATAAGGCGGTAGTACCATTGCCCCGCCAAATTTGCGATCTAAATCCCATGCTCGCCCGTTGCCAACATACGAATTTAAAAGATGTGGCTGATACTGGGTTAAGACACCTACCGTATCAATTCCCGAATGGGTGCAATTACTTAAACTGAAATCTATAATTCGATATTTCCCTCCAAAAGTAAGAGCTGGTTTAGCGATTGATGATGTTAAATTCCCTAAGCGTGTTCCTTGTCCTCCTGCTAATAACATAGCAATCCATTTTTTTTCTGCCATTATGCTTGAACCCCCCTGTGACGTTTCGTTGTTTTTTTAAAAATAATTGCACTTAATCGGGGGACTTTAATTTCCATACTGTAAGGCTGATTATGATATGGGATTTTTTCAACTTTACAAGGTTCCTTATTGACGATTCCTGCCCCCCCAAAAGAAATGTCATCACTATTAAAAATTTCCGTGTAATAGCCAGATGAAGGAACACCAATACGGAAATGTTGGAAAGCATCTTCGGAAAAATTACAAATAATAATACAATAATCTCCTTTTCGTTTTCCTTTCCTAATAAAACTTATGATGCTTTGACCAGCATTATTCGGGTCAATCCACTCAAATCCACCGGGTTCATGATCAAGGCGCCATAGATTTCTTGTCCGTTTGTAAAACTGGTTAAATGTTTTTGTGAAGTAAAAAAATTGTCGATGTGTTTCAAAGTCAAAAAGATTCCAATCCAGTTCCGTTTCATCTTTCCATTCATCAAACTGACCAAACTCACTGCCCATAAACAATAATTTTTTACCAGGATGGGTCATAAAAAATGTGTATAACAATCGTAAATTGGCAAATTTTTGCTCGAAATCACCAGGCATTTTGTTCAAAAGGGATTTCTTCCCATAAACTAACTCATCATGTGAGAAAGGCAAAATAAAGTTTTCGGAAAATGCATAGTAAAGCGAAAAAGTTAGCAAATTGTGATGATGTCGTCTTTCGTCCGTATTTAATTGCATATAACGTAAAATGTCATTGCACCATCCCATATTCCACTTATAATTAAATCCAAGCCCGCCATCATAGGTAGGCGCTGTCACAAGCGGCCACGCTGTTGCCTCTTCGGCAATCATTAACGCATCAGGATATTGACGGAAAATCACTTCGTTTAATTTTTTAATAAACGCAATTGCTTCTAAATTTTCTATCCCACCGTAAGCGTTTGTTAATGTTCTGCCATCACCGCGATCATGATTTAAGTAAATCATTGAAGAAACAGCATCGACTCTAAATCCGTCAATATGATACATGTCCATCCAAAACATGGCATTCGAAATAAGAAAACTCACGACTTCAGGTTTACTAAAATCAAAATTATATGTACCCCAAATTGGTCTCTCAGCTTGTTCTGGATCAATCGGTTCATAAAGTGGTGTACCGTCAAAACGCCCAAG
Source organism: Heyndrickxia ginsengihumi (assembly GCF_011008565.1). Classification (GTDB taxonomy): domain Bacteria; phylum Bacillota; class Bacilli; order Bacillales; family Bacillaceae_C; genus Weizmannia; species Weizmannia ginsengihumi. The sequence continues at coordinate 20,845 of NZ_JAAIWK010000039.1, forward strand.
CCCATGTGCATCCTTACAAAAATGAACAGGTACCCAATCTAGGATGACACCAATACCTCTTTGATGGCAGCGGTCTACAAAGTACATAAATTCCTCAGGGGTGCCATAGCGACTTGTAACAGCGTAATAACCAGTTATTTGATATCCCCACGATCGATCATACGGATGTTCCATAATTGGCATTAGTTCAATATGTGTATACCCATGTTCAGCGACATAGTCAATGACTTCATCGGCAAGCTCCGTATACGTATAAAACTCACCATCATCTTTCTTTTTCCACGATCCCATATGCATCTCATAAATAAGCATTGAATTGTGATAAACGTCTTTTTTCTTTTTTTGGTTCATCCATTTTCCATCATTCCATTGATATTGATCAAGGCGGTGGACAACAGAAGCCGTCTGTGGACGAATTTCAGAATAAAATGCAAATGGATCCGCTTTTAATACTGTTTGATTGTATGGAGTATGTATTTCATATTTATAAATATTTCCACAGCATAATCCCGGTACAAATAAAACCCATATTCCAGATTGACTCACTCTTTTCATTTCGTGCAGTCTTCCATCCCAATCGTTAAAATCACCGACTACCGATACTTTTTTCGCATTCGGAGCCCAAATAGCAAAACGAACTCCTTCAGCACCTTCATATGAAATTGGATGAGCACCTAATGTTTTATAACTTTCATATAATGTGCCTTCATGAAACAAATAAAGCTCGAAATCACTCAATAATTGCTCTTTGTAACTAACTTTCTCTTCAATCAAAGCATTACCACCCCCATTATTTACACTATGTAATAGTTTCTGCTGAACCTTATAAATGCCCTTCAATGAAAAAAGTCTAGTTTTGTCGGAAATCTTTTTAACATAAAAGCGTCTTGATTTAACTTAGAAAACACCATTTATTTTTAGAAAAAAAGTCGTTTTTTCTTTTATTTATAAAAGTATATTTTGTTAAACTAGCGAAAATGTCGAAAAATATTTTTCTGAATGCCCGATAACAAAAAAATTCGACTCACGAATGAGCCGAATATTTTACATATACATTCTTTTTAAAAACAAATAAGATAAAGCAACAGACCAAGCTAAAGGATTATTCTTGTTTGGTACATTTTTTCCGCCAATATATAGTTCAGGTACTTCCCAATTATCTGAAATAACGCTTTTTGTTTTTTCTACATATTCCTTCGCTTTTTCGTTCATACCAAGCTCACTATAGCATAGACCGAGCCAAGGAAAGCCGAAGCACCATTCAGCTTCACTTCCTTCGTTATAATACTGGTCATGTTCGTAACGGATACAGCCATATTTACGTTCTAATTTAGTGGTAACATTGTCAAGAATTGTATGTGCCATATGCTGATCAACAATTCTGTAAGGGTAAATCAATGAAAGTAGCGCTAAGTCTGTTGATTTTGTTTCACTCTCTCTTGGTAACAACGTGGCTAATGTATCTTCTCCCTTTTGAATCAACTCATTTTTTACATCGACAAGTATTTTTACCGCTTTTAAACCTGCGACACATGCACCTACACTTGAGGCATGAACTTCCATATTTTCTTCCCATATGCCATTATCGGGTGATTCCCAATATCGTAAACATTCCAAGTAATCAACCAGCTTTTGTATAATCTCAATATCCTCTTGATTACGAATGATATGTTTTCCATGATGGATACCTTCTCCTACTCCCCAAAGAAAGGCACCGATTGCATCATTTTGTGCATGTCCCCATTCTTGATTCATCTCTTCAAGCTCTGGTGAGTAACGAGCATGAATGTATTCATACAAATATTGTGGTCTTTTTTTCGTATGAATATCAATTTTCCATTTATATCGATGAAAAAGATCTAACAATGCATGATAAGCTTGTTCATATTGTTGTGTAGGCGAATATAGAAATGGTAGTACTGTATAAACGACATCTCTGATCCAAACATAATGATAATCTTCAGAAACACTTGCCGTATAGACACCGTTAGGCAAACGCATTCGATTAATGACATTCATTGCTTCTTCTATTTGCAATGACGATCACCTCCTATCATCAATGTTCAACAAACAGAAGCTTTTTAAACCATATATTTTAATAAAATTTTGCTGTTTATAAATTAAAACGTTTACATCGGTTATTGACAATGAATAATGAATGAGGATGATCTTTTTTATTTCTTACTACATAGTATGTCAGCAATGTCGTTTTGACATCACGTTTACCCAATTATTAGCATTGTAATATTTTAATTTTCATTGACATATTTGTATTCATTTTGTCATATCACCTGCCAAGAAAATGACTGCTACTCACATATATTGGATAATGTTCAATTGCCTATACAGTTCACTACTCCAGTAGTACGTATGGAAGAATATGCATTCCTTATAAACGATTATTCAGCGCGTTTTTGCATAATATATAACAGATATTCTTTATGAATATCCTTTAAAAATCCGGTATCCATTCCATGAGGTGATTGAGAATGAGCTATAAAGATCATTTAGACAGTCATTCAGAACTGTTTCATCACAATTGGACAAGACGAAAGCGTTCAAAATCACAAGTAAATGGTGAAACACAAGTTTCGCAAAATACTATTATTTTGAGAAGCAATGCGAAAGCGCATCGTTGGTAAGGATACAAATCGCAGAGGATAAAGAGAGCCTTCTCTTTATCCTCTTGTTTTATTCATATTAACAAGATAAGCCCTTGCTTTTTCATCACTGAAATGGTATATTAAAAAAGCGATGAGCTGAATTGTGTAAGTCGACAGACGTTAAAAATGCACAATGTGGAGTGCAGTCTAGTCGCCACAATTATATATGTTTTTTCAAAAAAGCGCCGCGGATCTGGCGCTTTTTTACATATTCATTCAATAATTTTTTTCATTTAAATAAATATAAACATAAAAAAGATTGACGCATCACAACTGTCAATCTTTTTTATGTTTATTTTGGCTGTAATTCATACGTTTCCTCTCTCCACGCTTCATGCAAAGCTTGAAGGAAAACGTCTGCAGTTTGTGCACCCGTTATTGCATACTTATGATTAATTACAACAAAAGGCACGGCATTCACACCTATTTTTGGGGCTGTTTCTTCATCGTTTCTTACATCATGTTCATGTGCTTTACTACATAACATTTCTTTCGTCTTATCCCGATCAAGACCGATATCAACTGCTAGTTCTAATAAGACAGATAAATCTCCAATATGTTTAGACTCAATAAAATGAGCGCGGAAAATGGCTTCAACCATTTCTTTTTGTTTTCCATATTGACGGGCAAAATGGCTTAAACGATGAGCGTCAAACGTATTCGTCGGAATAGCCGTGTCCAATTGATAATATAAACCAACTGATTTTGCCAACTCAATCACACTTTGATTCATTTGAATCGCTTCTTCACGAGTTATCCCAAATTTTGCAGATAAAACGCTATAAAAATCCTCATGGTAATGAGTAGGTGCGTTTTTATCCAGTTCAAAACTATGGAATTCTATTTGTATTTGCTCATGATGACCAAATTGATCGATTGCTTGTCCTAATCTTTGTTTTCCAATATAGCAAAATGGACAAGAAAAATCTGACCATACTTCAATTTTCATGATAAACTTGCTCCCTTAATATTTATTCTTGCCTATATTAACAATGAAAGCTACTTCGAGTAAAGTATCTTGCTTTTATAATTTTTTACCTAAAATCACTAAATCTAACAGCTGACCATTTAATTCAGCAACTTCAGGTAAATTTCCCCATTCTTCGAAGCCAAATCGAGAAAATAATTTTATACTTGGGGCATTTTGTTTGAAAATAAATGCCAATAATGTATCCACATTGAATGTTGAACAGGATTCCATCATTTTTTGCAATAAAAATTGACCGATCCTATGACCAGTGAAATCTTGATGAATATAAATACTGACCTCAGCTGTCGAACGATATGCTGGTCTGCCATAAAAATCACTTAAACTAATCCACGCGATAATTTGTTGTTCATATTCTAGCACCCATAGTGGCCGTGTATCTGAATGATGATTGTGAAACCAAGGAATTCTTTCTTCCAAAGTCACATAAGTCGTATCAGCTGTAATCAGTCCATTCCCTACATATGAATTATAAATTTGAATAATTGCTTCTAAATCTTGAATTGTTGCATCTCTTAGTACACTTTTTTCTAACATGGACTGTCAAACCCTCTCAACCTTAATATCTTCAATTATAACCCCCATTTTATAATACATTGGTCATAAATAACAGATATATTTTTGGATACCATATGTCTATTATTTAAAGACATCAAAAAGGATCAATCATAATCGACTGATCCTTTTTCAACTTTTTTCTAGTAATCGAATAAAATTGTTAAGAATACTAGCAGTCAATCCCCATATGACATAGTTTTGATAGTAATAAAAATATTCTTCTTTCTGATGTTGCCCCCATTTGTAATTCTTACCGCCGTTAATTAGGTGGAACGGAAAGGAACTTTCTGGTGCTAACTGGAAGTCAATTGTATAACAATCCGGCGTCACTGTAAGAAAATGTGAGATAGGTACTGTAAATATTTCTTTTACTTCCCCGCAATTAGGCTGAAATTGATTTGCCTCTATATAGCCTGCAAACGGGAAAACGATACGCTTTCTAAAACTGTCCATATGATAATCAAGCTGGAAAACATCTTTTATATCAGCTTGATTGATCCCAAGCTCTTCTGATGTTTCTCGTATTGCTGCCTGTTTATAATTAATATCAGTTTGTTCGACTCTACCACCTGGAAAACAAATTTCCCCTGGCTGACTTTTTAAGTGCTGTGATCTCACTTCAAAAAGGATATGGATTTCTTGCTCTTTTTGTATTAATGGGATTAAAACGGCATATTGTGAATACATTTCAATTTCAAACATTTTTGCATCATAAGATTGTAACTGTTGAATTCGTTTGTTCACATCCATACTCTATCCCCCTTCTTTAGCGTTAGTCTTATATTTATCATATAGAAATGTTTACTGTGTAACAGTTATTTTCATTTAAATGATGATCTACATTCATTGTATAATAATGATAGGTATTTTTTAAAAATTGTTGTTTTAAATAAAGTTGCTTATTTTAAAGAAGTGTTGGTTCCATTTCAAGGCTCGCTTTCTACGAGCAGTCCGGGAGTCTCTTCCCTGTTGCATCAATCAATTTTATCGAAAAACAACAAAGTTTACGAAAATAGCCAAAACAATATAAATATGGGGAAGGATGAATCGGAGAATGTTACCGGAACGATTACAAATAGGGGATGAAATTAGGGTTATCGCTCCTTCAAGAAGTATGGCTCTTTTAAAAAGTAAACAAGTTGATGCAGCATTATCTAGATTACATGATTTAGGATTTCATGTCACATTTGGAAAGCATGTAGATGTTCATGATGAATTTTTCTCAACATCTATTGAACAAAGAATTGAAGATCTTCATCAAGCGTTTCTAGATGATCGCGTCAAAGCAGTGTTAACGGCAATTGGCGGATATAACGCAAATCAATTATTGAATTATATTGATTACGATTTAATTAAAGACCATCCAAAAATATTATGCGGATATAGTGATATTACTGCTCTGCAACTAGCACTATACAAACAAACTGGCCTAATCACTTATTCTGGTCCATTTTTTTCAACATTCGGAATGAAAAAGGAGATCGATTATACAATTCAGTCGTTTTTACAAGCAGTGACAAACGATGCAATGTATGAAATAGAGCCTTCAGATTATTGGAGCGATGATAAATGGTATGAAGATCAAGAAAATCGAACATTTTATCCGCAACAACATTATGAAGTGATAAATGAAGGTACAGCAACTGGAACTTTGATAGGCGGCAATTTATCGACGTTGAACTTATTACAAGGCACCGCGTTTTTTCCATCACTTAATAATGCGATATTATTTATTGAGGACGATGAAGAAAACCATCCATTTTTATTCGATCGCCATCTACAAGCATTGCTTCATTTACCTGATGCAGTACATATTCAAGCATTATTAATTGGACGTTTTCAAAAAGGTTCCCATATGACGATGGAGGCTTTACAAAAAATCATTCATGATAAAAGGGAATTAAAGGATATTCCGATCATTGCCAATGTAAATTTCGGACATACAGATCCAATAGCAACAATCCCCATTGGGGCAAAAGCATCTGTAAAGGCATTTCATCAGCAAACAGAAATAATCATTTCACAATCTTAGTATATGAATCGTCCATGCTGAACCTACAAACATGGACGATTTTTTAATTTTAAAAAAACGAATCTCAAACTCGCTTCCCATTTACTCCCAAGATTTGTGGAACTTTCTTAATATTTTTCAATCATAAAACAAAATATTAATATGAATTGAATTAAATGATTTACATTTTTGCTCAAATTGAATACAATATTATCAAATAAGAATTTTCCCAAAGGAAACTTTTTTGATTTAAGTTTAAAATTAAGTAGGTGGGAAAGAAATGAGCGAAAAAATTATAGATAAAAATATGATAAAAGAAATAGATCGTACTAATCGTTCTGCTCAAGCAGTGTTAAAAGGGGATGTAAAAGGAATAAAAAGAATCCTTCCATTTTTAGGACCTGCATTTATTGCCGGCGTCGCCTATATTGATCCCGGAAATTTTGCAACGAATATTACAGCTGGTTCAAAATATGGCTATTTATTACTTTGGGTTGTTGTCTTATCAAATCTAATGGCTGTTCTCATTCAATCATTGTCTGCTAAATTAGGTATTGCATCAGGGAAAAATTTACCTGAAGTTGCACGTGCTCAATTTCCAAAAGGCGTTTCAATCTTTCTCTGGATTCAAAGTGAGCTTGTCATTATCGCAACAGATTTGGCTGAATTTATCGGGGCTGCACTTGGATTATATTTAATTTTCGGCATTCCGATGCTGCCAGCAGCGATCATCACAGCGATTGCTTCATTTGCAATTTTAGAATTGCAGCGCCGTGGTTATCGTTCACTTGAAACGGTGATTGCCGGGATGGTTATGATGGTCGTGTTGGCTTTTGCCTTTCAAACATTCATGGCTAAGCCTGATGTCGTTTCCATCTTAGGCGGTATGGTAACCCCTCGTTTTGACGGTGTTCAAAGTATCGTCCTCGCTGCTGGAATATTAGGGGCAACTGTTATGCCGCATGCAATCTACTTACATTCATCGTTAACACAACAACGTATTGTCGGCGATAATGAAAATGAGAAAAAGAAAATTTTTAAGTTTGAGTTTATTGATATCATCATCGCAATGGTGATTGCAGGAGCGATTAATATTTGTATGTTAGTAATTGCAGCCGCTACGTTTCATAAAAACGGCTTAGTTGTCGATGACTTATCAATTGCGTTTAATCAATTTAAATCACATATCGGTACTTCAGCAGCAATCTTATTTGGTTTAGGCTTATTAATTGCAGGCTTATCAAGTTCTTCAGTTGGAACATTGTCTGGTGATGTTGTGATGCAAGGATTTATTAACAAGCGGATCAATTTATATTTACGAAGAGCGATTACAATGATCCCTCCACTTGCCATCATTATTTCAGGCGTAAATGCTACAAATGCGCTCGTCTTTAGCCAAGTAATTTTATCTTTCGGGATTATTTTCGCTCTCGTCCCTCTCATCATGTTTACAAGTAATAAAAACATTATGGGCGCGCTTGTTAATCATAAAATTACGACGATTATCGGCTGGATCGTAGCTGCCTTTGTTATTTGTTTAAATATTTTCTTATGTATACAGACGTTTATTTAAATTGCTTTAAGCACATATACATTGTTTAATCTCCGTTGTTTCAAACTTTGAAGCATTAGTAAAAAACCATTGCTGTGAAGTGACCCCTAAAAGTTAGACACAGTTATTTCATTAGGCAGTGTGTGTAAAATGAGTTCGGTATTGTACCGGACTCATTTTTAATTTTGCCTTGAT